>NZ_JBIWIV010000011.1:0-245115 GCF_044764825.1 Streptomyces sp. NPDC093598 | reverse complement strand
CGCCCGGTTACATTCCGAACCCGGAAGCTAAGCCTTACAGCGCCGATGGTACTGCAGGGGGGACCCTGTGGGAGAGTAGGACGCCGCCGAACAATCATTGAAAGGGTTGGACCCGGAACTTCGGTTCCGGGTCCAACCCTTTTTTGTTGCGCGTCACTTGAAGTTCACGTTGCGCGACCAGCATCCACAGCATGGGTACTGCTGCAATGCTCAGGGCCGCCGGTGTCGGACTCGGTGACGAGGTCGTCGTGCCGGCCTTCGGGAACGTCGAAGTGGCCGAAGCCGTGACCATGGCCGGGGCGCTGCCGGTGTTCGCCGACATAGACCCCGCCACCTACTGCCTCGACGCCGCCGCTGTGGAAGCCGCGGTCACCTCACGGACCGCTGCCGTGGTGGTCGTGCACCGCTTCGGCCGGCTCGCCGACATCGCCCGGCTGCACGCCGTGGGACAGCGGCACGGGCTGCTGGTGCTGGAGCAAGGGGAGTCCGAGGCGCCGTACGACGAGATAGCCCAGCGCAGGGAGCGGGCGGCTTATCTCGACGCGAAGTTGAGGGGTGTGCGGACGCCGGACGACGGTGACGGGCACACCTATCAGCAGTACGTCGTGCGGGTTCCCGGCAACGGGCGACCGGACCGGGACGCCTTCGCGCGGGCCGTGCGGGCCAAGGGAGTTGTGTGCCGGGTGCCGGTGAAGACGCCCGTGCACAGGTTGCCCGAATTCCGGCGGTGTGTTTCCCTTCCGGAGACCGAGCGGGCTTCCGACGAGACGCTTGCGCTGCCCGTGGACGCGTCGCTGACCAAGCGGGACATGCAGCGGATCGTGTCTGCCTGTAATGCCCTCGGAGGGCTTCTTCAGCCCGCCTTCTGACGTGGTTGGGAGCACGGGCCTGTTCGGGGTATGATCTATTCCGTTGCCGCGGGGGAGGCCTCGCAAAGCAACAGGCCCCTATAGCTCAGTCGGTAGAGCGTCTCCATGGTAAGGAGAAGGTCAACGGTTCGATTCCGTTTGGGGGCTCCACCAGAAAAGGCCCCACCCTCACGGGTGGGGCCTTTCGCGTTCTCCTAGTCCTGGAGGCCCGGGACGCGCATCGCCAGGATCGCCATGTCGTCCGAAGGGGCGTCCGACGCGAAGCGTTCCACCGCGCGCATGATGCGGGCCGCGACCGCGCCGGCCGTCAGGCCCGTGCAGGTCGTGAGGACGTCGGCGAGGCCGTCGTCGCCCAGCATGCGGGCGCCTTCGCGGCGTTCGGTGACGCCGTCCGTGACGCACAGCAGGACATCGCCCGGGTCGAGGGTGACGGTCTGCTCGTAGAGCTCCAGGTCCTCGATGACGCCGAGCAGCGGCTGAGGCTCCGCGGCCGGTTCGACCGTGCCGTCCTGGCGCAGGCGAAGCGGCAGCGGGTGACCGGCACAGACCACCTTCAGTTCCGCGCTGCCGTCCTCCTGAGGGCGCATCTCGCCGTAGAGGAGGGTGAGGAAGCGGCTGCGGGCGCCTTCGTCGAGGATCGCGGAGTTGAGGCGCTCCAGGACCATGGGGCCGCTGAGGCCCTCGCGGGCCAGGAGGCGCAGGGCGTGGCGGGCCAGGCCTGTGACCGCTGCCGCGTTCGGGCCCGTGCCGCAGACATCGCCGATGGCGAAGCCGTAGGCGCCGTCGCGGATGGGGAAGAGGTCGTAGAAGTCGCCGCCGACCTCGTTCCCCTCGCCTGCCGCGCGGTAGATGACCTCGACCTCGACGCCGTCGATCAGCGGCAGCTCCGGCGGCAGCAGGCTGCGCTGGAGGGACTGGCTGATCGCCGTGCGCTCCGAGTAGAGGCGGGCGTTGTCCAGGGCCAGGGCGGCCCGGCGGGAGAGGTCCTCGGCGAGTTCCAGGATCTCCTGGCGGAAGTGTTCGTCCGTCGGCTTGCCGAGGGTGAGCATGCCGATCACGCGGTTGCGGGCCACCAGCGGGAGGACGACCGTCTCGCCGCCGACCGCGGAGGCAGTGGCGAGGGTCGGGCCGATGCCGCGGGTGACCTGGCGGGTCGGGCCGCCGCTGAGGCCGAGGCTGCGCATGGAACTGCGCAGGGCCGCCTGGTGGGCCATCTCGGCGGGGGCCGTCCATACGCGGGCGCCGGGGGTGGGGACCGGGTCGGGCGGGGGGACCTTCGACAGCAGGTACTTGATGCCGTCGATGAGTTCCTCGTCCTCGTGCAGGACGTAGGAGAGGTAGGGCTCGGAGGCCTGGTCGGCGATCGTGTAGACGGCGCACCACGTGGCGAGGGTCGGGACCGTCATCTGGGCCATCAGGGCCAGGGTCTGGTCACGGTCCAGGGTGCCGGCCAGCAGGTCGGAGGCCTCGACGAGGAAGCTGAGGGAGCCGCGGCGCAGGCGTTCCAGTTCGCCCAGGCGGGCCGATTCGACGGCGAGGGCGATGCGGTCGGCGGCGAACTGGAGGCGCAGGGCCTCCTCGTTGGTGTATCTGGCGGGAGCTTCGGCGGCGACGCCGAGTGAGCCGGTGAGGCGGCCCTCGACCTTCAGCGGGACCGTGACGACCGAGCGCATGCCCGTGCCGTTCAGCAGCGGCACCGCGCCCGGGACGGCCGTCAGGTCGTCGTGGACGGCGGGCATGCGGGCCGAGCCGTAGCGGCCGGGGCCGGCTTCCACGGGGACACGGGCGAAGCGCTGGCGGGCCGAGGGGAGGCCGGTGGAGGCGCGGACCTCCAGTTCCGTCTCGTCGTCGGTGGCGAGCAGGAGGAACGCCGAGTCGCCGTCGAGCATGTCGCGGGCGCGTTCGACCGTGCGCTGGAGGAGGCCGTCGAGGTCGTCCGGGGCGGGGGAGCCGATGAAGACCTCGAAGGGGTCGGTGTTCTGGCCCTCGGAGCCGGTCGAGGAGTCGGAGGCGGGGCCGCGCAGGGGCGTCTGCAGAACTGCCCGTTCGTGGTCCCGTACGAGGAGGCACACGGTTGACGGTTCGCCGCCGGTGTCGCGGACGCGCAGGTGGGAGGCGTACACGGGGATGACGCGGCCAGTGGCCGCGCGGATGCCGTAGCTGCCTTCCCAGCGGGACAGGCGGAGGGCCTCCGCGATGCCGGTGCTGGTGCCCGGGGTGTGCGGCCAGGCCGCGAGGTCGGTCAGGGGTTTGCCGGTGACCTGCTCGGCCGGGTAGCCGAAGAGTTCCTCGGCGTCCTCGTTCCAGGCGGTGATGTGGCCGGTGCGGTCGATCTGGATGACGGCCACGCGGACCCGGCCGTCGGCGAGGGGGAGGAGGTGGAGGGGGAGGGCCGGGCCGGCTGCGCGGGTGCCCACCGCGCGTGCGGGCAGGTCCAGTTGGAACCAGACGGTCTTGTGGGTGGGGGTGTATTCGACACCCCAGCGGCCGGCGAGGGCCGCGCACAGCTGAAGACCGCGGCCGCCCTCACGGTCGGGGCTGCCCATGTTGATGGCCGTGCCCTGGAGGGGGATCTCGCGTTCGGGGTAGTGGTCGGCCACCTCGATGCGTGCGCCTTCGTCGCTGCGCAGGCACAGCACGTCGGCCGAGGTGCCGGCGTGGACCACGGCGTTGGTCACCAGTTCGCTGGTGAGAACGACGGCGTCGTCGACGATGTCGGCGAAGCCCCAGCCCTGGAGGGTGTCGCGGACGAAGGAGCGGGCGCTCGCGACCGATCGCCCGACGGGCTCGAAACTGGCGGCCGCGCGCGCGGTGATCACAGAACTCCTCGACCGGTTCTCGACGTGCTGGGCTGCGTGGCCGACCGGCTCGAGCCGCTGTTGCGGCAGGGCGCCCGTCGGCCGGGGGTCCGGGGGCTGTCCCCCCGGGATCAGTCCGGTGGTCATGTGTGCGGCCGCCCCTCCGATGCCCGCTCGTCTTCGTGCCACCGCCCAGGCCGGACGGACCGGCGCGGCTGGACAGCCGGATGCAAGGTTACTTACCTTCGCGGTCCATGCGGATGCCGGTCTGCAGTGTTTCCGTCCGGAGGGTGTGCGGACGATGTGCGAAGCTGCCGAACTGTTATGGCCTGGTTCGGCCGGGGTGAAACACTGGGCAAGCTTCTTGTGAAGGTCAGGGCAGGCTGTGTGCCCGCTGCCGCCCGTGGGCAGCAGCCCCCTGGAAACGGCCTGGCATGCAGGGCAGAGAATACGCAGTAGTAACTGGTACGCCGAGCGTGGTACCCGAGCACAGCAGTGACGGTCGATCCCTGCGGGAGGGACACAGTGGAGTCTGGCGCAGCGACGCGTGGCAAGAAGGCGCGCGCGAAAGGCGGACAGTCCCCGGTCAACCAGGGCAGGGTGCGCAGTGGCACGACCGAGGTGGACACGGCGGCCCTGAACCGGCTGATGGCGGCGCTGGTGTCGATGCGGGACGGGAACTTCCGCAAGCGGCTCACGGTGTCCGGGGACGGCGTGATGGCCGAGATCGCGGCGGTCTTCAACGAGGTGGCCGACCGCAATCTGCATCTGACGGGTGAGCTGTCGCGGGTGCGGCGGATGGTGGGCCGAGAGGGCAAGCTCACCGAGCGGCTGGAGACGGGTGCGTGCGAGGGCTCCTGGGCGACGGCGATCGACAACTCGAACGCCCTGGTGGACGACCTGGTGCGGCCGGTCTCCGAGGTCGGCCGGGTGCTGTCCGCGGTGGCGGAGGGTGACCTGTCGCCGCGGATGGAGCTGCGGACGCAGGTGCCGGACGGGAACAGTCAGCCGCTGCGGGGCGAGTTCCTGAAGGTCGGGCGGACCGTCAACAACCTGGTCGACCAGCTGTCGACGTTCACCGACGAGGTCACGCGTGTGGCCAGTGAGGTGGGCACCGAGGGCAAGCTGGGCGGGCAGGCCCGGGTGCGGGGCATGTCGGGTTCGTGGCGGGATCTGACGGACTCCGTCAACACGATGGCGTACCGGCTGACGGCCCAGGTGAGGGACATCGCGCTGGTGACGACGGCGGTCGCCAAGGGTGATCTGTCCCGCAAGGTCACGGTCCAGGTGGCCGGCGAGATGCTGGAGCTGAAGAACACCGTCAACACGATGGTGGACCAGCTGTCGGCGTTCTCCTCCGAGGTGACCCGGGTGGCCCGTGAGGTGGGCACCGAGGGCGCGCTGGGCGGTCAGGCGCAGGTGCCGGGCGTCGCCGGTGTGTGGAAGGAACTCACCGATTCGGTGAACACCATGGCCGGGAACCTCACGGCCCAGGTGCGTGGGATCGCGGAGGTGACGACCGCGGTCGCCAACGGTGACCTGTCGCGCAAGGTGACCGTGCCGGCGCGCGGTGAGGTCGCGCAGCTCGCCGACACGATCAACCAGATGACCGAGACGCTGCGCATCTTCGCGGACGAGGTCACGCGCGTGGCCAACGAGGTCGGGGCCGAGGGGCAGCTCGGCGGTCAGGCGAACGTGCCGGGTGCCGCGGGGACGTGGAAGGACCTCACCGATTCGGTGAACACGGTCTTCCGGAACCTGACCACTCAGGTGAGGGACATCGCCGCGGTGACGACGGCGGTGGCCAATGGTGATCTCTCGCAGAAGGTCACGGTCGACGTGGCCGGCGAGATGCTGGAGCTGAAGAACACCGTCAACACGATGGTCGATCAGCTGTCCGCCTTCGGTGCCGAAGTGACGCGTGTGGCGCGCGAGATCGGTGTCGAGGGTGAGCTGGGCGGCCAGGCGCAGGTGCCGGGTGCGGCGGGGACGTGGAAGGACCTGACGGACTCCGTCAACACGGCGTTCCGGAACCTCACCGGTCAGGTGAGGAACATCGCCCAGGTGACGACGGCGGTGGCCAACGGCGACCTGTCGCAGAAGGTCACCGTCGACGTCTCCGGCGAGATGCTCAAGCTGAAGAACACCGTGAACACGATGGTGGACCAGCTGTCGAGCTTCGCCGACCAGGTGACGCGGATGGCCCGGGACGTGGGCACGGAGGGCCGTCTCGGTGGACAGGCACGGGTCGACGGCGTGTCGGGCACGTGGAAGGAGCTCACCGACTCCGTCAACTCGATGGCCGGGAACCTCACTTCTCAGGTACGCAACATCGCACAGGTGACGACGGCCGTGGCCCGGGGTGACCTGTCGCAGAAGATCGACGTGGACGCGCGCGGGGAGATCCTCGAACTGAAGAACACCATCAACACGATGGTGGACCAGCTCTCGGCCTTCGCCGATCAGGTGACCCGGGTCGCGCGCGAGGTGGGTACGGACGGCCGGCTGGGTGGTCAGGCGCAGGTGCCGGGCGTGGCCGGTGTGTGGCGTGACCTGACGGACTCCGTGAACGGTATGGCGTCCAACCTGACCGGCCAGGTGCGCAACATCGCCCAGGTGGCCACGGCGGTGGCCCGGGGTGACCTGTCCCAGAAGATCACCGTGGACGCGCGCGGGGAGATCCTGGAGCTCAAGAACACCCTGAACACGATGGTGGACCAGCTGTCGTCGTTCGCCGAAGAGGTCACGCGGGTGGCCCGTGAGGTGGGTACGGAGGGCATCCTGGGCGGTCAGGCCGAGGTGCAGGGCGTCTCCGGCACCTGGAAGGACCTCACCCAGTCCGTCAACGGCATGGCGAACAACCTGACCATCCAGGTGCGCAACATCGCCGAGGTCACGACCGCGGTCGCCCGGGGCGATCTGTCGAAGAAGATCACCGTCGACGCCAAGGGCGAGATCCTCGAGCTGGTCACGACCGTCAACACGATGGTGGACCAGCTCTCCTCCTTCGCCGAGCAGGTGACCCGGGTGGCCCGTGAGGTGGGCACCGAGGGCATCCTGGGCGGCCAGGCGCACGTGCCGGGTGTCACGGGAATCTGGAAGGACCTGAGCGACAACGTCAACCTGATGGCGAAGAACCTCACCACTCAGGTGCGGAACATCTCCCAGGTCTCGGCCGCGGTCGCCAACGGTGACCTGACGCGGCAGGTCACCATCGAGGCGCGTGGTGAGGTCGCGCAGCTCGCCGACACCATCAACACGATGGTGAAGACGCTGAGTTCGTTCGCCGAGCAGGTCACCAAGGTGGCCCGTGAGGTGGGCACGGACGGCATCCTGGGCGGTCAGGCGCACGTACCCGGTGTGGCCGGTACGTGGAAGGACCTCACCGAGTCCGTGAACCAGATGGCGTCCAACCTGACCGGCCAGGTGCGCAACATCGCCATGGTGACCACGGCCATCGCCAAGGGTGACCTGACGAAGAAGATCGACATCGATGCGCGCGGCGAGATCCTGGAACTGAAGACGACCATCAACACGATGGTCGATCAGCTGTCGTCCTTCGCCGAGGAGGTCACCCGGGTCGCCCGCGAGGTGGGTACGGAGGGGCAGCTCGGCGGGCAGGCACGCGTGCGGGACGTGGACGGCACCTGGCGGGACCTGACCGAGTCGGTGAACGAGATGGCCGGGAACCTGACCCGGCAGGTGCGTGCCATCGCGCGCGTGGCGACCGCGGTGACCCGCGGCGATCTGAACCTGAAGATCGACGTGGACGCGTCCGGGGAGATCCAGGAGCTCCAGGACTACATCAACAAGATGATCGCCAACCTGCGCGACACCACGATCGCCAACAAGGAGCAGGACTGGCTCAAGGGCAACCTGGCCCGGATCTCGGCGTTGATGCAGGGCCGACGCGACCTGGAGGACGTGGCCTCGCTGATCATGAGCGAGCTGACGCCGGTCGTCTCCGCGCAGCACGGCGCGTTCTTCCTGGCGATGCCGCTCGTCGACGGCGAGGACATGAACGCCGCGGACGACGACCAGTACGAGCTGCGCATGCTGGGCAGTTACGGCTACTCGATGGGCTCGATGCCGACGTCGTTCGAGCCCGGTGAGGCGCTGATCGGGACGGCCGCCACGGAGAAGCGCACGATCCTCGTGGAGAACGCGCCCAGCGGGTACCTGAAGATCTCCTCGGGGCTCGGTGAGGCGCCGCCCGCGCAGGTGATCGTGCTGCCGGTGCTGTTCGAGGGGAAGGTGCTCGGCGTCATCGAGCTGGCGTCCTTCACGCCGTTCACGCAGATCCAGAAGGACTTCCTGAACCAGATCGCCGAGATGATCGCGACGAGCGTCAACACCATCTCCGTCAACACCAAGACGGAGCTGCTGCTGGCGCAGTCGCAGGAGCTGACCGAGCAACTGCGGGAGCGCTCGGCGGAGTTGGAGCAGCGGCAGAGGGCCCTCCAGGCGTCCAACGCCGAACTGGAGGAGAAGGCCGAGCTGCTGGCCCAGCAGAACCGCGACATCGAGGTGAAGAACACCGAGATCGAGGAGGCGCGGCAGGTCCTGGAGGAGCGCGCCGAGCAGCTCGCGGTGTCGATGCGCTACAAGAGCGAGTTCCTGGCGAACATGTCGCACGAGCTGCGTACGCCGCTCAACTCGCTGCTGATCCTGGCCAAGCTGCTCGCCGACAACGCCGAGGGGAACCTCTCCCCGAAGCAGGTCGAGTTCGCCGAGACGATCCACGGGGCCGGTTCGGACCTGCTCCAGCTCATCAACGACATCCTCGACCTGTCGAAGGTCGAGGCGGGCAAGATGGACGTCTCCCCGACGCGGATCGCGCTCGTGCAGCTCGTGGACTACGTGGAGGCCACCTTCCGGCCGCTGACCGCGGAGAAGGGCCTCGACCTGTCGGTTCGGGTCTCGCCGGAGCTGCCCGCGACGCTGCACACCGACGAGCAGCGGCTGCTGCAGGTGCTGCGCAACCTGCTGTCGAACGCGGTGAAGTTCACCGATTCCGGGTCGGTGGAGCTGGTCATCAGGCCGGCGCGGGACGATGTGCCGCAGAAGATCCGGGAGCAGCTGCTGGAGACCGGGTCGCTGACCGATCCGGACGCCGAGCTGATCGCGTTCTCCGTGACCGACACCGGGATCGGCATCGCGTCCAGCAAGATGCGGGTGATCTTCGAGGCGTTCAAGCAGGCCGACGGCACCACCAGCCGCAAGTACGGCGGTACGGGCCTCGGGCTGTCCATCTCGCGGGAGATCGCGCAGCTGCTCGGCGGTGAGATCTACGCACAGAGCGAGCCGGGCCGCGGCTCGACGTTCACGCTGTACCTCCCGCTGCACCCCAGCGAACTGCCGCCGCAGGGCTACCAGCAGCAGCTGCCCGCCATCGAGGCCGGTGACCTGGTGACGTCCTCCGAGCTGTCGGACATCGAGGTCGAGGCGCCGGCCGAGGTGAAGTCGTACCGGGAGACGCAGAGCGGGCCGGCCGCCCTGTTCCGGCGGCGCCGGAGGATGCCCGAGCTGCCGCCGCGCCCCGCGCAGCTGGAGCAGTGGACGCCGTCCGAGCAGGAATCGGCGCCGAAGCCGAACCGCGGCATCCGCTTCGGCGGCCAGAAGGTCCTGATCGTCGACGACGACATCCGCAACGTCTTCGCCCTGACCAGCGTCCTGGAGCAGCACGGCCTGTCCGTGCTGTACGCCGAGAACGGCCGTGAGGGCATCGAGGTCCTGGAGCAGCACGACGACGTGGCGGTCGTCCTGATGGACATCATGATGCCGGAGATGGACGGGTACGCGACGACCAACGCGATCCGCAGGATGCCGCAGTTCGCCGGCCTGCCGATCATCGCGCTGACCGCGAAGGCGATGAAGGGCGACCGGGAGAAGGCGATCGAGTCGGGCGCTTCCGACTACGTGACGAAGCCGGTCGACCCCGATCACCTGCTGGCGGTGATGGATCAGTGGATGCGAGGGGAATGAGGGGAACGTCGGGCAGTTGCGCGACCATGACGGGAAGGTTCGGTGTTCACGCGGAGTTGCCTACTCGGTGTGTGCATAGTCGTGTAGAAGTACAAGATCTGGGGAACCTTCTGGTCTCCTGCTGCGTTTCTGCTACGTGCACAGTGACATCACGGTGACAGGGTGTGGCGACGGGCGGGGTGCGGCTACGATGACCGGCACAAGGACGGGCGGCGCAAGGGAGTCGTCCCCTGGGGCGGCACCCACCGGTGCTTCCCCAGGTCCTGCGGACAGGGGAGGCCCCACGCCGGGGCGAGGAGGGCGGGCCATGGTGCAGAAGGCCAAGATCCTCCTGGTCGATGACCGGCCGGAGAATCTGCTGGCGCTGGAGGCGATCCTCTCTGCGCTCGATCAGACGCTGGTGCGGGCATCGTCCGGGGAGGAAGCGCTCAAAGCGCTGCTCACGGACGACTTCGCGGTCATCCTGCTGGACGTCCAGATGCCGGGCATGGACGGCTTCGAGACGGCCGCGCACATCAAGCGCCGTGAGCGGACCCGGGACATCCCGATCATCTTCCTCACGGCGATCAACCACGGCCCGCACCACACCTTCCGGGGTTACGCGGCGGGTGCGGTGGACTACATCTCCAAGCCGTTCGACCCGTGGGTGCTGCGCGCGAAGGTCTCCGTCTTCGTCGAGCTGTACATGAAGAACTGCCAGCTGCGGGAGCAGGCATCGCTGCTGCGGCTCCAGTTGGAGGGCAACGGCAAGGACACGGGCGGCGAGGCCAAGGAGTCGGCCGGGCTGCTCGCGGAACTCTCCGCACGGCTCGCGGCCGTAGAGGAGCAGGCCGAAGCGCTGACCAAGCAGCTCAACGACGAGTCGACGGACGCCGCCGCGGTGGCCACGGCGGCTCATCTGGAGCGCAAGCTCACCGGGTTGCGGCGGGCGCTGGACGCGCTGGAGCCGGGCACCGGGAGCGCCTCCTCGGTGTCCTCACAGAACTGACGCGCGCGCAGGCGGGATTGTCTGCCCGTGACCGCGCGTCAATTTCGCGCCTCTCCCGGAGCGACACGAACGGGTGAAGCCGTAGACACGCGTGTCCCCTGTCGTCTCCACCGGTAACCTCACACCCATGGCCTCACGTCCCTCCGCAGCCAAGAAGCCGCCGCTCGCGAAGAAGGCGGCCGCGAAGGCTCCGGCGAAGAAGGCCGCTGCCAAGAAGGCTCCCGTGAAGAAGGCGCCCGCCAGGAAGGCCGCGGCCAAGAAGGTCGCGCCCAGACCGGCACCCAGCCCGACCGGTGGCATCTACCGGCTCGTGCGCGCCGTCTGGCTCGGCGTGGCGCACGCCGTCGGCGCCGTGTTCCGCGGCATAGGGCAGGGCGCCAAGAACCTGGACCCGGCTCACCGCAAGGACGGTGTCGCCCTGCTGCTGCTCGCCATCGCGCTGATCGTCGCCGCGGGCACCTGGGCCGATCTCAAGGGTCCCGTGGGCGACCTCGTGGAGATCCTCGTCACCGGTGCCTTCGGCCGCCTCGACCTGCTCGTGCCGATACTGCTCGCCGTCATCGCCGTGCGGTTCATCCGTCACCCGGAGAAGCCCGAAGCCAACGGACGCATCGTCATCGGCCTGTCCGCGCTCGTCATCGGCGTGCTCGGCCAGGTCCACATCGCGTGCGGCTCACCCGCGCGCGGCGAAGGCATGCAGGCCATAAGGGACGCCGGCGGCCTCATCGGCTGGGCCATGGCGACCCCGCTGTCGTACGCCATGGGCGACGTGCTCGCCGTACCCCTGCTGGTGCTGCTGACGGTCTTCGGGCTGCTGGTCGTCACGGCCACCCCGGTCAACGCCATTCCGCAGCGGCTGCGGCTGCTCGGGGTGCGGCTGGGGATCGTCCGCGACCCGGCCGAGGACGACTACGGCTTCGCCGAGGACGACGAGCGGTACGAGGAGCAGTGGCGCGAGGCGCTGCCCGCGCGCCCGCGCGGCAGGCGTGCGCCGGCGCCCGCGGCGTACGACCCGGACAGTGCCGAGCAGGAGGCGCTCACGCGGCGTCGTGGCCGCCCCAGGCGCTCCGCGGTGCCGCAGCCCGACATGGACCGGCGCAGGGACGCCGTGGACGTCGCCGCGGCGGCCGCCGCCGCGCTCGACGGTGCCGTGCTGCACGGCATGCCGCCCTCACCGGTCGTCGCCGACCTCACCCAGGGCGTGCGGGTGGGGGACCAGGAGGCGACCACGCCGACGCCCGTCCCGGCCGCCCGCCCCCAGCAGGAGCGCAAGCAGAACAAGTCCGAGCAGGACCACCACGAGCAGGACCGGAACGAGCAGGACCAGCCGGAGCCGCAGAAGCCGAGGCCGGGCGTCCGCGACCTGACCAAGGCCCCGCCCTCCGAACCCCGCGACCTGCCTCCGCGCGCGGAGCAGCTCCAGCTGTCCGGCGACATCACGTACTCCCTGCCCTCGCTCGACCTGCTGGAGCGCGGCGGCCCGGGCAAGTCCCGCAGCGCGGCCAACGACCTCATCGTCGAGTCGCTGACGACCGTCTTCACCGAGTTCAAGGTGGACGCCAGTGTCACCGGCTTCACCCGCGGGCCGACGGTCACGCGCTACGAGGTCGAGCTCGGTCCCGCCGTGAAGGTCGAGCGGATCACCGCGCTGACCAAGAACATCGCCTACGCCGTCGCCTCCCCGGACGTGCGGATCATCAGCCCGATCCCCGGCAAGTCCGCCGTCGGCATCGAGATCCCGAACACCGACCGGGAGATGGTCAACCTCGGCGACGTCCTGCGCCTGGCGGAGTCCGCCGAGGACGACGACCCGATGCTCGTCGCCTTCGGAAAGGACGTCGAGGGCGGCTACGTCATGCACTCGCTGGCGAAGATGCCGCACATGCTCGTCGCCGGCGCCACCGGCTCCGGCAAGTCGTCCTGCATCAACTGCCTCATCACATCGGTCATGATGCGGGCGACCCCCGAGGACGTCCGGATGATCCTGGTCGACCCCAAGCGGGTCGAGCTGACCGCGTACGAGGGCATCCCGCACCTGATCACACCGATCATCACCAACCCCAAGCGGGCCGCCGAGGCGCTCCAGTGGGTCGTACGCGAGATGGACCTGCGCTACGACGACCTGGCCGCCTACGGCTACCGGCACATCGACGACTTCAACAAGGCAGTGCGCGAGGGCAAGGTCAAACCGCCCGAGGGCAGCGAGCGCGAGCTCCACCCGTACCCGTACCTGCTGGTCATCGTCGACGAGCTCGCCGACCTGATGATGGTCGCGCCGCGGGACGTCGAGGACGCGATCGTGCGCATCACGCAGCTCGCCCGTGCGGCCGGCATCCACCTGGTGCTCGCCACACAGCGGCCCTCGGTGGACGTCGTCACCGGTCTGATCAAGGCGAACGTGCCGTCGCGGCTGGCCTTCGCCACCTCCTCGCTGGCCGACTCGCGGGTCATCCTCGACCAGCCGGGCGCCGAGAAGCTGATCGGCAAGGGCGACGGGCTCTTCCTGCCGATGGGGGCCAACAAGCCCACCCGTATGCAGGGCGCCTTCGTCACCGAGGAGGAGATCGCGGGCGTCGTCCGGCACTGCAAGGAGCAGATGACGCCCGTCTTCCGGGACGACGTCGTCGTGGGCACCAAGCAGAAGAAGGAGATCGACGAGGACATCGGCGACGACCTCGACCTGCTGTGCCAGGCGGCGGAACTGGTCGTCTCCACGCAGTTCGGGTCGACGTCCATGCTCCAGCGCAAGCTGCGTGTCGGCTTCGCCAAGGCGGGCCGGCTGATGGACCTGATGGAGTCCCGGAACATCGTCGGGCCGAGCGAGGGTTCGAAGGCTCGTGACGTTCTTGTGAAGCCTGACGAGCTGGATGGCGTGCTCGCCGTGATCCGGGGGGAGTCTGAAGGGTAGGCAAGCGGGACACAGTGGTCGCCTCGCGGGGCGTTACGGCAATCGGGTGTCCTGATCGTGACTCATCCGTAAGGGATCATCGAGCAACCGTTTCCCTTCGGCGTACGTCAAGTTGAGGAAAGCGACAAGCAGCGAGCCCACCATCGGAATGTCGGGCCATTCCGATGGCGTACAAAGTGCCACCGCCCGGTTGCCCCACCCTTTTGTACCCCCCCTAGACTGAACTTCCAGCACAGGCGGCTACACGCTCGAAAGGCGCCCCCGTGTCCATCGGCAACTCCCCTGAAGACGAGCGTCCGTTCGAAGACGAGCGCGTCGAAGCAGACCGCGAGGAAGCCCGCCCCTCCATCGGCCGTGTCCTGCAGCAGGCTCGTATCGCCGCCGGACTGACCGTCGACGACGTCAGTAGCGCCACCCGGGTCCGCATGAACATCGTGCACGCGATCGAGGCGGACGACTTCACCCCCTGCGGTGGGGACGTCTACGCCCGTGGGCACATCAGGACCCTGGCCAAGGCCGTCCACCTCGATCCCGCGCCGCTGCTCGCCCAGTACGGCGACGAGCACGGCGGGCGTCCGGCACCGACCCCGGCAGCTCCCCTCTTCGAGGCGGAACGCATCCGTCCCGAGCGGCGGGGCCCCAACTGGACCGCGGCCATGGTGGCCGCGATCGTCGCCGTGATCGGTTTCGTCGGGTTCACGATGTTCCAGGGCGGCGACGACGGCGGCAACGAGGCGAACGTGGCCGAGGGCTCCACGCCCGGCGACTCCGCCTCCCCGACCACCAAGACCAAGAAGCCCGCCGACCCCGCGCCCGAGCCGTCCGACAGCGCCATCGCGGCCGCGCCGCAGGACAAGGTGACGGTCCAGGTGTCCGCCGCCGACGGCCGCAGCTGGATCGCCGCCAAGGACCACAACGGCCGGATGATCTTCGACGGTGTCCTCAAGCAGGGCGACTCCAAGACCTTCCAGGACAGTTCGAAGGTCCACCTCGTCCTCGGAGACGCCGGAGCGATCGACCTCTTCGTCAACGGCAAGAAGATCGAAGAGAACTTCCAGCCGGGGTCCGTCGAACGCCTGACCTACACAAAGGGCGACCCCGAGGCCGGGTGACCGGTCCGAAACGTCCAGTTGATACGGGGTTGGCCGGGAAACGGCCAACCCCGTCGACGTGGGGTGTCAGCGGGACGAAGTAGTCTTGAGCCCATGCCTGAACGCCGTACCGTCGCACTCGTCACCCTTGGCTGCGCCCGTAACGAGGTGGACTCGGAGGAGCTCGCAGGCCGTTTGGAGGCGGACGGCTGGCAGCTCGTGGAGGACGCCGAGGACGCCGACGTCGCCGTCGTGAACACCTGCGGCTTCGTCGAGGCCGCCAAGAAGGACTCCGTCGACGCCCTCCTGGAGGCCAACGACCTCAAGGGGCACGGCAGAACCCAGGCCGTCGTGGCGGTGGGCTGCATGGCCGAGCGGTACGGCAAGGAACTCGCCGAGGCCCTCCCCGAAGCCGACGGCGTGCTCGGCTTCGACGACTACTCGGACATCTCGGACCGCCTCCAGACCATCCTCAACGGCGGCATCCACGCCTCGCACACCCCGCGCGACCGGCGCAAGCTGCTGCCGATCAGCCCGGCGGAGCGCCAGGAGTCGGCGGCCGAGGTCGCACTGCCCGGACACGGCCCGGCCGAGCCCACCGTCGCGCCGGCGGATCTTCCCGAGGGCCTCGCCCCGGCTTCCGGACCGCGCGCACCCCTGCGCCGCCGCCTGGACGGCTCCCCGGTCGCCTCCGTGAAGCTGGCCTCCGGCTGCGACCGGCGCTGCTCCTTCTGCGCCATCCCGTCCTTCCGCGGCTCCTTCATCTCCCGCCGCCCGAGCGACGTGCTGAACGAGACGCGCTGGCTGGCCGAGCAGGGCGTGAAGGAGATCATGCTGGTCTCCGAGAACAACACCTCCTACGGCAAGGACCTGGGCGACATCCGGCTGCTGGAGTCGCTGCTGCCCGAGCTCGCCGAGGTCGACGGCATCGAGCGCGTGCGCGTCAGCTACCTCCAGCCCGCCGAGATGCGGCCCGGCCTCATCGACGTGCTGACCTCGACCCCGAAGGTTGCGCCCTACTTCGACCTGTCCTTCCAGCACTCCGCGCCCGGTGTGCTGCGCGCGATGCGCCGTTTCGGCGACACCGACCGGTTCCTGGAGCTGCTCGACACCATCCGCAGCAAGGCGCCCGAGGCCGGTGTGCGCTCCAACTTCATCGTCGGCTTCCCCGGCGAGAGCGAG
This sequence comes from Streptomyces sp. NPDC093598, assembly GCF_044764825.1. Lineage (NCBI taxonomy): Bacteria > Bacillati > Actinomycetota > Actinomycetes > Kitasatosporales > Streptomycetaceae > Streptomyces > Streptomyces sp. NPDC093598. Next base: position 229,294 of record NZ_JBIWIV010000011.1, on the reverse strand, counting down.
GCCGACCTCGCCGAGCTGGAGCGGTTCCTGAACGGCGCGCGGCTGGACGCCATCGGCGTCTTCGGCTACTCCGACGAGGAGGGCACCGAGGCGGCGACCTACGAGAACAAGCTCGACGAGGACGTCGTCGCCGAGCGGCTGGCCCACATCTCGCGCCTGGCCGAGGAACTCGTCTCGCAGCGCGCCGAGGAGCGCGTCGGCCAGACGGTCCACGTGCTCGTCGAGTCCGTCGACGACGAGGGCGTGTACGGCCGTGCGGAGCACCAGGCGCCCGAGACGGACGGCCAGGTGCTGCTCACGAGCGGCGCGGGGCTGAGCAGCGGCCGTATGGTCGAGGCGAAGGTGGTCGGTACGGAGGGTGTCGACCTGGTGGCCGAGCCGCTGCAGGGCTCGCTCGCGTCGCCTGCGTGGAGTGAGGAGGCGGGCAGATGACCGGTGTCCCGGCATCCGCGGCGGGAGGCCCCTCCGGCGCGAGGAGGGCAGCGGCCGGAGCGGGCGCTCCGGCTTCCGCGGCGGCTGCGGCCGCAGCGGCCCCGGGCATTCCGGGGGCTGTGGCCGGGCGTGCGGCCGCGCGGTCTGCCGATGGCGGGGCGCCCGGTGCGGGGCCCGGTTCGCCGTCCGACGTGGATCACGGCGGGGCTGCCGGGGCTGCCGGGGCGGTGCCCGGCGCAGGTGCCGGTGAGACGGTTCGTGGTGAGGACACCGGCGTCGACACCGGCGACGACGCTCCGGGCGAAGGGAAGACCCCGCGAGGCGGGAAGATCGCTGCCGCGGCCGTCAACCAGGCCAGCGTCTGGAACGTCGCCAACCTCCTGACCATGCTCCGGCTGGTCCTCGTACCGGCCTTCGTCGCGCTGATGCTCGCCGACGGCGGCTACGACCCGGCGTGGCGGTCCCTCGCCTGGGCGGCCTTCGCCATCGCCATGATCACCGACCTGTTCGACGGTCACCTGGCGCGCACCTACAACCTGGTCACGGACTTCGGGAAGATCGCCGACCCCATCGCCGACAAGGCGATCATGGGGGCGGCGCTGATCTGTCTGTCCGCGCTCGGCGACCTGCCGTGGTGGGTGACCGGCGTCATCCTCGGCCGGGAACTCGGCGTCACCCTGCTGCGTTTCCTGGTCATCCGGTACGGCGTCATCCCCGCCAGCCGCGGAGGCAAGCTGAAGACCCTCACCCAGGGCGTGGCCGTGGGCATGTACGTGCTGGCGCTGACGGGGTGGCTGGCCACCCTGAGGTGGTGGGTGATGGCCGCGGCGGTCGTGCTGACCGTGGTGACCGGGCTCGACTATGTGAAACAGGCCATTGTGCTGCGCAGGCAGGGAATCGCCGAGCGCAAGGCCGCGTTGGAGGAGAAGGAAGCGTGAGTTCCACGGCCACCGACGTGGTGCGACTACTCACGGTGAAGGGCGAGACGCTCGCCGTGGCGGAGTCGCTGACCGGTGGCCTCGTAGCGGCGGACCTCACATCGGTTCCCGGGGCCTCCAAGGTCTTCCGGGGCTCGGTCACCGCCTATGCCACCGAACTGAAGCAGGAACTGCTCGGTGTCGACGCCGCCCTGCTGGCGGCGCGCGGAGCGGTGGATCCGCAGGTCGCGGCCCAGATGGCGGTCGGCGTACGCAAGGCGCTCGGCACCGACTGGGGCATCGCGACCACCGGTGTCGCGGGACCCGATCCGCAGGACGGGCAGGTCGTCGGCACGGTCTTCGTCGCCGTGGACGGACCGGCCGGAGCCGATTCCGGTTCTGCCGGCGGCGGAAAAGTGGAGGCTCTGCGGTTGAACGGCGACCGCGAGGAAATTCGTAGAGAGAGTGTACGGAGCGTACTCGCACTGCTCCTGAAGGAGCTTGCGTGCGAACAGACTGGGAATGAGCGGGCACAGGATACGGAACGGAACGGGGGGTTTTGATGTTTGCAGCCCTGAGTGAACACGACATCGCTCCCCGCACGGCCGCGGCGCAAGGCGGTACGGTGGGGCGTAATGGATGCGGCTACGCGGTCCGAGGAGGGAGCCACCGATGATTCTGCTCCGTCGCCTGCTGGGTGACGTGCTGCGTCGGCAGCGCCAGCGCCAGGGCCGTACTCTGCGCGAAGTCTCCTCGTCCGCCCGAGTCTCACTCGGCTATCTCTCCGAGGTGGAGCGGGGGCAGAAGGAGGCTTCCTCCGAGCTGCTCTCCGCCATCTGCGACGCGCTGGACGTACGGATGTCCGAGCTCATGCGGGAAGTGAGCGACGAGCTCGCCCTCGCCGAGCTGGCCCAGTCTGCTGCGGCCACCCCCAGCGAGCCTGTTCCCACGCCGGTTCGCCCGATGCTGGGTTCCGTCTCGGTGACCGGTGTGCCACCGGAACGGGTGACCATCAAGGCGCCTGCCGAAGCGGTGGACGTCGTCGCCGCGTGAGGCTCTGCGCTCACACGGCATGACAGAGGCCCCGGCCGGGCCTCTCCGGCAGATCCGGAGGGGTGCCGCCCGGGGTTTTCGCTTGCCGGGGGCCGACTGACGCCGTGTGCTGCCCATCCATGCCGTGTCTGATGTGTGTGCGTTTGCCGGTGAGGCGTGCGGCGGTCATCGTTGAGGGGATGGCGGGGGCAGTCCTCGGAGGTGCGGATGTACGTCGTGAAGAGCCCGTTGTCGGACGCGAACCTGAAGACCGTGTCCGAGGCGCTGCAAGGAGCCCTCGTCGACCTGGTGGACCTCGCCCTGGTGGCGAAGCAGATCCACTGGAACGTGGTGGGGCCGCGCTTCCGTTCCGTGCATCTCCAGCTCGACGAGGTCGTCGACACCGCGCGGAAGTACTCCGACACCGTGGCCGAGCGTGCCGCGGCCCTCGGGATCTCACCCGACGGACGTGCCGCGACTGTGGCCGTCGGCAGCGGGATCGGGGTGACCCCCGAAGGGTGGGTCGACGACACGACCGCCGTGGGCACACTCGTCGAGGCGCTGGGTGCGGTGATCGCGCGGATGCGGGAGCGGGTCGAGACCACCGGTGAGCCGGATCCCGTGAGCCAGGACATTTTCATCGGGATCACGGCGGACCTGGAGAAGCATCACTGGATGTTCCAGGCCGAGAACGGGTGACGGAGAGCGCGGGAGCGGCTGACGGGCCGGGCTGGGGTACGCCACCGCTCGGCGCGGAGAGTCGCGTGACGTGGCTGGTGTGCGCGTGCGCGGCGTGAGTGGGGTGCGCGGTGCGCTCGTGTGCCCTCGGTGCGCCCTGTCCGCGGGCCCTGGCGGCTCCATAGCGTCGGGCTGGAGGGTGCGGCCATGGCGGGCATAGCGCGCCGGGGGAGCCGGCACTGGGGGGTCCGCGGAGCCGCGTTCGGGCTGGGGGCGCTGTGGTGGTGGGCCGTACTGCGGCTGGTTGCCGTGCCCGAGGCGGGGGCGCTGGAGGCGGCGGTGGCCGCCGGGGGGTGGGGGTTGAGCGTGTTGCCCGTGCATTGCGTGCCCAAGCGGCGGGCGCGTGGGGTGGTGGGGGCGGGTCGGTGGCGGAGGGCTTGGGAGGCGGGGAGTCGGGGGGTGGCGGGGCGGAGGCGGTGAGGGCTGGGGGCGGTGTCTTGTGCGGGGGCTGCGGCCTTCGGGCGGGCTTCTGGAGGGTGAGGAGGGGGCGCGGTCAGAAGGGCCAGAGGTCGAGGCCTTTCTTCCAGGTCGTCGACGGGCGGCGCCCGGGTCACCACGGCATCGCCACACCCCCGTTCGGGCGGAGGATCTGGCCCGTCGTGAAGGCCGAGGCGTCGGAGGCCAGGTGGAGGACCGCGTGGGCGATGTCCTCCGGCTCGCCGACCCGGCCCAGGGGTGACATGCGAGCCATGACGGACTCCGTGTGCGCCTGGCACCCACTGTCGTGGCGGTCGGTCATGGGCGTACGGATCCAGCCCGGGGCGACCGCGTTGACGCGGATGCCGTACCGGCCGACCTCCGTCGCGAGGGTCTTCGTCAGCTGGACCACCGCGGCCTTGGCCGCGCCGTAGCAGAGCAGCCCGGGGCCGCCCGTGTCGACGGCGCCCGAAGCCATGGTGACGATGCTGCCCCGGGTGCCGTGGGCGATCATCAGCTGGGCCGCCTCCTGGCAGGCGTACAGCGCCCCCTTGAAGTTGACGTTCAGCACCCGGTCGAGGTCCTCGTCCCGGGTCTCCAGCACGGGACTGCGGTGCATGATCCCCGCGATCGCGGCCAGGGCGTCCAGGCGTTCACAGGAGGTCAGGGCCTGCCTCAGCCGGGCCCGGTCGGTGACGTCGAGGGTGTGGGTGCGGGCCGTGCCGCCGCGGTCCTTGATCAGGGTCGCCGTCTCGTGCAGGCCCTCGGTGTCGCGGTCCGCGCAGTGCACGGTCGCGCCCGCCTCGGCGAGCAGAAGGGCCGAGGCGCGGCCGATGCCGCTCGCGGCGCCGGTGACGAACGCGGTGCGGCCGGTGAGGTCGTACGCCGTGACGGGCATACAGGGAACGTACGAGCGTTTCTGACGGGTCGTCAATTGGTGCGGCTGTGCCGCCGGGTGGGGGAAGCGGCCGGGGCGGGGCCCGGCTGGCAGTGGGGGCACCAGTAGGTGGGGCGTTCGCGGGAGCCGTCGCCCTGGTCGGCGACGCGGATCGAGGTGCGGCAGCGCAGGCAGGGGCGGGGCGCTCGGCCGTAGACGAAGAGGTCCTGGCCGCGGCGGCCCGTCGTGCTGCGGATCGGGCGGTCGCGGTTGGCCTCCAGCAGCTTCTTGGCGAGCCCGGGCAACTTGGCGGCGCGGTCGGCTGGCAGGTCGCCCGCGGGGAGCCAGGGCGTGACGCCGAGCAGGAAGCAGAGCTCGCTCTTGTACACATTGCCGATGCCGGCCAGGTTGCGCTGGTCGAGCAGGGCCTCGCCGAGTTCGCGGGCGGGATCCTGGAGAACGTTGGCGAGGGCCCGGCCGGGGTCCCAGTCCGGGCCGAGGAGGTCGGGGCCGAGGTGGCCGACCGCGCGGTGCTCGTCGCTGGTGCGCAGGAGTTCCAGGACGGGGAGGCGGTAGCCGACGGCCGTGCGGTCGGTGTTGCCGAGGATCGCGCGGATCTGGTGGCCGGGGCCGCCGGTCCAGCGCTGGCCGTTCCCGTACACCTTCCAGGAGCCGTCCATCCGCAGATGCGAGTGCAGGGTCAGGCCGCCTTCGATGCGGGTGAGGAGGTGCTTGCCGCGCGGGGTGACGTCCCAGACCGTGCGGCCCGTGAGGTCGGCCGTGGCGAAGCGCGGCACCCTGAGGTCGCTGCGGGTCAGCACCTTGCCCGCGAGGGCGGCATGCAGCCGCCTCGCGGTCTGCCAGACCGTGTCACCTTCGGGCATGGGTCAAGGGTGGCACGAAGGCCGCCTGCTCGGCCGGAGCGCCTGCATGGTCGGCGGTCATGCGCGCAGGCGCAGTCCTCGGGGCGTCGCGATGAAGCCCGCTCCTTCCAGGAGTGTGCCGATGGGGGAGGTCAGGGCCTGGGCGCCGTTGACGCGCTCCACCGTGACCGTGCCGAGCGAACCCGCGCGGGCAGCGGAGGCGAGGGCCTCCGCGGCGCTGCGCAGGCGGGGGTCGTCGGCGGGACCGCCGTCCGGGTCGGCGGTCCAGGCCAGCAATGTCTTGCCGCCGCGCTCCATGTAGAGCGTCAGTTCCCCGTCGACGAGCACCACCAGGGAGCCCGCCTTGCGGCCGGGCTTGTGCCCGGCGCCGGTCGGGGGTTCGGGCCAGGCCAGGGCGGCGCCGTACGCGTTCGCCGGATCGGCGGCGGCTAGGACGACGGCCCGGGAGGCGCCGTCGGGGCGGCCACGACGGCCCGGGAACCCCTGGTCGTACGCCGCGCGCCCGCCGTTATGCCAGGGCGGAGCGGCCTGCGGGGCGTAGTCGCGGGGCGAGACCCACTCGCCCGGGGACGGCTTGGGGACGTCGTAGGGAGAGCCCAGATCGGCGAAGCCGTCGGGGCCGGGGTCGTCGGTGTGGTCGTGGGAGGGGGCGGAGTCGTTGAATTCCGCGAAGTCGTGGGCGGGGAACGGGTCGGGTTCGGAGCCGGGCGGCGGGCCGGGCAGGTCCTCACCGCGGTCGCGGGCGTTGGACACCGCACGCAGACGGTCCACCGCGCCGTCCATCGCGAACTGTGCGGCGCCGAGACCCTCCACCACGTAGCCCCGGCGGGCCTGGCCGCTCTCCTCGAAGACGGACAGGACACGGTACGTCGCCGAGAAGCCGCCCTCGACGCCCTCCGCCGAGACCGCGCCCCGGGTGACCACGCCGTGCCGGTCGAGGAGGGTGCGGGCGAGGGCGTGGGCCCGCACCGTGGGGTCCGGCTCGTGGGCCGGGAGCAGGGACCAGCGGCCGGCGACCGTCGGCGGGCCGGAGCGGGAGGCGGTGCGGGCCGCTGCCGTCAGGGAGCCGTAGCGGCCGCGCGGGATGGCGCGCTTGGCGCGGTGGGCCGTGGAGCCGGCGGTACGGCCCGAGCCGAGCAGGGAGCGCAGGGGGGTGAGCGTGTCGTTCGTCAGGCGGCCGGACCAGGCCAGGTCCCACAGGGTGTCGGCCAGTTGGGGATCGGTGGCCTCGGGGTGGGTGGTGGCGCGGACCTGGTCGGCGATCTGGCGGAAGAACAGGCCGTAGCCGCCGGAGAGGGTGTCCAGGACGGACTGGTGCAGGGCGGTCAGCTCCAGGGGATGCGGAGGCGGCAGGAGCAGGGGGGCCGCGTCCGCCAGGTAGAGGGAGACCCAGCCGTCCTTGCCGGGGAGGGAGCCCGCCCCGGCCCAGACGACCTCTCCGGCGGCGGTCAGCTCGTCCAGCATCGCCGGGGTGTAGTTCACGACCCGGGAGGGCAGGACCAGCTTCTCCAGGGCGGAGGCGGGAACGGACGCGCCCTGGACCTGCTCGATGGCGCGGACCAGGCCGTCGACGCCGCGCAGGGAGTGCCCCTTGCCGATGTGCTGCCACTGTGGGAGGAACTGGGCGAGCGCGGCCGGGGGCACCGGCTCCAGTTCGTGCCGCAGCGCGGCCAGGGAGCGGCGGCGCAGCCGGCGCAGCACGGCCGCGTCGCACCACTCCTGGCCGATGCCGGCCGGGTGGAACTCGCCCTGGACGACCCGGCCCGCCGCGGCGAGCCGCTGGAGGGCGCCCTCGGTGACGGCGACGCCCAGGCCGAAGCGGGCGGCAGCCGTGGCCGAGGTGAAGGGGCCGTGGGTGCGGGCGTAGCGGGCGAGGAGATCGCCGAGCGGGTCCTTGACGGGCTCCGTGAAGGCTTCCGGGACGCCGACCGGGAGGGCGGTGCCCAGCGCGTCGCGCAGGCGGCCCGCGTCCTCGATCGCCGCCCAGTGGTCCTTGCCTGCGATCCGGACCCGGATGGCTCGGCGGGTGCCCGCCAGCTCTTGGGCCCATTGCGGTTCGGCGCCCCGCTCGGCCAGTTCCGCGTGCGTGACCGGGCCGAGGAGGCGGAGGAGGTCAGCGACGCCCTCGGCGTCCTTGACGCGCCGGTCCTCGGTGCGCCACTGCAGCTCCTGCTCCAGCGCGTCCAGCACCTCGGCGTCGAGCAGCTCACGCAGCTCCGCCTGACCCAGCAGCTCGGCCAGCAGCCGCGAGTCCAGCGACAGGGCGGCGGCGCGGTGCTCGGCCAGCGGGGAGTCGCCCTCGTACAGGAACTGGGCGACGTAGCCGAAGAGGAGGGAGCGAGCGAAGGGGGACGGCTCGGGAGTGGTGACCTCCACCAGGCGGACCTTGCGGGACTCCAGGTCGCCCATCAGCTCGACGAGCCCGGGCACGTCGAAGACGTCCTGGAGGCACTCGCGGACCGCCTCCAGGACGATCGGGAACGAGCCGAACTCGCTCGCCACCTGCAACAGCTGGGAGGCGCGCTGTCGCTGCTGCCACAGCGGCGTGCGCTTGCCCGGGTTGCGGCGGGGCAGCAGCAGCGCGCGGGCGGCGCACTCGCGGAATCGGGAGGCGAACAGCGCCGAGCTGCCCACCTGGTCGGTGACGACCTGGTCGACCTCGCCCTTGTCGAAGACGACGTCGGCGGCACCCACCGGAGCCTGCTCGGCGTCGTACTCCCGGCCCGTCTTCACCGGTTCCTGGTCCAGCAGGTCCAGGCCCATGAGGTCGGCGTCCGGCAGGCGCAGCACGATCCCGTCGTCGGCATGCATGACCTGCGCGTCCATGCCGTACCGCTCGGAGAGCTTGGCGCCGAGCGCGAGCGCCCAGGGGGCGTGCACCTGGGCGCCGAAGGGGGAGTGCACGACCACCCGCCAGTCGCCGAGCTCGTCACGGAAGCGCTCCACGACGATCGTCCGGTCGTCCGGGATGTGGCCGCAGGCCTCGCGCTGCTCGTCCAGGTACGACAGCACGTTGTCCGCCGCCCAGGCGTCCAGGCCGGCGGCGACGAGGCGCAGACGGGCGTCGTCCTTGGGCAGCGAGCCGACCTCGCGCAGGAACGCGCCCACCGCCCGGCCCAGTTCCAGCGGGCGGCCCAGCTGGTCGCCCTTCCAGAAGGGCAGCCGGCCCGGTACGCCCGGAGCCGGGGAGACCAGGACGCGGTCGCGGGTGATGTCCTCGATGCGCCACGAGCTCGTCCCCAGCGTGAAGACGTCCCCGACGCGGGATTCGTAGACCATCTCCTCGTCGAGCTCGCCGACCCGGCCGCCGCCCTTCTTGGGGTCGGCGCCCGCGAGGAAGACGCCGAACAGGCCGCGGTCGGGGATCGTGCCCCCGGAGGTGACGGCGAGGCGCTGTGCGCCCGGGCGGCCGGTGATCTCACCGGTGACCCGGTCCCACACCACGCGCGGGCGCAGCTCCGCGAACGCGTCGGACGGGTAGCGGCCCGCCAGCATGTCGAGGACCGCCGTGAAGGCCGACTCGGGCAGTGAGGCGAACGGGGCGGCCCGGCGGACGGCGGCGAGGAGGTCGTCGAACTGCCATGTGTCCAGGGCCGTCATGGCGACCACCTGCTGGGCCAGGACGTCCAAGGGGTTGGCGGGCACCTTGAGGGACTCGATGGAGCCGGTGCGCATGCGCTCGGTGACCACCGCCGCCTGCACGAGGTCGCCGCGGTACTTCGGGAAGACCACCCCGGTGGAGACCGCGCCCACCTGGTGCCCCGCCCGGCCGACACGCTGCAGGCCGGAAGCGACGGACGGGGGCGACTCCACCTGCACGACCAGGTCCACCGCCCCCATGTCGATGCCCAGTTCGAGGCTGGACGTGGCCACGACCGCGGGCAGACGCCCCGCCTTGAGGTCCTCCTCGACCAGGGCACGCTGCTCCTTGGACACCGAGCCGTGATGGGCCCGGGCGATGACCTGGGGCGCGCCCTGGGCCGCTCCCGAGCCGCCCATCAGCTCGGCGGGGGAGTGGTGCTCGCCGAGGGTCTCACCGGTGGCCCGCTCGTACGCGATCTCGTTCAGGCGGTTGCAGAGGCGCTCCGCGAGGCGGCGGGAGTTCGCGAAGACGATCGTGGAACGGTGGGACTGGACGAGATCGGCGATCCGCTCCTCCACATGCGGCCAGATGGACGGGCGCTCGGCGCCCTCCTGGCCGTCCGCCACCGGGGAGCCGCCCAGCTCGCCCAGGTCCTCGACCGGGACGACCACGGACAGGTCGAACTCCTTGCCCGACTCCGGCTGGACGATCTCCACCTTGCGGCGCGGCGAGAGGAACCGGGCCACCTCGTCCACCGGCCGGACCGTCGCGGAGAGGCCGATGCGGCGGGCAGGCTTCGGGAGGAGGTCGTCCAGCCGCTCCAGGGAGAGCGCGAGATGGGCGCCGCGCTTGGTGCCAGCGACCGCGTGCACCTCGTCGAGGATCACCGTTTCCACGCCCGCCAGCGCGTCGCGCGTGGCCGATGTGAGCATCAGGAACAGCGATTCCGGGGTCGTGATCAGGATGTCCGGCGGGCGGGTGGACAGGGCGCGGCGCTCGGCGGCGGGGGTGTCGCCCGAGCGGATGCCCACCTTGACCTCGGGCTCGGGCAGGCCGAGGCGTACGGACTCCTGGCGGATGCCGGTCAGCGGGCTGCGCAGGTTGCGCTCGACGTCCACCGCCAAGGCCTTCAGGGGGGAGACGTACAGGACGCGGCAGCGCTTCTTCGGGTCGGCGGGGGGAGGCGCCGAGGCCAGCTGGTCCAGAGCGGCCAGGAACGCCGCCAGCGTCTTGCCGGAGCCGGTGGGGGCGACGACCAGCACGTCCGAGCCCTCGTGGATGGCCTGCCACGCACCGGCCTGGGCCGTGGTGGGCGCGGAGAAGGCACCCGTGAACCAGGCGCGGGTCGCGGGTGAGAAGCCGTCCAGGGCTCGGCGTGCATCGCTGGGCATGCGTCCATCGTGCACCCCGGCACTGACATCGGGGCCTCGCTGCCTCGTGGCCTGCCGTTCCGCCGCGGTGTGGCGGCCTGCGGTGCGTCGCGGTGTGGCGGCCTGCGGTGCGTCGCGTCGTCCGTCGCCGCGGACAATGGTCGTATGAGCGAGCGTGCGCGGCATTGGCAGTACGACGAGCTGCCCGGGGTCGATCTGCTGCGGGCGCGGTATGTGCGCAAGACGTTCGTGCGGCACACGCACGAGAACTTCGTGATCGCCGCCATCGCGGACGGGGTGGAAATCTTCCACCACGGCGGGGGCGATCAGTACGCGGGCGCCGGGGCTCTCGCACTGGTGAATCCCGATACGCCGCACACCGGGCGGGCCGGGGTGCCCGAAGGGTGGCGCTACGGGGCCGTGTACCCGCCGGTCGACGTGGTGGCGGAGATCGCTGCCGAGACGACGGCGCTGCGGGGGACGCCGGGATTCGCCAGCCCGGTGGTGGACGATCCGTACGCCGCCGGTCTGGTGCACCAGGTGCTGCGGGCCGCCGACGAGGGCAACGCCCTGGCCGCGGACACGCTGCTGCGGGTCGCCGTGACCAGGTTGCTGCGCCTGAACGGCGGGCCCGTGCCGCGGCGGGAGGTGCGGACGGCGGGAGCCCGGATCGCGGCACGCGCGCGTGGTGTGCTGGAAGAGCGGATGGCACGGCCGCCGACGCTGGAACAGCTTGCGGCCGGCCTCGGTACCAGCCCGTTCGCCCTGCTGCGGGCCTTCCGGGACGTCTACGGGATGCCGCCGCACGCGTGGCTCACGGACGCGCGGGTACGGCGCGCGCGGCGGCTGCTGGACACCGGGACGACGCCCTCCGAGGTCGCCGTCGCCGTCGGGTTCACCGACCAGCCGCACCTCAACCGGCACTTCAGCCGGATCGTGGGCGTGCCTCCGGGGGCGTACCAGCGAGAGCGCAAGAACGTACAAGACCTGCGGTAGCCGCTGCCCGTAGCGTGCGGGGCGTGGCAGATCGGACAGCTTTCGAAGACGCGGGCATCGGTGGGAAGGCGGACGGGGCCGTCGTACGCGACGCCCTGGGGGTCGGGGTGGCCGTGGGGCTGTCCGGGTTCGCCTTCGGCGTGACCTCGGCCGGCAGCGGACTCACGCTGCTCCAGACGTGCGCGCTCAGCCTCCTGGTGTTCACCGGGGCGTCCCAGTTCGCCCTGGTCGGGGCCCTCGCAGCCGGAGGCGGCCCGTTCACCGCCGCCGCCGGGGCCTTCTTCCTGGGCGTACGGAACGCCTTCTACGGCCTGCGTCTGTCCCAGTTGCTCGCCCTCCCGCGCGCGGTGCGGCCGTTCGCCGCCCAGTGGGTGATCGACGAGACGGCCGCCGTCGCGCTCGCCCAGCCCACCCGGCGCGCCGCACGGCTCGGATTCGTCGTGACCGGGCTGAGCCTCTACATCCTGTGGAACCTCACCACGCTGCTCGGCGCCATGGGCGCCGAGGCCATCGGGGACACCGAGGCGTGGGGCCTGGACGCCGCCGGGCCCGCGGTGTTCCTGGCCCTGCTCGCGCCGATGCTGAAGAGCGGAACCGAGCGGGCCGTCGCCGGGCTCGCCGTGCTGCTGGGGCTCGGACTGCTGCCCTTGCTGCCCGCCGGGGTGCCGGTGCTGCTGGCCGCGCTGGCGGCGCCGGTCGTGCTGTGGGCGGACGGCCGCCGCCAGAGGCAGGGGGACGGGCGGTGAACATCTGGATCGCGATCGGGGTGACCGTCCTCGGGTGCTACGCCGTCAAACTGGCCGGGCTCCTGGTGCCCGCAGGGGCCCTGGAGCGGCCCGTCGTCAAACGTCTGGCCGCGTTGTTGCCCGTCGCGCTGCTGGCGGCCCTCACCGCCCAGCAGACCTTCGCCGACGGGCAGACGCTGGTACTGGACGCGCGGGCCGCCGGCCTCGCCGCCGCGGCCGTGGCGCTGGTGCTGCGCGCCCCGTTCCTGCTCGTCGTCGCAGCGGCCGTGCTCGTGACCGCGGGGGTGCGGGCCATGGGCGCGGGATGATCAGTCGATGGTGCGGCCGTACGCCCTGAGCACGCGCAGGGCCTCGATCGTCACCGCCGGGCGGGCCTCCAGGGCGGGTGCCGGGGCCCAGTGGCGCCACCGGACGGGCCAGCCGCCGTCCTCCTGCTGCTGGGCCGCGAGGTGGTCCAGGGAGCGGGCCATCTCGTCGTCCGTGAACCACGCGCGCGCGAGCGACCGCGGGGTCCGCGCGTAGTCGTACGGGAAGTGGTGCTCGCCCGGGGCGTAACCGGGGGAGACCGGATACGTGTCCAGGTCGGCGGGGTCCAGGGCCGCGAGGCGGTGTTCGCGGACCAGGCGGCCGAGACGGCCGGCGGCCGCCTCCGCCCGCGGGCGGTCCGGGGCGGAGTCCAGGAAGGCCACGGCGGCCTCGATCTCGTACGGATGTGACTTCTCCAGGGACTCGACCGCCTGCCAGCAGAAGTCCGTGGCACGGAACAGCCAGGCGTGCCACACCTCGTTGCGGTGCAGCAGCCCCACCACCGGCCCGGTGGCCAGGAGGTCGCTGGGCGGATCGTCCACCACCGGCACGAAGGGGGCCGTGGGGTAGCCGCGCTGGCTGGGGTGGATCGCGGGGAGGGCGCCGTCCGCCGTGGAGACCGACGTCAGGTAGCGGCAGATGCGTTCCACGCGCTGGCCGGCGCAGCGTCCGACGGCGTCCAGGACGCGCAGGGCGTGCGCGGTGTGCAGCGGCTGGCTGACCGGGCCGCGCAGATCCGGCTCCAGCGCGTGGCCGTACCCGCCGTCCTCGTTGCGGTAGGCGTCGAGGGCGGTCTCCACCGGGTCGGCGGCGCCGCCCCGGAAGGCGTGTGCGAAGCGGTGCTGCTCGAGCACGCGCGCGGTGAGCCAGACGAAGCGCTCCGCGCGCGTGACGGGACTGTGCCGCGGGGGCGTCGGGGGGAGAGCGGAAGCTCCTGTTTCGGCCATGGGTCAGACCGTAGGGCGCGCGGAGGCGCCGGCAGGCGGTCCCGGCTCAGGCCCACCCCAGGGGCGGGATAATGAAGTCATGCGGTTGACGGTCTTCTGGCAGCGAATGGCGGAGCACTTCGGTCCTGGCTACGCCGAAACCTTCGCGCGCGACCACGTGATGTCGGAACTGGGCGGGCGCACGGTGCACGGAGCGCTGGAGGCCGGCTGGGACGCCAAGGAGGTATGGCAGGTGGTCTGCACGGTGATGGACGTGCCCGCAGAGAGGCGCTGACACCTGCCGGGATCGCCGGACGGTCACGAAGATCGCAGGCGGGCAGACGGCTGTCGGCGGCGTGGGCGAGACTTGGACCGTGGCACCCACTGACGACACCGGGCAGGCAGCCCAGCAGCCCCCAGCTTCCGGTACGACGCCGCCCGTCCGGCCCCCGGTCGACGGGGCCGGGGCGAACGGCCGCATGCCGCGCTGGCTGCCGCGCGCCATGGTGCTCGCGCTCGCCCTCGTCGCCGTGTTCCAGCTGGGCAGCTGGGCCTTCCACCAGCTCACCGGACTGCTGATCAACATCCTCATCGCGTTCTTCCTGGCGCTCGCCATCGAGCCCGCGGTGAGCTGGATGGCCTCGCGCGGCATGCGCCGAGGGCTAGCCGCGTTCGTCGTCTTCATCGGCGTGATGATCGTGTCGGCCGGGTTCGTCACCCTGCTGGGTTCCGTCCTCGCGGACCAGATCATCAAGCTGATCGAGGGCTTCCCCGCGTACCTCGACTCCGTCATCAACTGGATCAACACCCACTTCAAGACCGACCTGAAGCGCGTCGACATCCAGGAGGGCCTGCTGCGCTCCGACTGGCTGCGCAACTACGTCCAGAACAGCGCCACCGGCGTCCTGGACGTGTCCGCCCAGGTCATCGGGGGCCTCTTCCAACTGCTCACGATCGCCCTGTTCTCGTTCTACTTCGCCGCGGACGGCCCGCGGCTGCGCCGCGCGATCTGCTCGGTCCTGCCCCCCGCCCGCCAGGCCGAGGTGCTGCGCGCGTGGGAGATCGCCGTCAACAAGACCGGCGGCTACATCTACTCCCGTGGCCTGATGGCGCTGATCTCCGGAGTGTCCCACTTCGTCCTGCTCCAGGCACTGGACGTGCCCTACGCGCCCGTGCTCGCCGTGTGGGTGGGCCTGGTGTCGCAGTTCATCCCCACCATCGGCACCTATCTCGCGGGCGCCCTGCCCATGCTGATCGCGTTCACGGTGGATCCCTGGTACGCGCTGTGGGTGCTGGTCTTCGTCGTCATCTACCAGCAGTTCGAGAACTACGTGCTCCAGCCCAAGCTGACCGCCAAGACCGTCGACATCCACCCCGCCGTCGCCTTCGGCTCGGTCATCGCCGGCACCGCCCTCCTCGGCGCCGTCGGCGCGCTGATCGCCATCCCCGCGATCGCCACGCTCCAGGCCTTCCTGATGGCGTACGTGAAGCGTTACGACGTCACGGACGACCCCCGGGTGCACGGCCACCGCCGACGGGGAGAGGGGCCGGGTCTCCTGACGCGCGCGCGAGGGTTGTGGGCGCGGCAGCCCGGGACGGAGCGGCCCGGAGACGGGGGCTCCGGGAAGAGCTCCTCCTGAGACCGGAGCCGCCCGGCTCCTACGGCGTCGCTGCCTGCAAGAGGCTCACCCGCTCGTCGGGTGGGATGAGCCCGTCCGGCAGCGTCCGGTCGTCCAGCAGACCGCGCACCAGTTCGGCATGCTCGGAGAACACGGCCCGGCATCGTGCGCGCTCCGGGTGCTCGCGGTCGCTGCCCAGGAACCGGATCGCCCGCTCACTGCCTCCGTCGACCGGGTGCGAGAGCTCCGCGACGACGAGCAGGACCTCGACCAGCCCGGTCCGCACCGGCACCGCCGGATCGGCGGCGAGGCGGAGCAGGAAGGGCAGAGCCGCCGGCATGGCCGGGCCCAGTGTGAAGACACCGTCCATCAGGACGTTGCAGAGCACCCGCTCGGCCTCGCAAGCCGCGGCCGGATCGAGCAGGCCGCGCAGGAGGGCCGGGACCCCGGCGGGGCACCCGGCGAAGTCTGCCCAGGTGATGTCGTCGCAGCCGCGCAGCGCGGGGTGATCCCGGCCGTACCGCGGTGCCTGGGGGAACTCCTGGAGGAACCGTGCGACGGCGGCTTCCTTGCCCGCGGCGGTGATCCGGCACATCCGTCTCTCCCCCTTGAGTGCGCGCACCTGCCGTGCAGAGGGGACGGTACTCCGGCAAGACCACCCGACACGGAACAGGGTGCGCGGTGCAGCGTGGTGCGCTTGACACAAAAATCGAACATACATTCTCATGGGGGCACCGGCGAGGCTCAACGAAGGGCATTTCGACGTACTTTGGGTAGAGAAGTGCCCGAGTTATCCACAGGCCGGACGTGCGTCGGGGCGCATTGTCAGTGGCAGGCGTTAGCGTCTTTGACGTGAAGCGATCGACTCAAGCAAATCGGGTGGAACCCATGGCAGGAACCGACCGCGAGAAGGCCCTGGATGCCGCGCTCGCACAGATTGAACGGCAATTCGGCAAGGGCGCGGTCATGCGCATGGGCGACCGGACCAACGAGCCCATCGAGGTCATCTCGACCGGCTCCACCGCCCTGGACGTGGCTCTCGGCGTGGGCGGCCTGCCCCGCGGCCGCGTCGTGGAGATCTACGGACCGGAATCCTCCGGTAAGACCACCCTGACCCTGCACGCGGTGGCGAACGCGCAGAAGGCCGGCGGCCAGGTCGCCTTCGTCGACGCGGAGCACGCACTCGACCCCGAGTACGCGAAGAAGCTCGGCGTCGACATCGACAACCTCATCCTCTCCCAGCCGGACAACGGCGAGCAGGCCCTGGAGATCGTGGACATGCTGGTCCGCTCCGGCGCCCTCGACCTCATCGTCATCGACTCCGTCGCCGCGCTCGTCCCGCGCGCGGAGATCGAGGGCGAGATGGGTGACAGCCACGTCGGTCTGCAGGCCCGTCTGATGAGCCAGGCCCTGCGGAAGATCACCAGCGCGCTCAACCAGTCCAAGACCACCGCGATCTTCATCAACCAGCTCCGCGAGAAGATCGGCGTGATGTTCGGCTCCCCCGAGACCACGACCGGTGGCCGGGCGCTGAAGTTCTACGCCTCGGTGCGCATCGACATCCGCCGCATCGAGACCCTGAAGGACGGCACGGAGGCGGTCGGCAACCGCACCCGCTGCAAGGTCGTCAAGAACAAGGTCGCGCCGCCCTTCAAGCAGGCCGAGTTCGACATCCTCTACGGCCACGGCATCAGCCGCGAGGGCGGCCTGATCGACATGGGCGTGGAGCACGGCTTCGTCCGCAAGGCCGGCGCCTGGTACACGTACGAGGGCGACCAGCTCGGCCAGGGCAAGGAGAACGCGCGCAACTTCCTGAAGGACAACCCCGACCTGGCCAACGAGATCGAGAAGAAGATCAAGGAAAAGCTGGGCGTCGGCGTGCGTCCCGAGGAGCCGGCCGCCGAACCGGGCACGGACGCCGCGGTCTCCGCACCGGCCGACGCGGCGCCTGCGGTCTCCGCCCCCGCACCGGCGAAGACCGCCAAGTCCAAGGCCGCCGCAGCCAAGAGCTGACCCGTGACACGGCGAACCGACTGGGCGGAGTACGAGTACGCCGCCTCCGGTGTCCCCCGGGGGAGGGACACCGGAGGCGACACGGACTCAGCCATGGACGGAGAGGACGGCCACGGGCACACGCCACCCGAGGGCGACCGGCAGTACGGGGACGACACCCGGCCGCCCGGGGGCGGCTCAGCCAGAGGCGGCTCGCGTGACGGTGGGCCGCGGGGCGGGCGTGGTCGTCGTCGGCGTGGCTTCGGTGAGGCGACGGCTGATGCCCAGGACGGAGGTGCCCTCTCCTCGTCGAGGGCCGAGCAGGAGGCACCTCCAGGGGACCCGGTCGAGCGGGCTCGGGCGATCTGCCTGCGCCTGCTCACCGGGACCCCGCGAACCCGTAAGCAACTCGCCGACGCCCTGCACAAGCGGCAGATCCCGGACGACGCCGCCGAGGAGGTGCTGTCGCGGTTCGAAGAGGTCGGCCTCATCAACGACAGCGCTTTCGCGGACGCCTGGGTGGAGTCCCGCCACCACGGCAGAGGACTGGCCCGGCGTGCGCTCGCCCGGGAGCTGCGGACCAAGGGTGTCGACTCCACGCTGATCGACGAGGCCGTCTCCCAGCTCGACTCCGAGCAGGAGGAGGCGACCGCGCGTGAGCTCGTCGCGCGCAAGCTCCGCTCCACCCGCGGACTCGAGCGCGACAAACGACTCCGCCGCCTCGCGGGCATGCTCGCCCGCAAGGGCTACCCCGAGGGCATGGCCCTGCGGGTCGTCCGGCAGGCGCTGGAGGAGGAAGGGGAGGACACGGAGTTTCTGGGGGACGAGGGATTCTGAGAGCGTGTGGCTGACGGGCTGAGGTCTGAAGGCGGCCGTGGCCGTCCTAGGCTCGGCGGATGAAGATCAAGGTACGGTCAGCGGCTGAGGCGGACGTGTCAGCGTTGCTGGCTCTGTACAGCGAGTTGAACCCGGACGATGCGCCATTGCCTCAGGCGTCCGCAGATGCCATCTGGGCGGCCATATCCAGGCAGCAGGGACGCACCGTCCTGGTGGCCGATGCCGGCGGCACCTTGGCCGGAACGGCGGATTGCATCGTCGTGCCGAACCTCACGCGCGGGGGGAGGGCCATCCTGTTCGTGGAGAACGTTGTGGTCGCCGGCTCGTTCCAGCGGCGCGGTGTCGGCCGTCAGCTTATGGAGGCTGCTGTTCGGCTGGGTGAGTCGGCGGGCTGCTACAAAGTCCAGCTGCTGGCGGCGGACGATGAATACGTCCACACCTTCTACAGAGCGTGCGGTTTCCGATCCCTGGCAGAGGGCTTCCGCCGCTACATCCCATAGAAGCCCTCCCGCTCTCACTCCACCGGCAACCCCGCCCGCCGCCAAGCCTGGAACCCCCCGACCAGGTCCGTGGCCCGGTGCAGGCCCAGTCGGTGCAAGGACTGCACGGCCAGGCTGGACGCGTAGCCCTCGTTGCAGATCACGACGATGCGCAGGGCGTGACTCGTCGCCTCGGGGAGCCGGTGGCTGCCCTGGGGGTCGAGGCGCCATTCCAGTTCGTTGCGCTCGACGACCAGGGCGCCGGGGATGAGGCCGTCCCGTTCGCGCAGAGCGGCGTAGCGGATGTCGACCAGCAGCGCGTCGCCTGTCCGGGCGGCCGCGTACGCCTCCTGCGGTTCGATCCGCTGGTAGCCCGCCCGGACGCGCTCCAGCAACTCGTCGATGCCGACGGGCGGTTGAGGGTCGTGGCTCGCCGGTTCGGGTGCGGTGCTCACTGCCAGTCCTCCGGTCGCTCCACCTGCTCGAGTCGCAGGATCGGACCGCTGCGGCTGTAGCGGCGGATCCGCGGCAGGGGCGGGTAGTAGGCGTGGACGGAGATCGCGTGCCGTTCGGTGGACTCGTTGAGCACCTCGTGGACGTGGTGCCGGCCGAACGTGCGGCCCTGGCCGGCCCGCAGCCGGCGTTCACGGTCCACGTCCTCGGTGAGTTCCAGGGTCTTCCAGCCGTCGGTGGGCAGCCGCGCGGCGAGCGAGTTCTCCTTGAGCTCGCCCGACGCGGTCAGGAAGGCGCCGATGGAGTCGGCGTGGTCGTGCCAGCCGGTGCCCGTGCCGGGCGGCCAGCCGATCATCCAGGCCTCACTGCCGCCGGGCCCCTCCAGCCGCACCCAGGTACGGCCCTCCGGGTCGAGCGGCAGGGAGTCGATCAGCTGCGTGTCGGCGGCCGTGCGCCGGACGAAGTCGTAGAGGTCGGCCTGGGTGGGAGCCGAACCGGTGGAGACAGAGGGGGGCACAGAAGGGGATACAGACACGGGTGCCGTCCTGAAGGTCCTGATGAGGGTTCGCGAGCAAGGCGCGGCAGCCGGCAGACAGAGCGCGGCGCGCGCACAGAAGGAAGGGACATGCGAAGTCAGCAGGACGGACGACACACGCAGCCCGCATAACGGAGAAGGTCCATATGGACCCTCCGCCACAGGCGCACACAGGTGTCGGTCACGCACCGGAGTACACCATGACCGCCCGGGCGGGTCAACTCACTGTCACCATGCGGACGCACCGTGACAGTGAGCACATCGTCCCGGAGGCGGACGTCAGCGTGAGCCGGCTGCGGCACCGGCCTCTGCCTGCGCTTTCACCGGTCCGCCCACCGTGGCCTCCGCCGCCGCGTACAGGTCGGCCGGGCGCACTCCGCCCAGCGCGGCGACGAGGTGCCCGTCGGGGCGCACCAGAAGCACCGTGTGCGCGGCCGCGCCCGGATAGCTCTCGGCGACGAGCAGCTCGGCGGGGTGCGGCAGTGCCGTGACCGCCGCCGAGAGCTGCGGCATGATGCCGGCGCTCACCCAGTGCCTGCGCTCCCAGACGCCCGTGCCCGGCGCGATCAGCACCACGAGCAGCGCGCCGCGGCCGAGCCGGTCCCGCAGCCGTACGAAGGTGCCGTCCTCCGCGGTGACCCGTACGTCGGTGACCGGTGCTCCGAGGGGTGTGTCGACCGGCACCTCTCCTTCGAGGTGTGGGGGAGCGAGCGGCGAGTCGGCGTAGGTCCCCGGCGCGCCGAGTTGGCCCTGCCCCAGGTGACCCTCCGTGAGGAGGGCGTCGTGGCCACGGGACGAGCCGGGGACGACGGAGCGCAGCCCTCCACCGCCGCGCAACAGCGGCAGTGCCTGGTCGGCGGCGCGGAGCCGGGCGGCGACGACCGCCCGCCGTTCCGTCTGGTAGCTGTCGAGGAGCGCCTCGTGCGGACCGTGGTGCCAGGCCAGGGCCAGTTTCCAGGCGAGGTTGTCGGCGTCCCGCAGGCCTTCGTCCAGCCCGTGCGTACCCAGCGCGCCGAGCAGATGGGCGGCGTCCCCGGCGAGGAAGACGCGGTCTGCGCGCCAGCGCCGGGCCAGTCGGTGGTGGACGGTGTGGACACCGGTGTCCAGCAGCTCGTACGGCGGGGTCGTGCCGCCCGCCCAGCCGGCCAGGGTCTCCCGGATGCGGGTGAGCAGCAGTTCGGGTGTGACCAGGTCCTTGCCGGGCGGCAGGAGCCAGTCCAGGCGCCAGACGCCGTCCGGCAGCGGGCGCGCGGTGACCTCACCGGCCGAGGATCCGGACATGCGCCAGGGCGGCAGGCGGTGCAGCAACGCCTCGTCGTGCCAGGGCAGTTCCGTACGCAGCGCGGCGACGGCGTGACGTTCCACCGCCGTACGGCCCGGGAAGCGGATGTCCTGGAGCTTGCGCACCGTCGAGCGGGGACCGTCGCAGCCGACCAGGTAACTGCCGCGCCACCAGGTGCCCTTGGGGCCGCGGGTGTGGGCCGTCACGCCCGAGGACTCCTGTTCGAGGCCGTCGAGGCGGCTCTCCACCGCGACCTTGACGAGCCGTTCATCCGAGAGGGCCGCGCGCAGGGCGTCGGTGAGGACGTGCTGGGCGATGTGCAGGGGAGCGGGTTCGGTGCCGTCGAAGACGATCTCGCGCATCACCTGCTTGCGCCGCATCGACCGCCATCCGGCCCAGCGCGCACCGGCTCCGGCGAGGGGCACGCCGGTCAGCCGTTCCATCAGAGCGGCGGTGTCCTCGCGCAGGACGACGGTGCGCGCCGCACGAGGTTCGTCCTTGCCCGGGCCCTCGTCGAGGACGACGCAGGGTACCTCCTGACGTGCCAGTGCGAGGGCGAGCGTGAGCCCGACGGGCCCCGCTCCGACGATGATCACCGGGTCCACGGCGCGGCGCCCCCTGCCCGCGGTGGTGTCCTGAGAGACGTCGGTGAACAGGAAGTTGGAGCAGGGTGCACGATCACAGAACGTATGCAACCTATTGCCGGTGCTTGCGTCAAGTGACCGGCGGCCGGTGGCGATCACGCCGCCGCACCAAGGGTAGCCGGGCGACACGCTCGTCACTTGATGGGGTGTCAGGGTTGCTCGAAGCCAGGTGGCTCATGGCTCGGCATGACTGTGGCCCGCCGGATTCCCCGGCGGGCCACAGTAGCAGCGGTTGGCGGGCCGTCAGATCGAGCCGCCGGCACCGGTGCCGTAGGTGCCGCCCACCTCGGCCGCGTTCACGTCGTCGACCTTGTCGGCACCGAGAACAGCACCCGTGCTGCGCTTGCTGCGACGCAGCTTGCGCTCCAGCCAGGAGGCGAAAGACGTGAGGATGAAGTTCAGCACGATGAAGATGACCGCCACCACGATGAAGCTGGGGATGACGTTCGCGTAGTTGGCTGCGAGGGTGCTGCGCGTGTTGAGCAACTCGGTGAATCCGAGCATCACGCCGCCCAGCGCGGTGTCCTTCACGATGACGACCAACTGGCTGACGATGGCCGGAAGCATGGCGGTGACCGCCTGCGGCAGCAGGATGCTGCTCATCGTCTGGCCCTTGCGCAGGCCGATCGCCATGGCGGCTTCCGACTGCCCCTTGGGCAGGGAGAGGATGCCCGCGCGGACGATCTCGGCGAGGACCGACGCGTTATAGAGCACCAGGCCGGTGACGACCGCGTACAAGGGCCGCTCATCGCTGGGGATGCCCGTGGAGCGGACGTAGAACTCGTTGGCGAACAGCATCAGCAGGAGCACCGGGATGGCCCGGAAGAACTCGACCACCGCGCCGGCCGGGATGCGCACCCAGCGGTGGTCGGACATGCGTGCGATGCCGAGGACGGCGCCCAGCGGGAGGGCGATGACCATGGAGAGGGCTGCGGCCTTCAGGGTGTCGGCCAGGCCCGGCAGCAGGTACGTCGTCCAGGCCTCGGAGGTGGTAAACGGCTCCCACAGGGACCACTTCAGCTGGCCCTTGTCGTCCAGCGTCTGCCAGACCCACCACAGCAGCAGGGCGAGCAGGACGAAGAAGACCACAGAGAGGAGCACGTTGCGCCGCCTGGCCCGCGGGCCAGGGGCGTCGTAGAGGACGGACGTCATCGCTTCACCGCCAGTCGCTTGCTCAGCCAGCCGAGGATCAGGCCCGTGGGCAGGGTCAATACCACGAAACCGAAGGCGAAGATCGCGCCGATGAGCACTGTCTGAGCCTCGTTCTCGATCATTTCCTTCATCAGGAGGGCTGCCTCCGCCACGCCGATCGCAGCCGCCACGGTCGTGTTCTTGGTCAGTGCGATCAGCACGTTGGCCAACGGCCCGATGACCGAGCGGAACGCCTGGGGCAACACGATGAGCCGCAGGACCTGGCTGAAACTCAGCCCGATGGCACGGGCCGCCTCCGCCTGGCCGACAGGCACTGTGTTGATGCCGGACCGGATCGCCTCGCAGACGAAGGCGGCGGTGTAGGCGACCAGACCGAGGACCGCCAGGCGGAACGCCTTGGCCTCGAAGTCGTCGGGGGCGCCCATGGTCACGCCGAAGATGTTGGCGAGGCCGAGCGACGTGAAGACGATGATGACCGTGAGGGGGATGTTCCGGACGATGTTCACATAGGCGGTGCCGAACCCGCGCATCAGCGGAACCGGGCTGACCCGCATGGCCGCCAGCAGAGTGCCCCAGATCAGCGATCCGATGGCCGAGAGGACGGTGAGCTGCACCGTGACCCAGAAGGCACCCAGCAGGGTCGGGTCGTCATAGTCAGATAGAAAGTCGAACACGATCTCCCGCGCTTCCGGGTGTGTGGCTTGGGCAGCGGACGTGCCGCGCCGCCGCCGGATCAGGGAGAGGCGGCGGCGCGCCTGCGGATCCCCGCTGTGATCGCGGGGATCCTGCGTCGGCGGAGTCCCGCGTTACTGGACGATCTGGCCGATCTTCGGGGCCGGCTCGTTCTTGTAGTTGGCCGGACCGAAGTTGTCCTTGACGGCCTTGTCCCAGGCGCCGTCGCTGACCATCTTCTCCAGCGCGTCGTTGATCTTGTTCACGGTCGCGGTGTCGCCCTTCTTCACACCGATGCCGTAGTTCTCGTTGCTCAGCTTGAGCCCGGTGAGCTTGAACTGCCCCTTGTACTGATCCTGTGCCGCGAAGCCTGCGAGGATCGCGTCATCCGTGGTCAGGGCGTCGAGCTGGTCGCTCTGCAGACCCGCGATGCACTCCGAGTAACCGCCGAGCTGCTGGAGCTGGGCCTTCGGCGCGATCTCGTCCTTGACGTTCTGAGCCGAGGTGGAGCCGGTCACCGAGCACAGCTTCTTGCCGTTGAGGTCGGTGCCCTCCTTGATGTCGGAGTCGGCCTTCACCAGCAGGTCCTGGTGGGCCAGCAGGTACGGGCCGGCGAAGTCGACCTTCTGCTTGCGCTCATCCGTGATCGAGTATGTGGCCGCGATCATCTTCACGTCACCGCGGGCCAGCGCGTTCTCACGGTCGGCGCTCTTGGTCTCGACCCACTCGATCTGGTCGGGCTCGTAACCCAGTTCCTTGGCCACGTACGTCGCCACGTCCACGTCGAAGCCGGAGAAGGAACCGTCGGGCTCCTTCAGGCCCAGACCGGGCTGGTCGTACTTGATGCCGATCTTGATCTTGTCGCCGCCGCCGGAGCCGGAGCCGTTGGAGTCACCGCCGTCGTCGCCACCGCAGGCGGTGGCGGTCAGGGCGAGGACGAGAGCGGTGGCGGCCGCGGCGGAGACCTTGCGGAGCTTCATTGGGAACATCCTTTGCCGTGAAGAGAAAACCGTCGTTGCGGGTGACGCGGATCGTTGCGGGCGCGACCCGCGCCGTCAGTGGTGCAGGATCTTCGACAGGAAGTCCTTGGCACGATCGCTGCGCGGATTGCTGAAGAACTGGTCGGGCGCAGCCTCCTCGACGATTCGGCCGTCCGCCATGAACACCACGCGGTTTGCAGCCGATCGTGCGAAACCCATCTCATGGGTGACGACGATCATGGTCATGCCGTCGCGGGCGAGCTGCTGCATGACCTCCAGCACCTCGTTGATCATCTCGGGGTCGAGCGCGGAGGTCGGCTCGTCGAAGAGCATCACCTTCGGCTCCATGGCCAGCGCCCGCGCGATCGCGACGCGCTGCTGCTGGCCGCCGGAGAGCTGTGCCGGGTACTTGTCGGCCTGCGCGCCCACGCCGACCCGGTCGAGCAGGGCACGGGCCCGCTCCTCGGCCGCCTGCTTGTCCTTCTTGCGGACCTTGATCTGGCCGAGCATGACGTTCTCGAGCACGGTCTTGTGCGCGAAGAGGTTGAAGGACTGGAAGACCATTCCGACGTCGGCGCGCAGCTTCGCCAGTGCCTTGCCCTCGGCGGGCAGCGGCTTGCCGTCGATCGTGATCGTGCCGGAGTCGGTCGTCTCCAGGCGGTTGATGGTGCGGCACAGGGTGGACTTGCCGGACCCGGAGGGCCCGATGACCACGACGACTTCACCGCGGGCGATCGTCAGGTCGATGTCCTGGAGTACGTGCAACGCGCCGAAGTGCTTGTTGACGCTCTTCAGGACGACCAGTTCTCCGGTCGCGGCCACATCTTCCTTGGCCACCGATACTTCGGTCATCGCTCTCAGGCTCCGTCCTCCTCGGTTTCGGAGGACAGTAGTGACCCTCTACGACCTGCGTCATTACATCTGAGGGGAATCTGAGCATCACGATCCGATAGCAATCGGACACGTGTCGTAGCACTTGGGAGCGCCGCTCATACCAGCCGGGTAACGGAAGCGGTCCGCAACCGGAACCCTCTTGACGCCGTCCTCATCCATCAGCGTGACTGCACAGGGTGCACGCGCGCGCGTGCACGCGTTTTTGTACACATTCAGATCGTACGGCCAGTGAACCGAAGGGGGCCCACGTGAGACTGCTGCTCGTCGAGGACGACAACCACGTCGCCGCCGCCCTGTCGGCGGTACTGGCGCGGCACGGGTTCGACGTCACGCACGCGCGCAGCGGTGAGGAGGCCCTTCAGGCACTCGTCCCCGAGAGCGACTGCTTCGGCGTCGTCCTCCTCGACCTCGGCCTGCCCGACCAGGACGGATACGAGGTCTGCGGCAAGATCCGCAAGCGCACCAGCACCCCGGTGATCATGGTCACCGCCCGCTCCGACGTGCGCTCCCGTATCCACGGCCTCAACCTGGGCGCCGACGACTACGTGGTGAAGCCCTACGACACCGGGGAGCTGCTCGCCCGTATCCACGCCGTGAGCCGGCGCACCTCCCACGAGGACACCTCCAGCGGCATCGAGACCGAGCTGCGGCTCGGCCCGGTGCACATCGAGCTGCCCACGCGCCGGGTCAGTGTGGACGGGTCCGTGATCCAGCTGACCCGCAAGGAGTTCGACCTGCTGGCCCTGCTCGCGCAGCGGCCCGGAGTGGTCTTCCGCCGGGAGCAGATCATCAGCGAGGTGTGGCGGACCAGCTGGGAGGGGACCGGACGCACGCTGGAGGTGCATGTCGCGTCCCTGCGCGCCAAGCTGCGCATGCCGGCCCTCATCGAGACCGTCCGCGGAGTCGGTTACCGGCTCGTCGCGCCTGCCGGATAGCGTCGCCGGGTGCGCACTCGTCTGCTCCCGCTGCTCATCGTCCTGATGGCGGCCGTACTGCTCGCGCTCGGCGTCCCGCTCGCCGTGAGCCTCGCCGGCGCGCAGCAGCAGAAGGTCGTCGTCGACCGGATCGACGACACGGCGCGCTTCGCCGCACTCGCCCAGTTCGTCACCGACTCGCCCGACGGCACCGCCGACGCGTTCGAGAACGAGCGCCTGGCCACCCTCAGCAGCGAACTGACCAGCTACTACGAGGTCTACGGCATCCGGTCCGGGGTCTTCTACCGCAGCGGCAGTGCCATGGCCCAAGCCCCGGCCAGGTGGTCGCTGCCGAAGGAGGGCGAGGTACGGGACGCCTTCGCCGAGGCGCTGCTCAGCCGCCGCAGCCACGACCCCAAGCAGGTGTGGCCCTGGCAGCGCCGCAACCTCGTGGTCGCCTCGCCGGTCATCCGGGACGGCGATGTCGTCGCGGTCGTCGTCACCGACTCGCCCACCGGGCAGCTGCGCTCACGCACGCTGCACGGCTGGCTGGTCATCGGCGCGGGCGAGTTCGCCGCGATGCTGCTGGCCGTCGGCGCCGCCCTGCGGCTGACCGGCTGGGTGCTCAAACCCGTACGGGTCCTGGACGCCACCACCCACGACATCGCCACAGGGCGGCTCAAGTCGCGGGTCGCCGCCGCCGGCGGGCCGCCGGAACTCAGGCGCCTGGCCCGGTCGTTCAACGAGATGGCGGACAACGTCGAGGACGTGCTGGAGCAGCAGCGCGCCTTCGTCGCCGACGCCTCGCACCAGCTGCGCAACCCCCTCGCGGCGCTGCTGCTGCGCATCGAGCTGCTCTCCTTCGAGCTGCCCGAGGGCAACAAGGAGATCGCCTCGGTCCAGGCCGAGGGCAAGCGCCTCGCGCAGGTCCTGGACGACCTGCTCGACCTGGCGCTGGCCGAGCACACCGAGGCGGATCTGCGGATCACCGACATCGGCGAGCTGGCCGCCGAACGCCTCGCGGCCTGGGCCCCGACCGCCGAGGCCAAGGGTGTGCGCCTGGTGGGGGACTGCCCGCCGACGACCGCGTGGGCCGACCCGGTCGCGCTGTCCAGCGCGCTGGACGCGGTCATCGACAACGCGGTGAAGTTCACGCCGGGGGACCAGACCGTCGAGGTGACGGTCGCCTCCCAGGGCGGCATCTCCACGGTCGTCGTCACCGACCAGGGCCCGGGGCTCACCGACGAGGAGCTGGCCCGCGTAGGCGACCGCTTCTGGCGCAGCGGCCGGCATCAGAACGTCAAGGGCTCGGGCCTCGGCCTGTCCATCTCGAGGGCGCTGCTCGCGGCGGGCGGCGGTTCGATCGCGTTCGACCGTCACGAGCCGCACGGGCTGAAGGTGACGGTGGCGGTGCCGCGGTCGGCGCCGACGGCCTGACGGACGGCGGCTGCGGGAAGGTTCGGGCGCTACGGCTTGACCGACTGGTAGTAGCGCTGGGCGCCGACGTGCAGTTGCAGCGGGTCGGTGTAGATCGCCGTGCGGACGTCGACCAGCTGGGCGGAGTGGACGGTCGCCCCGATGAAGTCCCGGCTGTCGAGCACCGTACGGGTCAGCCATTCGGTGAGCCGCGGATCCATGTCGCTGCGGGTGAGCAGCAGGTTGGACACCGCGAGGGTCGGCACGGGGTCGCCGCGCTGGATGCTGGGGTAGGCCGACTCCGGCATCTTGGTGGCGCGGTAGTAGCGCGTGGCGCCGCCCTGGTCGTGCAGTTTGGCCACGAGCGTGGCGTCGATCGGCACGAACCGGAAGGCCGAGGCCGATTTCTTGGCCAGCCGGCTGAGTCCGTCCGTGGGCAGTCCGCCCGACCAGAAGAACGCGTCGAGGCCGTGCCCCAGCCGCCTGGGTCCCGTGTCGATGCCGTCCGACGACGGCTTGATGTCCTTCTCCGGGTCGATGCCGGCGGCCTTGAGCACGCCGTTCGCTATCAGCCGTACGCCGGAGTCGGGCAGCCCTATGGCCACGCGCTTGCCCCGCAGGTCCGCGACGGAGTGGATGTCCGAGTTCGGCGGTACGACGAGCTGGACGTAGTCGTCGTACAGGCGCGCGAGGCCGCGCAGCCGGTCGGCGCCCGGGGCGTTGTCGAGCTTGTACGTGGCGACCGCGTCGGCCGCGGCGATCGCGAAGTCGGCCTTTCCGGTCGCCACGTCGGCGACGTTCTCCTGCGAGCCGGCGCTGGTCAGCAGCCGCACCTTCAGGTCGGGCATGTCCTTGTCGATCTCGGTGCGCAGCAGTTCGCCGTACTCGTGGTACACCCCCGCGCGGGTGCCCGTACTGAAGGTGATGGTCCCGCTCGGCGGCTCCTCGGCCCAGGGGCGCAGCCACCACAGCAGCAGGCCGAGGACCACGAGGGCGGCGGCGCCGCCCTGCAGGGCCCGGCTCCTGCCGATACGGGGGAACGTCCTGGACATGCGGGCGATCCTGCCAGCCGGGGTGCCCCTCTGACCAGGCAGGGGTCACAGGAGGAGGGCGGGGGAGTGTCAATGGCCGCCAGTACAGTCGCCCCCATGAGCTCTTCGCCCGCCGACCTGGTCCGTGAATTCCACCGCGCTTTCGGCCTGGACGCCCGCAGTACGCCGACGGAGGTCTCCCCGGAACTCGCGGCCCACCGCGGCGAACTCCTCGCGGAGGAGGCCGCGGAGGTCGCCGAGGTGTCGGTGCGGGGCCCGCTCGACCGGCTCGCCCATGAACTGGCCGACGTGGTCTACGTCGCGTACGGCACCGCCCTCGTGCACGGCATCGACCTCGACGCGGTGCTCGCCGAGATCCACCGCTCCAACATGACGAAGATCGGCCCCGACGGCTCGGTCTCGCGCCGGGAGGACGGCAAGGTCCTCAAGGGCGAGCACTACGAGGCACCGGACGTGCCCGGGGTGCTGCGCAGGCAGGGGTGGGTGCCGGGCGGGGGCGCCTGACCCGGGGCGTCCCAAGGGTTACGTGCCGGGTCGCCCGGGCCCGGGCCGTCCGGTTCGGCCGGGGGTCCCGCTCTGGGTCGCCCGGTCCCGAGCCGTCCGTTCCCAGCCCGGGGATCACGCTCCGGGCCACCGGCCCCGGACGCCGGCCCGGCCCATGGGTCACGTGCCGGGTCGCCCGGTCCCGAGCCCTCCGGCCCAGCGCGGGAGTGACGTGCAGGACCGCCCGGACTCGGCCACCCGGACCGGCCGGGGGGAGGGGCACGTGTCGGATCGACGGGCTTGGGCCGCCGGTCCGACACGGAGTCGCCCCGAGCCACCCGGACCCAACCGCCCGGCCCACACCTCCTCAGTCGGCGACCGGTGCCTCCGCCTCCGTCGCCCGCGGCGCGGGCTCCGGGTGGTGGGGCTCGCGGCGGCGGGCCCACCAGGTCGCCACCGGCTCGGTGTAGCGCGCGGTGAGCGGGCCCAGGACCACAAGGATCAGGACGTATGCCGTGGCCAGGGGGCCGAGGGACGGTTCGATGCCGGCCGAGACCGCCAGGCCGGCGATGACGATCGAGAACTCGCCGCGGGCCACGAGCGCACCGCCCGCCCTCCAGCGGCCCTTGACGGAGATCCCGGCCCGCCGGGCCGCCCAGTACCCGGTGGCGATCTTCGTCAGCGCGGTGAGGACGGCCAGTCCGAGGGCGGGCAGCAGAACGGGCGGGATGCTCGACGGGTCGGTGTGCAGGCCGAAGAAGACGAAGAAGACCGCCGCGAACAGGTCACGCAAGGGGCTCAGCAGGGTGTGCGCACCCTCGGCGACCTCCCCCGAGAGCGCGATGCCCACCAGAAAGGCACCCACCGCCGCCGACACCTGGAGCTGCTGCGCGACACCCGCCACCAGGATCGTCAGACCCAGCACGACCAGCAGCAGCTTCTCCGGGTCGTCACTGGAGACGAATCGCGAGATGAGCCTGCCGTAGCGCACCGCCAGGAACAGCACGAGCCCGGCCGCGCCCAGCGCGATCGCCAGGGTCACGCTCCCGGCCATCAGCCCGGCTCCCGCCACCAGCGCCGTGACGATGGGCAGGTACACCGCCATCGCCAGGTCCTCCAGCACCAGCACGCTGAGGATCACCGGCGTCTCCCGGTTGCCGACCCGCCCCAGATCGCCCAGCACCTTGGCGATCACGCCGGACGACGAGATCCAGGTGACACCGGCCAGTACGACGGCGGCCACCGGACCCCAGCCGAGCAGCAGCGCCACGGCCGCCCCGGGCAGCGCGTTCAGGGCGCAGTCGACCAGCCCGGACGGGTAGTGGGTCTTGAGGTTGGAGACCAGATCGCTCGCCGTGTACTCCAGGCCCAGCATCAACAGCAGCAGGATGACGCCGATCTCCGCGCCCGTGGCGACGAACTCCTCGCTCGCGCCCAGCGGCAGCAGACCGCCCTCACCGAAGGCC
Source organism: Streptomyces sp. NPDC093598 (assembly GCF_044764825.1). NCBI lineage: Bacteria > Bacillati > Actinomycetota > Actinomycetes > Kitasatosporales > Streptomycetaceae > Streptomyces > Streptomyces sp. NPDC093598. The sequence goes on along the minus strand of NZ_JBIWIV010000011.1, from coordinate 199,200 downwards.
AGACCGGCCAGGAGGTACAGGGGTATCGGGGAGAGCCGGAACCGGGCGGCGAACCGGCCGAGCAGGCCGAGGCCGAGAATGATGGAACCGAACTCGATGAGCAGAACCGCGGAGTGCAACGGCTCACTCCCGCCCGAGTATGGTCGCGGCCGCGTCGACGCCCTCACGGGTCCCGACGACGATCAGCGTGTCACCGCCGGCCAGCCGGAAGTCAGGGGCGGGCGACGGGATGGCCTCGGCCCGGCGCAGCACGGCCACCACCGACGCGCCCGTCTCCGTCCGCATCCGCATGTCGCCCAGCACCCGCCCGTTCCAGCGTGAGGTCGCGGCCACCTCGATCCGCTCGGCGACCAGCCCCAGATCCGTGGTGTACAGCAGGCTCGGGCTGTGGTGGGACGGCTTCAGCGCGTCGATCAGCGAACCCGCCTCCGAACTGGTCAGCCGCAGGGAGTGCGCGCAGGAGTCGGGGTCGTCGGACCGGTACACGTTCACCGTGCGCGTGCCGTCGCGGTGCGCCACCACCGACAGATGGCGGTGTTCCCGGGTCTCCAGGTCGTACTGGACCCCGATCCCCGGTAGCGGCGTCGCCCTCAGGCGCGGAGCTGACACGTTGCTTCCCCTTGTTCGTCTGGTGTGCGTACTTCGTCGGCCCGATGGGCGGTGCCGATCATCGGACGGGTCAAGTCCGCATGCTCCCATCCGGCCGTACGGTGACGACATGGGTGTCGTGACGGATATACGCAGCGGCCGGTCGCCGGAGAGGGTGGAGGGGGCGGTGCACTGCGCGAAGGCGGGAAGGAGCGGATCCAGAAGCGTGTCGTTGTTCTGGCGGATCTTCTCGCTCAACGCCGCCGGCCTGGTCGTGGCCACGGCGTTGCTGCTCGGCCCGGTCACCGTGTCCACCCCTGTCCTCGCGGGCGAGGCCCTCGTCCTGCTCGGCGGCCTGGTGCTGCTGCTCGCCGGCAACGCGCTCGTGCTGCGGTTCGGCCTGGTGCCCCTGCAACGGCTGGACCGGGCCATGACCACGGCGGACCTGCTGCGTCCGGGCTCCCGGCCCGTGGTCGCGGGACCTGCGGAGACGGCCGGGCTGATCACGACGTACAACACGATGCTCGACCGGCTGGAGGCCGAGCGGGCCGCGGGTGCCGCCCGGGCGCTGTCCGCACAGGAGAGCGAACGGCACCGGATCGCCCGGGAGCTCCACGACGAGGTCGGGCAGACGCTGACCGCCGTCCTCCTCCAGCTCAAGCGCGTCGCGGACCGGGCGCCCGAGGACCTTCGCGAGGAGGTGGGCCAGGCGCAGGAGGCGACCCGGGCCGGCCTGGACGAGATCCGCCGGATCGCCCGCCGCCTGCGCCCCGGTGTCCTGGAGGAGCTGGGGCTGGCCAGCGCCCTGCGCTCGCTCGCCGGCGAGTTCACGACCCACGGGCTGACCGTGCGCCATCACGTCACCGGCGAGCTCCCCGCCCTGACCCCCGAATCCGAACTCGTCGTCTACCGGGTCGCCCAGGAGGGCCTGACCAACACCGCCCGGCACGCCGCCGCCGACCGTGCCGAACTCCGCCTCCAGCCGGTTCCCGGCGGCGTCGAACTCCTCGTACGCGACAACGGCACCGGCCTCGGCGCTGCCCCCGAAGGCTCCGGCATCACGGGCATGCGCGAACGCGCGCTGCTGATCGGGGCCGCGCTGAGCCTGGAACCGGCCCCGGGCGGAGGCACCGTTGTACGGCTGCGCGTACCGGTGACATCGCACGTACCAGCGACGGAAGGACTCCGCTGATGTCCACCCCGATCCGCGTGCTGCTCGCCGACGACCACACCCTCGTGCGCCGGGGCGTGCGCCTCATCCTGGACGGGGAACCGGACCTGACGGTCGTCGCCGAGGCCGGAGACGGCGCCGAGGCCGTCGCCCGCGCCCGGGAGACCGCCGTGGACCTGGCGGTCCTGGACGTGGCCATGCCCCGGATGACCGGCCTCCAGGCGGCCCGCGAACTCTCCCGCCGACTGCCCGATCTGCACATCCTGATCCTGACGATGTACGACAACGAGGAGTACTTCTTCGAGGCGCTCAGGGCCGGTGCCAGCGGCTACGTCCTGAAGTCCGTCGCCGACCGCGACCTGGTCGAGGCCTGCCGGGCCGCCGTGCGCGACGAGCCGTTCATCTACCCGGGTGCCGAACGCGCCCTCGTCCGCTCCTACCTGGAGCGGCTGCACCGGGGCGACGGCCTGCCGGAACGGGCCATCACCGAACGCGAGGAGGAGATCCTCAAGCTGGTCGCCGAGGGCCACACCTCGAAGGAGATCGGCGAACTCCTCTTCATCAGCGCCAAGACCGTCGAACGCCACCGCGCCAACCTCCTCCAGAAGCTCGGCATGCGCGACCGCCTGGAGCTGACCCGGTACGCGATCAGGGCCGGACTCATCGAGCCCTGAGCCCGGCGCAGGGGTTGTCCACAGGCGGCCGAGTCACTTCCGGCGACCGCCTACCCTTGTCCCCATGAGCAGCATCGACCGGAGCCAGTCAGTGGGCGGCACGCGCACGTACGAGGTACGCACCTACGGGTGCCAGATGAACGTCCACGACTCCGAGCGATTGTCCGGACTTCTGGAGGACGCGGGCTACGTCCGCGCCCCCGAGGGCGCCGACGAGGCGGACGTCGTCGTCTTCAACACCTGCGCGGTGCGTGAGAACGCCGACAACAAGCTGTACGGCAACCTCGGCCACCTCGCCCCGAAGAAGGCGAGCCGCCCCGGCATGCAGATCGCCGTCGGCGGCTGCCTCGCGCAGAAGGACCGCGACACCATCGTGAAGAGGGCGCCCTGGGTGGACGTCGTCTTCGGCACGCACAACATCGGCAAGCTGCCCGTTCTGCTGGAGCGCGCCCGCGTCCAGGACGAGGCGCAGGTCGAGATCGCCGAGTCGCTGGAGGCGTTCCCCTCGACGCTGCCCACCCGCCGCGAGAGCGCGTACGCGGCCTGGGTCTCCATCTCCGTCGGCTGCAACAACACCTGCACGTTCTGCATCGTCCCGGCCCTGCGCGGCAAGGAGAAGGACCGCCGCCCCGGCGACATCCTCGCCGAGATCGAGGCCCTGGTCGCCGAGGGCGTCTCCGAGATCACACTGCTCGGGCAGAACGTCAACGCGTACGGCTCCGACATCGGCGACCGCGAGGCCTTCAGCAAGCTGCTGCGCGCCTGCGGGAAGATCGACGGCCTGGAGCGCGTCCGCTTCACCTCCCCGCACCCGCGGGACTTCACCGACGACGTCATCGCCGCCATGGCCGAGACGCCGAACGTGATGCCGCAGCTGCACATGCCGCTCCAGTCCGGCTCGGACCCGGTCCTGAAGGCGATGCGCCGCTCCTACCGCCAGGAGCGCTTCCTGGGGATCATCGAGAAGGTCCGCGCCGCCATCCCGCACGCCGCGATCAGCACCGACATCATCGTGGGCTTCCCCGGCGAGACCGAGGAAGACTTCGAGCAGACGCTGCACGTGGTGCGCGAGGCCCGCTTCGCACAGGCCTTCACCTTCCAGTACTCCAAGCGCCCCGGCACCCCGGCCGCCGAGATGGACGGCCAGATCCCCAAGAAGGTCGTCCAGGAACGCTACGAGCGGCTCGTCGCCCTCCAGGAGGAGATCTCCTGGGAGGAGAACAAGAAGCAGGTCGGCCGCACCCTGGAGCTGATGGTCGCCGAGGGCGAGGGCCGCAAGGACGACACCACCCACCGCCTGTCCGGCCGCGCCCCCGACAACCGCCTCGTCCACTTCACCAAGCCGGACCAGGAGGTCCGCCCCGGTGACGTGGTCACGGTCGAGATCACCTACGCCGCCCCGCACCACCTCCTCGCCGAGGGCCCCGTGCTGGCCGTGCGCCGTACGCGCGCGGGCGACGCCTGGGAGAAGCGGAACGCTGCCGAGAAGGCCAAACCCGTCGGTGTGATGCTGGGCCTGCCGAAGATCGGCGCCCCCGAGCCGCTGCCGGCCGTGGCGAGCGGCTGCGGCTGCGACTGAACCGGGCCGCCGCCTGTGCGGTAGCAGCGGTTCCTGAGAGTTACCCTGCCGATCATGCTTGTCGCCGCCGCTGTCTGCCCCTGCCCGCCCCTCCTGGTCCCCCAGGTCGCGGCGGGCGCCGCCCCGGAACTGGATGCCGCACGGGCCGCCTGCACGGACGCGCTGGGCGTGCTCGCCGCTGCCCGGCCCGGCCGGCTCGTGGTCGTCGGCCCGGTGGGCGGCGCCGGGCCCGCGACGTACCCGGAGGGCACCCTCGGGTCCTTCCGGGGCTACGGCGTCGACCTGGACGTACGGCTCGGAGCGGCCGAGGGCATGGACACGGACCCGCGACTGCCGTACTCGCTGACGGTGGCCGCCTGGCTGCTGGAGCGGACCGGGTGGTCCGACGCCCCGGTCGAGGGACTCGGGGTGGGGGAGTCGTACCCGCCCGAGCTGTGCACGCGGACCGGGAGGGACATCGCCGCCCGGGACGAGCGAGTGGCCCTGCTGCTGATGGGTGATGCCAGCGCCTGCCGGACGCTCAAGGCCCCGGGCTATCTGGACGAACGGGCGGCGCCCTTCGACGCGGAGGTCGCGCGGGCGCTCGGCGCGGCGGACGTCACCGCACTCACCACGCTGGACGCCGGGCTGGCGCACGAACTGAAGGCGTCCGGCCGGGCCCCGTGGCAGGTGCTGGCGGGCGCGGCCGAGGGGGCGGACCTCGGCGGATCGCTGCTGTACGAGGACGCGCCGTACGGCGTGGGATACGTCGTGGCCGCCTGGTCGTAGGCGGGGCGCAGGGCGCGGGCGAAAGGCGGAAGGGCGAGGGAAACGGCGGACGGCCGGGAGCCCTGTGGCTCCGCGGCCGTCCGCCGATGTGCCTTTCCGTGTGCCGACGCGCGCTCAGGCCCTGCTGTGCTCCTGCGCGCCCAGAACCTTCTGCACCCTTCTGCGCCGACGCGCGCTCAGGAAGTGGGCGGTGGTGCCTCCGGCGGCGGGGTGCCGCCCGCGGTCGGCGGTGGAGTCGTGCCGCTCGCGCCGGGTGGCGTTGTCGTGCCGCCCGTGCCCGGTTCGCCGTCGTCCTTGTGTGCGAGCCGCTCCATGGCGTACTTGGCCCGGCCCGTCCCCGTCTGGATCTTGCCGCTGTACTTGCCCTTGGTCCTCTTGTCGACGGCCTGCGCGGCCTTGTCGAGACCGTGGTGGATCTTGCCCTCGTGCCGCTGTGCGAGGTCCGAGACCTTGCCCTTGGCCGGGCCCAGCTTGGCTTTCACGTTGTCCAGGAGACCCATGGCTCACCTTCCCTCGCGCGGGGCGGTCACGTACGGGCGCCCTCGCCGGCCTCGTTGTCGGCCGCCTTGTCGGTGGACTGCTGCTTGGGGATGTCGACGCCCTCGGACTCGGTGACCTCCGCGGTGGCCTCGGCAGCCGGCTCGGCCGCTTCCCCGGCTCCGTCGCCGCCCTTCGCCTCCGCGGTCTCGGCCGCCTCCGTCTCGGGCTCGGCCTTCACCGAGTCGGTCTGAGCCTTGGCCGCAGGCGTCTCCGCCGTGGCCTTCGACCGCCGGAGAAGTCGTGCAAAAACGCCCATATCCACTCCATACGTTACTCGTGCGGACGAAATCCCGCGTTGCCCGGTGCGTCAGTTTGCGCGGCCCGGGCCACCGCCTCTGCGATCCGGCGGCAGGAACCTCGCAACGGGCAACGACCCCGCGGCCGTGGCGTCACGTAACTCGTTCGAGACCAGGGCCGGAGGTTTGCGAGACTGGGCCGGTGAGCAGTGCACCCCCCGCCCCCCGCGTCATCGCCGTCGTCGGTCCCACCGCGGCCGGAAAGTCCGATCTGGGCGTCTTCCTGGCCCAGCGTCTCGGCGGCGAGGTCGTCAACGCCGACTCCATGCAGCTCTACCGAGGGATGGACATCGGCACCGCCAAGCTGACGCCCGAGGAGCGCGGCGGCATCCCCCACCACCTGCTGGACATCTGGGACGTGACCGTCACGGCCTCCGTCGCCGAGTACCAGCGTCTGGCCCGTGAGCGCATCGAGGCGCTGCTCGCCGAGGGCCGCTGGCCGATCCTGGTCGGCGGCTCCGGGCTGTATGTGCGCGGCGCCGTCGACAACCTGGAGTTCCCCGGCACCGACCCCGAGGTCCGCGCCCGCCTGGAGGAGGAACTCACGCTGCGCGGCTCGGGCGCGCTGCACGCCCGTCTGTCCGCCGCCGATCCCGAGGCCGCTCGCGCGATCCTGCCGAGCAACGGCCGCCGGGTCGTCCGCGCCCTGGAGGTGATCGAGATCACCGGCAGGCCCTTCACGGCCAACCTCCCCGGCCACGACTCGGTGTACGACACCCTCCAGATCGGGGTCGACGTGGCCCGCCCCGAGCTCGACGAGCGCATCGCGCGCCGGGTCGACCGGATGTGGGACGCCGGCCTCGTGGACGAGGTGCGCGCACTCGAAGCGCAGGGGTTGCGTGAAGGGCGTACGGCCTCGCGCGCGCTCGGCTACCAGCAGGTGCTCGCGGCGCTCGCCGGGGAGTGCACCTTTGAGGAAGCGCGGACCGAGACCGTCCGTGCCACCAAGCGCTTCGCGCGCCGCCAGGATTCATGGTTCAGGCGCGATCCGCGGGTGCACTGGTTGAGTGGGGCAGCGGCCGATCTCACAGAACTTCCGCAGCTCGCGCTGTCCTTGGTCGAACGACCGGTTACAGCCTGATCACGTCATGGCATCGGGACGCCCAGGCCGTCATCCGGTCCTTCGGCGGCGTGCCATCATCGAGCTTCGATCGACCGAGTTGAGTCCTAGTTGGGAGGGCGCGTGGCGATGGAGGCCGGCCCTCGCGACACCGCACGAAGCACCGATCACATCACCGCCGAGCGGGATGGGACCGGACCCGAGGACGCACCCGAGCAGGAGGCGGACCACCTCAGCTCCGACGGGCCCGACGAGACGCAGGGCGTGACGGACGACGGCCCCGAACCCGGCGAGATGTTCGCCGACGAGGTCGAGGTCGAGCTGCGCCCGCAGCGCCGGCTCCGCATATGGCAGCTGGCGCCCATCGTGAGCCTCGCGGCACTCGGCTCCCTGATGTTCGCGTTCCCGCTCGCCTTCGACTTCGGCGACAGCGGGGCCGTCATCGCCATGCTCGGCCTGCTGATCTGCTCCTGCGCGGCCGGCTGGGGCATGATGGCCGCCCGCCGCGTCGGCTACACCTGGCCGGGTCTGCCTGCCAAGGGCTCCTGCCGCCGGCCCGACTGGCGGGTCGTCCTCGCGTATGCCCTGGTCGTGGCCCTCGTGGTGGTCCTCGCCGTGTGGCGTGTGGCGCGGCTGCGCTGATCGCCGTACGGGCGCCCGAGGCTCGGTCGCGGGCACGCCGTCGCGCTGTCGTAGGCACCCCTTACGATCGAGGCATGAGCACGCGGATCGCCTTCCTCAAGGGGCACGGAACCGAGAACGACTTCGTGATCGTCCCGGACCCCGAGAACGCCATCGACCTGCCCCCGGCCGCCGTCGCCACCCTGTGCGACCGGCGTGCGGGCATCGGCGGTGACGGGCTGCTGCACGTCGTGCGGTCCGCCGCGCACCCGGAGGCGAAGGGCATGGCGGCCGAGGCGGAGTGGTTCATGGACTACCGCAACGGCGACGGCTCGATCGCGGAAATGTGCGGCAACGGCGTGCGGGTGTTCGCACGCTACCTCCAGCGCGCCGGTCACGTGACCGAGGGAGACCTCGCGGTCGCCACGCGCGGGGGCGTGAAGACCGTGCACATCGCCAAGGACGGTGATGTGACCGTCGGCATGGGCAGGGCGGTCCTCCCCGACGGCGACGTCACGGTGAGCGTCGGCGGGCGCAGCTGGCCCGCGCGGAACGTCAACATGGGCAACCCGCACGCGGTGGCCTTCGTGGACGACCTGGCGCACGCCGGCGACCTCCGCTCCCCGCCGCCCGTCAGCCCGGCCGCCGCCTACCCGGACGGTGTGAACGTCGAGTTCGTGGTCGACCGCGCCCCCGCACACGTCGCGCTGCGCGTGCACGAGCGCGGCGCCGGTGAGACCCGCTCGTGCGGCACGGGCGCGTGCGCGGTCGCCGTGGCCGCCGCCCGCCGCGACGGCGCCGACCCGACGGTCACCGGCACCCCCACGACGTACACGGTGGACCTGCCCGGCGGCACCCTGGTGATCACCGAGCGGCCCGACGGCGAGATCGAGATGACGGGCCCGGCCGTGATCGTGGCCGAGGGCGAGATCGACGCGGACTGGCTGAAGGCTGCCACGTCCGCATGAGCGGCGGCGCTCCGGCCGCGGCGCCGATCGGGGGCGGGCCGTCCTGAAACACCCGCGCTCTTGGCCACCCGGCCCGAAAACACCGTTGCCATCCGGCCACTTGGCGGGAATCACGCCGTAGAGGCCGTGGTGTGCGGGGGTACAAACCTCACATTCATCCCTCGAATGGGTGATCAGTTTCACGCTCGGCGAGAGGCGGTCAGTCGGGCGTGGTGGGCTCGGTAGCATCAAGCACCGGCCCGGACGGGGGATCGAAGCCGCCCCCTGAGCCGTGTCCGCTCTGGGGCACCCCGTCCGCCGGTTGACGCAGCCGGAGGTGCCCATGAGTGCGGAGGCCACGAATTCCGTGACCCCAGGCCCGATGCCGGGCGCGGTGTCAGGACCGGTGACGCCGACAGCCCCCCGCAGAAAGGCCCGCCCCCGGATCGACCTGCGCCGCCTCGGCCGCGCGGCTCTGCTCGGCCCCGCCGCCCGGGGCCGGCTGCCCGACGCCATCAGCCATGTCGTCGAGGCCCACCGTGCCCACCACCCCGACGCGGACCTCGAACCCCTGCGCCGCGCCTACGTCCTGGCCGAGTCCTCGCACCGCGGCCAGATGCGCAAGAGCGGCGAGCCGTACATCACGCACCCGCTCGCCGTGACCCTGATCCTCGCCGAACTCGGCGCAGAGACCACGACGTTGACCGCGTCCCTGCTGCACGACACCGTCGAGGACACGGACGTGACGCTCGACCAGGTCCGCGACCAGTTCGGCGAGGAGGTCCGCTACCTCGTCGACGGCGTCACCAAACTGGAGAAGGTCGACTACGGCGCCGCCGCCGAGCCCGAGACCTTCCGCAAGATGCTCGTCGCCACCGGCAACGACGTCCGCGTCATGTCGATCAAACTCGCGGACCGGCTGCACAACATGCGCACTCTCGGCGTCATGCGCCCCGAGAAACAGGAGCGCATCGCCAAGGTGACACGTGACGTGCTCATCCCGCTCGCCGAACGGCTCGGCGTCCAGGCGCTCAAGACCGAACTGGAAGACCTGGTCTTCGCGATCCTGCATCCCGAGGAGTACGCGGCTACCCGGGAGTTGATCGTCCGCAACGCGGCCCGCACGGACGACCCGCTCGCCGAGGTCGCCGACGAGGTACGCGGCGTGCTGCGCGAGGCGGACATCCCGGCCGAAGTCCTCATCCGGCCACGCCACTTCGTCTCGGTGCACCGCGTCTCCCGCAAACGCGGCCGGCTCCGCGGCTCCGACTTCGGCCGCGTCCTGGTGCTGGTGAACGAGGACGCCGACTGTTACGGCGTCCTGGGCGAACTGCACACCTGCATGACGCCGGTGGTCTCGGAGTTCAAGGACTTCATCGCCGTACCCAAGTTCAACCTCTACCAGTCGCTGCACACGGCCGTGGCGCGCGAGGACGGCCAGGTCGTCGAGGTCCTCGTCCGCACGCACCAGATGCACAAGGTCGCCGAGGCCGGCGTCGTCGCCCTCGGCAACCCGTACGCGCCGGCCCCCGACGACCCGGCCGACGGCGAGCGCGTGGACCCCACCCGCCCGGGCTGGCTCTCCCGGCTCCTCGACTGGCAGGAGGCGGCACCCGACCCCGACCACTTCTGGTCGACCCTGCGGGAGGACCTCGCCCAGGACCGCGAGATCACCGTCTTCCGGCCCGACGGCGGCACCCTCGGCCTGCCCGAGGGGGCGACCTGTGTGGACGCCGCGTACGCGCAGTACGGCGAGGACGCCCACGCCTGCATCGGTGCCCGGGTGAACGGCCGCCTGGCGACGCTGAGCACCGTCCTGAAGGACGGTGACACCGTCCAGCTGCTCATGGACCAGGACGCGGCGTCGGAGCCCTCCCGGGAGTGGCTGGAGCACGCACACACGCCCGCGGCCCGGATCGCCATCCAGCGGTGGCTGGCCGCCCATCCGGCGCAGGCCGAGGCCCAGCGGACCGAGACCCGGGAGAACCGGCAGGCCGAGGAGCGTGCGGCGGCTCCCCGTCCCGCCACAGCCGACGCACCCGAGCCGGACGGACCGGCCCGGGGCAACGTCCTCACCGACCGGCCCGGCGCGGCCGTCCGCCTCGCCGGCTGTTGCACCCCCGTACCGCCCGACGAGATCACCGGTTTCGCCGTACGCGGGGGAGCGGTCACCGTGCACCGTGCCGAGTGCGCCGCGGTGGCCCGGATGAGGAACGGGGGGCGTACGGAGGTCGGCGTGCGCTGGGGCGAGGCCGCCGAGTGCCGGGTCACGCTGGTCGCCGAATCGTTCGTCCGTCCCCATCTGCTCGCGGACCTCACCGAGGCCATGGCCCTCGAAGGCGCCGAGATCGTCTCCGCGACCGTCGAACCCCCGACCCAGCAGCAGGTCCGCCACACCTATACCGTGCAGCTCCCTGACGCGGCCCACCTGCCGGCCCTGATGCGCTCGATGCGCAACGTGGCGGGGGTGTACGACGTGAGCCGGAACCAGCCGCAGACACAGGGCGGCTGAGCCGGTCCGGCCCCCGCCATCCGAGAGCGGCTACCGGCCCAGAGCACCGTCCCCGGTTCGGGTGGGCCGGACGCGTGTCGCCCCCGTCGCGCACGCCCGCGCTGATAGCCGTGGGGCATGATCACCACCCCCCACAGCCACGCCCCCCGCCCGCGCCGTCGGAGAACGGCGGTGGCGCTGCTCGCCTCGGCCGTCTCCGTCTGCCTCGTCTCGGCGAGCGCCCCCGTCGTTCCGCTCGGCGTCGGCGACCGGCTCTTCCCGTACCTGGGCAACCCCGGCTACGACGTGGCGTCGTACGACCTCTCCTTCACCTACCCCGGCAGCAACAGCGAGCCGCTGCGGGCCGTCACCACCATCGACGCCTGGACGACCGCCGACCTGGACCGCGTCAACCTGGACTTCGCCCACGGCACGGTCGAATCGGTCGAGGTCGACGACGCCCCCGCGGAGTTCCGCACCGCCGGCGAAGACCTGGTGATCACACCCGAGCACTCCGTGCCGGACGGCAACTGGATGCGGATCACCGTGCGGCACACCAGTGACCCCCTGCCGCCCAAGGGCCGCGAGGGCGGCTGGGTGCGCACCGCGGACGGCCTCGCCATGGCCAACCAGGCCGACGCCGCCCACCTGGTGTTCCCCTGCAACGACCACCCCTCCGACAAGGCGGTGTTCACGATCAGGGTCACCGCCCCCGATGGCCACACAGCCGTCGCCAACGGCCTGCCCACCGGTGTGAGCAGGTCCGGCGGGTCGACCACGTGGACGTACCGCACACGGCATCCCATGGCCACCGAGCTCGCACAGGTCTCCATCGGCCGCTCCACGGTGCTGCGCCGCACCGGCCCGCACGGGCTGCCCGTACGGGACGTCGTCCCGACCGAGCACCGCAAGGCGCTGGAGCCCTGGCTGGAGAAGACCCCCGGCCAGATCGCCTGGATGGAGGGCAAGCTCGGCCGCTACCCCTTCGAGACGTACGGCCTGCTCATGGCCGACGCCTCCACCGGCTTCGAACTCGAGACCCAGACGCTCTCCCTCTTCGAACGGAAGCTCTTCACCGAGCCCGGCCACCCGAAGTGGTACGTCGAGTCGATCATGGTCCACGAACTCGCTCACCAGTGGTTCGGCGACAGCGTCAGTCCCCGCACCTGGTCCGACCTGTGGCTCAACGAGGGATACGCCACCTGGTACGAGGCGCTCTACGCCGAGAAGCAGGGCGGCAAGCCGATGCGGGACCGGATGAAGGCCGCGTACGGCGCTTCCGACGGCTGGCGGGCGGTCGGCGGCCCGCCCGGCGCCCCCAAGGCCCCCGAGCCGGGCAACAAGACCGGCATCTTCCGGCACAACGTGTACGACGGCGCCGCGCTCGTCCTGTACGCCCTCCGCCAGGAGATCGGCCACGCGGCCTTCGAGCGCCTGGCACGCGCCTGGGTCAGCCGCCACCGGGACGGCACGGCGGCGACGAAGGACTTCGTCCGGCTCGCCGCCGAGGTCTCCGGGCGCGACCTGGACGGCTTCTTCCAGGACTGGCTGTACGGCGAGCAGACCCCGCCGATGCCGGGGCACCCGGACTGGAAGCGGCAGGCGCCCGCACAGCCGCAGGCCTCGGCGAAGCAGGCCGCGCCGGCACAGACGCCCGCCCGATAACACGGTGACGAGACGCCCCGTGCCGTGCGACCATCTTCAGGTCGGCGCGGTACGGAGCGCCGGGAATCTCCCGGACCGCCCGTGCGTTGCAGACAGAGAACGGCTTCCCATCTACGTAAGGATCCAATGACCTCCTCTTCTTCCTTTTCCCAGGACACCAAGCGCTTCGCGCACAGCCACCCCGAGGGTCTTCGGGCCGATGCCCTGATGGAAGAGGACGTCGCCTGGAGCCACGAGATCGACGGAGAGCGGGACGGCGACCAGTTCGACCGCTCCGACCGCGCGGCCCTGCGCCGTGTGGTGGGCCTCTCCACCGAGCTCGAGGACGTCACCGAGGTCGAGTACCGCCAGCTCCGCCTGGAGCGGGTCGTCCTCGTCGGTGTCTGGACCTCGGGAACCGTGCAGGACGCGGAGAACTCCCTCGCGGAGCTCGCCGCCCTCGCGGAGACGGCCGGCGCGCTGGTGCTCGACGGTGTCACCCAGCGCCGCGACAAGCCCGACGCGGCCACCTACATCGGCTCCGGCAAGGCCGAGGAGCTGCGCGACATCGTCATCGAGACGGGCGCGGACACCGTCATCTGCGACGGTGAGCTCAGCCCGGGCCAGCTGATCCACCTCGAGGACGTCGTCAAGGTCAAGGTCATCGACCGGACGGCCCTGATCCTGGACATCTTCGCCCAGCACGCCAAGTCCCGAGAGGGCAAGGCGCAGGTCGCACTCGCGCAGATGCAGTACATGCTGCCGCGACTGCGCGGTTGGGGTCAGTCGCTGTCCCGGCAGATGGGCGGCGGCAAGGGCGGCGGCCTCGCCACCCGTGGTCCCGGTGAGACCAAGATCGAGACGGACCGGCGCCGGATCCGCGAGAAGATGGCGAAGATGCGCCGGGAGATCGCGGAGATGAAGACCGGCCGCGAGATCAAGCGCCAGGAGCGCAAGCGCCACAAGGTGCCGTCCGTGGCCATCGCGGGCTACACCAACGCCGGCAAGTCGTCGCTGCTCAACCGCCTCACAGGCGCGGGTGTGCTGGTCGAGAACGCCCTGTTCGCGACTCTCGACCCGACCGTGCGCCGGGCCGAGACCCCGAGCGGACGGCTGTACACGCTGGCCGACACGGTCGGGTTTGTACGCCATCTGCCCCACCACCTGGTCGAGGCGTTCCGTTCCACGATGGAGGAGGTCGGCGAGTCCGACCTGATCCTGCACGTGGTGGACGGTTCACACCCGTTCCCGGAGGAGCAGCTGGCCGCCGTGCGCGAGGTGGTCCGGGATGTCGGCGCCACCGACGTGCCCGAGATCGTCGTGATCAACAAGGCCGACGCGGCCGACCCGCTGACGCTCCAGCGGCTGCTGCGCGTCGAGAAGCGGTCCATCGCCGTCTCGGCCCGCACCGGCCAGGGCATCGAGGAGCTGCTCGCGCTCATCGACAACGAGCTGCCGCGTCCGTCGGTCGAGATCGAGGCGCTCGTGCCGTACACGCACGGCAAACTGGTCGCCCGTGCCCACGACGAGGGCGAGGTGATCTCCGAGGAGCACACCCCGGAGGGCACCCTGCTCAAGCTGCGGGTGCACGAGGAGCTGGCGGCGGAGCTCACGCCGTATGTTCCGGCGCCGGCGCTCTGAGCTTTTCCTGAGCGCCGTCCCGCCCGACGCGAGAAGGCCCGCCCCCTGTGGCCAGGGGGCGGGCCTTCAGCATGTGCGGGTCACTGACCGCCGTAGGTCCTGCTCATGTTCTGATAGAGCGCCTCGGCGTCCCGGCCCAGTTGCGGACCGGCCAGCCAGGTGTTGTCGGCCGGGCCGATCGAGGTGTTGGAGACCAGCACCGACTTGCCGTTCAGGACCCGGAACCAGCCGCCGCCGGAAGAACCGCCCGTCATGTCGCAGCCGATGCGGTACATCGTCGGCAGGCTCGGGCTGAGCGAGAACCGGCCGGGGATGTCGATGCACTTGAACATCTTCTCGCCGTTGTAGGGCGGTGCGGCCGGGTAATCCCAGGCGCCCATGTTGGCGGCCTCGGCGGCGGACGGGGCGGAGAAGTCGACGTCCAGCGCGGTGCCGACCGTCTCCTCCAGCGACTTGGCGCCCCGCTCCGGCTTCACGTGCAGCACGGCGTAGTCGTACGCGGCTCCGTCACCGCCGGTCTCAGAACCGCCCTGGATCCACTGGTTCGAGGTCGAGGCCCAGTTCGCCCACCAGTTGCCGTACGGGGCGATCTCCGCCGGGTTCGCGTTGCTCAGCTCCGCCTCGGACTTGCCGAGGTCGTTGTAGGCCGGGACGAAGACGATGTTGCGGTACCAGCCGCCCTTGCCACCGGCGTGCACGCAGTGACCCGCAGTCCACACCAGGTTCGACTTGCCCGGGTGGTTGACGTCCTTGACGACCGTGCCGGAGCAGACGGCCGGGCCGTCGGGGGAGTCGAAGAAGACCTTGCCGACCGGCGCCGCGTTGCGGTGGTACGGCGTCTTCTCGGCCTGCGCCCGGACGGGTGCCGGGTCCGGGTCGCTGACGCCCTGGCCGGCCGACGCGTCCTTCGTCGTGACCGTCTTGTCGGCCTCCTCGGCGGACCGCATCCGCTCCGGCTTCCACAGGCCCGCGATCACCGGGTTGACGAAGTCCTTGGCGTCACTGAGCCACTTGTCCCTGTCCCAGTCCTTCCAGCCGCCGTCCTTCCAGCGGTCGACGTCGATCCCGTGCTCCTTGAGCTTGCCCGCGAGGTCCGCCGGGATCTTGACCTTGCCGCCGCCGTCCGCGGCGGCCTGGGATGAGGTGGCGTCGGGCTTGTCGCTCGCCGAGTCGGCCGAGCCGCCACAGGCGGTCGCGGTGAGCGCCAGGGCGGCGACGAGCCCGGAGGCGGCGAGGACGGTGCGCCGCCCGCGCCTCGGCGCGGGCGTACGTGTGGAACGCATGGTGCTATGCCCCCGTTGGTGCGTATCAGTGTGGTGCTGGTGCTGGTGCTGGTGCTGGTGCTGGTGCCGGTGGCCGACGCCGGTGGTCGGCGCTGCGTGTGCATGACATGGGCGCGGCGCGTGTGTCTCCGCGCGACTCCCCACTATGCCCGCGGAGTTGAGGGCGTCCCGGGGTGGGGCGGTGAAGGTTTCCGAGAGCCCCCGGGCCGGATGTCATCAGCCCGGGGGCGCTGGTGCGCCGGTCGCACCGGCTGCTCGGGGTGTGGCACCCCGCCGAGGGCGCGGGTCAGCCGGCCGTCACCGACCGGCGAACTTCTTGCTGACCGAGTCGTACACGCCCTTGGCCGCATCGCCCAGACGAGGTCCGGCCAGCCAACCCGACGTGACCGGGCCGATCGAGGTGTTGGACACCAGCGCCGGCTTGCCGTCCGCACCGGTCGCCACCCAGCCACCACCGGACGAACCTCCGGTCATGGTGCAGCCGATGCGATACATCGTCGGATCCGACGCGGTGACCGACAGCCGCCCGGGCCGGTCCTGGCACCGGTACAGCTTCTGCCCGTCGTAAGGCGGTGCGGCCGGGTAGCCGATCGCCGTGACGCTCTTCACCTGCGGCACCGGGGGCGCCTTGAAATCGACCGGCAGCGCCGAACCGACTATCTCCTCCAGCGACTTGCCGCCGCTGCCCTTCTCCGGCGTCACATGGATGACCGCGAAGTCGTACGGGGCGCCGTCGCCACCCGTCGAACCGCCCTGCTCGATCCACTGGTCCGAGGTCTGCGCCCAGTCGCCCCACCAGACACCGTAGGGAGCGACGTCCTCGCGGGTGGCGTTCTCCAGCGCCTCCACCGGCTCGCCGTCGTCGTTGTACGACGGCACGAACGCGATGTTGCGGTACCAGCCGCCCTTCTTGCCCGCGTGCACACAGTGGCCCGCCGTCCACACCAGGTTGGACTTGCCCGGGTGCGCCGGATCCTTCACCACGGTCGCCGAGCAGACGGCCGAGCCTTCGGGGGAGTCGAAGAACACCTTCCCGGCCGTAGGGGCGCTGGCGTGGTACGACGGCGGCACGGCCTGCGCCTGGACCGGCTCGGGCGTCGAGTCGGTCACGCCCTGGTCACCGGAGAGGTCGCTGTCGTCGACACTCTGGTCGGGCTCCTCGGCCTCCCGCATGCGGTCCGGGTTCCAGAGCCCCTCGATGATCGGGTTGATGTACTCGTTGGCCTCGCGCAGCCAGTCGTCCCGGTCCCAGTTCTTCCAGGCGCCGTTCTTCCACTTGTCGATGTCGATCCCGTGCTCGCGGAGCCGGTCCCTGATGTCGGCCGGGATCCTGAGCTTGCCGTCGTCGGAGGCCGTGGCGGAGGCGGAGGCCTCACCGCCGGCCGTGGCGTCACCCGACTCGCAGGCGGTGGCGGTCAGCGCGAGCGCCGAGGCGAGGGCCACGGCGGCCAGCGCGGGGGAGTTCCTGCGGTGCGGCCTCTCCTCTCGGCGGGCGGCGGACGTTGGTCGAGTGGGTCGCATGATCTGACTCCCCCTGTACGGAACGAACGTGGACGAACCGGTGCCTGTGCCCCGATATCCGCCTGTCTCGCGGGGAATTGGGGCCGCCTCACGGTGTCCGGGAACGGCACCACACACTATGCGGCGGCTGTGGGGGCGGTCCGACGGATCCGCAACAGTTCCGTTACGGAAAGGATCTTGAGGCAACCCGTAACCCAGTGAGTGATCCGGTGTTGGTAGCGGTGGGGGGCCTGCTGCCTGTGCGCGGTCCTCTGTGCCCGTGCCCAGTAGGAGGTCAGGGAAGCCGTGGCGGAATCCACCCATGGGGGTTGTGCGTCAGAGGAGGCCGCTGTGGGGCGTACGCAGGTGAAATCCCCCGGTGGGGCTGTCGACGACACGACCCCCACGGCGCGCCCGGCGCAGGAGGGAATCCTCCGCCGCCAAGCCGCACGCGAATCCGCCGCCCGGACCTACGCCCGAGCCCTCCCGATCGTGCCGGTACGGGCCCGAGGACTGACCATCGAGGGCGCGGACGGCCGCCGCTATCTGGACTGTCTCTCCGGCGCCGGCGCACTCGCCCTCGGCCACAACCACCCGGTCGTCCTGGAGGCCATCCGCAAGGTCCTCGACTCCGGCGCGCCCCTGAACGCCCTCGACCTTGCGACACCCGTCAAGGACGCCTTCCTCACCGAACTGTTCCGCACCCTGCCGCCGGGCCTCGCCGACCGGGCGCGCGTGCGCTTCTGCGGACCGGCGGCCGACGAAGCCGTCGAGACCGCCTCCGCGCTGGTCCGCGCGGCGACCGGGCGGAACGGTCTCCTGGCGTTCACCGGCGCCGGTCGCGGAAGGACCACCCGGCTTCGCGAAGACGCGTCCGCCCACCACAACCACGTGTGGGCCACCCGGCTTCCCTATCCGCAGGACTACCGCTGCCCCTTCGGCGTCGGGGGCGAGCACGGGGCCGACCTCGCCGCCCGCTGGGCCGAGTCCCTCCTCGACGACCCCGGGTCCGGAGTGCCGCTGCCCGCCGGGATGATCATCAAGGCCGTGCAGGGCGAGGGTGGGGTGATCCCCGCGCCGGACACCTGGCTGCGACGCATGCGACAGCTCACGGCCGACCGGTCCATCCCCCTGATCGCCGACGAGATCGAGACGGGCGTGGGCCGGACGGGCGCCTTCTGGGCGGTGGAGCACAGCGGCGTGACCCCCGACGTGATGGTCCTCTCCAAGGCCATCGGCGGCAGCCTGCCGCTGGCCGTAGTGGTCCACCGCGACGACCTCGACACCGGGGAAACCGGCACCCCCGCAGGCACGTTTCCCGGCAACCAGCTCGCCATGGCCGCCGGCACGGCGACCCTCGCCCACGTCCGCGAGAACGCCCTCGCCGAGCGCGCGGCGAGGCTGGGGGCGCGCATGCTGCATCAACTCCACGCGTTGGTTCCCGAGTTCGCGTGCGTGGGGGACGTGCGGGGGAAGGGGCTGATGATCGGGGTCGAGCTGGTGGATCCAGAGGGGGAGCCGGGCCTGCCGGAGGCTCCTGGGGCTGAAGGGGGCGGCGGGGAGACGTCGGTGATGCCGGGCATCGGACACCGGCCCTCTCCCGCCGCACCCGAACTTGCGGCTGCGATCCAGCAGGAGTGCCTGCGGCGCGGCCTCATCGTCGGACTCGGCGGCCGACACGCGAGCGTCGTACAACTGCTGCCTCCCTTGACCATCACCGATGAACAAGCGGCCGCCGTACTGGACCGCCTGGCCGACGCGGTCCGAGCAGTGGCTCGGTGCCGCGGTGATGGCACGGCAGCCGCACCGTGACACGGCGTGCTTCCACGGCGTGGGAGTCCACGCCGTGAGCCTGCGCGCCTGACCGCGTGCGCGCCGAGCCATCCGCCCGCCGGCCCCGCCTTCCCGCCGGGCACGCCGGACGCCATGAGCCTGCACGCCGCGCATCTTCGCCCCCCAAGAGCCGCCGAGTGACTCCTCGGCACGCATCTCCCACCCGCACGATCCGGAACCACCCCGTGAGGTACCTGCCTTGAACGCCGCCCCCCACCCCGACGACCTCGCACCGACGCCGGGGCAAGGTTCCGTTGGCGCCTGGACACCGGGAGCGCCACCGCGCCCGGGGGTCCCTCGTCCGCGGCCGTCGGCGCAACCGGCCGCAGGGCCGCGCGAAGGCCATGGCATCGACCCCATGGAACATGCCGACCCCCACACCGTCGCCCAGACGGCCGCCGTGGAGAACCTGCTCCGCTGCTGGGCTCGTGAGACCGATCAGCCCGCCCCAGCCGACGGCGTCCTGCGCATTCCCCTTCCCGCCAGCGGCACGGCCCTCCTGGCCCCGGTCCGGTACTGGTCCTCGACGGGCTGGCACCGCTTCGGCCCTCCTCGTCTGGCCGATGCTCCCGAGGACGCCCCGCCGGCCGACGCCGTCACGGTTGCCGCCCTGCTCGCCAGGGAGACATCCGCAGACGGCTCTCGCATCAGCCCCGCCCTCTACTCCGGCCCCGCTTCCGACTCCGGCCCCACGGGCGCCTCCGCCTCCCTCGGCGCCGAGGTCAGTGACGGCGTGGAGCTCGTCGCGGCTGTTGCCGACTCCCTCCGACGTGTCGCCTGCTTCATCACCGACCGCCGGGAACGCCCGGCCGACGGACCCGATCTCTTCCTGTCCGCGGAACAGGCACTCCTCCTAGGGCATCCCCTGCACCCGGCCCCGAAGAGCCGCGAGGGTCTTTCCGAGGCCGAAGCGCTCCTGTATTCGCCCGAGTCTCGCGGGTCCTTCCCTCTCCACTGGATGGCTGTCGCTCCCTCCGTCCTCGCCACCGACTCCTCCTGGACCGAACGCGGCCGTCCAGTCGCCGCGCCCCGGCTCACTGCCCGCCTGGCCGGGACCGGGGCCGGGGCCGGACCGGCCCTGCCGGACGGGTACGCCCTGCTGCCCCTGCACCCCTGGCAGGCCCACGTGGTCCGGCACCGCCCGGAGACCGCTGCCCTGCTCGACAGCGGACTGCTCCGCGACCTCGGCACCTACGGAGCTCCCTGGCACCCCACCTCCTCTGTACGAACCGTCTACCGCACCCTTGCCCCCGCGATGCTCAAGTTGTCGCTGGGCCTGCGTATCACCAACTCCCGTCGCGAGAACCTCCGCAAGGAGCTTCACCGCGGCGTCGAGGTCCACCGCTTGCTCCGCAGCGGCCTCGCGCGGCAGTGGCGGGCCGCGCACCCGGACTTCGACATCGTTCGGGACCCGGCCTGGCTCGCCGTCGACACCCCGGGCGGCGACCCGGTGCCCGGACTGGACGTGGTGATCCGACACAACCCGTTCGGCCCCTCGGACGACGTCTCCTGGGTCGCCGGTCTCGTCGCGCCGCGTCCGTACTCCCCGACCACGCCGGAGGACATTCCGGGGAGTCCGGGAAGGCCCGGCCCGGCCCTGTGGTCCCGGCTGGCCGAGGTCGTCACCCGTCTCGCCCGCCGTACCGGCCGTCCCCGCGGCGCCGTCGCCGCCGAGTGGTTCCTGCGCTACCTCGAGCACGCCGTGCGACCCGTCCTGTGGCTGGACGGTGAGGCCGGCATCGCGCTGGAAGCGCACCAGCAGAACACCCTGCTTCTGCTGGACTCCGACGGCTGGCCCACCGGCGGCCGCTACCGCGACAACCAGGGTTACTACTTCCGCGAGTCCCGGCGCGCGGACCTCGACGCCCGGCTGCCCGGCATCGGAGAGCGGAGCGACACGTTCGTCTGTGACGAGGTCACCGACGAGCGGCTCGTGTACTACCTGGCGGTCAACAACGTGTTCGGCCTGATCGGGGCCTTCGGCTCCCAGGGGCTGGCCGACGAGCGGCTGTTGCTCGCGGCCTTCCGCCGCTTCCTCGGGAACATCGCCTCGGATCCGGCCCGCCTGCGCACGTCGCTGCCCGCCCGGCTGCTCGACTCACCCGTCCTGCGTTGCAAGGCCAACCTGCTGACCCGTCTGCACGGACTCGACGAACTCGTCGGCCCGGTCGACACCCAGTCCGTCTACGTCACCATCGGCAACCCCCTGCACTCCTGATCACTCTGATCGTCCGCCTGACCACAACTGACCTGTTCATTTGAGGACATGCCACATCACCCTTTCTGAGAGGAGCGTTCGGTGCCTCCCGCCGACCCGATCGCCGAGACCGGTATCGCCGTCCCTGTCATGGCCGACGTGGCCTCGGGTGCCGGGTCCCGCGTCGACTCGGAAGCCAGGCCAGATGTCGAATCCGACGCTGATCCCGGTGCCGGTGCCGGGGCCGGTGCCGGTGCCGGTGCCGAGTCCGGTGCCCGCGTAGGTGATTTCGCCGATACCGAGTCCCGCGCCTGCCCCCGTGACCTCGCCGGTGCCGACGGTTTCGGCCGCGTCGACTCCCGCAGCAGGACCGATGACGATCCCGGCGCGAGGTCCGGCGAGCGCGGCAGGGCGAGCGGGCACAGCGAGGACACCATGGACCTGCGGCTCCCGGACGAGCTCATCGCCCTCGCTGGGGAGGCCCCGCCCCTCGGCCCCGCGGCCCGGAGACGGGACCAGGGCGCGGAGCAGCCCTCCGTCTCCATCGCCGCGGCCTTTGACCCGTCCCAAGCCTCCTTCGTCCCGTGTCACCAAGACCGAGACGAAGACCGAGACGAAGACCAAGACCTCCTCGACCACGTCGCCGGCTGGGGGCCGGCCGATACTCCAGCGGGCGTGTTCCACCTCGTCCCCGCGCGCATCGAACGCGACCTCCCGCTCATCAGCCGCTGGATGAACGACCCCGCAGCGGCGGCCTTCTGGGAGCTGGCCGGACCCCAGGACGTGATCGCGGACCACCTACGGGCTCAGCTCGCCGGTGACGGGCGCAGCGTGCCATGTGTCGGCGTGCTGGACGGAGCGCCGATGAGCTACTGGGAGATCTACCGGGCGGATCTGGACCCTGTGGCCCGTCACTACCCCGCCCGGCCTCATGACACGGGAGTCCACCTTCTGGTCGGCGGGGTCGCCGACCGGGGACGCGGCCTCGGCGGTCTGCTGCTCCGTGCCGTCGCCGATCTCGTTCTCGCGCAGCGACCCTCCTGCGCACGCGTCATCGCGGAACCCGACATTCGCAACACCCCCTCCATCGCCGCTTTCCTGACCGCCGGCTTCCGGTTCTTTGCCGAGGTCGACCTGCCCGCCAAGCGGGCCGCCCTCATGGTCAGAGACCGGCCCCTCCGGCACCTGCTGTAGCGCTGTGTGACCGCGCCATCACTCATTGAACGCGGCTCGCGCCGCCGCAGTTCCCACCCGCCGCGAAAAATCTCCCGGACGGCTCCGCCGCGACTTCACTCACGCAGCCGCCGGCCCAGCCACCGCCCCGCCCCGTCGAGGAGCCCAAGGTCTTGATCCCGTCCCCCGCCTCCGCCTTGATCGCCCGTTTGTCAGTGCAGGGTCGTAGGGTGGTCGCGCTATGACGAAGCCCTCACTCCCCGAACTCCTGCACGCTGCCGTCACTGCCGTCGGCGGTACGGAGCGCCCCGGTCAGGTGGCCATGGCCGAAGCCGTCGAGGAAGCGATCGACGACGGCTCCCACCTGCTGGTCCAGGCCGGCACCGGCACCGGCAAGTCGCTGGGCTATCTGGTGCCCGCCCTCGCGCACGGGGAGCGAGTCGTCGTCGCGACGGCCACCCTGGCCCTGCAGCGCCAGCTGGTGGAACGCGACCTGCCGAGAACGGTCGAGTCGCTGCACCCCCTGCTGCGCCGCCGCCCGGAGTTCGCGATGCTCAAGGGCCGGTCGAACTACCTGTGCCTGCACCGGCTGCACGAGGGTGTCCCGCAGGACGAGGAGGAGGGCCTCTTCGACCAGTTCGAGGCCGCCGCGCCCACCAGCAAGCTGGGCCAGGACCTGCTGCGGGTGCGCGACTGGGCCGACGAGACCGAGACCGGCGACCGTGACGACCTCACGCCCGGCATCTCGGACCGCGCCTGGGCCCAGGTGTCGGTGTCGTCCAGGGAGTGCCTGGGCGCCTCGAAGTGCGCGTACGGCGCGGAGTGCTTCGCCGAGATGGCCCGCGAGCGGGCCAAGCTCGCCGAGGTCGTCGTCACCAACCACGCGCTGCTCGCGATCGACGCCATCGAGGGCGCCCCGGTCCTCCCGCAGCATGAGGTGCTGATCGTCGACGAGGCCCACGAACTGGTCTCCCGGGTCACCGGAGTCGCCACCGGCGAACTCACCCCCGGCCAGGTCAACCGCGCGGTGCGCCGAGCCGCGAAACTCGTCAACGAGAAGGCCGCCGACCAGCTCCAGACCGCCGCCGAGGGTTTTGAACGGCTGATGGAGCTGGCGCTGCCGGGTCGTCTGGAGGAGATCCCCGAGGACCTCGGGTACGCCCTCATGGCGCTGCGCGATGCCTGCCGCACGGTCATCTCCGCGATCGGCGCCACCCGCGACAAGTCCGTCCAGGACGAAGACGCCGTCCGCAAGCAGGCCCTCGCCTCCGTGGAGAACGTGCACGACGTGGCGGAGCGGATCACCAACGGCTCCGAGTGGGACGTGGTCTGGTACGAGCGCCACGACCGCTTCGGTGCCTCCCTGCGCGTCGCCCCCATGTCCGTCTCCGGGCTGCTGCGGGAGAAGCTCTTCGCGGACCGCTCCGTGGTCCTGACCTCCGCGACGCTGAAGCTGGGCGGCGACTTCAACGGCGTAGGCGCCTCCCTGGGCCTCGCCCCGGAGGGCACCGAGGGCGACGACGTCCCGAAGTGGAAGGGCATCGACGTCGGCTCGCCCTTCGACTACCGCAAGCAGGGCATCCTCTACGTCGCCAAGCACCTGGCGCGCCCCGCGCGGGACGGCGATCGCGCCGACATGCTCGACGAGCTCACCGAGCTGATCCAGGCGGCGGGCGGCCGCACCCTCGGCCTGTTCTCCTCGATGAGGGGCGCCCAGCTGGCCGCCGAGGAACTGCGTTCCCGGATTCCCGAGTTCCCGATCCTCCTCCAAGGCGAGGAGACGCTCGGCGAGCTCATCAAGAACTTCTCGGCCGACCCGAAGACCTGCCTCTTCGGCACCCTGTCGCTCTGGCAGGGCGTGGACGTCCCGGGACCCAGCTGCCAGCTGGTCGTCATGGACAAGATCCCTTTCCCGCGCCCGGACGACCCCCTCATGAGCGCCCGCCAGAAGGCCGTCGAGGACGCGGGCGGCAACGGCTTCATGGCGGTGGCCGCCACCCACGCCGCGCTCCTCATGGCGCAGGGCGCCGGCCGTCTCGTCAGGGCGTCGGGTGACCGTGGTGTGGTCGCCGTCCTGGACCAGCGTCTGGCGACGGCCCGGTACGGCGGCTATCTGAAGGCGTCTCTGCCCGACTTCTGGTTCACGACGGACGGCAACCAGGTGCGGAAGTCGCTGGCGGCGATCGACGCGGCGGCCAGGCAGACGGAAGGCGGATGAGCCGCCGGGTGGTGTGTGGCGCGGGGCACGCACCACCCCTCACGTGCATGAGCCGTGAGGCGCAGTGGTCGGGCTGACGGCTCCGGGACAGCGCAGGGCCCCGGAACCGGCGCAGGGGTTCCGGGGCCCGGTCAGAGGGCGGCCTCGCGGGGCCGACCGACGCGGTGCGCGCTGATCAGACGCGCCGCAGTACGGCCACCACCTTGCCGAGGATGGTGGCGTCGTCGCCGGGGATCGGCTCGTATGCCGCGTTGTGCGGCAGCAGCCAGACGTGCCCGTCCTCGCGCTTGAAGCGCTTGACGGTGGCTTCGCCGTCGAGCATCGCGGCGACGATGTCGCCGTTCTCGGCGACGGGCTGGCGGCGCACCGTGACCCAGTCGCCGTCGCAGATCGCGGCCTCGATCATCGAGTCACCGACGACCTTGAGGACGAACAGCTCACCGTCGCCGACGAGCTGGCGGGGGAGAGGGAAGACGTCCTCGACGGACTCCTCGGCGAGGATCGGGCCACCGGCGGCGATCCGGCCGACCAGCGGCACGTACGACGCGGCCGGCTTGCCCGCGGTGTCCGTGGGCTGCACCGAGGCGGCCTGGTCGGAACCGCGCACCTCGTAGGCGCGCGGACGGTGCGGATCGCGGCGCAGGAAGCCCTTGCGCTCCAGTGCCATCAGCTGGTGTGCGACGGAGGAGGTGCTGGAGAGGCCGACGGCCTGACCGATCTCCCGCATCGACGGCGGGTAGCCACGTCGCTGCACCGAGTCCCTGATGACCTCGATCACGCGGCGCTGGCGATCGGTGAGTCCGGAGCTGTCCGCCCGGATGCCCGGAGGTCGGCCCGGCAGGGAGCGCTTGTGCCCCTCAGGGTTCGTGGCTTCGTTCATCGCATGCACCGGCTCCAGTCGGCCCTGGGAGCGGTCCTGGGCAGTGATGGCGGCACTGTCTGCGGTGGTGGTCACGTCGGCCCCTCTCGATGGTCTCCCTGCTGGACAACGGTAGTTGCTTTCGAAAGGTTGCGCCAAACACACGTTCGAGTGAAAAATCGCGAATCACCGGACGCGATCATGTGTCCGGGTGTATTGGCGTCCGCGCCACCTGGCGGGCAAAAGGGTTCATTGCTGTACTCTTCACCGCCGGGGTGATCACCTCGTGGACTGGTGCCCCAGTCTGCCATCCGGCATTCCCCTGCCTTGGGACCAGCCGTCATCTGCGCCGGAGTCCCACGTCCCCTCCCCGCGGCGCCCACGGTATCTCCGCATGTGCCGCGGCGATACGGCTGTGCGGAAACGGAGGCGGGCATGTCCCGCGGGAAGCCGTCGGCAGCCGCACCCCCGGGTGCGCGGGACCGTGCGGCTCGGCCTGCCACATGTCACCTGCGCCTATGTGTGCGACGCGCGGGAACGGCGTGGATGTATGAGCCAATCCCCACATCTAGTGGTTGGATTGCAGCAGCAGCCCAGAAGTTGTGGTCCCCCGGGTCTTGAGGCCCATGGTCATCGCCTATGCTTGGGGCTGCTTCGTGGGGCGCAAGAGGCCCGGCGAGGTTATTGAGTCTGCTGTGAGGAGGGTTGGGAGTTCATGCACTGCCCCTTCTGCAGGCACCCCGACAGTCGTGTCGTCGACAGCCGTACGACCGACGACGGCACATCGATCCGCCGGCGCCGCCAGTGCCCTGACTGCTCCCGTCGTTTCACGACCGTGGAGACGTGCTCGCTCATGGTGGTGAAGCGGTCCGGAGTCACCGAGCCCTTCAGCCGTACGAAGATCATCAATGGTGTACGCAAGGCGTGCCAGGGACGGCCCGTCACCGAGGACGCGCTCGCTCAGCTCGGCCAGCGGGTCGAGGAGGCGGTGCGGGCCACGGGCAGCGCCGAGCTGACCACCCACGATGTGGGGCTGGCCATACTCGGCCCGTTGCAGGAGCTCGATCTCGTCGCCTACCTGCGCTTCGCCTCCGTCTACCGGGCGTTCGACTCGCTCGACGACTTCGAGGCGGCCGTCGAGGAACTCAGGGCGCAGACAGGACAACCGGACGCGGACGACGGAGACCGCGAGAGCGCGGCTGCGGGGAGCCAGGAAGACCACCGCGGGCCCGGAGGGGCGGAACACGTCCCCGAGCCCGCAGGCGCCGCCGACTGACAGGTGGGCCGGACCCGGAAGGCAGCTCCGGGCCCGGCCGGGCGGCGGCGATGAGAAGACCGTTGCGGGCGATGCGAGTGGGTGCCCGCAACACCAGACAGAACACCGTGCCACGGGAACAACGGGGCACTTCAGGGCGTTTTCGCCCGTACAGGGAGGCGGCATGACAGAGACGGCGAGCGGTCCGGCACGGAGTTCCCGCGCCAAGAGCGCCAAGGCGAGCAAGGGCCTGCGTGTCGAGCGTATCCACACCACCCCTGGGGTCCACCCCTATGACGAGGTGGCCTGGGAGCGCCGTGACGTCGTCATGACCAACTGGCGCGACGGCTCGGTCAACTTCGAGCAGCGTGGCGTCGAGTTCCCCGACTTCTGGTCGGTGAACGCGGTCAACATCGTCACCAGCAAGTACTTCCGGGGTGCCGTGGGCACCCCGCAGCGTGAGACCAGCCTCAAGCAGCTGATCGACCGCATCGTGAAGACGTATCGGAAGGCCGGGGAGGACCACAAGTACTTCGCCTCGCCCGCCGATGCCGAGATCTTCGAGCACGAGCTGGCGTACGCCCTCCTGCACCAGATCTTCAGCTTCAACAGCCCTGTCTGGTTCAACGTCGGCACCAAGCAGCCCCAGCAGGTCTCCGCCTGTTTCATCCTGTCCGTCGACGACTCCATGGAGTCGATCCTCGACTGGTACAAGGAAGAGGGCATGATCTTCAAGGGCGGCTCCGGCGCCGGCCTGAACCTCTCCCGGATCCGCTCCTCCAAGGAGCTGCTGTCCTCCGGTGGCAACGCCTCCGGCCCGGTCTCCTTCATGCGCGGCGCCGACGCCTCCGCAGGAACGATCAAGTCCGGTGGCGCCACCCGCCGCGCCGCCAAGATGGTCGTCCTCGATGTGGATCACCCGGACATCGAGGACTTCATCGAGACCAAGGTCAAGGAAGAGGAGAAGATCCGCGTCCTGCGCGACGCGGGCTTCGACATGGACCTGGGCGGCGACGACATCACGTCCGTCCAGTACCAGAACGCCAACAACTCGGTCCGCGTCAACGACGAGTTCATGAAGGCGGTCGACCAGGGCGGCCAGTTCGGGCTGCGCGGCCGGATGACCGGCGAGGTCATCGAGGAGGTCGACGCCAAGGCGCTCTTCCGCAAGATCGCCGAAGCCGCCTGGGCCTGCGCCGACCCCGGCATCCAGTACGACGACACCATCAACAACTGGCACACCTGCCCCGAGTCCGGCCGGATCACCGCGTCGAACCCGTGCAGCGAGTACATGCACCTGGACAACACGTCCTGCAACCTGGCCTCGCTGAACCTGATGAAGTTCCTGAAGGACGACGGCAAGGGCAACCAGTCCTTCGAGGCCGAGCGCTTCCAGAAGGTCGTCGAGCTGGTCATCACCGCGATGGACATCTCGATCTGCTTCGCCGACTTCCCGACCCAGAAGATCGGTGAGAACACGCGCGCGTTCCGCCAGCTCGGCATCGGTTACGCCAACCTCGGCGCCCTGCTGATGGCCACCGGCCACGCCTACGACTCCGACGGCGGCCGCGCCCTCGCCGGCGCCATCACCTCCCTGATGACGGGCACGGCGTACCGGCGCTCCGCCGAACTCGCCTCGGTCGTCGGCCCGTACGACGGCTACGCCCGCAACGCCGACGCCCACAAGCGCGTCATGCAGCAGCACTCGGACGCCAACGACAAGGCCGTCCGCATGGACGACCTGGACACCCCGGTGTGGGCCGCCGCCAGCGAGGCCTGGGGCGACGTGCTGCGCATGGGTGAGAAGAACGGTTTCCGTAACTCCCAGGCGTCCGTGCTCGCCCCGACCGGCACCATCGGCCTGGCGATGTCCTGCGACACCACCGGTGTGGAGCCCGACCTCGCGCTGGTCAAGTTCAAGAAGCTGGTCGGCGGCGGCTCGATGCAGATCGTCAACGGCACCGTCCCGCAGGCCCTGCGCCGCCTCGGCTACCTCGAGGAGCAGATCGAGGCGGTCGTCGCCCACATCGCCGAGAACGGCAACGTGATCGACGCCCCCGGTCTCAAGCCCGAGCACTACGAGGTGTTCGACTGCGCCATGGGCGAGCGGGCCATCTCCCCGATGGGCCACGTCCGCATGATGGCCGCGATCCAGCCGTGGATCTCCGGCGCCATCTCCAAGACGGTCAACATGCCGGAGACGGCGACCGTCGAGGAGGTCGAGGAGATCTACTTCGAGGCCTGGAAGCTGGGCGTCAAGGCGCTCGCGATCTACCGTGACAACTGCAAGGTCGGCCAGCCCCTCTCCGCCAAGACCAAGGAGAAGGAGAAGGCCGAGATCACGGAGAAGACCGAGGAGACGATCCGTACCGCGGTCGAGAAGGTCGTCGAGTACCGCCCGGTCCGCAAGCGCCTCCCGAAGGGACGTCCCGGCATCACCACGTCCTTCACCGTCGGCGGCGCCGAGGGCTACATGACCGCCAACTCCTACCCGGACGACGGTCTCGGTGAGGTCTTCCTCAAGATGTCCAAGCAGGGCTCGACCCTCGCGGGCATGATGGACGCCTTCTCCATCGCGGTCTCCGTCGGCCTCCAGTACGGCGTGCCGCTGGAGACGTACGTCTCGAAGTTCACCAACATGCGCTTCGAGCCGGCCGGTATGACGGACGATCCGGACGTGCGGATGGCGCAGTCGATCGTCGACTACATCTTCCGCCGCCTGGCGCTGGACTTCCTGCCCTTCGAGACGCGCTCCGCGCTCGGCATCCACTCCGCCGAGGAGCGTCAGCGTCACCTGGAGACCGGGTCTTACGAGCCGTCCGACGACGAGGTCGACGTCGAGGGTCTGGCCCAGTCGGCGCCGCGCGCCCAGGAGCTGAAGGCCGTTTCCGCTCCGAAGGCCGAGGAGGCGGCCAAGCCCGCCCCGCAGCAGGCCCACACCAGTGCCGAACTGGTGGAGATGCAGCTGGGCATCCAGGCCGACGCCCCGCTGTGCTTCTCCTGCGGTACGAAGATGCAGCGCGCCGGTTCCTGCTACATCTGCGAGGGCTGCGGCTCGACCAGCGGCTGCAGCTGACGCCGAGCGCCTGAGCCGATGACGGAGGGGCACCGCCTGCGGGCGGTGCCCCTCTCGTCGTACCTGCCTCGTCGGCGGCGAGGTCAGGGTCGCTGGGCCGCACCCATCGTCCTGGTGAAGTCCACCGGGTCGCCCTCGAAGCCACGGAGGCCGGGGCGGAAGCCCCAGGGGCCGGAGCCGTCCCGGGTGAACTCGGCGACCGTCGCCGCCGTCGCCCCCAGGACACCGCCGAAGTCGTCCTCCGCCAGGACGGTGTACCCCTCGCGGATACGCAGTCCGGGGTTGCTCACGCTGACGAAGGTGCGCTCCGCCGGGCGCTGCTGTATGACGACACCGACGACCACGCGCGCGTACCGGACGTCGAGCCGGTCGAGTTCCAGCGTCATGACTTCGTCGTAGCCGAAGCCCTGGCCGTCCTTGCTGTCCCGGTTGAGCGTGATGGTGCCGTCGGGGGAGCGGCTGTCGAAGTGCACCACGTACGCGGGATCGCCGTGCGGATCGTCCGCCGGGTAGGTGGCCGCGACCAGGTCCAGATCGGTGGACGGCTGCCCCGCCGGGCTGGGATCCCACCGCACCGCGATCTCGACCTTGCGAAGCCCCTTGTTGAGCCCGTCCACCAGCATCCCCTTCTCCGTACCGACCCGCCCGTCGGCCCAACTGCCGGGCCCTCATGACTGTTTGTCCATCCTGCCACGCGCGTGGGTGCGCGCGTGGGCGAGCGGTACAGCCGAGAGTGACCGGCGCCACGCTCCGTGGCCTTACCATGGCGCGGTGCTGGTCAAGTGGATTCGCTGCACCGTGGTGGACCGCCGCGGTTTCGAGCGGGGGCAGCGGAAGTGGGCGGGGCTTCTGGGGGAGCCGGGGTTTCGCGGGCAGGGGGGTGGCTGGAGCCGGGGGCGGCCGGACGTGGCACACATCTTCGCGTTCTGGGAGAGCCGCGCCTTCTACGACTCCTTCATGGCACGGTCCCACGACCGGCTCGCCTCGGCCCAGGCGGGCACGTTCAAGGACGCACAGGTCAGGCTCTTCGACTACCGCTTCGACGTGAAGACCGGCTTCGAACCGCGCTTCACGGACGCCGACCTGCTGCGCGTGGCGCTCTGCCGCATCCACGAGGAGCGGGCAGAGCACTTCGTGCTGATGCAGGAGAAGGTCTGGAACCCGGCGATGGCCGGTTCGCCCGGCATGGTGCGTGGCCTGTTCGGTGAGGCGCCCGGGAACGAGTTCCTGGTGCTGTCGATGTGGCGGTCGGCCGCCGAGCACGGCAAGTACCGCACCGAACGCGTGGAGCGGCTCGCCCTGAGGGCTCAGACCGAGGCCGACGTGGCGGCGCTCACCGGGGACGTCGTGGACATGGAGTCGAGCTGGACGGTCTGACTCCGCGCGGCGCCGACGGGTGCCCGGGTGCCATGGATCCGGCCGCTCCGACTCCGAGCAGGCCCGGACGGAGTGGTTCCGGACGGAGTGGTTTCGGTCGGACAAACGTGCGACTGGTGTGACCTGTGGTGCAGGATTCGTGTGACCTGCGCTGTACGGGTGCGGTGGGAGTGCTCGACGAGCCCTCACCCGATCTAGGGTCTTGGCATGGCACGACCACGGCGCATCGTCCTTGTCCGGCACGGCGAGTCAACGGGCAATGTTGATGACTCCGTCTACGAGCGTGAACCCGACCACGCCCTGGCGCTGACCGAGCGCGGCCGGCGGCAGGCGGAGGCGACGGGCGGGCAGCTGCGCGAGCTCTTCGGCGACGAGCGCGTCAGCGTGTACGTCTCCCCGTACCGCCGTACGCACGAGACCCTGCGCGCGTTCCACCTCGACGCCGGACTCATACGGGTGCGTGAGGAACCCCGGCTGCGGGAGCAGGACTGGGGCAACTGGCAGGACCGGGACGAGGTCCGCCTCCAGAAGGCCTACCGGGACGCGTACGGCCACTTCTTCTACCGTTTCGCCCAGGGCGAGTCAGGCGCCGACGTCTACGACCGGGTCGGCGGGTTTCTGGAGAGCCTGTTCCGCAGTTTCGAGGACCCCGACCACCCGCCGAACGTCCTCATCGTGACCCACGGTCTGGCCATGCGGCTGTTCTGCATGCGGTGGTTCCACTGGACGGTCGCGGAGTTCGAGTCGCTGTCGAACCCGGGGAACGGCGAGGTGCGGATGCTCGTTCTGGGGGACGACGGCAAGTACACGCTTGACCGGCCTTTCGACCGCTGGCGAGATCCCGAGCCGTACGGGATCACCGGATAGAGTGGCAGGGCGATGACCGCTGATTCCTCCCCCGACATGCGCCTGGACCGCGCACTGGCCTGCCTGCGCGGACTGTCCGTCGGGGACGCGCTGGGCTCCCAGTACTTCGTACCGGTGAACTACCCGCTGCTGAAGCGCCGCGAGGTGCCGTCCGGGCCGTGGCAGTGGACGGACGACACGGAGATGGCCGGCTCGGTCGTCGCCGTCCTGGCCGCCCATCACCGCATCGACCAGGACGCCCTGGTCCAGTCCTTCGCCGAGCACCACGACTTCGACCGGGGGTACGGCCCCGCGGTCAACCGTCTGCTGCGGCTCGTCCGGGAGGGTGGCGACTGGCGGGAACTGGCCGCCGCGCTCTTCAAGGGGCAGGGGTCCTGGGGCAACGGCGCGGCGATGCGGATCGCCCCGCTGGGCGCCTGGTACGCGGACGATCCGGAGCAGGCCACCCACCAGGCGGAGATCTCGGCCTACACCACCCATCAGCACCGCGAGGCCGTCGTCGGGGCCATGGCCGTCGCCGCGGCCGCCGCGTTCGCCGCCGCCCCCGATGGACCGCCCGGCGCCGAAGCCCTGCTCGACGGAGTCATCGACCTGGTGCCCAAGAGCGCCGTGGGCGCGGGCTTGCGCCGGGCCCGGGACATGCTCGACTACGGCGACCCGGGCACGGTCGCGGCGGTTCTGGGGTGCGGGCGGCGGACGACCGCCCACGACACCGTGCCCTTCGCCCTCTGGTCGGCCGCCAGAAGCCTCGGCGACTACGAGCGGGCGTTCTGGACGACCGCTCAGGTCGGCGGGGACGTCGACACCACATGCGCCATCGTCGGCGGCGTGATCGCCTCGGGGAAGGCGGGGGCGCCGCCCGCCGAGTGGGTCGAGCGAACCGAAACGCTTCCGGAGTGGGTGCCCACGTCGGCCTGACGGCCGGAGCTCTCCACTCTTCGGAACTCTCCGTGCATGCTGGGAACTCTCTGTGACTGACCGCTCGTTGTCCTGATATCCGCTGTGCGAGCCGGCAGGCCGCGCACAAGCCGGAGACAAGGGGGTGTGGTCATGGAGGTCCTGCTCACTGTGCTGATCCGCTGGTGGGACGCTGTCGCGCGTCGTGCGGGTCGCGTGTGGGGGGCCGGAGCGCCGCCCCTGCAGTCTGTCCCCCGATTGCGCCCCGGCCAGCGGCCGCCCGTCGCGAACCGGCCCGACAACCGCCGACGGGGCCGTGTCGCACCCGCCTGCGGGCCGCCGGAGCCGGTTCGCGGTGCTCTTGCGTCAGCCGAGCCCCGGTCCGGCCGAGCCGAACAGTGCCTCCAGGTCGCTCTTGCGGACCCGGATCACCAACCAGGCCGTGGCCAGGGCGAGGACGGCCATCGCGGCGGCCGGGATGAAAGCCGTCGATATGCCCTGGGCCAGCACCTCGTGCCCCCAAGGCGCGGGCAGCTGCTGCGTCCTGGCGAACTCCGCCTTCTGCTCCGCGGATCCGTCGGCCGTGAACCGCGGAAGCTGTTTCTCCGCCTCGTCCTTGGTCGCCGTGCCGAAAACCGTCGTCAGGATGGACAGCCCCAGCGATCCGCCGACCTGCTGTGTCGTGTTGAGCAGCCCGGACGCGGCGCCCGCCTCATGCGGAGCGACCCCGGAGACGGCGGTGAGGGTCAGCGTCACGAAATTCAGTCCCATACCGAAGCCGAACACCAGCATCGGGCCGAGGACCCCGCCGACGTACGAGCTGTCCGAGCTGATCAGCGCCTGCCAGGCCAGTCCGATCATCGCCAGCGCGGAGCCCACGAGCATGAAGGGCTTGGGGCCCAGCACCGGCAGGAACCGCTGCGACAACCCCGCGCCGAGCGCGATCACGACCGTCACCGGCAGAAAGGCGAGCCCTGCTTCGATCGGGCTGTACCCCAGCACGTTCTGCACGAACAGCACGATGTAGAAGAACATGCCGAACATCGCCGCGGCCAGGCTCAGCATGATCACGTACGTGCCCGAGCGGTTGCGGTCGGCGAACATCCGCAGCGGGGTGATCGGCTCCTTGGCCCGGGACTCGATGATTCCGAAGGCCAGCAGCAGCACCACCGCGGCGACGAAGGACCCGATGGTGAGGCTGTCCCGCCATCCCTCGTCCGCAGCCCGGATGAAGCCGTAGACAAGGGACGCCATACCCGCGGTCGAGGTCACCGCACCCGCGATGTCGAAGCGACCGGTGTGCCGCTCGGACTCGCTGATGTAGAGCGGAGTGAGCACGGCTATCAGCACGCCGATCGGCACGTTCACGAAGAGCACCCAGCGCCAGTCGAGCCACTCGGTGAGCATGCCGCCCGCGAGCAGGCCGATGGCACCACCGCCCGCGGAGACCGCGGCGAAGACGCCGAAGGCCCGATTGCGTTCCGGGCCCTCGGGGAACGTGGTGGTGATGAGCGCCAGCGAGGTGGGCGAGGCGATCGCGCCTCCCACGCCCTGCAGCACCCGAGCGGCCAGCAACTGCCAGGGTTCCTGGGCCAGCCCGCCGAGCAGCGAGGCGAAGGTGAACAACAGGATGCCGGTCATGAAGACCCTGCGCCGGCCGAGGATGTCACCGGCGCGGCCGCCGAGGAGCAGCAGGCCGCCGAAGGTGAGTGTGTAGGAGCTGACGACCCAGGTGAGGTCGGTGGTGCTGAACTCGAGCGCGTCTTGAATGTGCGGGAGGGCGATGTTCACAATCGTCGCGTCGAGCACCACCATGAGTTGGCAGGCCGCGATGACGGTGAGCGCGATGCCGGGGCGTCCCTCCCGGCGGGCCGCACCTGGCTTTCGATCTTTGAGCAACGGAGAGGTTGTCACTGTGGGTCCCCCACGAGTCTGTTAGTGAACGCTTGCGTTCACTGCCGCGTCAACGGTAGTGAGTCCGCCTCAGTGAACGCAAGCGTTCACTTACGGCGTCGCCGTTCGGCACGTCCCCCTGTGTGGCCGTCCGGCACGTCCCCCCATCCCCGGAACGCCCGCTTCCTCTGCTCGTTGGAGAGAGTCCGATGGTTACCCCCAGCTGGGCGGATGCCCCCGCTCAGACGGCCGCCCGCCGCCGCGGCGCGGTACTCGAACGCGCGATCCTCGAGGCCGCGCTGGATCAACTCAGCACGGTCGGCTGGAGCGGCCTGACGATGGAGGGTGTCGCCGCCGGTGCGCAGACCGGTAAGGCGGCGGTCTATCGGCGCTGGCCGTCCAAGGAGGATCTGGTCGCCGACGCCCTGCGCGCCGGGCTGCCGCAGTTCGACGCGACCCCGGACGAAGGAAGCGTGCGCGAGGACCTCTTGGTGCTGTGTCTGCGGGCTCGCGACGCCATGTTCTCCCGCCCGGGTTCGGCGCTTCGCTCGGTGATTCACGAATGCGACACGGCGCAGGCCGAGCGCTTCCACGGCGTGATCTTCGAGGGGGTCGTGGAACCCACCATGAAGATGCTGCGGGAGGTCATCGAACGCGGGATCAAGCGAGGTGAGGTGCGCCCCGAGGCCGCGAACGGCTATGTCTTCGACGCCATACCGGCGATGATGATGTACCGCTCCAAGATGTGCGGCTGTGAATGGCAGGATCATGAAGTCGAGGAACTGATCGACCAGTTGATGGTTCCGCTGCTGCGGTCCGGCGGTGCCTGACGCTCGGGACGAGGGTGTCTGACGCTCGGGCCGAGGGTGCTTGGCGCTTCGCTGGAACGGTGCCCGGCGAGGGTGCGTCAAGGCCACGAAGTCGCCGGTGCGGGCCGGGGTGTCGCGGGCGGTTCCGGGCGGCGTAATCTAGGGGCGCCATGCCGTACGAACCGCCTACTCACACCGTCGAGCGCTCCCTTCGAGCCACGACCGGAGCGAAGATCGTTGCAGGTGTCGACGAGGTGGGGCGCGGCGCTTGGGCCGGTCCCGTCACGGTCTGCGCGGCGATCACCGGGCTCCGCCGACCGCCCGAAGGACTCACGGACTCGAAGCTGCTCACCATCAAGCGACGCACCGCCCTCGCAGAGGAACTGCGGACATGGGTGACGTCGTTCGCCCTGGGGCATGCCTCCCCACAGGAGATAGACGCCCTGGGGATGACGGCCGCGCTGCGGCTCGCGGCGGGGCGTGCGCTGGACGCCCTCCCGGTCCGTCCCGACGCGGTCATCCTCGACGGCAAGCACGACTACCTGGGTGCGCCGTGGCGGGTTCGTACGGTGATCAAGGGTGACCAGTCCTGCGTGGCAGTCGCCGCGGCCTCGGTGATCGCCAAGGTTCAGCGCGACAAAATGATGGCCGAACTGGGTATCGACCATGCAGACTTCGGTTTTGCGGACAACGCCGGGTATCCATCCCCCGTGCACAAGGCCGCACTGGCGGAGCGGGGCCCCACCCCCTACCACCGGTTGTCGTGGGCGTATCTTGATGCGCTGCCCCAGTGGCGGCACCTCAAGAAGGCCCGCAGCTGGGCGGAAGAAGGCGTTCCGGAGATCGAGGGCCAGCTCGGCTTCGATTTCTGACGGTTTCGCTCGCACACAAGTGCCACCCGCCGACGCGGGTCGTACCAACGTTTGATAAATATCAACCCATGCCTCTCATTCCCGAGGAGCCTCAGATTCACGAGAGCGCCCAGGGTCCCCGCGCCACTCCGGCCAGTGGCCGCACCGCGCCGACCCCCCGTCCCGTACCCGGCCCCCGTCCCGCGGCTCCGTCGCGTCCCGGTCGTCCCGGCCCTCTCCGGCCGGCGCCGCCGGTGCAACGCACGTCGCGCGATGTGGCCACCAAGCCCGCTCCGTCGGGTCCCGCAGCCGGTGCCGCCGCTCCGGTCACCCCGCAGATCCAGCTGGTTCCGGCCTCCGTGGAAGGCGCGCTCGACGCAGCCGAGGAGGCCGTGGACCTGCTGCTGGACTCCGGTCGTGCACCCGGCGACGTCCTGGTGATCACGACCGGGGAACAGCACCCGTGGGCCGCCCACGAGCTGTCCTTCGGTGAAGCCTCCTACTGGGCCCAGCACGACGCCGGCGACGACGTCTTCTACACGGACGCCGGTATCGCGGCCCGCGCCGCCTCGCGTCCGGTGGTCGTGGTCGCGGTCAACGGCGGTCCCGAGGCCGCAGCCGTGAGCGCCCTGTCCCTGGCCCACTCCCGGGCCGGCGCCCTGCTGATCGTCTGCGGTGACCCGCAGCGGATCAACTCGGTGCTGGGCGCGGGCGTCTGAGTCGGTGCCGTAGCGCCCGGCAGGGCGCTGGGGTGGGCACTTCAGGACCCGTTGCCGCGGCTCCGCACGGCGGGCGGTTCATCCTGCCCGGAGGGCGGGACAGCGGCTGCGCGGGCGCCTCGCGCGGTCCGGACGAGCGCTTCCGTGGCGTCGCGGACCGCCGTGCCTGCGGATCGGCCGAGGCAATGCTCGGAGTGCTCGTTCCGGCTGCCCGCCCAGGGATCGTGGTGTGCCGTGTGCTGCTTGACGGTTGCG
The DNA here is from genome assembly GCF_044764825.1 of Streptomyces sp. NPDC093598. Lineage (NCBI taxonomy): Bacteria > Bacillati > Actinomycetota > Actinomycetes > Kitasatosporales > Streptomycetaceae > Streptomyces > Streptomyces sp. NPDC093598. Next base: position 162,118 of record NZ_JBIWIV010000011.1, on the reverse strand, counting down.
GTCCCGGGACCCTTGGGGAACGGTCTGTCCGCAACTCAGCGTGCCGCAGCTGCGCGGCGCAATACCTCGGAGGCGCCGCCGGTGCGCGGTATGGGTGGCGGTGTCTCCGACGTGGCGAACGGCTCCGGCGCCGAGGCGGAATGAGGTCGGCGTCCGCCGCGCCCCTCACCGAGGACCTGCCAGCCGTCACGGGTCAGCGTGATGTACGCCCCGCAGCGCAGCCCGTGCAGGGTGCACGCGTCGCGCAGTCCCCACATCCACGCGCCGTCCTCCTCGGTCCAACGCGCGTCGCCGTCACGGCAGTAGAGGAGCACCGCGGTGCGTACCGGCGTGCGGCGCCGCAGATCGTGCGGGATGACCCGGCGCAACTGCGCGAGCAGCGCGTTGCGGAACATCCAGCCGTCGGCCGGTGCCGAACGGCGCACGAACGAGGCGCTCGCGCGCAGCCGCTCGTCCGGGTCGAGCACGGCCACGACTGCGGTCGCCGGCTGCGGGTGGTGCCGGGCGTGCAGTCCGCTGACGATCTCGCGGGGATTGCGCAGGAGTGGGATCCCGGCGGCGGCCCATTCCGCGGGTTCGAGCAAGCGGTTGGCGGAAGCGGCGGACGTCGACGCCGCTGCCGAGGCCGGAGCGAATCCGAAGGTCACGGTCCTCCCTTCGGCTACGCGCCCACACTGCGGGCGGGGTCGGATTCCTGGGAGCGCGCACCGCAGCGAAGCCCTGCCGGAGCGGCGGACGAGCCGTGCGGGAGCGGACTTCAATTCTTCCTGTCGAACTTGAATGCGGCAACGAGCAATTGAGGCAGCCGACCGTTATCAGATGATGCGCGGCTAATATCCCCGCCGTGTGTGTCGCCGCACCACCCATGGGGCGTTCGAGCACGACACGTTCGTACGTCATGGGGGTGCCCGGAGTCCAGAGGTGTGCGCCGGGGCAGTCGCCCCGCCCCCACACCTGCCGTCAGCTCTGTACGGCCAGTACGAGCGGCAACACCCCTTGCGCTCCGGAGCGTCGGAGCATGCGGGCCGCGACCGCGAGGGTCCAGCCGGTCTCCGTGTAGTCGTCCACCAGGAGGACCGGGCCCTGGGCCTCGGCGAGGGCCGCCGCGAGGGCGGGTGGCACGGTCAGGGCCCCGTCCAGTGCCTTCAGGCGCTGGGCGCTGTTGCTCCGGGAGCCCGGGTAGGCGTCGCCCGCGTATTCGACGGCGCCCAGCAGCGGCAACCGGCCGATCTCCGCGATGCGCGCCCCCAGGGAGTTGATCAGCTGCGGTCGCGTGCGTGAGGCGACGGTGACGACTCCGACCGGGCGCGGCTGGGCCTCCGGTGCTCCCGGGGCCCAGCCGCCGGGGCCTCTGGCCCAGTCGGCCAGCACGTCCACCACGGCCTTCGCCACGTCGTCCGGTACTGGCCCGTCGGGGGCCTGGGGCGAGAGCATGGGCCGCAGCCGGTTGCCCCAGCCGATGTCCGACAGCCGCCCCAGCGCGCGCCCCGGCGCGGCTTGTTCGCCGGCCGGGATGCGTCCCTTGAGGTCTACTCCGATCGCCGGCAGCCCCGTCGGCCACATCCGCCGGGGCTCCACCTCGACACCTGCCCGGCCCAGGTCCACGCGCGCGGCGTCGAGCGCCTCCTCGGACGTGTCGGCGGCGAAGCGGGGACCGGCGCAGTTGTCGCAGCGACCGCACGGCTTGGCGGCCTCGTCGTCCAGCTGGCGCTGCAGGAATTCCATGCGGCAGTCGGTCGTCGACGCGTAAGCGCGCATGGCCTGCTGCTCGGTCTCCCGCTGACGCGCCACCCACGCGTACCGCTCGGCGTCGTAGGACCATGGCTGCCCGGTCGCGATCCAGCCGCCCTTGACCCGTTTGACCGCCCCGTCCACGTCCAGAACCTTGAGCATGGTCTCGAGGCGGGAGCGGCGCAGCTCCACCAATGGCTCCAGGGCGGGCAACGACAGGGGCTTCTCCGCGTGCGCGAGGATGTCGAGCGTGCGGCGCACCAGGTCTTCCGAGGGGAAGGCGAGCGACGCGAAGTACTTCCAGATCGCCTCGTCCTCCTTGCCCGGGAGCAGGAGCACCTCGGCATGCTCCACACCGCGTCCCGCGCGGCCCACCTGCTGGTAGTAGGCGATGGGGGAGGAGGGCGAGCCCAGGTGCACCACGAAGCCCAGATCGGGCTTGTCGAAGCCCATGCCGAGCGCGGAGGTGGCGACGAGTGCCTTCACCTTGTTGGCGAGCAGGTCCTCCTCCGCCTGCTGACGGTCGGCGTTCTCCGTCTTGCCCGTGTACGACGCGACCGTGTGCCCACGCTGCCGGAGGAAGGCGGTGACCTCTTCGGCGGCGGCCACGGTGAGCGTGTAGATGATTCCGGACCCCGGCAGTTCGTCGAGGTGCTCGGCCAGCCAGGCCATCCGGTGCGCGGCATCCGACAGCCGCAGCACGCTCAGGCTCAGGCTGTCCCGGTCCAGCGGGCCCCGCAGCACGAGGGCGTCCGAGCTGCCGCCGGTGCCGAGCTGTTCCGCGACGTCGGCCGTCACGCGAGCGTTGGCCGTGGCGGTGGTCGCGAGCACCGGCACACCGGGCGGGAGATCGGCGAGCATCGTCCGCAGCCGGCGGTAGTCCGGCCGGAAGTCGTGACCCCAGTCGGAGATGCAGTGCGCCTCGTCCACCACCAGGAGCCCGGTGGCGGCTGCGAGCCGGGGGAGCACCTGATCCCGGAAATCCGGGTTGTTGAGTCGTTCGGGACTCACCAGCAGGACGTCCACCTCGCCCGCGGCGATCTCGTCTTGGACGGCGTCCCACTCCTCGGTGTTGGAAGAGTTGATGGTCCGGGCGTGGATGCCCGCCCGAGCCGCCGCCTCGACCTGGTTCCGCATGAGCGCGAGAAGCGGGGACACGATCACGGTCGGACCGCTTCCCCGTGCCCGCAGCAGCGAGGTCGCCACGAAGTACACCGCGGACTTGCCCCACCCCGTGCGCTGGACGACCAGGGCACGGCGTCTGTCGGCGACCAGCGCCTCGATCGCCCGCCACTGGTCCTCGCGCAGCCGGGCCTCTCCCGACACGTCCCCGACGAGACGGGTGAGGACGGCGTCGGCCGCCGCCCGGAGTTCCGCGTTGCTCGTGTGCTCCATGCGTTCCATACAACAGGACGGCACTGACATCCGTGGCGACGCATCGAGAGCCGGGGACGCGCCGGGCCTTCCTGGCGTGAGGTGACGTGTTCCTGATCGGACTTATCCACAGGGTCAAGCGGAGGATTGGGTTCCGCGAGATCGTCTTCGCATGACGAACCACAGCGAAACGACCGGATCCCCTGAGAACGGTGACATCACCGGGCCCGAGGCGCAGGGCGGGACCGGGCCCGAGGCGCAGGGCGGGCACCATCGCGGTGCGCAGGAGAGCAAGGCGAGCAAAGCGTCCGGGCCGCACACGCCCGGCCCCGCGTACGACACTCACGGCGGCGAGCACCAGGTCACGCTGCGCACTCCGGCCGAACTGGCCGACGCCCTGCCGTATCTGCTCGGGTACCGCCCCGAGGACAGCATCGTCCTGGTCGCCCTGCACGACAAGGACGGACGCGGGCGGTTCGGAGGCCGGGCCCGGCTCGGTATCCCCGCGAACGCGGACGACTGGCCTTCCGCAGCCCGGCAACTGTCCCAGGGCCTCGTGACGGGCAGCGAGCGCCGAGGAGCCCGGCCCGAGTCGATGGTCGCCTTCCTGTGCCAGGAACCGGAGGAGGGCCAGACCGGTCGGCAGGTGATGGAGCGCCTGAGGCCCCTGGCCCAGAGGCTGCGTGTCGAGTGCGGTTCGCTGGACGTGGTGGTGGTCGAGGCGCTGTGCATCTCGGAGGGTCGCTACTGGTCGTACTGCTGTGACAACGAGGCGTGCTGCTCCCCCGAGGGAGCCGCCATGGGCCTGCCCGGCACCTCCGTGCTGGCCGCAGCAGCCACCTACGCCGGTATCCAGGTACGCGGCACACTACGGGAGCTCCGGGCCCGGCTGCTGCCCTGGGAGAACGCCGCCGCCCTCGAACAGGAGGCCGCCCTGGACACCGCCAGCATGGCGCTGGTGCCGAAGATCCTGGACGACGCTGGCCGCGCCGCCGTGGCCGACGAGACACTGGACCTGGCCGGGAGGATCCTGGACCGCTTCGCCGAGGCACAACCTGTCTCCGGCATGCTCCTGGCGGATCTCCGAGACGACGAACTGCTCGGGCGGGACGAGGCCGCCCGGCTGATCCTCGGCCTTCAGGACCGAGCGACCCGCGACCGGGCGGCCGAGTGGATGGAGGGCGACGAAGCCGCACACGCCCTTCGCCTCTGGCGGACACTGGCACGCCGCTGCGTCGGCCCCTACCGCGAACATGCCGCCGCGCCGCTCACTCTCGCCGGCTGGGTCGCCTGGTCCACCGGCGACGAACTGGAGGCCCGGGAAGCCCTCGCCATGGCCTTGGGCGCCGATCCCGACTACCTCTTCGCCCGCCTCCTGCACCAGGCCTGCAATGAGGGCCTCGACCCGGAGTCGATCCGCAGCTGCCTGCGCGCGGAGCGCAAAGGCCGTGGGCACGCGGTGACCGATCTCTTGGAAACGAAGGCGGACAGCGCCGATTCCGCCGGACGCGGGACAACCGCGGCGCCCGAGTTCAAAACGAGCGACGTGCCCGCACGGGCAGTGGTGCCGACCGAGTCCGAGCCACGCGGCGAACTCTCGCCGGAAGTGGCGCCACAGACCGAGTCCGAGCCGGGCGACAAGCCCGCATCGGCAGCGGTGCCGTCCCGCCGCCGCTCCCGTCCCGCCGGCGCTTCCGGCGCAGCCTCCAGCCGTACCGGCGCAGCCTCCAGCCGTACCGGTGCGGACGGCCGTGACCTGGGCGCACGGAGTCCTCGTCGGCGCACATCGGCGAGCACGACGCGCCCTGCCGGTACTACCGACACCGGTACGGGCCCGGGCCGTGCGACCACGGCGGATGCCGCACGGTCCGGCAGCGTGCACACGAGCCGCACGCGTGCGCGTACGTCGAAGAAGGCGGCCACGCCCTGCCGCGACGGGGGCCAGGAAGGCGTGCAGCCGAGCCACGGCGCGGGCGACGGGGAGTGAGCCTCCGCCGGGCGGTCTCGAGGGGGCCGGGCCACGGGCGTGACTCGGAGGACGCTCACGCCGTTCACCTGAGTGGCGAAACGGCTGGACAGGCCGTGACGCCGCACCGCCCCTGCCCCGCCGCTGCCCTCCGACACCGGCGCCGAACCCGATCGAGGCGCACAGAGCGCAGAGGAAGCCTTCCCATGCAACAGCCGACTCCGCCCTCCGCTGCCGACGACCACCGCCCCCAAGGCGGGCCCCCGCCGCCCCTCGGGGCGGGTCTCGCCCCGCCCGGGGCAAGGGCGACGCCGGCGGGGGACCAGGCCGCCCCTCCGCGACCAGCGACACGGGTCGACGGTTACGGGCCGAGATTCCCCGGCAGCCCGGCTGACGCCTTCTCCCCCGCCGGCCCGGACGCCCGCCCGCCTTGGTCACCGGGCCCGCGCCGATCGTCTCCTCGATGGGCGGGCCAGAGTCGTCACCCCGGCGCGGGTTCGGGATACGGATCGGCCTCGGCGCCCTTCGCTCCGGGGCGGACTCCGTCATCCACCGGGCACCCGTCTCCGCCCTCTACGCGGGGCGCCACGATTCCCGGACTGCGCTGGTCCGCCGACTTGCCGCCCGCGCACGCCGTGATGATCTGTGTCGCCCTTCCCGGCCTCGCCATCTCAACCGAGGCAGGGCAGATGACCGGCCGTGGCCTGGAGGGCTTCTACCGTGGCGGCCGGCGCGTGCTCTCCCGGTGCGAGATCCGCGTGGCCGGACGAGAACCCCTCGCGGTGCAGGCCCGGATGGCCTCGGCCGACCGTGCCAGGTTCGTGGGCACGCTCCGCACGTCCCCGCAGACGGGCCCGGACCCGGACGTGATCGTGGAACGCAACCGTTTCGCGGACGGTACGGAGCGGATCACCCTGCACAGCGCGGTTCCCCGTCCGCTTCGCCTGCCGGTCGAGCTCGTCCTGGCCACGGACCTGGCCGACCTCGGGGCGATCGCCTCCGGCAACGCGGGGCCCGAACTCTCCGCCACCGTCCACGGCTCCGGCCTGCGCTGGTCCTGCGCCACCGGCAACACGAGTGTCGCAGCCGAACCGCCTCCCGCGGACGCCGTGGCCTCGGCCGGACTGCTGCGATGGGAGCTCGACCTGCCACCCGGCGGCAGCAGAACCGTGGAACTGCGGGTTCGGTCGGACGGCGCGGGGCCCCTGCGAGCGGTGGGCCGGGCGGCGACCAGCCCTCTCGCCGCCGCGTGCGCGGAGGGCGACGACCCCAGAGTCCCCGCCCTCCTGCGGACCAGCATCGAGGACCTCCAAGCACTCCTCCTGCGTGACTCCGCGAACCCCGCCGACACCCACCTCGCGGCTGGGGCACCCTGGCGCTGTGGCCTGGCCCCCGCCGAAGCGCTCGTCGCCGCCCGGATGGTGCTGCCGCTCGGCACCGGCCTCGCCGCAGGAACCCTGCGGATCCTCGCCCGGACCCAGCTCACCGGCCCCGGAGCGCAGGCCGGAATGATCCCCGGCCCCAGACGGGACGCCGGGCCGCACCTACCGCCGCACTGCACCGCGACGGAGGCCACGCTGCTCTTCCCCGCCCTGCTCGCCGAGGCCCGCCGCTGGGGCCTCCCCGAGCAGGAGACGGAAGCACTGCTGCCCGCAGCCGAGCGCTGTCTGGATTGGCTGCGCAACACCGTGGGCGACGGCACGTACCTGCGCGACCCGAACCCGGGCGGACTCGTCCGTTGCGAGACACAGGCCCACGCCCACCGCGCCGCCCTGCTCGGTGCCGACCTGCTCGACGCCTGCGGCCGGACAGGGGGAGCGGCGCTCCGGCAGTGGGCGCAGTCCCTGCGGACCGCGTTCCGCAAGGACTTCTGGGTCGAGGACCGCGGGGGCGGCCGGCCCGCGGCAGCCCGTGCCCAGGACGGCAGCGTGGTGCCTCACCTGGGCGCGGCCGCCGTGCACCTCCTCGACACGGGCCTGCTGGGCGGCGGCGAGTTGGCGCCCGGTCTGCTCGACAAGGTCCGGACCGAGAATCTCGCCCGGCTGCTCGGCAGCCCGGTCATGGACTCGGGGTGGGGCCTGCGCGGACTGGGCGCGAAGGAGCCGGGCTTCAATCCGTTCGGCCACCGCGCCGGAGCCGTACGGATCCAGGAGACGGCGCTCGCCGTCGCGGGCCTGGCCGCCGCCGGCTACGAGAAGGAGGCGAGCTCACTGCTGCGCGGCGTGATCGCGGCCGCCGAGACCTTCACCCACCGGCTGCCCGAGATGTACGCGGGCGAGCAGCGCATGGAAGGGAGCGCTCCGCTCCCGCATCCGGCGGCCTGCCGCCCCGCGGCCACAGCGGCGGCCGGTGGAGTTCTGCTGCTGACCACCCTCGTCGGCATCCGTCCCGACGCCCCGGCCGGGACGGTCACGCTGCGCCCCGTGCGCGGCGCCCCCCTCGGAGAAGTCGGCTTCACGGGATTGCGCGTGGCAGGCGCCCCGTTCTCCGTGCGGGTCAGCCGCCTGGGGCTCGCCATGGTCGAGGAGGCGGCCGACGGACTGCAACTGGGTGTGTGACCTGCGACAATGTGCCACTTCAGGGCCAAGCGGACAGCCAGTGGAGCCCATGCCGGACCGAAGTGGATCAGTAGGCGAACGGACCGGCGAAGGGAGTGTTTATCGTCAAGCAGACGACTATGATCGCCGCATGCCCTACGACCCGTCAGCGTTTCCGCCCTTCGCCGTCACCGTGGACCTGGTCGTGCTGACCGTGCGCCGCCATGCCCTGTGTGCGCTGGCGGTACGCAGGGGCGAACCGCCGTTCCAGGGGCGTTGGGCGCTGCCCGGCGGCTTCGTACGGGCTGACGAAGACCTGGCACAGGCGGCGGCACGCGAGCTGGCCGAGGAGACCGGACTGCGCGTCCACGACCCGTCCGTCCCGGCCCAGGACAACGGCGCGCATCTGGAGCAGCTCGCCACCTACGGCGACCCCAAGCGGGACCCCAGGATGCGGGTCGTCAGCGTCGCCCATCTCGCCCTGGCCCCCGACCTGCCGGCACCCAGGGCAGGCGGAGACGCCAGCAACGCGCGCTGGGCTCCGGTCGAGGAGCTGTTGCAGCAGGGCGGTTACGGGCGGGACGCCGAGCCGGTCGCGCCGCTCGCCTTCGACCACGCCCAGATCCTGGCGGACGGAGTGGAGCGCGCCCGCTCCAAGATCGAGTACTCGTCGCTGGCCACCGCCTTCTGCCCGCCCGAGTTCACCGTCGGGGAACTGCGCCGGGTCTACGAGGCGGTGTGGGGCGTGGCGCTGGACCCGCGCAACTTCCACCGCAAGGTCACCGGTACACCCGGCTTCCTCGTTCCCACGGGTGGGACGACCACGCGCCAGGGCGGGCGTCCGGCCCAGCTCTTCCGTGCCGGTGGCGCGACGCTGCTCAATCCCCCGATGCTGCGCCCCGAGGTGTGACCAGCGGACCGGGCGCGGGCGGCGGCACGGACATCGGCCGCCCGCAGCCCGGCCGCGGGTGGCGGTCCTGTCCGAGGCGGGCCTAGTGATGCCCGAAAAACCGGACATAGCACGCTATCTTGCTGTGAGTGATCCAGGCCTTCGGACTGACCAGCAACCCCCGCAAAGAGCATCCGCCCGCAGTCGACGACGTCTCCTTCGAGGCGCGGGCGGGCCGCATCACCGCGCTGCTCGGAGCGCCGGGCGCCGGCAAGACGACGGTTCTCAGACTCATGCTCGAACTCCAACAGGGTCGCGGCATCACTCACTTCCGGGGCCGCCCCCTGCACCGCATCGCCCATCCCTCGCGCGAGGTCGGCGTACTGCTGGGCGATGTGCCCGGGCATCCCGCCCGCACGGTCCGCGGTCATCTGCGCATGCTGTGCGCCGCCGCGGGGGTCCCGGTGCGGCGTGCCGACGAAGTCCTCGAGGCGGTGGGGCTCGTGAGCCTGCGCGAGGAACGCCTCGGCACCCTCTCCCGTGGCATGGACCGCCGCCTCGGCCTGGCCTGCGTCCTCCTGGCCGACCCGCACACCCTCGTCCTCGACGACCCGGACGACGGGCTCTGCGCGCGTGAGAGCACCTGGTTGCACGGCATGTTGCGCGCCCACGCCGCCCAGGGCGGCACCGTCCTGTTCACCACGGCCGACCCCAAGGGGGCCGCGCGTACCGCCGACCGCGTCGTCACCCTGGAACAGGGCAGGATCGTGGCCGACCAGGAGGCCGTGGAGTTTTCCCGCACCCGCCTCCGCCCCCGAGTCGCCGTACGCAGCCCGCACGCGGCCCGTCTGGCAGCTCTCCTGGCCAAGCAGGCCCGCACCTCGCAGCGCTCCGTCGAAGTCGTCCGAGAGGGCGGCAACCGCCTTTCCGTGTACGGCGGTACCTGCGCGGACATCGGCGAGATCGCGTTCCGTCACGGCATCGTCGTACACCAACTCGCCGACGAGATCGGAGACATGGGGCCCGGTGCAGTCATCGCTCAGGCCAGTGGGCCGCTTGACCGAAGCCCCGTCGAGCCAGGCCACACCCCTCACACGCACCGGACGGCCCTCGAGCCCCGGCCCGGAGAACCGGCACCGTCTCTCGACCCGTCGAGGCCGGCCGTAACAGACCCCGCGGCGCCCCTCACGACCGAGCCGCGACCCCCGCTCGAGCCGCGATCTCTTTCGAACGCACCGGAGCCGGTCACAGACGAGCCCTCGCCTTCCTTCGGGCAACCGCTACCCGTCGCCGAGCCGCACGGGCTCCTGAACGCCTCCCCGAGCATCGGCTCTGACAACGCTCCTCCGGCGGCGACCACACCTTCCTCACTCCGAGCGCCGCACCCCGACGGCACCCGCACGGCTCGCACGCTCGACGCACTGCCCCCTCTGCCACCCCCCATCTCCGTCCGCCCCGCCCCCAGCCCTCTCCGCCCTCTCCGTTACGAGATCCGCCGTGCCGCCGGGATCGGCACCGGGTTCCTGACCGGGGCCGTCGTGCTCGTCGTGTCCGCAGTGACCGCCGTCGTGCTCGCACGCATCGGACATACTCCGCAGCCGCGCCTGCTGGCCGCGTGGCCGCAGGAGCTGCCCCTGCCGCCCGCGGCGCTCGGCGCGGGACTGCTCGGCGCGCTGGCCTTCGGCGACGAGTTCCGCCACCCCGCTCTGGCTGCGGACCGCGGCACCGTGCCCCGCCGGCTGGGGCTGCTGGCCGCCAAACTGCTCGTCTCCTCGGCCACCGCGCTGGTGCTGGCCGTCCTCACCGTCGGCTGCGACGCCGAAGTGCTCTATCTCGTCTACGGACGGGAGCTCGCCCAGGTTCCCGCCGACTGGTTCACCCTGAGTGTGAGTTGGATGGGGCTCGTGATCGGCTGCGCCTGGGCGGGCGTACTGGCCGCAGGTGTCTTCCGGTCCACCACGGCCGGGCTCGCCGCTGTGGCCGCCGTCCCCCTCCTCGTGGTGCCCGTCGTGCACCAGCTCGTGGACGGGCCGTCCGTGCGAACCGCGGCCGGACTTCCGATGAGACTGCGGGAGGCCCTCCTGCCGCGATGGCCCTTCGGGGGAGAGCACTACCTGGAGGCCGCCTTCGAGGTGATCTCCCAACCGGTGGGCGGGGCACTGACGTTGTCGCTGACCGCGCTGCTCTGCGCGTATCTCCTCACCACCCTGCGCAGCAGACTCCGGTGACGACTGTCCGTAACCCTTAGTCCGGCCATGCGCACAACTCCCCGCAGAGCGCCCATTTCTTTCCGATAAGGCGTCAATTGCGACGGGGTGAGCGATCACCCTTTCGTGTGCTTTTCACCAAAGACCTCAAGGGAGTTGGAGACGACGCCGACAAAGGATGCGTGAGTACCCTTGCGCACACCATGATGACCGCCGCCCGCTCCGCTGACTCCGGCCTCACGAGCCCGGGCGAACTCGACCGCTACCCGTACGCCGAGGCGCCCGCCGTCGACCGCGTCGGGATCCCTGCCTGGGAGGGTGCGGACCCCGATCTGGGCCGTGTGGGCCGACGTGCCGCGGGCAGCCGCGGACGCGGGCTGCACGGCCAGCTCGTCCAGCAGTTGGGTCAGATGATCGTCTCCGGCGACCTGGGTGCCGACCGCCCGCTGGTGCCCGAGGAGATCGGCCAGCGTTTCGAGGTCTCCCGCACCGTCGTCCGCGAGTCGCTGCGCGTCCTGGAGGCCAAGGGCCTGGTGAGTGCCCGCCCGAACGTCGGCACACGTGTGCGCCCCGTCAGTGACTGGAACCTCCTCGACCCGGACATCATCGAGTGGCGGGCCTTCGGGCCGCAGCGCGACGACCAGCGCCGCGAGCTGAGCGAGCTGCGGTGGACGATCGAGCCGCTCGCCGCCCGCCTCGCCGCCGGGCACGGGCGCGAGGACGTCCAGCAGCGCCTCGCGGACATGGTCGAGATCATGGGGCACGCGATGGCCCAGGGTGATGCCCTCACCTTCTCCCGCGCCGATTCCGAGTTCCACTCGCTGCTGATCCAGGTCGCGGGCAACCGCATGCTGGAGCACCTCTCCGGAATCGTGTCCGCGGCTCTTCAGGTCTCGGGCGGCCCGGTCGCGGGCTGTGACCGGCCGAACGAGGCGTCGCTGGCGCATCACGGCCGCATCTGTGAGGCCCTCGCCACCGGTGACGGGGCGGCGGCCGAGGCGGCCATGCGCCAGCTCCTCATGGTCCACCCCGGGGTGGAACGGGTCGTGCCCGCCCCGCGCGAGCACTGAACCCGTTCCGCGGGCGGCGCGGCCGGGTGTGCCACCCCCCTCCTGTGGCAGTGCCTGATCGGTGATCCGCCTCCCGTCGGACCCCGTGGGATCCTGGTGATCCTGCGGGGTCCGACGGCGCGAAGGGGCCGGGGCCCGGCGGGACGGCCGGGTCGCCGCCGCATGTGACCCCTCCTGCCCGGGTCTGACCGTTTTCGTTCGCTTACGGGGTGTGACTCGGGCCACGCGGATTGGGCGTAACGCTGGCGGCACGAACGCGATGACCTAAGAGGTGACAGCCGCGGAGGGAATACGGACGCCGTTCACGGCGCTGTGCATCTTCCCGGCCCCCGCCCGCGCCGTCGGCCCATCCCCAAGCCGGTGGTCGGCTCCTGTCCACTGTGGACGGGGCCGGAAGCCGTTTTCCAACGTTCCGAGAGGTTGTTCGTGTCGGCCAGCACATCCCGTACGCTCCCGCCGGAGATCGCCGAGTCCGTCTCTGTCATGGCGCTCATTGAGCGGGGAAAGGCTGAGGGGCAGATCGCCGGCGATGACGTGCGTCGGGCCTTCGAAGCTGACCAGATTCCGGCCACTCAGTGGAAGAACGTACTGCGCAGCCTCAACCAGATCCTCGAGGAAGAGGGTGTGACGCTGATGGTCAGTGCCGCAGAGCCCAAGCGCACCCGAAAGAGCGTCGCAGCGAAGAGTCCCGCCAAGCGCACCGCCACCAAGACGGTCGCGGCCAAGGCGGTGACCACCCGGAAGGCCACCGCCACCGCCACGCCGGCGGCGCCCGCCGCCGAGCCCGCCGTCGACGACGAGGCACCCGCCAAGAAGGCGGCTGCCAAGAAGACGACCGCCAAGAAGGCGGCCGTGAAGAAGACCGTCGCGAAGAAGACGGCGGCCAAGAAGACCAGCGCCAAGAAGGACGACGCCGAGATCCTCGAGGAGGAGGTGCTCGAGGAGGCAGCCCCCGGCAAGGCCGGTGAGGAGCCCGAGGGCACCGCCGAGAACGCGGGCTTCGTACTCTCCGACGAGGACGAGGACGACGCGCCCGCGCAGCAGGTCGCCGCCGCCGGAGCCACCGCCGACCCGGTCAAGGACTACCTCAAGCAGATCGGCAAGGTCCCGCTGCTCAACGCCGAGCAGGAGGTCGAGCTCGCCAAGCGCATCGAGGCCGGTCTGTTCGCCGAGGACAAGCTGGCCAACGCCGACAAGCTCGCCCCCAAGCTCAAGCGCGAGCTGGAGATCATCGCCGAGGACGGCCGCCGCGCCAAGAACCACCTCCTGGAGGCCAACCTCCGTCTGGTGGTCTCCCTGGCCAAGCGCTACACCGGCCGCGGCATGCTGTTCCTGGACCTCATTCAGGAGGGCAACCTCGGTCTGATCCGCGCGGTCGAGAAGTTCGACTACACCAAGGGCTACAAGTTCTCCACGTACGCCACCTGGTGGATCCGGCAGGCGATCACCCGCGCCATGGCCGACCAGGCCCGCACCATCCGTATCCCGGTGCACATGGTCGAGGTCATCAACAAGCTCGCGCGTGTGCAGCGCCAGATGCTCCAGGACCTGGGCCGCGAGCCCACCCCGGAGGAGCTGGCCAAGGAGCTCGACATGACCCCTGAGAAGGTCATCGAGGTCCAGAAGTACGGCCGCGAGCCCATCTCGCTGCACACCCCGCTGGGCGAGGACGGCGACAGCGAGTTCGGTGACCTCATCGAGGACTCCGAGGCGGTCGTCCCGGCCGACGCGGTCAGCTTCACGCTCCTCCAGGAGCAGCTGCACTCCGTCCTGGACACCCTGTCCGAGCGCGAGGCGGGCGTCGTCTCGATGCGCTTCGGCCTCACCGACGGTCAGCCGAAGACCCTCGACGAGATCGGCAAGGTCTACGGCGTCACGCGTGAGCGGATCCGCCAGATCGAGTCCAAGACCATGTCGAAGCTGCGTCACCCGTCCCGTTCGCAGGTTCTGCGCGACTACCTCGACTAGAGACGGTCGTACGACGCGAAGGCCCGGTCCCCGATGGGAGACCGGGCCTTCGCGGTGCCGCACCGCCGCGGGTGCGGGGTCCCGCGGGGTGAATCACTCTGGGTGTTCCACGGACACCACGGAGTGAGGAGTGTGCATGCGTCGCCGACTGAAACGAGCTCTGGTCCTGGCGCTGGGGCTGGCAGCCGCGGTACCCGCCATATCAGTGGGCTCCAGCGCCCCTGTGGCCGCCGACAGCGTGGTCATAGGTGGTTCTCCCGTCGATGCGTCCCAGAGCCCGTGGACAGTGGCTCTGTCCAGTCGTGACCGGTTCGGGGGTACGCGCGCGGGGCAGTTCTGCGGCGGCGCGGTGGTCGGCCGCACCGCCGTACTCACCGCGGCCCACTGCCTGGACGAGGACGTCCTCGGCGTGCCGCTGGGGCGGGTACGGGACCTGAAGGTCATAGCGGGCCGCACAGACCTGCTCTCGGGCCGCGGCGGCCAGGAGATCGCCGTACGCCGCACCTGGGTGAACCCGGCCTACGACGTTGTCAGCAACGCCGGGGACTTCGCCGTGCTCAACCTGGCCGAACCGCTCCCCGGCGACTCGGTCATCACCATGGCGGCGGCCGGTGACCCCGCGTACACGGCGGGCGGGACCGCGACGGTGTACGGGTGGGGTGACATCTCGGGCACCGGCGAGTACTCGAGCAGTCTGCGGGCGGCACGTGTGCGCGTGCTCTCCGATGCTTTGTGCGAGGAAGCGTATCCGGGCGGTGCCGACGGCACCTACGACGCCACGAGCATGCTGTGCGCCGGGGAGACCGAGGGGGGCCGGGACGCCTGCCAGGGCGACAGCGGGGGGCCGCTGGTGGCGCAGGGGCGGTTGATCGGGCTCGTGTCCTGGGGGATCGGCTGCGGTCGGGCGGACAGCCCCGGGGTGTACACGCGCGTATCCCACATCGTGCGGACACTCGGATGGACACGGATGTCGGAACGTATGTGAGGCGTCCGGCGGAGTCTGGGCCGGCTTGGGGGACGAGGACGGGCGGTTGCCTCTGGTGACCAGAGGCAACCGCCCGTTCACCGGCCTGTGCCGGGCTGGCTCGTCGTCGGACGCGAGGTGTCAGCGCTCTTCTTCGGAGGCGTCGTTCGCGGGAACGGACGTGAGCCGCTCCGTCTCGTCCTGTATCTCAGCGGCGATCTTCTTGAGTTCCGGCTCGAACTTGCGGCCGTGATGGGCGCAGAAGAGCAGTTCGCCGCCGCTGACCAGGACGACGCGCAGGTACGCCTGGGCACCGCAGCGGTCGCAGCGATCAGCGGCCGTCAGCGGGCTCGCGGGGGTCAGAACAGTAGTCACGTCGCCTCTTCTCTAGCTCGACGAGCTGTCGTACCAGGGTCAACATCCAACCAGCCCCAAACGTTCCCGCTCGTGGCTTTTCCTCGAAAGAATCTTTGCGAGGCGGCTGTCTGCTGCCGGTTGGCGGCGAATGTGCCGTATTGCGTGTCTATGTGTCTTACGGGGCTTCGCGTTATATCGGTGGTCGGTCCGCCCGGCTGGGTTGCCGGTTGTTCATGAGGACGTGCCCGGAGCCTAAATGGTTCATGCCTGGAAGGGAACGTGATGTGTACTTCACTCCATCGAGGGATCGAACGTACATGCGAGTCTGGACTAGGGTGAGTTTCCGACGAGGGTGGCGTTACAACGGCTCTACCAGGCCTCGGTACCCTCTCACCGGTGACTGAAGCCGCGCCCTTACCCATGAGGGCCCCATCTGAAATTCAGCGAGGAGCGAACCGCGTGACCGCCGAGACGTCCGTGCCGTCCACAGCTCTGCTGGCAGGAGCTGACCGGGACGGTTCCAACTACACCGCGCGGCACCTGCTCGTCCTCGAGGGGCTCGAGGCCGTACGCAAGCGCCCGGGTATGTACATCGGGTCGACCGACAGCCGTGGCTTGATGCACTGCGTCTGGGAGATCATCGACAACTCGGTCGACGAGGCCCTGGGCGGGTACTGCGACCACATCGAGGTGATCCTCCAGGACGACGGCTCGGTCGAGGTCCGGGACAACGGCCGGGGCATCCCGATCGACGTCGAGCCCAAGACCGGCCTCTCCGGTGTCGAGGTCGTCATGACCAAGCTGCACGCCGGCGGCAAGTTCGGCGGCGGCTCGTACGCCGCCTCCGGCGGCCTGCACGGCGTCGGCGCCTCCGTGGTGAACGCCCTGTCCGCCCGGCTGGACGTCGAGGTGGACCGCGGCGGGCACACCCACGCGATCAGCTTCCGGCGCGGAGTCCCGGGCGCCTTCGCCGGGAACGGCGCGGAGGCCGCGTTCGAGGCCAAGAGCGGTCTGCGCAAGGCCAAGAAGATCCCGAAGACCCGCACCGGCACCCGCGTGCGGTACTGGGCCGATCGCCAGATCTTCCTCAAGGACGCCAAGCTCAACCTGGAGACGCTGCACCAACGCGCCCGCCAGACGGCGTTCCTGGTGCCCGGTCTGACCATCGTGGTGCGCGACGAGTACGGGCTCGGCGAGGGCGGCAGCAAGGGCGAGGAGTCCTTCCGCTTCGACGGCGGAATCAGTGAGTTCTGCGAGTACCTGGCCAACGACAAGCCGGTCTGCGACGTCCTCCGCTTCTCCGGGCAGGGCACCTTCAAGGAGACGGTCCCCGTCCTGGACGACCACGGTCAGATGACGCCCACCGAGGTCACCCGCGAGCTCGGGGTCGACGTCGCGCTGCGTTGGGGGACGGGCTACGACACGACGCTTCGGTCGTTCGTCAACATCATCGCCACGCCCAAGGGCGGCACCCACGTCGCGGGCTTCGAGCAGGCCGTCGCCAAGACGATGAACGAGGTGCTGCGCGCCAAGAAGCTCCTGCGCGTCGCCGAGGACGACATCGTCAAGGACGACGCCCTGGAGGGCCTGACCGCGGTCGTCACCGTGCGCCTCGCCGAGCCGCAGTTCGAAGGCCAGACCAAGGAGGTCCTCGGGACCTCGGCGGCCCGCCGCATCGTGAACAACGTGGTCACGAAGGAACTCAAGGCGTTCCTCACGTCCACGAAGCGGGACGCCGCTCAGCAGGCGCGTGTCGTCATGGAGAAGGCCGTCGCAGCGGCCCGCACGCGTATCGCCGCCCGGCAGCACAAGGACGCGCAGCGCCGCAAGACGGCCCTGGAGTCCTCCTCGCTGCCGGCCAAGCTCGCCGACTGCCGCAGTGACGACGTCGATCGCAGCGAGCTGTTCATCGTCGAGGGTGACTCCGCGCTCGGCACGGCGAAGCTCGCCCGGAACTCCGAGTTCCAGGCGCTGCTGCCGATCCGAGGCAAGATCCTCAACGTCCAGAAGTCTTCCGTGACGGACATGCTGAAGAACGCCGAATGCGGCGCGATCATCCAGGTCATAGGAGCCGGCTCGGGCCGGACCTTCGACATCGACACCGCCCGGTACGGCAAGATCATCATGATGACCGACGCCGATGTCGACGGCTCGCACATCCGCACCCTGCTGCTGACGCTGTTCCACCGCTACATGCGGCCCATGGTCGAGGCAGGCCGGGTCTTCGCGGCGGTGCCGCCGCTGCACCGCATCGAGATCGTCCAGCCGAAGAAGGGCCAGGACAAGTACGTCTACACGTACTCGGACCGCGAACTGCGCGACACGCTCATGGAGTTCCAGAGCAAGGGCATCCGCTACAAGGACTCGATCCAGCGCTACAAGGGTCTTGGTGAGATGGACGCCGACCAGCTGGCCGAGACGACGATGGACCCGCGCCATCGCACCCTGCGCCGGATCAACCTGTCCGACCTGGAGGCCGCCGAGCAGGTCTTCGATCTGCTGATGGGCAACGACGTGGCGCCGCGCAAGGAGTTCATCTCCAACTCGGCGGCGACGCTGGACCGGTCGCGGATCGACGCGTAGCCGCCGCACCCGGCTGCCGCCGGACACGGCCGGGGTGTGTGGTGCCCCGGCCGGTGCCCGCAGTGGTCCGGCATGCAGGAGGCGCCGGGAGATCGTCCCGGCCGTGCCGAGATGTCTCCACCCCTGGGTGGAGAGACGCACGGTCGGGGATCCACCCATGATCCACCCGGGCTCCGATCCCTTGACCTGGCGGATTCCGTAGCGTCGAAGACGTCGGCGGCACCCGCTGCCGGCATCCCTTCTCGCTCACGGAGGCGTGATGGCGTCGCGGGCGGGCTTCTCGCCGCACTTCTCGCCAAAGAGTTCTTCCGGACCCACTCCGGCACCGGCTGTGGCCGTCGCCGGCGTCGTTCGCGCTGCTTCAGGGCATCGCCGTCGCTGCCCATGCCTCGGGGTTCTCGGTGGCGGCCCTCGTGATGTGGTGCGGGTGCGCAGTGCCGTGCTGGGGCGGCTACCACCGGCGGTCGCTCTCATCGCGGCGGGTGTGGCCTTCGGTTCGTACGGGCCCCTGGTCCTCATCGCCGAGGGAGCTCAGCAACCCCGAGATCGCCCGAAGGCTTCATGTCTCCACCGCCACCGTGAAGACCCACATCAACAACCTCTTCACCAAGACGGGGATCAAGGACCTGCGCAGGCGGCGCGTTACGCCTATGGGAAGGGACTTGTGCGGCCACCAGCGGGTTAGTCACCTGATGGGGTGAAGAGCGAGGGGAAGAAGAGTCGGGGATCTTCCCGTTCTGTCCATCCTTGGGCATGCAGCCAAGCAAGGGCCGTCCCCCCGGCGGCGGGGCCGGCCAGGAGAGTCGGGTCGATCCTCTCGACGGGCATGCCCAGGTCCCGGCCGAGGAGGCCGGACAGCTGAGGTACGAGGATCCCTGGTACGACGCCCTCGCCTCCGGCTGGGGCGAGTCGGCCGATGCCGGAGTCCCCGCCCCGGTGGTGGTTCCGCCCGCACGTTCGGAGGGCGGGACGGGGCCCGCGGCGGCCGATGTGTACCTGGAGGTGCAGCGCAGTGCGGCCTTTCAGGAGGTGCGGAGGCGGTACCGGAGGTTCGTGGTGCCGGCGTTCGCGGCCTTCTTCGCCTGGTACGTGGGCTACATCGTGGCTGCCACGACAGCGCCGGAGCTGATGGCGCGGCCCGTGGCGGGAGCGTTGAACGTGGCGATGGTCGCGGGGCTCGGGCAGTTCCTGTCCACGTTCCTGCTCACCTGGGCGTACGCACGCCACGCGCGACTGCGCAGGGACCGGGCGGCGCTCGAACTGCGCTGGGACACACAGGAACTGACGCGTGGCGTGAACGGTGGTAGGTCGTGACGGGGGAACACCAGACGCTGGCGCTGCTGCTCTTCAGCGCGTTCGTCGCGGTCACGCTGGGGATCACGACATGGGTCAGCCGCAACCGGCGTGGCTCGGCGGAGGAGTTCTACGCGGGCGGGCGGCTCTTCTCGCCCATGGAGAATGGTTTTGCCATCGCCGGCGACTACATGTCGGCCGCCTCCTTCCTGGGCGTCACCGGACTCATCGCGCTGTTCGGCTACGACGGGCTGCTGTATGTCGTCGGGTTCCTCGTGGCGTGGCTGGTGGTGCTGTTCCTGGTCGCGGAACTGGTGCGCAACTGCGGCCGGTTCACGCTCGCCGACGTCGTGGCGGCGCGGATGAGGGAGCGGCCGGTACGGATCGCGGCGGGAACCTCCTCGGTCACCGTGTCCGTTCTGTATCTGGTGGCGCAGATGGTCGGCGCGGGCAGTCTGGTGGCGTTGCTGCTCGGGGGTACGAGCGACGCGGCGCGGGACTGGACCGTCATCGGTGTGGGCGCGCTCATGGTGATCTATGTGTCCATGGGAGGGATGAGGGCGACCACATGGATCCAGATCGTCAAGGCCGTCCTGCTGCTCGGCGGCACCATCGCGCTGACGGTGCTCGTCCTGGTGCGCTTCCACGGCGACCTGGACCGGCTGCTGCTCACGGCCGCCGAGCGCAGCGGGCACGGGAAGGCGTTTCTGGCGCCGGGGCTGAAGTACGGCGGGGACTGGACCGCCCGCTTCGACTTCATCAGTCTGGGGCTGGCTCTGGTGCTGGGTACAGCGGGGCTGCCGCACATCCTGTCCCGCTTCTACACCGTGCCCACCGCGCGCGCCGCCCGCCGCTCGGTCGTGTGGGCCGTCGGCCTCATCGGCGGCTTCTACCTCATGACGATCGTGCTCGGGTTCGGCGCGGCCGCCATCCTGGGACCGGACGCCGTACGCGGGTCGAACGCGGCCGGGAACACGGCGGTTCCGCTGTTGGCGCTCGATCTGGGCGGTGGTGCGGGATCCACCGGGGGGACGGTTCTCTTCGCGATCGTCGCCGCGGTCGCCTTCGCCACGATCCTCGCCGTGGTCGCCGGCATCACCCTCGCATCCTCGGCGTCCGTGGCCCACGACCTCTACGCGTCCCTGCGGCGCCGGGGCGGGACGCCCCGCAGCGAGGTGGCCGTGGCCCGTGTCGCGGCCGTCGGCGTAGGCGTGGTGGCGATCGCGCTCGGTCTGCTGGCGCGGGATCTCAATGTGGCGTTCCTGGTCGGCCTGGCCTTCGCCGTCGCCGCTTCGGCGAACCTGCCGGTGCTGCTCTACTCCCTGTTCTGGCGCGGCTTCACCACGCGGGGCGCCGTGTGGGCCGTCTACGGCGGCCTGGTCCCGGCCGTGGTGCTCGTGGTGCTGTCCCCGGTCGTCTCGGGCAGTCCCGACTCGCTCTTCCCGGGCATCGACCTCCAGTACTTCCCGCTGCAGAACCCTGGCCTGGTCTCGATCCCCCTCGGCTTCCTCGCCGGCTGGCTGGGCACCGTCACTTCGACGGAGGTCCCGGACGAGGCCAGGCACGCGGAGACCGAGGTGCGGTCGCTGACCGGGGCGGGAGCGGCGTAGACCCGCTGTCTTCACTGCCACGACCAGGACGGCAACCGTCACCGAGGTCGTGGAGAAGCCAGCAGCGGACGCGCTAACCGCGGGTCGCCCACACGTAACGGTGTTCCGGGCGGCCCGCGTCGCCGTACTTGAGGGTCAGTACGGCCCGCCCCGTGCGTTCCAGGAGCTTCAGATAGCGCTGGGCGGTCTGGCGGCTCACCCCGGTGCGTTCGGCGATCTCCTGGGCGGACAGGGGCCCGTCCGCGTTCATCAGGGACCGCCGGACCAGCTCCGCGGTGGTGGGGGAGTGGCCCTTGGGCAGGTTGGGCTCCGAGGACGCCGACAGGGCCCCGAAGATGCGGTCCACCTCGGCCTGTTCGGCTTCCCCGCCGCCGTCGAGGGTGCGGCGCAGCTCCGCGTAGGCCTCCAGCTTGGCGCGCAGGCCGGCGAAGGCGAACGGCTTGACCAGGTACTGCAGTGCGCCGTGCCGCATCGCCGCCCGCACGGTGGAGACGTCCCGGGCCGCCGTCACCATGATCACGTCGGCCTGGTGGCCGCGCCGCCGCATCTCCTGGACGACCGCCAGCCCTGTCGCGTCCGGCAGGTAGTGGTCCAGGAGCACCAGGTCCAGCCGGGGCAGCGTCTCCAGTCGGTGCAGCGCTTCCGCGGCGCTGTGGGCCTCCCCGGCCACATGGAAGCCCGGAACCTTCTCGACGTAGGCGGCATTGACCCGCGCGACCCTCGTGTCGTCGTCCACGACCAGCACCTCGATCATCACGACTCCTCCTCGGCGGTCTGCGGGGCTGACGGCACGGTCAGTGTGGCCGGTTCGGGGCCCGGCTCGGCCAGCGCCTCGGGAAGGACGACGGTGAACTCCGCGCCCCCGCCGTGCGCCTCACCGACGGTCGCGGTGCCACCCTGCCGCTCGGCCAGCCTGCGCACCAGGGAGAGCCCGATACCCCGCTCCCGGTGGGCCGGCGGCTTCTTCGTGGACCATCCCGTGGTGAAGATCAACTCCCGGTGCTCCGGCGGGATCCCCGGCCCCGTGTCGCGCACCCTGAGGATCGCCGTACGCCCCTCGGCGCGCAGTTCGACCTCCACGCGCGCGTGCGGCTTGCCGGCGACGGCGTCGAGGGCGTTGTCCACCAGATTCCCCACGACCGTGACGAGCCCCTGCGGGTCGACCAGCCGGTCGGGCAGCCGGGTCCGGTCCGACACCCACAGGGCGACGCCCCGCTCGGCGGCGACGGTCGCCTTGCCGACCAGGAGGGCGGCGAGCAGCGGGTCCTCGATCCGCTCGGTGACCTGTTCCGCGGTGGCCCGGTGATCGCCGACCACCTCGCCGACGAACTCGACGGCGTCGTCGAACATCTCCAGTTCCAGCAGGCCCAGAAGCGTGTGCATACGGTTGGCGTGCTCGTGGTCCTGCGCCCGCAGGGCGTCGATCAGGCCGCGGGTGGAGTCCAGCTCGCGGCCCAGCTGCTCCAGCTCGGTCCGGTCGCGCAGGGTGGCCACCGCGCCGCCGTCGTCGGTGGGCATGCGGTTGGCGACCAGCACCCGCTGGCCACGCACGGTGAGCAGATCCGTGCCCGTGACACGTCCGGCCAGCACATCGGCCGTACGGCCCGCGCCGAGCGCGTCGTCGGGCGTACGGCCCACCACCGTCTCCCCGAGGCCCAGCAGGCGCTGTGCCTCGTCGTTCACGAGGCGGATGCGGCCGGTGCGGTCCAGGGCGACGACGCCCTCCCGGATGCCGTGCAGCATCGCCTCGCGTTCCGACAGGAGTGCCGCGATGTCCGAGAAGGCCAGGTCCCGGGTCTGTCGGTGGACCCGGCGGGAGATGAGCCACGCGGCCAGCGCTCCCACGGCCAGGGCGCCGCCGGCGTACGCGAGGAGCCCCGGGATCGCGTGGATCAGCCGGGCCCGGACACTGTCGTAGGCGATGCCGACCGAGACCGCGCCGACGACCGTGCCGTCGCTGTCGCGCAACGGCACCTTGCCCCGGGCGGAGCGCCCCAGGGTGCCGCTGTCGATCTCCATGACCTCCTTGCCCGCCAGGGCCTGGCCGGGGTCGGTCGAGACGATGCCGCCGATCTGCTTCGGGTCCGTGTGCGACCAGCGCACGCCCCGCCAGTCCATCACCACGACGTACTCGGCCTTGGTGGCCTTACGGATCCGCTCCGCCTCCTTCTGCACCGGGCCGTTCGGCGACGGAGGCGTGTCCCTCACCTCTGCCGCGAGCCCGGGCTGCTGGGCGGTGGTCTGCGCGATCGCGAGCGCGCGGCGCATCGCCTGGTCGTCCAGCTGGTTGCTGAGGGGGGCGAGGAACAGCCCGGTCGCGAGGACGGCGACTCCCGCGGCGATCGCCACCTGCATCAGCAGCACCTGCGAGAACACCCGCCGGGGCAGGCCGAGGCGCAGGCGGCGTGCGGGGGGAGTGGGGCTCATACCCCAGACGGTACGTGCGGCCGGACGGCTGCCGTAGACGGGTGTGGCGTGGATCTCCAGATCAAGTGTGCAGATCGATGTGCACAGAGGCAGCATCAACGTCTGGAGCAGCGGCATCGATGCTTTGGGGCATCCATGCCGGACGGTCAGCCGGCCAGCGCCGTCGCCAGCCTCATCTCGCGCACCGCCACCACGTCCATCCGCGCGGGTGAACCGAGGACGGACGCCCCGCAGCTCTCCGGACGAGGTGGCAGCGCCGCTCCCTGGGCCACGTCGACCAGCCAGCGGCGTCCGTCGGTGTGGGCGACGGTCACCTCCCAGCGCCGGGCCGCGCCGACGGTCCGGACGACGCTCAGCGCCTCGGCGGCGAACTCGCCGGTCCTGGTGCGCACGGCCAGCTCGGCCGCCTGACCGGGTCGCTCCCAGGCCGAGTTGCCCCGGCAGCCCTCCACGACGATCCGTCCCTCCCGCGCGCCGTGCAGGACCTCCTTGAGGGAGTGCGCCTCGGCCCGGCCGTACGCGTATCCGTACGGCAGTACGAGCACCGTCGGGGAGAAGCGGTGACCACCCAGATGGGTGACCTCCCAGACGCCCTCGACTCCGGATGTCGCCAGCTCGGCCGCGAGAGGCCGGCCGAGGAGGGCGCAGCAGCGGTCGCGCTTGCCGTTGGTGCAGACGAGGGCGAGCGGATCACCGTCGTGGGGCCGCCCGCCGAGCAGCGCGTCGAACGTGTGGTGGTCGCCCCGGCCGAGTGCGGCGAAGTCGAGATCGAGCAGCCGTGCGGGGTCCGAGGTCGACGCACTGTGCAGCCACACGTTTCCCGGGACGGCATGGGCCGCGTACACCCGGCGTGTGGCGGGCATACGGCGGTCTGCGTGGCGCCCTGGGCGGCGGATGAGCGCGATCCGTACGCCCGTGTCCTTCGCGGCCGCTTCCAGGGCACGTCCCAGTGCGGGGTCCAGGTGGCTCGAAGTGAGCGCCTTGGCACCCCACGGACCGGGCTGTTCCAGCAACAGCCAGGTCCTCGCGGTGGCCGCGGTTCCCGAAACGGGCTCGTCGAAGTTCCGGGAGACGCTTGAGCACGTACTCACAGAGGTGAGCCTAACCTGACTTCGGTCGCGGCGACTTTCGGCCCCGCCCTGCTCTACTCCGGCAGTGGTCGCTTCTACCGCTACCGCGGTAGTCGGCCGTCGACCTTGTGCGGACCCGCGGCTTCGAGGACGTCTGGCATCTGCTCGTGCACGGCGAACTGCCAGACTCCGGGCAGAGCACGGCCTTCGCATGCGTACGGCATTGTCGCTGCTCGGCGCGGCGAAGGACCGCCGGGCGGGGTGTGGGCTGGAGCGTCGACATCCTGGAGCAGGCGGAGGGCGCGAAGATCATCAGGCCGGTGGCGCGGTGTGGGGCCGGAGGCGTCGGCGCATGTGCCCGCGTGAGCGAAGGCGTCGGAGGGGTACGAGAGGCCCGGCACCGGAAGGTGCTGGGCCTCTGACGTCCGGCCCGATGAGTGACCGTGGCGGGATCAGGCGTCGGGGATGTCGGCCTTGGCGTCGATGAGGGTCCTGCGGGACACGACGACGATGCGCTCGTAGTCCGCCCTGCTCGCATCGGCGGGGAGCTTTCCGTCGAGTTCTTCGGTGAGGTCCGTGCCGATCACAGCGAACCTGCCGTCGGACAGCTCGAAGACATCGGGGCAATTGGCACCAGTCGTACTGCCCCGGGCGCTGGGAGGGGTGCCGATCCGACGGATGATGTGGCTCACTGTTCTTGCGTTCCTTCTGATCTCGAGGCGTGGTGCGCACTGCGCCTGCGGTGCGATGCGGCCCTGTGGGGCCGCGGCCTCGACAACCGGGCGGCGTGGAGCGGCGGTTCGGCGGTGGTCGACCCGGTTCGCGGGATGCGCAGTAGTCAACCTTGTTGGCACCTGGGGAAACGCGCCGGTTTATGGGTTCGTTACCGCCCAGCCGTGTGATGCGTTCCGGAGAGTGATCCGCGAGGTACGGCGCTTACCGCCGAGGCGTGGAACTACTCGCCCGGCGGATCCCCGACCACCCACCACTCGTCGATGTCCGCCTCCTCCAGCTGCACGAGAAGATCGTCGACCATGCGTCCGAGCCCGGCCTCGTCGGAGGTGTCGACGAGGGTCGCCCGGTGCGGACGGGTGGCGTACCAGTACTCCCGGAAGAGGGGGTTCTGCAGCATGCTCCGGGCGAAGCCGAAGAACTCCTCCTTGGTGACGTTGCCCATGCGGTAGTAGCACAGGGCGTTGGTGTAGAGGGCGTTGGCGAAGAGGAACTGGCGCTGCTTCCCGGGGGAGACGGTGCCGTCGTAGGCGTCGAGCACCTCGGCCAGCTCCGGGTCGTCCATCGCCTTGCTCAGCAACTCCCAGTGCAGACGCTGCTGGTGCGCGAAGTTGGTCCGGCGCTGCGACTGCGCGGCCTCCTCCAGGTGCTCGATCCGGGCGCGCAACGCATGGAACGCGGGCCATTGCAGGGCCAGGGCGACGGCGGCACCCGCCGCCAGGCCCATACCTGCCGAGGCGGTGGCCCTCAGTCCTCGAAACCCAATTTTCTGTGTGGCCATGTCAACCCCCGGTTCAGGCGGCCGTCCGCCGGTCGTCGGGGTGCGGGTCGACTGGAGGGGACCGGCGAGCGATGGGCGGCGCTTGCCGTCTCCCAGAGTGCCGAGCGGCTCTGATCGGCGGGGAGGCGGAGAGGAGGCGCACGGAGGGAAGCGAGGGTCGCACAAACCGGCGCCATGCCCAACGTCTGCCCCGCGAGTGGTGCTAACAATCGTTCACTTCGGCGTGGATCTCACGGCTCGTATCCTGGGGCGGCATCCCCATTTCCCACGTGTGCCGGGAACGCGAGCCGGTGCACGCGTCGGCGCGAGAGAGGTCGCACGGTGAGTCAGCCGAGTCCGAAACCGCAGCAGATCCCGGTCGTCGTCCTGGCCGGCTTCCTCGGCTCGGGAAAGACCACCCTGCTCAATCACCTCCTGCACCGCAGTGGTGGCAGCCGAATCGGCGCCATCGTCAACGACTTCGGGGCGATCGAGATCGACGCGATGGCGGTGGCGGGATCGCTCGGCGACTCGACGGTCTCCCTCGGCAACGGCTGCCTGTGCTGTGCCGTCGACGCGAGCGAACTGGACCAGTACCTGGAGCGGCTCGCGGAGCCCTCCCTCGGCATCGACGTCATCGTCATCGAGGCCAGCGGTCTCGCCGAGCCGCAGGAACTCGTGCGGATGCTGCTCGCCAGCGAGCATCCGGGGGTCGTGTACGGCGGGCTCGTCGAGGTCGTCGACGCCGCCGAGTTCGACGACACCCGGGCCAGGCACCCCGAGATCGACCGGCATCTCGCGCTGGCCGACCTCGTGGTGGTCAACAAGCTCGACCGGGCGGCGGACGGCGAACGCGTCCTCGGGCTGGTGCGGTCCCTCGTCGACCACGCCGCCGTCGTCCCGGCCTCCTACGGGCGGATCGACCCGGAATTCCTCTTCGACTGCCGGCCGAGCGAGGAGCGCATCGGGCAGCTGTCCTTCGACGACCTGCCCCACGACGACGACCCCGATGAGAGCGACGCCTGCGACAGTGACCACGACGAAGGCCACCACGACGACAACCCGCACCCACGCGCTTCGGACGACCACACCGGACACCTGCACGCCGCCTACGACAGCCTGTCGTTCGTCTCCCCGGACCCCCTCGACCCGCGCCGCCTGATGGCGTTCCTCGACAGCCGGCCCGAGGGGCTGTACCGGATCAAGGGCTACGTCGACTTCGGGCCGTACGACGTCCGCAACCGCTACGCCGTCCATGCCGTCGGGCGGTTCCTGCGCTTCTACCCCGAGCCCTGGCCGGCCGGCGGCGAACGCCTCACCCAGCTGGTCCTCATCGGCTCCGGGATCGACGTTCCCGCCCTCGGCAAGGAGCTGGAGGCGTGCAGGAGCGAGGCCCCACACGCCGACGAGCACGGCATGTGGGGCGTCCTGCGGTACGTACGCGGTCCCGGAGAGGATCTCGCCGATCCGGCCTAGACCGGCCCGGCCACCACCGACACCGTCTTCGCCAGGGACACACCCGAGCCGTCGCGGCGCGGGTCGATGTCCGGGAGCGCCGCCGGGGTGCCGTTCTTCTGCGCGGCGAGAGCCGGGACGGGGCCCGCCCAGGCCAGGGACAGGCAGTCCTCGCCCTTCAGGAACCGCTGACAGCGGACGCCGCCGGTGGCGCGGCCCTTGCGCGGATACTGGTCGAACGGCGTCAGCTTGGCCGTGGTCTGGACGGAGTCGTCCAGCGTGCCCCGGGAGCCCGCGACGGTGAAGACGACGGCGTCCACGGCCGGGTCCACCGCCGTGAAGGAGATGACCTTCGCACCCTCGGCGAGCTTGATGCCGGCCACACCGCCGGCCGGGCGGCCCTGCGGGCGGACCTGGGACGCCTGGAAGCGCAGCAACTGCGCGTCGTCGGTGATGAAGACCAGGTCCTCCTCACCGGTGCGCAGCTCGACCGCGCCGACGATCCGGTCACCCTCCTTGAGGGTGATCACCTCGAGCTCTTCCTTGTTGGCCGGATAGTCCGGCACCACGCGCTTGACGACGCCCTGTGCCGTGCCGAGCGCCAGGCCCGGCGACGACTCGTCGAGCGTGGTCAGGCAGACCACCGTCTCGTCGTCCTCCAGGGAGACGAACTCCGCCAGCGGGGCGCCTCCCGCGAGGTTCGGCGCCGACAGCGTCTCCGGGAGCTGGGGCAGGTCGATCACGTTCAGTCGCAGCAGCCGGCCCGCCGAGGTGACCGCACCCACCTCACCGCGGGCGGTGGCCGGCACCGCCGAGACGATCACGTCGTGCTTCACACGCTTGGCACCGGCGTCCTCCGCGAACGGCTCCCCGTTCGCCGTACGGGCCAGCAGGCCCGTGGAGGACAGCAGCACCCGGCACGGGTCGTCGGCCACCTGAAGCGGCACGGTCGAGACCGGGGCACCGCCCGACTCCAGCAGGACCGTACGCCGGTCGGTGCCGAACTTCTTGGCGACCGTGGCCAGTTCGGAGGAGACCAGCTTGCGCAGCTCCGCGTCCGAGTCGAGGATGCGGGTCAGCTCCTCGATCTCCGCGTTGAGGCGGTCCTTCTCCGACTCCAGCTCGATGCGGTCGTACTTGGTCAGACGGCGCAGCGGTGTGTCGAGGATGTACTGCGTCTGCACCTCGCTCAGCGAGAACTGCTCCATCAGGCGCTGCTTGGCCTGCGCGGAGTTCTCGCTGGAGCGGATCAGGCGGATGACCTCGTCGATGTCCAGCAGGGCCGTCAGCAGGCCCTCGACCAGGTGCAGCCGGTCGCGCTTCTTGCCGCGGCGGAACTCCGAACGCCGCCGCACGACGTTGAAGCGGTGGTCGAGATAGACCTCCAGGAGCTCCTTGAGGCCCAGCGTGAGCGGCTGGCCGTCGACCAAGGCCACGTTGTTGATGCCGAAGGACTCCTCCATCGGCGTCAGCTTGTAGAGCTGCTCCAGGACCGCCTCCGGCACGAAGCCGTTCTTGATCTCGATGACCAGGCGCAGGCCGTGCGCGCGGTCGGTGAGGTCCTTGACGTCGGCGATGCCCTGGATCTTCTTCGAACCGACCAGGTCCTTGATCTTGGCGATGACCTTCTCGGGGCCGACCGTGAACGGCAGCTCCGTGACGACGAGACCCTTGCGGCGGGCCGTCACGGGCTCCACCGACACCGTCGCGCGGATCTTGAACGTGCCGCGCCCGGACTCGTACGCGTCCCGGATGCCGGACAGACCGACGATGCGGCCGCCGGTGGGCAGGTCGGGGCCCGGGACGTGCTTCATCAGGGCGTCGAGATCCGCGTTCGGGTACCTGATCAGGTGGCGGGCGGCGGCGATGACCTCGCGCAGGTTGTGCGGCGCCATGTTCGTGG
This sequence comes from Streptomyces sp. NPDC093598, assembly GCF_044764825.1. Lineage (NCBI taxonomy): Bacteria > Bacillati > Actinomycetota > Actinomycetes > Kitasatosporales > Streptomycetaceae > Streptomyces > Streptomyces sp. NPDC093598. The sequence continues at coordinate 133,222 of NZ_JBIWIV010000011.1, read as the reverse complement.
CCATGCCGACCGCGATGCCCGAGGCGCCGTTGACCAGCAGGTTGGGGAAGGCGGCGGGCAGGGCCACCGGCTCCTGCTCCTGGCCGTCGTAGTTGGGGTTGAAGTCGACGGTGTCCTCGTCGATCGACTCCGTCATCAGGCTCGTGGCCTCGGCCATCCGGCACTCGGTGTACCGCATGGCGGCCGGCGGGTCGTCGTTGCCCAGCGAGCCGAAGTTGCCGTGGCCGTCGACCAGGGGGACCCGCATCGAGAAGGGCTGGGCCATGCGCACGAGGGCGTCGTAGATCGACGCGTCGCCGTGCGGGTGCAGCTTGCCCATCACCTCGCCGACGACACGGGCGCACTTGACGTACCCGCGCTCGGGGCGCAGCCCCATCTCGCTCATCTGGTAGACGATGCGGCGGTGCACCGGCTTGAGGCCGTCGCGTGCGTCCGGCAGGGCGCGGGAGTAGATGACCGAGTACGCGTACTCGAGGAAGGAGCCCTGCATCTCGTCGACGACGTCGATATCGAGGATCCGCTCCTCGTACGAGTCGTCGGGCGGCGGGGTCTTCGTGCTGCGGCGGGCCATCGCTGCCGGCTCCTCCTGTTACTGGTCGCTCGCCTACGGGGTGTTCACGTCCGTCACGAGACGTCGACCGTGCTCAGCCCTTCGGGCCTCCGCGCGCTCGCCCTCTCGTCACCGACCGCCCCTGCGGCTCGCTCATGTTGCTGCGATCCGGATCTGACGCCGACCATTGTGGACCGCCGCACTGACAACCGGGACCAGGGCCCGGTTCAGGACGCCTCTCGCGCTGTCGGGCCCAGGTCGCCGCCGGGAACTTCACCAGGGCCTCGCACGCTTGCATACAGTGGCAGGACCGGCAGGAATCCGCGGTCTGAACAACCGCTCAGCGATCGAAGGGACGTACATGCCCATGGGTCACACGGCCACAGCCCAGGCAGGCTCCGGGGGCCTGACAGCGACCGAGCACCGCCTGGCCAACGGCCTGCGCGTGGTGCTCTCCGAGGACCACCTGACCCCGGTCGCGGCGGTGTGCCTCTGGTACGACGTCGGCTCACGCCACGAAGTCAAGGGGCGTACCGGCCTGGCTCACCTTTTCGAGCACTTGATGTTCCAGGGTTCCGCCCAGGTCAAGGGCAACGGCCACTTCGAGTTCGTCCAGGGTGCGGGCGGCTCGCTGAACGGCACGACCAGCTTCGAGCGGACCAACTACTTCGAGACCATGCCCGCCCACCAGCTGGAGCTCGCCCTCTGGCTGGAGGCCGACCGCATGGGCTCCCTGCTGGCCGCGCTCGACGACGAGTCGATGGAGAACCAGCGCGACGTCGTCAAGAACGAGCGCCGCCAGCGCTACGACAACGTGCCGTACGGCACCGCCTTCGAGAAGCTGACGGCCCTCGCCTACCCGGAGGGCCACCCCTACCACCACACCCCGATCGGCTCCATGGCCGACCTGGACGCGGCGACCCTGGAGGACGCGCGCGCGTTCTTCCGCACCTACTACGCGCCGAACAACGCCGTGCTCTCCGTGGTCGGCGACATCGACCCGGAGCAGACCCTCGCCTGGGTGGAGAAGTACTTCGGTTCCATCCCCGGTCACGACGGCAAGCCCGCCCCGCGCGACGGCTCGCTGCCGGAGACCATCGGCGAGCAGCTGCGCGAGGTCGTCGAGGAGGAGGTCCCGGCGCGCGCCCTGATGGCCGCCTACCGGCTGCCGCACGACGGCACGCGCGCGTGCGACGCGGCCGACCTGGCCCTCACCGTCCTCGGCGGCGGCGAGTCCTCCCGCCTCTACAACCGGCTCGTGCGGCGCGACCGTACGGCCGTGGCGGCCGGCTTCGGCCTGCTGCGGCTCGCCGGTGCGCCCTCCCTGGGGTGGCTGGACGTGAAGACGTCCGGTGACGTGGAGGTCCCGGTCATCGAGACCGCCATCGACGAGGAGCTCGCCCGGTTCGCCGAGGAGGGCCCCACGGCCGAGGAGATGGAGCGCGCCCAGGCACAGCTGGAGCGCGAGTGGCTGGACCGGCTCGGCACGGTCGCGGGCCGCGCCGACGAACTGTGCCGGTACGCCGTGCTGTTCGGCGACCCGCAGCTCGCCCTGACCGCCGTCCACCGTGTGCTGGAGATCACGGCGGAGGAGGTCCAGGAGGTCGCCAAGGCCCGCCTGCGGCCCGACAACCGCGCGGTGCTCGTCTACGAGCCCGTCGCCGACGAGACCGACGACGCCGAGGACATCGCAGCCGCGGCCACCGACGAGAACGAGGAGGCGGCCAAGTGACCGAGCTCGCCACGATGGACTTCCACCCCCGGCCGCAGGCGGGTGACGCCCGGCCCTGGGCCTTCCCGGCCCCCGACCGCGGCACGCTCGACAACGGCCTGACGGTGCTGCGCTGCCACCGCCCCGGCCAGCAGGTCGTCGCCGTGGAGGTGCTGCTGGACGCCCCCCTGGACGCCGAGCCGGCCGGCCTCGACGGCGTGGCCACGATCATGGCCCGGGCCTTCTCCGAGGGCACCGACAAGCACTCCGCCGAGGAGTTCGCCGCCGAGCTGGAGCGCGCCGGCGCCACCCTCGACGCGCATGCCGACCACCCCGGCGTCCGGCTCAGCCTGGAGGTGCCGGCCTCCCGGCTCGCCAAGGGACTGGGCCTGATCGCCGACGCCCTGAGGGCGCCCGCGTTCGCCGACAGCGAGGTCGAGCGGCTGGTCCGCAACCGCCTCGACGAGATCCCGCACGAGCTGGCCAACCCCTCCCGTCGCGCCGCCAAGGAGCTCTCCAAGGAGCTGTTCCCGGCAAGCTCGCGCATGTCGCGGCCCCGGCAGGGCACCGAGGAGACGGTCGCCGCGATCGACTCCGCGGCCGTACGCGGCTTCTACGAGAAGCACGTCCGCCCCGCCACGGCCACCGCCGTGGTCGTCGGTGACCTCACCGGCATCGACCTCGACGCCCTGCTCGGGGACACGCTGGGCGCCTGGACGGGCTCCTCGGCCGAGCCGCGCCCGGTGCCGCCGGTGACCGCCGACGACACCGGCCGGGTCGTTATCGTGGACCGCCCGGGCGCGGTCCAGACGCAGCTGCTGATCGGCCGGATCGGCCCGGACCGGCACGACCGTGTGTGGCCCGCGCAGGTGCTCGGCACGTACTGCCTCGGCGGCACCCTCACCTCCCGCCTGGACCGCGTCCTGCGCGAGGAGAAGGGCTACACCTACGGCGTGCGGGCTTTCGGCCAGGTCCTCAGGTCCGCCCCGGACGGCACGGGTGCCGCGATGCTCGCCATCAGCGGTTCCGTCGACACGCCCAACACCGGCCCCGCGCTGGAGGACCTCTGGACGGTGCTGCGCACCCTCGCCGCCGAAGGCCTGACCGACGCCGAGCGGGACGTCGCCGTGCAGAACCTGGTCGGCGTGGCGCCGCTCAAGTACGAGACGGCGGCGGCCGTCGCGAGCACGCTGGCCGACCAGGTCGAGCAGCACCTGCCCGACGACTACCAGGCCGCCCTGTACCGGCAGCTCGCCGCCACCGGCACCGTGGAGGCCACCGCGGCGGCCGTGAGCGCCTTCCCGGTCGACCGTCTGGTGACCGTCCTCGTCGGTGACGCGGCGCAGATCAAGGCGCCGGTGGAGGCCCTCGGCATCGGCGAAGTCACCGTCGTCGCCGCCGAGTAGCGGCACGCGCGTAGGGGCCCTGGTTGTCTTCCAAGGCACCAGGGCCCCTTTATGCCCGAATTGGTACGGAGGTTGCCTGTCTGCCCTGTGGGATGCGCTACAAAAGCCGGGATCCGTTTGGGAATTGAAAGTGGTGCCGCTTAGCGTCATCCGGGCTGTTCGTCAGGCAGTGCGCCGCACCCGCGGCACCGGACAGTCATCGCCGAGTCCCCGTACGGCGCGAGCCAGGGGAGCCGGGGACCCACCGCAGTCCCTGGGGTGAATCGGACGCCCGCGCGAGCCGCGAGGGAGTCCGTAGGAGACCTTCCTGCTCCGAACCCGTCAGCTAACCCGGTAGGCGAGAGGGAAGGAAAGGACCAGCCACTACATGGCGTTCACTCGCGCCACCGGGAAGCACCGTCGTCCCAGCAGGATCCAGCGCGGCACCGCCCGCGCGGCGGGCGTCGCGGCCCTCGCCACCACCGGCGTGATCGGCACCGTGGCGGCCCCCGCGGCCTTCGCCGCCGAGCCCAGCCCCGAGCAGACCGGCCTCACCCCGGTCGTCACCATGGGCGACACCGTGGCCCAGCAGATCGACGCCCAGGCCATCGCGCAGCAGCAGGCCGCCGACGAGGCCGCCGCCAAGCGGAAGGCCGAGGAGGCCGCGCGCAAGCGGGCCGCCGAGTTGGCCGAGAGGGCCAAGGAAGCGGCCGAGAAGGCCCGCGAGGCCAAGGAGCGCGCCGCCCGCGAGGCCGAGCGCAAGCGCCTCAACGCCTACGTGGCCCCGATCTCCGGCTCGTACGTCTCCACCGGCTACAAGGCCAGCAGCGGCCTGTGGTCCTCCGGCAGCCACACCGGTGTCGACTTCCACGCGGCCACCGGCACCTCCGTCCACGCGGTCGGCGCGGGCACCGTCGTCGAGGCCGGCTGGGGCGGCTCGTACGGCAACCAGATCGTGATCAAGATGAACGACGGGACGTACACCCAGTACGGCCACCTGTCCTCCGTCGGCGTCTCGGTGGGCCAGCAGGTCACCCCCGGCCAGCAGATCGGCCTGTCCGGCGCGACCGGCAACGTCACGGGGCCGCACCTGCACTTCGAGGCCCGCACGAGCCCCGAGTACGGCTCGGACATCGACCCGGTCGCCTACCTCCGCTCGCACGGCGTGAACGTCTGACCGACACCTCTCGGCGTCTCCGAAGCCCCGGCTCACCGAGCCGGGGCTTTCGCGTTTACGGCGGCGCGCTGTCCAAAAAATATCCATGGATTCCCGCCTGCCGTCGGAAATTCCGGCTCATTGCAATAGAGTCACGGAACACGCGCCGCTCGCCGGCGTTTCACGGGGATTAAGCGGAGGTCGGTCATGCGTATTCCCGCGCACTCGGTGTGCACGGCCATCCGGGACGACATCGTCGCCGGTGTCCACGCGCGCGGCAGCCGGCTCACCGAGGAACTCCTCGCGCGCCGCTACGGCGTCTCGCGGGTCCCCGTCCGGGAGGCGCTGCGCACCCTGGAGGCCGAGGGCTTCGTGGTGACCCGGCGGCACGCGGGCGCGTGCGTGGCCGAACCCACCGAGCAGGAGGCCGCCGACCTGCTGGAGATGCGCATGCTGCTGGAGCCGCTGGGCGCCGCCCGCGCCGCCCAGCGCCGCACCGAAGCGCATCTGAAGGTCCTGCGCGGCCTGGTCCGGCTGGGCCAGGACCGGGCCCGCCGGGGCAACAGCGACGATCTGCGCTCCCTGGGCGGCTGGTTCCACGAGACGCTCGCCCAGGCCTCCGGCAGTCCCGCGCTGACCTCGATGCTCACCCAGCTCCGCCACAAGATCGCCTGGATGTACGCCGTGGAGGCGCCGCTCAGTCCGGTGGAGTCCTGGACCGAGCACGGCGCGATCGTGGACGCGGTGGCGCGCGGGGACGCCGAGCGCGCGCGGGCGGTCACGGCGCTGCACACCGAGCGCGCGACGGGCGCGCACCGCCTGCGCCTCGGCTCCGCCGGGGAGCGCGCCGACCGTGTGAGGAACTCGCAACATCCCGTAAACACGGCGAGCCTGCGGCATTAACACGGCAGCCGTATACAAAGAGAGCAGTAAATTCCCGGGGGCCTATTTCCGCTGCCCGAAATCGAGGAATTCCCAGCCTCTACCGTCCGGGAATGGCGAAGGGCCCGCCCAATGAATTCGGACGAGCCCTTCGTTGTGCGCCGGATCAGGCGCTCGGGAAATCAGACGGTCTCGGGCAGTTCCTCGAGACCCTCGGAGACCAGCTTGGCCAGCCGGTCCAGGGCGGCGTCCGCGCCCTCGGCGTCGGAGGCGAGGACGATCTCCTCGCCGCCCTGGGCGCCGAGGCCCAGGACGGCCAGCATCGAGGCCGCGTTGACGGGGTTGCCGTCTGCCTTGGCGATCGTCACCGGGACGCCTGCGGCCGTGGCGGCTCGGACGAAGATGGAGGCGGGGCGGGCGTGGAGACCCTCGGCCCAGCCGACGTTGACGCGGCGCTCAGCCATGTGTTGCTGCCCTTCGGTGTTCAGGGTTGTCTAGACCAGTTTCCCATATCGTGAAGCTGCGCCGGGAGCGGTCTCGAAGACCGCCCCGGGGTGCCGTCGGATCGCGGCCTCGACCCGACTGACGCCCACCACAGACTGCCTCGCGCCACTGTCGGACGCTAGCCGTACTCTGGGGCCCATGCAGACCTCGCCGGACCGGCACGAGTATCCCGCCCACTGGGAAGCCGACGTGGTGCTGCGCGACGGGGGTACCGCGCGCATCCGGCCCATCACCGTTGATGACGCCGATCGCCTGGTCAGCTTCTACGAGCAGGTCTCCGACGAGTCGAAGTACTACCGCTTCTTCGCGCCGTACCCTCGCCTGTCCGCCAAGGACGTCCACCGCTTCACGCACCACGACTTTGTGGACCGGGTGGGACTCGCGGCCACCGTCGGCGGCGAGTTCATCGCCACCGTACGCTACGACCGGATCGGCGCGGACGGAACGCCCGCGTCCGCACCCGCCGACGAGGCCGAGGTCGCCTTCCTCGTGCAGGACGCCCACCAGGGCCGCGGAGTCGCCTCCGCCCTGCTCGAACACATCGGCGCCGTCGCCCGCGAGCGCGGCATCCGCCGGTTCGCCGCAGAGGTGCTGCCCGCCAACACCAAGATGATCAAGGTGTTCACGGACGCCGGCTACACCCAGAAGCGCAGCTTCGAGGACGGCGTCGTCCGTCTGGAGTTCGACCTCGAACCCACCGACCGCTCCCTCGCCGTGCAGTACGCGCGCGAACAGCGGGCCGAGGCGCGTTCCGTGCAGCGGCTGCTCGCGCCCGGCTCGGTCGCCGTCATCGGGGCCGGCCGCGCACCCGGCGGTGTGGGCCGCAGCGTCCTCGGCAACATCCGGGACGCCGGGTACAACGGCCGCCTCTACGCGGTGAACAAAGCCCTCCCCGAGGGGCAGCAGGAGCTCGAGGGGGTGCCCGCCCACCGCTCGGTGCGGGACATCGACGGCCCGGTCGACCTCGCCGTCGTCGCCGTACCGGCCGAGCACGTCCCCGAGGTCGTCACCGAGTGCGGCGAACACGGCGTACAGGGGCTGGTCGTGGTCTCCGCCGGGTACGCCGAGAGCGGCCCCGAGGGGCGCGAACGCCAGCGCGCACTCGTACGGCACGCGCGTACGTACGGCATGCGGATCATCGGGCCGAACGCCTTCGGCATCATCAACACCTCCCCCCGGGTACGGCTCAACGCCTCCCTCGCCCCCGAGGTGCCGCGCCCGGGCCGGATCGGTCTGTTCGCCCAGTCCGGCGCCATCGGCATCGCCCTGCTCTCCCGGCTGCACCGGCGCGGTGGCGGCGTCACGGGCGTGACCGGCGTCTCCACCTTCGTCTCCTCCGGCAACCGCGCCGACGTCTCCGGCAACGATGTCCTGCAGTACTGGTACGAGGACCCCGACACCGACGTCGTCCTCATGTACCTGGAGTCCATCGGCAACCCCCGCAAGTTCACCCGCCTCGCTCGCCGCACCGCCGCCGCCAAGCCCCTGGTCGTCGTCCAGGGCGCCCGGCACGGTGCCGCTCCCCAGGGGCACGCCGTGCGGGCGACCCGGCTGCCGCACGCGACCGTCTCGGCGCTGCTGCGGCAGGCCGGAGTCATCAGGGTCGACACCATCACCGAGCTGGTGGACGCGGGCCTGCTGCTCGCCCGCCAGCCCCTGCCCGCCGGGCCCAGGGTGGCGATCCTGGGCAACTCCGAGTCGCTCGGCCTGCTCACGTACGACGCGTGCCTGGCCGAGGGCCTGCGACCGCACCCCCCGCAGGACCTGACCACCGCCGCCTCCGCGGCGGACTTCCACGCGGCCCTGTCCCGGGCACTGGCCGACGACCGGTGCGACGCGGTCGTCGTCACCGCGATACCGGCGGTGGGTGAGGGCTCGGTCGGGGACGCCGCCCTCGCGCAGGCCCTGCGCTCGGCCTCGGCCGCGGCCCCGGCCAAGCCGGTCCTGGTGGTCCACGTGGAGCTCGGCGGCCTGGCGGAGGCCCTGTCGGCGGCGGCCAGCACGGCACCGCAGGCCGCAGCGGACAACGCTCCCCCCAACGCCCCGCGCCCGGCATCCACCGGGCAACGACCCCCAGCCCCGGAGGTGCAAGGCCCCGCGGAGGCCTCCGAGGACGCCCACCTCATCCCCGCCTACCCCGCCGCCGAGCGGGCCGTCCGCGCCCTCGGCCAGGCCGTCGCCTACGCGCAGTGGCGGCGCGACGCCGTCGACCCCGGCAAGGTGCCCGAGTACGAGGACATCGACGAGAAGGGCGCCGCCGGGCTGATCGACGGCCTGCTCGCGCGCGGGCAGGGGCTCACGCTCGGCGCGGACGACACCTGCGACCTCCTCGGCCACTACGGCGTCCAGGTCCACCGCGCCCTGCCCGCCCCGACCCCCGACGCCGCCGTAGAAGCAGCCCGTGCGCTCGGCTACCCCGTGGCCCTCAAGGCCACCGCCCCGCACCTCAGGCACCGCGCCGACCTGGGCGGCGTCCGCCTCGACCTCGCGGACGAGGACCAACTGCGCCGGTCGTACGCCGAGTTGACCGAGCTGTTCGGCGCGCCGGAGGAGCTGCGGCCGGTGGTGCAGCGGATGGCGCCGCGCGGCGTCGACGTCGTCGTACGGGCCGTCATCGACCCCGCGGCCGGGGCCGTGCTCTCCTTCGGGCTCGCCGGGGCCGCCTCCCAGCTGCTCGGGGACACCGCGCACCGGCTGATCCCGGTCACCGACCGGGAGGCGACCTCGCTGGTGCGTTCGATCCGCACCGCCCCCCTGCTGTTCGGCTGGCGCGGCTCCGCACCGGCCGACACCCGCGCCCTGGAGGAGCTGCTGCTGCGGGTGTCCCGGCTGGTCGACGACCATCCTGAGGTCGTCGCGGTCACCCTGGAGCCGGTCGTCGTCGCCTCGCACGGCCTGAGCGTCCTGGGTGCCTCCGTCCGCCTCGCGCCCCCGCCCGCCCGCGACGACCTCGGCCCGCGAACGCTCCCCGCGTACTGACTGGGGGCGAGCTGTCCCTCGCAGTCAGTGGTCCCCCGTAGGATGGGCGTCATGGCCAAGACCAGTACGACGACCCAGGGGCTGCGGGCGGCGATCGAGCGCAGCGGCTACTACCCGGCCCTCGTGGCCGAGGCGGTGGAGGCCGCCGTGGGCGGCGAGCCCATCCGGTCGTACCTGGTCCACCAGGAGACGACGTTCGACCAGAACGAGGTGCGGCGGCACGTGACGGTGCTCGTCCTCACCGACAACCGCTTCATCGTCAGCCACACCGACGAGCAGGCCGCCGACAGCACCTCCCCGACGCCGTACGCCACGACGTCCACGGAGTCCGTGAAGATCGGCCGCATCTCCTCGATCGTGGTCAGCCGTGTGGTAGCCAACCCGGAGTCGTACAAGCCGGGCACCCTGCCCCGCGAGGTCGTCCTCACCATCGGCTGGGGCGCCGTCTCCCGCATCGACCTGGAGCCGGCCGCCTGCGGCGACCCCAACTGCGAGGCCGACCACGGCTACACCGGCAACTCGACGGCGGACGACCTCAGCCTGCGCGTCAGCGAGGCCGGGGACGGACCGGAGACCGTGCGCGAGGCGCTCGCCTTCGCGCAGGCCCTCTCCGAGGCGACCGCGGACACCACCCGCTGATGGCACAGCCCAAGATGGTCTGGGACGACCACCCCGAACCGCTCACCGTCGCCTCCGCACCGGTCCCGGAGTACGGCAGCGGATCGCTCGCCGACCTCCTGCCCACCCTGGCCGCAGGCCTGGGCGTACCGGGCATGGGCGCCACGATCACCGAGCTGACCCCCGCCGACCGGAACTGCGTGTTCCTGATCGACGGCCTCGGCTGGGAGCAGCTGAAGGCGCATCCCGAGGACGCCCCCTTCATGACGTCCCTGCTCGCCACCTCGCGGGGCGGCACCGGGCGTCCGCTCACCGCCGGCTATCCGGCGACCACGGCGACCTCCCTCGCCTCTGTCGGCACCGGCCTGCCGCCCGGCGCGCACGGCCTGCCCGGCTACACCGTGCGCAACCCCGACACCGGCGCGCTGATGAACCAGCTGCGCTGGCAGCCGTGGACCCCGCCCGGCCCCTGGCAGCCGTACCCCACCGTCTTCCAGCTGGCGCACGCGGCCGGAGTGCACGCCGCGCAGGTGTCGTCCCCTACCTTCGAGAACACCCCCCTGACCAAGGTCGCGCTCAGTGGCGGAACGTTCCTGGGGCGGCTGACCGGCGAGGACCGTATGGACCTGGCGGCCGAGCAACTGGCCGCGGGCGACCGCTCCCTGGTGTACACGTACTTCGCCGAGGTCGACGGCGCCGGTCACCGCTACGGCGTCGACTCCGACACCTGGCGCGGCCAGCTCATGTACGCCGACCGCCTGGTCCAGCGCCTGGCCGAGCAACTGCCGCCGCGCAGCGCCCTCTACATCACCGCCGACCACGGCATGATCGACGTGCCCTTCGACGAGCAGCACCGCATCGACTTCGACGAGGACTGGGAGCTCAGCGCCGGAGTCGCCCTGCTCGGCGGCGAGGGCCGCGCCCGCCACGTCTACGCGGTGCCCGGCGCCGCGAACGACGTCCTGACCTGCTGGCGCGAGGTGCTCGGCGAGCAGTTCTGGGTCGCCTCACGCGACGAGGCCATCGCGGCGGGCTGGTTCGGCCCACGGATCGACGAACGGGTGTACGGCCGGATCGGTGACGTGGTCGCCGCCGCGCGTGACGACGTCCTGCTCATCGCCTCCGAGCGGGAGCCGAAGGAGTCGGCGATGGTCGGCAACCACGGTTCCATGACACCCGCCGAGCAGCTGGTCCCCCTGCTCGAAGTACGCTCCTGAAACAGCCCCACCCCGACCTTCCACGCCGAAAGGTGCTCAACTTTCCATGCCCGAGCTGGTGTTCTTCTGCGGAACGATGGACTGCGGGAAGTCGACGCTGGCTCTCCAGATCGAGCACAACCGCTCGGCGCGCGGCCTGCAAGGCATGATCTTCTCGCGCGACGACCGCGCCGGCGAGGGCAAGCTGTCCTCGCGCCTGGGCCTGGTCACGGACGCGGTGGAGGTCGGGGACGGGCAGGACCTCTACGGCCACCTCGTCGACCACCTCTCGCAGGGCGGCCGGGCCGACTACGTGATCGCCGACGAGGCGCAGTTCCTCGCGCCGGAGCAGATCGACCAACTCGCGCGTGTGGTCGACGACCTGAGCCTCGACGTCTACGCCTTCGGCATCACGACCGACTTCCGCTCCAAGCTGTTCCCCGGTTCGCAGCGGCTGGTGGAACTGGCCGACCGGGTCGAGGTGCTCCAGGTCGAGGCGTTGTGCTGGTGCGGAGCCCGCGCCACGCACAACGCCCGCACGATAGGCGGGGTGATGGTCGTCGAGGGTGCCCAAGTGGTCGTCGGCGACGTCACCCACTCCGCCGACGAGGTCGGTTACGAGGTCCTGTGCCGCCGTCACCACCGCCGCCGGATGACCGCGGCGACGGCCCACGCGGCGGCCCTGTCCCCGGACGTGCTGCCGGTGACGTCCGCCTGAGCCGCGGCTCGCCGGGCCGTCAGCTCGGCCGTTCAAGCAGCGCGAACCGCGCCCCCTCCGGATCCGCCACCCTCGCCACCCGCCCGTAGGGGGTGTCGTGCACCGGCTCGAGGACGTGCCCGCCCAGGTGGACGAGATGGTCCGCGGCGTCGTCGACGTCGGCGACCTGGAAGTACGTGACCCAGTGCGCTCCCCGGTCGCGGGGCAGGGCGCGCCCGAGGCCGTGGATGCCGGCGACGGGCCCGCCGCCGAGGTGCAGGGTCACGTAGTCGGAGTCGGCGGACACCACCGGCTCCTCCTCGTAGCCGAACACCGTTCGGTAGAACTTGGCGACGTTCGCCGACTCGAAGGTCAGCAGCTCGTTCCAGGCGGGTGTGCCGGGAACGCCCGAGACGGCGGTGCCGAAGTGCGCGGCGGCCTGCCAGATGCCGAAGACCGCGCCCGACGGGTCGGAGCCGATCGCCAGGCGGCCGGCGTAGCCGGCGTCGAGCGGGCCCACGCCGATCGTGCCGCCACGGCTGCGAACCGTCTCGGCCGTCAGATCCACGTTCTCCGAGGCGAAGTAGGGCGTCCACGCGATGGGCAGATGGCGGTCCGGCGGCAGCCGGCCGATGCCGGCCACCTCGCGCCCGTCGAGCAGCGCGCGCACATACGGGCCGAGTTGCTGGGGGCCCGGCTGGAACTCCCAGCCGAACAGCGCTCCGTAGAACTCCTCGGTCGCGGCCGGGCCGTGCACCATCAGGCTCACCCAGCAGGGCGTGCCGGGCGTGTGCCGAGCGGGCGCTTCGCCGTTCGGGCCGGCGGCCCCCGGTGCGTCGGTCATTGTCACTCTCTTCTCGGCCTCGCGGTGGCCGTGCTCTCCGCAGCCCTCGTGGGGCCCGTCCTGCGGGGCGACCCTCGCCCGGGAGGATGCCCGATATGGGGGCGCTGTCCCTTGCGGCGCGCTTGTCGGCACGTGTCGCTCAGCTGTACAGCATGTGCTTGTTCCTGTACCCCGCGTGATCGTCCCGCTCCGGCCGAGCAGAGTAGCCGGACACGGACGGCTCGGCCACCCCGTGCGCGAGGATGGGGACCATGAACGCCATCATCTCCGCATCCGACCTCGCGAGGGATCTCGCGGGCGCCCACCCGCCGGTCCTGCTCGACGTCCGCTGGCAGCTCACCGCGGCCAAGGCGGCCGGCGAGCCGCCGTTCGACGGCCGGGCCGAGTACGAGGCAGGGCACCTCCCCGGGGCCGTCTACGTCGACCTGGACCGGGAGTTGGCCGCCGCGCCGGGCCAGGGCGGCCGGCATCCGCTGCCGGACCTCGCGCACTTCGGTGCCGCGATGCGCCGGGCGGGCGTGTCGTCCGGGACGCCGGTGGTCGTCTACGACGGCGGCCAGGGGTGGGCGGCGGCCCGGGCGTGGTGGCTGCTGCGCTGGACGGGTCACCCGGACGTGCGGGTCCTCGACGGCGGGTTGCCGTCCTGGGAGGGGCCGTTGGACAAGTCCGTGCCGGCTCCGCCGGAGGGCGACTTCGTGCCCGAGCCGGGTTCGACCGGACTGCTCGACGCCGACGCCGCCGCGGCGCTGGCGCGGTCAGGGGTGCTGCTGGACGCGCGGGCGGGGGAGCGCTACCGGGGTGAGGTGGAGCCGATCGACCCGGTGGCCGGGCACATCCCGGGCGCGGTGTCGGCGCCCACCACGGAGAACGTGGGGGCCGACGGGCGCTTCCTCCCCGCCGGGGAACTGCGGGCCCGGTTCAAGGGACTCGGCGTGACCGAGGGTTCGCGGGTCGGCGTGTACTGCGGGTCGGGGGTCTCCGCCGCCCACGAGGTCCTGGCGCTGGCGGCCGCCGGCCTTCCGGCCGAGCTGTACGTGGGGTCGTGGTCGGAGTGGTCCTCGGACCCGGACCGGCCGGTCGCCGTCGGGCCGGACCCGCAGTGATCCGACGTGAGGAGAGGGCCGCGCCCGGAAGGCGCGGCTCTCGTCGTCCAGCGGCCGGCCCGGCTACTCCTGCTTCTTGCGCCGCGTCCCGAACACGATCTCGTCCCAGCTCGGGACGGCCGCTCTGCGGCCCGGGCGCACGCCGTCCGCCTCGGCCTGGCGGTCGGTGGCACCGATGAGCCGGTCGCGGTGGCTTCCCACGGATCGCGGCATGAGGACGTCCGCGTAGGCGGAACCGGCCGAGGCCGCGGGAGCAGGGGGCTCCTCCTCCTCGACCTCGGCGACGACGGGCTCCTCCTCGGGCTCCGCCGGGGGGAGTTCCGGGACCACGAGGTCGCCGCGGAAGCTCGGCACCGCCTCCAGCAGGCTGGTCAGGGAGTCCCGCTCGCCCGTGGTCTCCTCGACCGGTTCGGACGCCTGCGCGGGCAGGCTGGGCCGCTCGCGCTCGGGGCGGTCCAGCGGTCTGTCGCGCGGCAGCCGCGCGATCCGGGGGACGAACGGGAAGCTGGGCTCGGGCGCGGCCAGATCGTCGGACTCGCCGATCAGGGAGCGCGCCTCGTCGTCGACGGCCTGGACGAGCCGCCGGGGCGGGTCGTACGTCCAGCTCGCCGAGTGCGGCTCGCCCGCGACCCGGTAGACCAGCAGGACCTCCCACGTGCCGTCGTCACGACGCCACGAGTCCCACTGGACGGTGTCCTTGTCGGCGCCGCGCAGCAGCAGCCGCTCCTGCACGGCCTCGCCCAGCGGTGGACCGGAGTTCTCGCCGGGGCGGCGAACCGGGGTCTTGCGGGCCCGCTCGGCCATGAAGGCGCGCTCGGCGAGCACGGGGCCCTCGAAGCGGCGCACCCGGTCGACGGGGATGCCGGCCATCTGCGCGACCTCTTCCGCGGTCGCGCCCGCACGTATACGCGCCTGGATGTCGCGGGGGCGGAGGTGGCTCTCCACCTCGATCTCGATCTGGCCGAGGCGGGGACGGTCACCGCGCACGGCGGCGCGCAGGCGTTCGTCGATCGGAAGCGTGTACTCCGTAGAGTCGGCAGCCTTCAGCACCAGCCGTGTGCCGTCATTCGAGACGGCCACGACACGCAGTTCGGGCATGGGGACCTCCCGGGTGGTGCCTGCCGACGTCACGTGCGTCGCTGCTTCCGCTAGTCGAGTGTGGCCTGCCCGGGTGCAGCCTGCCACAACCTTGCCGAGTTGCCCGGCGTGTCGGGCGCTGGCCCTGGATCGCCGTTATGGCACGGTTACCTATTCGCAACGCTAAGTGACGAACTCTGTCACCCTGTGCAACTAGCCCCCTCCCGGCGGTCCTTGAAGGCCCTGTACACCCTGACGGGAGACCGGACCCAGGGCTCGCAACAGTACTCCATTTGGGCCACGTGCGTGGATTGGCGCGCCGTCCAACTTCTTGCAAGGGGTGGGACTTGGCCGCCCCTTGCCCCCATTCCGCGATCTTGAACGTGGGGAACTTCACGTAATCACCGGAATCGGAGCCAAAGGGTCTCGGTCACACGTCCACTTCGCACTTCGGGGTGTACGGCACGAGGACGGCACGGCGGTGGCCGCCGGAGCGGCGGCCGGCTCCGCGGCCGGGCCCGCCGGGCAAGCCCCTCCGGCGCCTGGCGAGTTCACCGAGGGCACCGTCCACCGCGCGCGGGCCGGACGCTGGAAGCGGCCGGTGCTCGCGGCGGCCGTCGTCCTCGGCGTGACAATGGCCGGAATCATCACCTACGAGCCGGCCTCGGGCCACACCCTCGGCGGCGGCCGCAGCACCAGCCCTGACGCCCCTACGGCCGTCCCGTCCGGCGTCGGCGCACCGCAGGGCGAGACCACCGCGCCCTCCAGCGGTGACAGCGCGACAGCGGCGACAGCGGCGGTACGGCGCCCGGCCCCGCCCGACGCCGGGCGCCACCGGGAGTGAGGGCGCCGGGAACACCACCCCCAGCGCGTCGCCTACGCCCCCAGCACCCTTCGCAAGTAGTCGTTCTGGAACCGCCGGTCAGGATCCAGGCGATCCCGCAGCGCCGTGAACTCGCCGAAGCGCGGATACACCCGGGAGAAGTACTCGGCGTCCCGTGTGTGGATCTTGCCCCAGTGCGGACGGCCCTCGTGGGCGGTGAAGATGCGTTCGGCCGCCGTGAAGTACCGCTGGTAGGGCGTGCCCTGGAACATGTGGACGGCGATGTACGCGCTGTCCCGGCCGGAGGCGGTCGACAGCGTGATGTCGTCGGCGGGGGCGGTGCGCACCTCGACGGGGAAGCTCACCCGGAGGCCGGAGCGGTCGACCATCGCCTTCAGCTCACGCAGCGTCTCGACCACGGCCGCGCGCGGAACGGCGTACTCCATCTCCACGAAGCGCACCCGGCGCGGGGACGTGAAGACCTTGTAAGGGATGTCCGTGTACGTGCGCGCGGACAGGGCCTTGCTGGAGATCTGCGCGATCGCGGGGATCGTGGCGGGCACCGCGCGGCCGACCCAGTTGGCCACCTGGAAGACGCCGTTGGAGAGGAACTCGTCCTCGAACCAGCTCTTGAGCTGCGGCACGGGCTTCTCCGGGCCCGCGCTGCGGTTGTTGCGCTTGGTGTTGGTGCTGCCGGTGTGCGGGAACCAGTAGAACTCGAAGTGCTCGTTCTCGGCCCAGAGTTCCTCGAAGTCCGCCAGGACCTTGTCGAACGGCATCGGCTCCTCGCGGGCCGTGAGCAGGAACACCGGTTCTACGGCGAAGGTGATCGCGGTGACGATGCCCAGCGCGCCGAGGCCGATGCGGGCCGCCGCGAAAATCTCCGGGTTCTCCTTCTCGGAGCAGCCGAGGACCGAGCCGTCGGCGGTGACCAGCTCCAGGCCCTTGATCTGGGCGGCGATCGACCCGGAGTCGCGGCCCGTGCCGTGCGTGCCGGTGCTGGTGGCCCCGGAGACCGTCTGCTCCATGATGTCGCCCATGTTCGTGAGCGACAGACCCTCCCGCGCGAGGGCCATGTTCAACCTCTTGAGCGGAGTGCCGGCCTCCACCGTGACCGTCATGTTCTCGCGGTCGATGCCGCGGATGCCGGTCAACAGGTGAGGACGGATCAACACACCGTCCGTCGCGGCTATGGACGTGAAGGAGTGTCCGGCGCCGACGGCCTTCACCTTCAGACCGTCCTCGGCGGCCCGCCGCACGGCGGCGGCCAGCTCGTCGACGGAGGCCGGGGTGACCTCCCGCGCGGGACGTGCCGAGACGTTGCCGCCCCAGTTACGCCACGTGCCGTTCTTTCCGTTCGCTGTGCTGCTCAACGGAGCCTCCCCGACCCGGTGCCGGTCGCTTGAGCCGGCGGAACCCGAGGAAACCCACCGCGACCGCGACGGCCCCGGACACCGCCGGAACCCCGTACCCCGCACGCGCCCCGGCCGCGTCGATCACCCAGCCGGCCGCGGAGGAGCCGAGTGCGACTCCCACCGCGAGCCCGGTGCTCACCCAGGTCATTCCTTCGGTGAGCTGCGCGCGTGGTACGTGCTCTTCGATGAGGGACATGGTCGTGATCATCGTGGGAGCGATGGACAGACCCGCAACGAACAGCGCCACGGCCAGAAACGGCAAGTTTCCGACCAGTAGGAGGGGGATCATACTCACGGCCATGGCACATACGCCCAGCAGCCACCGACGTTCCGGCGCCCCGGCGAAGTGCAGCAGCCCGAAGACCATGCCCGCCACACAGGAACCCGCCGCGTACACCGCGAGGACGACGCTCGCCGCGGCCTTGTGGCCCTCCTCGTCGGCGAAGGCCACGGTGACCACGTCGACCGCCCCGAAGATCGCCCCGGTGGCGACGAAGGTGGCCACCAGGACCTGAAGGCCCGGCGCACGCAGCGCACTGCCGCCGCCCTTCCGCTCACGCGGGTGCGGCTCGGGCTCGGTGGCGCGCTGCGCCGTCAGCCAGAACACGCCGACGGCCAGGAAGCAGGCGGCGAGCAGCGGGCCGGCCTCCGGGAACCAGGCCGTGGACAGGCCGATGGAGATGATGGGCCCGAAGATGAAGCACACCTCGTCCACCACGGACTCGAAGGAGTACGCGGTGTGCAGTTGCTTGGTGCCCCGGTACAGCGCCGCCCAGCGGGCCCGGATCATCGCGCCGACGCTCGGCACGCACCCGATGCCGGCGCAGGCCACGAACAGCACCCAGTCCGGCCATCCGTAGTGCGCGGCGAACAGCAGGACAACCGCCGCCGTGAGCGAGATCAGGGTGGCCGGCCGCAGCACCCGCCGCTGCCCGTACTGGTCCACCATGCGCGAGACCTGCGGCCCGGCCACCGCGGCCGCCAGCGCGATGGTCGCCGACAGGCCACCGGCCAGCCCGTACCGCCCGGTGAGCTGGGAGACCATCGTGACCACGCCGATGCCCATCATCGACAGCGGCATCCGGCCGAGGAAGCCCGCAGCGGAGAAACCCTTGGAGCCTGGGGCTGCGAACAGGGCGCGGTAGGGGCTGGGCACCGGGGGTCTCCGAAAGGCTCAGTAAGCTGCGAACGCAGTCGACACAGCTTACGGCCCGGAACGCCCCGATGCACCCGTTCGGCCCAGCGCCGGATCGCCCCGGCCCGCATGCCGCGCGGGTGTCACCCCGCCGTTTTCCGGCTGTCGGTGCGGGGTGGCAGGATCGACTCATGCCAGACGTGCGCGATGTCAGCCCCTACGACGCCCTGCTCCTGCTCTCGTTCGGCGGCCCGGAAGGCCCGGACGACGTGGTCCCGTTCCTGGAGAACGTGACGCGTGGGCGCGGCATCCCCAAGGAACGCCTCAAGGAAGTCGGGCAGCACTACTTCCTCTTCGGCGGGGTCAGCCCGATCAACGACCAGAACCGCGCGCTGCTGGACGCTCTGCGCAAGGACTTCGCCGACCACGGCCTGGACCTGCCGGTCTACTGGGGCAACCGCAACTGGGCGCCGTACCTGACGGACACGCTGCGCGAGATGGTCCGCGACGGCCGCCGCCGCATCCTGGTCCTCGCCACCAGCGCCTACGCCTCGTACTCGGGCTGCCGCCAGTACCGCGAGAACCTCGCCGACTCCCTCGCGGCCCTGGAGGCGGAAGGCCTGGAGCTGCCGAAGGTCGACAAGCTGCGGCACTACTTCAACCACCCGGGCTTCCTGGAACCCATGATCGACGGGGTGCTCCGGTCCCTCGCCGAGCTTCCCGAGGACGTCCGGGACGGGGCGCACCTCGCCTTCTCGACGCACTCGATCCCGACGGCCTCCGCCGACACCTCCGGCCCCGTCGAGGGGCACGGCGACGGCGGCGCGTACGTGAGGCAGCACCTGGAGGTGGCGCAGCTGATCGCCGACGCCGTCCGGGAGCGCACCGGCGTCGACCACCCCTGGCAGCTCGTCTACCAGTCCCGCTCCGGCGCCCCGCACATCCCGTGGCTGGAGCCCGACATCTGCGACCACCTCGACGAGCGGCACGCGGCCGGTGCCCCGGCCGTCGTCATCGCCCCCATCGGCTTCGTCTCCGACCACATGGAGGTCCTCTACGACCTCGACACGGAGGCCAAGGCCAGGGCCGAGGAGCTCGGGCTGCCGATGCGGCGCTCGGCCACCGTCGGCGCCGACCCGAGGTTCGCCGCCGCGATCCGCGAGCTCGTCGTGGAGCGCGCCGCCGCCGAGCGCGGGCAGGACGTCACGCCGTGCGCCCTGGGCGCCCTCGGGGCGAGCCACAACCTCTGCCCGGTCGGCTGCTGCCCGGCCCGCGCCCCCCGGCCCGCCGCCGCGGGCGCCGACAGCACCTACGCGTGAGGAGCCCCGTGACCGACCCCCTGCACAAGGATCTGCTCGAACTCGCCCAGCAGGCCGCCCACCGCGCCGGCGCGCTGCTGCGGGACGGACGTCCGGCCGACCTCGCGGTCGCGGCGACCAAGTCCAGCCCCATCGACGTCGTCACCGAGATGGACATCGCGGCGGAGAAGCTGATCACGGGCCTGATCGCCGAGCGCCGCCCGGACGACGGCGTCCTGGGCGAGGAGGGTGCCGCCACGGAGGGCACGAGCGGCGTCCGCTGGGTGATCGACCCGCTCGACGGTACGGTCAACTACCTGTACGGGCTGCCCACCTGGGCCGTCTCCATCGCCGCCGAGCAGGACGGCGAGACCGTCGTCGGAGTCGTCACGGCCCCGATGCGCGGCGAGACGTTCCACGCCGTGCGCGGCCGGGGCGCCTGGGCCACCGGCGCCTGGGACGGCGAGCGCCGGCTGGCCTGCCGCCCCGCGCCGCCCCTGGACCAGGCGCTGGTGTCGACCGGCTTCAACTACGTGGCCGACGTCCGCGCCCACCAGGCCGACGTGGCCCAGCGGCTGATCCCGCTGTTGCGCGACATCCGGCGCGGCGGCTCGGCCGCGGTCGACCTGTGCGACGTGGCCGCGGGACGCCTCGACGGCTACTACGAGCGCGGTCTGCACCCCTGGGACCTCGCGGCGGGGGACCTGATCGCCCGGGAGGCGGGCGCGCTGACCGGTGGACGCCCCGGAGAGCGCCCGTCAGGCGATCTGGCAGTGGCGGGGACCCCCGGCGTCTTCGAGCCCCTCCAGCGCCTCCTGGAGGACTTCGGCGCCTGGCACGACTGAGGACGCCGCCTGACGACGGCTCGCCGCACCCCACATGAACGCGCCCCTGCGGCAGCGAAGCGGGCCCCGGCGCTGGATTCGCCGGGGCCCGCTTCCTACGGCCTGATCAGACGCTCGTCGCGCCGACCTCCACACCGTGCTCGGCGGCGAGACGGCGCAGGTCGTCGAGCTCGCCCTGCTCCACATCGACGAGGAACTCGTCGCCCTCGTCGCGAGCCCGGGACAGATCGGACTCGGTCGCCCTTATGCGCTGCAGAAGTCCTGCGGTGAATGCGTCCATGCTGCGCCCCCTCGTCCTGGGTCGTGGGTCGATGGCACGGGGGTGTGCCGTTCGGAAGGGACGATCACGCCGCATGTGGATGCCCAGCGCCGCTCGGCTGGGCGGCGGCGGTGCCGGACACCCACGCATGCCCTGCGGAAAAGCCGTTCGATGCGCACCGCATGGTGGTGCGGCGCCAGCAGAGCGTGATCGTGGGATGTAAAGCCGTCCTCCCCAAGCTCCCTTCCGGGGAAACCTAACCGGAGGAGAAAATCTCGTATTCCCCCTTGCGTTCACTGCTCTCTCACCCGCCTTACCTCCGACTTATGACCGAAAAGGGCAGGATGGAGAGCAACACACCACGACACCGTCGAAGACCCCTGCCCGCGTGCGCCCAGTGAAGGGCTACGCGGGTGGACATGAGGAAGGACCAGGAACGTGCGCGTACTCGTCGTCGAGGACGAGCAACTGCTCGCCGATGCGGTGGCCACCGGACTGCGCCGGGAGGCCATGGCCGTCGACGTCGTGTACGACGGTGCGGCCGCCCTGGAGCGCATCGGCGTCAACGACTACGACGTGGTCGTCCTCGACCGCGACCTCCCGCTCGTGCACGGCGACGACGTCTGCCGCAAGATCGTCGAGCTCGGCATGCCCACCCGCGTGCTGATGCTCACGGCCTCCGGCGATGTCAGCGACCGGGTGGAGGGGCTGGAGATCGGCGCCGACGACTACCTGCCCAAGCCGTTCGCGTTCAGTGAGCTCATCGCGCGCGTGCGCGCCCTGGGCCGGCGCACCAGCGTGCCCCTGCCGCCCGTCCTGGAGCGTGCCGGGATCAAGCTCGACCCCAACCGCCGCGAGGTCTTCCGCGACGGCAAGGAGGTGCAGCTCGCCCCCAAGGAGTTCGCCGTCCTGGAGGTGCTGATGCGCAGCGAGGGCGCCGTCGTGTCCGCGGAGCAGCTCCTGGAGAAGGCCTGGGACGAGAACACCGACCCGTTCACGAACGTCGTGCGCGTGACGGTCATGACCCTGCGCCGCAAGCTGGGTGAGCCGCCCGTCATCGTCACCGTCCCCGGCTCCGGCTACCGGATCTGACCCCGTGGCAGCGACTCCCGCACCCCCGCAGGCGCCCCCCAAGCCCACCTGGGACCCCAGAAGGCCCGTGCCGCCCTTCCCGTGGCTGCGCCCGACCATCCGCATAAGGCTCACGCTGCTCTACGGCGGCATGTTCCTGATCGCGGGCATCCTGTTGCTGTCGATCATCTACCTGCTGGCCGCCCAGGCCCTGAACGTGGGCAGCGAGCTGCCGTTCAAGATCGTCGAGGGCAAGGTCACCAGCGACATCTGCAACCTGCCCGACCAGGCCTCGCCCAGCGAGTTCAACAACGCCATGAACCACTGCGTCAACGAGCAGCGGCAGAACGCCCTGGACAACCTGCTCAGCCGCTCCCTGCTGGCGCTGCTGGGCCTGGCGGTCATCGCCTTCGCCTTCGGCTACGCCATGGCCGGCCGCGTCCTGTCGCCGCTGGGGCGGATCACCCGCACCGCCCGCGCGGTGGCCGGCTCCGACCTCTCCCGCCGGATCGAGCTGGACGGCCCGGACGACGAGCTGAAGGAGCTGGCGGACACCTTCGACGACATGCTGGAGCGGCTCCAGCGGGCCTTCACCGCCCAGCAGCGCTTCGTCGGCAATGCCTCGCACGAACTGAGAACGCCGTTGGCGATCAACCGCACGCTCCTCGAGGTGCATCTGTCCGATCCGAGCGCGCCCGTGGAACTCCAGCAGCTCGGCAAGACGCTGCTGGCCACCAACGAGCGCAGCGAGCAGCTCGTCGAGGGCCTGCTGCTGCTCGCCCGCAGCGACAACCAGATCGTCGAGCGGGGGCCGGTGGACCTCGCCGAAGTCGCCTCGCAGGCCATCGACCAGGTGCGCGGCGAGGCGGAGGACAAGGGCGTGCGGATCCGCGGCGAGCAGAAGCCCGCGGTCGTCCAGGGCAACGGCGTGCTGCTGGAGCGGGTCGCCCTCAACCTGGTGCAGAACGCCGTGCGCTACAACGTGGCGGAGGACGGCTGGGTCGAGGTCACCACCGAGGTCCAGCACGGCCAGGCGGTCCTGGTCGTCGCCAACACGGGCCCCGTCGTGCCGGCGTACGAGATCGACAACCTCTTCGAACCTTTCCGGCGGCTGCGCACGGAGCGGACGGGCAGCGACAAGGGCGTCGGACTCGGGCTGTCCATCGTCCGGTCCGTGGCACGGGCGCACGGCGGGCACATCTACGCTCAGCCGCGAGAGGGAGGTGGGCTCGTGATGCGAGTCACGCTGCCCATCTGAGATCATGTCGCCGATCAACTCGGCGGCACACGGGGATGTTCGCTTTGCGCGGAATTTTTCACACCTCGCCGCGAGTGCCCCGTGTGTGATCGATCACAGAGATGCCTTTCCGGTCATTTACGTTCCGTGATCATGCACGCTGTCGGAAAGCCGGGAAAATCCCGGTTTTCGGGGGTCTTGATCACGGGAAGTACACGGTGAGACGCCTTTGTAGTGCGGCATTCGGACCGTGTACGGTCCCCATCGCCATCCAAGCCGATCACTCGTGAGGAGTCCGGTTGGGTGTCGATTGAGTAACAGACCTTGATGTGAGGCAAAATCTCCGCCTCAGGTCGGGCACAAGTCCGGCCTCTCACGCGTTACGTGCGCTGGAGAGACACCGCAGACACCCAGAGGGGGAGAGCGACCATGGCAACCGATTACGACACTCCACGCAAGACCGACGACGACGTCGACTCGGACAGTCTCGAAGAGCTGAAGGCTCGGAGGAACGACAAGTCGGCCTCCGCCGTGGACGTCGACGAGTTCGAAGCCGCAGAGGGCCTCGAGCTCCCCGGAGCCGACCTCTCGAACGAGGAGCTGGCAGTCCGGGTGCTCCCGAAGCAGCAGGACGAGTTCACCTGCATGAGCTGCTTCCTGGTGCACCACCGCAGCCAGCTGGCCCGGGAGAAGAACGGTCAGCCGATCTGCCGCGACTGCGACTGAGGACGGGTCGGCCATGACTGGCTCGACCCCTCCCTGGAAGCGCCGCTTCCCCCGACGGAAAGCGGACGAAGGGCCGACGGACGGCCCGCGGTACGGCGTGCGTGACGGCGAGCGAGGCTCAACCGGTACGGGGGCGGCCTCGCACGAACCGGCAGCGGACCGGGGTGACCTCCCGGCGTCCGTGGACGTCCCCGCACCCGTCGCGAGACGGCGGGCGGGGGCGATCCGGGACCGGGCCAGGGAAGGCGCCCGCAAGGGCGGCGACCGGGCCCGTGCCGGGCTCGCCCTCCTCGCCGACCGGATCATCGAGATGGCCCCGCGCGTCCCCGTACGGGACTTGGCGACGCTGCGCAGGCAGTTCCCGGGCCTCGGTCCCGAGGAGCTCGCGGACAAGCTCGTGGCGGGCGCCGCGAAGGCGACGGCGACGGTCGGCGCGGGTATCGGCGCGGCCGCCATGCTCCCCGTGCCCCCGGCGATGCCGACGGAACTGGCCGCCGAGGTCACCGGCGTCGCGGCGATCGAGCTGAAGATGATCGCCGAACTGCACGAGGTCTACGGCGTACGGCCGCCCGGCAACCTCAAGCAGCGCAGCACCGCGTACCTCGACTCGTGGTCGGGGGAGCGCGGCATCGACGCGTCCAAGCCGTCGACGTTCAACACGGCGCTGAACAGCCGCATGAAGCGCGAACTGCGCCAGCGGATCATGAAGCGCATGGTTCGCAACATGCCGAATCTGATGCCGTTCCTGGTGGGCGCCGCCGTCGGGGCGGTCATGAACCGCGGCGAGACGAGAAAGCTCGCCGGCCGGATCCGCCAGGACCTGCGCAAGATCCAGGTGCCCTGGGAGGCGCTGGAGGCACTCCCCACCCTGGAACGCCCGGCGGACGCCCTGGAGATGGGCGAGATCACGCACGACCCCCTGGGCCGCCACGAGGACGACCGGCACGACGGCGGAGGCGACGGCAAGCACCGCGACGGGCGCTGAGACCGGCCCGTCAAGCCGCGGCCGGGTGATGCCCCGCGCAGGTGTGCTACGCCGGCTTCGCCGCCCGCAGCGCCTCCGCCAGGCGCTCCGGCTCGCGCGTGGACAGGTACAGGTACGGAGTCGGATCCTGCGGGTCCGTGACCTCCACGCGCAGGGCCGTCGGGATGTACGCGCGCAGCAGGAGGAAGGCGCGCGGGTCGGCCTTGTAGGTGCGCCAGGCGCGGGCCTCCTCCGCGTCCAGCACCTCGGCCTCGCCCAGCGCCGCCACCGGGATCTTCGCCTCGCCCGCGATCAGGGAGTCGCCCACCACGCGGATGCGGACCGAGCCGTACGAGCTCGCGGCGACGGCCGCGACCGCGGTGCCCCCGGCCAGGCCGCCGAGCATCGGCAGCGTGCCGAACGGGAGCAGGATCAGGGCCATGGAGACGCCCACGAGGAACGAGATCAGCCACCAGGTCCGCGGGGCGGTGAGGCGTTCTTCGTAGGGGGCGGCGGAGAGCTGCATGGGGCCAAGCTTGACACGGTGTCGGGCAGGGGCCGACGCGCGGGTAAGGTCTCCCGCTGTGAGTGGTACTTCCGCAGCTCTTCAGCCTCCGGCCGACGCCGTGCGACCGGTGCGGCATCCGGACGCGCCCGCGCCCGGTGAGCTCCTCGGCGCGCACTACGGAGCGTGTTTCGGCTGTGGCGGCGACCAGCCGCACGGGCTGCACCTGGAGGCGCGGGCCGGCGAGGGCGTGTCGCTGACCGCCGAGTTCACCGTGCAGCCCGCCCACCAGGGCGCCCCGGGCCTCGCGCACGGGGGCGTGCTCACCTCCGCCCTCGACGAGACCCTCGGCTCGCTGAACTGGCTGCTGCGCACGATCGCGGTGACCGGGCGGCTGGAGACCGACTTCGTGCGGCCCGTGCCCGTCGGCACCACGCTGTACCTGGAGGCGGAGGTCACGGCGGTCGCCGGGCGGAAGATCTACTCCACCGCGACCGGGCGCGTCGGCGGTCCCGACGGACCCGTCGCCGTGCGCGCCGACGCACTCTTCGTCGAGGTGAAGGTCGACCACTTCGTCGACCACGGCCGCCGGGAGGAGATCCAGGCCGCCATGAACGACCCGGACCAGGTCCGCCGAGCCCGTGCCTTCGAGGTGAACCCGTGAGCCGACAGCCGCTCGACGTGCTGATCCGGCGCGTCGATCCGGAGGTACCGCTTCCGTCGTATGCGCAGCCCGGGGACGCCGGGGCCGATCTGCGCACCACCGAGGCCTGCCGGCTGGAGCCGGGCGAGCGGGCGGTGCTGCCCACGGGGGTGTCTGTGGCGCTGCCGGAGGGGTACGCGGCCTTCGTGCACCCGCGATCCGGTCTGGCCGCCCGCTGCGGCGTCGCCCTGGTGAATGCCCCGGGGACGGTTGATGCCGGGTACCGTGGGGAGATCAAGGTGATCGTGGTGAATCTCGACCCGCGCGAGGCCGTGCGGTTCGAGCGCTTCGACCGGATCGCCCAACTGGTCGTCCAGCAAGTCGAGAGGGTCCGCTTCCGCGAGGTGGCGGAGCTTCCCGGCTCCGCGCGGGCCGAGGGGGGCTTCGGGTCCACCGGAGGCCATGCCGCGGTGGACGGGACGAACGGCACAAGCGGTCGGGCCGCCGTGGGCGGTCAGACGGGTGGGAATCGATACGCTTCGGTCGTATCCGACCGGGAAGGACAGTGACGTGTTCGGACGTCGCAAGAAGAGGGATGCCGCCGAGGACGCGGCCGGCGAGGCCGAGCAGGTCGTCGACGGTGTCGACACCGAGGCGGACGAGGGCGAGCGCCTGAGGCTCGAGCCGGCGCCGCGCCCCGATGGCCCCTGGGACAGCTCCGAGGTCCGCGACCCGGCCGAGGGCCGGGTGGACCTGGGTGGTCTGTTCGTGCCGGGCGTCGACGGCATGGAGCTCAGGGTCGAGGTCGCGGGCGACGCGATCGTGGCGGCGACGGTCGTCCTGCGCGACAGCGCCATTCAGTTGCAGGGCTTCGCCGCTCCCAAGCGTGAGGGCATCTGGGGCGAGGTGCGCGAGGAGATCGGCACCGGCATCACCCAGCAGGGCGGCATCGTCGACGAGGTCGAGGGGCCGCTGGGCTGGGAGCTGCGGGCCCAGGTGCCCGTGCAGCTGCCGGACGGCACCGGCGGCTTCCAGGTCGTGCGGTTCGTCGGCGTGGACGGCCCCCGCTGGTTCCTGCGCGGGGTCATCTCGGGCCAGGGCGCGGTACAGCCGCAGGCCGCCGGGCTGCTCGAGCAGATCTTCCGGGACACGGTCGTGGTCCGCGGCGATGCCCCGATGGCGCCCCGTGACCCGATCGTCCTGAAGCTGCCGAACGACGCCCAGATGGTCCCCGAGGGCGTGCAGCAGGAGGAGGGCTCCCGTTTCGCGGGCGGAATGGGCCAGCTCCAGCGTGGACCGGAGATCACCGAGGTCCGCTGACCCCGCAGAGACACCAGGGCCGCACCCCACCGGGGAGGCGGCCCTTTCTCGTGCGCGGAGCCTTGACGGCACATTGGTCTGTACCTACCGTCTCCGTCTAACGCGTCTGTTCATAAAGGCGCTTCACGTTCATATACGAGAACGGAAGGCCCCCCACGCATGCGCAGAACCGCACTCCTCGCGGCCTCGGCCGCCCTCGTCGCCGGTGTTCTCGCCCGGCCCGCCGACGCCGCTCCCAGCGCCCCCGGTACCTTCACCCACCCCGGAGTCACCGTCTCCAAGGGCCAGTTGGACTTCACCCGCTCCAAGGTCATCGCCGGCGCCCAGCCCTGGAAGGGCGCCTTCGACCGGATGATGGCGAGCAGGTACGCCGACCTGAACCGCACGCCCAAGCCCAGGGCGGTCGTCGAGTGCGGTTCGTACTCCAACCCCGACCACGGCTGCACCGACGAGCGCGAGGACGCGATCGCCGCGTACACCCAGGCGCTCGCGTGGTACATCACCCGTGACGAACGGCACGCCCGCAAGGCGATCGAGCTGATGGACGCCTGGTCCGCCGTGATCAGGGACCACACCGACAGCAACGCGCCCCTCCAGACCGGCTGGGCCGGCTCCTCCTGGCCCAGGGCAGCCGAGATCATCACGTACACGTACACCGGGAACTGGGCGAACTCCGGCCGCTTCGCCACCATGCTCCGCACCGTCTACCTGCCCGAGGTCATCAACGGCTCGAACTCCAACGGCAACTGGGAGCTGTCGATGATGGAGGCAGCCGTCGGCATCTCGGTCTTCCTGGAGGACAAGGCGTCCTACGACAAGGCCATGGCGAAGTTCCGCACGCGCACGGCCGCCTACGTCTACCTGGAGTCCGACGGGGCGCTGCCGAAGACCGTGCCGAGCCAGAATCTGAACACCCGGGAGAAGATCGTCACGTACTGGCAGGGTCAGTCGACCTTCGTCAACGGACTCAGCCAGGAGACCTGCCGCGACTTCACCCACACCGGCTACGGCCTCTCGGCCGTCTCGCACGTCGCCGAGACCAGCCGCATCCAGGGGCAGGACCTCTACGGCACCGATGTGGGCGAGCGGCTGCGGCACGGGCTCGGCTTCCACGCCAGGTACCAGCTCGGCGCCGGCGCCGAGAGCTGGCTGTGCGGCGGCTCGCTGAAGCTCGGCCTCGGCCCGATAGCGGAAGTCGGTCACAACGCCCTGGCCAACCGTCTCGGGCACGCCATGACCAACACCGGGACGCTGACCCTGCGGGGCCGCCCCGCCGGCAGCAACAACCTCTTCGTCGCCTGGGAGACCCTCACCCACGGCGACAACCCCGCGTGACCCCGTGACCGACCGGGCGCCGGGCGGGGACCCCGGCGTCCGGTCCGCACCCCGGCCGCGTCAGGGTTCCGTCAAAGTGCGCCCCGCAGCCGCGCCCGGCACTCGGATGCCGTGCTCGCCGGCCGTAAGGTCGACGCTGCGCAGTCGGCAGACCGGAAGACAATGGGGCCATGGCACGCGGCAAGCTTCGGATCCACCTCGGCGCGGCACCGGGCGTGGGCAAGACCTACGCGATGCTGTCCGAGGCGCACCGCCGTGTCGAGCGGGGCACCGACTGCGTGGTGGCCTTCGTCGAGCACCACGGCCGGCCCCGCACCGAGGTGATGCTGCACGGCCTGGAGCAGGTGCCGCGCAGGGAACTGGAGTACCGCGGCGGGATCTTCCCCGAGATGGACCTGGACGCCGTCCTCGCCCGCCGTCCCCAGGTCGCCCTGGTGGACGAACTCGCCCACACCAACGTCCCCGGCTCCCGCAACGCCAAGCGCTGGCAGGACGTGGAGGAGCTGCTCGCCGCCGGCATCGACGTGGTCTCGACCGTCAACATCCAGCACCTGGAGTCCCTCGGCGACGTCGTCGAGTCGATCACCGGGGTGCGGCAGCAGGAGACCGTGCCGGACGAGGTCGTACGACGGGCCGACCAGGTCGAGCTGGTCGACATGACGCCGGAAGCGCTGCGGCGGCGGATGGCGCACGGCAACATCTACCAGCCCGACAAGGTCGACGCCGCCCTGTCGAACTACTTCCGCCCCGGCAACCTGACCGCTCTGCGCGAGCTGGCGCTGCTGTGGGTGGCCGACCGGGTCGACGCCTACCTCACCCAGTACCGCAGCGAGCACCGGGTGTCGAAGATCTGGGGCTCGCGCGAGCGGATCGTGGTCGGTCTGACCGGTGGCCCCGAGGGCCGCACGCTCATCCGCCGGGGCGCCCGGCTGGCGGAGAAGGGCGCCGGTGGTGAGGTGCTGGCCGTCTACATAGCCCGCAGTGACGGGCTGACCTCGGCCTCGCCCAAGGAGCTGGCGCTGCAGCGCACCCTGGTCGAAGACCTTGGTGGAACGTTCCACCACGTCGTCGGCGACGACATACCGGCCGCGCTGCTCGCCTTCGCCCGCGGGGTGAACGCGACCCAGATCGTGCTGGGCTCCTCGCGCCGCAAGACCTGGCAGTACGTCTTCGGGCCCGGGGTCGGCGCGACCGTCGCCCGGGAGTCCGGGCCCGACCTCGACGTGCACATCGTCACCCACGGCGAGGTCGCCAAGGGCCGCGGACTGCCGGTGGCCCGGGGCGCGCGGCTCGGGCGGTCCCGGCGGGTGTGGGGCTGGATCGCCGGTGTCGCCGGCCCGCCGCTCCTCGCGATGCTGCTCAACGCCGTCGACCTCGGCCTCGCCAACGACATGCTGCTGTTCCTGGCACTGACGGTGGCGGCGGCCCTGCTCGGCGGGCTGCTGCCCGCCCTGGCCTCGGCTGCGGTCGGCTCCCTGCTGCTGAACTACTTCTACACACCGCCCCTGCACCGGTGGACCATCGCCGACCCGAAGAACATCGTCGCCATCGTGATCTTCGTGGCGGTCGGAGCAGCGGTGGCCTCCGTGGTCGACCTCGCCGCCCGCCGCACCCACCAGGCGGCCCGGCTGCGGGCCGAGTCCGAGATCCTGTCCTTCCTCGCCGGCAACGTGCTGCGCGGCGAGACCGGCCTGGAGGACCTGCTGGAACGGGTCCGGGAGACCTTCGGCATGGAGTCGGCCGCCCTGCTGGAACGGGCGAGCGACGTCGAGCCGTGGACCTGCGCCGGCCGCGCCGGCCAGGGGCGTCCCGTCGAGCGGCCCGACCAGGCGGATGTGGACATGCCGGTCGGCGACCACATGGCCCTGGCGCTCACCGGCCGCGTGCTGCCCGCCGAGGACCGCCGGGTGCTGGCCGCCTTCGCCGCCCAGGCCGCCGTCGTCCTGGACCGCCGCCGGCTCCGGGAGGAGGCCGACCGGGCCCGCACGCTCGCCGAGGGCAACCGCATCCGTACGGCGCTCCTGGCCGCCGTCAGTCATGACCTGCGTACGCCGCTCGCCGGGATCAAGGCGGCGGTGTCCTCGCTGCGCTCCGAGGACGTCGAGTGGTCCGAGGAGGACCGGGCCGAGCTGCTGGAGGGCATCGAGGAGGGCGCCGACCGGCTCGACCACCTCGTCGGCAACCTGCTCGACATGTCACGGCTCCAGACCGGCACGGTCACCCCGCTGATCCGCGAGATCGACCTCGACGAGGTGGTGCCGATGGCGCTCGGCGGGGTCCCCGAGGGCAGCGCCGGCCTGGACGTGCCCGAGACCCTGCCCATGGTCGCGGTGGACCCCGGGCTGCTGGAGCGGGCGATGGCCAACCTCGTCGAGAACGCCGTCAAGTACAGTCCGCCCGGCGCGCCCGTGCTGGTCGCCGCCAGCGCCCTCGCCGACCGGGTCGAGGTGCGGGTCGTCGACCGCGGGCCCGGCGTCCCCGACGAGGGCAAGGACCGCATCTTCGAGCCCTTCCAGCGCTACGGCGACGCCCCGCGCGGCGCCGGGGTGGGCCTGGGGCTCGCGGTGGCCCGCGGCTTCGCCGAGGCCATGGGCGGCACCCTGAACGCCGAGGACACCCCAGGCGGCGGGCTCACCATGGTCCTCACCCTCCGCGCGGCGGGAACCCGCCCGGAGCTTCACCCCACGGCAGAACCGGAAAGGCAGGCCTCATGACCCGCGTCCTGGTGGTCGACGACGAGCCGCAGATCGTGCGCGCCCTCGTGATCAACCTCAAGGCACGCACCTACGAGGTCGACGCGGCACACGACGGCGCCACCGCCCTCCGGCTCGCCGCCGCCCGCCACCCCGACGTGGTCGTCCTCGACCTCGGGCTGCCCGACATGGACGGCGTCGAGGTGATCCGGGGCCTGCGCGGCTGGACCCGGGTGCCGATCCTGGTGCTGTCCGCCCGGCACACCTCCGACGAGAAGGTCGAGGCGCTGGACGCGGGCGCCGACGACTACGTCACCAAACCGTTCGGCATGGACGAGCTGCTGGCCCGGCTTCGGGCCGCCGTGCGCCGGGCCGAGCCGGCCGGGGACGGGGAGGGCGACGTGATCGTCGATACCGGCGAGTTCACCGTCGACCTGGCCGCGAAGAAGGTCAACCGCGCCGGCAAGGACGTACGGCTGACCCCCACCGAGTGGCATCTGCTGGAGGTCCTCGTGCGCAACAGCGGCCGCCTGGTCGGGCAGAAGCAGCTGCTCCAGGAGGTGTGGGGGCCGTCGTACGGGACGGAGACGAACTATCTGCGCGTGTACATGGCGCAGTTGCGGCGGAAGCTGGAGGCGGACCCCGCGCACCCGAAGCACTTCATCACCGAGCCGGGAATGGGCTATCGCTTCGAGAAATAGGCCTTCGCCCTTCGTCAGTACGCCCCGGTACGCTTCAGACATGAGTGCTGTTCCTCGTTCCGAAAAGCCGGTGGGCCGGTTCCGGCGCATGCTCGACCGGCTCTCCTCGTCGCAGGAGGACCTGGAGTCCGAGGAGCTGCGCGAGGACTCCGAGACGACCGGCTGTATCCGGATCGGTGACTGTCAGGACCGACAGATAGTGACCGTTACTGGTACCTTGCGCACGGTCACCCTTCGGCCGCGCGCCGGAGTCCCGGCCCTGGAGGCCGAGCTGTTCGACGGCTCCGCCGCGCTGGACGTGGTGTGGCTCGGCAGGCGCTCCATCGTGGGGATAGAACCGGGGCGCAAGCTGATCGCGTCGGGCCGGGTCTCGATGAGCCGGGGCCGCCGGGTGCTGTTCAATCCCAAGTACGAACTGAGACCCCTCGGACGGGAGTAGCCGGTGACGTCGCTCGACAAGCCGACCGAAGAGACATCTGCGGACGACGCCCGGGCGGTGACCGAGGCCGCCCTGTTCGAGGCGTTCGGCGGCGTGCGGGGCATGGTGGAGACGGTGCTGCCCGGCCTCCTCTTCGTCACCATCTACACGATCAACAAGGACCTGCATCTGTCGGCGATCGCGGCGCTGGCCGTGTCGCTGGTGCTGGTCGTGGTCCGGCTGGTGATGAAGGACACCGTCAAGCACGCCTTCAGCGGTGTCTTCGGCGTGGCCTTCGGCGTCGTCTTCGCGATGATGACCGGCAACGCCAAGGACTTCTACCTGCCCGGCATGCTCTACACGCTGGGTCTGGGTCTCGCCTACATCATCACCACCCTGTGCGGGGTGCCGCTGATCGGGCTGATCCTCGGACCGGTCTTCAAGGAGAACCTCTCCTGGCGCACGCGGAACCCGGGCCGCAAGAAGGCGTACGCGAAGGCCAGCTACGCCTGGGGCGCGATCCTGCTCGCCAAGTGCGCGATCCTCTTCCCGCTGTACTGGTGGGCCGACACCACGCAGCTGGGCTGGATCCTGATCGCCCTGAAGATCCCGCCGTTCCTGCTCGCGGTGTACCTGACGTGGGTGTTCCTGGCGAAGGCGCCCGCGCCGATCGACGTGTTCGCGGAGATGGAAGCCGAGGAGAAGGCGGCCGAGGAGAAGGCGGCCGAGGAGAGGGAGCGGCAGGCCGCCGCCCGATCCGCCGAGCAGTGACCCTCCGGAGTTGACGGAAGGGGCGTCCCGAGCACTCGGGACGCCCCTTCACTTGCTGCAAGACGCGCTCAGCTCGCCGCGTTCCGCCGTACCGACAGCAGATCCTCCAGCTGCTCCTCACGGGCCTGCGCGGCCACGAAGAGGAGTTCGTCGCCGGCCTCCAGGGAGTCCTCCCGGGAGGGCGTCAGCACGCGGTTGCCGCGGATGATCGTCACCAGGGACGTGTCCTGCGGCCACTCGACGTCGCCGACCTGCGTGCCGGCCAGGGCCGACTCCTCCGGCAGGGTCAGCTCGACCAGGTTGGCGTCGCCGTGGCTGAAGCGGAGCAGACGGACCAGGTCGCCGACGCTCACCGCCTCCTCGACCAGGGCCGACATCAGACGCGGGGTGGAGACGGCGACGTCCACGCCCCAGGACTCGTTGAACAACCACTCGTTCTTGGGGTTGTTCACACGGGCGACGACGCGCGGGACGCCGTACTCCGTCTTGGCGAGGAGCGAGACGACCAGGTTCACCTTGTCGTCGCCGGTCGCGGCGATCACGACGTTGCAGCGCTGGAGCGCCGCCTCGTCCAGGGACGTGATCTCGCAGGCGTCGGCGAGCAGCCACTCGGCCTGCGGGACGCGCTCGACCGAGATGGCGGTCGGCGCCTTGTCGATCAGCAGGATCTCGTGGCCGTTCTCCAGCAGTTCGCCCGCGATCGAGCGGCCGACGGCGCCGGCTCCGGCAATGGCGACCCTCATCAGTGACCGCCCTCCTCTTCGGGACCCTTGGCGAACGCCGCCTCGACCTTGTCGACCTCGTCGGTGCGCATCATCACGTGCACCAGGTCGCCCTCCTGCAACACCGTCTGCGAGGTGGGCAGGACCGCCTCGCCGAGCCGGGTCAGGAACGCGACCCGCACACCGGTCTCCTCCTGGATCCGGCTGATCTTGTGGCCCACCCAGGCGGTGGAGGTGTGCACCTCGGCGAGCTGGACACCGCCGGTGGGGTCGCGCCACAGGGGCTCGGCGCCGGAGGGGAGCAGACGGCGCAGCATCTGGTCGGCCGTCCAGCGGACGGTCGCGACGGTGGGGATGCCCAGGCGCTGGTAGACCTCCGCGCGGCGGGGGTCGTAGATGCGGGCGGCGACGTTCTCGATGCCGAACATCTCGCGGGCCACGCGTGCGGCGATGATGTTGGAGTTGTCACCGCTGGAGACGGCGGCGAAGGCGCCGGCCTCCTCGATGCCCGCCTCGCGCAGGGTGTCCTGGTCGAAGCCGACGCCGGTGACCCGACGGCCGCCGAACGAGGAGCCCAGCCGGCGGAAGGCGGTGGGGTCCTGGTCGACAACGGCGACCGTGTGCCCCTGTTGCTCCAGGTTCTGGGCCAGTGCGGAACCCACCCTTCCGCACCCCATGATGACAATATGCATCGCGTCACACCGCGCTTCCTGCAGGCCCTCTGGCCCTCATGAATGTTGTGCTCATGTCTCTCTTTCGGCTCGCCAGGCATCACGTCGCGGCCTGAGTGCGGGCCGCCGGGCAACATCATGCCGGTGGAATCACGTCATGATGCCCTCCGGGGGCGGTGCCGCGTTGGCTGCCCGACTCCAACGTATCGGCAAAGTCCAGGGGGTTGCCGAGGGCCCTGCCGGGCCCCGGGCCGGGGAGGAACCTGACATGAGCACCGAGATCGACGTCCTCGTGCTGGGCGGCGCGGGTGTGGACACGATCGTGCACGTGCCCGAGCTGCCCGTGCCGTTCGCGGACAGCCACATGATCCGGCCCGGGATCGTGACGCGGGCCGGCCAGAGCGGGGACTTCGTGGCACTCGGGACGAGCGCGCTGGGGCTGCGCACGCACCACCTCGACCTGCTCGGCGACGACCCCGAGGGCGACCTCGTCCGCGCGCTGCACCGGGAGCACGGCATCGGGCTCACCGCCGTCCCGCAGCCGCTCGGCACCAAGCGCGCGGTCAACCTCGTCGGCCCCGACGGCAGGCGGCTGTCCCTCTACGACGCCACCCGGGTCGCCGACACCGACCGGCTGCCCGAGGCCACGGTGCGCGCACTCGCCGCCGCCAGCCGGCACGCCCACGTCGTCATCACCCAGCCGTGCGCCCACGCGCTGCCCGCCCTGCGCGAGGCGGGCCTCACGATCTCCACCGACCTGCACGACTGGGACGGCTCCAACCCCTACCACGAGCCCTTCGCCCACCAGGCCGACCTGGTCTTCCTGTCCAGCACGGCCCTGACCGATCCGGAGCGGACCATGCGGCGGATCACCGAGCGGGGCCGGGCCCGGATCGTCGTCGCCACCGCAGGGGCGGACGGGGCGTACCTGCTGGCCGACGGAGAGCTCACCCACGTGCCCGCCGCCGCGCCCCCGGCCCCGGTCGTCGACTCCAACGGCGCGGGTGACGCCTTCGCCGCCGCGTTCCTCCACGCCTGGCTGAACGGCGCCCCACCCCACCGCAGCGCCCTGCACGGCACGGTGGCCGGCGCCTACGCCTGCACGATCCCGTCGAGCCGGGCCGCCGGCATCGGCCGGGAGGAACTGAGCGCGGGGGTGACGGAGCTGGAGCGGTCCGGGCAGCCGGGGGATCCCGGTACTTCTAGCGTGCCCCCGGCGACACGTCCTTGCGGCGGCTGATGCTGCGGACGCTCGCCATGGTCAGGATTCCGAGGGCGACGAGGGTGGCCGCGGCGCCGATCAGCTGGGCGGGCGTGTGCATGGGACCTCCAGGGGCGGCAACGGCCGGGGGACGGGCGGGGCTTAGTCATATAGGCATGGGAAGCAAGTGACCTGCGGAATCCGCAGCCGCGCGGGCCGGTGAATTCACTCGGAGAGCAGACGGAACGCCGACGAGGGGTGGCGGGTGGGCGACCCCGCAATCGAACGCCTACGATCCTCTGTTGTGTCCAAACTGACCGACGTGCCCAAACGGATCCTGATCGGGCGCGCACTGCGCAGCGACCGGCTGGGCGAAACGCTCCTGCCGAAGCGCATCGCACTCCCCGTCTTCGCCTCCGACCCGCTGTCCTCCGTGGCGTACGCGCCCGGGGAGGTGCTGCTGGTCCTGTCGATCGCGGGCGTGACGGCGTACCACTTCAGTCCGTGGATCGCCGTCGCGGTCGTCGTGCTGATGTTCACCGTGGTGGCCTCGTACCGGCAGAACGTGCACGCCTACCCCAGCGGCGGCGGGGACTACGAGGTGGCGAACACCAACCTCGGTCCCAAGGCCGGCCTGACGGTCGCGAGCGCGCTGCTCGTCGACTACGTCCTCACCGTCGCGGTGTCGATCTCCTCCGGCATTGAGAACCTCGGCTCCGCGATCCCCTTCGTGGTCGAGCACAAGGTGTTCTGCGCGATCGCCGTGATCGTCCTGCTGACCCTGATGAACCTGCGCGGCGTGAAGGAGTCGGGCTCGCTGTTCGCGATCCCGACGTACGTCTTCGTCGCGGGCGTCTTCACCATGATCGCGTGGGGCGCCTTCCGCGGACTCGTCCTGGACGACACCATGCGGGCACCGACGGCGGACTACGTCATCAAGCCCGAACACCAGGGCCTGGCCGGCTTCGCCCTGGTCTTCCTGCTGCTGCGCGCCTTCTCCTCCGGCTGTGCCGCGCTCACCGGCGTCGAGGCGATCTCCAACGGCGTCCCGGCCTTCCGCAAGCCCAAGTCGAAGAACGCCGCGACCACCCTCGCGATGATGGGCCTGCTGGCCGTCACCATGTTCTGCGGCATCATCGCGCTGGCCGCCGCGACCGACGTCCGGATGGCCGAGAACCCGGCCAAGGACCTCGTTCACAACGGTGTCCCGCTCGGCCCGGACTACGTCCAGAACCCGGTGATCTCCCAGGTCGCCGAGGCCGTCTTCGGCAAGGGCAGCTTCCTGTTCATCATCCTGGCCGCCGCCACCGCGCTGGTGCTGTTCCTCGCAGCGAACACCGCCTACAACGGCTTCCCGCTGCTCGGCTCGATCCTCGCCCAGGACCGCTACCTGCCCCGCCAGCTGCACACCCGCGGTGACCGCCTGGCCTTCTCCAACGGCATCGTGCTCCTCGCCGGCGCCGCCGGACTGCTGGTCGGGATCTACGGCGCCGACTCCACCCGCCTCATCCAGCTGTACATCGTCGGCGTGTTCGTGTCCTTCACGCTCAGCCAGACCGGCATGGTCCGGCACTGGAACCGCCACCTGGCCACCGAGAAGGACCAGGCCAAGCGACGCCACATGATCCGCTCGCGCGCCATCAACGCATTCGGCGCCTTCTTCACCGGCCTCGTGCTGGTGGTCGTCCTGGTCACCAAGTTCACGCACGGCGCGTGGGTCGCCCTGCTCGGCATGGTGATCTTCTACGCGACGATGACGGCCATCCGGAAGCACTACGACCGGGTCGCCGAGGAGATCGCCGCCCCCGAGGGCCCGAGCGACGACAGCGTACGGCCCTCACGCGTCCACTCGGTCGTGCTGATCTCCAAGATCCACCGCCCGACGCTGCGCGCCCTGGCCTACGCCAAGCTGATGCGCTCGGACACGCTGGAGGCGCTCAGCGTCAACGTCGACCCGGCGGAGACCAAGGCCCTGCGCGAGGAGTGGGAGCGGCGCGGCATCGACGTACCGCTGAAGGTCCTGGACTCGCCCTACCGCGAGATCACGCGGCCGATCATCGAGTACGTCAAGAGCCTGCGCAAGGAGTCGCCGCGCGACGCGGTGTCCGTGATCATCCCCGAGTACGTCGTCGGTCACTGGTACGAGCACCTGCTGCACAACCAGAGCGCCCTGCGGCTGAAGGGCCGGCTGCTGTTCACGCCCGGGATCATGGTGACCTCGGTGCCCTACCAGCTGCAGTCCTCCGAGGCGGCCAAGCGGCGGGCCCGCAGGCAGCAGGACTGGAACGCGCCGGGTTCGGTGCGGCGCGGCCCCGCGCAGGTGCGGTCGAAGGAGTCCACCGAGCACAAGTCGTGAGACGACGGCTCGTGTGACAAGACGACGGCTCGTGTGAAGCGGCCGGGCGGCAGCCACGTAGACTGGTGGGCTGTTGTCCGGCCGCTTCTGTTCGGCCCTTCCCCCTCACGTGTTTTGGAGTCACCCCGCCATGCAGGCAGAACCGAGGAAGTCGCTGGTGGGGGAGGAGTACGAGGTCGAGGTCGGCCCCGTCGCCCACGGCGGTCACTGCATCGCCCGTACGTCCGAGGGCCAGGTGCTGTTCGTACGGCACGCGCTGCCCGGTGAGCGGGTGGTGGCGCGGGTGACGGAGGGCGAGCAGGGCGCGCGGTTCCTGCGCGCGGACGCCGTGACGGTGCTCGACGCCTCCAAGGACCGGATCGACGAGCCCTGCCCGTTCGCCGGCCCCGGCCGCTGCGGGGGCTGCGACTGGCAGCACGCCAAGCCGGGCGCGCAGCGGCGCCTGAAGGCCGACGTCATCGCCGAACAACTCCAGCACCTCGCCGGGCTCACCCCGGAGGAGGCCGGCTGGGACGGCACGGTGCTGCCCGCCGAGGGCGACAAGGTGCCCGCGGGCCAGGTCCCCGCGTGGCGCACCCGTGTCCAGTACGCCGTCACCGCCGACGGCCGGGCCGGCCTGCGCCGGCACCGCTCGCACGAGGTGGAGCCGATCGACCACTGCATGATCGCCGCGGAGGGCGTCAGCGAGCTGGGCATCGAGAAGCGGGTCTGGACCGGCATGGACTCCGTCGAGGCGATCGCGGCGACGGGCTCCCAGGACCGCCAGGTGGTCCTCACGCCGAAGCCGGGCGCGCGCCTCCCGCTGGTCGAACTCGACCGCCCGGTCTCCGTCCTGCGCGTGGACGAGCGCTCCGGCGGTGTCCACCGCGTCCACGGTCGCCCGTTCGTCCGCGAACGTGCCGACGGCCGCACGCACCGTGTCGGGAACGGCGGCTTCTGGCAGGTCCACCCGAAGGCCGCGGACACCCTGGTGACGGCGGTCATGCAGGGCCTGCTGCCCCGCAAGGGCGACATGGCCCTCGACCTGTACTGCGGCGTCGGTCTCTTCGCCGGCGCGCTGGCCGACCGCGTCGGCGACCAGGGCGCGGTCCTCGGCATCGAGTCCGGCAAGCGGGCGGTGGAGGACGCGCGGCACAACCTCGCCGACTTCGACCGCGTCCGCATCGAGCAGGGCAAGGTCGAGAGCGTGCTGCCGCGGACGGGCATCGAGGAGGTCGACCTGATCGTGCTGGATCCGCCCCGGGCGGGGGCGGGGCGCAAGACGGTTCAGCATCTGGCTTCGCTGGGCGCGCGGCGGATCGCGTATGTGGCGTGCGATCCGGCGGCGTTGGCGCGGGACCTCGGGTACTTCCGGGACGGCGGGTACCGGGTGCGGACGCTGCGGGCGTTCGATCTGTTTCCGATGACGTCGCATGTGGAGTGTGTGGCGATTCTTGAACCGGCGGCAAAGGGGCTCTGACCTGCAGTTTCCCTAGGCCGCTCAGGTGCGGCCGGGTGTGCTCGACCTGTTTCCCGACCCCACGAGGTGAAGGCGCCATGCGCTCGGAGCCTCCCGTCTGACTCAAAACCGGTTCCTCGCTCCAGCCGGCGCCAGTCTGCTCCGGACCGCCGACGCCGTCGTGGACGGCGGAGCAGCGCCGGTAGGCAGGGGGCCCGGCCGCATGGTGCGGCGTCGGCGAGTGGGTGGACGCGCTACCGGGAGAACGAGAAGTACAGGGTTCGGCCGTAGTCGCCCGTCGCCGTGGTGGGGGCGCCGCTGGGGCCGAGCGCGGCCGGCGCGTCGAACTTGGTGCCGATGGCCGGGATGGCGTCGAGGAACGACAGGTCTCCCTTCGGGAAGGGCGGCGCGGTATGGCGGGGGTCGGGTCCGAACCGGGGGGTGAAGAGGCGCAGGTAGAGGTTCTCGTCCTCGGAGACCATGGTGATGCGTCCGGTGGTGGTGTGCAGGGACGCCCAGCGGACGTCCGCGTGGTAGCCCTTGAACTCCGGGTACACCCAGCCTTCGGCACCGGTCGCGGTGTC
The DNA here is from genome assembly GCF_044764825.1 of Streptomyces sp. NPDC093598. Classification (NCBI taxonomy): domain Bacteria; kingdom Bacillati; phylum Actinomycetota; class Actinomycetes; order Kitasatosporales; family Streptomycetaceae; genus Streptomyces; species Streptomyces sp. NPDC093598. The sequence goes on along the minus strand of NZ_JBIWIV010000011.1, from coordinate 93,389 downwards.
GTTGTACTGCTTCGTCCAGACGTCCGTCGCGACGCCGCGCAGCCGGTTCTTCCACACTCTGTGCGGTCCGCGGCCGAGCCATGTCACGCCGGTCACCTGCGATTCGGGATGGTCGAAGCCGACGCCGAAGAGGTCGTGCTCGCCGGTGAGGTGGTAGCGGTAGTCCAACTGCAGCCACCCGCTGGGGTGCAGACGCCACCGGACGTGGCGCAGGACGCCGGAGTACTCGGCCTCCACCGAATAGGCGTCGCCGTCGGGCCCGTGTGTCAGGCGGGTGAGGTCCGCCGTTCCGGTGGTGGGCAGCGGGCCGCGGGACAGCGCGAAGTCCGCCCCTCGGTGGGTGACGCCGGCCAGCATGCCCGTCGTGGCGTCGAGCGTGACCGTGGTGTGGCGGGACGCGAGGGTGAACGTGTCGTCCGCGAGTCGGCCGCGTACGGCCGGTCCCGGGCCCGTCCGTACCAGTCGCCGGGCCTGGTCGGCGGCGGAGGCGATGGTCCATGTCCAGCGGCGGATCTCGCGGCCGTCGGCACCGGTGACGACGAGCGCCATGGCGTCGGCGCGTCGCCAGCCGGACGGCAGGGGCAGGCGCAGCACTCCTTGCGCGCCGGGCTCGATGTCGGGAGCGGAGGCGGTGCCCTGGGCCCGCACCGTGTGGCCGTTCCGCCGCTGCGCCGGGGTGCGGAAGTCCAGGAGCCGCCAAGTGAACCGGCAGGTACGGGTGTTGGTGAACGCGTAGTGGTTGGTGAGGCCGATCCGCCCGTCGAAGTCGTCCGGCAGGCCGGAGAGGAACCGCTCCGGCTCGGCGAGTTGCACGGGAGACCAGATGTCCTTGATCGTGTAGAAGCTGGCCTCCTTTTCGCGAAAGGGGCCGAGGATGCCGTCGGGTGCGGCGTTGCCCGCCACGTCGATGGCGCCTCTGAGGTCGTCCCGCACGATGCCCTCGTCGACCAGTGACCACAGGAAGCCTCCTGCGGAGAGCCGTTCACGGCCCATCAGCTTCCAGTAGTCGTCGAGCCCCGCGCCGGCGCCGCCGTCGTAGAGGCCGTGGAGGAACTCGGTGGGCATGAAGACGTCGCCCTGTTCCTGGAGGATGCGGCGCGTGCTGTCGTAGGTCTCGTAGTGGTCGGTGTTGATGCCGCCGAAGTTCGCCCAGGGGTGGAGAACGGCGCGCCGCTGGGGGTCGTGGCGGGCGTAGTCGGCGTCGAGGGCGGTGTTCCAGCCGCCTTCGTTGCCGTTGCACCAGAACAGGATCGACGGGTGGTTGACGTCACGGGTGACCATCGAGGCGACGAGAGGTCTGCCCGCCGCCTCGTCGTAGGACTTCTGCCAGCCGGCCAGTTCGTCGAGCACGTACAGCCCGAGTTCGTCGGCGAGGTCGAGGAAGTGCGGGTCCGGCGGGTAGTGGGACATCCGGACCGCGTTCATGTTCATCTCCCTCATCAGGAGGATGTCCTTGCGGCTGATGCGCGCGCTGGTCGCCCGGCCGGACGTGGGCCAGATGGTGTGCCGGTTGGCTCCCTTCAGGAGGATCCTGACGCCGTTGACGTACACGCCGTCGCCGGGGCGCACCTCGACGGTGCGGAAGCCGAATCTCTCGTCGACGCGGTGGACGGTGCGGCGGTCGCCGGCGCGGAGCGCGACCTCGACGCGGTAGAGGTGCGGGGTCTCCGCCGTCCACTGCCGGGGGGAGTCGACAGTGGTCCTGAGGGTCACCGCCGTGGCGCCGGGAGCGACGGCCGCGGTGAACGGGGCGCCGACCGGGCGCCCGGAGAGGTCGGTGACCCGGGCGACGAGACGGTCGGCGGAACCGGTACCCGACAGATGGGCGTCGATCCGCAGCGTGCCGTCGGCGCGGGCGTCGACGGCGATGCGCTCGATGTGCTGGTGCGGGAACGCCTCGAGATGGACGGGGCGGTAGATGCCGCCGAAGTTCCAGTAGTCGCCGAGGCGTTCGGCCCGGTTGACGGAGTCGTCGGTGGACTCCTTGCTGACGGTCACCTCCAGGAGGTTGTCCTGGCCCGGACGCAGCTTGCCGGTCACCTCGTACCGGAACCGGTAGAAGCCACCGCGGTGGACGGGCCCGGCCGGCTCGCCGTTGATCCACGCCTCGGTCTCGGTCATCGACCCCTCGAAGACGACGAAGACGCGTCTGTCACGCCAGTGGGCGGGCGGCGTGAAGGTGTGCCGGTAGCGGCCTTTCTCCTCCGGGCGCAGATTCCACCCGTAGTTGTACGTGCCGTATCCGTGGAACTCCCAGTTGGACGGAACCGGGATGCTGCCCCAACTGCCGCTGCGCCGCCCGCTGGTGCACAGGAAGTCCCAGTCGACCGGGTGGTCGGCGTCCTCGCCGGACAGGTACAGGCGCTCGGTGCGCGTGGAGGCGTCCGTTCCGTCGGCCGTCCCGGCCTCGGCGGCCCGGGCCCAGCCCGTGGGCAGGCCTCCGGCGAGGGCCGCGCCGGCCGCGCCCAGGATCAGAACGCCACGGCGTGACAATTGCATGACATCTCCAGCCTTCAGAAACCATCGGGAGGCAACGGCGGGGACGTGCACGTAGTCGACGGGTCCGGGTCGGCACACGGTCGTCGAAGCTCTTGCGTCGGCAACCCCGGAGATCAGCGCACATCCGCAGGGGCGATGACGACATGAGGAGTCGAATAAGTCGAACACGGTGGCAGCAGCCGGCAGGTGTCTCGGAATCGCACGGTCAGCGTCGCCACTGCAAGCCCACATGCTTGCGTATGGCTTCTCGAAACCGAGGGTGGTTTCGAGAAGCCCTCGCAGCCCTGGGCGGTGGTGTCAGCCGAGGCGCCACTGCTGGTTGCTGCCGCCGTTGCAGTTCCACAGTTGGACCAGTGCGCCGCTGGCGGTGGAGGCCCCGGTCACGTCCAGGCAGAGGCCCGACTGGACGCTGGTGATGGTGCCGTTGGAGTTGCGGTTCCATTGCTGGTTGGTGCCGCCGTTGCAGTCCCAGATCGAGACTTTCGCGCCGGCCGTGGTGCCGGTCGCGTCGAGGCACTTGGCACCGCCGTAGACGGTGAGCTGCTTGGTCGACGTGCTGGTCCAGGTCTGGTTGGTGCCGCCGTTGCAGTCCCAGATCTGCGTCTGGGTGCCGTTGCTCTGCGCATGGCCGGGCACGTCCAGGCACTTGCCGGAACCGGTGGCCTGGACCGGACCTGTGGTGGTCCCGCCGTTCCCGCCGTCGAGTCCGAAGAAGGCGATGGCCCGGGCCGCCATGCCGTTTTCGGGCAGGCTGTGCCCGGCGCCCTGGATGCTGATCGCCTCGACCGGTGCCTGCGCGCCGGCGGAGCCGTAGCGGGTGCGGGTCCAGTTGGGCTGCGGGGAGTCGGTGAAGACCGGGGTCTGGCTCACCCCGAGCACATTGGTCCACTGCTTGATCTCTTCACCGAAGTTCACGTAGTCCAGCGCTTCGTCCTCGGTGCCGTGCCACAGCTGCATCCGCGGCCGGGGGCCGGTGTACCCCGGGTAGGCGTTCCGGACGAGGTCGCCCCACTCCTGTGGGGTCCTGGTGATCTGGCCGGTGGAGCAGGCGCTGTTCCAGCCGGAGCCGTCGGTGGTGGCGAAGCAGCCGAACGGCACGCCCATGAACGCCGCACCGGCCTTGAACAGGTCGGGGTAGTCGCCGAGCAGGACATTGGTCGTCATCGCGCCGGACGAGGCGCCGGTGACGTAGACCCGGCCGGGGTCGGCGTTCATGTTCTGCAGGGTGTACCGGACCATCGAGGCGATGCTCGTGGGGTCGCTGCCCCCGTCATGCCTGAGCGCCTGGGGCGAGGAGACGTCGAAGCACTGCCCGCTGACGTTCGCGTCCGGGTAGACGACGATGAACCCGTACTGGTCGGCCAGGCGGGCGAACTCCGTGTTGGAGTAGAAGGCGGGCCCCGTGCCGGTGCAGTAGTGCACTGCCACCAGCACGGCCGGGCGTGCCGGAGCGTTGTCGGGCCTGTAGACGTACATCCGCAGGTTTCCGGGGTTGCTGCCGAAGTTGGTCACCTCGGTCAGTGACGCGGCCGACGCGGTCGTAGCCGAGGCGCCGGTCAGTCCGAGCGCCGCGATCAGCGGCGAGATCGCCATCAGCAGGGTTACCAGTACATCTGTGATGCTTCTCTTTTTGGACTTCCGGGACATGACGGTGTCCTTCGTGGAATCCGGCGCGGCCGGGGGGATGACCGGGTGGTGAAGCGCTTCGACGATTCCATTGCCCTTGGCGTGGTGTCAATGCCTGGAGGTAAGCAAGGCAGCGGAGCCTCCATTCCTCTGTTTCGGCAGAGACTTCTCATTGACTCAGTTATCAAGTGAAGCGCTTCAACACTCGCTGTGGGCTACCGGCCGACCTTGACCGCTTTGTCGGGTGCGGACCGTGACCGCGTTCGGGAATTGCTGCGGCGAGCCGATCCGCCGCAATCCATGGAGGCCAGGGCGCGCGGGCCCGTCAGCGGCGCTGGCGTGCCGCCTCGATGGGGCTCTCGTGCGGGCCTCGGCCTTCCAGCCCCGCCGGGGCAGCCGCACGTACGTCGCGCGGACTGGCGCCGAGTTCACGGCGGCAGGCCTTGTTGAAGGCCTGGAGGTCGGCGATGCCCACGGCCGCGGCGACGGCGGTGATGGACAGGGTGGAGGACGACAGAAGGTGGCGGGCGCGCTGAAGGCGTCGGTGCCGGATGTACGACACGACCGTGAGGCCGGTTTCGGCACGGAACACGCGTGTCAGGTGTGTGTGGGAGATTCCGACGGCGCGAGCGACGTCCGGTACGGACAGCGGGCCTGCCAGGTGTTCTTCGACGTAGGCCTGGGCGGCGGCCACGAAGGGGTGGCGGCGCCCGGCCCCCTCGCCCCTCGGGAGCTCGGCGATGCGCCACAGAGCGGTCCAGACCTCGGCCGTGGCCCGCCGGGGAGAGGTCGGCATGGCCGTCACGGCGTGTCGGAGCAGGTCGGCCAGGTGGGTGCTCTCGGCGGCGGCGTCCTGCATCACCGGCACCACCCGCGCGGTTCCGCCGTCATGCAGCCGCAGGTGGACGTAGAAATGCTCGGACCTGCCCCGGTAGTGGAAGTGCACCTCCGTGTTCGGCGGCACGAGACTGACGTGGCCGGGGCGTATGGGGTGGACCGACGGCCCGAGGGACAGAGCCCCCTCGTAGTGGTAGAGGTGCAGCTGCCACAGGTCGGGCAGCCGGAACACGTCGTGGGCGGTGGAGACGCCGTGTATCCCGATGCCGGCGGCGACCACGGTGGGCGCCTCGTCGAGCCGCAATGTCACGTGTTTCACGAGGACGAAAAATTACCAGCACTGGACGATTTCAGCCCACGACCGATCTCAAACACGGCACGTACGTTCGTCGCATGTCAACCAGCACGCAACTCCTGGCATCGGTTCAGGTGGCGCGCTTCGTCGCGCAGGGATTCCTGCGCCTGGACGGGGTGGTGCCGCAGGAGATCAACGAACGGGCCATCGCGGCCCTGACCGAGGGCGGCCTGCCGGAAGTGCCCTACGGCACTGCGCTGGGCGAGGCGTTCGCCCAGGACACCTTCGTCCACGAGCTGCTCGCCCTGCCGGTCGTCGCCGGCGCTGTCGAGAGCCTGGTCGGCCCCGACCCGACCGTCGACCACCATGCGGTTCATGTGCGCGAGCCGTACGAGGGACAGGCGCAGCCGCTCCACGCAGACGCGATCATCGATGTGCGGCCGGACGCGTTCGACATCCAGCTCATGTACTACCCGCACGAGGTGACCGCCGAGATGGGCGGCACCCTCAGCGTGCCCGGAAGCCATCTGCGCAGGATCAACGAGACGGACGTCGGCCGCGTCCAGAACCTCCGGGGACAGACCCGCCTGACCTGCCCGGCGGGCACGGTCGTTCTCGTGCATCACGGCATCTGGCACAGTGGCCGCCGCAACGACACCGCGGGCCGGCGCTACATGTACAAACTCCGCCTCAACCCGACCGTGCCGCAGGTGCGTCTGTGGGACGTCTCAGATCTGCACGACCCCGCGGTGACCGCGGAACTCAACACGTACTTCCCCTGGTACGAGTGGGCCACGGGCCGACTGGAGATCTACAACCGGGTCCTGCTGTGGCGGGCCCTGACCGGAGACGACTCGTTCGACGTCGACTACTGGGTCACGCGCGTCAGCAACCGGCCGGCCCTGAGGAGTCACGCATGAGGCAGCAGGTCCTGGTCCTCTATCTCGCGACGTCGGCGCTGGACTCCCCCGTCGTGGGCTGGTCCCGCTACGACGGGACCGGCCGGACCCGTCCGACGACCGGTGACAGCGACGAGCCGCCCTATGCCACCGGGCTTGACGCATTGCAGGACGGGTGGCGTCTGTTCCAGGCCTCCCAGCTGCTGCCCCCGCAGCCCGGTCACGAGTACGACGTCTCCTTCCTCAAACACGAGTTCTTCTTCGAGAAGGCGGAGGACGTCCTTCGCCTTTGACGCAGGTCAACGCTTCTGCATAACTCCCTGCGTTTATCGTCCCACCCTCGTGCAGGCCCTCTCGAGAAAGAGATTGCTAATCCCGGTTACGTTCGAAGCGCTTCGACAAACTGGGGCAACGAATGAAGGGCATGTATATGCCATTCAGGATGTGCGGGCCCTTTCGGTCGGTCGTGCCCTTCGGCCGGTTCAGCGGTCGAAGGGCTCGTAGTCGAACCAGTCGAAGTGGACGGTGCCTTCGGCGGCGTACATGCCGATGACGCGGCCGGTGAAGCCGCCGGCGACCTCGGTCGACAGGTAGCGGCCGTCGAGGGCCGCGAGCTCGGTGAAGGTGCCGTCGGGTTGTTCGATGCCGAGGGAGACGATGTCGGGTCCGGTGCACGGCCCGTGCGGGGGCGGTGGGTCCGTGATGGTGAGGGCGAGGACCACTGGCCCTGCGGGCACGGAGCGTTCGGCCATGACCGTGCGCAGGTCGCCGACGCGCGCGATCACCCGTACGTCCGTCCCGGACGCCTCGATCGCGTAGTGGTGCCGCTCGTCCAGCCGGACGGCGAGGCCGCCGCGCCCCTGCTCCGGGTCGACCAGGGTGCGGGCCCGGCAGGTGAGGTGCTGCTGGCGGCGGCCGGTGAACACCGCGTCGGGCTCATCCAGGGAGCCGCCTCGCGCGTGGAGCGTCAGCCATCCGGGGCGGTCCTTGGTGGTGCAGAGCCCGGCGGGGCGGTCCCGCACGGAGATCCAGGCCGGCCCGAGTTCGCTGAGCTCGAAGTCGTCGCGCCGTTCCTCCTCGGGAGCGGGGGACAGCGGCCAGGGGAGCGTGGAGAGGTCCGTGGTGACCTCGCCGACGACGGGCCAGTCGTTCTCCCAGGTCACGGGTGTCAGGAAGGTCTCCCGGCCGAGCACGTGCCAGCCGGGGGTGCCGCCGCGCGGCCGGACGCCGAGGAAGACCATCCACCACGAGCCGTCGGGGCCCTGGACCAGGTCGGCGTGGCCGGTGTTCTGCACGGGGTGGTCGGTGCCGCGGTGGGTGAGGATGGGGTTGGCCGGGCACGGCTCGAAGGGGCCGGTCGGCGTGCGGCCGCGGGCGATGGACACGCCGTGGCCGCGTTCGGTGCCGCCCTCGGCGATGAGCAGGTACCAGTAGTCGCCGATCCGGTACAGGTGCGGCGCCTCCGGGGCCTTGGCGCCGGGGCCGCCGGACCAGAGCTTGTGCGGTGTGCCGTACGTCTGTCCGGTGGACGGGTCGAGGCGGACCTGTGCGACCCCGGCGACGGTGCACCAGCAGGTGCCGTCCTCGTCCCAGGCCAGGTCGGGATCGATGCCGGGTACGTCGGGTGCGGGGATCGGATCCGACCACGGTCCGGCGGGGTCGGTGGCGGTGACGATCAGGTTGCCGCCGCCCTCGCTGCAGTTGGTGACGATCAGCCAGAAGCGGCCGTCGTGGTGGCGCAGGGTGGGGGCGTAGATGCCGCCCGATGACGGCATGGAGGCCGGCAGGCGCAACTGCTCCGGCCGGTCCAGTACGTTGCCGATCTGCCGCCAGTGCACCAGGTCACGGCTGTGGAAGAGGGGTACGCCGGGGAAGTACTCGAAGCTGGAGCAGGCGAGGTAGTAGTCGTCGCCGACCCGGCAGATGCTCGGGTCGGGGTGGAACCCGGGGAGCACGGGGTTGGCGGCGGGGGCGATCCGGTTCTGAGCAGGCACTCTCGGTTCTCCTTTCGTCGGGTGGGCGGCAGGGCGGCGCTCAGGGAGCGTCCGACTCCGTGCGGGTGATGCGGAGCAGCGCCGCGGACGGCGCGGTGGGCAGGGTCACGGTGAGGTCGGCCGTGTCCGGGTTCCAGGCGGCAACGGCCTGATGTGCGGCGGGGTACAGCACCTCGGCACGGGCCGCGCCGCCCGCCCGTTCAGGCAGCCGGAGAGTGGTCGCCTCGCCGCCCGAGCGGCGCCAGACGGAGAGGTAGGTGGTGGAGGGGGCGTGCAGGGCCAGGGCGATCCAGGGGTCGTCCCAGCCGGGAAGGCCGAGTGGCCAGGACGGCACGGCCTCCGGCAGGTCGGCGCGGATGGCTTTGTACACGGCGACCGCCTCGTGGACCAGGGCGCGGGCCTCGGGCCCCAGCTCCGGCAGGTGGCCGGAGAGGTGGATGCGGCCGAGAAGGGCGCTCGCCATGGTGAAGGCGACCTCGTCGAGGGAGTCCTCCGGCCGCGGATAGGCCCACACGGCGCCCTGCTCGGGAGTGACGGCGGTGGGTGCGGAGGCGGCGATGGGCGCGTAGCGCTGTAGGTTCTGCTGGTCGCTGGTGGACTGCAGTTGCAGCCGCGACAGCAGGGCGTGGTCCCATCGCATGCCGCCCGAGGCGCAGTTCTCCACCACCAGGTGCGGATGGCGGTCCAGGATGCCGTCCAGCCAGTCGAGGTGCGCCCGGTTGTGGCCGAGCAGACCGGCGCCCGGGGTCTCGCCGGGGTGGGCGCTGGTGCCGGAGCCGGGGTCGATGTTGTGGTCGAGCTTGAGATAGCCGACGCCCCACTCGCCGACCAGGCGGTCCACGACCTGGTCCAGGTGGGCGCGGGCGGCCGGGTGGCGCAGGTCCAGGTGGTGCCGGCCGGTCTCCGTGAGGCGGACGCCGTCGCGGCGGAAGAACGCCTCGTCGGGCAGGGACTTGGCCATGGGGCTGTCGACGCCGATGACTTCAGGCTCCAGCCACAGGCCGGGGACCATGCCGCGCTCCCGGATGCGGTCCAGCACCTCGTGGATCCCCTTCTCGCCGGGGAAGCGGGAGGCGGCCGGTTCCCAGGCGCCGACGGTGGTCCACCAGCCGCCGTTGTCGCCGTCGTACCAGCCCGCGTCGATGACGAAGTACTCGGCGCCGGCCTCGGCCGCCGCGTCGATCAGCGGCAGCAGTTTGTCGGTGGTGGGGTCTCCCATCAGGCAGTTCATGTAGTCGTTGAAGATGACGGGCAGACGCCGGTGGTCGGCGTGCGGGCGGCGGTGGGCGCGGCGGTAGCGGGTGAGCGCGGCGAACGCGGCGTCGGGGCCGCCGTCCGCGCTGAACGACAGGGCGGCGGGTACGGTGCGGAAAGCGGCGCCGGGTTCCAGGGGGTGGCGCCAGCCGTGGTGGGCGTCGGTGGGCCCGAACAGTGCCGCGTAGGCCGTCCGGTCGTGTTCTTGGCACTCCCAGCGCCAGCCCCCTCCGTTGTGCTCGATCTGCCACACCCAGGTGCGGCCGGTACGCCGGTCCGTCAGTCCGCCCATGGGCAGGTGCCCGCAACTGGACCAGGTGCCCTGTCCGTTCAGGGCGAAGCCGGCCTTGCCGTGCCCGTACTTCACGCGTCCGCTGACGCCGGGTGTGGTCCCGCGCATCGGCTGTCGCTGCCAGCGGCATTCGGCGAGCCAGTCGTTGTCCGCCCACAGCAGATCGGCGGCGTCGACGGCCGCCGGGTCCTGCGAGGTGAGGCAGCCCACCGTGAGCGAGCTGACCGACTCCAGGTGCAGTGTGGTCCGCCCTTCGTTGCGCAGGATCACTTCGCTGCGGAGCACGGGGATGCCGTCCGGCGACCGGTAGGTCACCTCCGCGGCCAACCCGGTTTCCGGGTCGTGGAGATGCACGGTCAGCGTGTGCCAGTCGCCGTCGCGGGCCGCGCGGTGGGCCCGGTGGCGCAGCCGCCCGCCGAGAGCGGTCCCGATCAGACGGCTGCCCGACCAGTCACGGCCGTGACCCGCGGCCGTCACCTCCACCAGCGGCAGGGACGCGCCGGGGTCGCTGCCCGCTTCGCCGGGCAGTCCGAGATGCGTCAGGCGGGCGCCGCCGTCGTCGCCGAGGACGAACTCGAGATGCAGGGCGTCGTGACCCCAGCGGAAGCTCCGCTGATCGTTCTCCATGATGTCCTTTCCAGGTCAGGGGCTGCACGGGACCGCGCAGCCACCGGGCGGCGGTTCGTGGGCTGTGGGGCCGGTGTCCCGGTTCGGGCCGTGCTCGCCGACGCACTCGACGGCGAGCACGGTGGTGTGTGCGCGGTGACGCACAGGGGCAGCGCGGCGTCAGAAGCCCACCGCGCCCCAGGAGGGAGCCGACCTCACTTCGGCTCGCCGTAGATGACTCCGCGTCCGTTCGTCCCGAAGTACACGCGACCGTAGATCCGGGGGTCTCCGGTCATGGTGTTGCCGGTCCAGGCGTACTGGTGGCGGTCGTCGTTGATGCGGGTCCAGGTGCGGCCCGCGTCGTCGGACCGGAAGATGCCGCGCACGCCGTGGATCTTGGAGCTGGTGTAGACGGCGGGGTAGGTCGCGCCGGGCGCGGCCTTGCCGAATCCGACGACATCGCCCTCGTCCACCGCCTTGAACCTGGTGAAGGACGTTCCGGAGTCGGTCGACCGCCACAGCCCGTACGGTGTGGGGGTCGTGGGCTTGTCGGTGCCGCCGGCCAGCCAGATGTCGCCCTCGTGGCCCGGTACCGCCTTGAACCGGACGTTCCCCGCGGTGGGCAGACCGGTCGCCGCCGTGGCCTCGAAGCTCTTGCCGCCGTCCGTGCTGAGGTAGAAGACGCCGGCGTGGTAGGCGTAGAACTTCGCCGGGTTCACCCGGTCGGAGCGCACGGGGGCCCCGGCCGGCAGCCCCTTCGACGCCGTCCAGGTCGCTCCGTGGTCGTCGGACCAGCTCACCGGCGCACCGGCCGGGGACCAGACGATCCGTCTGCCGTCGGCGCTGATGGCGACGGCCTGGTCCTCGACTCCGGGCCCGGTCACGCCGGACGGCTCACTGCCCGACGGCTTCCAGCTGCCGCCGCTGTCGGTGGAGATGGCGAAGCGCTGGGTCCAGCCGCTGGTGGGACGGCCGACCCGCACGATGGTGTGGGGCGCCAGCTCCGCGTAGTCCAGGGCCGGGGTGTTGTCGAAGGTCGGGCTGTCGTACATCTTCGACGCCTTGCGGAAATCCGTGTGCCGGAAGCCGCCGACATCGCCCATGCCGGAGAAGAGGTGCGCCGCGCCGGCGGGCGGGCTGATCACACACAGGACAGCGGTTTCCTCCAGCCCCTGGGCCCGTACGGACAGGTGCACCGTGCCGCCGCTGTCCCAGTCGGTCAGGTTGTCCGCGCCGTAGATCGTCGCGCCGGTGCCGTACATGAAGTGGTCGGAGTCGAAGGGGTCGATCTGGACGGACTCCATCATCCAGCCCAGCTTGGGGGTCATCTCGGGCAGCGACGGCGAGGCGTTCCAGGTCAGCCAGGGGGCGGCGGAGATGTCGATGTCGTAGCGCAGGGTGCGCACGGAGTTCGGGCCCAGGTCCCACGCGCGGGTCCAGCTCGCGCCGCCGTCGGTGGAGCGGAAGAGGATGCAGTCGGGCCACCAGTTGACCTGGGTGGACACCATCAGGGTGTCCGGGTTCTGCCGGTCGATGGTCAGGCCGCTGTAACCCCACTTGTTGTCGTCGCTGGTGGACGGGACCGGGCTGATGCGGGTCCAGGTGCCGGTGGCGGTGTCCAGCTTCCACACGTCGCCCTTGGAGCCGTCGTACGGGCCGGCGGTGTCGCTGGTCGCCAGGTACAGGTAGCCGCCGACGTGGTCGAAGACCGCGTGGTGCGGGATGAAGCCGGTGGGCTGCCCGGGAACGCGTTCCCAGGTCCTTCCCGCGTCGGTCGACCGGTACAGGATGTTGTCCTTGTCGGCGACGGTGACGTAGAGGGTCCGGGTGGCCTTCCCCGCTCTGCCGGTGCGCTTGTCGAAGACGACCTGCAGCACGCCCAGGTTGTCGCCGTTGTAGCCGTCGGGGTCGGTGGGGTCGGGGACGAAGTCGCCGACGTTGGGGAAGGTGGTCACCTTCGCGAAGGTCTTGCCGTAGTCGGTACTGCGCCACAGCCCGTGGCCACCGCGCACTCCCAGGTAGAGGATCCTGTTGCGGTTGGGGTCGATCACCAGCCGCTCGCCGATGCCCCGGCCGGGCATGTTGCCGCCCAGCCGGAACGGCAGGGGCGTGGTCTTCCAGGTGCGGCCGCGGTCGGTCGAGCGCAGGATCGCCGCCATGTCCGGGTCCCACTCGGGCATGGTGTACGTGCCCGCCGCCAGGTAGACACGGTCGGGGTCGGCCTCGTCGGTGGCGACGCTGATGATGCCGGTGTGTCCGTACTCGTCCCAGCCGATCCAGTCGGTGAGGGGGACCCACCGTCTGGACTTCTTGTCGAGGCGGTAGGCGCCACCGATGTCGGTCCGGGCGTACACCAGTCCGGGCTCGCGCTGGTTGAAGACGATGCCGGTGACGAAGCCGCCGCCGACTATCTCGGCGTTGCGGAAGGTGTAGGGCGTGTGCCGGACCTTCTCGGCCACGCGGGCGGATGTGGCGGGTGTGACGGGTGCGGCGGAGGCACCGGAGGGGGCCAGCAGGGGGAGTGCGGCCGTGGCCGCGCCTGCGGCCAGCAGGCCTCGGCGGGAGAGGTGCGGGGCATGGGTCATGACGGGTCCTTGCCTTTCGGGTGCGGGTCCCTACGGGGCCTGCGCACAAGCCGCGGTCCGGCCGGCCGGCTCCAGAAGCCGATCCGCAGGCCTCGTCTGGGGCGCCGAGGGTGCCGGACGTGCCGGAGGTGTTCCCGCCGGCGGGCCGCATGTGGATCGTGGTGCCCAGCGCCCGGGACACGGCCTGGTAGTCCTCGTTGCCGGCGGGCGGCAGCGGTGAGAGGGAGGCGGCGCCCGCCACGCCGGCGGCTGTTCGCAGGACGACTCGGCGGTTCACCTCACTGCTCATGTCGTTGCGGCCCTTCGTTTGCGTCGATCCGACCGGCGGGCGGGCAGACGCTGCGTCGTCCGGTGGTCTCATGTCCGGAGGGCGGCAGCCAACCGAGTCGACGCGCTTCGACGTTTCGGTGAGACTAAGGCCGCATTTCCGTGGGCGACAACGGGCCGTCAAGGTCACTTTTCGATAACAGGCACGGTCGGGCGTGAGAGCGCGCACCGCCCTCCATGCGACTTTGCCCCATGTGAGCTGGGTTTCTAGGTGAACTTTTCAAGAGGAACGCCGACACCGGAAGAACGGCTTCCGACGGCTGGGCCACCTGTGATTGACACACGACTCAGCGTCATGTCAACGTCGAAGCGCTTCGACTCCACCACATGTGATCGACAAAAGCCGTACGCCGCCCGGCTCCGCAGTCGCCCACGCTTCCCGCGCCTTCTCCGTCGACCTCCTGCAAGGGACTTCTCAGGTGAGTACCGCCGCCACATCCCCCGAGCCGCCCACCACCGACCTGCCGTTCCGTGACCCCGCGCTACCCCTCGCCCGGCGAGTCGACGACCTGATCTCCCGGCTGACGCTCGACGAGCGCATCGAGCTGCTCTACCAGCACTCACCAGGAGTCCCGCGCCTCGGACTGGCCCCCTTCAAGACCGGTACCGAAGGACTGCACGGCGTGTCCTGGCTGGGGCCGGCCACCGTGTTCCCACAGGCGGTGGGCCTGGGAGCGACCTGGGACGAGGAGCTGCTGCACGAGGTCGCCACGGCCGTCGGCACCGAGGCCCGCGCCCTCCACCAGCGCCCCGCCGCCGACGGTCGCCGGCCCAGCCTCCAGGTCTGGGCCCCCGTGGTGAACCTGCTGCGCGACCCCCGCTGGGGCCGCAACGAGGAGGGGTACGCGGAGGATCCGCTGCTCACCGGCCGGCTCTCCGTCAGCTTCTGCCGCGGGCTGGCCGGGGACCACCCGGTCTATCTGCGCACCGCACCGCTCCTGAAGCACTTCCTCGCCTACAACAACGAGGACGAGCGCGACATCACCTCCTCCGTGGTGCCGCCCAGGGTGCTGCACGAGTACGACCTCGCCGCCTTCCGCCCGGCGATCGCGTCCGGCGCCGCCACCGGCGTCATGCCGGCCTACAACCTCATCAACGGCCGCCCCTGCCATGTCAGTCCACTGATCGAGACCGAGGTACGGCGCTGGGCCGAGCCCACCGGCCACGAGCTGTTCGTCTGCAGCGACGCCGGAGCGGTGACCAACCTCGCCGAATCGGAGCACTACTTCGACGACCACGCCACCTCCCACGCGGCGGCGGTACGCGCCGGTGTCGACAGCATCACCGAACTGGACGAGGACGGCAGCGTCACCCTGGACCGGCTCCGCACGGCGGTCGACCGCGGGCTGCTCACCGAGGACGACATCGACCGCGCCGCGCGACGCCACCTGTCGATACGCTTCCGCCTCGGCGAGTTCGATCCGGACCTCGACCCCTACGCCGGCATCCGCGACGACGTCGTGGACAGCCCCGCCCACCGGGCGCTCGCCTTGCGCGCCGCCACGGAGTCGGTGGTGCTGCTGAAGAACGACGGCGCACTGCCGCTGTCACCGGCCCCCGGCGGGCGCGTCGCGCTCGTCGGTCCGCTGGCGGACACCCTCTTCGAGGACTGGTACAGCGGCACCATGCCGTACCGGATCACCATTGCCGCCGGCCTGGAGGCGGCCCTCGAGGAGCGCGGCGCCGAAGCGGTCCGCGCGGAGGGGGTCGACCGGATCACGCTGCGCGCCGCCTCCACCGGAGGCCTCCTGCGCGTGCCGGCGCTCGACCCCGACGGGCCCATGGTGGCCGGTGCTCACTCGGACGAGCAGGAGGCGGGCGACAGCGCCTGCCACGACCTGTTCGACTGGGGCGAGGGCGTGCTGACGCTCCGCAACGCCCGCACGGAACGCTACGTCACCCTCAAGGACGGCGACCTCACTCTCGCCGCCGACCAGACGCAGCCGAACGGCTGGTTCGTCCACGAGACCTTCCGGCTGGAACCCCAGCCGGACGGCACGGAACTGCTGCGCAACATCAGCAACGGCCGCTACGCCGCCGTGGACCCCGCCACCGGCCGCGTCACCCTCTCCGCCCAAGCCCCCGAGCAGGCGGAACGCTGGACCCGAACTGTCGTCAGGGACGGAATCGCCGAAGCCGTCGCGGCCGCCGCCTCGGCGGACATCGCCGTGGTCGTCCTCGGAAACGACCCACACATCAACGGCCGCGAGACCGAGGACCGTGCGGGCATCTCACTGCCGCCCGCGCAGGAGGCCCTGCTGCGCGCCGTCGCCACCGAGCGTCCCGAGTCGGTACTGGTCGTGATGAGCAGCTACCCGTACGCCGTCGACTGGGCGGACGAGCACCTGCCCGCCGTGGTGTGGACCTCCCACGGCGGGCAGGAGACGGGCCGGGCACTCGCCGCGATCCTGCTCGGCGAGGCCGAACCCTCCGGACGGCTCCCGCAGACCTGGTACCGCGGCGACGACCCGCTGCCCGGCCGCCTCGACTACGACATCATCAGCGCCGGCTGGACCTACCAGTACCACCAGGCCGCACCGCTGTACCCCTTCGGGCACGGCCTGTCCTACACGAGCTTCGCCTACTCCGGCCTGCGGCTGTCCGCCCGGGAAGCGGCGCAGGACGACACCCTGACCGTGAGCGTCGAGCTCATCAACACCGGAACGCGCACGGGCACCGAGACCGTGCAGCTCTACACCCGCGCGCTCGCCGCCCGCCACCGCGCGCCCAGGCGCAGACTGACGGACTTCCGCAAGGTCTCCCTCACCCCCGGTGAACGGCGGCGGCTGGAGTTCGACCTGCCCGTCGCGGCCCTGGCCCACTGGTCCGTCCCGGCCGGCGCCCTCGCCGTGGACCCGGGGCCGTACGAGATCCTGATCGGGCACTCGGCCGATGCCATCGCCCTGACAGCGCCACTCACCGTGACGGGGCCGGCGCTCCCTGCCCGCACTCTCCTCGGCGGACGACTGGAGGCCGTCGACTTCGACGAGTGCGAGGGCGGCACGCTCGTCGACGCCACCCGGGAGAAGGGGGAGGCGGTCACCCCGGCGACCGGTGACATCCACTGCGCACTGCGCTACGGCTCAGTCGACCTGGGCAGCCCGGCGGACGGGCCGCGGGTCATCACGGCCGAGGTGTCGTGCGCGACGGAGGAGGACGCGACCGTCGAGATCCACGCCGACGGCGCTCCCGGTGCCGGAACCTTGCTCGCCACCCTCCGTGTCCCCAACGGCACCGACGGCCGGTACGACTGGCGCACGGTCAGCGCGCGGATGCCGGAGGAGGTGACCGGGGTGCACGATCTGCATCTCGTTCTGCGGGGCGGTGTCCACCTGGCAGCGATCGCCGGCGGGACGCGGTGAGCAGCGGCGGGACGCGGTAAGGAGGGGTGGGGCGCGGCAAGAAGACGTCTGCCGCCGCGTTCCACACTCTCCGGCCATTGACGCACGCGGCCCGCGCGGATCTATCCTCTGCCTGAACAGGGGGCGCCCGGGCTCCGGCCGCGTCGTCGTACCGCCGGACGGTGTGGAGGATCGGGGTCCGTACCGGAGGAGGGCCGGGGCGGGTATGCGACAGACCGCACGCCATGACGTCGTCTTCGTCGCCGGCACCGCCGGAGAGCATGAACTGACCTGGTCGCAGAAGGCCCATGAACGCGAAGGATGCCACCCCCATCTCCACGGACCCCGCAACAGGAACGTACGGATGGGGCGGGCACTGGACGGCCGGCCCGACATGTCCGCGGTGCTGCATGCCTTCGCCGCGGTCATGGCTCACTTCGAGGCGCTGCGCACCCTCTATCCACGTGACGCGGACGGGCACCCGCGCGCGGTCGTCGTGGCTTCCGGCGTGCTCCGGATCGACGAGTACGCCTCCGACGCCCCGCCGACCCACGACCAGCTGAGCGCCTTCACGCTCCGACTGGCCGAGCCCGGATTCGCCCCGGACGACCTGCCGTTGCGGGCCGCCGTCATCACCGTGGACGGCAGACCCATCCACATCGCGCTGTCCTTGCACCACTTCTCGGCGGACACGACGGGCGCTCGGATCGCGGCCGAACACATAGCCCGACTGGCCGCCGATCCGGGCGCCGACCTCGGCTCGGGGTGGCTGCCGCGGCAGATCGCGAGCTTCGAGGCCAGTCCCTCGGGGCTGCGGCACGCCCATCGTGTCGACACCCATGACCGGGCCATGCTCCGTCGGTCCGCCATGCCCGAACTCCGGACTCCCCAGAGCCACAGGGACGCCGTCTACAACTTCGTATGCCTCGACTCGGCGGCGGTCGCCCTCGCGGCAGCCCGTCTGGCGAAGCAGTACCGCACATCCGTGGCCGCCGTCCTGCAAGCCGCGTACGCGTGCACGCTCGCCGAGCACCTCGGCATCGGCACCTGCGTGTTCAACACCGTGATGCCCAACCGGCAGACCACCTTGTCCCGCGAGGCGGTGGCCCATGTCGCCGGCAGGGCGCTCGTCCCGGTCGACACGGCCCTGGGCAGCGACCGGTTCCCGGCGCTGTGCCGAGCCGTCGACGCGGCACTCGTCAGATCCTCCTCCGTCAGCCTGCGCGAGCCCGACCGCTACGCCAGATCCCTGGACGAGGTCTCCGCCGAACTGGGCCGCTCCGCACACAACCCGTACGTGGTCAACATCCGTCCCATAGCGCCCCGCACGCTGATCCGGGCTCGCGCGGACAGGACACCGCAGGACCTCGACCGAGCCATGGCATCCAGCCGTTACCGACGATTCCCCAAACCCGTCGACGCGTACTCCGGAAACCTCTCCTTCGATGTGTGGGGCATGTTCGAGACGGCCGGAATCAGTCTCGGGACGGATGCGACGTCGTTCGACGCGACGGATCTCGAACAGATACTGCGGTCCTTCGAGAGCCGGCTGGTCGGAGCCGCGATCGGCGGTCACGCCGCAAGGAGCGGCTCCTTCGCCGGCGCATAGAGCGCGGCGGAGCGCGGACGGTCGGCGTCGAGATCACTCACGACGCCGGGTGTGCTGCCTGATCCGAGCGGCGCGGCTCTCTGTACTTCGACACCGCAGCGCACTACGGCCTCGGTCTCTCCGAGCGCCGTCTGGGTGCCGCCCTGCGAGGCCGTCAGCGTGACGAGTACGTCATCTCCTCGCGTGCTCCGCTCCATCGAGGACACGCTTGAGCGCACCGGCCTGGATCGCCTCGACATCGTCTACCTGCACGATCCGAACGTCCACGGGCGGCAGGCGGCCGAGGAGGCCATGCCCACGCTGGCGGAGTTGCGCGACCAGGATGTGATCGGCGCGATCGGCGCCGGCATGAACCAGTCTGCGATGCTCGAACATCGTCGCTGCGCGGGATGCCGAGTGGCGGTGTTGCCCCGGTGCGGGAGCGAGTCTCCTGTGGGCACCCATGGCCCGAGCCGCCGCATGAGGCGATGCCGACGCCGCCGGGGGACGCGGTGTGCTCGTCGACGATGAGGGCTTTGCGGTGGCAGCGGTGGTTCTGCTTGAACGGTGACAGCCGAACGGGCTTGCGGAACCAGGCCACCTGCACACCGGCGAGAGCGGCGGTGAAGTCGCGGGCGACTGACCGCGTCAGTAGACGAATGTCATCATGTCGATCGTGTGGCGGGCGGAGCGGATTACGCCGAGCATCGCGGGAAGAATCTTGTCACCGTTGCGCGGCGGCACCACCTCGTTGCCTTCGGTCGCGGCCACACCGGTCAACCGCTCGAGGCGGCGGCGCAGGCGTTGCTTGCGGGCTTCCGCGTCAGGTTCGGTGCCACGATCAGCGGCCGCAGGTATGCCGTCGGGCATCACACCGAATCTCCCGTTGGGCCAAGAGGACAGCAAAGGACGGATCGTCGCGGCCGCCGGACCAGCCCGAGAGAGCAGAGGCCCGGCAGCCACCGCCTCACTCCCGGCATCGGCCGGGACAGGGCCGCGGTGCGTGATGTCCGTCAGGCGTTCCCTGGCACAGGGCTCGGGAATTGTCGAGATTCGTCGTCATGCCGCTACGCACCACCTTGCCGCTTTCTTGACGAAGCGGCAGGACTGTAAGGCCACGTCAGGGCAATGAGCGAGAGGTGACTCGTATGGCAATCGTCGCCCTGACTCTGGCCGCCGGCATGCTGACGGCCGTTGCCGCGGTCGGTCTTTCGCCCTGGTGGTGCGCGGCCGCCGTACCGCTCGTCCTGCTGGGTCTGGTGGGTGCGGCGGACCTGCTGCAGCGCCGGCACGCGGTGCTGCGCAATTATCCCGTTCTGGGGCACGCCCGCTACCTTCTGGAGCGGATCCGCCCGGAACTGCAGCAGTACTTCATCGAGCGGAACTTCGACGGGCGCCCCTTCGACCGGGACGTCCGCGCCATCGTCTACGAGCGGGCGAAAGGCACGGACGCCGAGCAGCCGTACGGCACCGAACGGGACGTATACCAGCCCGGTTACGAGTTTCTGGTGCCGTCGATGGCCCCCTGTCCGGTGCCCCAGGCGCCTCCGCGGGTACGGATCGGCGGGCCCGACTGCAGCCGTCCCTACGACATGGCGCTGTTGAACGTGTCGGCGATGAGCTTCGGCTCGCTGTCGGCCAACGCGATCCTCGCGCTCAACGGCGGAGCGGCGGCCGGGGGCTTCGCCCACGACACCGGTGAGGGCGGACTGTCGGAGTACCACCTGAGGCCCGGTGGGGACCTGGTCTGGGAGATCGGCACCGGTTACTTCGGATGCCGCACCGGTGACGGCGACTTCGACCCTGCCGAGTCCGCCGGCAAGGCCACCCACGATCACGTCAAGTGCGTGTCCCTGAAGCTCTCCCAGGGTGCCAAACCGGGCATCGGCGGGGTACTGCCGGGCGTGAAGGTCAATGCCGAGATCGCGAAGGTGCGGGACGTGCCCGAGGGGCAGACGGTGATCTCGCCGCCGTACCACAAGGTGTTCTCCACCCCGCGCGAACTCGTCCGCTTCATCGCCCGGATGCGAGAGCTGTCCGGTGGCAAGCCGACCGGATTCAAACTGTGCGTGGGGTCGCGCCGGCAGTTCCTCGCCGTGTGCAAGGCGATGCTGGCGGAGGGCACGGCCCCCGACTTCATCGTCGTGGACGGAGGCGAAGGCGGTACCGGAGCCGCCCCGCTGGAATTCGCCGACCACGTGGGAACACCGCTGACCGAGGGCCTGCTCACCGTGCACAACGCCCTCGTCGGCACGGGCCTGCGCGACCACGTCAGAATCGGGGCGAGCGGCAAGATCGCCACAGGCACCGATCTGGTCAAGCGCCTGGTGCAGGGCGCCGACTACGGCAACGCGGCGCGGGCGATGATGTTCGCCGTCGGCTGCATCCAGGCTCAGCGGTGTCACACGAACACCTGTCCCACCGGCGTGACGACACAGGACCCCCGACGCGCCCGTGCCCTCGACGTCGGCGACAAGACGCCGCGCGTCCAGCGCTTCCAGGAAGCGACCGTGGCCAGCGCCCTGCAGATCATGGCGTCCATGGGCGTGACCGATCCCGCCGAGCTGCGCCCGCACATGCTCCGGCGGCGCATCGGTCCCCACACCGAGCGCTCCTACGAGGAGTTGTACCAGTGGCTTGCACCAGGCCAGTTGCTCGCCGAGGCGCCTGCCGCCTGGGCGGCCGACTGGCAGGCGGCCGATCCCGACCGATTCACCGTCTGATCCGGAGGATTCACGTGGCCCGTACCGTAGCCCGCGTCATCGCGGACGCACTGAGCGAACTCGGTGTGCGCCAGGTGTTCGGCGTGGTGGGAGACGCGCTCAATCCCCTGACGGACGCCATCCGCACCACCGAGGGCCTGGAGTGGGTGGGCTGCCGGCACGAGGAGGCGGCGGCATTCGCCGCGAGCGCCCAGTCGCAGCTCTCCGGCACCCTCGGCGTCTGCATGGGCACGGTCGGACCCGGTTCCGTCCATCTGCTCAACGGGCTGTACGACGCGGCCAAGAGCCACACCCCCGTTCTGGCGATCGCCGGCCAGGTACCGCTCGCCGAACTCGGCACCGACTACTTCCAGGAAGTCGACAACGACGCCCTCTTCAGCGACGTTGCCGTCTTCCGCGCGACCATCACCTCTCCCGGCCAACTCCCGCAGATGCTCGAGACGGCCGTGCGCCATGCCCTGGGCCGCAAGGGCGTCGCCGTCCTGACCGTGCCCGGCGACCTGGGTGAGCGCGAACTGGAGTCGGACGCCCGGCCCGGTTCTCCCTGAACGCTCCGCTCAGCCGGCCGGAGGAAGCCGCCGTGCGGAGGGCATCCGAGCTCCTGGCCCGAGCCCAGCGGGTCACGCTGCTCGTCGGACGGGGCGCACGCGGGGCGCGCGAGGACGTGCTGACCCTGGCCGACCGGCTGGCCGCGCCCATGGTGCTCACGCTCAAGGCCAAAGAGGGCTTCGAAGGCGACACCAACCCGTTCCAGGTCGGCCAGACCGGGCTGATCGGCAACCCGGCCGCCGCCTCGGCCCTTCACGACGCGGACACCCTCCTGCTCCTGGGGACCGACTTCCCCTACCGGGACTGGTATCCGCAGGGGAAGACCGTCATCCAGGTGGACACCGAGGCCGCCCACATCGGGCGGCGGACACCAGTCGACGTCGGCCTCGTCGGCGACGCGGGCGTGACCGTCCGTGACCTTCTCACCCACCTAGCTCCCGCCGCTGCCGGGACGGAAGGTGCGCGGGACCGCTCGCACCTGCAGAAGGCGCAGGAGCGTTTCCGGCAGTGGCGCCAGAGCCAGGCGCGGCTGGCTGATCCAGCACATGACAAGGGCCTGATCGGCCGCGTCCGCTCCTCACTCGACAACCGCACCCACGACATCCGGCCGGAGGCGTTGGCGGCAGTGGTGGACCGGCTTGCCGACGACGACGCCGTCTTCACCTCAGACACGGGCATGGCGACGGTGTGGCTCTCGCGTTTCGTCGAGATGCGGGGCGAGCGGCGGCTCATCGGTTCCTACAACCTCGGCTCGATGGCCAACGCGATGCCGCAGGCGCTGGGGGCCCAGTGCCTGGACCACGAGCGGCAGGTGGTGGCCTTCTGCGGGGACGGCGGGCTGAGCATGCTCCTCGGCGACCTCATGACACTGAAGACACATCACCTCCCCGTGAAACTCGTCGTCTTCGACAACCGCCGTCTGGGCATGGTCAAGCTGGAACAGGAACAGGCCGGGCTCCCGGAGTTCGGCACCGTCCTGGACAACCCCGACTTCGCCGCCGTCGCCACGGCCATGGGCATCACCGGTATCCGTGTGACCGACCCGGCCGAGCTGGAGAAGGACGTACGCCGCGCCTTCGACACCCCCGGGCCGGTGCTGCTCGACGTGCTCACGAACCCGGACGAGATCGCGGTGCCGGCCAAGCCGACCGTCGAGCAGAGCTGGGGGTTCGCTGTGGCCAAGGTCAAGGAGATCGTGCGTAGCCACGGGGACGACCGCCCGCTCTGACGCGGCTGCGAAAATTTCCGGACAGCGAGGAGTGCATGCCGTGGGTCGGGGTAGGCGGGCGGACGTCGGTGAGTGAACCGACCCGGACGAGGGTGATCGATGGGGAGGGGCGCATCATGGTGACGACGAGCGTGCAGACTGCCGGACAGGCGGTGGACGTGCCAGAGATCGCAGACCCGTCCCGGGTCGCTCCCAAGGACGCGCGGGAGTTGTCGAAGCTGTTCTTCGAGCAGCTTGCGACGCTGGAGGAGGGCACCCCCGAGTACCAGTACGCCCGCAACACGCTGATCGAGATGAACATGTCCCTGGTCCGCTACGCGGCCGGCCGGTTCCGCAGCCGAGGCCCGGAGGAGATGGAGGACATCGTCCAGGTCGGCATGATCGGACTGATCAAGGCCATCGACCGGTTCGAGCTGACCCGTGAGGTGGAGTTCACCTCCTTCGCCGTCCCCTACATCGTGGGTGAGATCAAGCGGTTCTTCCGCGACACGTCCTGGGCCGTGCACGTACCCCGTCGGCTGCAGGAGGCCCGTGTCCAACTGGCCCGGGCCAACGAGGAGCTGCGCAGCCGGCTGGGCCGGACACCGACCACCAAGGAACTGTCCGAGCTGATGAGCCTGTCCGAGCAGGAGGTCGTCGAGGCCCAGGTCGCCTCCAACGGCTACAACTCCGCCTCCCTGGACGCCGCGATCAGCGGCAGCGAGGACGGCGAAGCCGCGCTCGCGGACTTCATCGGCAACGAGGACGCGGCCCTCGGCCTGGTCGAGGACTTCCACGCCCTCGCACCGATGATCGCCGAACTCGACGAACGGGATCGAAAGATCATCCACTGGCGTTTCGTGGAGGAACTGACCCAAGCCCAGATCGCCGAACACCTCGGTGTCTCCCAGATGCATGTCTCCCGCCTGATCTCACGCCTCCTGACCCGCCTGCGCACAGGCATGCTCAGCACACACTGAACGCTTGAGGTCGTTGGCCGGACGGTTGGGCAGCGCGCCGCCGTGGGGTGGGGGAAGGCGGCGCCGCATGCCCCGTTCGCCTGCCGCGGTGAGCAGCACGCCGAGCGCCCGTCCCTTGTGCGGGAGAGTTGCCGACGCTCGCCGGTGGCGGAGCCGTGCTGTCGCGGACCACAAGTCGGGTGGCGATCTCGAGGCCGAGCTGCGGAACCTTCTCGCCGCGGCCGAGAGACAGCGCCAACTCCGTGGCCGCGGCCGCCCTTTCGGTCAGCGGCTGGCGCACCGTGGTCAGCGGGGGTTCGGGGGTTCCACCCAGGCCGCGACCGGTACGTCGTCAGGAAGAGTGGCCCGCCGACCATCTCCCGGCGGAGGCCGCCGAGAATCGCCGTCACCATCGCCCTCGTTCAGCAAACCCGCGGCCGTGGTGGCCTGCGACGCCTTGAACCGGGCGCGCGAGACCTCCGTCCGTGTTCTTGGAGCCACTTCTCCCACGGCCTGTTCGCCGGCCGTGAGCAGTCCGAAGGCGTGGGAGCTCTCCTGAAACAGGCTTGTTCGTCCTTCAATCCGGGACGGACGTCGCCGGAGTGGAGCCGGGATCGTCCTGGCTCCACTCCGTGGTGCGGGCGGGTCACTGGAACTGTGCGAAGAACCTCCAGATCTCTGCTTTGGTCCAGGTGGTGACGCCGCTTTCGTTGGGGGAGCCGTCGACCGGACCGGGTATGTGGCCTCCGTCGAACGCGGCCCATTGGACCGGGTATCCGGCACGGCAGCCCGAGTAGGTGGTGGTGATGTGCGTTCGGCTGCCCGGCGCGGGCTCGCGCGGGCTCTGGGGGGTGCAGCCGTTGTTGCTGACGAATCTGTCGCGCAGGGACCGTCCTTGCCCGATGTTGAGTACGGAGTCGCTGATGCCGTGGATTCCGAAGTAGGCGATGGGCTGGGTGCCGCCGCTGCACCCGCTGATCTGAGCACCGGCGATGACGGCGACGGCCCTGAAGACGTTCGCCCGGCTGCACGCGAGTGCGTAGCTCATGCCGCCGCCCCAGCTGAATCCCGTGGCGAAGCGCTGTGCCGGGTTGACACACAGGCCGCCCTCGATGCGCCGGATCATGTCGTCGACGAAGGTGACGTCCTCACCGCCCGCATTGGCCCAGCCGTTGCCGAGGCCCTGGGGGGCGACGAGGATCGCGCTGTTGTTCGACTGTTCCTGTTGGCCGTAGTAGGACCAGGCGTTCCCGCTCGTGCCGCCCGAGGCGACGTCGCCGGCGGTTCCGCCCCGCCAGTGGAACGCGAAGATCAGCCGGTAGGGGCGGCTGTTGTCGTAGTTGGCGGGGACCCTGAGGATGAAGCTACGGCTCTTGCCGCCGCTCTGAATCGTGTGCGTACCGCTCGCCAGAGTCGGGGCGCTGCCGCATCCGCCGCCGCCACCGGACGACAGCTTGATCATCTGCCATTGCTGGTTGGCGCCGCCCCAGTCGGTGTACTGGACGACGTTGCCGCCGTCGGCGGTGGAGGCGCCCTGGACCTCCATCGCCTTGCCGCTGGTGCGGTTGATCAGCCGGACGTGGCCCGCGTCGGAGTCGGCCAGGCGGAACTGCTGGTTGGTCCCGTTGTGGTCGGCCCACTGCTGGATCGCGGCACCGTCTGCGCTCGAGGCGCCGGACACGTCGAGAACCTTGCCCGAATGCCGGGCCTTGAGGCGGTAGAAGCCGTCACCGGAGGCCACGAACTGCCACTGCTGGTTGGCTCCGTCGTTGCGCGTCCACTGGCTGACCCGCGCGCCGTCGGCGGTGGACGTGCCAGAGACGTCCAGCGCCTTGCCGCTGTTGCGATTGACCAGGACGTACCAGGCATTGGTGTCCACCGTCGCCGCCTCGGCGGGCGCGGGATTCACCGTGGCCAGCATGCCGATGGCGAGCGTCGCAGCCACCACGGCGGCGACCCGGGACCACCAGCGATGTCTCAATGGAGGGGCGGGGGAAACCGCACCGCAGGTCCTCATCGATTCATCCCTTCGTTTGTGGCCGGCCTCATCAGGTGCGGGTCCAGCGTTGGTTGCTGCCGTTCGAGCAGGAGTAGAGCTGGATCAGGGTGCCGTTGGCGGTGCCGCCCGCGGCGGCGTCGAGGCAGAGGCCGGACTGGACGCCGACGATGGATCCGTCGGAGTTGAGGCGCCATTTCTGGTTGTCGCCCCCCCAGCAGCTGTAGATCTGGACTTTGGTGCCGTTGCCAGCGCCTGCGGCGTCCAGGCACTTGTTGCCGTAGACCCTGAGCTCACCGGCGGCGGTGTACGTCCACTGCTGGTTGGTGCCGTTGTGGCAGTCCCACAGGTGGAGCTGGGTGCCGTCGGTGGTACTGGTGCCCGGCACGTCCAGGCAGCGGCCCGATCCGACGCCCTTGATCTGTCCGGAACCGGGAGGGGGCGTGGAGGAGCCGCCGTTGAGTGCGTTGAGGACGGCGGTGTAGGCGGGTTTCTTGCTGCCGTCGCCGTTGAACAGCAGCGGCGTGTGCTGCGGTCGCCAGGAGTCGGTGTCGCGCACGCCCCAGACGGTGATGCCGAGGCAGCGCGGGACGGCCAGGCAGTCGTTGGTCACGTTGGCGTAGGTCGAGGCCGGGGCGCCCTGGATGTCGAGTTCGGTGATGGCCACGTCGACGCCGAGGGCGGCGAAGTTCTGCAGGGTGGTGCGGAAGTTGCTGTGGTAGGGGCTGTCGTTGTTGAAGTGCGCCTGGAAGCCGACGCAGTCGATCGGCACGCCGCGCTGCTTGAAGTCCCTGACCATGGCGTACATGGCCTGGGTTTTGGCCCACGTCCAGTTCTCGACGTTGTAGTCGTTGTAGCAGAGCTTGGCGGCCGGGTCGGCGGCGCGCGCGGTGCGGAAGGCGACCTCGATCCAGTCGTTGCCGGTGCGCTGCAGGTTGGAGTCGCGCCGGGCTCCCGAACTGCCGTCGGCGAAGGCCTCGTTCACGACGTCCCACTGGGCGATCTTGCCCTTGTAGTGGCCCATCACGCCGTTGATGTGGTTGATCATCGCCTGGCGCAACGTGCTGCCGCTGAGGCTCGCCATCCAGGCCGGCTGCTGGGAGTGCCAGGCCAGGGTGTGGCCGCGCACCTGCTTGCCGTTCTGCACCGCCCAGTTGTAGACGCGGTCACCGGCGGTGAAGTTGAACTGGCCCCGCTGCGGTTCGGTGGCGTCGATCTTCATTTCGTTCTCGGCCGTCACCGAGTTGAACTCACGGCCCGCGATCGTCGTGTACGCCGAGTCGCCCAGCCTGCCCGAGGCGATGGCGGTACCGAAATAGCGGCCGCTCTGCGCCGCCGCGGCGCCGAGCGTGCTCTCTGCGGCGTGCGCGGTCGGCGGCGCGACCAGTGCGGCGACCACACCGAGGACGCCGACGACCAGCGCCAACAGCAGGCTGCGGATCTTTTGGCGGATAGCCGGTCTGGGAAGGGCATACGAGCCCATGACTGTGCCTCCAAGGTAGACATCACGGAAGGACTGAAGCGCAGGGGAATGCGTCGCCCGGCTCCCACTCGGCAGACGGACGGGGCGGGCCGGAACCCGGGCAGCACGGAATCACCGGACACCGCGGTCATGGGACCGGGACGATCTCAACCGGCACGGACGGCACCCGGTCGGCCGTCGGGTGACGTACGGCGGGCGGCAGCGCTGTTTCGACACAGGCATGGGGGCACTCCATCGCGGCTCAGCCGGGGGACCGCCGCGCGGCGTTGCGTACCTCTCCAACTGCGCGAAGAGCCAGGATGCGCTGGTGCGAACCTCACCGGAACGTGACGGGGTGGCGCAGGTGCTGTGGTGCGTTGCGCGATCTGTCGTGCAGCTGTGCGTGGGATCTGCCGTGCAGCACACATGTGCTCAGGGCCGACATGGTTCGACATCTTGAACTGCGGCCCCTCCTCAAACAGGGATGATTGAGGTATTGGCGATAGGTCGTCAACACTCCCCGCAGGAAAAGTTTCAGTTCCTCGCCCGAAACATTCGGAATCCCGATGAGTCGGGCGGTGAGCGGGGCCTGCTCGAGGGGAGGCCCCGGTGATCGCGGAGGCGATCTCCCTGCGCACAGGATCCGGGCGAGTGCCAGGGATGTCGCTGGCCTGAAGGGTCGTCAGATTCAGACAGGCGTGTGCGTGGGTGAGCTCAGTCGCAGTCGTCCGCCGAGATCCCCGGGCGCCCGGGGACTCCTTCCCCGAGGCCTGGAGTGAGGTTGGAATCTCCTGACGCCGTTCCGGAGGTCGGGAGGTCGCGGACGCTGGAGACCGGGCGGTCGGGTGCCGGCACCGTCCCCGAGATCACTCCGCTCCGGCACCAAATGGTGGCGGACTGCAGCCATTTGATGGTGTGACGTGCTTCGTTTCGCGCATAGCCCCAGCGAAACATTTCGGCATTCGTAGCGACCGTTGCGAGAGGTATTGACGCCGTTCACCGGTTCCCTATCATTCAGGTTGCCCGACATTCCGACGTCTGTTCGGGGTCGCGAACGCCGGGGTCGCTCCATCGCACAGCAAGGCATCTCCGGGGGTTCACCCTCGAACGCCGAGCGCAAGGAGTCGCGTCGCGTGCACGTGTCATGGACTCGTCAATCTCTTCCGCGCCGCCGCACGCCGGTGACCCTTACCGGCTTCGCTGCCGAGAACACCGGGCAGTACGTCCCGAAGTCGTCGGCCGGCCCCTTCGGTCCGTACACGAGGCGGCAGGTGCTCCTCGGCCTGCGCGGGCCTGTCCCCGGCGGAGGCGTCCCGCACCAGGGCGGCCTGGTCAAGACGTGCAACGGCGCCTGGCACTACCTGGTATTCGTCGACATCTGCCCCGGCGGCCGGGTGCCCGCGTCGGCCCCGGTCGCATGAACCTGGGAGGGGTGGCCCGTCGTCCCATCGGTGAACGGCGCATGGGGCACCTCCCGTCCCAGCCCGGCCATGCCGCCGCCCCGCCAGGGCATCCCCATGACCGGCGTCGACACGTTCGACGGCACGACCCTCGCAAGTCTCCACCCCGGGTGCCCATGCCGTCCGAAGGCGCCGGGCACCACCGGTCTTCCGGGAGGTTGCGAAGAACCGGGAAGTCACAAGCGGTCTGCCGTGGTGTTCGCAGGCCGCCGCACACCGCACCGCACCGACAGTCCGGACAACCTCTGACGAGGCCGACCGGAACCGCCTACTCAAGGTTGAGGAAGTCCCCATGCGCAGAGGAAGTTTCAGCCGCAGGCATCCGTCTGCGGTGCTCGCCGCCGCGGTTGCGGTCCTGGCCGCGTTGGCGGCGATGCTCGTCGCCACCCCGGCTCAGGCGGCTACCAGTGGCGCCTTGCGCGGTGTTGGTTCGAACCGGTGTCTCGATGTGCCGGGCGCCAGCCAGACCGACGGCACGTATCTGCAGATCTGGGACTGCTGGGGCGGGACCAACCAGCACTGGACGGTGACCGACAGCAATCAGCTGACCGTGTACGGCAACAAGTGCCTGGATGTTCCGGGTCACGCCACCGCGGCCGGTACCCGGGTGCAGATCTGGACGTGTTCCGGTGGTGCGAACCAGCAGTGGCGCGTCAACTCCGACGGCACGGTCGTCGGCGTGGAGTCCGGGCTGTGCCTGGAGGTTGCGGGCGCCGGTACGGCCAACGGCACAGCGGTGCAGATCGGGAGGTGCAACGGCGGCAGCAACCAGAAGTGGACCGGCCTGTCCGCGCCGCCGGGCGGCACGTGTTCTCTTCCGTCGACGTACCGGTGGACATCGACGGGTGCGCTGGCGCAGCCGGCGAACGGGTGGGCCTCCCTGAAGGACTTCACCACTGTGACGCACAACGGCAGGCACCTGGTCTACGCGTCGAACTTCTCGGGATCGGCGTACGGCTCGATGATGTTCAGTCCCTTCACGAACTGGTCGGACATGGCGTCGGCGGGTCAGACCGGCATGAACCAGGCCGCGGTGGCCCCCACACTGTTCTACTTCGCGCCCAAGAACATCTGGGTGCTGGCCTACCAGTGGGGTGCCTGGCCCTTCATCTACCGCACGTCGAGCGACCCCACCAACCCCAACGGATGGTCCGCGCCGCAGCCGCTGTTCACCGGGAGCATCTCCGGCTCCGACACCGGCCCGATCGACCAGACACTGATCGCCGACGGCCAGAACATGTACCTGTTCTTCGCCGGTGACAACGGCAAGATCTACCGCGCGAGCATGCCGATCGGGAACTTCCCGGGCAACTTCGGCTCGTCGTACACGACGATCATGAGCGACACGAAGGCCAACCTCTTCGAGGGCGTACAGGTCTACAAGGTCCAGGGCCAGAACCAGTACCTCATGATCGTCGAGGCGATGGGCGCGAACGGTGCGCGCTACTTCCGCTCGTTCACGGCCTCCAGCCTGAACGGCTCGTGGACCCCGCAGGCCGCCAGCGAGAGCACCCCCTTCGCGGGCAAGGCCAACAGCGGTGCCACCTGGACCAACGACATCAGCCACGGTGACCTGGTCCGCAACAACCCCGACCAGACCATGACCATCGACCCCTGCAACCTGCAGTTCCTCTACCAGGGCAAGTCCCCCAACGCGGGCGGCGATTACAACCGACTGCCGTGGCGGCCGGGTGTCCTCACCCTGCAACGCTGACCTTCCCGATTTCACGGTGACCGTGATGTGGTGCGGTCTGCAGGCGCGTGGGCGAGCGGTTCACAGCGTGGTCGATTCCACCAGATGACCGACACTCGCCGCCTCGAGGAACCCCAGCCGGGCGGCGGCCGGGGTTCCTCTCGCCTCGGGCGCCGTCGTCGCGGCCCAGCCCGTCGTCGGAGAGGCCGAGGGGTTCGGACCCCCCTACGGAGAGCCCGCCACCGGACGCGCCACGCCTGCCACTCTCGTCCACACCGTGACGCTCCGGATCATCCACCGCGCCCTCGGGTGACGGGGACGGCTGCTTCTGCATCGTCGACCGGAAGGAGGAGGGGATCCCTGCGGCAACTGCGACGTGTCCCGCGCGAGACCCAGGAGGCTCTTTACGAGCGCCCGGCCGTCGCCCTCGCTGCGGCGGTCGGCGTACGGCTCGAGGATCACCGTTGTCGGACGCTCGTTTGACGCTTACAAGGACGTCGTGAGGTACGGGAGTGAAATGGCGTCCCGAGAGCGTCGCCGGCCGGGTCCCGTCGGCGGGCCGGGGCGCGGTGCCGGATACCGGCGAGCGCCCGCCCCGGCCGCACCGACCACCCTGGCCGCCCCGGACGTACGGACCGTGCCGGCCTGAAGCCGTCGTCACCGGCCCACGGGATCACCGTCGGCACCGTCGTCGCGGCTGCGTAGCGTCATGTGGCCGCCGTGGTGCAGCGGAGTACCCGGCCGCAGACGGGTCACCTCGTGCCCCGTCTCCGCGTCGGCGAGGTGCACCTCGCCGTGGCCGCCCCGGCTGACGGCGATCCAGTCGGACCCCGGTGAGGCGGCCACCGCCCGGCGCTGGACGCCCTCCCAGGGGGTGCCGCCGCGACGCGGAGCGCCCTCCATGGCAGGCAGGGGAATCCGGCGGACGGTGCCGTCGGTGCCCAGGAGGACCAGTTCGTCGCCGTCGGGGTGGATGCGGGTGAAGGCGGTGTGGCACCGGGCGAGGGCCAGCCGGAAGACGAGCCCGGGGCCGAGTTCCGTGTGGAGCGTGCGGCCCGTCTCCAGGTCGTGCCGCCACGCCTGGTTGGTCCATTCCGGCCAGCGCAGCGGGTCCGGGTCGCCGCCGCGCAGCGTGCTCCACAGTGCCCGCCGACGTGTATCGAGCCGGAGGTACCAGCCGCGGGCGGGCGACCCCCAGGGGACGACCGCCTCGCTGACGAGTACGTCGCCCTTCCTCCGGGCCCGGTGCACTCCCTCGCCCGTGGCCGCGAACACGTCTCCCGTGCCGGGTACCTGCGCGTCCCCGTGTCCGTCGTCCGGCAGCGGCAGGACCGCGTGCGGTGTGAGCGGGGGGCAGCCGGGCGGAGCCGCGAGGAGGTCGGCGAACCGGTGGACGGCCAGCTCCCCGGGCTCGCGGTGCCGGAGCACGACCAGCGGATCGTCGCCGCCCAGCACCGTCACGCCCGGTTCGCCGACGCGGGTGCGTACCCGTGCCGTGTCTCCGGTGGCCAGGTCGAGCACGGTCAGCAGGTCCGACCACGGTTCGGTGTTCGCACCCAGGCCGGTGGTGACGGCCAGCCGGCGCCCGGACGGGTCGCAGGCGAGGTGCTCGGCCGGCACGGCCACGGGAACCGTGTGTTCCACGAGCGTCTCGCTGAACGGATCGAGTACCAGCAGCTCCCCTCGGCGGTCGTCGACGCAGGCCACCCGTCCGCCCGGCAGCGCCAGGAACCCGGCGTGCTCGGAGAGGTGACGGCCGGTGAGGCGTCCCACGACGGTGCCGTCCGGCACGGTCAGCACATGGACGGATCCGTCCACATGGTCGGAGACGAGCAGGACGGGTGCGGGCATGGGTCCTCCAGAAACCGGTCTGGTGAAAACGATTATCATGTATCTTCGGTGCGTTCCCGGTATCCGAGGAAGAGCGAGGGCATCGATGCTGCGCGCACCGTCGAGATTCGTCCGTGGTTGGATCACCGCAGCGGTGGTGGGTTCCGTTCTGGTCGGCTGCGGCTCGTCGTCCGAAGAACCCGCGAGTGACAAGGCCGGGCCGACGGCGAAGACGGACGTCAGGGTTGAACCCATCAAGGCGTCCACGGAGTTGACCGACACCAACGGCGTCAAGGTCTCCCTGAAGAAGGAACCCGAGCGGATCGTCTGCCTGTTCGCACTCTGCGACGACATCCTGACCGAGCTGAGCATCGTTCCGACGGCCACCAACAGCGCGTTGCTCGCCCACCCGGACTTCCTGGGGGAGGAGAAGGCCAAGGAGGTCGACGTCATCCCCGGCGGATTCATCGCCCCGGAGGTGGAGGCGATCCTCTCCCACAAGCCCGACCTCGTGATCGGCCTGGGAGACACGCACGGAAAGCTCGCCCCGGCGCTCAAGGGCGCCACGACGTTCTGGGCCATGCAGCCCGAGACGTGGGAGGACAGCGTGGGATACCTGCGCGATCTCGCCGCGCTCACCGGGCGCACCGCCGAGGGGGAGAAGGCCGAGAAGACCTTCCGGACCAAGCTCGCCGCCGCCGAGAAGGCGCCCAGCGACAAGACCGCTCTCGTCATCTACGGCAGTGACGAGAACTTCGGCGTCGCGACCCCGGAGTCCGACGTGGCCGCCAGCCTCTTCCCCAAGATCGCCGACTACCCGTGGAAGTCCCGTGGCGTGGAGGGCAGTTACAGCCTCGAAGAGATTCTCGCCCAAGACGTCGACGTGCTGTTCGTCGAGACCCTGAGCTTCGGCGACGCGGACGGCAAGCTGTCGGAGAAGCTGGCCGACAACCCTCTCTGGGGCAAGATCCCGGCGGTGAAGAACGGCGACGTCCACGAGGTGAACTCGGAGGTGTGGGCCAAGGGCCGGGGCACCCGCTCACTCGGCATCGTCCTCGACGAGGCCACGGCCGCCCTGCGGTGAGGACGCCCCTCTCGGCACCCGTCGCCTCGGGCGGACAGCGGGCGTCGCGCGGCGCGCGCAGGGGGCAGCCGCTCCTGGTGGTCGTCCTGCTGGCCGTCTCCTCGGTCTGCGCGCTCAGCCTCGGCACCCCCTACGTCCCACCGCACCGGCTGGTCGCCGCGGTACTGGACGGGGACACCACGCTCGCCGGGATCGTCGTCACCGAACTCCGCGTGCCCCGACTCGTGCTGGCGCTCGTCGCCGGAGCCTGTCTGGGTGCGGCCGGGCTCGTGCTCCAGGAGGCGCTGCGCAATCCCCTGGCGGTGCCGGAGATGCTGGGCGTGTCGTCCGGTGCCGCTCTGGGGGTGGCCGCGCCGCTGGTGCTGAGCCTGTCGCTGCCCGCCGCCGTCCAGCCGATGCTGGCCATCGGCGGGGCCGCGCTCGGCGGCGGCCTCACGCTCCTGGCCGCCGGGCTCGGCCGCAGTCCGTCCGCTGTGCTGCTGACCGGCGCCGCGGTGGCGGCCGCGTTGCAGGCCGCGCTGCTCGTCCTGATGGTCATGGCCGACCAGTTGGACCTCCAGCTCATCTACCGTTACCTACTCGGCTCCCTGTCCGCCCGGACCTGGGACGACGTGGCGGGTCTGTGGCCGTGGCTGCTCGTCGCGGCCCCCGCGCTCGTGCTGTGCGCGCCGGTGCTGTCGGTGATGCGGCTGGGCGACGAGGACGCCGAGGCGCTGGGTGTGCGCGCGCAGCGCGCCCGGCTGGCGGCACTGGCCATCGCGGTGGTGCTGATCGCCCCGGTGACGGCCGTGTGCGGGCCCGTCGCGTGGGTGGGCTTCCTCGCCCCGCACCTGGCCCGGTGGTTCAACCCCGCAGTGGGGGCGGTGCGCTGGCTTCCATGGTCCGCCGTCTGGGGCGCGGTCGCCGTGGCCGTCGCCGACCTCCCGGCTCGGCTGGCGCTGGCGCCCGTGGAGACACCGGCCGGTGCGTGGACGGCTTTGCTGGGGGTGCCGGCCGGGGTCGCGCTGATGCGGTCGGGCGGTCGCGGTCGGGCGGCCCGGCGCCGGCCGGCCGCCTCGGCCGCGGTGCGCGAGCCGCTGCCCGGGCCGGGGAAGGCGGCTTCCGGTGTCGCGGACGACATCCCTCGCGCAGAGGCGTCGGACGACGTCAGCGCAGACGCGCCCGGGCACGACGGGCTCGACGATGGCTGCCCGCCCCCTTCCGGGGCGACCGAAACGGAGGACGTACGGTGACCCGGCGATTCATGGCTCTCGCGGCACTGGCCGTCGTGTGCGCCGGTGTGGAGCTGGTGGCCGGGCGCGGCATGTCCCCGGGCGTGGCCTGGGACGTCCTGAACGGTGGCGGTGACGCGACGGAGCGCCACATCCTGTTCCAACTGCGCCTGCCCAGGCTGCTGGTGGCTCTCGTCACCGGTGCCTGCCTCGCCGTCGCGGGGCTGGTCCTGCAGTCCGCCCTGCGCAATCCCCTCGCCGGGCCGGAGGTGACGGGCGTGACCCCGGGGGCGGTGCTCGGAGCCGTCACCGCGACCGCCCTGGGGCTCGCCGGGTGGGACTCGCCCCTGGCCGTGGTCCTCGCCGCGTGCGCGGGCGGGTGTGCCGGAGCCGCGCTGCTGTGGCTGCTCGCCGGCCGCGGGCGCGGTGACCCCGCGCAGACCGCCGTGCACGGGGTGCTGGTGTCGGCGGTGCTCGGCGGGCTCACCGCCATGGTGCTCCTCGTGGAGCCGGGCGAACTCGGCAGTGTCGTCCAGTGGCTGGTGGGCACCACGGAGGGCCGGGTGTGGCAGCACTGGCACCTGCTGTGGCCGTGGGCCCTCGTCTGGGGGGTCGCGGCCTGGTTGCTGGCCGGGCCGTTGACCCTGCTGCGCTGCGGGGACGACATCGCCCTGGCCGCCGGCCTCTCGGCTCGCCCGGCCCGGACCCTGGCCCTGCTGTGCGCGGTGGCGCTGACGGCGGGTGCGGTGGCCGCCGTCGGGGCGCTGGGCTTCGTGGGACTGCTCGTTCCACACCTGGCCGTGGCCGTCTTCGGTGCGGACCTGCGGGTGAGCCTGCCCGGCGCCGCCCTGGTGGGCGCGGTGGTGGTGTGCGGGGCGGACGCGGCGGCGCAGCTGTCCTCGCGGCTGCTGGCGGGGGCGCTGGACTCCGGACGGCTCACGCTGCCGGTCGGGGCGCTCACCGCCTGCCTCGGCGCCGCGTTGCTGCTGGTCGTCGTGCGCCGCACGCCGAGCCGTACGTTCTGACGTCGAATCGAGGACAGAGCATGACCGAGTCCGTGGGGATCCACGTCGAGGGGGTCCACTTCGGCTATCCCGGGCGACCTGTACTGCGGGGCGTCGACCTGACCGTCCCGCCGGGCGAACTGACCGCCCTCATCGGGCTGAACGGCTGCGGCAAGTCGACCCTGCTGCGGCTGGCCGCCGGGCTGCTGCAGCCGGACGAAGGGCGCGTTCGCCTCGGCGGGGACGACCTCGCCCGGCTGTCCCGGCGCGCCACGGCCCGGAGGGTGGCCCTGCTGCAACAATCCGCTCCGGCCGTGCCGGGTATGACGGTGCGTCACCTCGTCCGCCAGGGGCGGTACGCGGCGCGCGGACCGCTGGGCATGCTGCGCGAGGGCGACGACCCCGTCGTGCACCGGGCGCTGCGGGACGTCGGGGTGGAGGAGTGGGCCGACCGTGACGTCGACGCGCTGTCCGGAGGCGAGCGGCAGCGGGTCCGGCTGGCGATGGCGCTCGCCCAGGACACGCGCGTCCTGCTGCTCGACGAGCCGACCACCTACCTGGATCTGCACCACCAGCTCGACGTGCTGCAGACGGTGGTCCGCCTGCGCCAGGAACGCGGGCTCACCGTGGTGATGGTGCTGCACGACCTGGCCCACGCGGCCCGGTTCGCCGAACGTGTCGTCGCCCTGCGCGACGGCCGTGTGGTGGCCGACGGAGCACCGGGCGAGGTGGTGACCCCGAGGTTGCTGGCGGACGTGCTGAAGGTGGCGGGACGGGTCGGCCGGGACCCCGAGGGAGGCTGGCCGGTGTGTTACCCAGATCACCCTCTCCCAGATCTAGAATATGAAAATCAGATTCATTAACGTGTGTCACGGCGCTCACTCGAACGCCGTAACTCCCGGATGTACAAGGAGAGTTCATGGACAACGAGCAGATCTTCACGCCGATCGCCGACCAGGGCCAGCTGGCCCACGCCTCGGCCTCCCACTCCAACGCGCTCGTCGAGAACCCCTTCGACGACAACGAGGAGTAAGCGAGGGTCCGGCCACCCTCGACCGTGGGCCCGCCCGTTGCCTTCCGGGCGGGCCCACGCCCATCCCCCACCTTCCGTCAGGAGGATCGCCGTGTCCCGCAGCCGACTCGTCCCCGGTGTGGAGGTCGTCGCCGTGCCCGGGCGAGGGCTCGCCGTCCGGACCCAGGAAGGGGAGTTCTTCAGTGTCAGGACAGGGAGTGCCGACGAAGACGTTCTGCTCTCCCGGCTCACCGGCGTGACGACGGGCTCGGTGGGCGAGGGACTCGATCGTGTGGTGCGGGCGTTCGAGGAGGCAGGCTATCTGGCGGAAGGGCCGCAGGACTCGCGTTGGCCCGCCGCTCGCCGGGACATCCGGATCCTCGGCGACCCGGTACTGACCGAACCGCTCGCCGCGCAGCTGGCCGCCTTGGGCGCGCGGCCTCTCACGACTGAGACCGTCAGCGCCTCGGCCGGATCACCGGTGGGCGTCGAGGACCTGCTCGACGGAGAGCCCTCCGCGGTCGTGTGGTGCCACGACGGACCCGTGCCGGACGGGCTGTGGGACGCCGCCGACACCCTGCCCGACCACGGCGTCGCGTGGCTGCGCTGCCACCGCGAGGGCTGGCAGGCGTACGTCGAGCCGGTGGCCGCCGCTCCCGGAGACGTCACCTCGGCGCACGTCCGATCCCGCCGGCTCGCCGCCACCCCAGCCCACCGCGAACTGGCCGCGTACTGGAGCGGATCTCGTACCTCCGGCGCGCCGGTCCGGCTCTCCCCGCCCGCCGCCACGCTGCTCGCGGCGCTGCTCGCGGACGATCTCGGCCGGTGGGCCACCGGCGCCTCGCACACGGCCGGCCTCCCGGCCCGTCGCCGGCTCCGCCGCGTGGACCTGCGCACGCTGACGGTCACCGAGCACCCCGTCCTCCCGGTGCCCGTCGTCGCACCGATGCCGAAGAAGGACGGATGACAGCGCTCGACGCGACCGTGGAGGAACTCGCCACCGACGTGCTCCTCCCGGCCGGCGACGGCCCCTTCCCGGCCGTCCTGGTGCGCACTCCCTACGACCGGACCCGGCACCGGGCCGAGGCGCGCGGCTGGGCCCGCCGCGGATTCGCCGCCGTCGTCCAGGACGTGCGCGGCCGGTTCGCGTCACCGGGGGAGTGGCACCCCTACGCGAACGAAGCCGCCGACGGCGCGGCGGCCGTCCGCTGGATCCGGCGCCAGCCGTGGAGCGACGGCCGGCTGGTGGCCGTCGGCGCCTCCTACGCGGCCCACTGCGCCCTCGTCCTCGCCCTCGACGTGCCCGAGGACGCCCGGCCCGACGCCGTTCTCGCGGCCGTACCCGCCCTCGGCCTGGCGGAGACTGCACGCGAGGCGTCCGGTGTGGAGCGGCTGCTGTCCCGCGCCGGGTGGTGGGCCGCCCACGGTGACCGACCGGACTCGGACGAGAGCGCGCTGGGCAAGGCCCTCACGGCGGACCCCGGTCTCCTCACCCACCTGCCGCTCACCGGCCTCCCCGAACGGCTGGGCCGCGGGCTGCCCTCCTGGGCGGGCCTGTGGCGGCAGCGCGACCGCGGACGCCTGATCGCGCGGGCGGCGCACGCCGCCGTGCCCCTGCTCGCGGTGGGCGGCCATCACGACCACTTCACCGAGGACACCGTCGCACTGTGGCACGCCTGGGGCGGACCCTCGGCGCGGCTGCTGCTGGGCCCCTGGGGCCACGGCCTCGGTTCCACACCCGGCCCCGACGCCGGCCCGGCCCACCGGGTGAACCTCGGCGAGCTGTACGTGCGCTGGACCCGCCGCGCCCTGGCCGGTGAACTGGCCCCCGGCCGCCGTGGCTCACAGGCGCTGGGCGGATCCGATCTGTGGCTGCCCGCCGGTACGGAGGGCGAACCGCGTACCCGACGGCCGCGGCTGCTGCACGGGGCCGCTTTCACCGCCGATCCCGGCCGGCCCGTCCGCTCCGACGACCTGACCGTCCCCGCTGACGGCCCGTCCGACCGCTGCCTGCTGGTCACCCCGCCGCTCCCGCGTCCGCTCGACGTGGTCGGCCCCGTGAGCGTGCACCTGAGGGCCACGGCCCACACGCCGTCCGCCGACTGGGCCGCTCGGCTGGTCGCCCTCACACCGGAAGGGGTCGCCGAGAGACTCGCCGTCGGAGTCGTCCGGCGCGACGAACGGGCAGGCCGCGAGGCCGCGTTCACCGTCCGCCTCGGCCGGATCGCGCGTCGGCTGAGCGCCGGCATCCGGCTGCGCCTGGAGATCGCCGGACACCATTTCCCGGCCCACGCCCGCAACCCGCACACCGGGGAGGACCCGGTGACAGCCGGCAGGCTGCACGTCTCCCGGCGCGAGATCGATCCGGACAGCGTGGTGCTGAGCCTGCCCGTGCTCCCGTTCCGCCCCACCCCCGTCGACCCCGCGGAGGAGATCCTGAGATGACGACGCTGTCGCTGGAAGCACTCGTCGACCCCGTCTGCGGCATCGTCCGCAAGGTCGAGCCCGTCGAGCACCCCACGGGTGCCCCGCCCCGCTACACCGCGCTCACGGCCGAGATATCCGACGCCCGCCGACACGGCCTGTGGCCCGCCGACCGGGTTTCCCTCGGCACCACCTTCGGCGACCCCGGCCAAGCCCGTGTCGCCGCGATAGCCGAGGGGGTGGAGCGGTACTGCGGCAACCGCGTCCCGCCGCCCGGCCACTCCGACGCCCCTGTGCGGGCCACCGCCACCGAACTGGCCGACAAGGGCCTGCGGCTCTACGGCCCGGGGGACCTGCCCGCGTACGCCGACTGGCAGTACGCCCGGGAGAAGTTCCCGTACCGCCCCCTCACCCCCGACACCCCGGCCCTGTGGACGCGCGGCACCGAACTGCTGCCCGACGGAGGGACGACGGAGGTCTGGGCGCCCGTCGCGCTCACCCACCTCAACTGGCGCCAGGGTGACCTGCGCGAGCTGCCCCGCACCCACCACCTCAACTACGCCGGGATCGCCACGGGACAGGGTCTCGACGACGCCGTCGAACGCGGCCTGCTGGAGATCGTCGAACGCGACGCCCTGGAACTGTGGTGGCATCTGGACGGCCCGGCCCGCGGCATCGACCCGGCGAGCGTGCCCGGCCTCGCCGAGGACCTCGCCGGTTCCGCGTTCGACGTCCACATCGTCGAGATGTACTCGGAGTTCGCCCCCTGCATGGCCGCGCTGGTGCACGACCCGCGCCTCGGCCTGTACGCAGCCGGGTTCGCCTGCAAGTACGACCCGGCCGAAGCCGCCCGCAAGGCCGTCCTGGAAGCCGTCCACACCTGGGTCTTCACCCAGGGCCTGACCGATCCCGGCGGCTGGGTGTTCCAGGCCGTCGAGGCCGGGCTGCTCGCCCGCGGGCTGTACCTGGATCACCGGGCCGACGGCCGCTATCTCGACGTGTGCGGCGAGCAGTTCGAGCACGTGAGGGACCTGGGCGCCCATGTGCAGGTGTGGCTGGACGAGAGGATGGCCGCCGAGGCCGGGCGGTTCACCGAGCCGGCGCTCGGGACCGTGTCCCTCGACGAGGTCGAACGCGGCAGCCGGCAGCGGCTGGACCGCACGCTGCACGCGGGCGGCCACCGTGTCATGACCTTCGACCTCACCACGGAGGACGTGGCCGAGACCCCCCTGCGCGTCGCCCGGGTGCTCGTCTCCGGGCTGCTGCCCAACGCCCCGGCCGCCTTCGGCTACTTCGGCTGCCCGCGCCTCGCCGAGGCCGCCGTCGCCCGAGGGTGGCGCACGAGCCCGCCGAGCGCGCCGGAGGACTTCACTCTGGCGCCTCCGCCGCACATGTGAGGGCCGCACCCGTGGAAGACCCCTGCGCAGGCCGCCCGGTGGACCTCGTCACCGCCCTCGCTCGCGCGCGCTCCCCGGAGCCACCCGGACCCGACACATCCGCCGGGGGAGCGGTCCGGTCCTGGCCCGGACCGCCGCGCCCCTTCCCGCCGGCCGGCCCTGCCGACCTCGACCTGGCGGCCCTGCTGCGCCACTCGCTGTCCGCGGCGGACGACTCCGGACGCCTCAGGCCCGTGTCCTCCGCCGGTGCACTGCACCCGGTGGACGCCGAACTGTACGTGGGTGCGGGCTGCTCCCTGCCGCCGGGCCGCTACGGCTACGACCCGCTGCGCCACCGCGTCCACCGCCTCGGCCGGCAACCCGAGGACACGCCGCCCGGCGTGACCGCCGAACTCACCGTCACCGCACGGCGCACGGTCTCCCACTACGGCCACCGCGCCTGGCCGCTGCTGCTGCTGGACACCGGGCACGCCGCCGCGGCCCTGTTCCTCGCGGCCCGCGCGCTGGGCACGGACCAGCCCGAGGTACGGCTGGACGGTCTCGCCGAGAGCCCCCTGGCCACCGTGCACGTCCCGCCACCCGGCAGGCGGGGCGGCCCGGCGCACCAGGAGGGCGGGCGGGCCCAAGACCCGGACGGCGGCGCCCGGGTCCCGGACCCGCCGGGGGGCAGGCCCACCCCCACCGAACTGCTGGCGCGCCGCAGTACCTCACCGCCTCTGCCGGGCGCCCCGTCCCAGGACGCGTTGCTGGCGGTCCTCACCACCGCGGAACGGGCGGGCACCGGCGCGCTGGGCGAGGTCCTCACCACCGCCGCACGGCCGGGCGGCGGCGACCTGCGCTGGTGCGCCGCGGTGGGCCCGCCACGACCCGCCCTGATGGCGCTGTCCGCCGACGGCACGACCCTGCGGCGGCACGCGGCGGGAGAGGCCCGCCCGACGCTCGCGGCCTGGGCCGCGGGCCAGGCGTGGATCGCGGACGCGGGCGCCGTCCTGCTCGCCCACGGCTGCCCCGCGGACGCCGACGC
This sequence comes from Streptomyces sp. NPDC093598, assembly GCF_044764825.1. Classification (NCBI taxonomy): domain Bacteria; kingdom Bacillati; phylum Actinomycetota; class Actinomycetes; order Kitasatosporales; family Streptomycetaceae; genus Streptomyces; species Streptomyces sp. NPDC093598. The sequence continues at coordinate 52,211 of NZ_JBIWIV010000011.1, read as the reverse complement.
CGCGCACATCCGCCGTGTCCACCTGCGGGCGGGCTTCGCCGTCCACCTGGCCCATGTCACCGCCCTGCGCCACGGGCTGGGGGCCCGGCCCGTCGGCTCGTGGCAGCAGGCGGACCTCGGCGCCGCCCTCGGCACCGCCCCGGGCCGGGACTGGGTCGTCCACGGACTGGCCCTCGGCACCCGCCACGCCGACGAGGAGAACACCACATGATCATCCACCCCGAGCTGCGCCGCGCCGCCGGGGGCGCCCGGCGTCCCCTGCTCGCGTCCACCGTCCTGCTGGGCGCCGTCACCCTGACCCACCTGGCGCAGGCCGTACTGCTGGCCCTCGCGCTCGCCCATCTGGCCCGCGGCGACACCGGCTCGCTTCCGTGGCTGCTGGCCGCGGTGCTCGCCGTCGTCGCCGCCCGCGCCGGGCTCGCCCTGTGGCAGCGGCGCACCGCCACCCGAGCCGGGGCCCGGGTCAGGGTGGCTCTGCGCGACGAACTCCTCACCCACCTGGGCCGGCTGGGGCCCGCCCACCTGACCAACGCGAGGACCGGAGCCGTCCGCACCACCCTCGTCGACGGGGTGGAGGGCGTCGACGCCTACGTCTCCCGCTACCTGCCCCAGCTGCTGATCACCCTCACCGTGCCGCCCCTGGTACTGGCCGCCCTGGCCGTGGTCGAACCGCGGGCACTCCTCGGCCTCGTCCCCGCCCTGCTGCTGGCCCTGGCCGGTCCGCGCGCCTGGGACCGGCTCCTGGCCGCCCGCGGCAAGGAGCACTGGGACACCTACGAAGGGCTCGGCGCCGACTACCTGGAGGCACTCCAGGGCATGCCCGCCCTGCGTGCCGCCGGGGCCGTCGGACGCACCCGCGCACGCCTGGAGGAGCGGTCCGAAGCGCTGCACCGGGCGACCGTCGCCAAACTGCGGGTGTCCCTGGTCGACACCGCCATCACCGACCTCGCCATCCAGGGCGGCACCGCGGCGGCCGCGCTCCTGGCGTGCTGGTCGGCCGTCACCGGATCCACCACGGCGACCGGCACCTATCTGGTGCTGCTGCTGGCCTCCGAGTGCTTCCGGCCGGTCCGCGACCTGGCCCGCGAATGGCATGCCGGATACCTGGGCGTGTCGGCCGCGGACGGCCTCGCGGCCCTGCGCACCGCCGAGCCGGCCGTCCCCGACAGCGGAGAGGCCCCCGCCCACTGGACGACCCCGCCCGAAGTGCGCTTCGACGACGTCCGGTTCGCCTATGACGGCACACCTGCGCCCGCCCTCGACGGCGTCTCCTTCAGCGCGCAGGCGGGACGGACGACGGCGATCGTCGGCCCTTCCGGCGCGGGCAAATCCACGCTGCTGGCCCTGCTCCTGCGCCACCACGACCCCCAGGAGGGCAGGATCACGCTCGGCGGGCGCCCCACGACCGAGTACACGCTCGACTCGCTGCGGCAGGGCATCGCCGTCGTGTCGCAGGAGACGTACCTCTTTCACGCCAGCATCGCCGACAACCTGCGCCTGGCCCGGCCCGGCGCCACGGACGAGGACCTGACCCGGGCGGCACGCGTCGCCGGAGTCCACGACGAGATAGCCGCCCTCCCCGACGGCTATGACACCGTCCTCGGTGAGCGCGGCGCCACCCTCTCGGGCGGCCAGCGCCAGCGTCTTGCCCTCGCGCGCGCCCTGCTCGCGGACGCCCCGGTGCTGGTTCTGGACGAGGCCACCAGCGCGGTCGACGAACGCCGCGAAGCGGACATCATCCGGGACTTGACCAGCGCCGCGAGCGGCCGGACCGTTCTGGTGGTCGCCCACCGGCTCGCCGCCGTCCGGCACGCCGACCGCATCGTCGTCCTCGACGAAGGACGGGTGGACGCCGTCGGCGAGCATGCCGGCCTGGTCGAGGCCGGCGGCGTCTACGCGCGGCTCGTCGACGCCGGCCGCGCCCACCGAGGAGAACTCGCCGCATGAGCACCGCCACCGCCACCACCGCCCCCTCCGAAGCGGACGTACCCGCGCGAGGCGCACTGCGGGCCCTCCTGCCCGCCCTCGCCGCACACCGCGCCATGACGGCCCGCACCTGCGCCGCCGCCCTCCTCGAACAGGGCTCCCTCGTCGCACTGCTCACCCTGGCCGCGCACACCGTGGGTACCGCCGTCATCGAAGGGCGAGCCCCTTCGGCCGCCACCGTCACCGCACTCGTGGCCCTGGTCCTCGTCCGTGCCCTGACGACCTGGCGGGAGATGGACCTCTCGCACGACCTGGCCTACCGGGTGCTGGCCGTACTGCGGGTGCGCGTCTTCGACGGACTCGCCCGCAGCGCGCCCGCCCGCATCGCGGGGCGGCGCAGCGGCGACCTCGCCGCCACCGCCATGGCCGACGTGGAGGCGCTGGAATTCTTCTACGCCCACACCACCGCCCAACTGCTGGCGTCGGCAACGGTGTTCACCGGTGGCTCCCTGGTCCTCGCCGTGGTGGAACCGTGGCTGCTGGTGGCCGTACTCCCGGTCGCGGCCCTGCTCGCCGCGGCGCCCTTCGCCGACGCGCGCGGGCGCGCGGCACGCGGCGGCCGCACCCGGGCGGCCGCGGCGAGGCTGTCCGCCGACACGGTGGAGACCGTCGACGGGCTGCGCGAACTGCTCGCCTTCGGCCGGCTCGCGGAACGCCGCCGCACGCTGGCGAAGCGGGGACGGCAGGTGGGCGACGCCCAGCGCGCCGAGGCCACCTGGGAGGCGGTCGCCGCATCGGTCCGCGACCTGCTCATCGTGGCCGCCGTCCTCGGCGTGGTCACCGCGGCGGCGCAGTCCGTGACCTCCGGACGGCTGCACGGCGCATGGGCCCCGGCGGCGATGGCCCTGGCCCTGTCCGTCCTCGGTCCGGTCGCGGAGTCGGCCCGCGCCCTGAGCCAGGCCGTGGCACTGCGCGCCGCGGCCGCCCGCGTCGGCGCGGCCGTCAAGGCCCCCGCCCTCGCCCCGCCGCCCCCCGCTCCCCGCCCTCTGCCGCCCGGTCCGTTGGGTGTCCGGCTGCACGGCGTGCGGTTCGACTACGGTGGACAGCCCGTGCTGGACGGCGTCGACCTGACCGTCCCCCCGGGCCGGACACTCGCCCTGGTCGGTGTCTCGGGAGCCGGCAAGTCGACCTGCGCCCACCTCCTGGCCCGGTTCTGGGACCCTTCCCAGGGAACGGTCCAGCTGGTGCCCGCCGAGGGCGACCCCGTGGACATCCGGGACGTGAGCGACCCCGAACTGCGCAGGGCGGTCGTCCTCGTGGGACAGGAGACACCCCTCTTCCACGGCACCCTCGCCCAGAATTTGCGGCTCGCCGCACCCGAAGCGGACGACGACCTGCTCGCCACGACAGCGCGCCGGTGCGGCGTCGACCGGATCGCCGCGATGGACACCCTCGTCGGGGAGCGCGGCGCGACCCTCTCGGGAGGACAGCGGGCCCGCATAGCCCTCGCCCGCGCGCTGCTGGTACGCCCGCGCGTCCTCGTCCTCGACGAGTCCACCGCCCACCTGGACAACACCGGCGACGCCCAGCTCGCCGCCGCGCTGCGGGAGGAGGGCCGCACCACGATCGTCATCGCCCACCGGCCGGCCACCATCCGCCGTGCCGACCGCATCGCCGTCCTGGAGAAGGGCCGCATCACGGAAGAGGGAACCTGGGAGGACCTCACCAGCCGCCCCGGCAGCGCGCTCAACCGCGTACTCACCACCCCCTCCTGAGCGCGGGACGTCGCCCCGGGGCCCCGGGCAGGGGGAGGCTCAAGGGCGCGTGCACCTGGAAGACGACGCGCAGGGGCCGCCCGCCTTCGGCACCGTCCGTGCCCGCCCCGCCGGTACTCCACGACACGTTCACGCAGGCTGCCAGATTTTGGCCAGGGCCCCAGGGGTGAGGACCTGCTCGGGCGGCCCCTGCCCGACCAGCCGTCCGTCGCTGAGGAGCAGGCAGGCGTCGGCCGAGCGGGCGGCCTCCAGGTCGTGCGTGGCCTGGACGACGGTCGTGCCGTCGGCGACCAGGTCCGTCAGAAGGGTCGTGATCCGTTCCCGGGCCTCGGGGTCGAGTCCGGTGGTCGGCTCGTCCAGGAGGAGCAGGTCTGACTGCTGGGCCAGGCCCTGGGCGATCAGGACACGCTGGCGCTGACCACCGGAGAGCTCGCCGAGCTGGCGGGCTGCCAGGTCGGCGACGCCCAGTCGCTCCAGGGCGGAGTCGACCACCGCCCGGTCGTGGCGGGTGAGACGCCGCCACAGCCCCCGCTCGCCCCAGCGGCCCATCTCCACGGTCTGCCGCGCGGTGAGGGGAAGTGCGTCGCCGACGGCGCCGCGCTGCGGGACGAAAGCCGGCGGACGGCCCTCGGCGTACCGGAGCTGTCCGGATGTGGCCTCGATCACGCCGGCGAGGACGCCGAGCAGCGTGGACTTCCCGCTGCCGTTCGGCCCGACGAGCGCAGTCGTGGCCAACGCCGGTATCCCAGCCGTGAGTTGGTGGAGAACGGGCCTTCCCGGATAGCCCGCGTCCAGGCCGGTCATGCGAACGCGCTGATCGGCCGCCTCGGTTTCGGGAGGCCCCGGGCGGTGTTTTTTGAACATGGTTGTCATTGTAGTCTCGTCGTATGGAGTGGTTGACGGCCCCTTTCGAGGTGGCCTTTGTGCAGCGTGCCCTGTGGGCCGGGATTCTGGTGTCGGCGATCTGTGCCCTCGCGGGGACGTGGGTCGTGCTGAGGGGGATGGCCTTCCTCGGTGACGCCATGTCCCACGGCCTGCTGCCGGGTGTCGCGGTCGCCGCGCTGCTGGGGGGCAACCTGCTGGTGGGCGCGGTGGTGAGCGCCGCCGTCATGACGGCGGGTGTCACCGCTCTCGGCCGCACTCCGAGGCTGTCCCAGGACACCGGTATCGGCCTGCTGTTCGTCGGCATGCTGTCGCTCGGCGTCATCATCGTGTCGCGCTCGCAGTCCTTCGCCGTGGACCTCACCGGGTTCCTCTTCGGCGATGTCCTCGCGGTACGCGAGAGTGACCTGGCCCTCCTCGGGGTGGCGCTGCTGCTGGCACTGGCCGTCTCGGTGCTCGGTCACCGCGCCTTCCTGGCGCTGGCGTTCGACGAGCGCAAGGCCAAGACGCTCGGCCTGCGTCCCCGGGCGGCGCACGCCGTGCTGCTCGGTCTGCTGGCCCTGGCCATCGTCGCCTCCTTCCACATCGTGGGAACGCTGCTCGTCCTCGGCCTGCTCATCGCCCCACCGGCGGCTGCCCTGCCCTGGGTGCGCGGCGTGCGCGGCGTCATGGTCCTCGCCGCGGTCCTCGGCGCGACCGCCACCTTCGGCGGCCTGCTGCTCTCGTGGCATCTGAGCACCGCGGCCGGCGCGACCGTGTCGGCCCTCGCCGTCAGTCTCTTCTTCCTGTCCCACCTGGCGTCCGGGATCCGCCACCGGCGCCGCGCGGATCTCCCCCGCTCCGCCGGCATCCCCGCGTACGCCCCCACGACCCGACCGAACGAAACCTGAGGCGATCTCCTTGTTCGTCCGAAGAAACGTCACATCCCTGGCGCCGGCACTCCTGTCCGCGGTCCTGCTGACCGGGGGTTGCGCCGGCCAGGACGGTGATCCCGAGACCGCATCGGGAAGTGCTTCCTCCTCACCCACCCCCCACGGGTACGTCGAAGGCGCCACCGAGGCGGCCGAGCAGCAGTCCCGGCTTCTCCTCGGTGACCGCGCCACCGGCGAGACCCGCGTACTGGACCTGATCACCGGTGAGGTTCACCGGACGGCACGCAGAACGGGGGTCACCGAACTCACCACGGACGGCCGCTTCGGCTACTTCCACGGCACCGACAGCACACACGTCCTCGACAGCGGCGCGTGGATGGTCGACCACGGGGACCACGTGCACTACTACCGCGCGAAGATCCAGGAGGTGGGCGAACTCCCCGGCGGCACCGGTACGAGCGTCCGCAGCGACGCGGGTGTGACCGTGGTGACCGGCGCGGACGGGAAGGCGGGTGTCCACTCTCGCGCCGACCTGGAGAAGGGCGAGACAGGCACCCCCCTCGGGCTTCCCGGCACCTACGAAGCAGCCGTGGTCCCGTACGCGGAACACCTGATCGCTCTCACGCGGGACGGTGACAGCCCCGCGCAGGTCGTGGTGCTCGACCGGTCGGGCAAGCGCGTCGCCTCTGTGGAGTCCGAGTGCGAAGACCCGAAGGGTGACGCGGTCACCCGGCGGGGGATCGTGCTCGGCTGCGCCGACGGCGCCCTGCTCGTCCACGAGGACGACGGCGCCTTCCGCGCCGAGAAGATCCCGTACGGCGAGGACGTGCCGAAGACGGAGCGGGCCGCGGAGTTCCGGCACCGTCCGGGCAGCAGCACGCTCACCGCGCCCGCGGGGAAGGACGCCGTCTGGGTCCTGGACGTGACCGAGCGTGCCTGGACCCGGGTGGAGACCGGCCCCGTGATCGCCGCGAACACCGCGGGCGAGGGTTCGCCGCTGGTCGTCCTGGAGAACGACGGGGCCCTCCACGGCTACGACATATCCAGCGGCAAGCAGACCGCGGTCACCGACCCCCTGCTGGAGGACGTCTCCGAGGAGGCCACCGGCGAAACGGCGGCACCGGTGATCGAGGTCGACCGGAGCCGGGCCTACCTCAACGACCCGTCAGGCAAGCGCGTGTACGAGATCGACTACAACGACAGCCTCCGTGTCGCCCGCACGTTCGACCTGGACGTCCGGCCGTCCCTGATGGTGGAGACGGGCCGATGAGCGTGCGAGTGGGAACGGCGCGGGTGCGCGCCCTGGTGCTGACCCTCGTCAGCTTCTTCGTCCTCGCCGGCACGGTGACCGGTTGCGCGGGCGGCGACGACGACCGGCCCCGGGTCGTGGTGACGACCAACATCCTCGGTGACATCACCCAGGAGATCGTCGGGGACGATGCGGACGTCAGCGTCCTGATGAAGCCCAACGCCGACCCGCACTCCTTCGGCCTGTCGGCCGTGCAGGCCGCCGAGCTGGAGAACGCGGATCTGGTCGTCTACAACGGGCTCGGGCTGGAGGAGAACGTACTGCGGCACGTGGAGGCGGCCCGCGAGTCGGGTGTGGCCACCTTCGCGGCCGGCGAGGCGGCCGACCCGCTCTCCTTCCACCCGGGGGACGAGGGCGGTCCGGCGGACGGGGCCGGAGAGCCCGACCCGCACTTCTGGACCGACCCCGACCGGGTGCGCAAGGTGGCCGGCCTGATCGCCGACCAGATCGTCGAGCACGTCGGGGGCGTGGACGAGAAGGCCGTCCGGGACAACGCCGAGCGCTACGACGGACAACTCGCGGACCTCACCGCCTGGATGGAGAAGTCCTTCGCCGCCATCCCCGAGGACCGGCGCGCCCTGGTGACCAACCACCACGTCTTCGGATACCTCGCCGACCGCTTCGGCTTCCGCGTGATCGGTGCGGTCATCCCCAGCGGCACGACCCTCGCCTCGCCCAGCTCCTCCGACCTGCGCTCCCTGACCCGGGCCATGGAGCAGGCCAAGGTGCGCACCGTCTTCGCCGACTCCTCCCAGCCCACCCGGCTGGCGGAGGTCCTGCGCCAGGAGATGGGCGGCGACGTGGACGTCGTCTCGCTGTACTCCGAGTCGCTGACCGAGAAGGGCAAGGGCGCCGGCACATACCTGGAAATGATGCGCGCCAACACCTCGGCCATGGCCGAGGGCCTCACCGGCGCCTGATGAACCCACCCCGCGACCCGGCGGACCGAACGCCGGCCGCTCCACCCCCGAAACCCGCCCCGACCGGGGCCGGAGAGGAAACACCGACCATGAACAAGCCGACGCGCGCCAGAACGCTCACGGGCACGGCCCTCGCCCTGGCGGCATCGATGGCGCTGACCGCCTGCGGTGGAAGCGACGACGCCTCGTCCGACGCCGAGCCGAAGCAGACGAAGAGCAGCAAGGCCGTCGCGGTCGACAACCCGCTGGTCGCCACCTTCGACGGAGGAATGTACGTCCTCGACGGCGAGACCCTGAAGCCGGCGAAGACGATCGAACTGCCCGGCTTCAACCGGGTCAACCCGGCGGGCGACGAGGACCACGTCGTCATCTCCACCGACAGCGGCTTCCGCGTCTTCGACGCCGCCCGGCAGACCTTCACGGACGCCGAGTTCAAGGGCGCCAAGCCCGGTCACGTCGTGCGGCACGCCGGCAAGACGGTCCTGTTCACCGACGGCACCGGCGAGGTGAACGTCTTCGACCCCGCCGAACTCGGCGACGGCACCAAGCCGCAGACCCGCACCTACACGTCCGCCGAGCCCCACCACGGTGTCGCCATCGAACTGGCCGACGGCCAACTCGTCACCACCCTGGGCACCGAGGAGAAGCGCACCGGCGCCCTCGTCCTCGACAAGAACAACAAGGAGACCGCACGCGCCGAGAACTGCCCGGGCGTGCACGGCGAGGCCGCCGCCGAGGACGAGGTGGTCGGACTCGGCTGCGAGGACGGCGTCCTGCTCTACAAGGACGGCAAGTTCACCAAGGTCGACGCCCCCGGCGACTACGCCCGCATCGGCAACCAGGCGGGCAGCGACACCTCCCCGATCCTCCTCGGCGACTACAAGACCGACCCCGAGGCGGAACTGGAACGGCCCACCCGCGTCTCGCTGATCGACACCCGCACCGCGAAGATGAAGCTGGTCGACCTCGGCACCAGCTACTCCTTCCGCTCCCTCGGCCGCGGTCCGCAGGGCGAGGCACTCGTGCTCGGCACCAACGGCGTCCTCCATGTCATCGACCCGGAGACCGGCAAGGTGGAGAAGAAGATCGACGCGGTGGGCGACTGGACGGAGCCCCTGGACTGGCAGCAGCCCAGGCCCACCCTGTTCGTCCGTGACCACACGGCGTACGTCTCCGAGCCGGGCAAGCGCCGACTGCACGCCTTCGACCTGGACTCCGGCGAGAAGCTGACGTCCGTGACGCTGCCGAAGGGCACCAACGAGCTGTCCGGCACGGTGGCCGGTCACTGACCGGTCCTCTCCGGAGCGCGCCTCACGGAACGCCCGCCGACCCTCTGCCGGCGGGCGTTCCGCACCGCCGTAGGCAGGGATCAGGACAGGGCCGCGGAGGTCCGGCGTGTCCCGTGGCACCGGCCGCCGGCGGGGAGTCGGTGAGAGAGCCCGCCATGACACAGGCCGTTCAAGCGTGCCGGTCCGTAGGGGCCGGTGTGGTGCTCCGAGTGAAGCGGCATCGGTCGCACACGCCGGTCAGTTCCACCGTGTGCTCGACCTCGGCGAAGCCCGTGACCTCGGCCACCTTCTCGGCCCAGCGTTCGACCACGCCCGCATCCACCTCCGTGCTGAGGCCGCAGTCGCGGCAGACGAGGTAGTGGCGGTGCCCGTCGGCGGGGCGGGGTCGGTAGAGCCGCTCCCCGCTCCTCTCCCGCACGACGTCGAGCCGGCCGGAGCGGTCCAGGGCGTGCAGCGTCCGGTACACCGTGGTCAGGCCGATGGTGATGCCGTCGGCTTCCAGCGCCTCGTGCAGCTCCTGGGCGGAGGTGAAGCCGGCCCTCTGGTGCAGGGCGCTCATGACGGCCTTCCGCTGCCGTGTCGTGCGCAACGGCGCCGGCAGCTGTGTGGCTGATGTTTCGCGCAGGGCTGCCCACCTCCAAGAGACATCGCACATGGTAATCATTTCCAACGATTCAAAGGAGGCCCCGCACGCGGTAGGGGCCGGGCCCGCTTTGCCGGAACGGCCAGAAGTCGGCGTTCAGCGGACGTTCCGGAGACAGTGGTCAGTGCCCGCCTCGTTCGCGGAAGGCGCACGCCGCTCGGGGGACCTGGGCGAACCCGGTGCATGTGTGCGAGCAGGCCCGCACCGGCTTCCTTCCTGCGGTCACCAAGTCCTCCTGGTGGCCGTGCCGCTCGCAGAGCGAGGGCGGCCATGCAGTGCGGGGGCACGGGCGGCGACTCCGCCCCGGGAAGCGCCGCCGTCGGCTGTCACGGCAGGCGCAGGAGGTTGAGCCGGTAGCCCTCGGCCTGGGGCAGGCGTTGCGCGGCGATCGCGGACACCATCTGCTGGCAGGGCAGCGGCAGTTCGGCCAGCAGGGGGCCGGGGAGGCTGGTGAGGGTGTGTGACGCCAGTACGCCGATCCCGGGGCGCCAGCCGGTCAGTCCGGCCGGGTCGGGGCAGTACCAGTGCATGCGGGCGTCGACCTTGCTGAGGACGTCGTGCTGTTCCTGGGTGTCGAAGAAGCCCGGGCCGGCGGTGTCGAGGGCCAGCAGGGAACCGGGGAAGCGGTCGGCGAGCAGATCGACGACCCGGCGCACATCGGGCTCGTGCAAGTAGGGCAGTACGGCCTCCGCGACGAACAGGCAGGGCCCGTCGGTGCGCGCGGCCACCTCCGCGGCCCACGACTCGTCCGTCACCGAGGCCGCGATCATCGTCCGGCGCGGCGTGTCCGTGAAGAAGGTGCGCCGCAGCGCGATCACATCGGGCAGGTCGAGTTCGAACCACCGGGCACGGCCGTTGTCCACGCGTTCATAACGCGTGTTGAGGCCGGTGCCGATCTCCACCACGGTTCCGGCGGGGTGCTCGGAGAGGAAGTCCGTCACCCATCGGTCGAACAGAAGGGCGCGCAGCAGTGCGCCGGTGAGGCTCGGGAGGTCGTCGAAGCGTCCGAAGTCGTAGTCGATCGAGGCGACGATCTCTTCGGCCCGCGCGTCCCGCAGCAGGGCGTGTTCCTTGCGGTTCTCCACCGCGCGGGCGTACAGCGGGATGAGGAGTGTCTCCTGCACCGTTCCCAGGCGCGGCTTTTCCCTGTCCATGAGCGGCCTCCCTGACACAGGTGTGTACCGGGCCGGACGGTGCCGTGGCTGCGACCACCGTCCAACCCGGAGTTTCAGTGCCCCGTCACAGTGGTGAGGGGGGCGTGCTCGTGCGCGCAGCTCTCGTCGACGCCGTAGGTGTCCCAGGCGGGGAACGGATCGCTGGCGGGCGGGGCCTCGTCTTCCCGTAGGAGACAGCCGGCCAGGGCCGCCCGCAGGGATTCCGCATTCAAGTGGGTGCCGATGAACACGAGTTCCTGGGCGTGAGGGCTGTCGGAGTCACGCGCGGCGGAGGGTTCGAAGCGTGCCACGGAACCGGCCTGGGACCACAGTCCCGTCACTCGCGGCCGGCTGGCCAGCGTGAAGAAGCCCTTGGACCGGAGGACCTGCCCGTGAGCGCCGCTGTCCAGTGCCTCCGTGACGAACGTCCACAGCCGCCCGGGATGGAAGGGCGCCGCGGAGCGGAAGACGGTCGAGGAGATGCCGTACTCCTCCGTCTCGGGGACGTGGTCGCCGTTGAGTTCCCTGACCCAGCCCGGAGCCTGTTGTGCCCGCTCGAGATCGAAGCGGGCGGTGCCCAGGACCTCTCCGACCGGTACGCGGCCCCGCACGGCCGGCACGATGTGGGCAGCGGGGTTGAGGCGGGCCAGGGTGGCCCGCAGCCGGTCGGCGGTCGCGGAGTCGACGAGGTCGAGCTTGTTGAGGACGATGACGTCGGCGAACTCGGTCTGGTCCATCAGGAGGTCGCTGACCGTGCGTTCGTCGTCCTCGTACTGGTCCAGGCCCCGTTCGGCGAGTTCGTCGCCGCCCGCGAGTTCTGGAAGGAAGTTGGCGGCGTCCACGACCGTGACCATCGTGTCCAGCCGGGCCAGGTCGCCGAGGGTGGCGCCGTCGTCGCGGGCGAAGGCGAAGGTGGCGGCCACCGGCATGGGCTCCGAGATGCCGGAGGACTCGATGAGGAGGTAGTCGAAGCGCCCCTCGCGTGCCAGCCGGTCCACCTCTTCCAGCAGATCGTCGCGCAGGGTGCAGCAGATGCACCCGTTGGTCATCTCGACCAGGCGTTCCTCGGTGCGCGACAGAGCCGCCTCGCCGCCGCGTACCAGGGCGGCGTCGATGTTGACCTCGCTCATGTCGTTGACGATGACGGCGACGCGCAGGCCCTCGCGGTTGGTGAGGACGTGGTTGAGCAGGGTGGTCTTGCCGGCACCGAGGAACCCCGACAGGACGGTGACGGGCAGGCGCGGCGAGGGGACGTGGGTCATGCGGTGTCAGCCCTCGGGGCGGAGCAGACCGCGCTCGTGGGCCTCGGCCAGCCGCTGGGGCACGCGGTACGGAACCCCGTCCACCGTGACCGTCACCAGCTGCGGCGTCGTGGCCTTCCACTGCGCGCGACGGTGCCTGGTGTTGCTGCGGGACAGCCTGCGTTTGGGCACGGCCATGGGGACCTCCGAGTACGAGTGGTGTGCGCCACGGACGATACATGAAAATGGATGTCATTACGATTGATGCTGTCGCGCCGCTGTCCCGGATCGGCGAGGGGCGGGACTCCGGTTCGGGAGTCCGACCGCACCTGCACTCCGTTGCGGTGGATGGGGCCGCTCTCGCGGGACCCCCGCCGGTGGCCGCCCGGATCTCCGCATTGAGCCGTGGTGCTCGGTATCGAGCGCGTGAGCGTCGGTGTAGCCGTTGACCTGCTCTTATATGGCTCGGCCCAACGATCAAGAAGCACCGCTGCCCCGTGTCTGTCCTGTCCAGAGTTCCGGGCGGTAGCTTGGTGGAGAAGGCCCCTGAAGGAGGGCGATTCGATGGCGTGGTTCGCGTGGCTGCTCGCCGCCGCAGCGCTGGGTGTCGCGGAGTTCTTCACCCTGACCCTGGTCTTCGGGCTCCTGGCGGGTGCCGCGCTGGTCGCCGCCGTCGTCGCCGGTGTGGGCATCGGCGTACTCGGCCAGTTCGTGGCCCTCGGTGTCGCGGCGGCCGCGGGCCTTCTCGTCGTCCGTCCTGTCGCGCTGCGGCAGATGACACAGCAACCCCTCACCCGTGACGGCAGCGATGCGCTGATCGGCAAGCGGGCCGAGGTCATGCAGGAGGTCACCGCGACCCGCGGTCTGATCAAGCTCTCCGGCGAGGAGTGGTCCGCCCGCGCGCTCGACGAGAGCCTCGTGATCCCGGTGGGCGCGCTGGTGGACGTCATGGAGATCGAAGGCGCCACGGCCATCGTCTACCCCCGCGAGCTTCTTCCGTGAACGGCTGAACGCACAGCAACGGAGGCACTGTGGATCCATTTGTCGTCCTCGCCCTTGTGGCGGCCATCGTCGTCGTCTTCCTCGTGGCCTCCAGCGTGCGGATCGTGCCGCAGGCACGCCGCTACAACGTCGAGCGGTTCGGCCGGTACCGCCGGACGCTGCAGCCCGGGCTGAACCTGGTCGTGCCGGTGGCGGACCGCATCAACACCAAACTCGACGTGCGCGAGCAGGTCTATTCGTCCGATCCCAGGCCGGTGATCACCGAGGACAACCTCGTGGTGAACATCGACACCGTGCTCTACTACCAGATCACCGACCCGCGGGCGGCGGCCTACGAGGTCGCCGACTACCTGCAGGCGATCGATCAGCTCACCGTGACCACGCTCCGGAACGTCATCGGCAGCATGGACCTGGAGGAGACGCTCACCTCGCGCGAGGAGATCAACTCCCGGCTGCGCGCCGTCCTCGACGACGCCACCGGCAAGTGGGGCATCCGGGTCAACCGGGTCGAGATCAAGGCCATCGATCCACCGCACACCATCAAGGAGGCGATGGAGAAGCAGATGCGGGCCGAGCGTGACAAGCGCGCGGCCATCCTGCACGCCGAGGGGGAGCGGCAAGCCAAGATCCTTACCGCTGAAGGCACGAAGCAGAAGGACATCCTGGAGGCGCAGGGCACGCAACAAGCCATGATCTTGCGGGCGGACGGTGAGGCGAAGGCGGTGGAGCTCGTCTTCCAGGCCGTCCATCGCAACAATGCCGACGCGAAGATCCTGGCCTACAAGTACCTGGAGACGCTCCCGCACCTCGCGAACAGCGACAACAACACGTTCTGGGTGATCCCGGGGGAGCTGACCGAGGCGATTCGGACCGTCACCACCGCATTCGGCGACCAGTCGGCAGCGGGCCCGCCCCAACCCGCGCAACCCGAGGAAGCAACCACTGCCGCGCCTGGCGACACGTCGTACGAAAGCCGGACTCCGGAGCTCGGTGCTGCAGGCTCGACGGCTGCGCTCGATGCCGTCGCGGCTGCTGACGAGGCAGGGAGGCAGGCCGCCGCCGCGGTGAGCGACGCCAAGGCCGAGGCCGAGGCCGCGAAGTCGCCTCAGACGCCGCGCCGGGGGCAGACGCCCGGCGGTTGAGCCGACCCTCGGTTGTCGCCAGGGACTGCCCTCAGGCTTCCAGAGCCCTCGGGAGGACCGGGCACTTCGAGCACGGGCGGCGCGGGGCTTTTGTCACCGTGCGCGACGGATGCGGATGGGGCCGCGGGCCTCGGCCTCCGCGACGGGCCGCCCGGCCTGGGTCACCTCGACCTTGCCGGCCGCCACCAGACGCCAGGCCGCTTGGCGGGCCGGTTCCATCAGAGTTCGCCAGCCACCGCCGTCACCCTCGTAGATCTCCCGCGCGGCGTCGGACGGACAGATCGAAGCAGTGTCCGCACGTCGCGCCAGCAGACTCATGATGGCCTGCTCCAGCCGCTGAGTGAGCTGCCGATCCGTCTCCGCCACGCCATCCAGTGTGGCACCTCTTGCAGGGGGCGGACGGCGCTCGCCTCCCCGCGGAGCAGCCCGTGCTCAGGACCTCGACTCCGCCAGGGCTTCACTCTCGTGGTCGCGTCGGGTGCCGGCCGTGAACTCCCGCGTGTACGTCGCCTCGTCCATCGTGGAGCGCAGGCGGTGCGCGATGCGTTCCACGTCGCCTCGCTCCGCCGGGGGGTGCGGGGCGCCCGCCCGTTCCCGGGTCGCCGCCGCCGTGCCGAGGAGGCGGGCTGCCCGCTCCGGGGCGCCGGACAGGGAGTACGCGCCGGCCAGGCCTTCGAGGGCCAGGGCGACCGAGCGGGGGTCCTTCGTCGTCGCGGCGGCTGTCAGGCCGTCCCGGTGGTAGGCCAGGGCGCGGTCGGCGTCGCCGCGTTGTTCGGCGATGAAGCCCAGTTCGGCCAGGACCAGCGCGAGGCCCGGGCCGTCGCCGCGCCGGCGGTTCCAGGCCAGCCAGGGGCGCAGCCACTCCTCGGCGGCGTCGAGACGGCCCTGGCGGCGGGCGCTCAGGGCGAGGCCCAGCGCGGCGAACTGCTCGGCCGGCTGGTTGCCCTGGCCGACCGCGATCCGCAGGGCGCGGGTGTGCAGGTCGTCGGCCTCGTCGTAGCGCTGGGTGAGCAGGGCGATCCTGCCGAGACCCGACAGCTTCGTGGACATCTCGGGCCAGGTCTCCAGGGCCTGGGCGATGCGCAGGCTCTCCCGGTGCAGCTGGGCGGCGAGGTCGTAGTCGCCGTTGATCTCGGCGAGCCTGCCGAGCACGTCCGTCGTCTTCAACCGGCCCCACAGGTCGCCCAGTTCCGCGAAGTGGGCGCGGGCCTCCTCGGCGTTGCCGCGCAGCGACTCCAGGTCACCGCGCGCCAGGGCGAAGCACGCCCGCGTCGTCAGCGCGGCGGCGGTGCCCCACGCGTCGCGCAGGGTGCGGAAACGGACCAGGACGCGCTCGACCCGCTGCTCGCCCTTGACCAGGGCCCCCACCGTCCACTGCGCGTGCGCCAGGAACCACTGGGCCCTGGTCGACTCCAGGGTCGACTCGGGCGGGTACTCCTCCAGGGCGTCGCACTCCCGGTCGTGCTCGCCGAGCAGCAGGCGGATGCCCGTGTACCAGAACACCGCCTCCACGCGCTCCTCGGGCGCGGCGTCGCCCGGCGTGTCCAGGGCCGTCGCCAGCGCCCTGCGGGCCTCGCCGAGCCGGCCCCTGACGTACCAGTACCAGGTCAGCGAGTTGACCAGGCGCAGCGCTTCCTGCGCGGCCCCGGACCGGTCGGCCTCCGCCAGCGCGCGCTGCACGTTCGCCGCCTCCACGTCCAGGTACTGGAACCAGCGGGACTGCTCCCGCTCGTGCAGATGCGGCCGGGCCCGCTCGGCGAGGCGGACGCAGTGCCGCAGGTGCCGGGCCGCGATCTCGGCGTGCTCACCGGACTCGGCGAGCATGTCACGCGCGTAGACCGCGACGGACTCCAGCAGCCGGTAGCGCGGACCCTGCGGTCCCTCGGTGCGGACGGCCAGCGAGCGCTCCACGAGCAGGCTCAGCGCGTCGAGCACGTCGGCGGGTGACACACCGCCGCCGGAGCACACGTCCTCGGCGGCCCGCAGACCGCACCCCTCGCTGAACACCGACAGCCTGCGCAGCACGGTCCGCTCGCGGTCGTCGAGCAGACTCCAGCTCCAGTCGAGCGTGGCCTGGAGCGTCCGGTGGCGTGAAGGGGCGTCCCGGTAACCGCTGTTGAGCACCTTGAAACGGTCGTCGAGCCGGTCGTGCAGTTCCCTGATGCCCAGCGATCTCACGCGCGTGGCGGCCAGTTCCAGGGCGAGCGGGATGCCGTCGAGGCGCCGGCACACATCGGCGACGAGCGGGGCGGTGGCCGCGTCGAGCACGAAGTCCGGGTCCGTCGCCCTGGTCCGGTCGACGAAGAGGCGTACGGCGCCCGCGCTCGTCAGCGCGTCGAGGTCCGGCCGGTCCTCCGGGGGCAGCGACAGCGGCGCCACCGGATACACCGTCTCGTCCCGGGTGCGCAGCGGCTCCTGGCTGGTCGTCAGGATGTGCAGGTGCGGGGCCCGGCTCAGCAGCAGGCCGGCCAGCCGCGCGACGGCCTCCACGACGTGTTCGCAGTTGTCCAGCACGAGCAGCAGCCGGCGGCCGGCCAGTGCGTTGGCGAGGCGGTCCGTGGGGCCCTTGGCGTCGTCGTCCGAGGTGTTCTCCCGGATGCCCAGCGTGGCCATGACCTGCTCGGCCAGCGCCTCCTCCCCGGCGAACCGCTCCAGGCCCCCGGCGTCCGCGAGTTCCACCAGCCAGGTGCCGTCGCCGAACGCGCCCCCCAGACTCTCCGCCATGGCCTGGGCGAGGCGGGTCTTGCCGACCCCGCCAGGGCCGGTGAGCGTCACCAGGCGTCGCCGTAAGAGCAGGGTCCGGATCGCATCGATGTCCCGTTCGCGGCCCACGAGCGGCGAGGCCGAACCGGTCGGCCCCGGTCCCGCCTGCACCCCCGTCGCAGACCGCGCGGGCGGCTCCGGCCGGGCCAGCACCGGGTCGTGACGCAGGATGGCCTGCTGGAGCGCCTCCAGGGACGGTCCGGGCGTCAGCCCCAACTCCTCGTCGAGCCGGCGCCGCAGATCGTTGAAGCAGTCCAGCGCGTCGGACGAACGCCCCGCCTGGTACAGCGCCCACATCAGCGCGCCCCGCAGCCCCTCGCGCAAGGGATGCTGCTCCACCAGTTCCGTCAGCTCGCCCACCAGCAGACTGTGCTCGCCCAACTCCAGCCGCACTGAGGCGTGTTCCTCCACCGCCGTCAGCCGCTCCTCCTCCAGGCTCGCCGCCGTCGGCCGCACGGACGGCTGGTCGGCGAACTCGGCGAAGGCGGGGCCGCGCCACAACGCCAGCGCCTCGGTGTACAGCGCCGCCCGTGTCACCGGGTCCTCGCCGGATCTGGCCCGGGCGACCAGGTCGCGGAACCGCCCGGCGTCGAGCGCACCGGCCGGGACGTCCAGGACGTATCCGGGCGGCCGGTGCGCGACCAGTTCGCGGCCGCCCGCCTCCGCGTCCTGCAACACGCGCCGCAGCTGGGAGACCTTGGCCTGGAGCGACGCCGCAGGCCGGGCCGTGAAGGTCGAGCCGCCCCACAGGTCCTCGATGAGCCGCGCCGCCGGGACGACCTGCCCGCGGTGGGCGAGCAGATCGGCGAGGAGCATGCGCACCTTGACTTCGGGTACCCGCACGACACGACTCTCGTCCGTGCGCACCTCCAGCGGCCCCAGCACCCCGAATTCCATGATCTCAGCGTAACCGGCCGACAACCGGCGCGACCGGCGACGACAAGGGCTCGGCCACCGGTCCGAAGGCCCTCCCCGCGGCATTTCCGAAGCCGTCCGAAGCGAATCCGAAGGGGCATATGCCAGGGTTCCCCGAGGAATGCGGTTTCGGCGGGGGCGCGGAGGGCGGGGGCAGGTGGCCGAGAATGAACGACTTCGGCTGGCGATCATCATCGGCAGCATCAGGAAGGGCCGGTTCGGGCACGTCGCGGCGGAATGGCTGGCCTCCCGGGCCCGGCTGCGGCCCGACTTCGACGTGGACGTCATAGACCTCGCCACGGCCTGGCTGCCCGACGTGATGTCCGCCGACCCGTCGGCTCCCCGACCCCAGGCCGTCAAGGACCTGGCGCCCTGGCTGGCGTCGGCCGACGCGTTCGTCGTGGTCACCCCCGAGCACAACCAGACGTTCCCGGCGTCCTTGAAGAACGCGATCGACTGGTACGACGAGGAATGGCACGCCAAACCCGTCGGATTCCTCTCCTACGGCGGTCCCTCCAGCGGTCTGTGCGCCGTGGCGGCCCTGCGCCAGGTCTTCGGCGAGGTCCACGCCGTCACCGTGAACGAGACCGTGAGCTTCCACAACTACTGGGAGCGGCTCGGACCCGACGGCACCCTGGCCGCCTCCGACGACTGGGACGTGTCGGCCCGGCTGATGTTCGACCGCCTCAGCTGGTGGGCCGGTGTGCTGCACCGGGCCAGGGCAGAGCGCGGATACCACGTACCCCCGGTGAACAGACAGGAGCGCAACGCGCCATGGACGGCCAGTGGTTCCGACGTTTCGGCGATCCCGAGCCCGACGCTCTCAGGCTGATCTGCTTCCCGCACGCCGGGGGCGCGGCCAGCGCGTACCAGCCGCTGTCCCGGCAGCTGCGACCGCACGTCGAGGTGCGGGCCGTGCAGTACCCCGGCCGCCAGGACCGCCGGCGGGAGACCCCGGTGGCGGACATCAGGGAACTCGCCGCGCTCGTCGCCGGGAAACTGGAGGACGAGGAGACGGCAGCGCCCTTCGCGTTCTTCGGTCACAGCATGGGCGCGCTGGTGGCGTACGAGACCGCCCGGATCCTGGAGGAGCGCGGGGCCCGGCCACCCCGCCGGCTCTTCCTGTCGGCCCGGGGTGCCCCGGGGCCGCGGCGCAGTCCGCACGACGTGCTGCCGGACGACGACGCGATCCTGGCCGCCGTACGCCGGCTCGGCGGCACCGGCGTGGCCCTGTTCGACGACCCGGAACTGGTGGCAATGGTGCTGCCCGCTCTGCGAGCCGACTACGCGGCCCTCGCCGCGTACTCCTGGACGCCCCGGGAGCCGCTGCACACGCCGGTCACCGTGCTGTGCGGCGACGCCGACCCGGTCGTCTCCGTCGAGGAGGCGGCCGGCTGGCGGACGTTCACCCGCGCCGAGACCGAGGTGCGGGTCTTTCCCGGCGGTCACTTCTATCTGGACCAGCGGCTCGGCGACGTGGCCGAGGTGGTACTGCGCGGCGTCCGCCCGGCGGGCGCCGCTCGGGCGGGCAACGGCGCCGGCCATGACTGAACACGGGTGTTCGACGTACGGGGGTAGGCGTGGAGTTCAAGGTTCTCGGGCCGCTTGACGTGGTGAGCGGCGGGCGGAGTCTGCCGCTGGGCGGCGTCAAGCAGCGAGCGGTGCTCGGGCTGCTGTTGCTCCACGCCAACCAGGTGGTCGCCACCAGCCAGCTCCTCGAGGCCCTGTGGCCCGAGGACGGGAGGCCGGTCACGGCACGCAAGATGGTGCAGAACGCCGTGTGGGGCCTGCGCGCCCTGCTGGAGAGCGGCGGCGGCGAGGGGCACGAGCCGCCGCAGCTGATCACCCGGGCGCCGGGCTACGTGCTGCGCGTCGACCCCGAAAAGCTCGACGCGACCCGCTTCGAACGCGCTGTCGCCGCGGGCCGGGCCCGCCTGGACGCGGGTGCGGCGGCCGAGGCCGCCGAGCTGCTGGGGGAGGCCCTGGCGGAATGGCGCGGCTCGGCCCTGTCGGATCTGGCCGAACAGGGAGTGGAGTGGGCCGAGTTGACGGCGTTACGGCAGTTGCGCCTGGACGCCATGGAGGACCGCTTCGAGGCGGAGCTGGCGTGCGGCCGGCACCATGGCGTGCTGGGCGAACTGACCTCGCTGGCCGAGGCCGAGCCCCTGCGGGAGCGATTGTGCGGGCAGCTGATGCTCGCCCTGTACCGCTGCGGGCGGCAGGCGGAGGCGCTGAGCGTGTTCAGCAGGGTGCGGCTGGCCCTGGTGGAGGAGTACGGCCTGGAGCCGTCCGCCGCCCTCCAGACCCTGCAACGACGCATCCTGCGCCATGACCAGGCACTGGCCTCCCCCACGGAGGTCCGCGCGGAGCGGGGCGCCGCCGAGATGAGCGCACCGCGGTGGCGCCCGGTCGTGGAGGCGGACGTCGCGCGGACACCGGTTCCCATCACGGCGGACGCAGGGGACCCAGGGGTGGGCGGGCCGGACGGCGCGGCACCGGAGCCCCTGCGTGCGGCCGGTCTCATGGGGGCCGATGACCAGACACGCGTGCCGGTGTCCGCCGCCGGTGTCGCGGAGGGCGGAGACCGACCGCGTACGGCGCCGTCCATCGGAGGCGCAGAGGAGGGAGGACGGGGGAGCGGGGCTTCGCCTTCCGGCGGCGCGGGGGGTGGCGGTGGTTCGGGCGGGGTGTCCTCGTTCGGCGGCGTGGAGGCAGGCGGTGGTCCGGGCGGGGTGTCCTCGTACGGCGGCGCGGGGAGTGGCGAACAGCCGGGCGTGACAACGGGGTTCGGCGGTGCCGAGGGCGGGGTGGTCGCCGAGCGGCGGGACGTGTGCGTGCTCGTGGTGTGCACCGAGTCCGCCGGGGACGCGGCGGCCATGGAGAGCGAGCAGTTGGACACCTCCCTGCACGACGCGGTCACCGTGCTCACCGAGAGCGTCGAGACCCGCTCCGGGACGGTCGTCGGCTCCATGGGCGGGCTGTGCGCCGCCCTGTTCGGACTGCGCTCCGAGCGCCCCGAGGCATCGCTGAACGCGGTGCGCGCGGCCTTCGCGGCCCGTGAACGGCTGGCCGTGCGGGCGGGCATGGTGATGCGTGCCGTGGTCGTCTCCGGCAAGGCGATCGTGCGGCACGACCCGCACGACCCCCGGGCCCCCGTCTCGGTGGTGGGCACCCTGCTCGACAAGGCGCACGGCCTGCTCGCCGGCGTCCCGGAGGGCGAGCTGTACGTGAGCGAGGACGTGGCGGCTGACACCGGCACGTGGGTGGGCTACGACGAGACCACCCGCGCCGCCGACGGCGCCGTCGGCATCCGCAGGGCCCGGACCCTGCACACGGACCGGCCCGCCGGGCCCGGCACCGATGTCCGGCGCCGGCCCGAACTCGCCCTGCTGGAGAACCTCCTGGAGTACTCGCGCCACCATGACGTGCCCTCCATGCTGACGGTGCTCGGCGGCCACGGGGTCGGCAAGACCGGTCTGCTCGCCCAGTTCGAGCGCCGCGCCGCGGGCGACTTCGGCGAGGTGCGGATCGTACGGCCGAGCACCCCGAAGGGCGGCCAGGACGCCGTCGGCACGGCCGCCGCACTGCTGGAGGCGTGGGCGCCGCGGCACGGGGCGCGGCTCGACCCGCCGGAGCAGCGGATCCGAGCCGTGGTCCGCTCCGCCGTCGACTCCGACGTGGTCGCCGCACGGCTGCTGCGGGTGCTGGGTCCCGCATCCCACTCCGGCCTGGCCGGGCGCGGGGCCGACCTGCTCGCCGCGTGGCGCGAGGTCATCGAGCACGAGGCTCGCCGTCGCCCCCTGGTCCTCTGCCTGGACGACCTGCACCTCGCCGACGAGGCAGTGCTGGACTGGGCGGAGAGCCTGGCCGTCGCGGGCACCGGGGCGCTGCTGGTCGTCGCCTGCGGCCACTCCGACCTGTTGCGCCGCCGGCCGTTCTGGGGCAGCGGCTGCGAGCACGCCAGCCGGCTGACCCTGCCCCGGCTGCGCGAACCGGCCGCCCCGCCGCGGCGCACCCTGCCCTTCCCGGACTGCCGCACCCGACGGCAGGAGGAGCGGGCGAGGCCGTCCGGCCGGATCCACGCCGGGTTCCGCGGCAAGGGCGCCGAGCCGGTCGAGGTACGGCCCGGGCGACGGGCCGTGTGACGGCCGGACTGGCCGGGGTGCGGTCCGGGGGGTGGGTCGTGTGACGGCCGGGCCGTGCAAGGTGCGGGTGTGGGCGGTGGGTCCGGTGGTGGCCGGGCCGGTCGGGGTGCCGGTGGGGCGTGTCGTGAGCCGACCCGGCGAGGTGCCGTGCCGGCTGCACGGCCGTGTGATGACCGGGCCGAGGAGTGGCGAATGGGCGGGGTGTGGGCGGGACTTGGTGTGCTGTCCGTATGGACATCGCAGCCCCACAGACCCGCCGTCCCGCGCACGCGTCACCTCGGCCCGGGCGGGTTTCCGTCGCCGGAGAGATGGACACTCCGCTGGCCGTCTTCGTCGGCGCCCGGTTCGCCGCGGCCCTGCACGAAGGGCTGAGCCGGGCCGGCCGCCCCCGGGACACCGGCCCGGCCCGGCCGGATGACTCCGAGCCCCTCGCCCGACCGCCCGGGCGCACGGCGGCGCGGCAGGACGCGCTGCTCGCCGAGCACGCCGGGGAGATACTGGCCCGCTTCGCCGCCGGGCTCCGGACCGTGCCGGGTGTCACCGCGGCGGACCGGACCCGGATGACCGCGTGGGCGCGGCGGGTGCTCGGCGCGGCCGGTTCCGCCGGTCCGGTGCGTACGGGCGCGGCGGCACCCTGGGAGGCCCTGGCCGGGTCGCTGCTGGTCGAATCGGCAGCGGACGTCCTGCCCGAGGGGTCCGCGGACGTCACGCGGGCGCTGGGCGCCCTCGCCCGCGCCATACGCCTCACCGGCACGGGCGGGACGCGCTCAGGCGACCTCGGACTCCCGGACCGGCGGAAGCAGCGACTCCAGTAGCCGGTCCAAGGCGTCGCCCGGCTCCGGGCTGAGGCTCAGGCTCAGGGTCACCGTGCGCGGGTGCGCGGTGGCCCAGCCCGGACGCCGGTCCGGCAGCCGGGAGTCCGCGCCGACGACGATGAGCAGCGGCACGGCCGCATGGGTCTGCGTCAGCCGCTCCACCAGGTCCAGCAGCGCGTCGTCGGCGTGCTGGAGGTCGTCCCAGATCAGCACCAGCGGCTGCTCGCGCGCCGCCGCCGCCAGGAACGCCGCCCACGCCCGGAGCATCTCGCCGGGGTTCTCCCGCTCGTGCGCCGTCCGCCGCGGCGAGAGCAGCCGGGCCAGGGGGTGGAACAGGTCCGCTCCGGCGGCCGGGTCGCCGCTCAGGCGGTTCAGCGCGGCCCGCAGCCGTGCCGCGGCCCGGGGCTCGGGGGCGCCGGGGTCGATGCCGCAGTAGGAGGCCAGGATCTCCGCCGGCACCGACAGCGCGGAGCCGGTGTGCGGCGCAGGAACCGTGCCGGCCAGCACCCGCACGGGACCGCCGTGGTCCTCCTCGACCCGCCGCTGGAACTCCATCAGCAGGCGTGTGCGGGCCCGGCCGGACCCTTCGATGAGGGTGATCAGATGCGCCGCCGAGCGCTGCCGCGTGTGCAGCAGGGTGTGATGCATCAGCTCCAGCTCGCTGACGTGGGCACCGGCACCGCCGGCCGGACCCCACGACAGGCTGGTGACGTCGTCGTGCAGGGCGTGCAGTTCCCACGGGGCGAGGGCCGACGCGCAGGCCCGCCGGAACGTCGCGGCCCGTTCGACCTGGCGGTGGGTCTCCGCGCAGACGTGGATCTCCCCGGCCTGCACATGGGCGAGCATCGTCCGGCAGGTGTCGACGAGCCTGCCACCGCTCCACAGCGGCGGCGGGTCGTCCGAGGACCGGCGCGGCAGCAGGGCCTCCCCGGACGCCACGGCCGCGTGGACGGTGAGACCGCGTACGGCGGCCTGCGGAGGGGTGAGCGTGCCGGTGGGGACGCTCAGGCTGTCGCGGACGGCGGACGCGGTGCGGACCGCGCGCTCGGCGCTGTCGGCCGGGTCCGTCCCGTCGGCGAACACCGCGAGCACGGTCGAACCGAGCACGGCCGTGACCCGGCCGCCGTGGAGTTCGGTCTTCTCCCGGGCGACCTGGGTCAGCGCGTCGACCACCCGGTCCCGGTCCTCGGCCAGCACCCGGCCCAGTTCCGCGCCGAGCCCGAAGCGGAACATGACCACGCTGGCGGTGCGGGACTCGTGCCGGCCGCGGGAGGAGACCTCGGCGGCCGGTGCGGTCCGCTCCGCGGTCGCGGCGGGTCGGATGCGGGCGGGCGGTTCGGTGCACGCGGCTCGCTTCACCGTCGCGCGCGGTTCGGTGCATGCGGCCCGCCTCGCGATGGTGGCGGGTTCGGTGTGTGCGGCTTGCTTGGCGGGTGTGGGCGGTTCGGTGTGTGCGGCCTGCCTCGGGGGTGTGGCCGGTTCGGTGTGTGCGGCTTGCTTCGCGGGTGTGGCCGGCTCGGTGCGCGCGGCCGGCGCGGACGCCGGTGGTGCTGCCAGCGGTGCGGAGGTCGCGGCGGGTTCGGGCGGGGCCGTCGTGGGCCGGGGGACCGGGGTGAGGTGCGCCGGCTCCCGGCCGCTCACCGGGCGAGGCACCTCCAGCACCGGGTCCTGGGTGAGGATCGCCTGCTGCAACCGGTGCAGTTCGCGCCCGGGCTCCAGCCCGAGCCCCTCGACGAGCGCGGTGCGTACCCGGCCGAAGACCGCCAGCGCCTCGGCCTGCCGCCCGCACCGGTACAGGGCCACCATGAGCTGCCCCGAGGCGCGCTCGCGCAGCGGCTCGGCGGCCACCAGGCTCTCCAGGTCGGGCAGGACGAGCTGGTGCCTGCCGCAGGCGAGGGCGGCCTCGAAGTGATCCTCCATGACGTCGAGCCGACGGTTCTGCAGGGCCGTCAACTCCGGCCAGCAGATACCTTCCTCCACTAGATCGGAGAGGACGGGCCCGCGCCACAACGCCAGCGCCTCGCCGAGCGAACGGCGGGCGCGTTCCACCTCGCCCGCCGCCAGGGCGGCCCGCCCCGTCACCACCCGCTGCTCGTAGTCGAGCAGGTCGACGCGCTGCTGCGGCACGCGCAGCAGGTAGCCGGGTGCACGGGTCAGCAGTTCCGGACCGTGCTCGGCGCGCGGCGGCCGGGACAGGACGCCGCGCAGCTTCCAGACGGCGTTCTGCAGGATCTTGCGCGCGGTCATGGGCGCGTCGTCGTCGGCCCACAGGGCCGACAGCAACTGGCTGGTGGACACCACCTGGTTCGCCTGCAACAGGAGATACGCCAACACGGCGCGTTGCCTGTGCCCGCCCAGGTCCACCAGGCTTCCCGGCGGTCCCCCCGCATGCTCGACCTCGAGTGGCCCCAGTAAGCGGAACTGCATGAACTCCCCCGTTTCGCTTGCGCCGGCGTGCTGCGTTACCCGGGACCGGCAGGCCGCCTGACGGGTCGTCGACGCGGTCCGCCTCCCGTACTGCTTCCGGTCGGGCGTCCGGCCCGGTCATGGCCGGCGTCGGCCGGAATGCCCTGGGAGTCCGCCGGTGGGGGGAGGCGGCGGACCCGCCAGGGGTGGTTCAGCGGCCCGCGGCGGTGAGTTCGTCGCCGGCCTGCTTGCGCAACAGTGTGCACACGTCATGCAGTCCTGCGTACAACTGGCCGAGTTCCGCGTCTGTGACATGAATCGAGGGTTCAAAGCGCAACGTGTTGACCGCGCTGGCCGTCGGGAACGTCCGCACCCGGTGCCGGCGCAGCAGATGGCCCGCCAGGAAGTAACCGAACAGGCCGCTCCGCGCGATCTGGCCGAGCTCCGGCGACGAGGCGCCGGACTGGTCGTGGAATTCCAGGCCCTGCATCAGCCCGTCTCCGCGCACGTCCGCCACCACGTCGGGGAACTCCGCCCGCAGCGCGTCGAGTTTCGCCCGCAGCGCCGCACCGCGCTCCTCGGCCTGCCGGTAGGCCGCGCCGCCGTCCCTCTCCAGCAGTTCCAGGACCTTCAGCGCGATGTGGCAGGAGAAGCTGTCCTTGGCGAAGGTCGAGCTGTGCACGATCTCGAAGTCCCGGCGGTAGCGCTTCTCGCGCACCAGCATCACGGACGCCTTCGCGACGCCGCCGCCGAGCGTCTTGGCCAGGGTGTAGTAGTCACCGCGCAGACCGATCCGGGAGCTGGCGAGCAGGGCGCCGGTGCGTCCCATTCCGCTCTGGATCTCGTCGACGACGACGGGGCAGTCGATCCGGGCGCAGAACTCCTGGATCTCTTGGGCGAACTCGCGGGACAGGACGCGGATTCCGCCCTCTCCCTGGACGGGCTCGACGAGGAAGGCGCAGAACACGGGGAACTCGTGTTCCGTCACCGTGATCCTGCCGTTCTCCGTGCTCAGACCGAGCAGGACCCGGCGTTCACGCGCGTAGACGGCGTTCAGGTCCTCGGGGCTGTCGTGCGGGACGAACCGTGCCTGTGCGGCGAGGGACTTGAAGGGCAGCCGGTAGCTCTCGTTGTGGGTCAGCTGCACACTGCCGGCGAGCTTGCCGTGGAAGCCGCCCTCCAGGGCGAGGAACAGCGGTGGCGCCGCGGTGATCTCGTCGTTGCGGCGCCTGATCGCCGCCTCCACCAGAGCGACGGCGTCGTTGCCGTCGGCGGCGAGGGCGACCCCGAGCCGTGCGGCCGCCTCCCCGTGGACGGTGGCGGAGCCCTCGGCCGCCGCGGCGCGCGCCGCCGCGAGTTCGGCGTC
This sequence comes from Streptomyces sp. NPDC093598, assembly GCF_044764825.1. Taxonomy (NCBI): domain Bacteria; kingdom Bacillati; phylum Actinomycetota; class Actinomycetes; order Kitasatosporales; family Streptomycetaceae; genus Streptomyces; species Streptomyces sp. NPDC093598. The sequence goes on along the minus strand of NZ_JBIWIV010000011.1, from coordinate 25,646 downwards.
GACGGAGCCGAGCAGCTCGGACACGCGTAGACCCCGGTCGAGTTCGGCGTGCTTGACGGCGGCTTCCACCGCTTCCGCGCCACTGTTCCCGAAGATGGCGTAATACGGCTCGTCGTCGGAGAGTTCACGCGCGATGATGCGGTTCAGTTCGGCGGCCAGCCGGTTGGCGTACGGGTGGCGCGAGAACTGGGCGTGGATCGGTGTATGTTCGGCGAGCAGCCGACGGGCGTACGCGGTGATCTCGGGGTGGTGGTGGCCGAGCAGCACCGAGCCGTAACCGCCGGCGAAGTCCACGACCGGGACCTCGGTGCCGTCGTCGTCCCGTACGTACAGGGTGTTTCCCTCGGCGCGCACGTATTCCACCGCCAGTCCCGCGGTGTCGAGTACCTGGCGCAGATAGGGCTCGGCGAGTTCGCGTTCCGCGGTTGCGGCGGAGGTCTCAGTCATGTCCTCAGGGTCTGACGGCCGGGTAAACGTCCGGTCACTGCAAGGTCATCGGTCCCGCCCGGTCACGCGAGGCCCGCCGGTTACCCGGGCATGAAGGAACCGCGAGACGCCGCGGTTACGTTGATTGCGCCGGCTGCCCCTTCCGTGCGGACGGCACAGACGTGTCCCGTGACCCATCGGAGAGTGGCATGAATTCCGCGTCCGCCGAACTCGATCACGCCGCCGTGCGTTCCGGTCACGAGCCGGTACGCCCGGACCGGTTGCGTGGGGTGATGTCCCGCTTCGCGACCGGTGTCACGGTCCTCACCGTGGGCGGGGAGCACCTGCACGCCATGACGGCGAACGCCTTCAGCTCGGTCTCCCTCGACCCTCCGTCGGTGCTGTGCAGCGTCGGGCACAGTGCGGTCATGCACGGTGCGCTCACCGGGGCCGGGCGCTTCGCCGTGAACATACTCGGCGCTCACCAGGAGCAGCTCGCCCGGCACTTCGCCGACAAGAGCCGTACGCTCGGTGCCGCCCAGTTCGAGCGCGTGGACTGGCGCGCCGGCGAGCACACGGGCGCCCCGCTGCTCGACGACTCGGTGGCGTGGCTGGAGTGCGAGCTGACCGAGTCGCACGCGTTCGGCGACCACACCATCTTCATCGGCACCGTGCTGGCGGCGGGCGAGGGCGCGACCAGTGACGAGCTGCTCTTCGTCAACGGCCGCTTCGGCAAGCCGGCCACCCGTTCCTGAAACGGCTCGACCGCCGCCGCGTGCGGCGGACCCGGCAGGGCGGCACCACCCACCGGTGGTGCCGCCCTGCCGTGTGTCCCGGTCGTGTGTGTCTGGGACGTGTGTGTCTGAGACGTGTGTCCCGGTCGTGTGTCTGGGTCGTGTGTCTGGGTCGGGTCTCGGGCCTCCCGCCGTGGCGGGAGGCCGGCCGTCACAGGAAGTAGGTGCCCGGGTCCATGCCGAGCAGGACCCGCCCCTGGACCTCCAGGTTGGCGTCCCGCTGGACCAGGGCGTGCAGCGAGAAGCCCTGGATGTCGCGGTGGAAGCGTTGCAGGGGCACCTCACGCCGGATGACCGAGCCGCCGCTCGCCGCGTACAGCAGCTCGACGGCCTCCTTGGCGAGCTGTGCCGCGTACGCCGTCCGGCCGCGGATCACGGCCTTCTCCTCGTCGGTGGGCTGCTCGCCGGCGTCGGCCCGGGTCTGCAGGACCTCCAGCCAGAGGTCCGCCAGGGCCTCGGCGGCGTCGATCTTGTTGGCGGCCGTGGCGACCTGGATCTGCGTGAGCGGGTGCAGCTTCTGGTCGGTCCAGTCGGTGTACGTGATCCCCCGGCCCGGCAGGCGCTCGAGGAACAGCTCGTAGGCGCCGCGCGCGATGCCGGTGAACGCGGCCGCGACGCCGGACAGGACGTAACCGAGCAGACCGTAGTTGCGGCCGGTGGCGCCCGTGTTCTCGCGGTCGCCGGTCGCGCTGACCATGGCCTCCTCCAGGGAGACCACGCGGTGCGCGGGCACGAACACGTCCTCGGCGGTGGTCGTGCAGCTGCCGGTGGCGGCTCCCGCGCTGACGTGCCAGTCGTCGGTGACCTCCAGCTCGGAGACCGGGACCAGGGCGACGAGCTCCTCGGTGGTCCCGTCGGGGCGTTCCACCATCGCGGCGAGCAGGTCCCAGTCGGCCCCCCGGACACCGGAGTTGTACTGCCACCTGCCGTTGAGGCGGTAGCCGCCGTCGACGGGGGCGAGGGTGCCGGTGGGGGCGAAGACGATGGACACCCGGGTGCTGCCCCCGGCGAACACCTCCTGCTGCGCCCGGTCGGGGTAGAGGGAGGCGCACCAGGTGCTGGTGAGCCACACCATGGTCAGCCAGCCGGTGGACGGGCAGCCGCGCGCGACCTCGGCGATGACCTTGAACTGGTCGGCCGCGCCGAAGTCGAGTCCGCCGTGGGCGCGGGGCACCGCGGCGCGGAACACCCCCGCCTTGTCCAGCAGCCGGACGTTCTCCTCGGGGATCCATCGCCGCTCCTCCGCGTCCGCGCCGTTCGCGCGCAGTGTGGGGACGACATCGCGTACGGCGTCCAGTACGGACGCCAGGGCTTCCTGGTCGGTCACTGTCTCTCCTCGGGCCATCTTCGTTTTCGGGCACGGCGGAGCCCCCCCTGGCGCGCCAGGGGGGGCTCCCGGGGCGCACTAGTCGGCGACGAGACCGGTCGCGGCCACCGGGCGGTCGATGGCCATCAGCCAGCGGCCGTCCTCGGTCTTGCGGAGCACGTCGGTGCAGACGCCCTCCAGCCGGACCGGCTCACCGTCGGGGCCGGTGGTGTCGATGGAGTACTCGACCCCGATCAGCGCCACGTCGCCGGCCACGTACGAGTGGGTGACGCTCGCCTCGAGGGTCGGCTTCGACGCCAGGAACTCCTTGAAGAACGCCAGCCGGTCGGCGCCCGTCAGGGGCTCGCCGGAGAAGTTCGACACCGAGTCGTCCAGGTAGAGGCGGTTGAACAGCTCGCCGTCACCCGAGTTGAACACCTGGATGAAGATCTCGTTCTGGATGTCCGTGTCGGACGTGAGGTCGGGCCGTTCCGGGTCGAAGGGGACGGTGAAGTGCGTGGCTGACGTGGCCGGCGTTGTTGACATGGGGATGCGGTTCCCTTCCGGGGGGTGGGTGGGTGATGCCTCGGTGGTCATTCCTCGCCCGCTGCCTGCCGGGCGGCACGCAGACCGGACTCGATGGCGCCGTCGATGTAGCCGCTCCAGCCGTTGGCTATGTCGCCGCTGGCGAAGGAGAGCCGCCCGCTGGTGAAGGTGACCTCCGGGTAGAGCGTGGTGAGCTGACGCGGCTTGCGGAACGCCCAGCCGCCGCGCGCGTAGGGGTCGCGGCCCCAGTCGTGCACCTTGACGCCGATGACGTCCAGGTTCACGCCGAGCTGCTGTACGGCCTTCTTCACCTGGGCGACATTGGTCGGGTCGAGCCGGGGGTCGGTGCTGAAGGCGACGTAGAGCATGCCTTCGGACGTTTCCTTGAACGGCAGCAGCATGGGGATCTGTGAGCCGCCCTCGGCGCCCTGGCCGTAGACCCGGCCGGCTCCCTTGCGGGCGTGGATCCACAGCTTGACCGCGTTCGTCACGGCGATGCCCTGGGTCGTGGCGGTGGTGAGCGCCGGGGGCAGGGACGGGCTGAACTTGACCGTGCTCAGGGCGTTGACCGGCATCGCGACGACGACCGCGGTGGCGCTGTAGCGCGTGCCGGAGGTGGTGGTGACGTAGACCAGGGAGCCGGTGTCGTTCACCGAGGCGACCGGCGAGCCGAGCTTGATCGTCGGCTTGGCCTCGTCGATCATCGCCTGGAGCAGCGCCTTGGTGCCCTTGGCGATGCGCCAGCGCATGGTGTCGTTCCAGCCCGCGTTGGTGTGGCCGGCCAGAGCCCACCAGTGGGCGAACATCGTGAAGGCACCGGCCGTGCTCGAGCCGCCCGCGTAGACCGCCGTCTGCCCGTTGACGAGGAGTTCCTCCTCGGGCGTGAGGGCGAGCTGGGTCAGGCGGTCGCGCAGCGTCAGCTTGTCCAGGCTCTGCAGCAGGTCGGCCCGGTGCAGGGGCTGGAACGGCTTCTCGAAGTACGTCCGCGAGCCGTCGAACATGCGCTCGAAGACGGTGCCCATGCGGCCGAACCCGTCCTCGGGCGTGAACTGCCGCGGGCCGTTCGGCGTCGGCAGCCACGTGGTCGAGATCGGCTCGTCCTCCTCCAGCGCCAGCTTGTAACGCGTGAGTTCGGCGCCGAGGTAGGGCTGGGTCGGTTCGACCCAGGTCCCGCCGCGCTCGATCAACTGGCCGCCGTAGGTGTCCGTCCAGGTGCGGCCGCCGATGCGGTCGCGGGCCTCCAGGACGAGCACGCGCTTGCCGCGGGCGCGCAGTTCGCGAGCCGCGGTGATGCCGGCGAAACCCGCGCCGATGACGATGGCGTCCCAGTCCGCCGCGGCGCCTCGCCCGGCGGCCGAGGCGGTCGGGGCGAGCGGGGCGAGGGCGGGTAGCGCGACGGCGGCCGCCCCGGCCGCCTTGAGCAGGGTGCGGCGCGTCGGCCGCCGCCCACTGGTGGGTCCGGTGGTGTGCATGGTGCTGTGTGTCCCCCGTGTACTCGGTGCGGGCCCGCCGTGCGGAACCGGCATGTCACTCATGAGCCAAGGTGCTTTCGGTGCTGCGTGCCGCGGCGTTCGCGCCGGTCAGCTCGCCTGGCCGAACGGGTCGTCGATGGCGTAGCGCCACACCCCGTCCTCGCCCCGGGTCAGCACGTCCACGCCGACGCCGGCCAGGTGGTCGGTGGTGCCGTCGGCGCCGGTGATGTCGATCGTCCAGTCGACGATCATCAGGGCGGTCTCGCCGGTCACGAACACCTGCCGGGGCTTGGCCGCCATCCGCGGCCGGGCTTCGAGGAATTCCCGCTGGTACTTCCGGCGTTCGTCACCGCTGAGCGGCTTCCCCGGTTCCCAGACGGCGACCGCGTCGGCGGTGTAGAACTTCTCGACCGTCTCGAAGTCGCCCGCGTTGACGGCCTCGACGTAACGGGCGGTGTGGTTTTCCAGTTCCGCGACGAGCTCGGACATGGCGGAAATCGACCTGCCTTCTTGGCTGGAGAAACGTTTGGGGGGAACGTTCAGGAGAAAGGAACGTTCCACGCGGGTGCTGCACGGACAGTGCGGGTGCTCGTGCATTTCCGTGGCCGACACTATTCGGGCGGGTTCAACGTTCCAGCCACGCTGCGGTAATGCCGTGGTCTCCCGGCCTGCGGGGCCCGGCATGACAGTGCCGCCGGGCGACTGTGTGCGAGTCGCCCGGCGGCACGTGATCCGGTGAGCGGGGGAGGGCGGGGGCGGCCTCAGGCCTGGCGCACCCGGCCGTCCCAGCGCCAGGCGCCGCGGCGCGGCCGCCCGGGCAGCGTGGTGCGTCCCGTGCACCACAGCAGGGTCTCGGCGGGGGAGTGACCGGTGGGCGCGTCGGGGAAGAGCCGCTCGACCACAGGCGCCGCCAGGGCGTCCGAGGGCGTGTACTCCACGCCTACCGCCTGCGCGATGTCCCGGCCGTGGACGACGAGTTCGAGCACACCCATCGCGGCGAAGCCGGCCGCGTCGGAGTGGCCGTACGGGTGCCAGGCGCGGACCTCCGGCGGGGTGTCACGGACGGTGCCGGCGAGCAGCGTGCCGGCGATCCGGATGCCCTCCAGGGCGGCCGGGACGGGGGCGTGGCCGTCGATCGAGGAGAACAGGGTGATGTAGCGGTCGGTGGGGCGGGCGATGAGCAGGCCCGCGTAACCCACCACCCCGAGCGCGATGTGCGACAGGGTTTCACGACAGCTCCAGTCCAGATCACCCGCCTTTCCGCGCCAGTTCTGATCTGCTCCCTTTTCGAGTGCCGAGGTGGTGTCCTCGGCCGCCGTCCGTACGAGTTCGGGCCATGAAAGAGTCATGCTGGGATGTTCCCACACGGGGCCCCGCGACCACCGTCCGATCATTTCCCGGTCAGTGGCCGGTAATTGCCCGGTAATGATGCGTCGGAACCCGTCCGGTTCCCTGAGGTGTGGCAGTGATGACCGGACGATGAGTGTGCTCTTACTCCTTTCTCCGAGCCCTTCAGTAAGGTTTTGAACTGCCGGGGAGCGTTGGGTTCTCGCGCCTTTCGACCGGCAGTAGGAATCACGATCGAGGAGCCGGAAATGGCCACGAACGACGACCTGGCAGCCGTACTGGAAGCCGTGGACAGCATCGTCCCGACCCTGCGCGAGAACGGCCGCGCCGCCGAGGACCGCGGCTGGCTGCTGGACGAGAGCATCGAACTCCTGGAGAAGGCCGGGGTGTTCCGCATGGCCGTGCCGCGCCGGTTCGGCGGGCTCGACCTGCCGCTCGCCGACCAGGCCCGGGTCATCACCGAGATCGGCCGCGGCTGCCCGGCCGCGGCCTGGGTGACGATGGTGTGGGTGACGAGCACCTGGACGGCCACGCTCTACCCCGACCGGGCCCAGGAGGAGGTCTTCGCGGCCGGCTCCGTCAAGATCTCCAGCGCGTTCGCGCCGACCGGCGTCGCGGTCCCCACCGAGGGCGGCTACCTCCTCAACGGCACCTGGAAGTTCAACACCGGCTGCAAGGGCGCCGACTGGGACTTCACCGCGGCGATGGTGCGCAACCCGGACGGCACCGAGGGCGAGATCATGGCCCTCGTCCCCATGGACGACCTCACGATCGTCGACGACTGGGACGTCTCGGCCGGCGCCGCCACCGGCAGTGCCACCGCGGTCGCCGAGGACGTCTTCGTGCCGGCCCACCACGCCGTGTCCTTCGAGGAGGTCATGGTCAGCGCGACCGGTGACCGCTCCAACACGGGTGCCACCGGGCGCAACTACGGCCTGCTCAGCTTTGTCATGGCGGAGTGCGCGGCCGTGTTCATCGGCATCGCGCGCGGCGCCTACGAGCTGTTCCTCGAGCGCCTGCCGGGCCGGGGGATCACGTACACCGACTGGACCGACCAGAAGCTGCACCCGCTCACGCAGATCCAGGTCGCCACGGCCGCCAACAAGATCGACGCCGCCGAGGCCCTGTCGACCCGCTGGCTCACCCTCCTCCAAGAGCGCGCCGACGCAGGCGAGCAGCCCACCGACGCCGAGAAGGCCATCGTGCGGGGCCAGACCGGCTTCGCCGCCCAACTGGCCAAGGAAGCCGTGGAGATCCTCTACGGCGCGAGCGGCGGCTCCGTCATCCGGCGCGACGTCCACATGCAGCGCTTCCACCGCGACATCCAGGGCTTCTCGCTGCACGCGCTCGCCAACGCCGAGGTCAACCTCGAACTCCAGGGCCGTGTCCTGGTCGGCCTGGAGCCCGGCACCGTCTTCCTCTGAGTCGACGCCCCGGACCGTCTTTTCTCGCCGGCGCGCCCCGCGTGCCGGTCCGTTCAGCACACCACTTCGTACTGGAGGAACTGATTCATGGGTGACAACCACACCTCGGTGTCGGTGCTCGGCCTCGGCCTGATGGGGCAGGCCCTGGCCGCCGCCTTCCTGAAGGCGGGTCACGCCACCACCGTGTGGAACCGCTCGGCGGACAAGGCCGAGAGCCTCGTCGCGGACGGCGCGGTCCTCGCCGCGAACCCCGCCGACGCCGTCGCCGCGAGCGACCTCGTGGTCGTGTGCGTGTCGACGTACGACGTGGTGCACGACGTCATCGGCTCGCTCGGCGACGCCCTGCGCGGCAAGACCGTCGTCAACCTGACCACGGGCTCCTCCGAGCAGGCCCGCCAGACCGCCGAGTGGGCGGAGAAGAACGGCGCGCAGTACCTCGACGGCGCCATCATGATCACCCCGCCCGGCATCGGCGCCGAGACCTCCGTCCTCTTCTACGCCGGTGACCAGGCCGTCTTCGACGCCCACGAACCCGTGCTGAAGCTCCTCGGCGGCGGCACCACCTACCTCGGCACCGACCACGGCAAGCCCGCCCTGTTCGACGTGTCGCTGCTCGGCCTGATGTGGGGCGCCCTGAACAGCTTCCTGCACGGCGTCGCCATCGTGGAGACCGGCGGCGTCAAGGCCCAGGAGTTCCTGCCGTGGGCGCACATGTGGCTCGACGCGATCAAGATGTTCACGGCCGACTACGCCGCGCAGATCGACGCCGGGGACGAGAAGTTCCCGGCCAACGACGCCACCCTGGAGACGCACCTGGGCGCGCTCAAGCACCTCGTCGAGGAGAGCGAGGCGCTCGGCGTCGACACCGAACTGCCCAAGTACTCCGAGGCGCTGATGGAGGGCATCATCGCCCAGGGCCACGCCAAGAACAGCTACGCCAGTGTCGTGAAGGCATACCGCCGCCCCAAGCAGTGACCGGGTCCGGTATGCGCGTCACCCCCTGACGAAGGGGCCGGTTCCGAATCCCCCGTCGGAACCGGCCCCTTCCCCATGCCCGAACAACGGCGTCCAGAAATCGCCACGCGTCGGCCGTCCCGCATTTCCGTCGGCGGATTCCAAGCGCTTTCCGTCCCGCAATTCCCGCTCTTCGCGAAAGGTGTGTTCCATGACCGAGAACGGCGACAGCACGACCCCTCGCGCCCACGGACGCGTCACCAGGAGAACACTTCTGAAGGCGGCGGGCGCCACCGCGCTCACCGCCGGTGCCGTCACGGCGACGGCATCCCCCGCCGCGGCCGACGACAAGCCCTACGACGCCATCGTCGTCGGCGCCGGCTACGCGGGCGGCACCGTCGCCCGCGAGCTGGGCGCCCGCGGCATGAAGGTCCTGGTTCTGGAGGCGCGCGGCCGGATCGGCGGCCGCATCGAGCCCGGCACACTGGCCGGAGAGCACATCGAACTGGGCGGCGGCTGGTTCGGCCCCGGCCAGGACCTCGTGGCCCGCGAACTGAAGCGCTACTCGCTGACCACCACCGAGGACGTGCACGCCACCCGCATGGTGATGCCCGGTCCGAACGGCTACACCAGCCACTCCCCGCAGGAGGCGGGCGCCCGGCTCAACAGCCTGTTCGCGGACTTCTACGCCGGATCCGAGCAGTACTTCGAGCGGCCCTACGAGCCGCTCCACCGCAAGGACCTGCTGGCCTCCGTGGACCGTCTCTCGCTCGCCGACCGCATCGCCCAGCTCCAGCTGACCGGCGTCGACCACGACTGGGTGAGCGGCGCCACCTCGGTGTTCGCCGGCGGCAACCGCACCGGCTCCCTCACCGGCCTCGCCCAGTGGTACCAGCTCGCCGGCGGCACCTACGACACGTTCCTCTCGGTGATGAGCCAGCTGCCCCAGGGCGGCATGATCTCCATCCTGGAACGGATGCTGCGCGAGTCCGGCGCGACCGTCAGCCTCAACTCGCCGGTCACGGCGATCCGCGAGCGCGGCGGCCTCACCCACGTCGAGGTCCGCGGCGGCCGGGTGTACAAGGCGCCGGTCGTCGTGCTCGCCACGCCCGTCAACATGTGGTCCACGCTCACCTTCGAGCCGGGCCTGCCCAAGGTGTACGCCGACGCCGCCCGTGAGGGCCTCGGAGTCCCGCACGCCACCAAGCTGTGGCTGCGGGTCAAGGGCACCTCCGAGGCGGTCTCCGCCCAGGCCCCGGAGGGTGCTCCCATCCTGCTGCTGATCCCGCAGAAGCAGCTGCCCGACGGCCGCGTCTTCGTCGCCTTCACCGGACCCGCCCTCGACGTGTCCGACCCGCAGGCGGTGCGTGCCGCCGTCCGCGGGCTGCTGCCGGAGGCCAGGGTCGTCGAGTACCGGGCGAAGGAATGGCACAAGGACCCGTACGCGCGCGGCGGCTGGGGCCTGCGCCGGCCGGGACAGCTCCTGCGTCAGCTGCCGGACATCCAGCAGCCGTTCGGACGCATCGTCTTCGCCGGCGGTGACATAGCGAGCGGCTGGAACGGGGCCTTCGTCGAAGGCGCCCTGGAGTCCGGCTTCCGTGCCGCGGAACAGGCCGCGACCCTCGCAGGCTGACCGACGGCAGCGCCATGACCGGGCGGTGGAGAACGGGGAGTGCGGTCCCCGTCCACCGCCCGGTCATGGCGCCTTTTTCTTTTCGCCCTCCCTTTCGTCCGCACCGAATTACCGGAGCGAGGCCGGACACTGAGAAGAGGGAGAGACCCCCCTGCCTACGATCGGGCCGAACATTCCCCCACTCAGCAGTTCTGCGGTAATTCGGCCGAAAGGGCAGTCGAGCGCGATGACGAACCAGCACCAGTCCGAATCGATCGGGACGCGCCGTGCACGGAGCGAGGACATCGCGGTCGTAGGCCTTTCCTGCCGCCTGCCCGGAGCCGGGGACCCGGAGGCCTTCTGGGAACTGCTCAGCACCGGCACGTCCGCCATCACCCCGGTCCCGGCGGACCGCTGGCAGTCCGCGACCGGCGACGCCGCGCCCGACGGCACCGAACCGGGTCTGCGGCGCGGAGGCTTCCTGGAACGCGTCGACACCTTCGACGCCGCATTCTTCGGCATCGCCCCGCGTGAGGCGCGCGTCATGGACCCGCAGCAGCGCCTCGTGCTCGAACTGGCCTGGGAGGCACTGGAGAACGCCGGGATCGTCCCGGCCACCCTGCGCGGCAGCCGCACCGCCGTCTTCGTCGGCACCCTGCGCGACGACTACGCCGCGCTGCTCTACCAGCACGGCGCCCGTACCGTCACCCAGCACACCATGACCGGCGTCAACCGCGGCGTGATCGCCAACCGCGTCTCCTACCACCTCGGGCTGCGCGGCCCCAGCCTCACCGTCGACTCGGCCCAGTCCTCCTCGCTGGTCGCCGTGCACCTGGCGTGCGAGTCCCTGCGCGCGGGCGAGTCCGACGCCGCCATCGTCGCCGGGGTCAACCTCAACATCCTCGCCGAGGCCGCGGTGGCCGGGGAGCGCTTCGGCGGGCTGTCTCCCGACGGCACCACCTACACCTTCGACGCCCGCGCCAACGGCTTCGTACGCGGTGAGGGCGGTGGCGCCGTCGTCCTCAAGCCGCTGTCCCGTGCCCTCGCGGACGGCGACGACGTCCTCGGAGTGATCCACGCCAGCGCCGTCAACAACGACGGCGCCACCCCCGGACTGACCGTGCCCGGCCAGGAGACGCAGGAGCGAGTCCTGCGCGAGGCGTACGAACGCAGCGGCCTCGACCCCGACGCCGTCCAGTACGTCGAACTGCACGGCACCGGCACACCGGTCGGCGACCCCGTCGAGGCCGCCGCACTCGGCGCGGTGCTGGGCACGGCCCGCTCCGGCGCCGGTCCGCTGCGAGTCGGGTCCGCGAAGACCAACGTGGGCCACCTGGAGGGCGCCGCCGGCATCGTCGGCCTGATCAAGACCCTGCTGGCGCTGCGCCACCGCCGTCTGCCCGCCACCCTCAACTTCGACATCCCGAACCCGGCGATCCCGCTGGCCCAACTCGGCCTGGAGGTACAGCGCGAGACCGGCGACTGGCCCGCCCCCGACCGGCCGCTGATCGCCGGTGTCTCCTCGTTCGGCATGGGCGGCACCAACGCCCATGTCGTACTGGGGGAGGGGCCGGTGACACCGGGAGGCGCCTCCCCCGCTCAGCGGCCCGCCGACCCCGAGGCGAACGGCGCGCTGCCGCCCTTCACCTCCGAGGCGAACGGCGCCCTGCTGCCCTGGGTCGTCTCCGGACGCGGCACCGCCGCCCTCGCCGCCCAGGCCGACCGGCTGCGTGCCGCCGTGACCGCCGAACCCGGGCCCCGGCCCGAGGACATCGGCCGCTCCCTGGCCACCACCCGCACCGTCTTCGACCACCGGGCCGTCGTCCTCGCCGACGACCCCGCCGGCATGGTCGCCGGCCTGACCGCCCTGGCCGAGGGCCGGCCCGCCGCGCAGGTCGTCACGGGCGCCGCCCGCCCGGGCACGACGGCCTTCCTCTTCACCGGGCAGGGCGCCCAGCGCACCGGCATGGGACGCGAACTGCGCGACGCCTTCCCGGTGTTCCGCACCGCCTTCGACGAGGTGTGCCAGGCCTTCGCCCCGCTGCTCGACCGGCCCCTCGCCGAGGTGGTGGACTCCGGGAGCGGCCTGGACGACACCGCCTGGACCCAGCCCGCGCTGTTCGCCGTCGAGGTCGCCCTGTACCGCCTCGTCACCTCCTGGGGCGTCACCCCCGACCAAGTGGCCGGGCATTCCATCGGCGAGATCGCCGCCGCCCATGTCGCGGGCGTGCTGTCCCTCGACGACGCGGCCCGGCTCGTCGCCGCCCGGGGCCGCCTGATGCAGGAACTGCCCGCCGGCGGCGCCATGGTCGCCGTCGAGGCCACCGAGGACGAGGTGCTGCCCCTGCTCACCGCGCAGGACGGGCCGGTGGCCGTCGCCGCCGTCAACGGGCCGCGCGCGGTGGTGCTCTCCGGCGCGCTCGACAGCGTCACGGCCGTCGCGGAGCGGTTCGCCGCGCAGGGCCGCAAGACCCGCCGTCTCACGGTCAGCCACGCCTTCCACTCGCCGCTCATGGACCCGATGCTGGAGCCGTTCCGCACGGTCGTGGAGCAGCTGACGTTCCACGAGCCGCGGATCCCCGCCGTGTCCACGGTCACCGGCACCGCCGTCGAGCCGGGCCAGTGGACCTCGCCCGCCTACTGGGTCGAGCAGGTGCGCCGCCCGGTCCGCTTCCTCGACGCCGTACGCACCCTGGAGAGCCTGAGCGCCGCCACCCTGCTGGAGCTGGGCCCCGACGGCGTCCTGACCGCGCTGGCCGCCGCGAGCACCGGCGACAGCGAGGCCACCGCCCCGGTCGCCACGCTCCGCGCCGGGCGCTCCGAGGTCCGCTCCCTGCTCACCGGCGTCGCCGCCGCCTTCGTCCGCGGCACGCCCGTCGACTGGGCGGCCGTGCACGCCGGCGGCCCGGGCCGCCGCGTCCCGCTGCCCACCTACGCCTTCCAGCGCGAGCGCCACTGGATCGACGGCCCGGCCGCCCCCGCCGCGCAGGCGGCGGCACCGGTCCTGCCGGAAGCCGAGGCCACCCCGCCCCCGGCCGCCCCGGCCCCCGACGCCACCGCCCTCGTGCTGGAGCGGGTCGCCGCCGTCCTGGAGCACACCGACGTCGGGCGCGTCGACCCGCACGCCGCGTTCAAGGATCTCGGCTTCGACTCCCTGATGACGGTCGAGCTGCGCGACGCCCTCGCCGCCGCCACCGGCCTGAAGCTGCCCAGCGGCCTGCTGTTCGACCACCCCACCCCGGCCGCCCTCATCGCCCACCTCACCACCCTCCTCGCCGGTCCGGACACCGCCGCGCTCACCGAGGACCGCGCGGGCGGCACCCCCGACATGGCGCACGAACCCATCGCCATCGTCGGCATGGCCTGCCGCTACCCGGGCGGCGTCACCTCTCCCGAGGAACTGTGGCACCTGGTCGCCGACGGCCGGGACGCCATATCCGGCTTCCCCGACGACCGGGGCTGGGACAGCGGCCTGTACGACGCCGACCCCACGCACAGCGGTCACAGCACGGTCCGCGAGGGCGGCTTCCTGCACGACGCCGCCCTGTTCGACAACGAGTTCTTCGGGATCTCGCCCCGCGAGGCCCTCGCCATGGACCCGCAGCAGCGCCTCCTGCTGGAGACCGCCTGGGAAGCCGTGGAGCGGGCCGGCCTGGACGCCGCCGCCCTCAAGGGCAGCCGTACCGGCGTGTTCGTGGGTGCCACCACCCTCGACTACGGACCCCGGATGCACGAGGCCCCCGACACCGTCGAGGGGCACCTCCTCACCGGCACCACGCCGAGCGTCATGTCCGGCCGTATCGCCTACCAGCTCGGGCTGCTCGGCCCGGCCGTCACCGTGGACACGGCCTGCTCGTCCTCGCTGGTCGCCCTGCACATGGCGGTGCGTTCGCTGCGCACCGGCGAGACCAACCTGGCCATCGCGGGCGGCGCGACCGTCATGTCGTCGCCCGGCATGTTCGTGGAGTTCTCCCGCCAGCGCGGCCTGGCCGCCGACGGGCGCTCCAAGTCCTTCGCCGCGTCCGCCGACGGCACCTCCTGGGCCGAGGGAGTCGGCCTCCTCGTCGTGGAGCGCCTCTCGGACGCGATCCGCAACGGGCACCGGGTGCTGGCGGTGGTCCGGGGCAGCGCGATCAACCAGGACGGCACGGGCAACGGCCTGACCGCCCCGGTCGGCCCCTCCCAGCAGCGCGTCATCCGCGACGCCCTGTCCGACGCCCGTCTCACCCCCGCCGAGGTGGACGCGGTGGAGGCGCACGGCACGGGCACGCGGCTGGGCGACCCGATCGAGGCGCAGGCGCTGCTGGCGACGTACGGCCAGGACCGCGAACAGCCTTTGCTGCTGGGGTCGTTGAAGTCGAACATCGGGCATGCGCAGGCCGCCGCCGGTGTCGGTGGTGTGATCAAGATGGTGCAGGCGATGCGGCACGGTGTGCTGCCGCGGACGCTGCATGTGGACGAGCCGTCGCCGTTCGTGGAGTGGGACACGGGCGCGGTCGAGCTGCTCACCGAGGAGCGTGAGTGGACCGCCCGGGACGGTGTGCCGCGGCGTGCGGGTGTGTCGTCGTTCGGGATCAGCGGGACCAACGCGCATGTGGTGGTAGAAGAGTTCGTGGCAGCGGAGGAGGCCGCGGCGGTCGAGCGGCCGGAGCCGTCCGGGCCGGTTCCGTTCGTGCTGTCGGCGCGGGACGAGGGGGCGCTGCGCGCCCAGGCCCAGCGCCTGCACGACGTCGTCACCGAGAGCGGCACGCATCCCGCCGACCTCGGCGCGTCCCTCGCCGTCACCCGCACCGCCCTGCCCCGACGTGCCGTCGTCACCGCCACGGACTCCGACACCCTCCTGGCCGGTCTCGCCGCCCTGGCCCGGGGCGAGGAGACCCCGCAGGTCGTCACCGGCAGCGCCGCCGGCGCGGGCCGCACCGCCTTCCTGTTCACCGGGCAGGGCGCCCAGCGCGCCGGCATGGGCCGCGAACTGTACGCCACGTCCCCCGTGTTCGCGGCGGCCCTCGACGAGGTGTGCGCGGCCCTCGACGAGCACCTCGAACTGCCGCTGCGCACGGTGATGTTCGCCGACGCCGACAGCGAGCCCGGCCGGCTGCTGCACCGCACCGCCTACACCCAGCCCGCCCTCTTCGCCGTAGAGGTCGCCCTGTTCCGGCTCCTCGCCCACCACGGCACCACACCGGACCTGCTCGCCGGACACTCCATCGGTGAGCTCGCCGCCGCCCATGTCGCCGGGGTGCTCTCCCTCGCCGACGCGGCCCGGCTGGTCGCGGCCCGGGGACGGCTCATGGAGGCGGCACCGGCGGGCGGCGCCATGATCGCCGTAGAGGCCACCGAGGCCGAGATCGCCGCCGACCTGGAGAAGACGGCCGACCGCCTCGACCTCGCGGCCCTCAACGCCCCCGACTCCCTCGTGATCTCGGGCGACGAGGACGCCGCCGAGCAGCTGGCCGGACAGTGGCGCGCCCGCGGCCGCCGCACCCGCCGGCTCCAGGTCAGCCACGCCTTCCACTCGCCGCACATGGACGACGTCCTGGACGAGTTCCGCGCCGTCGCCGAGAGCCTCACCTTCCACCCGCCGCGCATCCCGATCGTCTCCACGGTCACCGGCGAACTCGCAGCCCCCGACGAGCTGACCTCGCCCGAGTACTGGGCGCAGCAGATCCGCCGGCCCGTACGGTTCGTCGACGCCGCCCGGGCCCTGCACCGGCACGGCGCCACCGTGTTCGTCGAGACCGGCCCCGACGCCGTGCTCGCCCCGCTGACCCGGACCGCGCTGGCCGACACGGACGCGGTCACCGTCCCGCTGCTGCGTGCCACGCGCCCCGAGGGCGAGACCTTCCTCGCCGGAGTCGCAGCGGCCTGGGCGGGCGGCGCGCCGCTCGCCGCCGAGACCTTCCACCCCGGCGCCCGCCTCGTCGACCTGCCGACCTACCCCTTCCAGCGGGAGCGCTACTGGCTCGCGCCCCGACAGCCGCTCGACGCACGGGGACTGGGTCTCGACCCGGCCGGGCACCCGCTGCTGCACGCCTCGATGGAACTGGCGGGCAGCGACGGGCTGGTGCTCACCGGCCGCCTCGCCGTCGCCGACCAGCCCTGGCTCGCCGACCACGCCATCGCCGGCACCGTCCTCGTGCCCGCCACCGCGTTCCTGGAACTGGCCCTGGCCGCTGGGGGCCGCTTCGGCATCGACCAGATCGACGAACTGACCCTGGAAGCCCCCCTGGAGCTGCCGGAGCAGGGCGCCGCACGCGTCCAGGTCGCCGTCGGCGCACCGGACGCCTCCGGCAACCGGCCCGTGGAGATCCACGCCTGCCCGGAGAGCCGCCCGGACGCCGAGCAACCGTGGACACGGCACGCCTCCGGCACCCTCGGCGGCACCCCGTCGACCGGACCCGACCTGCGGCAGTGGCCGCCCACCGGCGCCGACGAGGTGCCCCTGGACGACGCCTACGAGCGCCTCACCGCACTGGGCTACGCCTACGGCCCGGCCTTCCAGGGCCTGACGCGCCTGTGGCGCACGGCCGACGCGCTGTACGCCGAGGTCGCCCTGCCCGAAGCGCACAAGGACGGCGCCGACCGGTTCGGACTGCACCCCGCCCTCTTCGACGCGCTCCTGCACCCGGTCGTGCTGCACGCCGCCGGGGACGGCACCTCGGCGGACACCATCCGGCTGCCGTTCGCCTGGTCCGGCGCGTCCCTGCACGCCGGCGGCGCCGACACCCTGCGGGTGCGGATCGAGCCCGGCGGGTCCGGCACCTATGCCCTGCACGCCGCGGACGCCGTCGGCGCACCCGTCATGAGCGTGGAGTCCCTCGTCCTGCGCCCGGTCGCCAAGGACCGGCTCCGCTCCGCACCGCGGCTCCACGACGCCCTGTACACCGTGGAATGGACGCCGGTCGCGGCACCCGAGGGCGACGCCCCGCACGTCGTGCAGGCCTCAGACCTCACGCAGCTGGACGCCTCGGCCGAGGTGGTGCTCGTACGCGCCCCCGCCGGTGACGAAAACGGCGACGTGGTGGCCGGCGCCCACCACACGACGGCCCTCTTCCTGCGCCTCGTGCAGGACTTCCTCGCCGACGAGCGCCTGACCGACGCGCGCCTCGCGGTGCTCACCCGGGGCGCCGTGGCACCCGCGCCCGGCGACCTCGTCCCGGAGCCGGCCCAGGCCCCGCTGTGGGGCCTGCTGCGCAGCGTGCAGTCCGAGCATCCGGACCGGGTGGTCCTGATCGACGCCGACCTGTCCACCGACGACCGGCTCCTGGCCGCCGCTGTCGCTTCGGGTGAGGCGCAGGTGGCGGTGCGGTCGGGTGGGTTGGTGGTGCCGAGGTTGCGGCGGGCTGCGCACGTGGAGGGTGGTGCGGTCTCGTGGAGTGAGGGCCCGGTGCTGGTGACGGGCGGTACCGGTGGCTTGGGCGCCGTGGTGGCCCGGCACTTGGTGATGCAGCACGGGGTGCGTTCGCTGGTGCTGGTGAGTCGGCGCGGTGAGTCGGCGCCCGGTGCGGGGGAGTTGCGGTCGGAGCTCGAGGCCGCGGGTGCTTCGGTCACTGTGGCGGCGTGTGATGTGACGGACCGGTCGGCTCTGGCGGGGTTGCTGGCCGGGGTGGGTGAGCTGTCGGGTGTGGTGCATACGGCGGGTGTGCTGGACGACGTGACGGTGGAGGGGCTGACCGCTGAGCGGTTGCACTCGGTGTTGCGTCCGAAGGTGGACGCGGCGTGGCATCTGCACGAGCTGACCCGGGACATGGATCTGAAGGCGTTCGTCCTCTATTCGTCGGTGTCGGGTCTGCTGGGTACGGCGGGGCAGGCGAACTATGCGGCGGGCAACGCGTTCCTGGACGCGTTGGCGGCGCACCGCCGGGCGGCCGGACTGGCCGCGACCTCCCTCGCCTGGGGCCTCTGGGACGGCACCCACGGCATGGGCGGCACCCTCGGCGACGCCGACCTCGCCCGCTGGACGCGCCAGGGCATCAGGACCCTCACCCCCGAGCATGCCCTGGCCCTCTTCGACGCGGCCCTGGCAGGCGACGACGCGCTGCGCGTCCCCGTGCTCTTCGAACCGCGTGCACTGCGCGCCGATTCCTCACCCCTGCTGCGTGACCTGGCCCCGGCACCCCGCTCCCGGCGCACGGCCGCACGCGCCGCCGACGCGGGCACCGAGGGCACCACCTGGGCGCAGCGGATCGCCGCCCTGCCGCAGGAGCGGCGCCGCGAGACGGTCCTCGACCTCGTCCGCGGCATCGTGGCCGGCGTCCTCGGCCACACCGACCCGCAACGCCTCGACCCCAAGCGCGCCTTCAAGGAGAGCGGCTTCGACTCCCTCGCCGGCGTCGAACTGCGCAACCGCCTGAACAACGCCACCGGACTGCGGCTGCCCGCCACCGTCGTCTTCGACCACCCCACGCCCGGCGCGGTCGCCGACCACCTGCTCACCCGGATCGCGGACACCACCGCCCCGGCACCGGCCCGCACCGCACGGCCCACCACCGCCCATGACGAACCCATCGCGATCGTGGGCATGGCGTGCCGCTACCCGGGCGGTGTCGCCTCACCGGACGACCTCTGGCGGCTGGTCACCGAGGGCGGGGACGCCATCAGCGAGTTCCCCGCCAACCGGGGCTGGGACCTGGACGGCCTCTACGACCCGGACCCCGCCCACACCGGCACCTCCTATGTCCGGCACGGCGGCTTCCTGCACGACGCCGACCGGTTCGACCCCGCCTTCTTCGGCATCCCACCGCGCGAGGCGACCGCCATGGATCCGCAGCACCGGCTGCTGCTGGAGACGGCCTGGGAGGCCTTCGAACACGCCGGCATCGACCCCACCGGACTGCACGGCTCGGACACCGGCGTGTTCACCGGCGCCATGTACGACGACTACGCGTCCCGCCTCGCGGCGAGCCCCGAGGAGTACGAGGGCTTCCTGCTCGCGGGCAACCTCTCCAGCGTCGTGTCCGGCCGGCTCTCCTACACCTACGGCTTCGAGGGCCCGGCCGTCACCGTCGACACGGCGTGCTCGTCGTCGCTGGTCGCCCTGCACCTGGCGGCGAACGCGCTGCGCAACGGCGAGTGCTCACTCGCCCTCGCCGGCGGCGTGACCGTCATGGCGGGACCGCACGTCTTCGTCGAGTTCTCCCGCCAGCGCGGCCTGTCCCCCGACGGCCGGTGCAAGTCCTTCGCGGCGGCGGCCGACGGCGTGGCCTGGTCGGAGGGCGTGGGTCTGCTGGTGGTCGAGCGCCTGTCGGACGCCCTGCGCAACGGTCACCAGGTGCTGGCGGTGGTCCGGGGCAGCGCGGTGAACCAGGACGGCGCCTCGAACGGCCTGACGGCGCCGAACGGACCGTCGCAGGAGCGCGTCATCCGCCAGGCGCTGGCCTCGGCCGGTCTGTCCCCCGCCGAGGTGGACGCGGTGGAGGCGCACGGCACGGGCACGCGGCTGGGCGACCCGATCGAGGCGCAGGCGCTGCTGGCGACGTACGGCCAGGACCGCGAAGAGCCTCTGCTACTTGGCTCGTTGAAGTCGAACATCGGGCATGCGCAGGCCGCCGCCGGTGTGGGCGGCGTGATCAAGATGGTGCAGGCGATGCGGCACGGTGTGCTGCCGCGGACGCTGCATGTGGACGAGCCGTCGCCGTTCGTGGAGTGGGACACGGGCGCCGTCGAGCTGCTCACCGAGGAGCGTGAGTGGACCGCCCGGGACGGTGTGCCGCGGCGTGCGGGTGTGTCGTCGTTCGGGATCAGCGGGACGAACGCGCATGTGGTGGTCGAGGAGTTCGTGGCGCCCGAGGAGGTCGCCGTCGAGCGGCCGGAGCTGCCGGGGCCGGTTCCGTTCGTACTGTCGGCGCGGGACGAGGGGGCGCTGCGCGCCCAGGCCCAGCGCCTGCACGACCACCTCGACAGTCACCCCGAGCAGTCCCTCGCGGACCTCGGCTGGTCCCTCGGCACCCGCCGGGCCCGGCACAGCCGCGGTGCCGTGGTGGTCGCCCGGCACCGCGCGGAACTGCTCGACGGACTCGCCGCGCTGAGCCGAGGGGCGACCACCCCGGCCGCGGTGCGCACCCCCGCGCCCTCGCGCGGCAAGACCGCCTTCCTGCTGACCGGGCAGGGCGCCCAGCGCCTGGGCATGGGCCGCGAACTGTACGCCGCGTCCCCGGTGTTCGCGGCGGCCCTCGACGAGGTGTGCGCCCACCTGGACCCGGAACTCATGCGCCCGCTGAAGTCGGTGCTCTTCGCCGCCGAGGACAGCGCGGACGCCGCGCTGCTCGACCAGACGGCGTTCACCCAGACCGCCCTGTTCGCCGTGGAGACCGCGCTGTTCCGTCTCGCCGAACACCACGGCCTCACCCCGGACTTCCTGCTCGGCCACTCGATCGGCGAGGTCACCGCCGCCCACCTCGCGGGCGTGCTCGACCTGCCCGACGCCTGCGTTCTCGTGGCCGAGCGCGGCCGGCTGATGCAGGCCGCACGCGAGGGCGGCGCCATGGCGGCCGTCGAGGCCGGAGAGGACGCGGTACGCGCCGCGCTCGCCCCCTACGGCGACCGGGTCGCGGTCGCCGGTGTCAACGGGCCGCGCGCCACGGTCATCTCCGGCGACGCCGACGCCGTGGACGAGCTCACCGCCCGGTTCAAGAAGGACGGCGCACGGGTCAAGCGCCTCCCCGTCAGCCACGCCTTCCACTCGCCGCACATGGACGAGGTCCTGGACGAGTTCCGCGCGATCGCCGCGGACCTCGTCTTCCACGAACCGCGCATCCCCATCGTCTCCAACGTCACCGGCGGACTGGCCACGGCCGAGGACCTCGCCTCGCCCGACTACTGGGCGCGGCACATCCGCGAGGCCGTCCGCTTCCTCGACGGCGTACGCCTCCTGGAGGCGGCGGGGGTCACCGAGTGGCTGGAACTCGGCCCCGACGGTGTGCTGAGCGCCCTGGTCGCCGAGTCCCTGGAGCAGGCCTCCGGGGTCGTGACCCCGGCCCTGCGCAGGGGCCGTCCCGAGCCGGAGGTGTTCGCCGCCGCCCTCGGCACGCTGGCCGCACGCGGCGCCGACGTCCGCTGGGACACCGTCTTCCCCGGCGCGCACGGCACCGACCTTCCGCTCTACCCGTTCCAGCGGCAGCGCTACTGGCTGGACGCGCCCACCACCGTCACGGACGCCGCGGGCTTCGGACTCGTGGCGGCCGACCATCCGCTGCTCGGCGCCGCCGTCCCGCTGGCCGACCGTGACGAACACGTCCTCACCGGACGCCTGTCACGCGGCACGCACCCCTGGCTGACGGAGCACACCGTGGCCGGCACGGTGCTCGTGCCCGGCACCGGACTGCTCGAACTCGCCCTCCGGGCAGGCGAACAGCTCGGCGCGACCACCGTCGAGGAACTCACCCTGGCGGCCCCCCTGGTACTGCCCGAGCGCGGCGGCGTGCACCTCCAGGTGTCCGTCGGCGCCGAGGACACCGACGCGACCCGCCCGGTGCGCATCCATGCCCGGCCCCACGGCGACCCCGGCCACGACGGGACCTGGACCCTCCACGCCTACGGCACCCTGAGCGCCCGCACCGGCACCGCCGAGGAGGCGCTCACGGTCTGGCCCCCCGCCGGAGCCCGGGAGATCGACCTCACCGGCGCCTACGAGCGTCTCGCCGAGCGGGGTTACGCCTACGGGCCCGCGTTCCGCAACCTGCGCCGGCTGTGGACGGTCGGCGACGACCTCTGCGCCGAGGTCGCCCTCGACGACGACCAGCGCACCGAGGCACGCCGGTTCACCCTCCACCCGGCACTGCTCGACGCCGCCCTGCACCCGCTGCTTCCGGGCGTCGCCGGTGACGAGGGCCGGCCGCTGCTGCCGTTCTCCTGGGCCGGAGTGAGCGCGACCGCCGCCGGCGCGTCCGTGCTGCGGGTCCGGCTCGCCGGAGCGGCGGCACCGACGGCCGCGAACGGCGGCTCCACGACGGTCGCGCTCACCGTGGCCGACGGGTCGGGCGCACCGGTGGCCGACGTGGCGGAGCTGACCCTGCGCCCGCTGTCCGCCGAGTCGCTGCGCGTCGCGGACACCGGCTCCGCCGACGGCCTCCTCAAGGTCGAGTGGACCCGGCCGGCCGCCGCGGACGCCATGGCCGACCTCTCCACCTGGGCCGTCCTCGGCCGAGCGTCGGACCTCGGCCTGCCGGACCGCACGGTCCGCTCCTACGCCGACCTCGCCGAGCTGGCCCGAGCCGTCGACACGGGCGCACCCGCACCCGAGATCGTCGTCGCCCCCCACTTCTCCGCGCCCGCCGGCGACACGCTGCCGGGCACCGCGCGGGAGGCGGCACACCGGGCACTCGTCCAGGTGCAGGAGTGGCTCGCGGACGACCGGTTCGCACGCGCCCGCCTCGTGGTCACCACGCGGGGCGCCGTGGCCACCGCGGCCGACGAGGACGTCACCGACCTGGCACACGCCCCGCTGTGGGGCCTGCTGCGCACGGCCCAGTCCGAGAGCCCGGGCCGCATCCAGCTCCTGGACCTGGACGCCACGGACACACCTGCCCTCACGGCCGCTGTCGCTTCGGGTGAGGCGCAGGTGGCGGTGCGGTCGGGTGGGTTGGTGGTGCCGAGGTTGCGGCGGGCTGCGCACGTGGAGGGTGGTGCGGTCTCGTGGAGTGAGGGCCCGGTGCTGGTGACGGGCGGTACCGGTGGCTTGGGCGCCGTGGTGGCCCGGCACTTGGTGATGCAGCACGGGGTGCGTTCGCTGGTGCTGGTGAGTCGGCGCGGGGAGTCGGCGCCCGGTGCGGGGGAGTTGCGGTCGGAGCTCGAGGCCGCGGGTGCTTCGGTGAGGGTGGCCGCGTGTGATGTGACGGACCGGTCGGCTCTGGCGGGGTTGCTGGCCGGGGTGGGTGAGCTGTCGGGTGTGGTGCATACGGCGGGTGTGCTGGACGACGTGACGGTGGAGGGGCTGACCGCTGAGCGGTTGCACTCGGTGTTGCGGCCGAAGGTGGACGCGGCGTGGCATCTGCACGAGCTGACCCGGGACATGGATCTGAAGGCGTTCGTCCTCTACTCGTCGGTGTCGGGTCTGCTGGGTACGGCGGGGCAGGCGAACTATGCGGCGGGCAACGCGTTCCTGGACGCGTTGGCGGCGCACCGCCGGGCGGCCGGACTGGCCGCGACCTCCCTCGCCTGGGGCCTCTGGGAGGAGACCAGCACCATCACCGGCCACCTCGCCGAAGCGGACCTGCGCCGCCTGGCCCGCTCCGGCCTGCTGCCGCTGGCCACCGACGACGCCATGGCCCTCTTCGACGCCGCCCCGGCCACCGGTGAGAGCGTCCTCGCCGTCACCCGGCTCGACACCCGGGCGATCCGCGCCCTGGGCGACCGGGTGCCGCCCCTCCTCGCCGGACTCGTCCGCGGCAGCAGCGCCCGCCGCCCCGCGCTCGCGGGCGACGCCCCCGCCGGCCGCAGCGAGGGCCAGGGTCTCGCCGAGCGGCTCGCCGCCCTGTCCGCGCCCGACCGGGAACGGGCCCTGGTGGACCTCGTCCGCGGCCGGGTGGCCGCCGTCCTCGGACACGCCGACCACACGGCGGTCGACGCCGACCGGCCCGTCCAGGAGCTCGGCTTCGACTCCCTGACCGCCGTCGAGCTGCGCAACCAGCTCGCCGCCGAGTCGGGACTGCGGCTGCCGACCACCCTGGTCTTCGACCAGCCCACGCCCAGGGCGCTCGCCACCTACCTCGGCGACCGCCTCACCGTCGAGGAGACCGCGCCGGACGAGCCGGTGCTCGCGGAACTGGCCCGGCTGGAGGCCGCCATCGAGGCGGCCGCCACCGACGCGTCCGCCCACGGCCGGATCACCGCCCGCCTGCGGGAACTCCTCGACGCCGCCGACAGCGCGGCCGGCACCCCGGCGGGGACCTCGGCCCAGGACCGCGACGACGACCTGGACTCGGCCACCGACGACGAACTGTTCGCCCTCGTCGACGAGCTGAACTGATCACCACACCGCCCACTTCGACACCGATCACCACACGACACACGGGAGTTGACACACCATGGCGGGCGAGGACAAACTCCGCGACTACCTGAAGAAGGCCGTCGCCGATGCCCGTGAGGCACGCCGGCAACTGCGGGACATCGAGGACAGGCGTCACGAGCCGATCGCGATCGTGGGCATGGCCTGCCGCTACCCCGGCGGCGTGTCCTCGCCCGACGACCTGTGGCGTCTCGTGGCCGACGGCACCGACGCCGTCGGCGGCTTCCCCGGCAACCGCGGCTGGGACGTGGACGGCCTCTACGACCCGGACCCCGACCGCACGGGCACCTCGTACGCCCGCGAAGGCGGATTCCTCTACGACGCCGACCGGTTCGACCCGGCGTTCTTCGGGATGTCACCGCGCGAGGCCATGGCGATCGACCCGCAGCAGCGGCTGCTGCTCGAGACGGCCTGGGAGGCGTTCGAACACGCCGGCATCGACGCCATCGCGCTGCGCGGCTCGGACACCGGCGTGTTCGCGGGCCAGATGTACAACGACTACGGCTCACGCCCCCACCTGCCGCCGGAGGACTTCGAGGGATACCTGTTCAGCGGCAGCGCCGGCAGCATCGCCGTCGGCCGGCTCTCCTACACGTACGGCTTCGAGGGCCCGGCGGTCTCCGTCGACACGGCCTGCTCATCCTCGCTGGTCGCCCTGCACCTCGCGGTGAACGCGCTGCGCAACGGCGAGTGCTCGCTCGCCCTCGCCGGCGGCGTCACGGTGATGTCGACACCGGTGGCCTTCCTGGAGTTCTCCCGCCTGCGAGGTCTCTCACCCGACGGCCGGTGCAAGTCCTTCGCGGCAGGGGCCGACGGTGTGGCCTGGTCGGAGGGTGTCGGTGTTCTCGTCGTCGAGCGACTGTCGGACGCGGTGCGCAACGGGCACCGGGTGCTGGCGGTGGTGCGGGGCAGTGCGGTGAACCAGGACGGTGCGTCGAACGGTCTGACGGCGCCGAACGGGCCGTCGCAGGAGCGCGTCATCCGGCAGGCCCTTCACAACGCCCGTCTCACTCCGGCCGACGTGGACGCGGTGGAGGCGCACGGCACGGGCACGCGGCTGGGCGACCCGATCGAGGCGCAGGCGCTGCTGGCGACGTACGGCCAGGACCGCGAAGAGCCTTTGCTGCTGGGATCGTTGAAGTCGAACATCGGGCATGCGCAGGCCGCCGCCGGTGTCGGTGGTGTGATCAAGATGGTGCAGGCGATGCGGCACGGTGTGCTGCCGCGGACGCTGCATGTGGACGAGCCGTCGCCGTTCGTGGAGTGGGACACGGGCGCGGTCGAGCTGCTCACCGAGGAGCGTGACTGGCCGGCGCGGGAGGACGCGCCGCGCCGCGCGGGTGTGTCCTCCTTCGGATTCGGCGGGACCAACGCGCACGTGATCCTCGAAGAGGCCCCGGCCGCCCCGCCCGCCGAGACCACCGGCGCCCGCGCCCTGCCCGCCCTGCCGTGGCTCCTGTCCGCCCGCACTCCCCAGGCGCTCACCGCCCAGGCCGAACGGCTCCACGCCTTCGCCTCGGCTCCCGGCGCCCCCGACCCCCTGGACATCGCCTACTCCCTCGCCACCACTCGCGCCGCCCTCCCGCACCGCGCCGCCGTCGTGGGCGCCGGGCACGCCGAACTCCTCGACCGCCTCCGCCACCTGACCCCGGTCAGCCCTTCAGGCGGTGGTCTGGCGGTGGTGTTCTCGGGTCAGGGTGCTCAGCGGGTGGGGATGGGACGGGAGTTGTATGCGGCGTTTCCGGTGTTCGCGGGGGCGT
>NZ_JBIWIV010000010.1:0-264032 GCF_044764825.1 Streptomyces sp. NPDC093598 | reverse complement strand
CGCCCCGGGGGGGGGGCGCGGGGGCGGGGGGGGGCCGGGGTCGCCGGCCCCGCGCTGGGCCCCCCCCCCCTGCCGGGGGGGGGGCG
Organism: Streptomyces sp. NPDC093598; assembly: GCF_044764825.1. Taxonomy (NCBI): domain Bacteria; kingdom Bacillati; phylum Actinomycetota; class Actinomycetes; order Kitasatosporales; family Streptomycetaceae; genus Streptomyces; species Streptomyces sp. NPDC093598. The sequence goes on along the minus strand of NZ_JBIWIV010000010.1, from coordinate 263,946 downwards.
GCCCCGTCCGGGGGGCCCGCCCCCGCCGGCATGAGGGGGGTGTGGTTCAGGCGGCTTCGGGCTGCTTGCCGTCGTGCAGGGCGATCGCGCGCTGCATCGCCTTGCGGGCACGCGGGGTGTCGCGGGCGTCGTGATAGGCGACGGCCAGACGGAACCAGGTGCGCCAGTCGTCGGGGGCGTCCTCCGTCTCGGCCTTGCGCTGGGCGAAGACCTCGTCGGCCGAGTCCCGGTCGATGCGCCCACTGGGGGTGCGCCGCAGTTCGTCGACGGGCAGACCGCCCTCGGCGTCCAGTTCGGCGGCGAGTTGGCCTGCCTTGCGGGCGAACTGGGTGTTCTTCCACAGGAACCACAGGCCGATGACCGGCAGGATCAGCACGGCGACACCGAAGGTGACGGTGAGGGGCGTGCCGGTCTCGATGAGCAGGACACCGCGGCTGCCGACCAGGACGAAGTAGACGACCAGGACGGCGGCGGTGAGGGCGTAGGTGAGCTTCGCGCGCATGACGGTCAGGGGCTCAGTTCAGGTCCAGGAAGTGTTCCAGGCCGAAGGTCAGGCCCGGAGTGCTCACCACGCGGCGGGCGCCGAGCAGGATGCCCGGCATGAAGCTGCTGTGGTGGAGCGAGTCGTGCCGGACCGTGAGGGTCTCGCCCTCGGCGCCGAGCAGGACCTCCTGGTGTGCGAGCAGGCCGCGCAGCCGGACGGCGTGGACCGGGACGCCGTCGACGTCGGCGCCGCGGGCACCGTCGAGGGCGGTGGTCGTGGCGTCGGGGGCCGGAGCGGTGCCGGCGGCGCGGCGGGCCTCGGCGATGAGCTGGGCGGTGCGGGTGGCGGTGCCGGAGGGGGCGTCCACCTTGTTCGGGTGGTGCAGCTCGACGACCTCGACGGATTCGAAGTAGGGGGCGGCGAGCTGCGCGAACTTCATGGTGAGGACGGCCCCGATGGAGAAGTTCGGCGCGATGAGCACACCCGTGTCCGGGGAGGCGGACAGCCGGCCGTTCAGCTGCGCGAGGCGCTCGTCGGTCCAGCCGGTGGTGCCGACGACCGCGTGGATGCCGTGGCCGACGCAGAAGTCGAGGTTGGCCATGACCGAGTCGGGCGTGGTCAGTTCGACCGCGACCTGGGCGCCGGATTCGGTCAGCGTCTCCAGCTTGTCGCCCCGGCCGAGGGCGGCGACCAGTTCCATGTCCTCGGCGGCCTCGACGGCCCGGACGGCTTCCGAGCCGATCCGGCCCTTGGCGCCGAGGACCGCCACGCGCAGCTTGCTCATCTCTTGTGCTTCCTTCACCAGGGGATGGTCAGGCGACGGCGTCGTGCAGCCGGGCCGCCTGCTTGTCCTTCAGCGGGCCGATGACCGACAGGGAGGGCCGCCGTCCCAGGATCTCTCGGGCTACCTCACGGACGTCGTCCGGGGTGACCGACGCTATACGGGACAGCATGTCGTCGACGGACATCTGCTCGCCCCAGCACAGCTCGCTCTTGCCGATACGGTTCATCAGCGCGCCGGTGTCCTCCAGGCCGAGGACCGTGGACCCCTGGAGCTGGCCGATCGCCCGCCCTATCTCGTCGTCGGACAGGCCGTGCTCGGCGACGTGGTCGAGTTCGTCGCGGCAGATCTTCAGCACGTCGTGCACCTGCGACGGGCGGCAGCCCGCGTAGACGCCGAACAGGCCGCAGTCGGCGAAGCCCGAGGTGTACGAGTACACGCTGTAGGCCAGGCCGCGCTTCTCGCGGACCTCCTGGAAGAGCCGGGAGGACATGCCGCCGCCGAGGGCGGTGTTCAGCACGCCGAGGGCCCAGCGCCGCTCGTCCGTGCGGGACAGGCCCGGCATGCCGAGCACGACATGCGCCTGCTCGGTCTTGCGGTCGACCAGCTCGACGCGGCCCGCGGTGCGCAGGGCCCGCTTGCCGCTGCGCGGGGCGACGGGGTCGGCGGCGAGATCCTTGAAGGCACCGGCCTTGTCGAAGGCGGCGCGGACCTGCCGTACGACCTTGGCGTGGTCGATGTTGCCGGCGCAGGCGACGACCAGGTGGGTGGGGTCGTAGTGCTTCTTGTAGAAGCGGCGGATGCGGTCGGCGGTGAGGGCATTGACCGTGTCGACCGTGCCGAGGACCGGGCGGCCGAGGGCGTTGTCGCCGAACATCGTGTGCGCGAACAGGTCGTGCACGCAGTCGCCCGGGTCGTCCTCGGTCATGGCGATCTCCTCGAGGATGGCGCCGCGCTCGACGTCGACGTCCTCCTCGCGGATGAGCGAGCCGGTCAGCATGTCGCAGACGACGTCGATGGCCAGCGGCAGGTCGCTGTCGAGCACGCGTGCGTAGTAGCACGTGTACTCCTTCGCCGTGAACGCGTTCATCTCGCCGCCGACCGCGTCCAGCGCGGAGGAGATGTCCAGGGCGGACCTGCGGCCGGTGCCCTTGAAGAGCAGGTGCTCCAGGTAGTGCGTGGCGCCGTTCAGCGCCGGGGTCTCGTCGCGGGAGCCGACGTGCGCCCAGATGCCGAAGGTCGCGGAGCGGACCGAGGGCAGGGTTTCGGTGACGATGCGCAGGCCGCCGGGGAGGGTGGTCTTGCGGACCGTGCCGATGCCGTTCTCGCCCTTGATGAGGGTTTGGGTACGGGCGACGGCCCGCGCCTCCGAGGAGGTGCGGGCCGTCGCCTGGAAACCGCGGGACGTCACTGGTCGCCGTCGTCCTTCTGCTCGTCGCCGTCTTCGCCCTCGATGACCGGGATCAGGGAGAGCTTGCCGCGGGAGTCGATCTCGGCGATCTCGACCTGGACCTTGGCGCCCACGCCGAGCACGTCCTCGACGTTCTCCACGCGCTTGCCGCCGGCGAGCTTGCGGATCTGCGAGATGTGCAGCAGACCGTCCTTGCCCGGGAGCAGCGACACGAACGCGCCGAAGGTGGTCGTCTTCACGACCGTGCCCAGGTAGCGCTCGCCGACCTCCGGCATGGTCGGGTTGGCGATGCCGTTGATCGTGGTGCGGGCGGCCTCGGCGGACGGTCCGTCGACCGCGCCGATGTAGATCGTGCCGTCGTCCTCGATCGTGATGTCGGCGCCGGTGTCCTCCTGGATCTGGTTGATCATCTTGCCCTTGGGGCCGATGACCTCACCGATCTTGTCCACGGGGATCTTGACGGTGATGATCCGCGGGGCGTTCGGGGACATCTCGTCCGGCGTGTCGATCGCTTCCATCATCACGTCGAGGATGTGGAGGCGGGCGTCACGGGCCTGCTTGAGGGCCGCGGCCAGGACGGAGGCCGGGATGCCGTCCAGCTTGGTGTCGAGCTGGAGGGCGGTCACGAACTCCTTCGTGCCGGCGACCTTGAAGTCCATGTCGCCGAAGGCGTCCTCCGCACCGAGGATGTCGGTGAGGGTGACGTAGTGCGTCTCGCCCTCGATCTCCTGGGAGATCAGGCCCATGGCGATACCGGCGACGGGGGCCTTCAGCGGCACACCGGCGTTCAGCAGCGACATGGTGGAGGCGCAGACCGAGCCCATGGACGTCGAGCCGTTGGAGCTCAGCGCCTCGGAGACCTGGCGGATCGCGTAGGGGAACTCCTCGCGCGTCGGCAGGACCGGCACGAGGGCGCGCTCGGCGAGGGCGCCGTGGCCGATCTCGCGGCGCTTCGGGGAGCCGACGCGGCCGGTCTCACCGGTGGAGTACGGCGGGAAGTTGTAGTTGTGCATGTAGCGCTTGCGGGTCACCGGGGAGAGGGTGTCCAGCTGCTGCTCCATGCGGAGCATGTTCAGGGTGGTGACGCCCAGGATCTGGGTCTCGCCACGCTCGAACACCGCGGAGCCGTGGACCCGCGGGATGGCCTCGACCTCGGCGGCCAGGGTGCGGATGTCGGTGACACCGCGGCCGTCGATGCGCTTCTTCTCCTTGATGACGCGCTCACGGACCAGGGTCTTGGTCAGCGAGCGGTACGCGGCGGAGATCTCCTTCTCGCGGCCCTCGAACTCCGGGAGGAGCTTCTCGGCGGCCAGGCCCTTGACGCGGTCCAGCTCGGCCTCGCGCTCCTGCTTGCCGGCGATGGTGAGCGCCTGGGCGAGCTCGGGCTTGACGGCGGCGGTGAGCGCCTCCAGGACGTCGTCCTGGTAGTCGAGGAAGATCGGGAACTCGCCGGTCGGCTTGGCGGCCTTGGCGGCGAGGTCCGACTGGGCCTTGCAGAGCACCTTGATGAAGGGCTTCGCGGCGTCCAGACCGGCGGCGACGACCTCCTCGGTCGGCGCCTCGGCGCCGCCCTCGACCAGCTTGATGGTCTTCTCGGTGGCCTCGGCCTCGACCATCATGATCGCGACGTCGCCGTCCTCCAGGGTGCGGCCCGCGACGACCATGTCGAAGACGGCGTCCTCGAGCTCGGTGTGCGTCGGGAAGGCCACCCACTGGCCGTTGATCAGCGCGACGCGGACGCCGCCGATCGGGCCGGAGAAGGGCAGGCCGGCCAGCTGCGTGGACGCGGACGCGGCGTTGATCGCCACGACGTCGTACAGGTGGTCGGGGTTGAGCGCCATGATCGTGGCGACGACCTGGATCTCGTTGCGCAGGCCCTTCTTGAAGGACGGGCGCAGCGGGCGGTCGATCAGGCGGCAGGTGAGGATCGCGTCCTCGGAGGGACGGCCCTCGCGGCGGAAGAAGCTGCCGGGGATCTTGCCGGCGGCGTACATCCGCTCCTCGACGTCCACCGTGAGGGGGAAGAAGTCGAGCTGGTCCTTGGGGTTCTTGGAGGCGGTGGTGGCCGACAGCACCATGGTGTCGTCGTCCAGGTACGCCACGGCGGAGCCGGCGGCCTGCTTGGCCAGGCGGCCCGTCTCGAAGCGGATGGTGCGGGTACCGAAGGCGCCATTGTCGATGACGGCCTCGGCGTAGTGGGTCTCGTTCTCCACTAGCGTTATCTCCTCGTCTTCGTCCCGCCGCTGCCCGTGTGGCAGGGGGACGGTTGCGGAGAAGCGCTCCGGGCTGTGCGGGCCGGTCTTCGATCGAAGCACCCGGGGCTCGCTTTCCCCCGGGGGCCACTACCGAGGACCGGCGGCGGCTAGGTGCGCCTCTCCTCTTCTTGTCGTGCTGTGTCGTCCGTATTGCGTTGTGCTACCACACTACAAAGCAGTGGTGACACTCCGCACGTACAGCAAAGGGAGCGGTCCCCTTTCCTTCGGGAACCGCTCCCCTCACGGCGTCTTACTTGGCGCCCGCCGCACCGCGGCGGATGCCGAGGCGGTCGACCAGCGCGCGGAAGCGCTGGATGTCCTTCTTCGCCAGGTACTGGAGAAGGCGGCGACGCTGACCCACCAGAATCAGCAGGCCACGGCGGGAGTGGTGGTCGTGCTTGTGGGTCTTGAGGTGCTCGGTCAGGTCCGAGATGCGGCGCGAGAGCATGGCGACCTGGACCTCGGGGGAGCCGGTGTCGCCCTCCTTCTGGCCGAACTCGCTGATGATCTGCTTCTTCGTAGCGGCGTCGAGCGGCACGCGTACTCCTCGTAGTCTGTGATGGCCACCGAGTGCCCCCGGTCTGTGTCTCGGGGGAGCTTCCATGACTCGGAAGGCGGGGATCCGCTGGGCGCGGCCTCCAGAGCGGTGAGCTCCGGGGGTGCGTACACAAACGGCCGTCGACCAGCGTACCAGGCGGCCGGGGTCCTCTTTGCCCTGGTCTTTCGAACCCCCCGGCCGGAGCGGAGGGGGCCACTAGGGTGAGCGGATTCGGATCGTTCGTACGTCGGGAAGGGGTCGCTGCGGCATGGCGGAGACGGCTGAGGAGATCAAGGCACGCAAGGAGCGGGAGCGGGACGAGCTCTACGCCCTCGACATCTCCGGTGTCGAGTGGCACAGCGCGCCGGGCACCGAGGGGCACGAGGAGCGGGTCGAGATCGCCTACCTGCCCGAGGGTGCCGTGGCGATGCGGTCGTCGCTGGACCCGGAGACGGTGCTGCGCTACACGGAGGCGGAGTGGCGGGCGTTCGTGCTGGGGGCCCGGGACGGAGAGTTCGATCTTGAGCCGGGGGCGCACGACGGGGGGCTCGAAGCCGGGCGGTAGGCAGCACGGTGGACGACGAGGGGTGAGCCGGTGAACGGCCGCCCCTCTTCGCATGTCTCTTGCGCCGCAAGGCGCCTGCTTCCTCCTGGCCTCAAAACGACTGCCTGGCAAGGTCGTTCACGGATCTTCACGCTTATTGCCCTGTTTGTTCACCAAAGTGCGTGCCGTATACGTCACTTCCGGGCACCTTCTGGGCAGCTTGTGACGCGACGGACAGCTGCTCGCGGGTGGACGGGCCTGCCGGGGCGGGGCTTGTGGTGATTAGGCTGGGACGGGGCGCGCCGTCAGAACCCGTGGTAGGCGTGGGCGTCCCGGGGGGAAGGCGGGGGAGCCTGTGGATCGGACGACCTCGGACGACCTCGCTACGCCTCACACGGCTTCGCACGACGTCGGACGACAAGCAAGGGTCGCCCCCAGCACGGCATGAGGGTGCTCGACCACACCAGGAGGAACACTGTGAGCAGCGATCGGGACGGGATCCGCGGGGGCTGGGCGACACCCGGCGATGACCAGCCCGACGCGGAGTCCGCAGCAGAGGTGACGGGCGAGTTCACCATCGACTACGCGCCGCCCGCCTGGTACACGCAGAACGCCTCGGGGGGTTCGGGGCAGGGGGCGGGGGCGTCCGAGGACTCCAGTGCTTCGGGGGCGCCCGGGGGTTCCGGGCCGGGGGCTTCCGGTGTGCCCGGGGCGAACGGGGCTTCTGGTGTGGCCGGCGGTTCCGGAGCACGGGCTGCCGGGGTGCCCGGAGGTGCCGGGATGCCGAAGGGGCCGGTGCCGCCGCTGCCCGGGCTCACTCCGCCGCCGCATGCCAACCCTTCGGGTGGGTCTTCGTCCCTTCCGGCGTCCCTGCCGGGGCAGGCGTCCGCACCGGCTCCCGCGCCCGGGGCGCCCTTCACTCCTCCCGCGCCGGCGCCCGCTCCGGGCGCTCCGTTCACGCCTCCCGCGCCCGCGCCCGGTGCGCCCTTCGCGCCGCCGGCGCCGCCCGCGCAGCCCGCGCCTTCTTCGCAGGGCCCTTCCGCCGTACCCAGGCTTCCGATGGGCAGCGGCTTCGAGCCGCAGGGGGCGCAGCCGGGGGACCGGTCTCAGGGGCAGTCCGAGGCGCCCGCGGGTGACGCGGCCTCTCCTACGGCCGTGCCGAACATCCCCGTCGGTGGGTATCAGTCGCCGTGGACGCCGCCGGCTCCGCCGGCGGCACCGGTCGTTCCCGGGACTCCGCCTGCCGCTCCTCAGACTCCGGCCACTCCGCAGACTCCGGCCACTCCCGAGGCTTCGGCGGCGGCTTCCGGTGCTGCCGCGGAGCCGGAGAACGGCGATCTGGAGAGCGGTGCCACCATGCGTTTCTCCGCCGGCGCCCTGAAGCGGGAGATCGAGGAGCGTGCCGCTGCGGAGGCGGCTTCCCCGCCCGAGGCCCCCGACGTCACCGAGGCGGAGGACACCGACGGGGCGGCCGGTGGCGGTGCCCGTACCGAGGACGCGGAGGACGAAGGCCCCGGTGTGGAGGCGGACGACTCCGCCGCGGTTTCGGAGTACGCGCTGGACGCGGACGCCTTCACCGACGTGCCGCCGGTCGAGGAGGCCGAGCCGGAGAACACCCGGCCGGAAACCGAGGACGTGGCGCCCGAGGTGCTGGAGCCGCAGGTCGCAGCGCCCGAGGACACGGAGTCCGAGGACGCCGGGTCGGAAGACGCCGAGTCCCAGGACGCCAAGGCCGACGACACGGAGTCCGAGCAGGCACAGCCCGCGGACGCCCAGCCCGAGCACGCACAGCCCGGAGACGCCCAGCCCGACTCCGACGCGCCTGAGGACGCGGTGCCGGCCAGGGCCGAGCACGAGCGCGAGGACCCGGTGGCGCCTGCTGCCGAGCCGGCCGACGCGCCCCCCGCCGACGGCGCGCCCGCGCAGAACGAGCCGGAGGACGCCGTACCGGCCGTACCGGTCTCCCCCGATGCCCCGCCGAGCCCGCCGTCCGACTCCACTCCCCCGCCCCCGCAGGGCGTGCCGCCGCTGCCGCCGTCGTACCAGCCGGCCGCTCCGGTCCCGGCGAGCGAGTGGCCCGCCCCGCCGCAGCAGCAGCCCCAGGCGCAGCCCTCGGACCCGAACGCGCCCGCTCAGCCGCAGCCGCAGCCGACGGCCGCACAGGGACAGCCTCCGGTGCCGCCGCAGCCCTACGTGCCGGCACAGCAGCCGCCGTTCCAGCCACAGGCGCCGCAGCCCGCGCCCGCCTCGTGGAACCAGCCTGCCGCACCGACGCCGCCCCACCAGCCGCCCACCCAGCCCGCACCCCAGCCCGGGGGCTATGGCTTCCCGCACCCGGGAGCTCAGGCCCCGGCCGCGCCGAACGCACAGGGCGGCTACGGCTTCCCGCACCCCGGTGCCCCCGCCCCGGCCGCACAGCCCCCGGCCCCGCAGCCGGACGGCCCGCACGCGCCCCCCGCACAGGGCGGCTACGGCTTCCCTCAGCAGGGCGCCCCCGCCCCGGCAGTCCAGCAGCCCCCGGCCCAGCCCCCTGTCACTCCCCCCACCCCCGCGCCGACGCCGCAGGACGGCTACGGCTTCCCGCAGCCGGGCGTCCCCGCCCCGGCCGCGCCCGACCCCCAGGGCGGTTACGGCTTCCCGCACCCCGGCGCCCCCCACGCACAGGGCGGCTACGGCTTCCCCCAGCCGCCCGCACAGCAGTACCCGACTCAGCCTCACCCCGGCGTGCCCCCGCAGGCCCAGCCGCAGCCCGAGCCCCGGTCTCCGCACGGCGGGCAGCCCGACCCGTCGGGGCAGCCGCACCCCGGGCAGCAGCCGCCCCGGCAGCCCGTGGACCCCCGTACCGGTGCCGCCTGGCCGCAGCCCATGCAGCACGACCAGCGGCAGCCGACCAACCCCGGGGCCGCGCCGCTCGGTTACACCGCTGCCGTGGAGCTGTCGTCCGACCGGCTGCTCAACAGCAAGAAGCAGAAGGCGAAGAGCAGCCGTCCGGTGGCCGGAGGCGGGCGGTTCAAGATCGGCGGGAAGAAGGAGGAGGCCGAGCGGCAGCGGAAGCTCGACCTGATCCGCACGCCCGTGCTGTCCTGCTACCGGATCGCCGTGATCAGCCTCAAGGGCGGTGTCGGCAAGACGACCACGACCACCGCGCTCGGCTCCACGCTGGCCACCGAGCGACAGGACAAGATCCTCGCGATCGACGCCAACCCGGACGCGGGCACCCTCGGGCGCCGGGTGCGGCGGGAGACCGGGGCCACCATCCGTGACCTCGTCCAGGCGATCCCGTACCTCAACTCGTACATGGACATCCGGCGGTTCACCTCTCAGGCCCCCTCGGGTCTGGAGATCATCGCCAACGACGTCGACCCGGCCGTGTCCACGACCTTCAACGACGAGGACTACCGGCGCGCGATCGACGTGCTGGGCAAGCAGTACCCGGTGATCCTCACCGACTCCGGTACCGGTCTGCTCTACAGCGCCATGCGCGGCGTGCTGGACCTCGCCGACCAGCTCATCATCATCTCGACGCCGTCCGTGGACGGTGCGAGCAGTGCGAGCACCACGCTGGACTGGCTGTCCGCGCACGGGTACGCCGACCTCGTCTCGCGGTCCATCACCGTCATCTCCGGGGTCCGCGAGACCGGCAAGATGATCAAGGTCGAGGACATCGTGACGCACTTCGAGACGCGCTGCCGGGGCGTCATCGTCGTGCCGTTCGACGAGCATCTCGCCGCCGGGGCCGAGGTCGACCTCGACATGATGCGGCCGAAGGTGCGGGAGGCGTACTTCAACCTCGCGGCGATGGTCGCCGAGGACTTCGTCCGCCACCAGCAGTCGCACGGACTGTGGACCTCCGACGGCAACCCGCCGCCGGTCGCGGCCCCGCCGCTGCCGGGGCATGCCATGCCCGGCCAGCCCGGACCCGGTCAGCCCTACGCCCAGCCGGGCCAGCCCCCGTACCCCGGGCAGCAGCAGCCGGCTCCCGGTCAGCAGGCCCCCGGCCGGCCGGGCCCGTACCCGCAGCAGCCTCAGGTGCCTCAGCAGCCGCAGCCCGGGCAGCCGTATCCGCAGCAGGGCCCGCCCCCGGCCCAGCCCGGTCAGCCGTACCCGCAGGCCGCGGGCCAGCCGCCCTACCCGCAGCCGGGGCAGCCGGCGGCCCACCCGGGGCAGCCGTACCCCCAGCCCGGACAGCCCCCGGCCGCACCCCCGCAGCCGGGCTACGGCTACCCCCAGCCCGACGGGCAGACCCCGCCGCCCCCGCCTCCTTCGCAGTAATCGCCTCACCCGATCGGCCCCTTTCGAGGGGCCGATCCCTTTGGTGGCCCGCGCCGTTCCGACTCGGCGCGGGCCTCGGCGCGTTCAGGGGTGAATTCCGTTGCCAGGCCCTGGCCAGGAGGGCGTCAGTGGTCTCGACCAATGGGTGCGAAAAGCTCGCCAATTCGTTATTTCCGCAGGCCACAAGGGGTGAAAGCGGCGTTGACGGGTGGAGAGGCCGCTGGTACACACACATCACGCATCTGACAGCTGATCAACCCGTCCTTCCCGTCCGAGCGATGACGCGAGGTCCGACCATGGGCACGAACGATCAGAAGCACAGCCTCCCGCGCGGCCTCCGGCTCGTCGCCCTGGCCGGGGCGGCCGCGCTCACCCTCACCGCCGGTCTCGCGACCCCGCTCGATCCGGCGCCCCAGCAGGCCCGGGCGGCCGACGACGGCAAGAAGGTGCTGACCGTCGCGGTGGCGCAGAGCGTGGACTCGCTCAGCCCGTTCCTCGCGGTCCGGCTGCTCAGTACGAGCATCCACCGGCTCATGTACGAGTACCTGACCAACTACGACCCCAAGGACAACCACGCCATCCCGGGCCTGGCCACCAAGTGGGAACCGTCGCCGGACAAGCTGACCTGGACGTACACGATCCGCTCCAACTCCGCGTGGTCGGACGGGCAGCAGGCCACCGCCGAGGACGCGGCCTGGACGTTCAACAAGATGATGACCGACACCGGCGCGGCCACGGCGAACGGCAGCTACGTCGGGAACTTCCGCAAGGTGACCGCCCCGAGCCCCACCAAGCTGGTCATCGAGCTGAAGAAGCCGCAGGCCACGATGGCCGCGCTGGACGTGCCGATCGTGCCGAAGCACGTGTGGGAGAAGGTCTCGGACTTCTCCGAGTTCAACAACGACAAGACCTTCCCCGTCGTGGGGAACGGGCCGTTCGTGCTGAGCGGCTACAAGGCCGACAGCTACGTCCGGCTCAAGGCCAACAAGAGCTTCTGGCGCGGGTCACCCAAGTTCGACGAGCTGGTCTTCCGCTACTACAAGGACCAGGACGCGGCCGTGTCGGCGCTGCGCAAGGGCGAGGTGTCCTTCGTCGCCGGGTCCCCGTCCCTGACGCCCGCTCAGGCCGAGTCCCTCAAGGGCGCGGACGACATCCAGGTCAACGACGCCCCCGGCCGCCGCTTCTACGCCCTCGCCACCAACCCGGGGGCGAAGGCGAAGAACGGCAAGAAGTTCGGCGACGGCCACCCCTCCCTGCTGGACCAGCGGGTGCGCCACGCGCTGTTCCGGGCCGTGGACCGCGAGGCCATCATCGACAAGGTGTTCCGGGGCCACGCCGTCGAGGGCGAGGGTTACATCCCGCCGCGCTTCCAGGACTACTTCTGGAAGCCGTCCGCGAGCCAGAAGCTGGCGTACGACCCGGCCGAGGCCGCCCGGCTGCTCGACCAGGCCGGGTACAAGAAGAACGGCGACGGCAAGCGCGTCGGCAAGGACGGCAAACCGATCACCTACCGCGTGCTGTGCCACGCCACCGACCCGAACGACAAGGCGGTCGGCAAGTACCTCCAGGAGTGGTGGGGCAAGCTCGGCATCGGCGTCCGGCTCAACTGCCTGGACAACGTGACCGACCCCTGGCTGGCAGGCAAGTACGACCTGGCGTTCGACGGCTGGTCGGTCAACCCCGACCCGGACTTCGTCCTGTCCATCCACACCTGCGGGGCGCTTCCGGCGACCCCCGAGGAGACGGGCGCGACGGACAACTTCATCTGCGACAAGAAGTACGACGAGCTCTACGCCCGGCAGCTGGCCGAGTACGACCCCGCCAAACGGGCGGACATCGTCAAGCAGATGGAGTCGCGGCTGTACGACCTCGGGTACATGAACGTCATGGCGTATCCGAACGCGGTCGAGGCCTTCCGGACGGACCAGATCAAGTCGATCACCACCATGCCGGCGAAGGCGGGCAACATCTACGGCCAGGACGGCTACTGGAGCTGGTGGTCGGCGGTCCCGGCGGACTCCGGCGGATCCTCGGACAACGCGTCGTCGACGGGCGTGGTGGTCGGGATCGTCGCGGGTGTCGTGGTGCTGGCCGGGCTCGGCGCCTTCGCGGCGATGCGGCGGCGGGCGACCGCCGAGGAACGCGAGTAGGGCGGCGAGCGGGCACTCATGACCGCTGACGCGACCCCCGCGCTGGTCGAGGACAAGCAGCAGACGGCGGCCGGGCCGCGGGTACGCAAGAGCTCCGCGTACCCGCGGTACCTGGCGGGCAAGGTGGCCGGTGCCGCCGTGTCGCTGCTGGCCGTCCTCGTGACCAGCTTCTTCCTCTTCCGGCTGATCCCCGGCGACCCGGTGAAGACCATGACGGGCGGTCGTCAGGTGTCGGCGGAGCAGCTGGCCGCCTATCGCGAGGAGTTCGGGCTCGACCTGCCGCTGTGGCGGCAGTTCAGGGACTACTGCGGCAAGGCGCTCACGGGCGACTTCGGCACGTCGTACCAGTTCCGTGCCCCCGTCGTCGACAAGATCACCGAGGCGTTGCCGAACACCCTGCTGCTCACGGGGACCGCGTTCGTCCTCTACACGGCGCTGGGCATCTTCCTCGGCACCCGGTCGGCGTGGCGGCACGGCAAGCTCGGCGACCGCGTCAACACGGGCCTCGCGCTGACGCTGTACTCCATCCCGTCCTTCTGGCTGGGACTGCTGCTGATCATCGTGCTGTCGGTGGGCATCGGCCCGCTGCCCGGCATGTTCCCGACCGGCGGCATGGAGTCGGGTGGCGAGGAGGGCTTCGCGTACGTCCTCGACGTGGCGCACCATCTGGTGCTGCCGGTGGTGACGCTGGTGGCCGTGGAGTACGGGCAGACGCTGCTGGTCACCCGCTCGGCGCTGCTGGACGAGATGGGCAGCGACTATCTGACGACCGCGCGGGCCAAGGGGCTGCGCGACGACCTCGTACGCCGCCGGCACGCCGTGCCGAACGCGCTGCTGCCGACCGTGACCCTCATCTTCATCAACCTCGGCCGGACGGTGGCGGGCGTGATCCTGGTGGAGACGGTGTTCTCCTGGCCCGGCCTCGGCGGGCTGTTCTACCAGGCGCTGAGCGTGCCCGACCTGCCGCTCGTGCAGGGGCTGTTCTTCGTGTTCGCCGCCGCGGTGATCCTGATGAACACCCTCGCCGACCTGGTCTATCCGCTGCTGGACCCCCGGGTGGCCCGATGACGACGACGACCGGGACGACCCCGAGCCCGCGTGCCCTGGCCCGGCAGCGGCGCCGGGCCTCCGTCGCCCGCTTCTGGCGGCGGTACCGCTCCGAACGGGCGGGGCTGTACGGCCTGACCGCGCTCTCGCTGTGCGCGCTGCTGGCGCTGTTCGCACCGCTGTTCGTCGGCTCCGACGTGAGCAGCGTGACCGACGCGCCGGGGCGTCCGATGCAGAGCCCGAGCGCCGAGTTCCCGCTCGGCACCGACCAGTTCGGGCGGGACCTGCTGGGCCTGGTGATCTGGGGCTCGCGGGTGTCGCTGCTGGTGGGGCTGCTGGCCGCCGTGCTGTCGGTGGCGATCGGCACCCTGATCGGGGTGACGGCGGGGCACTTCAAGGGCTGGTACGCGACGGTGATGATGCGGATCACCGACTGGTTCCTGGTCATGCCGACGCTGGTGCTGGCGATCGCTCTCGCGACCGTGATGTCCCGCTCGCTGACCACGACCGTCGTCGCGATCGGCGTCACCACCTGGCCGACCACCGCCCGGCTGGTGCGCGCCCAGACCCTCGCCGTGGAGACCCGGCCGTACATCGAGCGGGCGCAGGCGCTCGGCGGCGGCCACTGGCACATCATGTCCCGGCACGTCCTGCCCAATGTGATGCCGCTGGTGCTGGCCCAGACGACCCTGATCATCTCCTCGGCCATCCTCGCCGAGGCGACCCTCGCCTTCCTCGGCCTGGGCGATCCGACGGTCGTGTCGTGGGGCGGGCTGCTCCAGGACGCGCGCGAGGCGGGCGCGGTCAGTGCCGGGGACTGGTGGTACCTGGTGCCGCCGGGCATCGCCATCGCCGTGGTGGCGCTGGCGTTCACGCTGTGCGGGCGGGCCGTGGAGTCCGTCCTCAACCCCAGGCTGGGGGTGTCGCGTTGAGTCTGCTCGACGTCAGGAACCTGACCGTGACGTACGCGGGCGGGGCGGCCGCCGTGCGCGGGGTCGACCTGCGCCTGGAGGCGGGCCACAAGCTCGGCCTCGCCGGGGAGTCCGGTTGCGGCAAGTCCACGCTGGCACTGGCCCTGCTGCGGCTGCTGCCGGCGGGTGCCCGGATCACCGGGGAGGTGCTCCTCGACGGCGAGGACGTGCTGACCATGAAGTGGGGCCGGGTGCGGGCCGTCCGCTGGGCCGGGGCCTCCATCGTCTTCCAGGGCGCGATGCACTCCCTCAACGCCGTGCACCGCGTCGGCGACCAGATCGCGGAGCCGATCCTGCTGCACAGGAAGGCGACCGCCGCCGGGGCGAAGAAGAGGACCGGCGAGCTGCTGGAGCAGGTCGGCCTTCCTGCGGCCCGCGCGGACGCCTACCCGCACGAACTGTCCGGCGGGCAGCGCCAGCGCGTCATGATCTCCATGGCACTGGCCTGCGACCCCCGGCTGATCATCGCCGACGAGCCGACCACCGCCCTCGACGTGATGATCCAGGCCCAGATCCTCCGGCTCATCGAGCAGCTGGTCGCGGACCAGGAGCTCGGCCTGATCATGATCAGCCACGACCTGGCGGTCCTCGCCGACACCTGTGACCGGCTCGCGGTGATGTACGCGGGCCGGGTGGTCGAGGAGGGCCCGGCCGTCCAGGTGTACGAGGACGCCCGGCATCCGTACGCCCGGGCCCTGTCGGCCGCGTTCCCGCGCATCGGCGACCCGGCGTCCCGGTTCGCGCCGCAGGGGCTGGCGGGCGACCCACCGGACCCGGCCGCGCTGCCGTCCGGCTGCACGTTCCATCCCCGGTGTCCGGTGGCGCTGGAGTCGTGTGCCGAGGAGGACCCGGTGCTGCGCGAGGCGGGACCGGAGCGCCGGGCGGCGTGTGTGCTGGTCGGGCCGCCGGCGGCCGGGTCCGAGATCTCGGACGCGCAGGCGGCGCACCCTTCACGGGCCCGTGACGAGCGGTCGGCCGAGGAACCGGAGGCCCTGGAGGAAGCGAGGCCCAGCACGCCATGACCACGTCCCCGACGGCCCCCGAGGTCACCACGGCCCCGCTGCTGAGCGCCCGGGGCCTCCACGTCACGTTCCCCGGCCGGCACGGCGGCCCCCGGGCCCGCGCGGTGGACGGCGTCGACCTCGACATCCGCCCCGGCGAGATCGTCGCGCTGGTCGGCGAGTCCGGCTGCGGCAAGACGACCCTGGCCCGCAGTCTGCTGGGGCTGGTCGAGCCGACGGCGGGCCGGGTCGCCTTCGACGGCCGCCCGCTGGACTACTCCGGCCGGTCCCTCAAGGCCTACCGCAAACGCGTCCAGCTGGTCCTTCAGGACCCGAGCGGTTCCCTCAACCCCCGCCACACGGTGTACGACGCGGTCGCCGAGGGCCTGCGCATCCACGGCTACGGCGGCGACGAACGCACAGCGGTCGCCGAGGCCCTGTCCCGGGCCGGTCTGCGCCCCCCGGAGCGCTTCTTCCTGCGCTACCCGCACGAACTGTCCGGCGGGCAGCGCCAGCGGGTCGTCATCGCCGGCGCGCTGGTCCTGGAACCCGAACTCCTCGTCGCCGACGAGCCGGTGGCGTCCCTGGACGCCTCGGTACGCGGCGAGATCCTCGCGCTGCTGCTGCGCCTGCGCACCGAACTGGGCCTGTCCGCGCTGGTCGTCACGCACGATCTGGGTCTGGCGTGGAACATCGCCGACCGGGTCGCCGTGATGTACCTGGGCCGGATCGTGGAGACGGGTGCCGTGGAGCAGGTCCTGACGGCACCGCGGCACCCCTACACGCAGGCGCTGCTGTCGGTCCTCCCTGAGGCCCCGGGTGCCCCGGTCGTCCTCACGGGCGAGCCCCCGGACCCCTCACGCGTCCCGCCCGGCTGCCGCTTCCACGTCCGCTGCCAGATCCTGTCGAGCGGCGAGGCGGAACGCGCGGGCGTGGCGGAATCGTGCAGGGGCCGGGACTTGGCCGTGCTGAGCGGGGGCGGGGAGTCGCAGGTCGCTTGTCACTGGGCGGTTGCCCCGCGCCCTTAGGTGCGCGGGGAACTGCGCGACCAGCCATGGCGCACCCGCAGACGGCCTACCCGAGACCTAGGCAGCCCCCTCGGCCGCCACCAGCTCCCTGCACTTCTGGACGTCCCGCCCCATCTGCTCCAAAAGCGCATCCAGCGTCTCGAACTTCGCCTGCCCCCGCACGAACGCCAAGAAGTCGACCGCGACATGCAACCCGTACAGATCGAGCCCCACCCGGTCGATGGCGTACGCCTCCACCGTGCGCTCGGTCCCCTCGAACTGCGGATTCGTCCCCACGGAAATGGCGGCCGGCATCACCTCACCCTGGGCGTGCAGCCAGCCGGCATACACACCGTCGGCCGGGATGGCGGTGTGCGGCAGCGTCTCGACGTTGGCCGTCGGGAAGCCCAGTTCCCGCCCGCGCTGCGCGCCCCGGACGACGACGCCCTCGACCCGGTGCGGACGGCCCAGGATCTCCGCCGCGCCCCGGACGTCGCCCTCGGCGACCAGTCGCCGCGTCAGCGTGGAGGAGAACGGCTCGCCGCCGCCCGCCTCACCGGTCACGTACAGGTCGACGACCTCGACCTCGAAGTCGTAGGTCTTGCCCTGCGTGGACAGGAACTCCACGTTTCCGGCGGCCTTGTGGCCGAAGCGGAAGTTGGGTCCCTCGACGACGGCCTTGGCGTGCAGCTTGTCGACCAGGACCTTGACGACGAAGTCGGCCGGGGACAGCTTCGAGAACTCGGTCGTGAAGGGGAGGATGAGCACCGCGTCCACGCCCAGGTCGGCCATGAGTTCGGCGCGGCGGTGGTGCGGGGCGAGCAGCGGCGGGTGGCTGCCGGGGCGGACGACCTCGCTGGGGTGCGGGTCGAAGGTGACGACGACGGCGGGCACGCCCAGCTCCCGGGCGCGGTCCACGGCATGCCGGATGATCAGCTGGTGTCCGCGGTGGACTCCGTCGTAGGAGCCGATGGTGACGACGCTGCGCCCCCAGTCCTGGGGGATGTCCTCCAAGCCACGCCAGCGCTGCACTGTGCCTGCTCCTTGTCGAAAGCTCGTCGAACCCGTGTCCGGTCGTTGTCCGTGGTTGCCTCGTGCGCAGGTCTAAGGGTGCCATGCCGGGTGCCTCCTGCCCGCATCGGCATGGGGGCTGTGACAGGGCGCACGGCGGCGTGCTGCGGCCCGGCGCCCCGGAGCGGTCATGCGGGGACGCCGGCGCCCGCCAGGTTCTCGATCGTCCGGTGGGAACTGGGCCCGACCAGTGCCGCCCACTCGTCGGGCGCGTCGGCCAGCCAGCCGGCCGCGCGGGCGGCGAAACCGGGCACGTGCCGGCTCAGGTCGACCAGCGCGCGGTCGAAGCGGGCGGCGCCCTCCGGGGTGCGCACGAGGAGCAGTCCGACGCGGTGGACGAGGTCGCGCAGGTCGTCGCCGCAGTTGCGGGCGGCGGCGTGCAGCAGCGCGTCCAGGACGTCGGTGTCGTGCTCGCGGGCCAGGAGCGCGTCGCGCAGTTCGCGGCGCAGCGGCCGTGAGGCGGGGATGCCCGGCGGCGTGAGGACGGCGGCGAGGGCGCAGCGCAACCGCACGTCACCGCCCTCCAGCAGGCCGGTGACCAGCGGGAGGAGCACGGGCCGGGCGGTGGGGCCCCGGTCGAGCCGCTGGTCCGTATACGCGGCCACCTGCCCGGCGAGTTCCGGCCGCTGCCGTGCCGCCCGGCACACCAGGGCGGCGATCCGCCGGGCCAGGCCGGGCGGGGTGGCGTCGGCGAGTGCCCGCAGCGCCTCCTCCGCGTCCGACCGTTCCAGCCGGGCCGCGAAGGCCCCGAGGACCGGCTCGGGGTCGGTGAGGAGGGCCCCGGCCAGCGCGTCCGGTGAGACCTGCGGGTCGCCCGCCGCGAAGTGTTCCAGTGCCCGGGGGAGGTAACGGGCCCGGGTGCGGGGGTCCTGGACGAGGAGGGCGAGCGCACCGCCGTGCAGGGCGCGGTCGGCGGGGCGGGCGAGCAGGGTGAGGGCGGCGTAGCGCAGGAGGGCGCGGTCGCCTCCCGTGCTCACATGCGGCGCGACGCGCAGTCCGTGCGTCACCGCGGCGCTGCGCCGCGCCGGCCGTTCGTCGCGCGCCCACCGGTCGACGGCCCGGCACACCGCCGACGGCTCCTCCTCGGCCAGCACGGCGAGGAGTTCGTCGGCCCGCCGGTGCGCGCGGTCGACGAGCACGTCCGTCAGCTCGTCCAGGGCGCCGTGACGGTGGGTGTGCAGCAGCGCCTGCGCGGCGGTGGCCACGGTCGCGTGCGGGGTGGCGGGCAGCGGCTGCTCGTCGTGGAACCAGCGGACGAGCTGCGGTTGCGCGGCGGCGGGATCGCCGGCGAGGAGTCCGGCGACGGCGTCCAGGAACCGCGGCCCGGCCTCGCACGGCGGCCCGTCGGCGTGCACCAGCCGCCGCAGCAGCGTCCAGCGCGCCTCCTCGGGCAGCCGTACGCCCGTCCAGAAGGCGGGTCCGAGCTCCTCCGGCACGGGCCGCTCCTGCCGCCGCCAGGCCACGATCCGGTCGGTGAGCAGCCGCAGCACCTCCGCGTACGGCGCCGCGTCGGGCAGGGCCGACAGCGTCCCGGCGAGCAGCCGGGCGGCCCACCAGGACCGCGGATCGGCGTCCAGGGCGTGGACCAGGTCGGCCAGGCGGGTGGCCAGTCGACCGGTGCCGTGCTGCCGGGCGAGGCACAGCAGGGCCTGGACGACCGGCCCGATGCGGTGGCGCGGCACGGGGTCGGACTGGGTGTCCTCGCCGCGGTGGACGAGGACGTGCAGAGCCTCGTCGAGGTCGAGGTGCGTGCCCTGGAGCCAGTCGGCGAGCCCCTCGTGCGCGAAGCGGAAGCCGCGCCCGGCGGGCACGAGCAGCCCCTCGGCGAGTACGGCCGACGCCCAGCCCGGGCAGCCGCCGAGCCGCGCCGGGGCGGGCCCCCACGGGAACACCGCCTCGAACGTCTCCCGGTCCAGGTCCCCCGACCCCGGGCCGAGGCTGCGGCGGGCGGCCTCGTGCACCTGCCCGGCGACCTTGGCGGCCAGCCGGCGTACGGCGGTGCCCCGCAGGCCGTGGCCGGCGGCCAGCCGCTGGGCGATGCGCAGGGACATCAGGTCCAGGTAAGCCGAGAAGACGTCGTTCCGGTCGACCGCGGCCGCCTCCAAGGGCTCGGTGACGGCCGCCCGGACCTCGGCGAGCAGACCGAGGGTGAGGGGATGCCGGGCGTCGGCCGGGACGAGGGCGCGTTCCGGGATGCCGTGACTCCGGTACGCCTCGCGGGCCTCGTCCTCGGTGAGGTCGCCGAGACGCACGCACTGCTCCGCCGGGAAGGACGCGGTCTCCCAGTACTCCGGCCGGCACGCCACCACCAGCCGGGCTCCCGTCTCCCGCAGCCACCGTGCGGTCCCGTCCGTCCAGTCGGTCGGACGGCGGGCCAGGGCCGGTGGCATCTCCTCGGGGCCGTCGAGCAGGAGCAGCAGAGGGCGGTCCAGGGCGTGGGCGAGGTGGGCGAGGCGCTCGGGCGTGGTGTCGCCCAGGTCGCCCCGAGCCGTGGCGGCCGCCACGGCGGGGGCGGCCCGGTCCAGCGCCCGGCGTGCCGCGTCCGCCACCGACGTGTCACCGTCCCTCAGTTCACAGCCGCGCAGCCACAGCGTGGGCCGCCCGTCTCGCCGACGCCGCGCGGCGAGCGCCGCGAGTTCCGTCGTACGACCGCTGCCCGGTGGTCCGACGAGGCCGAGCACGGTCGCCGGGCCTCCCATGAACGCGGTGAACTCTGCCGCCACGGCCGCCCGTTCGACCGGTTGCGGCACACCGGGGCCGTCGGGCGGGCCCTCCAGCGCCACCGAGGCGCCGGTCAGCTCCAGCACCCCGGCCAGGTTCAGATCGGCCCCGTAGGCGGGGACCGTCGCCGCGTTCTCGGCGAGCAGTTCGGCGAGCGGGCCCCCGGTTCCGGTGACCCGGGAGTGCAGCGGTACGGCGAACCCGACGTCGCGGTGGTCGGAGCTGAGCGCGGTGCCGAGGACTGCGACGACGGCGCCGGTCCCGGCGTCGAGCACGGGCCCGCCGGCCGCCCCGCCGCCCGGCCGCAGGGCGTCCCGCCCCGCCGTGCCGACCGCCAGCTCCAGGGCGTCGAGGCGGTGGCAGCGGTCCGTGGCCGCGTACGTCACGGCGGCCGGGCCCAGCACCCGGGCCTCGCGCCAGCCGCCCGCGGCGATCCGCACATAGGCGCCGGTTCCGGCGCCGTCCCGCACGGTGACGGGCAGCGGCGGCACGCCGAGCCCCTCGGTCCGTACGAGGGCCAGGTCCAGCGCGGGCAGCGGGGTGATCGCGTCGGCGGCCACGACCCGTCGGCGGTCCCCGGCCCCGTGCAGCACGAGCCGGGACAGGCCGTCGACGGCCTCGTGGCTGGTGATCAGCGTGCCGTGGTGGTCGGCCAGGAAGCCGGTGCCGCGGGGGCGGCCGGCCAGGTCGTGGATACGGACGAGGGCGTCCCCGGGGATCGCCCCGTCCTCGTGCCCTGCTGTTCCGGGGCGGTCCGGGGAGCCTTGTGGGCTGTCGTCCGCTTCCCGGGACCGGTTCCGCGACGCCATCGTCGAGCCTCCCCGCCGTACACCCGTGCCCTTGTGTTCGACAGTAGGGGCGGGATGATCAGCGGGACAGATCGCTCCGCGAAAGCGCCCCCTTCCGCTCCCCCGGTTCACTCCGAGCGCCCGCACGGACGGGTGAAGGAACCGGGGCGGCTGGATACACCCTAGGGGTGGGGGAACCGAGGGGGGACCGTGGAGCGGCGGCAGTGGAGGTACCCCGTGGCCGCCGCTCCACGGACGGGCACCCGGTCCCCCGGTTCCTCCGTCAGGCGAAGACGGCCAGGCTCTTGGCCTTGCCCCGCTGCTCCTCGACGAGGGCGAGGAAGCGGCCCTCCGGGTCGAAGACGGCGACGGGGCCGGAGCCCGCGTACGTCTCGGGCATCTCCAGGCGTACGCCGTTGGTGAGCAGCTTGGCCCGCCGGACGTCGACGTCCCAGCGGGGGAACGCGGCCGCGGCGGCCTCGGCGATCGGCATCACGGTCAGCTCCTGCTGGAGCTGGTCGAGCGTGCGGGCCGCGTCCAGCTTGTAGGGGCCGACGCGGGTTCGGCGCAGGGCGGTGAGGTGACCGCCCACGCCGAGGTCGGCGCCCAGGTCGCGGGCCAGGGCCCGGATGTACGTGCCGGAGGAGCAGACGACCGAGACGACCAGGTCGAGTACGGCCGTGCCGTCGTCTGCGACGGCGTCCCGGACGTCGTACACGCCGAAGGAGGAGACCGTCACGGGCCGGGCCGGGATCTCGAACTCCTCGCCTTCCCGGGCCCGCTTGTAGGACCGCACGCCGTTGATCTTGATGGCGCTGACCTTGGACGGCACCTGCATGATGTCGCCGGTCAGCTTGGCGACCCCGGCGTCGACGGCGTCGCGGGTGACCGCGGAGGCGTCCGTGGAGGAGGTGATCTCCCCCTCGGCGTCGTCCGTGAGGGTGTTCTGCCCGAGCCGGATGGTGCCCAGGTACTCCTTCTCGGTCAGCGCGAGGTGGCCGAGCAGCTTGGTGGCCCTCTCCACGCCGAGGACGAGGACACCCGTCGCCATCGGATCGAGCGTGCCGGCGTGCCCGACGCGTCGCGTTCTGGCGATGCCGCGCATCTTGGCGACGACGTCGTGCGAAGTGAAGCCCGACGGCTTGTCGACGATGACAAGGCCGTCGGGCGTGGTGTGCTTCTGGGTCATTCGGCGCTGTCGTCCGTCTCGTCGTCCTCGGGCTTGCGGTACGGGTCGGCGTCGCCGGCGTACTTCGCGCCCGCGGACGCCTCGCGCACCTTCTCGTCGGACTCGCGCGCCTTGTCGAGGAGGTCCTCGATGGTGCGGGCGGTGTCCGGGAGGGCGTCCATGACGAAGGCGAGGGTCGGCGTGAACTTCACGCCTGCGGCCCGGCCCACCTCGGAGCGCAGCACGCCCTTGGCGCTCTCCAGGCCGGCGGCGGCCGCCGCGCGCTCCTCGTCGTCCCCGTACACGGTGTAGAAGACGGTCGCCTCCCGCAGATCACCCGTGACCCGGGTGTCCGTGATGGTGACGTGCGAGCCGAGCCGCGGGTCCTTGATCCCGCGCTGCAGCTTCTGGGCCACCACCTCTCGGATGAGGTCCGCCAGCCTCTTAGCCCGCGCGTTGTCGGCCACTGGTCCGTCTCCTTAACTGCTTACTTGTTGCTTCAGTCTTCGTCGCTGTGGAGCCTGCGTCGAACCGAGAGCAGTTCGACTTCGGGCCGCCCGGCGACCAGCCGCTCACAGCGGTCCAGTACGTCGGTGAGGTGTCCCGGCTCCCCTGAGACCACGGCGAGACCGATCTCGGCCCTGCGGTGGAGGTCCTGGTTGCCCGTCTCCGCCGCGCTCACACCGTACTTGCGCTGGAGTTCGGCCACGATCGGACGGACGAGAGAGCGTTTTTCCTTGAGCGAGTGGACGTCGCCGAGGAGCAGATCGAAGGACAGAGTCCCCACATACATGTGTGTATCCGGATGTCCCGCCGGTTCGGGGTACGGGCGCCGCGCTTGGACGCCGATACGGGAACCGTACACGCAACGGCCGGGGCCGATCGACGGAACAAGTCCCGCCGACCGGCCCCGATCGTGACTCAGGTCAGACGCGCGGCTTCTCGCGCATCTCGTACGTCGCGATGACGTCGTCGACCTTGATGTCGTTGAAGTTGCCGAGGTTGATACCGCCCTCGAACCCTTCGCGGATCTCGGTGACGTCGTCCTTGAAGCGACGCAGACCCTCGATGTTGAGGTTCTCCGCGACCACCTTGCCGTCGCGGATGAGGCGCGCCTTGGTGTTGCGCTTGACCTCGCCGGAGCGGATGAGAACACCCGCGATGTTGCCCAGCTTGGACGACTTGAAGACCTCGCGGATCTCCGCCGTACCGAGCTCGACCTCTTCGTACTCCGGCTTGAGCATGCCCTTGAGGGCCGCCTCGATCTCCTCGATCGCCTGGTAGATGACCGAGTAGTACCGGACGTCGACACCCTCGCGCTCGGCCATCTGCTGCGCACGCCCGGCGGCGCGCACGTTGAAGCCGATGACGATGGCGTCGGAGCCCATGGCCAGGTCGATGTCGGACTCCGTGACCGCACCGACACCACGGTGCAGGACGCGGATGTCGACCTCTTCGCCGACGTCCAGCTGGAGCAGAGAGGACTCGAGCGCCTCGACGGATCCGGAAGCGTCACCCTTGATGATGAGGTTGAGCTGCTGGATCTCGCCGGCCTTGAGCACCTTGTCCAGGTCCTCGAGGGAGACACGGCGCGTGCGCTTGGCGAACGCGGCGTTGCGCTCACGGGCGGCGCGCTTCTCGGCGATCTGACGGGCCGTACGGTCCTCGTCGACCACCAGGAAGTTGTCGCCCGCACCCGGGACGTTGGTGAGGCCCAGGACCTGCACCGGCGTCGAGGGACCGGCCTCGGCGACGCTGTTGCCGTTGTCGTCGTGCATCGCCCGGACGCGGCCGTACGCGTCGCCGACCACCATGGTGTCGCCGACCCGCAGCGTGCCGCGCTGGACGAGGACCGTCGACACGGCACCACGGCCGCGGTCGAGACGGGACTCGATCGAGATGCCCTGCGCGTCCTGGTTCGGGTTGGCCCGCAGGTCGAGCGAGGCGTCGGCCGTGAGGATCACGGCCTCCAGCAGGGAGTCGATGTGCAGACCCTGCTTGGCGGAGATGTCGACGAACATGGTGTCGCCGCCGTACTCCTCGGCCACGAGGCCGTACTCGGTCAGCTGACCGCGCACCTTGGTCGGGTCGGCGCCCTCGACGTCGATCTTGTTGACCGCGACGACGATCGGGACCTCGGCCGCCTTGGCGTGGTTGAGCGCCTCGACCGTCTGCGGCATGACGCCGTCGTTGGCCGCGACGACCAGGATCGCGATGTCCGTCGACCGCGCACCACGGGCACGCATGGCGGTGAACGCCTCGTGACCCGGGGTGTCGATGAAGGTGATCTTGCGCTCTTCGTCGTTGACCTCGGTCGCGACCTGGTAGGCACCGATGTGCTGGGTGATGCCGCCGGCCTCGCCCGCGATGACGTTCGTCTTGCGGATGGCGTCGAGGAGCCGGGTCTTGCCGTGGTCGACGTGACCCATGACGGTGACGACCGGCGGGCGGACCATCAGGTCCTCCTCGTCGCCCTCGTCCTCACCGAACTCGATGTCGAAGGACTCGAGGAGCTCGCGGTCCTCCTCCTCGGGGCTGACGATCTGAACCGTGTAGTTCATCTCGTCGGCGAGGAGCTGCAGCGTCTCGTCGGAGACGGACTGCGTGGCCGTGACCATCTCGCCGAGGTTCATCATGACCGCGACGAGCGACGCCGGGTTGGCGTTGATCTTCTCCGCGAAGTCGGTGAGGGAAGCACCACGCGACAGGCGAACGGTCTCGCCGTTGCCGCGAGGCAGCATCACACCGCCGACCGACGGGGCCTGCATGGCCTCGTACTCCTGGCGCCTCTGCCGCTTCGACTTGCGGCCACGACGCGCGGGACCGCCGGGACGGCCGAAGGCACCCTGCGTGCCACCACGGCCACCGGGACCGCCGGGACGACCACCGAAGCCGGGACGGCCACCGCCGCCGGGACCACCGGGACGACCGGCGAAACCGCCGCCACCGCCACCGGGACCACCGGGACGACCGGCGAAACCGCCACCGCCGCCACCGGGACGACCGGCGAAGCCGCCGCCACCCGGGCGACCGCCGCCGCCACCGGGACGACCGCCGCCGCCGGGACCGCGGCCGCCGGGGCCACCGCCACCGGGACGCGGGCCGGCAGCCGGACGCTGCGGCATCATGCCGGGGTTCGGACGCGGGCCGCCCGGACCGCCGCCGGGACGCGGACCGCCGCCCTGCGGGCGGGGCATGCCGCCCGGGGTCGGACGCGCGCCGCCCGGAGCCTGCGGACGAGGACCGCCGCCGGCACCCTGCGGACGGGGACCGCCCTGGCCCTGGCCCTGCGGGCGCGGGGCGCCACCGGGCGCACCGGGGCCGCCGGGACGCGGGGCACCGCCCGGACGGGGCGCCTGCGGGCGCGCCATGCCGGTGGAACCACCAGAGGTGAACGGGTTGTTGCCCGGACGGGGACCCGCCGGACGGGCACCGGGACGCGGGGCGCCGCCACCCTGGCGCGGAGCGCCGGGACGGTCGCCACGCTCACCACGGCCCTGGCCACCCTGGCCGGGACCGCCCTGACGCGGAGCACCCGGACGCGGCGCCTGGCCGGCCGGACGCGGGGCACCCGGACGCGGTCCGGAGCCCTGGGACGCGGCCGGGGCGGCGGGAGTCGACGGGGGCGCCGTGAACTCGGGCGTGGTCGGAGCCGGAGACGCCGGGGCGGGCCGCGGCGCGGGCTTCGGGCCCGGGGTGGGACGGGGGCCGGGAGCGGCCGGCGCGGCGGGAGCCGCGGGCTTCTCGGCGGCGGCCGGCTTGGGGGCCGGCGGGCGCGGGGCGGCCGGACGGGCAGCCTGCGCGGGTGAGGGGGCGCCCGGCTTCGCCGGGGCAGCCTTGCGGGCAGGAGCGGACTTGCCGCCTCCGCTGCCCTGCTGGAGGGCGTCCGTCAGCTTGCGTACAACAGGCGCTTCGATCGTCGAAGACGCCGAACGGACGAATTCACCGAGTTCCTGGAGCTTGGCCATGACGACCTTGCTCTCGACACCGAACTCCTTGGCGAGTTCGTAGACCCGGACCTTAGCCACTTCGCTCCTTTGAGGTCCGGGTTGCGTCCGGACCGTCGCTAGTTCATGGGCGTACTCATCGCGTACTCATCGAGTGCTCATCGCAATCTCGACCTGCTTTCGACTCGCGAGGTACCTAGCCGCACGGGGTTCCGTACGGCACGTCTTACCGTGTTGCCTGCTCGGCAACTGTCGTCTGCTCGACGTATCGGCGCAACGCCTTTGTGTCGAGCGGTCCCGGGACGCGCAGTGCCCTCGGGAACGCCCGGCGGCGTACCGCCTGGTCGAGACAGACCGGTGCGGGGTGTACGTACGCACCCCGGCCGGGCAGCGTACCGCGTGGATCAGGGACGCATGCGTCCTCGATCGCCACGATCCGCAGCAGTTCCGTCTTGGCCGCTCGCTCCCGGCACCCCACACACGTGCGTTCAGGGCATGCTTGGTCGCGCGTCCGGCCAGACACCGTTAAGTCTACCTCCCCGTGCGCGCCTCATCCCTTTGGGGCAGGATTCGAACAGTTGGCGCGCATGAACCTGTCGTGATCTGAACGGCCCGCGGCTTGGATCTATTCCTCGGAGTGGTTACCGGCCGGTTCCGTGTCCGGGCGGATGTCGATCCGCCAGCCGGTCAGCCGGGCCGCGAGGCGGGCGTTCTGCCCTTCCTTGCCGATGGCCAGGGACAGCTGGTAATCGGGCACGGTCACCCGGGCCGACCGGGTCGCCATGTCCACGATCTCCACCTTGGACACCCGGGCCGGGGACAGCGCGTTCGCCACCATGTCCCCCGGGTCCTCCGACCAGTCCACGATGTCGATCTTCTCACCGTTCAGCTCAGCCATCACGTTGCGCACCCGGCCGCCCATGGGGCCGATGCAGGCGCCCTTGGCGTTCAGGCCGGAGCGGGTGGACCGTACGGCGATCTTCGTGCGGTGACCGGCCTCCCGGGCGATCGCGGCGATCTCCACCGACCCGTCGGCGATCTCCGGCACCTCCAGGGCGAAAAGCTTCTTCACCAGGTTGGGGTGCGTGCGCGACAGCGTCACGGACGGACCGCGGACGCCCTTGGCGACCCGGACCACATAGCTGCGCAGCCGCATGCCGTGCGGGTAGGTCTCCCCCGGCACCTGCTCCTGCACCGGCAGGATGGCCTCGAGCTTGCCGATGTCGACGAGCACGTTCTTCGGGTCACGGCCCTGCTGGACCACACCGGTGACGATGTCGCCCTCGCGGCCGGCGTACTCACCGAGCGTCGCGTCGTCCTCGGCGTCGCGCAGGCGCTGCAGGATGACCTGCTTGGCCGTGGTGGCGGCGATACGGCCGAAACCGGACGGGGTGTCGTCGAACTCGCGGGCCTCCTGGCCCTCCTCGAGGTCGTCGGGGTCCTCCTTCGCCCACACGGTCACATGGCCGGTCTCCCGGTTGAGCTCCACGCGCGCGTGGCGGCGGCTTCCCTCGGTGCGGTGGTAGGCGATGAGGAGGGCCGACTCGATCGCCTCGACCAGCAGGGGGAAGGAGATCTCCTTCTCCCGAACCAAGCCCCGCAGGGCACTCATGTCGATGTCCACGGCTACGCCTCCTCTTCCTTCTTGTTGTCCTTGTTGTCCTTGCGGCTGAACTCGACCTGGACGCGCGCCCGGACGATGTCGTCGAAGACGAGTCTGCGCGCGGTGGGCTTGCGGCCCTTCACCCCGGGCACCTCGGTGTCGACACCCTCGTCGTCGACCTTCAGGATCCTGGCGACCAGCTCGCCGCCCTCGGCCAGCTGGAACTTCACCAGCCGGTCCGTGGCGCGGACGTAGTGCCGGTGTTCCGTGAGGAGGCGCTCCGCGCCCGGGGTGCCGACCTCGAGGGTGTACTCGCCCTCGCCCATCGCGTCCGTCTCGTCGAGCTTCGCCGAGAGCGCGCGGCTCACATCGGCGATCTGGTCCAGGTCGGCGCCCGTGTCCGAGTCGACGACGACGCGCAGCACACGCTTGCGTCCGACGGAGTCCACCTCGATCTCTTCGAGATCCAGGCCCTGGGAGCTGACGAGCGGTTCCAGTAGCTCTCGCAGCCTCTCGCTCTGGGTGGTGCTCATCCGGGTGACTCCTCGGCCGCGTGTGCTGTTGTGGGACGGTGCGCGTGTCTGGTCAAAGGGTATCCGGTCGCGGGGAGTGTTGCCGTCCACCCGGTCACGAACAGTGCCGCTGAGTGATGCCGGGCGGAGGGCCGGGTACCGTGATCACGGGCGTGCAGCCCTTGCAGTCGCTGTCTTTCTCGAATGTTTCTCGAAACGAGCCCCGAGGACGTCTGACGTGCCGTTCCCCTCATCGCCGCGCGCCCGCTCGGGGCCGCGCAGAAGGAGTCTGCTCGCCGTCGCCCCCGCGGCCCTCGCCCTGTCGGGCTGCACCGGCGGGGAATCCGGTGGGCCGGGCGGCGACGGTCCGTCGGCCGCCGACCGGGCCCGCGCGCGTGCGGCCCGGGACAGCGAGGGGCTGGTGGAGCGGTACGACGCGGTGATCGCCGCCCGGCCGGGGCTCGCGGGGCGGCTGCGGCCGCTGCGCGAGGAGGTCGTACGGCACGCGCAGGCGTTCGGCGGTGGCCGGAAGGCGTCGCCTTCCGCGCCCTCCGCGGTTCCTCCGTCGGCGTCCTCCTCGGTGTCGCCCGCTCCGTCCGCGGCTGTGCCGGGAAACGACAAGGACGCCCTCGCCGGGCTCGCCGCCGCGGAACGGGAGCTCGCCGACCGGCGGGCCAAGGCGCTGGGCGGGGTACCGGGTGAGCTGGCGCGGCTGCTGGCGTCGGTGGCGGCGGCCGGGGCGGCGCACGTGTATCTGCTGACGGAAGGTGACGCGTGAGCGAGGCGAAGGACCGGGAGCTCAGGGCCCTCCAGGCGGCGCTGGCGGCCGAGCACGCGGCGGTGTACGGGTACGGCGTCGTCGGCGGGAGGATCGGCGGGAGGCAGCGCGCCGAGGCACTCACGGCGTACGACGCGCACCGGGCGCGTCGGGATGCGCTGGTGCGCGAGGTGAAGGACCTGGGGGGCCGGCCGGTGGCCGCGTCCGCCGGATACGCGCTGCCGTTCGCGGTGCCGGACGCGGCGGCGGCCGTGCGGTTCGCCGCCGAGCTGGAGGACCGGGTGGCCGGGGTGTACGCCGACCTGGTGCGCGCGGCGGGTGGCGGGCGGCGGGCGCTGGCCGCCGAGGCGCTGCGGGAGGCGGCGGTGCGGGCGGTGCGCTGGCGCGGCGGGAGCGTAGCCTTCCCTGGGCTCGCCGAGCGGGCCGGCACGGCCCCGCCCTCGGCGGCGCCGACGGCGTGACCCGCGCAGGGCATGCACCGCGGACGGTACGAAGGGAACGACTCGCGCATGGTTTTCGAACCGCCGGAGCGTCTGGTCAGGGCGCTCGGTGAGACGGCGCCGGACGGTGACGACTGGCTGGGGAAGCTGCCCGAGGCGGCGCAGCAGGCCGTCGCGCTACGCGAGTTGACCGTGGAGCGGGTGCAGGTGCCCGGCGGGCGCAGCAGCCTGGTCGTGCTGGTGCGGGTGGCCGACGGGACGCCCGCCGTGCTGAAGCTGGCGCCGGGCCGGGCCCGTCCGGAGGCGGAGCGGGCCGCGCTCGCGCACTGGGCCGGGCGGGGTGCCGTACAGCTGCTCGAGCCCTTCTCGGTCGAGGGCGTGCTGCTGCTGGAGCGGCTGCATCCGGATGTGTCGGTGCGGTCGCTGCCGGAGGCGAAGGCGCTGCTGGAGGCGGCGGGGACGCTGCGGCGGCTGTGGGTGGAGCCGCCCGCCGACTTCACCTTCGAGACCGTGGCCGAGCGGACCGGGCGGCAGGCCGAGGCGATGCGGGCGCGGGCGCAGGCCGATCCCGAGGTGGCCCCGCTGGTCGACCTGGCGCTCGCGGCGCGTGAGGAGCTGCTGGCCGCGCCGCCCGAACACCGGTTGCTGCACGGCACGTTCCGGCAGAGCAAGGTGCTGGCCGGGGAGCGGATGCCGTGGCTGGCCGTGGGGCCCGACCCGGTGGTCGGCGAGTGCGCGTTCGACCTGGCCCGGCTGGTCCGGGACCGGGTGGAGGACCTGATCGCCCAGCCGTCCGGCGCGGCCACGACCCGGCGCCGGGTGAAGCGGCTGGCCGAGTCCCTGGACGTGGACCAGGAGCGGCTGCGGGGCTGGACGCTGTTCCGGGCCGTGGAGTCGGGTGTGCGGGCAGGGCGAGTCGGCCGGCCGCGCGATGCGGAGCTGTTGCTGGAGTTCGCCGGCTGGCTGTAGGGCGTCGGGGCTGAGGGGCCGGGTCCCTGGCCCCGAGTGCCGGGCGGACTGGATCGGTCAGCCCGCCCGGCCCCCTCGGTGCTATGCCGTGAGGCGGGCGACGGCCTCCTCGACCGTCAGTTCCTCACGCTCGCCGGTGCGGCGGTCCTTCAGTTCCACCACGCCGTCTGCCGCACGTCGGCCGGCCACGAGGATCTGCGGTACGCCGATCAGCTCCGAGTCCGTGAACTTGACGCCCGGGGAGACGCCGGGCCGGTCGTCGACCAGGACGCGGACACCGGCCGCGGCCAGCTTCGCGGAGATGTCGAGGGCCAGCTCGGTCTGCAGGGCCTTGCCGGCGGCGACCACGTGGACGTCGGCCGGGGCGACCTCTGCGGGCCAGCACAGGCCCTTGTCGTCGGCGCTCTGCTCGGCCAGGGCGGCCACCGCGCGGGAGACGCCGATGCCGTAGGAGCCCATGGTGACGCGGACCGGCTTGCCGTTCTGGCCGAGGACGTCGAGCTTGAGGGCGTCGGCGTACTTGCGGCCCAGCTGGAAGATGTGGCCGATCTCGATGGCGCGGTCGAGGACGAGGCCCGTGCCGCACTTGGGGCAGGGGTCGCCCTCCTGCACGACCACGACGTCGACGTAACTGTCGACCTCGAAGTCACGGCCCGCGACGACGTTCTTGGTGTGCGTGCCGGCCTTGTTGGCGCCGGTGATCCAGACCGTGCCCGGGGCGACCCGCGGGTCGGCGATGTAGGTGACCTTGTCCAGGCCCCGCGGTCCGACGTAGCCGCGGACCAGGTCGGGGCGGGCCGCGAAGTCCGTCTCGGTGACCAGCTCGACGGTGGCCGGGGCGAAGTGCGCCTCGACCTTGTCCATGTCGACCTCACGGTCCCCGGGGACGCCGACGGCGACGATCTCGCCGTCGACCTTCACGAGGAGGTTCTTCAGCGTGGCCGAGGCCGGGACGCCGAGGGAGGCGGCGAGGGTCTCGATGGTCGGGGTGTCGGGGGTCGGGATGTCCTCGGCGGCCGGCACGTCCGAGCCGTCCACGGGCTTCAACTCGTAGCTGATCGCCTCGGTGTTGGCGGCGAAGTCGCAGTTCGGACAGTCGGCGAAGGTGTCCTCGCCGGCCTCGGCCGGGGCGAGGAACTCCTCGGACTTGGAGCCGCCCATCGCGCCGGCGGTGGCGGCGCAGATGCGGTAGTCGAGGCCGAGGCGCGCGAAGATCTTCTGGTAGGCCTCGCGGTGCAGGGCGTACGACGTGGCGAGACCCTCGTCCTCGGTGTCGAAGGAGTAGGAGTCCTTCATCAGGAACTCGCGGCCGCGCAGGATGCCGGCGCGGGGGCGGGCCTCGTCGCGGTACTTGTTCTGGATCTGGTAGAGGATGACCGGCAGGTCCTTGTAGGAGGACGCCTGGTCCTTGACCAGGAGGGTGAAGATCTCCTCGTGGGTGGGGCCGAGGAGGTAGTCGCCGCCCTTGCGGTCCTGGAGGCGGAACAGCTCGGGGCCGTACTCGTCCCAGCGGCCGGTGGCCTCGTAGGGCTCGCGCGGGAGGATGGCGGGGAGCAGTACCTCCTGGGCGCCGACGGCGTCCATCTCCTCACGGACGATCCGCTCGACGTTGGCCAGCACCTTCTTGCCGAGGGGCAGCCAGCTCCAGATGCCGGCGGCGGTGCGGCGCACATAGCCGGCGCGGACGAGGAGCTTGTGGCTGAGGACCTCGGCGTCCGCCGGGTCGTCGCGCAACGTCTTCGCCAACAACTGGGACATGCGCTGGACCGGTACGTTCGCCATGGTTCCTCTGCTCCTGCTGCTGGGGGTCCCCCGCTCGGCGAGGCCGAGAGCGGGGGAAGGTGATGGCAGGAGGTTAGCCGGGGGGTGCGCGGCGGTGGAAATCGGTTATGTGCGGCGCAGCGGCAGGGGGGCGCCCATCACGGCGTACGGCTTGGGCGCGCTGGGGAAGAGGACCTGGCGGGCCAGGTCCTGGTAGCCGAGGGAGCGGTAGAGGGCGCGGGCGGGGCTGTCGGTGTCGATCGCGGAGAGGATCGAGCGGGGTTCGTCGGCGCCGTCGGTGATGGTGGTGATCAACGTGCGTCCCAGGCCGCGGTTCTGGTACGCGGGGTGGACGTGCAGTTCGGTGATCACGAAGGAGTCGTCGAGCCAGTGGTCGTTGTGCTGGGTGCGGAGGTAGGGCTCCACGACGGTGGACCACCAGTGGGTGCGGTCGTTGGGCATGCCGTAGACGAACCCGACCAGGTCGCCGCCGACTGTGGCGCCGAGGGCGCGGGCGCCGGGGTAGGTCATGTGGCGGAGGACGATCTGGCGGCGGACGGCGACTTCGTCGGGGCCGAGACCGAAGGCCACGGCTTGGACGGCCAAGGCCTCGTCTACGTGGGCGGAGAGGTCGAGGGGGCCGATCACCAGGTCCATGGCGGGGAGCCTACAGGGGGGTTTCCACTGCCGTCCGGGTGCCGGTTGATTGTGGTCGCCGGTTCGCCCCCGGGTCCTAGAAGAGGACGCTCATGAAGGCGCCGACTTCCCGGAATCCCACCCTCTGGTACGTCCTGCGCGCCGCCGTGTTGAAGTCGTTGACGTACAGGCTGGCCACGGGGGCGACGTCGGCCAGGGCGTAGCGCAGTACGGCCGCCATGCCGGGGGCCGCCACGCCGGTGCCCCGGTATTCGGGGGCCACCCACACGCCCTGGATCTGGCAGGCGCGGTCGGTCGCGGCGCCGATCTCGGCCTTGAAGACGACCTTGCCGTCCGCGTCGAAGCGGGCGAAGGCCCGGCCGGAGCCGACGAGTTCGGCGACGCGGGCCTGGTAGAGCAGGCCGCCGTCGCCGGCCAGCGGGGAGACGCCGACCTCCTCGGTGAACATCGCCACACACGCCGGCATGATCGCTTCGATCTCGTCCTTGCGGACGCGACGGACGTAGGGGTCCGGGGTGATACCGACCGGGAGATGGTCGGTGACCATGAGCGGTTGGTGGCGGCGGACCTCACGGGCCGGGCCCCACTGGGGTTCCAGCAGCCGCCACAGGTCGGAGGTGGCGGCGGCGGGGCCGACGATGGAGGAGCAGCGGCGCCCGGCCCGGCGGGCGCGGTCGGCGAAGGCGCGGACGGCGCGCGGGCCGGCGCAGATCGGGACCAGGTTGGCGCCGGCGTAGCAGAGGGAGGTGAGTATGCCGTCCTCGTACCAGCCCCACATCTCGCCGCCGAGCCGCCACGGGTCGAGTCCGGCGATCCGCACGCGGGACGTCACGAAGGCGTTCGCGACCGGCTCGCGGTCGAGGACGGCGAGCGCGGCGTCCAGGTCGCTCGGTTCGAGGACCCGTGAGGTCGTCTGGGTCAACACGTGCGGGGGCCTCACACACTGGGGTCGGCTGATCCCCGCACTATAGCTGCGCTGCTCGGGCGGGGCGCCTGGGAGCCCGGGAGTAACGGTCTGTCGGCGGGTGCGCGTTCGTGGTGGCTTGTCGCGCAGTTCCCCGCGCCCCCGCCGCACGCGAGCCCGCCGACGGCATGAGAAGGCTCAGCCCGCGACCGCCACCGACGGCTCGCCCGAGGTCACCCCGTCCTTCTCCATTTGCTCGGCCAGCTTCATGGCCTCTTCGATGAGGGTTTCCACGATCTTGGACTCGGGGACGGTCTTGATGACCTCGCCCTTGACGAAGATCTGGCCCTTGCCGTTGCCGGAGGCGACGCCGAGGTCGGCCTCGCGGGCCTCGCCGGGGCCGTTCACCACACAGCCCATGACGGCGACGCGGAGCGGGACCTCCATGCCGGTGAGGCCGGCGGTGACCTCTTCGGCCAGCTTGTAGACGTCGACCTGGGCGCGGCCGCAGGAGGGGCAGGAGACGATCTCCAGGCCGCGCTCCTTGAGGTTCAGGGACTCCAGGATCTGGATGCCGACCTTGACCTCCTCGGCCGGGGGCGCGCTCAGCGACACCCGGATCGTGTCGCCGATGCCCTGGGAGAGCAGGGCGCCGAAGGCGACCGCCGACTTGATCGTGCCCTGGAAGGCCGGGCCCGCCTCCGTGACGCCGAGGTGCAACGGGTAGTCGCACTGGGCGGCGAGCTGCTTGTACGCCTCGATCATGACGACCGGGTCGTTGTGCTTGACGGAGATCTTGATGTCGCGGAAGTCGTGCTCCTCGAAGAGGGACGCCTCCCACAGGGCCGACTCGACCAGGGCTTCGGGGGTCGCCTTGCCGTACTTCTGCAGGAGGCGCCGGTCGAGGGAGCCGGCGTTGACGCCGATGCGGATCGGGGTGCCGTGGTCCCGGGCCGCCTTGGCGATCTCCTTGACCTTGTCGTCGAACTGCTTGATGTTGCCGGGGTTGACGCGGACCGCCGCGCAGCCGGCCTCGATGGCGGCGAAGACGTACTTGGGCTGGAAGTGGATGTCGGCGATGACCGGGATCTGCGACTTGCGGGCGATGGTGGCCAGCGCGTCGGCGTCGTCCTGCGTGGGGCAGGCGACCCGGACGATCTGGCAGCCGGAGGCGGTGAGTTCGGCGATCTGCTGGAGGGTCGCGCCGATGTCCGACGTGCGCGTCGTGGTCATCGACTGCACCGAGACGGGGGCGTCTCCGCCGACGGCCACGGATCCGACCTGGATCTGGCGGCTCTTCCGGCGCTCGGCGAGCTTGGTCGGAACGGACGGCATGCCGAGAGAAATCGCAGTCATCTGCTGTGCAACCCCAAGTCGTGGATCAAGGTCCGGTCCCGTGAGCAGCGGGCTCCGAGCTTCGAGATTACGGCACATACCTCGGCGCGGGCACATCCCACCCGTCGTGCCACTCGATGGGAGGCGGCCCGGCGAGAAGCATGCCGGGCCGCCTCGAACTCCGTATGACTAGGAGATTCTCACCGGGTTAACCACGTCCGCGATCAGGACCAGGATCGTGAAGCAGATGAAGATCCCGGCGACGACGTAGGCGACCGGCATGAGCTTCGCCACGTCGAAGGGGCCCGGGTCCGGCCGGCGCAGCAGCTTGGCCGTGTTGCGGCGCAGCGACTCCCACACGGCGCCCGCGATGTGGCCGCCGTCGAGCGGCAGCAGCGGGAGCATGTTGAACAGGAACAGGGAGAGGTTGAAGCCGGCGACCAGCATGAGGGCCATGGCCAGCTGCTGGGTGGGCGGGATGTCGAGGGTGAAGATCTCGCCGCCGACACGGGCCGCGCCGACCACGCCCATCGGGGAGTCGGCCTCGCGTGGAGCGCCGTCGAAGGCCGCGTTCCACAGGGCCGGGATCTTGCCGGGGAGAGCGGCGAGGGAGTCGACAGCCTCGCCGATCCGGTCGCCCATCCAGGTCACGGAGTCGCCGAAGTCCTGCTTGACGACGCCCGTGGCGGCGCTGAAGCCGAGGAAGCCGGCCTGGACGTACTGGCCCTCGACGATCTGGCCACTGGAGTCCTTCTTGGCGACCTGGTTGGTGGCGATCTTCGCGTGCAGCGTGACGTCCTGGCCCTTGCGGTCGACGACGATCGGCACCTCCTTGCCGGGGGTGGCGCGGATCAGGTCGGAGAGCTTGTTCCAGTCGTCGGTCTTCACACCGTCGAAGGAGACGATCTTGTCGCCCGCCTTGAGCCCGGCGGCGGCGGCCGGGGCGGCCGGGTCGCCCTTCTCGCACTTGTCGCGGTTCTCGTTCTGCGCGATGACGCACTGGGAGACCGAGCTGACCGTGGTGGTCTGCTGGGTGATGCCGAAGCCCATCAGGACGGTGAGGAACAGGGCCACCGCCAGGACCAGGTTCATGAAGGGCCCCGCGAACATCACGATCACGCGCTTCCAGGGGGCGCGCGTGTAGAACATGCGGTTCTCGTCGCCCGGCTTGAGCTCCTCGTAGGCGGCGGTGCGGGCGTCCTCGATCATGCCGCGCCACGGGGAGGTGGAGCGGGCTTCCATCCGGCCGTCGGGGCCGGGCGGGAACATGCCGATCATGCGGATGTAGCCGCCGAACGGGATGGCCTTGACGCCGTACTCGGTCTCGCCCTTGCGGCGTGACCAGAGCGTGGGGCCGAAGCCGACCATGTACTGCGGCACGCGGATGCCGAAGAGCTTGGCGGTGGACAGGTGCCCGAGCTCGTGCCACGCGATCGAGAACAGCAGGCCGACCGCGAAGAGGACTATGCCGAGGATGAACATCAGGGTCGTCATGCACGGGCCTCCGCCGTCTGTGCCGCCAGTTCCCGGGCCCGGGTCCGCGCCCAGGTCTCCGCTTCGAGGACGTCCGACACGGTGAGTGAGGTTCCCGTACGCGGGGTGCCGTGCTCCTCGACGACCCGGGTGACGGTGTCCATGATCCCGTTGAAGGGCAGTGCGCCCTGGCGGAACGCCTCCACGCACTCCTCGTTGGCCGCATTGAACACCGCCGGGGCGGTGCCCGCGAGCTCGCCCACGTGCCGGGCGAGGTTCACCGAGGGGAAGGCCTCGTCGTCGAGCGGGAAGAACTCCCAGGTCGAGGCCTTGCTCCAGTCGAAGGTGGGCGCCGCGTCGGGCACGCGCTCGGGCCAGCCGATGCCGATGGCGATGGGCCCGCGCATGTCGGGCGGGGTCGCCTGGGCCAGTGTCGATCCATCCGTGAACTCAACCATCGAGTGGACATACGACTGGGGATGCACGACGACCTCAATGCGGTCGAAGGGAATGTCGTAGAGGAGGTGTGCCTCGATGACCTCCAGGCCCTTGTTGACGAGGGTCGCGGAGTTGATCGTGATGACCGGGCCCATGGCCCAGGTGGGGTGGGCGAGGGCGTCCTCGACGGTGACGCTCTCGAGCTCGGCCCTCGTACGGCCGCGGAAGGGGCCGCCGGAGGCGGTGACGACCAGCTTGCGCACGTCGGCGCGGGTGCCGGCGGCCAGGGCCTGGAAGAGGGCGGCGTGCTCGGAGTCGACGGGGATGATCTGCCCGGGCTTGGCGAGGGCCTTGACCATCGGGCCGCCCACGATGAGCGACTCCTTGTTGGCGAGCGCGAGGGTGCGCCCCGCCTCCAGGGCGGCCAGGGTCGGGGCGAGGCCGATGGAGCCGGTGATGCCGTTCAGGACGGTGTGGCAGTCGGACGCCGCCAGCCGGGTGGCCGCGTCCGGGCCGACCAGGAGCTCGGGGAGCGGCTCGCCCGTGCCGTACTGCGCGCTGAGCGCCTCGCGCAGGGCCGGTACGACGTCCTCACGGGCCACCGCGACCGTGGACACGCGCAGCCGGTACGCCTGCTCGGCGAGGAGCGCGACCCGGCCGCCGTTGGCGGACAGTCCGGTGACCCGGAACCGGTCGGGGTTGCGCAGCACGAGGTCGATGGCCTGGGTGCCGATGGACCCGGTGGAGCCGAGGATCACCACGTCCTTGGGACCGTCTCCCGCTACGGGGTCGTAGACCAGGTGCGGGTCGGCGAGGGGGGCTGGACTGTCGCTCATTGCTCCATTGTTGCCGTAAGGGCCGTGTGTGAGGACAGCGCATCCCCTTCGAGGGGGCGCGCACCACGCCTGCGCACGCCCCCGGGGCGGCCGGATCTACCGGATCGGCCGGTGGACGTTCTCCTTCTGCGACGGTCCCGGTGTCGCGTCGGCGATCCAGGGGCCCTCGCCCGACGGGTCGACGATGCCCTGCTCCAGCCACTCGTACGTGCCGGACAGGACGCCCTTGACGACCTTGCGGTCGAGGTCGTCGGTGTTGGTCCACAGGCGGGTGAAGAGCTCCTCGATGCGGATCCTGGCCTGGCGGCAGAAGACGTCGGCGAGCTGGTAGGCCTCGCGGCCGTGGTCGCCCTGGCCGCGCAGCAGTTCGGCCCGGACGCAGGAGGCGCTCATGGCGAACAGTTCGGCGCCGATGTCGACGATCCGGCCGAGGAAGCCCTGCTTGGACTCCATCCGGCCCTGCCACCGGGACATGGCGTAGAAGGTGGAGCGGGCGAGTTTGCGGGCGGTGCGCTCGACGTAGCGCAGGTGCCCGGAGAGGTCCACCTCGTGTTTGAACTCGCTGTAGGAGGCCGGGAGCTGGCCGGGTCCGGCGACCAGTTTCGGCAGCCACTTGGCGTAGAAGACGCCCGCGTTCGCGCCCGCCCTGGCCTTGTCGCCGAGGGACTTCTCGGGGTCGATGAGGTCGCCGGCGACCGCGAGGTGGGCGTCGACGGCCTCGCGTGCGATCAGCAGGTGCATGATCTCGGTGGAGCCCTCGAAGATGCGATTGATGCGCAGGTCGCGCAGGAGCTGCTCGGCGGGGACGCCGCGCTCGCCGCGGGCCCGGAGGGAGTCGGCGGTCTCGAAGCCGCGGCCGCCGCGGATCTGGACGAGCTCGTCGGCCATGGTCCAGGCCGTCTCGGAGGCGTACAGCTTGGCGAGGGCGCCCTCGATGCGGATGTCGTTGCGGTCCTCGTCGGCCATCTGCGAGGCCAGGTCCGTCACGGCCTCCAGGGCGAAGGTGGTGGCCGCGATGAAGGAGATCTTGGAGCCGACCGCCTCGTGGTGCGCGACGGGCTTGCCCCACTGCTCGCGGGCCGCCGTCCACTCCCGGGCGATCTTCAGGCACCACTTGCCGGCCGCGACGCAGGACGCCGGCAGGGAGAGCCTTCCGGTGTTGAGGGTGGTCAGGGCGATCTTCAGGCCCTGGCCTTCCTCGCCGACCCGGTTGGCGGCGGGGACGCGCACCTGGTGGAAGCGGGTGACGCCGTTCTCGATGCCGCGCAGGCCCATGAAGGCGTTGCGGTTCTCGACCGTGACGCCCGGCGCGTTCGTCTCCACGACGAAGGCGGTGATGCCGCCCCGGTGGCCCTCGCTCTTCGGGACCCGGGCCATCACGACCAGCAGATCGGCGACGACGCCGTTGGTGGTCCACAGCTTCACGCCGTCGAGGACGTACTCGTCGCCCTCGGGCAGGGCAGTGGTGGCGAGGCGGGCCGGGTCGGAGCCGACGTCGGGCTCGGTGAGCAGGAAGGCGCTGATGTCCGTGCGGGCGCAGCGCGGCAGGAAGCGCTCGCGCTGCTCCTGGGTGCCGAACAGTTTCAGCGGCTGGGGCACGCCGATCGACTGGTGCGCGGAGAGCAGCACGCCGATCGCGGGGCTGGCGGAGCCGGCCAGGGTGAGCGCCTTGTTGTAGTACACCTGCCCCAGGCCGAGGCCGCCGTACTTGGTGTCGATCTTCATGCCGAAGGCGCCGAGCTCCTTCAGCCCGTCGATCACCTCGTCGGGGATCCGGGCCTCGCGCTCGATGAGGCCCCCGTCGACCTTCGTCTCGACGAAGTCGCGGAGCTTGGCGAGGAACTCCTCGCCGCGCTGGGCCGCCTCCTCGTCCGGGAGGGGGTGGGGGTGGATGAGGTCGAGCCGAAAGCGGCCGAGGAACAGCTCCTTGGCGAAGCTGGGCTTGCGCCAGTGCTGTTCCCGGGCGGCCTCCGCCACCTCGCGGGCCTCCCGCTCGGTGACGGTGGGACGGGAGGAGGGAGTGGTGGAAGCGGACATGAGGGGCACCTCGCCGCAACTAGGGAGATTGAGGACCGTTTCGTTACCGACCAGTGCTACTGGATCGTTGGTACCCGAATCCGGACGCTCCCACCAGTCCTCGCGCGTCCGTTCAGCCGAAGGGGGGCGCAGCGCGCCCGGCACTTGTCGCGCGCCTGACGACGGTGTTGCATCGAGGTGCCGTCCGGACGACGGCTTCCACCCTGAGAGCGCTCCGGGAAATCTGTATCGAAGCGCTTCGACAACCTATGGACACCCACTCCTGCTGGGGCTACTGTCGAACCACCCCCACCCACCCCGATCAGCAACGCGCGCTGTCGAAGCGCTTCACAAGAGCTTGGAGAGCTGGATGGTCACCCTCGCCGAGGTCGCCCAGCACGCCGGAGTCTCGGCGAGCACGGTGAGCTATGTCCTCAGCGGCAAGCGGTCCATCTCCGCGAACACCCGGCAGCGGGTCGAGCGGAGCATCCGCGAGCTCGGGTACCACCCGAACGCCGGGGCCCGCGCCCTGGCCAGCAGCAAGTCGAACATCATCGCGCTGATGGTCCCGCTGCGCACGGACATGTACGTGCCCGTGATGATGGAGATCGCCATCGCCGTGGCCACGTCCGCCCGCGCCCACGGCTACGACGTGCTGCTGCTCACCGGCGAGGAGGGCCCCGACGCGGTGCGCCGTGTGGCGGGCAGCGGGCTCGCCGACGGAATGATCCTGATGGACGTCGAACTGGACGACGAGCGGCTGCCGCTGCTGCGCGCGACGGACCAGCCGTCCGTGCTGATCGGGCTGCCCGCCGACACCTCCGGCCTGACCTGCGTCGATCTGGACTTCAGGGCGACGGGCGCGCTGTGCGTGGAGCACCTGGCCAAGCAGGGCCACCAGGACATCGCCGTCATCGGGGAGGCCCCGGCCGTCTACGAGCGGCACACCGGCTTCGCCGAACGCACCCTCGACGGGCTCAGGTCCCGTTCCCGGGAGCTGGGCGTGCGGCTGCTGCACCGGCCGTGCGAGGGCGGGTACGACGCGATGGCGGTGACACTCGCCCGGATCCTCGACGAACGCCCGGACACCTCGGGGCTCATCGTGCAGAACGAGTCGGCGGTCGAGCCGCTGCTCGCACTGCTGCGCCAGCAGGGCCGGGCCGTGCCGGAGGACGTGTCGGTGGTCGCGATCTGCCCGGACCAGGTCGCGATGCAGGCCTCGGTGCGGCTGACGTCGGTCGCCATCCCCGCCCAGGAGATGGGCCGGCACGCCGTGGACCACCTGGTCGCCAAGCTCGAGGGGCACGGCAGCGACGAGGTCGTGCTGATCGCGCCCGAGCTGACGGTACGGGGGAGCACGGGGGCGGCGCCGAGCCGGCCGTAGGCACCCCGTCCTCCCCACCGTCTGGAACACCGCCCTCCTCTCAGGGCACCCCCATGTCTGCACTCCTCCAGGAGCACAGGAGCACGCCACGTGAATCAGCCTGCTGAAAACCAGCCCCAGGTGAGCCTGGCGCAGTCCTCCCCCACCGTCGGCACCTTCCGCGAGCGGGACGGCGCCCTGGAGTGGAGCGGCCGCCAGGAGACCCTCCGGATCGAGCCGTGGGGTCCGGACGCGGTCCGGGTGCGTGCCCGGCTCGGCGGCCCGGTCCTCGAAGGACTCCCGGGCGCCCTGCTCGACGAGGCCCCCGCGACGCCGGCCACGGTGAAGATCGAGGACGGCCGGGGACTGCTGACCGTCGGCGCGCTCACCGTCGAGGTGAGCGCCGAGGGCCTGATCCGCTTCCTGCGGACGGAGGACTCCGCCGAGATCCTCGCCGAGGACCGCGCCCACTTCTGGTGGCCCGGCTCCCGCCTCTACACGGCCGTCGGCAACGGCCACCACCGCCTGGAGCAGCGCTTCGCCGCCTATGACGACGAGAAGCTGTACGGCCTCGGCCAGCACCAGCACGGCCGCCTGGACCAGAAGGGCCTCGTGCTGGACCTGATCCAGCGCAACGCCGAGGTCGGCATCCCGGTGCTGACGTCCAGCCGCGGCTACACCCTGCTGTGGAACAATCCGGCGATCGGACGCGTGGAGCTGGCGCACAACGGCACCCGGTGGGTCGCCGACTCGGCCCGGCAGATCGACTACTGGATCACGGCGGGCGACCCGGCCGGTGGCCAGCGCCGCTACAGCGCGGTGACCGGCCGCAGCCCGATGCTGCCGGAGTGGGCGGCGGGCTTCTGGCAGTGCAAGCTGCGCTACCGCACCCAGGACGAACTCATGGCGGTGGCCCGGGAGTACAAGCGGCGGGGGCTGCCCATCTCGGCGATCGTCTGCGACTTCTTCCACTGGACGCACCTCGGCGACTGGAAGTTCGACCCCAAGGAGTGGCCGGACCCGGGCGCGATGGTGCGCGAGCTGGAGGAACTCGGCATCAAGCTGGTGGTGAGCGTGTGGCCGTCGGTGTCGCCGCTGAGCGAGAACCACCCCGTCCTGGAGCAGCGCGGCTGGTTCATCGGCACCCAGTACGGGCCGATGGCGCATGCCGACTGGCCCGACAAGGAGGTCGCGTCCACGGTCCAGGTGGCCTTCTACGACGCGACCAACCCGGAGGCCCGGGAGTTCGTGTGGTCGAAGGTGAAGGAGAACTACCTCGACCCGTACGGCATCACGGCGTTCTGGCTGGACGCCTGCGAGCCGGAGCTGAAGCCGGGCTTCCAGGAGAACCTGCGCTACTGGGCGGGCCCGGGCCTCGAGGTCGGCAACGCCTACCCGGCGGAGAACGCCCGCACCTTCTACGAGGGGTTGGCGGCCACCGGCGAGGAGGAGATCGTCACCCTCAACCGCTCGGCGTGGGCGGGCAGCCAGCGCTACGGCGCCGCCCTGTGGTCCGGTGACATCGGCACGGACTTCCCGACCCTGCGCCGGCAGATCGCGGCCGGTCTCAACACGGCCCTGTCGGGCATCCCGTGGTGGAACACCGACATCGGCGGTTTCCACGGCGGCGACCCGGACGACCCGGCCTACCGGGAGGTGATGGTCCGCTGGTTCCAGTTCGGCGCGCTGTCCCCGCTGATGCGCCTGCACGGCTTCCGCGACCCGGGCATGCCGCTGGGCCCGGAGATGACCGGCGGCCCGAACGAGGTGTGGTCGTACGGCGAGGAGGCCGGGGCGATCCTGGAGCGGTATCTGCGGCTGCGCGAGCGGCTGAAGCCGTATGTGCTGGATGTCATGCGGGCAGCCCACGAGGAGGGGCTGCCGGTGATGCGGCCGCTGTTCCTGGAGTTCCCGGACGACGAGGCGGCCTGGTCGGTGGACGACTCGTACCTGTTCGGCCCGGACCTCCTGGTCGCCCCGGTGCTGACGCCCGGCGCCACCGCCCGCACGGCTTACCTGCCGGCCGGGGCGTCGTGGACGGACGCGTGGACGGGTGAGACGTACGAGGGCGGCCGGGCCGTGACGGTCGACGCCCCGCTGGACCGCATCCCGCTGTTCCTGCGGGACGGGGCACGGCTGCCTGTAGCGGAGTAGCCGTGTCGAAGGGGATGGCCGGATCGATGGAGGTCTTCCGGCCATCCCCCGTTCGCCCGTCCGTCCAACCTCCCTCCAGCGCAATTGAGTTCAAGGGAGTAGGTTTCCCGCGTGTCCTCGTCTCCGCTCGCCCTCACCCTCGCCAACCTGGCGCTGCGGCCTGCCTTCGGCTCCCGCCGGGACCCCGGCCGGATCTTCGACCGCATCGTGGTGGAGGCCGGGGAGGCGCCGGGAGACCGGGACTTCGTCGACGACTTCCGGGCCCTGCTGGGCTGGTGGGCGAAGGCCGAGCACCTCACCCCGGTCGGCTGGCAGGCCGCGCAGGGGCACGTCCGGCGGCATCTCGCCAACCGGGCGCGGGTGCGGCGGCTGATCGCCGAGCACCCGGAGATCGAGCGGGAGCCGATCGAGAAGCCGGTGTTCGTCGTGGGGCTGCCCCGCACCGCGACCACGGTCACGCACTCGGTTCTGTCGATATCGGACGAGCACCGCTGCCCCCTGCTGTGGGAACTGCTCGCGCCCGACCTGGAGTTGCCGTCCCGGCAGCGGCGCAGGGCGATCACCGCAGGGCGCCGGATGGTGCAGGGCACGGACCTGTTCGCGCCGCGCTTCCGCGACATCCACGCGATGGCCGCCGAGGGCCCCGAGGAGTGCACGTTCGCCCTGCCGCACGCCCTGATGCCGTTCTCCCAGGCCCGTATCCCCGAGTACCTGGCGTGGCACTGCGCGCGGGACTTCACCGCCGACTACCGGTACCTCAAGCAGGTCTACCAGGTGCTCCAGTACGGCCGTCCACGGCGGCGCTGGATGCTGAAGTCCCCCATGCACCTGGAGAACCTGGACGCGCTGCTGACGGTGTTCCCCGACGCCACGATCGTGTGGTGCCACCGCGACCCGGTCACCGTCGTGGCGTCCTTCTGCTCCCTGATCGAGCACGGCATGGCCGTCAGCACCCGCCCCGTCGACCTGACCGGCATCGGCGCCACCTGGCTGGGCCTGCTGAGCCGTGCCATGACACGCGGTCTCGCGGCCCGGGCCGCCATCCCCGCGCAGCAGCTGGTGGACGCCCCTTACTCCTGGCTGGGCTCCCATCCCGCCACCGGCGCCCCGAAGCTCTACGCGGCCGTCGGCGCCCCCTGGACCGACGCCGACGCGGCCCGGCTCCCCGCGGCCGTCGCCCGCCCCAAGGGCACCCGCAAGCACACCTACGACCTGTCCCGCTACGGCCTGAGCCGTGACGAGGTCGAGTCGGCCTTCGCCGGGTACAACGCGCTGCGGGCCGAGGTCGACCGCGCCTGA
This sequence comes from Streptomyces sp. NPDC093598, assembly GCF_044764825.1. Classification (NCBI taxonomy): domain Bacteria; kingdom Bacillati; phylum Actinomycetota; class Actinomycetes; order Kitasatosporales; family Streptomycetaceae; genus Streptomyces; species Streptomyces sp. NPDC093598. The sequence continues at coordinate 219,252 of NZ_JBIWIV010000010.1, read as the reverse complement.
CGGCACGGCCGGGCCCCGGCCCCTCGACGATCAGCTGCTGCTGACCGTCAGGTTGTTGGTGGTGAAGTTCAGCCCGCCGGACGACGAGGTGACCTCGTAGCCGAACTGCACGTCACCGATGGTCTCGTTGCCCATCCACTTCTTGGTGTCCTTGATCCACTTCAGGATCGGCAGGATGTTCACGGTGCCGGAGCTGGAGTTGGAGGTGCGGATGAACGAGAACACCTCGTTGGCGCCGTTGGTGCCCTTGAAGACGTTCCAGGAGTGGCCGCCGAGGCTGACGCTGCCCTGCGACGTGCCGATCGGGCCGACGGGTCCGGTCTTGTTGACCCAGAGCATGATCTCGTAGTCGTGGTCGGTGTCCCAGATGTCGTACGACGTGTTGTACGCGCCGGACGACGGGACGCTGACGTTGTAGCTGCTGGAGAGCGAGCCCAGCGAGGTGATCGACTTGTTGATCGCCTTCGTCTGGTTCGGGTAGGACTTGATGCCGCCGGTGTTGGGGTGGTTGGCCCAGACACCCCAGTTGGTGCCGGAGTTGGCCCAGATGCACTGGCTGCCGGCGCCGCCGCCCCAGATGTTGTTGTAGAGCGTGTAGCCGTTCAGGTTGGTCTGGCCCCACTGGGCGCAGGAGTTCCAGACGGCGGCGGAGGCGGGTGCGGAGGCGAGGCCGACGGTGGCGCCGAGTGCCAGGGCGGGGGCCAGCAGGGCCTTGGTGACCCTGCTCAGCGTGCGTGCTGCCATGGTGTCCCTTCCATGGGTGGGGGGGTGGGGGGAACTACCACGTCCTCAGGGTGAGGACGTGGTCTTCTCCGGCGACCAGGTGGAGGGATTCTGTGCCGGAGGAAGTCCGCAGTTCGACGCGGTGGGTGCGGCCGGGTCTGATGACGGCGGTGGCGCCGTCCCGCGTCCAGGCGAGGTCGAGCTCGGCCCCGAACCGGGTGCGCACCCCGCGCAGCGCGCCGCTGGGGTACGCGGGAGGCAGCGCGGGCAGCAGGACCAGCCGGTCGGGGGTCGACTGGACGAGCATCTCGATCAGCACGGCGGGCAGGGTGTGCGCGGCGTCGGCGTTGTAGACGTCGCGCTTCGGGTAGTGGGCGCTCATCAGGGAGGCGTGGAAGAAGTCGCCGTCCAGGACCTGGCCGAGGGCGTGGGCGACCCGGTCGCCGTCCCGGAGCCGGGCCGCGACGAGGGCGTGGTGGAGATGGCCGTGCGCGGAGTCGTTCTCGGCGCCGCGCAGTTCGAGGGCGCGCTGGGCGGCGGCTGCGAGTTCGGGGGTGTCGTAGGGGGTGATCTCGTCGAGCGGCCAGACGCCGTAGAGGTGGCTGAGGTGGCGGTGGTCGTAGGAGTCGTCGAGGCCGGGCCAGGCCCATTCGGCCAGGGCTCCGTCCTCGTTGATCCGGTGCGGCGGCAGCCGGTCGGCGAGGGCGTTCCAGCGTTCGGCGCCGGGGCCCGGGTGGTAGGCGGCGGCCGTGCGCAGGGCGTGGCGCGCCGCGGAGAGGTCCATGGCGGCGTTGATCGTGCCCCAGCTCGCGTTGGCCGGCCGGTTCTCGGGTGAGTAGGAGGGGACGACGACGAGGTGGCCGTGCTCGTCCGTCCTCGTGAGGAAGTCCTCGTAGAACAGGGCGACTTCGGCGAGTGCGGCGGCGGTGCGCGGGTCACGGATGCCGTGCGTCTCGTCGTGGTCGACGAGCGGCTTGAGCAGCCAGTCGGCGCCGGCGGTCCACAGGTGCAGCGGGTACTCGCGGTTGTAGTGGTAGGAGTGGCCGGACTCGCCGTCGGTGTGGGCGGGGGCGACGACGCCCCGGGCGCCGAAGATCGCACGGGCGTTGTCGCGCCAGTCGGGGCGCTGGCGGTGGATCAGGTTCGCGTGGGCCTCGGTGACCTCGGGGAGGGCGGCGGCTGCGGCCGAGGCGGTCTGGAGGTTGAGGTTGGCGTCGTTGGTGAACGCGCCCGACCACGCGGTGTTCCAGTCGCCGGTCCACAGTCCGGTCAGGCGGGGCGGGAAGAGGCCGCTCGCGCTGAGCAGGTGGTAGCGCCCGGCGGCGAAGAGACGCTCCAGCAGGGCGGCGCTGCGCGGCTGCTCGAGCAGCTCCGAGCCCGGCAGGGCCCGTTCGGCGGGGTCGGCGGCCAGGTCGAGGGTGACGCGCTCGTAGGCGGTGCGGTGCAGGGCGGTGTGGCGGTCGAGGAGGTCGTCGTACTCGCCGGGCAGGCCGCGCAGGGCACGGCCCTCGGCGACCACGTCGAGTTCGCCGGGGTGCCGGTGCACCCGGGTGAGGAGCAGCACGGACCGGGCGCCCTCGATGTGCACGCCCGGCGGCACCAGGGTGGTCGTGCCGCCGGTGACGGTGACCTGGGTGACCCCGGTGCAGGCCAGGTCGCTGTCCGGGTAGCGGGCGCGCAGGCTGAGCAGGGCGCCCTCGGGGGTGAGGACGGCTCCGTGACCGATGCCCAGTCCGGCGGGGGCGCCGGGCAGCCGGGGGTCCAGGTCGATGTCGAGGGTGAGTCCGGGTCCGCTGACGTGCTGGACGATCACGTCGTCGGCGCGGGAGACGAAGACGCGGCCGGCCCACCCGGCACAGGTCGTGCTCACCACTCCCGTGGTGAAGTCGACGTCCCGGCGGTAGTCGTGGCAGTCGCCCGGCGGCCGGCGCAGCCGAACCTGGAAGGCGGGGTGGAAGGGCTGCACCCACTGGTGCGGGCGGCCGTCCGTGAAGTCCTCGGCGGCTCTCGTGTCGCCCGCCAGGAGGCGGTCCCGGAGCCCGGGCAGGTCACCGGCGAGCCGCGGGGGGCGGCTGTCCCGGCCGCCCGGCCGCACCAGGGTGTGATGCGTGACGACGACCCGCTCGGCGTGCGGATCACCGAACACCAGGGCGCCGTGCCGCCCGTTGCCGCTGAGGAAGGCGTCCTCCCAGCGGGCGGCCGGGTGCGGCTCCCAGGTGCCGTGGAGGGGGGCGGAGGCGGTCATGGCCGGAGCACCGCCGCCTCGTAGCGGCCGAGGGTGACCCGGTCGGTGACGTCCTCCCCGGTCAGCAGGTCGCGGTGGGTGCCGGGCACCTCGACGGTCACCGGCTCGCGGCCGTGGTTGAGCACGAACAGCAGCTCGCCCCGGCGGACGGCCTCGACCTGCTCGGGCAGGCCGTCCAGTACCGGACGGGCACCCGCGCCCTCGGCGATCGAGGCCAGCAGGTCGCGCAGCGGCTCAGGCTCCGGAAGGGTGGAGACGTACCAGGCCCGGCCCTTGCGCAGGACGGCGGGCATTCCGTCGAGCTCGCCGCCCTTGTAGGGGACGGTCTCCTCGGCGGTGCCGTCGCCCTCCAGTTCCTCGGACCACAGCGTGCCGCTGAAACCCTCGCAGGCGACGGTCTCCCCCGCGTCCAGCGGCCACCACTCGTGCAGCGTGCGGATGCCGAACAGCTCGCGCAGCCGGGCGTCCATGCCGCCCGGGCGCACACGGTCGTCCTCGTCGGCGACGCCGGTCTGGAAACCGCAGACGAGGGTGCCGCCCTGCCGTACGTAGGCGAGGAGGTTGTCGATCGCGGCGTCGGAGAGCGCGTACAGCTGGGGCACGACGACCACCGAGTACGGCGTGAGGTCGTGCTCGGGATGGGCGAAGTCGGTGGTGAGGTGCGCCTGCCACAGGGCCCGGTGCCAGGCGCGCAGGACCTCCGGGTACTCCACCCGGCTGGACAGGCGGCCGTCCTGGGCGCCGGCCCACCAGGCGTGCCAGTCGTGCAGGACGGCGACGTTCGCGGTGATGTGCCGGCCGGTCACCTGCGGAGCGATCCGCTCCAGGTCGGCACCGAGCCGCTTGACCTCCTGGTACGTGCGGCCCTCCGCCCCGGCGTGGCTGACCATGCCGGAGTGGAACTTCTCCGCGCCCTGCCGCGACTGCCGCCACTGGAAGTAGCAGACGGCGTCGGCTCCCCGGGCGACGGCCTGGAGGGACCACAGCCGGTTGAGGCCGCGCGGCTTGGGGTGGTTCACGCCGCGCCAGTTGACCGGCCCGGCCGCCTGCTCCATCAGCATCCAGGGCCCGCGCGCCTGGGAGCGGGTCATGTCCTGGACCAAGGCGCCGCTCTGGGCGCCGAGCGGGTCGCGCGGGTCGGGGTAGAGGTCGACGGAGACGACGTCCTCCTCCTCGGCCCAGCGCCAGGCGTCCTGCCCGAACCACAGCGGCATGAAGTTGCTCGTGACCGGCAGGTGCGGGGTGTGGCGGCGGACGATGTCCCGCTCGGCGACGAAACACTCCAGGAGCATGTCGGAGGTGAAACGCCGGAAGTCCAGGACCTGGGCCGGGTTCTTCATGTAGTGGGGCTGCCGGGGAGGCAGGATGCCGTCCCAGGTGTCGTAGCCCTGGCTCCAGAAGGCGGTGCCCCAGGCCTCGTTGAGGGCGTCGAGCGTGCGGTACTTCTCACGCAGCCAGCGGCGGAAGGCGGCCGCGGCCTCGTCGCCGTAGTCGAAGGTGCAGTACTCGTTGTTGATGTGCCACATGGTGAGGGCCGGGTGGCCGCCGTAGCGGGCGGCCAGGTCCTCGGTGATGGCGGCGGCGTAGCGCCGGTAGGTGGCGCTGGAGTGCGAGAAGTGCTGCCGGCCGCCCCACCACTCGGTGCGGCCGTCCTCGGTGACGGGCAGCGTGTCGGGGTGCAGCCGGCCCATCCAGGGCGGGGGCGCTGAGGTCGGGGTGGCGAGGACGACGCCGATGCCGTTCTCGTGCATCAGGTCCATCAGCGTGTCGAGCCAGCCGAACTCGCGTGCCCCGGGCTCCGGTTCGAGCGTTGACCAGGAGAAGACGCCGAGGGTGACCGAGTTGACTCCGGCGGCCTTCATCAGCCGGACGTCCTCGTGCCAGGTCTCCTTCGGCCACTGCTCCGGGTTGTAGTCCCCGCCGAAGAGGAGACGGCCCCGGGTGGCGTCGCTCAGGGCAGGCCCTTTCCGCTCCGCCATCAGACGGGTTCCCCGTACTGCACGCCGCGTCCGTTGGTGGCGATGTACACACGGCCGTAGACACGCGGGTCGCCGGTGATGGCCGCGCCGATCCAGCCCCACTGGTGCCCGTCGTCGTTGATCCGCGTCCAGGTCTTCGCCTCGTCGTCGGAGCGGTACACGGCGGTGATGGTCTCGGTTGAGCCGACCAGGTAGATCGCCGGGTAGGAGGCGCCCCGGGCGGCCTTGCCGAAGCCGAGGGTGTACGAGGCCCGGCAGCCGGGGACCTTGGTGAAGGTCGCGCCGCCGTCGGTCGAGCGGTACAGCCCGTTCCCCTTCAGGCTCAGCCACAGGTCACCGGTGCGGCCCGGGGCAGCCGTCAACTGGAACTCGCTGTCGCCCGAGTTCAGGCCGGTGGCGCGCACCGTGAAGGTCTCGCCGCTGTCGGTGCTGGCGAACAGCGTGCCGGTCGTGGTGTCGAAGGCGTAGAAGCGGGCCGGGTCGACTGGGTCCGCGACCGGGGCGGCGCCCTTCGGGAAGGAGGCGACCTCGGACCACGTGGCGCCGTTGTCCGCCGAGCGGTAGCCCGGGTTGGCCGTGCCGAAGGACCACAGCAGCACACTGCCGTCGGCGTTGGTGGCGATCGGCCCCGGCGCGGACCTGGCCACGTCCGGCTGGGCCTCGAAGGGGGCCCAGGTCCTGCCGCCGTCGTTCGAGAAGGCGCCGTTGCCGTGGTCGCCCCAGCCGGCCCGGACCACGTACGACGGCTTGGCCGCGGCCAGCGACAGACCCGTCGCCGTGCCGAACACGGGGTTCGACGCCATGCCGCGCGAGGGCGATGCCGTGAGCCGCTCGTGGTACATCACACCGATGTCCCCGGACCCGCTGAGCAGGTGCGCCTCGCCGGTCGGGGGCGAGATCAGCTGGCGTATGGACGCCTCCTCCACACCGCGGATCTGCGGGGCCCAGCGCTTGAGGTCGCGGGTGCCGTAGAGGGTGGCGCCGGTGCCGAAGACGACATGCCGGGAGTCGAACGGGTCGAGGCCGACGGCCTGGATCCACCAGCCGAACTTGGGGGCGTCGCCGCCCCACTTGAGGTACGGCGTCTCGGAGACGTCGAGGACGGCCTTGTCCTTCAGGGACGTCCAGGTGCGGCCGCCGTCGGTGGTCCGGTACAGGGTGTCGATCAGCGACCAGCGGTTGTTGGTGGAGACGACGACGGTGCCGGGGTGGCGGGCGTCGACGGCGACGCCGCCGTAGCCGAAGGAGTCGGTCCCGCCGTCGGTCGTGGCCCCGCCGGGCTTGACGGGCGTGACCTCGGTCCACTTCCCGGTCGTCGTCCGCAGCTTGTGCACGCTGCCGTCGGACTGGCCGTTCGGGCCGGGGGCGTCGGCGTACGTCACGTACAGCTCGCGGGTGTGCCGGTCGTAAGCGGCCCGGACCGGGACCTTGGCGGCGGCGCCGGCGGGCTGCCCGGGAACGGCCTGCCAGGTCGTGCCGTCGGACGTCCGGTACAGGTTGGGCTTCCCGGCGGTGCCGTCGGAGTCGCCCCAGCCGGCGTAGACGCTGCGGCCGACGGCGACCAGGAGGGTGACGCCCTGGCCGGTGGCGCTCGGCGTGGCCGGGAAGCTGACGGCCTTCCATGTGGCGCCCCGGTCGGTGGACTTGAGCAGCCCGTCGTGCCGGGTGCCGAGCCACAGCGTGTCGCTGTCCCGCGGGTCGACGAGCAGCCGCTCACCGCAGCCGCGGCCGTCCTCGTTGGCTCCGAGCTTCACGGTGAGGTCGGTGCGCCGCCAGGTCGCGCCCCGGTCCTCCGACCGCAGCACGGCCCCGTTGCCGGCCCAGGACTGCGCGTAGGTGCCGAGGGCGAGGTACACCCGGTTCGGATGCGCCGGGTCGACGGCCATGGCCTCCACGCCGAGCAGGTTCCAGTCGTCCCAGCCGAGGTGGTCGGTGAGCGGGATCCACCGGTCGGTCCGGTCGTCCCACCGGTAGGCACCGCCGATGTCCGTACGGAGGTAGGCGAGTCCGCGCACGGAGGGGTGGAACAGCACTCCGGTGATGAATCCGGTGCCGCCCTGGACGGCGTTGCGCCAGCGGTATCCGCGCTTCGCGGGAGTGGCGGCGGCTTGCGCCCGCCCCTGGGTCATCGGAAGGGAGACGGCCGCGGCGGCGACAGCGGTCCCGGCGAGAACGGAACGTCTGGAGAGGCTGGACGCATGCATGACACATACCTCGTCGTTCTGAAAAGGAGGGGGGGAGCGCCCCGGAAGGGGCGCGGGGAACGGCGCGAACAGTGACGAGCCGGCCGCAGTCGCGGAACAACGGGAGCACCCCACCGAGTGGGCGTCGCTCAGCCCTTGACGGCCCCGGTGAGCATGCCCTTCTTGAAGTGCTTCTGGACGAAGGGCGACAGCACGGCGACGGGAAGCAGAGCCATGACCATCACCGCCATCTGGATGGAGAGGGCCGAGATCTGGCCGGTGTTGATCTGCGCGGCGAGCCCGACCGGACGCTCCTGCTTCTGCACGAGCTGGATCATGACGTTCTGCAGCGGCATCATGTCCTGGTCGGTGAGGTAGATGGAGGCGTTGAACCAGGCGCTCCAGTAGCCCACCGCGTAGAACAGGGAGATCACCGCGATCACGGCACGCGAGAGTGGCATGACGATCTGCCACAGGATCCGGAAGTCCCCGGCCCCGTCGATCCGTGCACTGTCGGTGAGTTCCTGCGAGATGTTCATGAAGAACGCCCGCAGGACCAGGATGTTGAAGACGCTGACCGCGCTGGGCAGGATCAGCGCCAGATAGGTGTCGGTCAGCCCGAGCGCCTGCACCAGCAGGTAGGTCGGGATCAGCCCGGCGCCGAAGAACATCGTCGCGAGCAAGGTCATCAGGATCCAGCGGTGGCCGAGCGAGCCGGAGCGCGAGAGCCCGTAGGCGCACAGCACCGACACCGTCATGCTGAACAGCGTGCCCACGAGGGTGACGCCGAGGCTGACAAGCGCCGCGCGCTGGACCTGGCCACCGCTGAGCAGTTCCTGATAGGCGATGAAGGTGATGTCCTTGGGGATCACCACCAGCCCGCCGGCCGCGTCGATGGTCTTCTTCGAGGACAGGCTGGTGACGATCACGATCCACAGGGGGAACAGGATCGCGAAGCAGGCGAAGGCGAGGACGATGCCCTTGGCCGCGAGTCCGGCCTTGGCGGGCTCCTCCTCCCAGGACGGGCGGGGCGGGGCGGCCCAGGGACTGGGCTTCTTGGCCACCTCGGTCAGCGACGGCCGGTCGACGACTGTGCTCACTTCTTGTACACCCCCTGCTCGCCCATGAGGTGGGCGACCTTGTTCGCCACCAGGACGAGGGTCAGGCCGACGATGCCCTTGATCAGTCCGGCGGCGGCCGCGTAACTGAAGTCCTGGTTACGGATGCCGTTCCACCACACGTACGTGTCGAGCACGTCCGACGCCTCCGGCCCGACCGCGTCGCGTTGCAGCAGCAGCTGCTCGAAGCCGACGGTGAGGGCGTCGCCCACCCGCAGGACCAGCAGCAGGGCGATGACCGGCCGCAGCGCGGGGAGCGTGATGTGCCACATGCGGCGCCAGCGCCCGGCACCGTCCATCGCGGAGGCTTCGTACAGGTCGTTGCTGACGGAGGCGAGGGCCGCGAGGAAGACGATGACGCCCCAGCCCGCGTCCTTCCAGATGCCCTCGACCGTGACCAGGTACTTGAAGATCTCCGGGTCGGTCATGATGTCGAACCCGCCACGCCCGTGATCGCGCAGGGTCTGCGCGATGATGCCCGCGCCGCCGAAGATCTGCTGGAAGACCGTGACCACCAGGACCCACGAGAAGAAGTGGGGGAGGTACAGGACCGCCTGGGCGACGGCCCGGACCCGGGGCCTGATCACGCTGTTGATGAGCAGCGCGAGCAGGATCGGCACCGGGAAGAAGAGCACGAGCTGGAGGAAGAACAGCACGAAGGTGTTCTGCACCGCGTGCCAGAACTCGGAGTCGGAGAAGACCCGTTCGAACTGCTCCAGGCCGACCCATGGACTCTCGAACATGGCGACGAAGCCGTTTTCGCTGAGATACGGGTCGTAGTCCTGGAAGGCGACGACGTTGCCGAGGATCGGCACGTAGTTGAAGACGAGCACCAGCAGCACGGCCGGCACGGTCATCAGGACGAGCGTCCGGTCACGCCGGAAGCGGATCCGCAGGCTCAGCTTTCCCGCACGTCTCCCCTTGCGCTCTCCGGCCGGCCGGCCCCGCCCGGGGGACCCGTCCGCCTTCGTCGTACCGTCCGTCGTCTGCGCCTCGGCCCTGCTGCGAGGCACCGTGCTGTGCGACACGGCCTTCTCCTTGCCTCAGCGCCGGGTTACTTCGCGGAACCGTTGTCGTCGAGGAGCTTCTTGTACCAGGCCCGCAGGTCGTCGCCGCCCTGCTTCTTCCAGTCCGAGACCGCCTGCTGCACGTCGCTGATCTTCTTGCGCCCGCGCACGACGTCGTCCTCGAGCTGCTCGAAGTCGTCGGCCAGGTTGGTCCACCGGTTGGGCTCGGTGATGGTCATGCCGTGGAAGGAGGACTTCTTGGTGAAGGCGCCCATCCGCTGCTGCCACTCGACCTGCTGCCTGGCTATCTCGGGCAGGTCCGGGTGGGCGATGTAGGCGGCGGGGTCGCCGGTGTAGTCGAAGGCGCCGTTGACCTCGTTGACGCCCCTGGTCGTCTTCGTCGGCACCCCGTCCTTCACCGTGTAGTCGGTGCCCTCGACGCCGTAGACGGTGAGCATGTACTCCTTGGTGCCGTAAGGCGACGCACAGTAGTTGGCGAGGGCGAGGAAGTCCTGGACGACCTGCTTGGACGCCTTCTTGTTGACGAAGGTGAAGATGTTCGCGGGCTGGACCGCCCACAAGGTCGGGTCACCGCCGTCGTGACCGAAGATGTCCATCACACCCATGCCGAAGTCCTTGTTCTGGGTGCGCTGTTCGGCCGTCTTGCCCCACAGGGCGGAGAGGTCGTCGTTGTAGACGAGGGACTGGCCGGCGGTGAACCGGTTGCCCGCCAGGCCCTGGTTGGCCGCCTTGGCATCGGGGTGGACCACGCCGGCCGCGTAGAGCTTGCGGGTCCACTCCAGGGCTTCGAGATACGCCTCGGTCTCGATCCGGTTGATCAGCTTGTCGCCCTCGAGGTTCCACCACAGCGCCTTGTCGGCCCCGCTCAGCACGCCGAACACACTGAACGCGGTCCACTTCATGTCGTCGCAGGCCCACACCTTCGCCTTGGCGTTGGTGGCCTCCTTCGCCCAGGCCAGGAACTCGTCCGCCGACGTGGGGAGCGTGTAGCCCTCCTTGTCGAAGACGTCCTTGCGGTAGAAGGGGGCGACGTTCACGACGGGCGAGGCGGGCATCGGGATCGCGCGCAGCTGGCCGCCGAAGATGGAGCGCTGCCAGGCGTCGGTGGGGACGGCCGCGAGGTTCGGGTAGTCCTTGACCTTGTCGCCGGAGAGGTACTCGCCGAGGTCCGCGAACTTGGCGTTGATGGCGCTCGGTATCTTGCCGTTCAGGTTCCAGCCCGGGACGACCACCACGTCCGGGATGTCGCTGGAGGCGAGGATGGCCCCCAGCTTCTCGTCGTAGGTGTTGCCGTCCTGGTTCTGCCAGCTGACCTCGACCCCGATGGCCTGGTTCATGGCCTTGTAGTACGGGTTGTTGTTCGACGGGGGCGTGCCCCAGAACGGGGCCATGATCTTGATCTTGCTGCCCTTGCCGAGCTTCTCCGGCACCGCGGTCTTCAGGGTGCTGAGGTCCAGCGGCCGGGTGAACCCCGCGGCCGAGCCGTTCTTCGAGGGGATGTCGGGGCTGACGACGTTCCGCGCCACGAAGGCCGGAAGGAGCTTCTTGGCGTCCTTCCCGGAGGTGGTTCCCTCCTTGCGCCCTTCTTGCGACCCCCCGCAGGCGGCAAGCAACGGCATCCCGCCCGCCACCGCGGCGGTGGCGACCGCCGTGGAGGCGAGGAAACTTCTCCGGCTCGGTCCGGAGGAAGCGGAGGCGGCGTTCGGCGTCATTGCGTCAACCCTTCATGGCGCACCAGGACACCCGGCGGAGGCCGTCGGCTGCGGTGTCTCGAGTGGAACTGGCTGAGCCGAAGCGATACTCCGACGCGTGACGCGGAATGCGCACCGCCGGGCGGCGGACCTCACAGTCGAAGCGCTTCGATGTTGCTGCGAGGTTAAGTGAACACCCAGGGGTGCACAAGGGGCGATTCCAAGATTCCTCCGAGGTGTTCACCAGCGCGTGCAGCTCTCGTGGGGCGTTGTAATGCCGCCCGAAGCTCGGAGATGTTGCACCGGGGTGTCTTGACACCCACCCCTGCGCCGATCGAGCATCGAAGCGCTTCGAAAGGGCCTCGCCGCTCCATCGCAAAGGGATTCCCACGTGACCGCACTCACGCCGCCCATGCCGCCGTTCCGCGATCCGCGTCTGCCGTTCGCGAAGCGGATCGACGACCTCCTGTCGCGGCTCACCATCGAGGAGAAGACCGCGTTCCTGCATCAGTTCGCGCCCCCCGTGGAGCGGCTCGGCGTCGCCGCGTTCCGCACCGGCCAGGAGGCCCTGCACGGTGTGGCGTGGATGGGCCCGGCCACCGTCTTCCCGCAGGCGGTCGGTCTCGGCGCCACCTGGAACCCGGAGCTGGTGCGGCGCGTCGGAGACGCGGTGTCCAAGGAGATCCGCGCGATGCGCGCCAAGGACGACCGGGTCGGCCTCAACGTCTGGGCCCCGACGGTCAACCTGCTGCGCCATCCCTTGTGGGGCCGCAACGAGGAGGGCTACTCGGAGGACCCGAAGCTCACCTCGGCGATCGCCACGGCCTACACGCACGGCCTGCGCGGCGACCACCCCGTCTACTGGCGCACCGCGCCCGTGCTGAAGCACTGGCTGGCCCACAACAACGAGACGGACCGCTCCACGACGTCGAGCTCGGTGCGACCGCGTGTGCTGCACGAGTACGACCTGCGGGCCTTCCGCGAGACGGTCGAGGCGGGCGCGGTGGCCGGGGTGATGCCGGCGTACAACCTGGTCAACGGCCGCCCCAACCACGTCTCCCCGTACCTGTCCGAGCACCTGCGGACCTGGACCGAAGAGGACCTGCTGGTCTGCTCGGACGCGGGGGCGCCGAGCAACCTGGTGGACTCCGAGCACTACTTCGACACCCACGAGGAGGCCACCGCCGCCTCCCTCGTCGCGGGCGTCGACAGCTTCACCGACCACGGCACGGACTCCTCGCAGATGACCGGGCGGCTGCGCGGCGCCCTGGAGCGCGGCCTGCTGACCGAGGCCGATGTCGACACCGCCGTCCGCCGCCAGCTCTCGGTCCGTTTCCGGCTCGGGGAGTTCGACCCGCAGTACGACCCGCACGACGCGACCGGCGAGTTCGACACCCCGGCGCACCGTGCCCTCGCCCAGGAGGCCGCCGAGCAGGCCGTGGTGCTGCTGAAGAACGACGGCGTGCTGCCGCTCGCCCCGGACACCCGCGTCGCGGTGGTCGGGCTGCTCGCCGACGAGTGCAAGCTCGACTGGTACAGCGGCACGCTCCTGCACCGCTCGACCCCGCTGGAGGGCCTGTACGAGCGGTTCGGCGCGGATCGGGTGGAGTTCGCGGAGGGCGTGGACCGGGTCCGGCTGAAGACCTCCGCCGGTGCGTTCCTGCGCGTGCCGGCGGCCGAGGGCGCCGCCGACGAGGTGCGCGGCGCCGAGGGCGCGCTCGACCCGGCGTTGCTCGCGGGCCGCACCGACCTGCCCGCCCTCACGGCCGACGCCGAGGGCACCGAACTGGCGCTCGCGGACTGGGGCGAGGGCGTCCTGACCCTGCGCGCCCCCGACGGCCGCTACCTCTCGGTCGCCGACGACGGCTACCTCCGCGCCTCCGCCGACCAGCCGGGCGGCTGGTTCGTGCAGGAGACGTTCCGCCTCGAACCACACGGGAACGGGCACCTCCTGAAGCACCTGGGGACGGGTCGCCATGTGTGTGTCTCCGCCGACGGCGTGAAGGTTGCCGAGAAAGATCCCGAGGTCTTCGAGCTGGTCGTCGCCGAGCGCGGCGAGGAGGCGGTGGCGCGTGCCGCGGCGGCGGCCGACGTGGTCGTGGTGGTCGCGGGCAACGACCCGCACATCAACGGCCGCGAGACCGAGGACCGTACGACCCTGCGTCTGCCGGAGCACCAGGAGCGGCTGCTGCGGTCGGCCCGCGCGGCGAACCCGGCCACCGTGCTCGCGCTGGTCTCCGCCTACCCCTACGCCGTCGACCCGTCCGATCTCCCGGCCGTGCTGTGGACCGCGCACGGCGGCCAGGCGGGCGGCACCGCCCTGGCCCGCGTCCTGGCCGGTGACGTCTCCCCCGCCGGCCGTCTCCCGCAGACCTGGTACGCCGACGACACCGACCTGCCCGACCTCCTCGACTACGACGTGATCGGCGCCCGTCAGACGTACCTGTACTTCGAGGGGACGCCCCTGTTCCCCTTCGGGCACGGCCTGTCGTACGCGTCGTTCGCGTACGGCGACCTGACGGCCCGGGTCGAGGATGCGACGGTGCGGGTCTCCTTCTCCGTCACGAACACCGGTGCCGTCACGGCCGACGAGGTGGCCCAGCTCTACACCCGGGCCGTCGACGCGTCCGTGCCGCGTCCGCGCCGCGAGCTGCTGGATCACCGCCGCGTCACCCTCGCCCCGGGGGCGACGGCCGAGCTGAGCCTCGAAGTCCCGCTGACCGCGTTCGCCTTCTGGGACGTGGCCCAGGACCGGTGGCGCGTGGAACCGGGCGGGTACGAGCTGCTGGCCGGGGCGTCCAGCGAGGACGTCCGGCTGCGGACGACCGTCACGCTCGACGGCGACCCGACCCTGCCGCGCGCGGTCGTCGCGGACGGTCTCGCCGCGGCCGGGTTCGACGAGCAGAGCGGCATCGAGATCGTCGACCGGACGAAGGTCTCGGGCGACGCGGTGACACCGTCGGGCACGGAGCCCGGCGAACTGGTCTTCCGCTCCTGCGACTTCGGACGGGGCGTCTCCGAGGTGACGGTGCAGGTGGCCGGCGAGGGCACGGTCGAGCTGTCCCTCGACGGCGGCCCGGTCCTCGCGGTGCTGTCGCCCGGCACACCGACCTCGGGCCCGTACGACTACGTCACCCTGGGCGCGTCCGCGGTCGCCGCGGGCGTCCACGACGTGCACCTCAGGCTGCGCGGCCCGCTGCGGCTCGCGCACGTCGGCTTCTCCGGTTGAGGGTCCGGAGCAGGCCGGCACAGAGAAGGGGCCCGGCACCGGAAGGCATCGGTGCCGGGCCCCTTCGCAGAGCCTATATGGAAATGGTTTCCATAAGCTAGAGCGTGAGCTAGAGAGTGATGCCGGTGAGGACCAGCACACGCTCGTACGTGTAGTCCTCCATGGCGAACCGCACGCCCTCGCGGCCCACGCCGGACTGCTTGACGCCGCCGTACGGCATCTGGTCGGCGCGGTAGGACGGCACGTCGCCGATGACGACGCCGCCGACCTCGAGGGCCCGGTGGGCCCGGAAGGCGGTCTGGAGGTCGTGGGTGAACACGCCCGCCTGGAGACCGTACTTGGAGTCGTTGACGGCGGCGAAGGCCTCGGCCTCGCCGTCCACCTTCTGCACGGTGAGGACCGGCCCGAAGACCTCCTCGCAAGAGATCGTGACGTCGGCCGGGACCTCGGCCAGGACGGTCGGCGCGTAGGAGGCGCCGTCGCGCTTGCCGCCGGTGAGCAGCTGCGCCCCTGCGTCCACGGCCTCCTGGACCCACGTCTCGACGCGCCGGGCGGCGTCCTCGCTGACCAGCGGGCCGACGTCGGTCCTGTCGTCGCTCGGGTCACCGGTGACCTGGGCCTCGACGGCGGCGACGACACGCGGCAGCAGCCGGTCGTACACCGAGGCGTCGGCGATGACCCGCTGCACGGAGATGCAGGACTGGCCGCCCTGGTAGTTGGAGAAGGTGGCGATGCGGTTCGCCGCCCATTCCAGGTCCTCGTCGCTCGCCCAGTCGGCGAGGACGACGGCCGCGCCGTTGCCGCCCAGCTCCAGGGTGCAGTGCTTGCGCGGCACCGAGTCCATGATCGCGTAGCCGACCTTCTCGGAACCGGTGAAGGAGATGACGGGCAGGCGCTCGTCCTGCACGAGGGCGGGCATCTTGTCGTTGGCGACCGGCAGGATGCTCCAGGAGCCCGCGGGCAGCTCGGTCTCGGCCAGCAGGTCGCCGATGATCAGGCCGGACAGCGGGGTCGCCGGGGCCGGCTTCAGGATGATCGGGGCGCCGGCGGCGATGGCCGGGGCGATCTTGTGGGCGCAGAGGTTCAGCGGGAAGTTGAAGGGCGCGATGCCGAGCACGACGCCCTTGGGGAAACGGCGGGTGAGGGCGAGCCGGCCCTGGCCGCCGAGGTCGGTGTCGAGGCGCTGGGCGTCGCCGCCGTTGAACCGCCGGGCCTCCTCGGCCGCGAACCGGAACACGGACACCGCCCGCCCGACCTCGCCGCGCGCCCACTTCAGGGGCTTGCCGTTCTCGGCGGAGATCAGCTGCGCGATCTCCTCGGTGCGCTCGGCGAGGCGCTTGCTGACGTGGTCGAGGGCGGCGGCCCGGACATGGGCGGGGGTGGCGGCGAACTCGTCCAGAACGGCGTACGCGGCGGCCACGGCCTCCTCGACCTGCGCGTCCGTCGGCACGCTCACCGTGCCGACGAGCCGCCCGTCCCACGAGGACGTGACGTCGAAGGTGTCCTCGCCGGTGGCCTGGCGGCCGGCGAGCCAGAAGGCGTGGGTGGAGGTCATGTGGGTTCCGGCCCTTCGGCGTCGGGGGTGATCCTGTGCTGCTGCGGGATCAACGGTAGGCGCGAGGCGGCCGAAGGGCGTTTGTCCGAGCCGTAGCAGTGGGGGACGTGGACACTCCGGTTTGGCTATTCGGTGGTGGCGGCCTTCAGGGCCAGCCACAGCTCCATCCGGACGTCCGGGTCGTCCAGGGAGCGGCCGAGGATCTCCTCGACCCGGCGCATGCGGTAGCGCAGGGTGTGCCGGTGGACGCCGAGGTCGGCCGCCGCCGCGTCCCACTGGCCGTGCTTCGACAGCCAGGCGCGCAGCGAGGCCACGAGGTCGCCGCGGCCCGTGGCGTCGTGCTCGTACAGCGGCCGCAGCATGCCGTCGGCGAAGGCCCGTACCGCGTCGTCCGCCAGCAGCGGCAGCACGGATCCGGCCGCCATCTGCTCGTGCTCCACGAGGACGCGCCCGCGCCGCCGCGCCACCGACAGCGCCTGCTCGGCCTGCTTGTACGCGGAGGACGCGGCGATGGGCCCGGCCGGTGCCGACAGGCCCACGACCAGTTCGTCCTCCTCGCCGCCGGGCACCTTCTCGCGTATGCCGGTCCGGGTCGTCTCCAGGGCGGCCGCGTACTCCCCGCAGGCCGCCGCGGCCGCACCACCGTCCGCGGCCAGCACCACCAGTCGCTCCCCCTCCGGCACCACCAGCACGGCCTCACCGGCGCGGGCCGCAGCGGACTCCACGACGTCGGCGAGCGCCGCCAGGGGGTCCACGCCGGTGTCGGCCGCGGCGAGCGCGGCGGCCGAGGGCCGCTCGACGGGCGGCGCGCCCTTGCGCGCCTCGGCACGGGCCAGCGCGGCCGACGCCGACACCGGCACCCGCTCCGCGACCATCATCCGGAACGGCGCGTCCAGCAGTTCGCCGTACAGGTCCCCGGCGACCGCGCGCGCGTGGTCGGGCTCCCCGGCCAGCAGCATGCGCAGCACCGCCGCACCGACCCGCTGCTCGGCCGCCTGGAGGGACCGGGAGCGTTCCGTGGTCAGCGTCAGCAGCGCGATGGCCGAGTGGACGGCGTAGCGCTCGGCGGTGCCCGGGGCGGCGGCGGTGCCCACGGCGAGGGCCGCCCGGGGGCGCCGGCCGGTGCCGATGGTGTGCAGCTCGACCCGGTCCTCGTTCTCCGGCCCGCCCACCACGGAGGAGGCGGGCGCGGGGCGGTCGCGCAGCTTCTGCACGTCACCGGTGAGCCGCGCGGCGCGCCGCCCCGCCCACTCCGGCGCCGTGGCGACGACCGCGCCCGAGGCGTCGTACAGCGCCGCCCATCCGTCGACCTGCGAGGCCAGCGCGGCCAGCAGCCCCTCCGGCCCGCCGGCCTGGGCCTGCCGGGTCAGCTCGCGCTGGGCGGCGAACCCGGCGGTGACGGCCCGGTACTGGTCGGCGGCGATCGCGGCGGACACGGCCTTGCTGATGGCGAGGAACGGCGTGCGCCGCGGCACCTCCAGCAGCGGCAGACCCTCCTCCTCGGCCGCGTCGACGAGCGCCTCGGGGATCTCCTCGTAGTGGACGCCGACGGCGAAGCCGAGCCCGACCACACCGGCCCCGGCCAGCCGCCGGACGTAGCGGCGCATGGCATCCCGGTCCTCGGCGTCCAGTTTGAGTGCGGTGATCAGCAGCAGTTCCCCGCCCTCCATGTAGGGCACGGGGTCGGCGAGCTCGCTGCCGTGCGCCCAGCGGACCGGCACGTCGAGGCGGTCTTCGCCCGCCCGCACGGTCAGTTTCAGCGCGGAGTGGTGGACGAGCGAGGCGAGCGTCAGGGGCATGAGGCCTTCTGCGTCAGGGCGGTGTGATCGGTGTGGTGTTTTGGCCGCCGCGTATGAACGACCTGTGACGATTCTGCCTCACCGTACGATCCCCGCGTACCCGCACGGGCCCTGCGGGGTCAGCCCCGCAGATCGACCAGCAGCGGTGGCGCGTGCTCGCCCTTGACGTCGGTCAGCGACAGCACCGCGTGCCCCGCCGGAACGCCGTGCGCCAGCTCGGAGGCGGACCAGCGCTCCCGCTCGACCTGCCGTACGGTCACAGCCCGTGCGGTCGGGGCCTTGCCGGTGATCACCCGGCGCAGCATGTGCACGGCCTTGCCCGCCGGGGTCTCCGCGATGATCTGCCGGTCGGTGACGTCCCGGGCCTCGGTCCACTCCTTGCCCCACACCTCGGCGAAGTCCTGCCCGTCCCAGGGCGTGAGCCCCGACAGGGCCATCCGGCATCCGGTGGCGCCGAGCAGCGGTCCGCGCAGCGGCCGGGCCACGTCGTCCAGCGTCCGCAGGGTGAGCACGACCCCGGCGTTGCCGGACCGCAGCCGCTGGATGCCGCGCACGGCCTCGGGCGTCACCACCCCGGTCGCGTCGTCCAGCAGCAGGCAGGCGAACAGCGACCGGTCCTCCCGTACGGCGACACTGGCCGTGAACTGCGCGAGCACCAGCCGCGCCAGCATCCGGGAGGCGTCGGCGTGCCCGCGCTGGGGCAGGTCGATGCGCACCCGCACCGGGTGGTCGAGGGCCTTGAGCGTGAAGGGCCGGGACTGCCCGGAGGTGTCGAAGAACCCGGCGAAGGCGGGCCGGTCGAGCAGCGCGACGCGATCGCCCAGCACCCCGCCGACGTCCCCGGGCTGCCCCATCTGCCGCTCCCGGGCGTCCAGTTCCCGCAGCAGCGAGTCCTGTCCGGCCTCCTGAAGCCCCTGCCGCAGCGCGGCGAACGGCCCCGGCGCGCCGTCGAGCAGCTGCCGCAGCTCCGGTACGGAGGGGAAACGCCCGTGGACGGCCCGGAACGGCCCGAGCAGCTGGGCGAGGACGGTGGTCGAGCGCCGGCTGTCGCTGCCGGGATGCGGATCGGCGAGATCCCCGACGAGCGCCTCGGCGAGCACGGCCGCGGCCTCGTCCGGGTCGGTGGTGCCGCCGTACAGGTCGAGGTCGTACTCGGACTCCTGGTTCCCGATCCGCACGACGACGTCGTACGCGTCGGCGGGCCCGAGTCCCGCCCCGGCCGCCCCGACGACGACCACGGCGGCCCGCCCGGCGAGGGCGTGCAGACACAGCGACTCGGCGAGGGGCCGCACGACGGTCCCGGTCTTGCCGGAGCCGGCGGGTCCGACGGCCACCAGCGAGGTGCCGAGCAGGTCGGGCCCGAGGGCCAGTCCGGTGCCGCGGTAGGTGTACGGGTTGCGGGCGTCGTCCACGGTGGTCCCGAGCCGCACCTGCCCGGTGACCAGGTCGTGCCGGGCGAGCCGGGCGGGCAGGTCGCGCTCCCCGGAGGGATGGAGGCACGCGGCGGCGCCGTCCTTGAGCACGGCGCCGCTGAAGGTGGCGAGGCTGTGCCGTCCGGTGCGCACGCCCTGCCAGGCACGGAGGATCCGGGCATGGTCGACGTCCCGCATCAGCCCGGAGCGGGCCTCGGCGGCGAGCCGCTCGGCGGCGTCGACGGCCCCGGCGGCGCGCAGCTCGTTCCACTGGGCCGGGTCGTCCTCGGGAGTCGCACGAGTCTCCGGGGCCTCCGGCCGGCGGAAGCGGGGGGTGACGAAGCGACGCCACACCTCGCCCCAGCGGCCGAGCCGGGCCGCCCCCACCATGATCGCCAAGGCGACGAGCAGTTCGTACCCCTGGTAGACGATGAACGTCCCGGTCTCGCCGAGGTCGCTGTCGCCGCCCCGCCAGGCGTCGGGAACGATCAGGTCGAACGGCACCCACCACCAGGTGCCGAGGTAGCCGTTCTGGAGCAGCGACCAGATCAGCCAGCCCACGAGGAAGGCGATCAGTGCCCCGCTCAGCAGCTGCCGGGTGGGGACCTCCTCGGGTTCCTCCGCGGGCCGCGGCCGGTGCCCGAACCGCCACACGCCCGGCGCGGCGTCGGGCCGTGGCGTGCGCAGCCAGGCGAGGAAGGCCGACCCGTCCGGCAGCGGCGGTGTCGCCGGCGCCCGGGGCGGCCGGGGAGGCATCGCGGGCACCTCCGGCGGTCCCGCCGGGCGCGGCACGGGACTCGCATGCGTACCCCGCGCGTCCTGCGTCCCGTCGCTGTCCATCGCCCTTGCCCCCTGACCAGCCGCTCCGTCCACCATCAGCGAGCCAATCTAACGCCCTCCCCTGGGGAGTTCACCGCTTACGCGGCCGGGTCGTGGGCACCGGCCCACGAGACTGCCATGTCCACCCCGGACAAGCCGTCCCACCGACAACGCCCACATGGAGCATGCCCACCCCCCTTCCCCCGCCCTAGCCTGCGAGAAAAGAACCCGAGCGTCCGTAACAGACCATCCGCACCACCCAGGAGCCCCGCATGACCGCACTTCCGCAGGAGCGCCGCGTCGTCACCGCCATTCCCGGTCCGAAGTCGCAGGAGTTGCAGGCCCGCCGCACCGCCGCGGTCGCGCAGGGCGTGGGGTCCGTGCTGCCCGTGTTCACGGCGCGGGCGGGCGGCGGGATCATCGAGGACGTCGACGGCAACCGTCTGATCGACTTCGGGTCGGGCATCGCCGTGACGTCCGTGGGCGCCTCCGCCGAGGCCGTCGTACGGCGGGCGTCGGCGCAGCTGGCCGACTTCACCCACACCTGTTTCATGGTCACGCCGTACGAGGGGTACGTCGAGGTCGCCGAGGCGCTCGCCGAGCTGACCCCCGGTGACCACGCCAAGAAGAGCGCCCTGTTCAACTCCGGCGCCGAGGCCGTCGAGAACGCCGTGAAGATCGCGCGGGCGTACACCAAGCGACAGGCCGTCGTGGTGTTCGACCACGGCTACCACGGGCGCACCAACCTGACGATGGCGCTGACCGCGAAGAACATGCCGTACAAGCACGGCTTCGGCCCGTTCGCCCCCGAGGTGTACCGGGTGCCGGTGGCGTACGGCTACCGCTGGCCGACCGGGCCTGAGAACGCCGGCCCCGAGGCCGCCGCGCAGGCCATCGACCAGATCAGCAAGCAGGTAGGCGCGGAGAACGTCGCCGCGATCATCATCGAGCCGGTGCTCGGCGAGGGCGGCTTCATCGAGCCGGCCAAGGGCTTCCTGCCGGCGATCAGCACGTTCGCGCAGGACAACGGCATCGTCTTCGTCGCCGACGAGATCCAGTCCGGCTTCTGCCGTACGGGCCAGTGGTTCGCGTGCGAGGACGAGGGCATCGTCCCGGACCTCATCACGACGGCGAAGGGCATCGCCGGTGGTCTGCCGCTCGCGGCCGTCACCGGGCGCGCCGAGATCATGGACGCCGCGCACGCCGGCGGCCTGGGAGGCACCTACGGCGGCAACCCGGTCGCCTGCGCGGGTGCGCTCGGCTCCATCGAGACGATGAAGGAGCTCGACCTCAACGCCAAGGCCAAGAACATCGAGGCGATCATGAAAGCCCGCCTCACCGCCATGGCCGACAAGTTCGACGCCATCGGGGACATCCGTGGCCGCGGCGCGATGATCGCCATCGAGCTGGTCAAGGACCGCGCCACCAAGGAGCCGAACCCGGAGGCGACCGCCGCGCTCGCCAAGGCCTGCCACGCCGAGGGCCTGCTGGTCCTGACCTGTGGCACCTACGGCAACGTGCTCCGCTTCCTGCCCCCGCTGGTGATCGGCGAGAGCCTGCTGAACGAGGGCCTCGACATCATCGAGCAGGCGTTCTCCCGCATCTGAACCTTCGGCGCGCGCATCTGAGCCGCCGTCCGGGCAGGTGAGCCGCCTCGGTTCCGCTACCGGGGCGGCGAGCGGAAGAGCGTGTGAAGAAGGTGTGCGAGGTGGATGACAGGGGGCCCTACGGCCTGTCCTGCGCCCTGCCCCTGTCGTAGGTTCTACCCAGATGAGAGATACACCCCGCCCACAGGGGACTGTGGGTGACATCAGGCCGGGGCCTCCCCAGCTTCGACCTGGTCGTGCCCTCGCGCACACAAACGGAGCCTGAGGCTCTGGATCTCCTCACCGATCGGACAGTCGCCCGCCCCAAACCCCCCGGGGCGCGCGACGTTCCGGTCCGGACGGCCGCCCCGGAACCACCCCCCCTGTTCCGGGGCGGCCGACCTCCATTTCTGCCCCCCTTGTGCGGCATCGCGCCTCTTGGTCAGGCCTTCTCGGCCGGCGCGGGCTCAGGGCGATGGATCCCCCGTGGGCGGTAGCCCAGGATGTCGGAGAGGCCCAGGACGTCCGCGAGCAGCCAGATGATCGCGAGCCACATCTCCGTGCCCTGGAGGCCGGGTTCACGTCCCGGGCCGGTGCCGTCGGGCGTCGGGCCGAAGCCGAAGCCCTGGCCGGGGTGCCAGCGGCGCAGGGCGGCGGTGAGCTGGTTCGCTGCCCAGGAACGGGCCTCTTCAAAGCGGTAGGTGGTCTGCCGGGCGCAGAGCCACAGGGGGTGGATCACGTCCAGGACGTTGCATGCGTTCTCGCGGCCGGGTGCGAAGTGGCGGGGGTCGCGCGCGTGGTCCAGCACCGTGTCGATCACCCGCTCCGCGTGCGGTACGGGCAGGCCGAACTGGGCGAAGGAACCGCGGGTGAGCCGGTAGTAGCCGTTGACCATCTGCAGGCGTCCGGCCTCCCGGGTGGGTGAGCCCCACATCCCGGTCCACGGGTCGGCGTGGGTGTGCAGCCAGCCGAACAGCGCCTCCAGCGCGCCCGGCGCGGCCGCCTCGCCACCGGCGCGCAGGTTCCAGTGCGCGGCGGTGGCCCAGGAGTCGATCCATGCCCCGGCGTGCCAGGCACGGTCGGCCCAGGGCAGTTCGGCCAGGTGCCGGACCAGCCGGTCGGCCGTCGTGGTCCGCACCGCGTGGACCGGGTGGGCGAAGGAACCGCCGAGCAGGTCCAGCGCGTAGCCGACGCACAGCACGTGATAGGCCGCGGCCCCGTCGTCCTCCGGCAGTCCGGCCGGGCCGGGGAGCGGCGGGGCCGCGCCGTACTCGGGGACCAGGCCGGTGGCGGGGTCCTGCAACGCCCTGAGCCGCTCGACGTGTTCGGCGGCCGGCAGGTGCGACGGTACGTGTCCCAGGAGCAGGTCGGCGATCTCGACGGCGTCGCAGTGCGCCCGCACGGTCGGCTCGGTGCCGGGCCGGTCGGCATAGCGGCCGGTGTCCGGACGCCAGGAGCGGTCCAGCAGGCCGGCCGCCTCAGCCCGGGCGGTCCCGGCGACGTCCGCCAGTCGCTCCGCGAGGGCCTCGGCGCCGGCGGGGCGCTTGACTCCCCGCGGCTCTCGCCGGTCCCGGATCCGGCGCGCCGGGTTGCCCGCCGCCACCGTCCACGCGGGCAGGTCCTTCGTCACGACGGCCCCCGCGCCGATGACGCAGTGGTCGCCGATGGTGACACCGTCCACGACGATCACCTGCGAGCCGATCCACACGTCGTCACCCACCGTGATCCCCCGGCTGGTGACCGGCTGCTGATGGACCGGCAGGCCGGGCGCGGAGCCGTGGTCGAAGCCGAGCAGCGAGCTGTGGGCGCCGATGCGCACCCCGTCCCCGAGGGTGACGGTGCCCCGCACCACCGTGAAGAGGTTGAGCATGCAGTCGGCGCCCGTGCGTATGTCGCCGGTGACGTAGGCGTGGGCCGCGATGTACGAGCGGTCGCCCAGGTGCAGGACGTCCGGGTGCACGGCCGCCGTCTCGGCCACGAAACAGCCCTCGCCCAGGCGCACCTCCCCGGGCCCCGCGAGCAGCCGCTCCCGCCGCTGTTCCTGTGCCGCGCGCTGCCCGTCGGAGGCCTGCTCCGCGAAGAGCCAGGGGCAGTGGTCGAAGAGGCCGGCGTCGTTCGACGGCTGGTTCACGTGATCCTCCGCGAGGGCGGCGAGTGGGCGTTCGTGCTCGTGCCAAGCTGTGCCCCATGCCGATCTCCGCGAACCGGGAACGCGCCGCGCTCCCGGGCTCTACGGGCTCTGCCGCCCTCCTGCTCGCCCTTCCGGCTCTCCTCTTCGCCCTGATCACCTGGCAGGTCGTCGCCCACGGCCCGCTCGTCCGGCTCGACGAGCGCCTCAGCCGCCTTCTGGTGAACCCGGACCGCTGCTCCGAACTCCTCGCCGACCTGGGCAACGTCCAGGTCGCGGTCCCGGTCCTCGCCGTCGCGCTGGGGTACGTCGCCGTACGCGACCGGCGCGCCGGCACGGACCGCTGGTGGCTGCCCGTCGCCACCGCGGCCCTGCTCATGGCCCTGGTTCCGGCGCTGGTCGTTCCGTTGAAGGAACTCACGGCCCGCCCGGGCACCCCGGCCGAACCGCCCGGCACCGGCTACTACCCGTCCGGGCACACCGCCACGGCCGCCATCGCCTACGGCTCCGCGACCCTGCTCCTGCTTCGCCGGCTCCGCACGGACCTCGCCCGCCGCACCCTGATCACCCTGTGCGTCGCGCTGGTCCTCGGCGTGAGCTACGGCCTGGTCCGCCGCGGCTATCACTGGCCACTGGACGTGGTGGCCAGCTGGTGTCTGTGCGCGGTGCTGCTGTCGTCGCTGTGGCTCTTCGTCCGGGCGGTGACGACGCCCGGCGGGTCTCAACCACCTGGGCCCTGACCGTCGTTCTGCGTCGCCGGCCCGGCCGCCGCCTCGTGCATCGCCAGTTCCAGCAGGGCCGGGTCCGTGAGCATGCCCGAGCCGTCCGGGGGGACCAGCCAGCGGACACCGCCGGGTGAGGAACGGCCCGGGTACGGCACGACGATCCAGGTGCCGGCGCCCGCCGTGCGGATGCCCGTTCCGAGCCATCGGGCCGCGGTGCCCGGCGGCACGAAGAACCCCATGCGGGCGTCGCCGAAGTCGACGAGCACGGGGCCCGGCCGGTCGAGGACGCGGGTGAGTACGTCGAGCGTGGCGTAGCCGAGTTCGCCGGGCAGGATGAGCACGTCCCAGGCGCTGCCGGCCGGCAGCAGAGCGACCCCGAGCGGGTTGCGCTCCCACTCCCAGCGGCAGGCCTCGGGATCGGGTGCGACGGATGCGAGCCACTCGACCGCCGTCTTCGCACCGGTCATCGGAAAGACCCCCTTTACTCTCGCGGACCTCGCGGACGCGCGGGGCGTCCGGAGGGCATCACGAGGGAGAAGGGGGTGTCCCCCCGGTCATTACGCGGGTTCCGGCACCCCGTTGGAGTGAACCGGATCACACCCGGTCGATCAGCTGTCGAATCCCAGTCCCAGCCGGTCCATCGTGCGCAGCCACAGGTTGCGGCGGCCACCTTGGGCGTCGGCGCGGGCCAGGGACCACTTGGTGAGGGCGATGCCGGTCCAGGCGAACGGCTCGGGCGGGAACGGCAGCGGCTTCTTGCGGACCATCTCGAGTTCGGTGCGCTCCGTGGGCTCTCCCGCCAGCAGGTCCAGCATCACGTCGGCGCCGAACCGGGTGGCGCCGACCCCGAGGCCGGTGTACCCGGCGGCGTAGGCCACCTTGCCCTGGTGGGCGGTGCCGAAGAACGCCGAGAAGCGGGAGCAGGTGTCGATCGCGCCGCCCCAGGCGTGGCTGAAGCGGACGCCCTCCAGCTGCGGGAAGCAGGTGAAGAAGTGCCCGGCGAGCTTTGCGTAGGTCTCGGGGCGGTCGTCGTACTCGGCGCGGACGCGGCCGCCGTAGGGGTAGATCGCGTCGTAGCCGCCCCACAGGATGCGGTTGTCGGCGGACAGGCGGAAGTAGTGGAACTGGTTGGCGCTGTCGCCGAGGCCCTGGCGGTTCTTCCAGCCGATCGAGTCGAGCTGCTCGGCGGTGAGCGGCTCGGTCATCAGGGCGTAGTCGTAGACCGGGACGGTGTACGAGCGGACGCGTCTGACCAGGTTCGGGAAGATGTTGGTGCCGAGGGCGACCCGGCGGGCGCGGATCCGGCCGTAGGGGGTGCGTACGGCCATGCCGGGGCCGTACGGCTTCAGGGTCAGGGCAGGGGTGTGCTCGTAGACGCGCACGCCCAGCTCCACGCACGCCCGCTTCAGGCCCCAGGCGAGCTTCGCCGGGTTCAGCATGGCGACGCCCCTGCGGTCCCACAGGCCCGCCTGGAAGGTGGGTGAGTCCACCTGCTCCCGTACGGCGTCGGCGTCCAGGTACTCGACGCCCTCGGCCAGGCCCCGGCGGGCCGTCTCCTCGTGCCACTCGCGCAGCTCCCGCGCCTGGTAGGGCTCGGTGGCGACGTCGATCTCGCCGGTGCGTTCGAAGTCGCAGTCGAGACAGTGCCGGGCGACCGCCGCCTCGATCTCGTCGAGGTTGCGGGCGCCCAGCTCCTGGAGCTTGTGGATCTCGTCGGGCCAGCGGGTGAGGCCGTTGGGCAGGCCGTGGGTGAGGGATGCGGCACAGAATCCGCCGTTGCGGCCGGAGGCGGCCCAGCCCACCTCGCGGCCCTCCACCAGCACCACGTCCCGCTGCGGGTCGCGCTCCTTGGCGATCAGCGCCGTCCACAGCCCGCTGTAGCCGCCCCCGACGACCAGCAGGTCGCAGGTCTCGGAGGTGGTGAGGGCGGGTTCGGGGCGGGGCCGGCCGGGGTCGTCCAGCCAGTACGGGACCGGCTGGGCGTCCGAGAGCGAACGGATCCACTGATTCATGGCGCTCGGGGCCATGATGTCAACTCCCTACGGTTATGCCTTTTGTCTGTTGCGGCGGTTTCCGGCAATCATGGAAACCAGGACGAACAGTACGGCGACGACGAACATGGTCGTCCCGATGACATTGATCTGAACGGGCGTTCCGCGCTGCGCCGAGCCCCAGACGAACATGGGGAACGTGACGGTCGAGCCGGCGTTGAAATTCGTGATGATGAAGTCGTCGAAGGAGAGCGCGAAAGCGAGCAGTGCGCCCGCCGCGATTCCGGGTGCCGCGATCGGCAGCGTGACCCGGACGAAGGTCTGGAACGGGCCCGCGTACAGGTCCCGTGCCGCCTCCTCCAATTTCGGGTCCATCGACATCACACGCGCCTTGACGGCTGTCACCACGAAACTCAGGCAGAACATGATGTGGGCGATGAGAATCGTCCAGAAGCCGAGCTGGGCGCCCATGTTGAGGAACAGGGTGAGCAGCGAGGCGGCCATGACCACCTCGGGCATCGCCATCGGCAGGAAGATCAGCGAGTTCACGGCGCCGCGGGCGCGGAACCGGTAGCGGACCAGGGCGAACGCGATCAGGGTGCCCAGGAGGGTGGCGCCGAGTGTCGCCCAGAACGCTAGTTGGAGGCTGAGGGACAGCGAGCCGCACAGCCCGGAGACGCCGCACGGGTCCTTCCAGGCGTCGAGGGAGAATCGCTGCCATTCGTAGTTGAAGCGCCCCTTCGGTTTGTTGAAGGAGAACACCGTGACGATGACGTTCGGCAGGAGCAGATAGCCGAGGGTCAGCAGTCCCGCCAGGACGACGAGATTTCTCTTGAGCCAGTTGACGAAGGGCATTTAGACCAGATCCTCCGTCCCGGACCTGCGGATGTAGAGGGTGACCATGAGCAGGATGGCCGCCATGAGAATGAAGGAGAGTGCCGCGGCCGTCGGATAGTCGAGCACTCTCAGGAACTGCGTCTGGATGACGTTTCCGACCATGCGGGTGTCGGTGGAGCCGAGCAGGTCGGCGTTCACGTAGTCACCGGCCGCCGGAATGAAGGTGAGCAGCGTGCCGGAGACGACACCCGGCATCGACAGCGGGAAGGTGACCTTGCGGAAGGTCGTCGAGGGGCGTGCGTACAGGTCGCCGGCGGCCTCGTGGAGCCGGCCGTCGATGCGCTCCAGCGAGGTGTAGAGCGGCAGGATCATGAACGGCAGGAAGTTGTACGTCAGACCGCACACCACCGCGAGCGGGGTGGCGAGGACGCGGTCGCCGGCGGTCCAGCCGAGCCAGCTGGTGACGTCCAGGACGTGCAGCGTGTTGAGCGCGCCGACGACCGGGCCGCCGTCCGCGAGGATCGTCTTCCAGGCCAGGGTGCGGATCAGGAAGCTGGTGAAGAACGGCGCGATCACCAGGATCATGATCAGGTTCCGCCAGCGGCCGGCCCGGAAGGCGATCAGATACGCCAGCGGGTAGCCGAGCAGCAGGCACAGGATCGTCGCCGTGCCCGCGTAGAGCACCGAGCGGACGAACTGCGGCCAGTAGGCGGACAGCGCGTCCCAGTAGGTCGCGAAGTGCCAGGTGACCTTGTAGCCCTGCTCCAGGGAGCCCGTCTGCACGGACGTGGAGGCCTGGTAGATCATCGGCAGCGCGAAGAAGACGACCAGCCACAGGATGCCGGGCAGCAGCAGCCAGTACGGCGTCCAGCGGCCCCGGCGCTTCGGGGGCTTCGGCCCGGGTGCTTCCGGTGCGAGGGGCGGTGGCGCCTCGGTGAGTGTCGACATCAGGCCGCCTCTTCCACTCCGGCGTCGGCGTCCTGGGCGGCGTCCAGACCGAAGGTGTGGGCCGGGTTCCAGTGCAGGACGACCTCGGCGCCGGGCACCAGTCGGGGGTCGCGGTCGATGTTCTGGGCGTAGACCTCGAAGTCGGAGCAGACCGGGCTGTCGACGACGTACTGCGTGGAGACGCCGATGAAGCTGGAGTCGGCGATCCGGCCCGTGATGCGGTTGCGGCCCTCCGGGATCTCCCCGGCGTCGTCCGCGTGGCTGAGGGAGATCTTCTCCGGGCGGACGCCGACCAGCACCTTGCCGCCGGTGGAAGCGGGCGCGGAACAGCGCGCCCCGGGCAGGACGAGCTTGCCGCCGCCCGCCTTCAGCACGATCTCCTCGCCGCTCTTGGAGTCGACCTCGGCCTCGATGAAGTTCGAGGTGCCGAGGAAGTTCGCGACGAACGTGGTGCGCGGGTTCTCGTAGAGGTCGGCCGGTGAGCCCAGCTGTTCGACGCGGCCCCCGTTCATCACGGCGACCGTGTCGGCCATGGTCATGGCCTCCTCCTGGTCGTGCGTGACGTGGATGAAGGTGATGCCGACCTCGGTCTGGATGCGCTTGAGCTCCAGCTGCATCTGGCGGCGCAGCTTCAGGTCGAGGGCGCCGAGCGGCTCGTCGAGGAGCAGCACCTTGGGGTGATTGATCAGGGCGCGGGCCACGGCGACGCGCTGCTGCTGGCCGCCGGACAGCTGGTGCGGCTTCTTGCGGGCCTGCTCGCCGAGCTGCACGAGCTCCAGCATCTCCTCGACCTGCTTCTTCACCGACTTCAGACCGCGCCGGCGCAGGCCGAAGGCGACGTTCTCGAAGATGTCGAGGTGCGGGAAGAGGGCGTACGACTGGAAGACCGTGTTGACCGGCCGCTTGTACGGGGGCAGCGCGGTCACGTCCTGGTCGCCCAGGAAGACGGTGCCGGCGGAAGGTTCCTCCAGGCCGGCGATCATGCGCAGGGTGGTGGTCTTGCCGCAGCCGGAGGCGCCGAGCAGGGCGAAGAAGGAGCCCTGAGGCACGGTCAGGTCGAGCGGGTGGACGGCGGTGAAGGCGCCGTAGGTCTTGGCGATGCCCGTGAGGCGGACGTCGCCGCTGGGGTCGGTCTTGTTCGTCATGGTGGTCACGCCCCCGTCAGCTTCGCGAACTTCGCTTCGAACTCGGTCTCTTCCTTCGAGCTCAGCGAGCGGAAGGCGTGAGACTTGGCGGCCATGGCCTTGTCGGGAATGATCAGCGGGTTGTTCGCCGCGTCCTCGTCGATCTTCTGCAGCTCGGCCTTCACGCCGTCGACGGGACACACGTAGTTGATGTACGCGGCGAGTTCGGCGGCCGCCTTCGGCTCGTAGTAGAAGTCGATGAGCCGTTCGGCGTTGGTCTTGTGCCGGGCCTTGTTGGGGATCAGCAGGTTGTCGGTCGACGTCACGTAGCCGCTGTCCGGGATGAGGAAGTCGATGTCGGGGCTGTCCGCCTTGAGCTGGACGACGTCACCGGCCCAGGCGACACAGGCCGCGAAGTCGCCGCTGGTCAGGTCCGAGGTGTAGTCGTTGCCGGTGAAGCGGCGGATCTGACCCTTGTCGACGGCCTTCTGGAGGCGGGCGATGGCCGCGTCGTAGTCGTCGGCGGTGAAGTCCGCCGGGTCCTTGCCCATGTCGAGCAGCGTCATGCCGATGCTGTCGCGCATCTCCGACAGGAAGCCGACCCGGCCCTTGAGTCTGGGGTTGTCGAGCAGGTCGGATATCGACGTCACCTCGACGCCGTCGAGGGCCTTCTTGTTGTACGCGATGACGGTGGAGATGCCCTGCCAGACGTACGAGTAGGCGCGGCCCGGGTCCCAGTCAGGGCTGCGGAACTGGGCCGACAGGTTGGCGTAGGCGTGCGGCAGGTTGGCCGGGTCGAGCTTCTGCACCCAGCCGAGGCGGATGAGGCGGGCGGCCAGCCAGTCGGTGAGGACGATCAGGTCGCGGCCGGTGTCCTGGCCCGCGGCCAGCTGCGGCTTGATCTTGCCGAAGAACTCGTTGTTGTCGTTGATGTCCTCGGTGTACTTGACCTTGATGCCGGTGCGCTGGGCGAACTGGTCCAAGGTCGGGTGGTGCTTGCCGCTGTCGTCGACGTCCATGTACTCGGTCCAGTTGGAGAAGCTCACCGTCTTCTCCTTGGCCGAGTGGTCCTCGGCCGAGACGCCGCCCTGCGACTTGCCGGCCGCCGGGATGCCGCAGGCGCTCAGCGTCCCCAGTCCGCCGGCCGCGAGCGCCCCGCCCGCGGAGGCGCGCAGCAGCGACCGCCGGGTGAGGGCGGCCCTGCCGTTCTTGAAACTGCGCCGCATGGCGGCCACTTGGGCCGCGGACAGGCGGTCGGGCTCGTACTGCTCCATGCGCGTGGTGCCCTTTCGGAGGGTGGACGGCCGTTGGTCAGGCGGCCTGATGCGGCTATCGATCCCCGAAGACGGTGCGGTGCCAGTCCTTGGCCGCTACCGCGGTGTTGTCGAACATGACGTGCTTGATCTGGGTGTACTCCTCGAACGAGTACGCGGACATGTCCTTGCCGTAGCCGGAGGACTTGTAGCCGCCGTGCGGCATCTCGCTGATGATCGGGATGTGGTCGTTGATCCAGACGCAGCCGGCCTTGATCTCGCGCGTGGCCCGGTTCGCGCGGTACACGTCCCGGCTCCAGGCGGAGGCGGCCAGGCCGTACGGGGTGTCGTTGGCGAGTGCGAGGCCCTCGTCGTCGGTGTCGAACGGCAGCACGACCAGGACCGGGCCGAAGATCTCCGACTGGACGACCTCGCTGTCCTGGGCCGCGTCGGCGATCAGGGTGGGACGGTAGTAGGCGCCCTTGGCGAGCTCCCCCTCGGGTGCCTCGCCGCCGGTCACCACGCGCGCGTAGGCCCGTGCCCGGTCCACGAAACCGGCGACCCTGTCCCGCTGGACGTGCGAGATCAGGGGGCCGAGGTCGGTGCCGGCGGTGAAGGGGTCGCCGAGCCGGACCGTCTCCATGAGTTCCGCGGTCCGCTCCACGAAGGCGTCGTACAGCGGCCGCTGGACGTACGCGCGCGTGGCGGCCGTGCAGTCCTGCCCGGTGTTGATGAGGGAGCCCGCGACCGCGCCGTGGGCGGCGGCCTCCAGGTCGGCGTCGTCGAACACCACGAAGGGCGCCTTGCCGCCGAGCTCCAGGTGGAGGCGCTTGACGGTGGCGGTGGCGACCTCGGCGACGCGCTTGCCGACGGCGGTGGAGCCGGTGAAGGACGTCATGGCCACGTCCGCGTGGCCGACGAGGTGCTCTCCGGCCTCCCTGCCGGTGCCGGTGACGATGTTGATCACTCCGTCCGGGATCCCGGCGTCCGTGGCCGCCTGGGCGAAGAGCAGCGAGGTCAGCGGGGTGAGCTCGGCGGGCTTCAGGACGATGGTGTTGCCCGCGGCGATCGCCGGGAGGATCTTCCACGCGGCCATCTGGAGGGGGTAGTTCCAGGGCGCGATCGACCCGACGACCCCGATGGGCTCGCGCCGGACGTACGAGGTGTGGTCGCCGGAGTACTCACCGGCTGACTGCCCCTGGAGGTGCCGTGCGGCACCGGCGAAGTAGGCGGTGTTGTCGATGGTCCCGGGGACGTCGAACTCGCGGGTCAGCTTGAGCGGCTTGCCGCATTGGAGCGACTCGGCGCGGGCGAAGTCCTCGGCCCGGTCGGCGAGGACCGCGGCGAACCGGTGCAGGGCGTCGGACCGCTCGCCCGGGGTCGTCCCCGCCCAGCCCGGGAAGGCCGCGCGGGCGGCGGCGACGGCCCGGTCGACGTCGGCCCTGCCGGCCAGCTCGTAGGTGAGGACCTCCTCGCCCGACGCCGGATCGACGACCGCGTGCGTGCGGCCGGAGGTGCCCCTGGTCAGACGGCCCGCGATGTACTGCGCGCCCTCCGCGAAGCGCTCCTCGGCCGGAAATCGGTCCGGGGTGGCAGTGCCCGGGTAGTGCATGTCGCTCTCCTCCGTGTCCCCTGATGGGGCCGGCGTGGCTCAGGCTCGATTTGAGTGCCGATCCTGACAGAGGTATGCCACTCCAACAAGGGATTCCGTTGTTGATTTTTGGTTACGCGACGGAATCTGTCGACCAGGTGTCGAGTCCCCCGCGAAAAGCAGGACGCTGTGTCAGTGGTGCGTGCCAGACTCGCGTGCATGGAGAAGATCACGGGGGCGGTCGGCTCGCAGGAGGCTCTGATCAGGGCGGTCCGCGCGGGGGCGAAGATCAAGTATCTGCACTTCTGGGGGCACCGCCCGCGGCCGGACGGCCGGATCGGGGCGAGCTGTCTGAGCCAGTGGTGGCCGGCGCCGTTCGCGGTGGACGGCGTGGTCTACGCGACGGCCGAGCACTGGATGATGGCGGAGAAGGCCCGGCTCTTCGAGGACGCCGCGGCGGAGCGTGCCGCGCTGGCCGCGGGGCATCCCGCCGAGGCGAAGAAGGCCGGACGACTGGTGCGCGGCTTCGACGAGGCGACCTGGCGGCGGGAGCGGTTCCGGATCGTCGTGGAGGGCAGCGTCCACAAGTTCGGCGCGCATCCCGAGCTGCTGGCGTACCTGCTGGGCACGGGCGACCGGGTGCTGGTGGAGGCGAGCCCCGTGGACCGGGTGTGGGGCATCGGTCTTGCCGCGGACGACGAGGCGGCGGCCGATCCGCAGCGGTGGCGAGGGCCCAATCTGCTGGGCTTCGCGCTGATGGAGGCGCGGGAGCGGCTGCGGGCGACCGGAGCATGAGTGAGGGGCCGGTCCCGTGGACCGGCCCCTCCCGCACTCCGGGAGCTCCGCTCAGGCAGCCGCGCCGAGCCCGCCCATGATGCCGGCGAACAGCAGGAAGCCCAGCAGCGGCAGGATCACGGTGGCGATGATGCCGCAGACCAGGCCCGCGGTCGCCGCGCCCTTGTTGGTGGCCTCACCGCGGGTGGCCTTGCCGCGGCCGATGGCGCCGAAGATGATCGCGAGAATGCCCAGGATCACGCCGAAGAACCACAGCAGGAAGGTCAGGCTGCACACCACGCCGATGATGCCCAGCACCAGTCCCGTGGTTCCCATGCCGTTGCTCGGCTGCGCGGGCATCCCGTAGCCGGGCGCCTGCGGGTAGCCCACGGGCGGCGCGGCCGGGTAGCCGGGGCTGCCCTGGGGGTAGCCGTAGCCCGGGCCGGGCTGCTGCGGATAGCCGTACCCCGGGGCCGGCTGCTGCGGCGGCTGGGCCGGCGGGCCGAAACCACCCGGGGGCGGGTTGGTGTTGGACATGGACGATCTCCCCTCCGTTGTCAGACCAGGGCATCGTAGTGGCCAAGTCGGCCGTGGAGGGCGGCAGTTTCAGCGGTGCGACGGGGCGGTGGCCACCGGGCCGAGGCTGCCGTAGTACGGGTCGTCGTCGGAGCTGTCGCTGTTGATCGCGGCCGTGATGCCGACGGCGATCAGGACGATCACCGTGATGCCGAGGATGATCCCGATGATGCCCATGATCAGACCGGCCTGGGCCTGACCGTGGTTGGTGGCCACTCCGGCTTCGGCGCGCTTGCGGCCCTTGATGCCGAAGACGACGGCGAGGATGCCGGTGACCAGGGAGACCACGCCGTAGAGGCAGAAGAGGGTGCAGGAGATGATGCCGAGCACCATCGCGGCGACGCCCATGCCGTTCTGGGGGGCCGGGGGCATGCCGGGCCAGCCGTAGCCGGCCTGGGGGTAGCCGGGGTATCCGTAGCCGCCGGTCGCTCCGGGGCCGGTGGGAGCCACGGGCGGGGGCGGGACGGCACCGGTGCCGGCACCGGACGGGTCGAACTGCGGTGTGCCGGTGGGCGGGGTGAATCCCGGCATGGAGGTGACCGTGGCCTGGTCGTGCACGGACGGTGGCTGCGGCGCCGGGTTCTTGTCGAGCGAGGGCGTGCTCTCCGGCGGCGCCCACGGGTCGTGGCTGCCGCCGTCTGGCTGCGTCGCGTCCGTCATCGTGCATCCCCCCTGGGTGGATCGTGCCGCCATGCTACGGGGCCGTTCGTGCGGGCCACAGTGCGGGTGCGGGGCCGGCCGCGCCCTCGCGGCGCGGCCGCGGATCGCTACGGCCCCGCCCCCGGGAAGCGGCATCGCCCCACCGCATACGATGAATCCGAGTCATCGATCAGCCGATCACCCGCGCCCGCCAGCCCTGTGCCGGCCGGGGCGCCGTTCCGGGGAGGAACCTTGACCCAGCATCTCGTCGACCCCCACGCCCCGCGCGATCTCACGGACTTCATCGCCGAACTGCCCAAGGCCGAACTGCATGTGCACCACGTGGGCTCCGCCTCTCCCCGGATCGTCTCCGAACTGGCCGCGCGACACCCCGACTCGAAGGTGCCGACCGACCCCGAGGCGCTGGTGGACTACTTCACGTTCACCGACTTCGCGCACTTCATCGACGTGTACCTGTCGGTCGTCGACCTGATCCGCACCCCGGAGGACGTCCGGCTGCTGACGTACGAGGTGGCCCGTGACATGGCCCGGCAGCAGGTGCGGTACGCCGAACTGACCATCACTCCCTTCTCGTCCACCCGCCGCGGCATCGACGAGCGCGCCTTCATGGACGCGATCGAGGACGCCCGCAAGGCCGCCGAGGCCGAGTTCGGGACCGTGCTGCGCTGGTGCTTCGACATTCCCGGCGAGGCGGGCCTGGAGGCCGCCGAGGAGACGACCCGGCTCGCCACCGACGACCGGCTGCGCCCGGAGGGCCTGGTCTCCTTCGGTCTCGGCGGACCCGAGGTCGGCGTGGAGCGGCCGCAGTTCAAGCCGTACTTCGACCGGGCGATCGCCGCCGGCCTGCACTCCGTACCGCACGCCGGCGAGACGACCGGCCCGCAGACGGTGTGGGACGCGCTGACCCATCTGCGCGCCGAGCGCATCGGGCACGGCACCAGCTCCGCGCAGGACCCGAAGCTGCTCGCGCACCTCGCCGAGCACCGGATCCCGCTGGAGGTCTGCCCCACCTCGAACATCGCCACCCGCGCGGTCCGCACCCTCGACGAGCACCCGATCAAGGAGTTCGTGCGGGCCGGGGTCGTCGTCACCATCAACTCCGACGACCCGCCGATGTTCGGCACCGACCTCGACAACGAGTACGCGGTCGCCGCCCGGCTGCTCGACCTCGACGAGCGGGGCCTGGCCGAGCTGGCGAAGAACGCCGTCGGGGCGTCCTTCCTGGACGCGGCGGGCAAGGCCCGGATCACCGGCGAGATCGAGACGTACACCGCGCAGTGGCTCTCCCGGTGACGCCCGCCCCGGTCGCCGTGGCCCACCGGGGCGACCCCTACCGCGTCCGCGAGAACACCGTCGCCTCGCTGCGTTCCGCGCTGCGCCGGGGCGCGGACGCGGTGGAGGTCGACGTACGGCTCACCCGTGACGGCGTGCCGGTGCTGCTGCACGACGCGACGCTGAAGCGGCTCTGGGAGCACGAGCGGCCGGTGCTCGCCCTGTCCTGGGAGGAGGTGCGCGGGCTGACCGGCGGCGGGGTGCCCACCCTGGCCGAGGCACTGGCCGCGACCGTGGGGCACCGGGTGATGATCGACCTGCCCGGCTCGCCCGGCGTGCGGGCGGTGCGCCGGATCACGGGAGTCGTGGCGGAGGCCGGGGCGGCGGACCGGGTCTACTACTGCGCGGGCGCCGACGCCATGCTCGCCGTGCGCGCGGCGGACCCGGCCGCCGAGATCGCGCTCACCTGGACGACGCTGGCCCCGCCCCGGCCCGTCCTGCTGGAGGCGATCCGCCCGCGCTGGCTCAACTACCGCTTCTCGCTGGTGGACCGCCCCCTCGCCGAGCGCGTGCACCGCGACGGCTACCTGTTGTCCGTCTGGACCCCCGACACCCGCCGCTCCATGCGACGGCTGCTCGAGGCGGGCGTGGACTCGATCACGACGAACCGCGTCGACGTGCTGTGCGCTACACGCGCGAGCGCTGCGGCACCGTCGCCGGATCGGACGGGGTCGAGCGCGTGACGTACTGCGGCACCGGCGCACTGTCCGTGCCGGTGTCGCGGACGAGCCCGTAGCGGAGGGCGCCCTGGCCGGGCCCCTCGTTGACGTCCTCGTCCACGGCCTCCCAGCTCGACGGGAAGACGGTCAGGCCGTAGTCGCAGCCCCGTTCGTTCTGGGTGAGGGTGACGGTGCCGTCGAGGTAGAAGTACTCGTTCTGCCACATCTGGCCAGCTCGGTCAGGGCGGATTGTGCGGTTGCCGGGCCCTTGCCGCTCTGGCCTGCTGCCTTTCAATACCTTTGAGTTCCCGCAAGTGCCTTTGAGTTCAACTTCTAGCCCTCCCCATACGCTCCCCTGCGGTCTCGGCTCCCCAGATCCTCCCCAGGAGTCCGCCCTCAGCGGGGTCCGGACCTGCGGCTATGCCCTACAAGTCGCACTCGCCGATGTGCCCCGGCTCGTACTTGCTCCCCGCCCGGGCGGCGGCCTCACGCCTTATGTCTTCCATACCGATGACGCAGTCTCCGCAGGCGCGCACTTGGTGCTGGCCGACGCCGCGGGGGTGGAGAACCTTGACGCAGGCGGTGGGGATCGTGCCTCGGTTGGGGTGGCGGAAGCAGACGCCGTCGTCCCACTCGTACAGGTCGAGGATCTGCTGGCGCTCCATCGCGTCTCCTAGGTAGTGCTGGTGCGGGGTGCGTGGGGGGCGCATAGCGCTGGTTCCCGCTGCCCGGGGTGAAACACCCTGCTCACTGGACGTTCACTCGATCAGGTGAACACACGTTCGAATCATGCACACTACAGCGAGCCCTGCGACATATGCCAGATAGCCGCAGGGCTGAGGGTGCGATGAGGGGTCAGAAGCGACAGTTTAGGTACTGACACATGATCGACTTCCCTCAACGGTTTGTCGAGTGCCAGCCCGCCGCAACCCTCGCCCCGACTGGGTCCGCTCTGAACAGCTCGCCCTCGGCGACCGCATCGCCGAACGCCGACGTGCCCTCGGCCTGTCGCAAGACCAGTTAGCCGACCGGATGGGGGTCGAGCGGCGCACCGTCCAGCGGTACGAGCGGGCCGTCAGCGACCCGCGGTATGCGGACCTGCTGCTCCTCGCGCGGGCGCTGGAGATACAGCCGGCGGCTCTTCTGCCTCCGGGTGAGTGACGTTGCTCAGCTGCCGCCGGGCGGTCTCGTCGACCTCTCGGTAGGCGCGGTGCAGCCCCTCGCCCACGCCGCATCGCTCGTCGATGGCGCGACATGTCCAGCAGCGGGTGGCGTGCCCTGTGTAGCGGCCGTAGGCCTCCTGCACCTTGCTGAGGCGGACGCCGGCCGCCGCTATGGGCGGCCCGCTTCCGCCAGCTGGTGGATGCTCTCTACCCTCGTCCACGTCGACGCACCACCTTGTGCTCGTCGGCCATGCCCCCGGGCCGTGTCCGCGGCCGCGGGGGTCCTGCATTGCAGGGTACCGCTGCGAGATAGGCGGTATAGGTCGTATGGGTCGTCTGATCTCGCGTGTCCGGGTAGGTCGTCCTAGCTTCGGGATCATGAAGTGGGAGCCGGAGATTCCGAGGTGGCGGCAGGTGTACGCCGTGATGTCGGAGCGCATCCTCGACGGCACGTATCCGCCCGAGGGCCGGCTGCCGTCGGCGATGGGGATCTGTGACGAGTTCGGGATCAGCCAGGTGACCGCGAAGCGCGTGTTGACCGAGCTGCGGAAGGCCGGCCTGGCGGAGATGCAGCCAGGGATCGGCACGTTCGTCACGGAACTGCCCCAGCCGCCGAAGTCATAGCCCGCTGTCAGAGGGGAGCACTACCCTGATCGGCATGCCCACCACTCCCCCGCCTTCGGGCCCCGCGCGCTCTGTCGAGGAGCTGAACGCGGCGATCCGTGCGCTGTTCTCGCACCGGGATGCCCGGCTGAGCGATGAGCAGCGGGAGGAGTACCGGCGGCTGCTGGCCGAGCTGAGGCAGGTCGAGCGCGGGGATGTTACGACCGCCGCTTAAGATCCGCTCGTGAGCGACATAGAGTTCCCCGACGATCTGATAGCCCTGGAGCGCGCCGCCTGGGAGGAGCACCGGGCTGGGCGGCTCACCGTCGCCACCGCCAACGCCGTCCAGGACGCCATCACCGCGCACGCCGAGGCGGTTGGGATGTCGCGCTACGACGTGGAGATGGCGCTGAAGAAGGCCGTGCGGCACGCGGAGGCCGACGCCTGAGCTGCGGCAGGGGGATAGCGTCTCAGACAAGCCGCCGATCCTGTGTCACCGTCAGGACATGAGCGATCAGAGTGAGATGCCCTTGTCAGAAGCCCTACTGCTGAAGCCTCGCCGCTGCACCGAATGCGGCGGCACCGAGAAGCCTCGTAGGGCGGACGCATCCGGCGCCTTCGATACCGATCCGGACCCGAAGGTCGTCGTCAGCTATGTGTGTACGAACAGGCAGTGCGGCAACAGCTCGGGCTGGTGACAGCAGCAAGCCCCGCCTCGGTGCATCACGCCGCGGCGGGGCCAGAGCAACCCGGCTTGTTCGTCGGGATGTTCCTTGCAGCTTAAGCGCCGCCACTGACAACGCTGAGGCGTCGCGTCGACAGGCGGTACTCGCCGGCAGGCCCCTGTAGCGGGCGGGCGGCGGGCAGCAGGTGCGGCGGGAGTTCGTTTCGGTGCCGGCGCATGATCTGCCGCAGGGCGCGCTCGGGGACCGGGTATGGGCGATGGGCCATGATCCCCAGCATGCCAGCAGATCACGCCTCGTCCGGCCAGGTCGTCAACACCGTGCCGGTGCCCTCGTCGACAAGGGTGATGCGCGCCCCGGGGCGGCCCCACTGCCCGATCCAGCCGGTGACCTTGCCGCGGGCGACGACCTCGCTTCCCCACCAGCCGTGCATGGCGGGGTGGCCGTCGGAGGTGAGGGTGAGGTGGTAGCGGCCGGGGTTCATGCGAGCCGGATCCCTCTGTGCCGGTTCGGCTCGCGGACGATCGCGCCCTTCGTCTCCAGCTCGACCAGCTGGTAGTGCACGGACGACGGCTGCATGCTCATGGCGGCGGCGAGCTCGGCGACGGTGGGAGCTTCGCCCTGGTCGGTGATGGCCGTGCGGATGTGGCGGAGGAGCTGCTCCTGCCTGTCGGTGAGGTACTCGACCCGGTGTCTACCCATGACCACAGTAGAAACCTTGTTCGATTTTTGGTGCAAGCTGGAGACGTGACCGACCTGCCGCCCGACCTGCCCCGCCTCCGCACCCTGGAGACGTGGCTCCAGCTCACCCTCGACCAGGTACGGCGGGCCATCGCGGCGGCCGAGACGCGGGAGCAGGAGCGGCAGACCGGCATCGAACGGCGGCCGGCACCACCGGACTGGCTGATCGAGCTCGGCCTCAACCGCGACAGCCCGCCCGTGCAGGTGCACGTCGGCGACTGCTGGAACAGCGGCAAGCGGGTCAAGGGCATCCGGCGGGACGAGGCGCTGCGGGCCCTCGCCGACGGGGTCAAAGCCTGCGGGGCGTGCCGGCCAGACAGTGAGCTCGGGTTCCTCGACTAGGCGCTGCGCGGCTCAGGTCACAGTCCACTGGCCGATGCTCCTAGCAAAGCCGCTAGCCAGCGCGAACTGGATCCTGGCGATCTCTGAACCGGTCGGGACCTCGAAGGTGACGAACCCCAGCCCGGTATCGCCAGGGGTAAGCGTCAGGCTTCCCCCGAAACCCGGACCAGCTGCCGTGTCGTCAACCGTCGAATTGAACTGCTGACCCTGACGGTCCCGGAGCTTCGCGCCATTGTCAGGCGCTTCGTCAAGCACCTGGGTGCCGATGTTCTTCAGTCGGAACTGCACGGCCACGAACCGCATCCCCGAGTCGGGGCTGGAAAATTCGTTCTCGGGCTGCGCTGGATCGACCACCTTCACGACGGTGACGGCGACTCTCTCGCCTTCCTCCGTGCCGGTCAGGTTGATTGTGTCGCCCACCGAAGCGACCGATGGCGTGTCGCTCGGGGCCGGGCTCGGCTGCTGAGGCACTGTCGTCGTTGTGTCAGCCGTGCGAGTCTCCGGTGTGGTGGCGACCTCCTTGTCGCCGCAGGCCGCCACCACGGCGGCGATCAGCATCGCCACCACGAGGTAAACCAGGCGATACATCTCTACTCCTCGACTCAGGCGCTCCGCGGCCGGCGCCCAGATTCCTTCTTCGCCGCGGCCTTCTTCGCTGGCTGCTTCTTCGGCGTCTTCTTGGCCGCGGTCTTCTTCTTGGGCATCTCGTGCACGTCGGCGTCCTCGCCGCGGCCCGCCCGCGCCTTCTGCACGGACTCGTTCAGGGCGGCCATGAGGTCGACGATCTGGCCCGGCTTCTGCTCCGGCTCCGGCACGGCGGGCGGCTCTTGGCCCTCCCGCTTGGCCTCGATGATCTGCTCCAAGGCCTCCGTGTAGGTGTCGCGGAACTCAGGATCCTCCAGGTCCTCGCGCGTCATGGAGTCCATGAGGGCGAGCGCGCCTTCGACCTCGTCGTCGGACAGCTCGACCGGCTCCGGCAGGAGCTCGGTGGGGTCGCGGATTTCGTCGGGCCAGCGCATGGCGTGCAGCACGATCACGTGGTCGCGTACCCGGAGCAGGCCGAGGCGCTCGCGTCCGGACCAGGCGTATTTTGCGACGGCGACTTTGGAGGAGCGGGCGAGGGCCATGGCGAGGAGCTTGTACGGCTTGGCCGCGACCTGGCCGGACGGCTGGAGGTAGTAGCCCTCGCCGATCCGGATCGGGTCGACCGACTCCAGCGGTACGAACGCGGCGATCTCGATCGCCTTCGCGGTCGGCAGGGGCAGGTCGCGCAGCTCCTCGTCGCTGATGGGGATGACCTGCTCCTTGGTGAGCTGGTAGCCCTTGCCGATCTCGTCGCTGGTGACCTCGCGGTCCTCGACCTCGCAGTACTTGCGGACGCGGACGCGTCCCATGTCCTCCAGGTGGTACTGGTGGAAGCGGACGGAGTGGTCTTCGGTGGCGCTTTGGACGTTGATCGGCACGGTTACGAGGCCGAACGAAATGGCACCTGACCACACGGTTCGGGGCATGGGGCACCTCCGCAGTAGCCCCGAGCAGCACCAGCCT
Source organism: Streptomyces sp. NPDC093598 (assembly GCF_044764825.1). Lineage (NCBI taxonomy): Bacteria > Bacillati > Actinomycetota > Actinomycetes > Kitasatosporales > Streptomycetaceae > Streptomyces > Streptomyces sp. NPDC093598. Next base: position 178,207 of record NZ_JBIWIV010000010.1, on the reverse strand, counting down.
ACGAGCGGTCACGAGCATCCGCACGGCCACGCCACTCCCGCGTAGCGCAGACGCGCATCAAGCTGGGCATCGTGACTGAAGCATGGGGCGCCGTCATCGCTGGCATAGCCGCCGCCCTTGGGGCGGCCATCGGCTCGTGGGCAACCGCTCGCGCAGCGGTCAAGCAAGCCCTCACTCAAGGGCGCGAACAGCAACGCAACTGGCTCCTCGACCAGCGCCTAGCCGCCTACACCGAAATGCTGGTTGCCTACGACTCCATCAGGGAGGGCCTTACCAGGCTGGTCGAAGCCCAGGCCGACCCCTTTCACGATGCTGGCGATCCACCAACCATGGACATGCTCCAAGCCACAGGAAGACTTCACGAAAGCCGTGAGGTCCTGGCGCGGGCTCTACAGCGCATCGACCTGGTTGGACCGCGATCCATCATGCGCCCAGCCGTCGAAGCGGTCACGCAGGCAGTGGAAGAAGTGTTCCGCGCACGCATCGGCTACAGCCCAACCGATCATTCCGCCGAGGAGCGGACAGAGTGGCACCGAGCAGTAGGTGAGTTCAATGCCGCTCAGATCCTCTTCGTCGACCTGGCGAACGAGGCTCTCCACTCAAATGAGCTGTAGCGCCCGCCGAGACGGGGGGATGCTCGGCGGGCGCTGCGCTCAGTGTGGCACCCCGAGCGCAGGAAGGCCGGTATTCGGCTGCCGAGTTACCGCAGATAGCGGCACACTATCTGCGGTAGCAGCGGAGGCGACCTGGAGAAACGGGCGCACCGGAGGCTGCCGACTCGGGAAACTATCTGCGATAGACGAGGAGTGTCCTTGGGAACCGTCCACGCCCTGCCCGCGCGCAGCGCCACCCCGGCGCTGCGGAATGCCGCCGCCACCTACCTGGCGACCATCGCCGACGCCGGAACCGCCCGCACGTACCGCGTCGTCCTCGACCGGCTCGAGCAGCACTACGGTCCGGACGCCGACCTCGATACGCTCGCCGACCCTGACCGGCTCGCCGCCTGGTTCACCGCACAGTGGGGCGGATCGGCGCCGCGCACCTGGAACACGCGAATGAACGCGCTGCACTCGGCGACCGGCTACTGGCGCGAGCAGGGCTGGCTCACCGGCGACCCGACCATCCGCCTGCGCATGCGGCCCACGCCCGCCGACCGCGACCGCGCGCTCGGGCGCGACCAGGTGCAGGCCCTGCTCGGCGACAAGACCCCGGCCCTGCGCGACCGCGTGCTGTGGAGCCTCCTATACGAGACCGCGGCGCGAGCCGAAGAGGCCCTTCGTCTCGACGTGCCCGACCTCGACATGCCCGCCCGGACCGCCCGGACCCGTCGCAAGGGCGGCGCCCGGGACGTCATCGCCTGGCAGACCGGGACGGCTCGGCTTCTCCCCCGACTGCTGTCCGGCCGCCGCTCGGGCCCGGTGTTCCTCACCGACCGGCGGGCCCGGCCGTCTGTGGCCGTCGCCGACGTCGATCCGACAACCGGCTGCGCGCGGCTCTCCTACCGGCGCGCGGCCGAGCTGTTCGAGAACCACAGCGTGCGGGTGCTCGGCGAGAAGGCCACCCTGCACCAGTTGCGCCACTCGGCTCTGACCCACGCGGCGGAAGACGGGGCGAGTACGCCGATGCTGATGGCGTTGTCCGGCCACACGTCGGTGCGCTCGCTCGCGAAGTACGCACGGCCGTCCGCCGAGGCGCTCGCGCGGTGGCAGGCTGAGCGAGACCCAGCCCGGCGGTAGGGCATGTTATCGAGAGCCGCACTGCCGAACTCGGCACCGCTCTGCCCCCTTTGAGGTGAGCCTGCTGAGCAAGCCACCCGCCAAAGGCGCCCCAAAGACGAAGCGCCCCGCTCCCCTGCCGAAGCAGAGGGGCGGGGCGCTGTCGTTCACGCGGGTTCGTCGTCCGGCGGCCAGTCCGGCGCCAGGAACGGGTTGGTGGCCGGCGCGGGGATCGGCTGGGGCTCAGCCTCCCCCAGCTGCACGAGGGACCGCATGTCGGCGGCGGTGTCGTCCCGGCGCGGCCGGAGCGGGATCGGATCAGGCATGGCTCAGACTCCAGTTCGGTAGTAGTTCTCCACGTCGTCCGGTGTCTGCCGTGGCGTGCCGCCCAGCTCCAGCACCTGATCCCGTAGTGCGAGCGCCCAGCGGGACACCGAGTACAGCACCCCGCGCACCCGCACGATCTCCTGCTTCGTCGAGGCGAGATCCTCGCGAAGCTCCTTCTTGATGGCCTCGAACGCCGCCCGGTCCTCCGCCCGCTGGTTCGGTTCGGCCTGCGCCTGCGCCGCCGCCCGGGTGGCTTCCGCCGTTGCGGCGGCGGCCTGTCTCGTGGCCCGGGCCGCGAACAGCCCGGCGACCACCATTCCGACCGTGCCGAACGCGGTCACGATCCCCGCCCAGATACTCACCCGGGCCTGCCTTTCCGGGCAGGCCGCGGCACGTGGGGGACCGAATGCTCGGGCACCGTGGCCGCCCACATGATGACCCCGACATGCGAGGTGAGATACCAGACGGCGAGGAACCCTCCGCGGGTGAATTCGCCGGTGACGACAGCGGATGTGTAGGAGATCGCCCACACGGTGGGGGGAATCAGGGCGGCGACGAAGCCTGCCCAGTCGCGGCCGACGCGGAGGAACGCGGACGCGGTGGTGATGAGCCCGCAGGTGATCCACAACCAGGCCCAGGAGCTGAGGGGGCACATCTCCAGCAGGAGCCGGAGGCCTTGTGGTGCGGGCTGCGGGGCGACGATCATGCCGATGCCCCAGCAGGTTTTGCCGGTGCCGAGGATCGCGAGGAAGGCGCCGCGGCGGCCCAGCGTCGTCTGCAGCCGCCGGACCACCCGGCGCGGCACCTACACGCTCCGGACGGATGCGCCGCCGCCGAGGGCGGACTGTGCCTTGTTGCTGACACCGGCCGGCTTCCACAGGCCGAAGTGCATGAGGACGCCGGTGGCGAAGGAGACGAGCGACAGGACGACGGCTGTGCCGAGGTCGTAGTCGGGGCCCGGGTGGGCGAGCTCGGTGAGGAAGCCGGTGAGGGTGCTGAGGGCGAGGAGGAGGGTGGCCTTCACGCCGGGGTGGGTGACGTGCTTGGTGACCAGGCCGACGAGGACCGGGAGTACGACGGAGATGGCGAGGCCGATCCAGTAGGCCTTGTCGAGGGACGCGTTCATGGAGTTCTCGTTTCAAACGGGCTGCGCGAGGGAGCGGCAGCCGATGACGGTCCCGGAGGCGTTGCGCACCTCGCGGTAGGGGACGAGCAGGTCGCTGCGACGGTCGGCGAGCGCGAGGGCGACGACGAGGGAGACGATGTACTGCACGCCGTCGCGCTTCGGTGGGAGGTTCTGGGCGTGCCCGAACTCGACCAGCACGGGCCACATGCCGCTGCTGACTTCGAACGTGGCTAGCCGTGCGGGGGTCGCCTCAGGCGGGATGACCTCCCGCAGGTGCGGTTCGAGGTCGTCTATGCCGTCCTCGCGCTCGTTCGAGTAGAGGCGGATCGGGTGCGGGGTGAGGTTGAGGATCATTCCGCGAGCCGTTCGGCGAGCTTGATGGCGACCTTCTCCGCGATCTGCTCGGCGAGTGCCGGGTTCGAGGCGACGGCGGAGGCGAGGGCGGAGATGTCCGCGTCGCTCATGTCGACCGCGCGTGCAGAGCCCTCCAGGTTCCGCAGGCGGGCGACCGCCTCACGCACACCCTCAACGGTCGTCTGCAGGGTGTACTTCGCGGTCCACGTGTCGTTCGCGACGGTCTTCCCGTCCGCCCCGTAGTAATCGGGGTTGTTGTACGGCGGCCGGGCGGCCGGGATCACGTCCCGGGTCCAGACGCGGTCCAGGTCGCTGTTCTCCAGCGCGCCGCCGCCCGCGATGAGCTTCGCCACCACGGCGTCGGCGACCTTCCGCACGTCGCTGTCGGTCAGGGCCATGTCGTCGTTTCCTTCCCACTGTCCCGCCGGGAGCGCCAGGCACGCGGCCAGGTCGCGGCGGAAGTCGGTCATGTCGAACCCGCGCGGGTCGACCTTCCAGTCGGACCACTCCAGATGTCCGATGCCGCTCTTCGCGCTCCAGCCGTGCTCACGGCAGATCGCGGCCGTGGCCTTGACGATGGCGGCGTACTGGACGCGGGGCCACGGGTCCTTGCCGTCGCCCTCGTTCTCGCACTCCCAGCCGTAGAAGCGGGCGTTGCCGTCGACCGCGCCAGGCGATCCGTCGTGCTTGTGTGTCGCCGGTGGGCGGTCGGCGTAGGACTCGTTGATGACGGCGTCGAGCACGTCGCCGTCGCCGCCTCCGGCGTGGTTGGCGCGGCCGTTGCTGGTGAGGTGGACGACGCCGTCTTTGGTGATGCAGCCGGTGGAGAGTGGGCCGGGTAGTGCGCTGTGACCGTCGTAGATGAGGTTGACGACATCAGTGCCCGGGCCGGTGACGGTGTGATGGATCATCACGCCGTGCACGGGCCCCCACGCTCCGCGGTGGTTACGGTTGTGGGTGCGCCAGCTGCGGACCTCGTGCACGGTTACGCCCTCGGCACGGAGGACTTCCACCAGCCTCGCCGCGGACAGAGGTGTGGCCATGAGGCCTCCGGTCGTGAAAGGCCCCGGTCCGGGGCGCGGGTTTGGGGTGGCGGCTACAGGCTGACGGTGACGCCGTTGAAGCCGATCCACGGGGGTTTCGTCGTGCTGCTGAATCCGAACACCTCGAGGTAGCCGTCGGTGCGGACGTCGAGCTTGAGGGAGATGCGGTCGCTGGAGACGTCGGAGCAGGGGATCAGCACGGTGCGCAGCGTCGACGGCCGCACGATGCTCGGCAGGGCCGTGTTGTTGACGACATAGCTGCCCGCCGGTGACGTCGGGTACGAGGCCCGGGCCAGCGCCCCGCGGAACTGCAGGGACTCCTCGCCAGAGATGTTGAGGAGCCGGTACTGGAAGGTGCCGTTGTCGTTGCCGTTCTGCGTCCACGGCGACGCCGGTGTGATGGTCGTCCACGAGGAGCGGCCCACCGACACGGCGACCCATGCGGTGCTGTCCCACACGTCGAGGCGGTTGACGTCCTGCAGCCACGTCAGCATGCCCTCGGTCGGTGCGGTGAGGGTGGCGCCCCGCGCGGAGGCGGAGGCGAAGCGCAGTACGCCGCGCGGGATGACGCCGTCGGCGAGGGCCTTGATGGCGTCGGGGATGGACGGGGGATCGGTCATCTGCCAGAGGGCGATGCCCTGGCCCCACTGGTCCGGCGCGGTCACAGGCCCTCCTAGATGGTGTAGCTGATGCCGTCGAGGGACACCCACTGCGGCAGGTTGATGGACTGGAAGGTGCGCAGCGCACCGGCCGCGGTGATCTCCAGGCGGCACACGGACGGCATGGTCGACGCGTCGCGGGCCACCGCCCACGCCGCGGCCACGCCCGGGCGGATCGCGGTGGGGATGGTGGCGAGGGTGTCGCCGTCGGGGATCGTGCCCGAGGTGGGTCCGATGCGGCCCCGCATCCAGATGCGACGTCCTTCCCGCAGGTAGGAGGCGGTGTAGCCGTGGCCCGGGTTGGTGTAGCCGGCCGAGAGGGTGAGCGGCACCCAGTCCGGATCGACCGTGGTGGTCCGCCCCAGGGCGAGCCAGTTGCCGCTGCTGGACTGGGTGATGACGATGACGTCACCTACGGCGGGCTGGCTGTAGGTGTCCATGCAGCGGATGTCGTCGATGCCGTCAGCGTCGACGGTGCCGTTGCCGTTCTCCGCGGTGACCGTGGCGGTTCGCCAGTCGGCGCCGCGCACCGATGGGGCGCGTTCGCCGACTCGCTGCGCCTTGCGGGAGATCGCGGCGCTCAGGTCGCGGTGAGCGCTCGGCGCGGGCTTGCTCACGCGTCCTCCTTGGCGCTGATGGTGGAGATCGGGAAGTCGCCGGCCTCGCTGAGGGGCACGGTGAACGCGGCGGCCTGGTGCAGTTCGCGGGTGCCGTCCTCGTGCGTCACCCGCAGCACATCGCCGGGTTCGAGCGCCGGGTTCGGCAGGGAGCTGATATCGCCGGAGGCGTTCGGCGCCCGGCTCTTGGCGAGCTCTGCGTTCGCGGCCTGGGCGCATGCGCTGAGAGTGGTGTAGGCGCTGGAGGAGACGAACTTCGGGCGGCGGCCGAACGGTCCGCCCCAGTACGTCGGCGATCCCGGATCGTCATCGACAGCCAGGTAGCTGATCGGCGGGACGTTCTCGCTCGTGTTCTCACCCCTGGCCAGGACGCCGTTGCGGACGCCATCGCTGCTCATGGCCCGGTTGGCGGAGATGTAGACGCCGCCCTCGACAGCTTCGATCGCCCACACCGGCGGCGTGGTCAGCGGGTTGGGCAGCTGGCTGATGACGAACACGCCGTCGGCGTTGCAGTAGACCTCGGCTCCGGCTGCGGCGGCGATCTCCTGCGCACCGGCCCACGGGTCGCCCTCCACGTCGAAGACGCGGGAGCCGATCGGGGTGTCGGCAATGAGGCTGATGACGTCGGCGGTGGGGATGCTGCGCTGGATGAGCGCCGTGACCGCGCCGACCACGGTGCCGGACACCTTGTACGGCTCCGTGAATTGGTCGTCGGTGACGATCGCGGACAAATCCTTGCCCTGCAGACTGACGGGACCTTCGGAGACGTCACCGTCGGCAGTGTCGAGCCTGAACAGGCCCAGCGGCACCAGCTCCTGCGTGCCGTCGCCGTAGTCGATGCCGCGGGAGATCCGCAGCCTGGCCCCGTAGGTGGCGAGCTGGTCCGTGGGCGTGCGCGGGATCAGGGACGGGTCGGCGACGGTGACGGTGCAGGTGCGGCGGATCGCCTGGGCCCGGTCGACGGTGACGCTGCCGCCCGTGTGCTCCAGGTTGAGCACGCGGCCGTCGGTGAGGAACAGCTGCACGCTGGTGGCCACCCGGTGCGGCTCGGCGAGCCGCCGCAGGAAACGCTCCGACACCGGATACACCGCATCACCCCCGGCGGTCGAGCAGCAGGTCCTCGCTGGTGGCGTACACGTCAAGCAGGTCGGCGCACGTCGCGAACTCGGTGACGACGTCCTGCCACGTCCTGCCGGCGGCGCCGTTGACGCCGGTGGTGATGGGCATGTCGGCCTCGGTGAGCGGCAGGGTCCAGGCCCGCCACTGCTCCTGAGCGAGCGCGCCGACCCGGGCTTCGGTGACCTGGCCGACGGACACATACATGTCGGCCACGCCCATGCCGGGTGCGGCCTGCCAGAGCAGGGTGTTGCCGGAGTCGAGCAGCAGGTGCAGGGCTGCCCGCTCCTCGTCCGAGCGGGTCCAGATGGCAAGCTCCCCTTCGAGGCCCTGCCTCCGGCCGCTGAGCACGACCTTGTTGCGGCGGCCCCGCACCACGAACGCGGCCTGTTCGATGGGGCGCTGCCAGTCCGGTGCGCGCTGCATGACGACCAGGCAGCTGCGCTGCGGGTTGCCCGGGTCCTTCAGCCAGGCCGTGTTGGCGTCGGCAAGCGTGAGCGAGACGGTCTCCGACGTCCTGCTGGAGGCGGTGGTGCCGTCGGCGTTGCGGATCGCGGCCTGGTAGTAGACCGGCACCCCGAGGGGCGCCTCGTGGTCCTCGACGATGAGCAGGTCGGAGGTGATGGGCTGCATGTCGATGAGCCCGGATGGCCCGCGCACCAGGGTGCGGGCGCCGTCCGGGGTGACCCGGTGCAGCGACAGGTAGAAGTCGAGCGGCAGTTCCCGCAGTGTGAGCGTGATGTAGCCGTCGTCGGAGTGCTCTTCGACATCGGTCTGCGGCAGCACCTCCCACAGGGTGACCAGGTCCACGTGCAGCACGCTCGCCGTGGCCGTCGCGGTGACGACCAGTTCGATCGCCGCCTGCGTCGCCCCGGCCGGGGCGTCCCCGTCCGACGGCATGGCGTACCAGGACGTTCCCGGGACCACGTAGTTCACGCCGACGCTGGCGCCTAGATCGGCGTTGGCCGCGTCGTACCAGCGGATGCGGACCAGGACGTGGGACCACGTGCCCGCGTCCGGGTGGGTGACGACCTGGGCCCGCCAGTTCACGCCCTCCGTCACTGGAAAGCGTGCGGAGCGAATCGTCGACGCGGACGCGGTGCTGCTGGTTACGGCCAGCGCGTAGGCGCCCTCGAAGAAGCTGTCGCCCCACGGGCTGGTGCGAGCGATTGTCGCCACGCCGGAGGCCACGGTCCATCCGGCGACGCCCTGCTCGAACGAGCCGTCGGCGTAGGGCACGACGGTGCCGGCCTGCAGCGCGGGCGCGGCTGCGATGACGATGGTCTCCAGCCGCAGCACCTGCCCGGCGCTCGCCCCGTCCAGGCCGGCGGCCAGCGAGCAGGAGGCGGCGTTGGCGGGCGCCTTGTCGGACACGCGCTGGCGGTACATGCCGGTCGCCGGGGTGGGCGGTGCCAGCGTCGAGCGGGTGGCCTGGATCTGGTTGCCGTTGACGTCGTAGAACCTGAGCTCGATCCACGCCGTCGATGCGACCGTCGGCGGCTGCAGGTAGGCGTAGGCCAGATACTCCTGGCCCGGGGTGACCGTGGGCCGGTCCACCGCCAGGATGCTGGCGTTGCCCGCGGCCACGGCGGTCACCGCCAGGGTCTGCCCGCCGGCCAGGTAGTTGTCGACCGCCCAGCCCATCACAGGCGTCTGCCGGCTGATCGACGCGTTGACCACCGGCGCCCAGCCGCTGGCGTCCACCTCGGACGACTCGGTGTTGAACGGGAAGAGGTTGCCGACGGTCCTGATCGGGAGGCCGAGGTAGATGTTCTCCCAGAAGTGGGAGACGGCCCCCGCAGTTTCCGTCGACGACAGCAGCACCTGCGCCTGCGTCGCTCCGGACGGAGCTACCCCGGCGACGGATACGCGGTGCCATGACGAGGAGGAACCGGTCGTTGGCACCGACCAGGTGATGCCGAGCTGGATCGCCCCGTACATCCAGCGGATGCCGATCCGCTCCCCCACCACCCCGGCGGTGTCGGCGAACGCGTAGTACGTCGTTCCGGCGGTGATCGGGTAGGAGGAGACGGTGCGGGCCTGCATCTCCCCTGCGGCCACCGACCGGGCAGCCAGGCAGCCGCCACCGCCCGTCCGGCCACCCGCACCCATGTTGATCGTGCAGTTGAGGTGGGACGTCCAGCCCGACGTGTTCGGGTCGATGGTCTCCGTGGTCGGGCTGAGGAGGTTCCCGGGGATCGGCAAGAGGTCCTCCTCAGCTCGCGTTCAGTACCTGGATGAGCTCGCCCTGTGCGGTTCGGACCTCTGCACGGGCGATGTCGGTGATCTGCTCGTTGCCGACGTACACCGCCACCTGCAGGTCGCCGAGCTGCTGCTGCCCCGACCGTGCCGCCAAGGAGGTGAGCGCGTTGGCCTGTGCCGTCGTGAAGACCGGCTCGGGCCGCCCGGTGCCGTTGTAGGCGAGGTTCATGCCGGGCTGGAGGTAGCCGCCGCTGTCATAGCTGCCGGGCTTGAAGCCGTACCAGTCGGTGAACAGTGGGCTGTTGTATCCGCGAGCCCGCGGTCCCACAACGACGCCTTCACCGCCTCGAGACTCCACCTTGGTCTTACCGAGGGTTCCTGCCGTATGGCCGACGCCCGCGTTCGTGATGCCAACACGGAATGGGCTGCTGCCGTTCTTCACCCAGCCGGGAGGCGCGGTGCGGCCGGAGAACGCCCCGGTCGCCCAGCGGCGCCGGTTGGGCTTCTGGCCGCGGATGACGTTCTCGATCGCTCCCATGAAGCCGGAGCAGTCGAAGCCCTTTGGGCCGACTCCACCCCAGATGTACGGCTTGCCGGCCTGAGCCTTTGCCCACCGCAGCGCCGCCTGGATACGAGGGCCGCCGATACCTCCGCCTCCTCGTTTGTCGGCCTCCTTGCTGTAGCCGAACAGGGCGTCGATGATGCGCGTCGGGATGCGGCGGATCATCTGGCCGAAGCCGGTATCCATGCCGGGGAAGTTCTTCAGCAGCGGGTTGACGATGTTGCTGACACCGGCCCGGGCCGATGCCTCAAGCGTGTCCTTCAGCCACGAAGCGCCCTCCTTGACCTTGTTCCAGGCTGCGGATCCGGCGCCGAGCGCGGCCGACGCCTTGTCCTTGATCCAGCCGAAGATGCCGCCGTCCGCGTAGCGCAGCGTCGTATCGGTCGGCGTCGCAGGATTGCCGCCGAGCATCGGCGCCAAGGCCGCCTTGACGCCCTGAGCACCGCGAGACTTGGCGATCGAGTTCATTGCCCCGACGAAGCCCGAGCCCACGGCTCGCGTGAACTCCGGCCTCATGATGGCCTCGCCACCGCTGAGCTCCAGCCGTCCACCCGTCGGAGAGACGAAGCGGTGCACGTCCTTACCCGGCGTGTAGCCGGGCATGACGCCGCCGGACGCGAACTTATAGGTGGACAGCTTGGGCGCACCGAACGCGGAAGCGACCTTGTTCCAGACCGCGACGATGCCCTTGTTGTAGACGGTGTCGACGACGAACTGGACGGGCTTCTTCGAAATGGACTTGATCTTGTCCCAGGCCGTCCGGATGCCGCCGACCGCGGTGTCGAAGGCGCTCTTCAGGCTCTTGACGATGTCCTTGAAGCGATCGAAGACGGGCTTGATGCCCTTCTCCCAGGCCCACTTCCCCGCTGAGACGATGCCGTTCCAGGCAGGCTTGATGGCGTTTTGCCACAGCCACTTGCCCCAGCGGCCGACCTCCTGCATGCCCTCCCAGATGAAGCGGAAGACCGGCCGGAGGACCTTCTCCCACATCCACTTGGCGCCGGTCTGGATCCCGGCCCAGGCCGGTTTTATGGCGTTGTTCCAGAGCCATTTCGCCTTGTCGCCGATCCACTGGAACGTGGGTCGGAAGACGTTGTTCCACAGCCATTTGGCGAGCCAGGCGATGCCCTCGAACGCAGGCTTGATCGCGTTCTTCCACAGCCACATCGCGACCCAGGCGATCAGCTTGAACGCCGCGTACAGCGGCAGGAAGACGATCGTAACCAGGGCGGTTAGCAGAATCTTCCCGATGAGGACGATGCCGTTGAAGGCGGGCTTGATGGCGTTGTTCCAGAGCCACATGGCCCAGCGGCCAACGGTCTGCAGGCCACCCCAGATGGCGGTGAACGCCGGCTTGAGGGCGTTGTTCCACAGCCACAGGGCGCCCGTCTTGATTGCCGACCAGACGGCCTGTACGGCCGCCCGGAACCACGCGAAGCGCCGGTACAGGTAGATGACCGCGAGCACCACGCCCGCGATGGCGAGGGCGATCCAGCCCCACGGGCCGGCCATCGAGATCAGGTTGAAGGCGGCCATGGCACCGTTGACGAGGACCATGGCCAGCCGCCACGCCCGCGTGGCCGCCCACAGCCCCCACAGGCCGATGACCAGCTCAGGCACGTGGGTGGCCAGCCAACTGACCCCGTCGGCCATCTTCCCGAGCAGCTCGAGCAGCGGACCGGACACTGGCGACAAGGCTTGCCCGAGGTCGATGAACGCCTTGGAGATCTTGCCGAGCGTCTCGGCGACGAGCGGGCCGTGCTCCGAGGAGTACGACAGGAACCGCTCGAACGCCGGGCTGCCCTTCAGGCTGGTACCCCAGTTCGCGAAGCGCTTCGTCACCCGCTGCATGCGCTCCGAGATGGAGTCCATGTGCGGGAAGAAGGCCTGCAGCACGCCGGCCATGCCCTTGAAGACGTTGCCGAAGGAGACGCCAAGCCCGGTGATGGCGGGCTTGATCGAGCCCTGCAGGTCGGCCTTGAAGGTCTTCCACCAGGGCGACTTGAACCCGGCGGAGGCCCGGTCCTGGAGCCCCTTGATGGCGTCCGCCGCCTCCTTCACGAACGGCGTCAGGCCGGGCAGGGAGTTCTTGAGGCCCTCCAGGGCCCGCGTGAAGATCGGCATCACGGCTGGCTGGAGGGCACGGGACCAGTCCGAGAAGGCGGACTTCAGGTCGAGGAACGCGTCGAACGTCTCCCGCGCTGCCGGGGTCAGCTTCGCCAGCTCAGCCTGGTACTTGGCCTGCGCGATGGCAGCCTGATCCACGCCCCCGGCCGCCTGAAGCGACGCGGAGGCAATCCCACGCTGGGCTGATGCGATCGAATCCGCAGCCGACTGCTGCGCCTCGGCAAGCTGCTCCTGGGCGCGGGCCACGGAGCGGGCCCCGTCTTCCTGGGTGCGGGCAACGTTGCGCTGCGCCTCGGCGACCGCCTGCTGGGCTTCGATCTGCTGGCGAGCCGCGTCCTGCCGCGCTTGGGTGAGCTCCTTCTGCTGGTCAGCGACCGCCTTGTCGGCCTGCCGGAGACGCTCCTGCGCGTCCTGCACGGTCTTGGAGCCTTCGACGCCAGCCTTGTCGGCGGCCTTCTTCTGCTTGGTCAGGCTCTTCGTCTCGGCCTGCTGCTCCGCCAGGCGCTGCAGGGCCTGATCGTAGGCGAGCTGCGCACGCTGCTGCTCCAGCAGGGACGCCTTCGACCCGGACGCCTGCACTGCGGCCAGCCGCTGCCGGGCCTCCTCAACCGACAGGACCGCGTCCCTCTCGGACAGCTGCGCGTTGGTGAGGCGGGTCTCCAGGTCGGCGAGCTCCTGGGCTGCGTCACGACGGGCCTGGTTCAGGTCCTGCTGCGCCTGCCGCGCAGCACGCTGCGCATCCGCGAGCGAGTCCTCCGCCCGGGCTACCTGCTCGGCGGCCTGCCGCTGACGGTCCGCAGCCTGCTGTACCGCGTCCGCCAACTGCTGCTTGGCCCGAAGGTTCGCCTCCGACGCGGACCGCACCGCGTCCGCGACGCCTTGCTCGGCCTGCCGGATTTGCCGTGCCGCGTTCCGGTGAGCGGAAGCCAGAGACTGCTGCGCGGAGGCCATCTGCAGCGCCCGCTGAGCACCCTGAGACGCGGCCTGGCCGCCCCGCATCGTGGCGTTCGTGGCCGCATCCTGGGCGGCCTTCTGTGCCTGCATGACCTTGCCCATCTGGACGAAGGCAGGCACCGCGACCAGAGCGATGGATCCGATGCCGACGGCGGCAGCCGACGCCGCGGCGGCGATCGCTCCCAGCCCAGCGGCGACCACCGGCAGGGCGGGGATAATGGCCGGGCCGAACGTGATCGCGGCCGTCGACAGCAGATTCAGGTTCGCCGCCGCCGAGCGGGTGTCGACATCGACGTTGGCTGTACGGCCGTCCAGACGGTTGATCTCCGTCCGCAGCGCCTCCAACTCAGCGATGGCTTGGCCCGTGTCGACGCGGACGTTGATGTCAGGGTGGTTTGCGCCAAGGCGGCGCAACTGCTCCTGGAGCCGCTCGACCTCGGCCAGCGCAGTGGCCGCATCGACGTCCACGCCGATCCGCTTGTTCGACAAGGCTTCCAGCCGCGCCCGAAGGCGTGCCATGTCAGCATCGAAGCCGGTCGTCGACAGGCGAACGTCCGCTCGCGGCAGGTTCTGCATGGCGGCCTGGAGGCGGCTCCGGAACGCGCGGCCGAACGCACCGCCCGTCTGCTCACCCGCCCGAGTTGCCGGGGCCTGCGCGGTCCGCCCACCGGTGGTCACACCGTTGCGGATGGCCTGCGCCACCTGAGTGGAGACGTGCCGGCCGATGATGCGGCCGACCTCCTCGCCCACCTCGTCAGCCGCAGGGACGAGAGCGCCCTGAAGGCGGGCCCTGATTCCCTGAGTGTTGGGGACGACATCGACCTCGACGGAACCCACGCTGATGGCGGCCACGGAGCCTCCCTCCGCGGCGCTACTCGGCGCCCCCCTGGATGAGCTGGAACAGTCGGTTGGCGCTGTTCTCGTTCAGCTTCGGTTTCGCCTTGCGTGGCGAGGCGCCGGGACGGCGGATCGGCTCAGGCGGATCCGGGCGCTTGCTCTTCTTGTCGATGTTCACGCAGAGCAGCACCCACTCCAGGCGGGCCACCCGGTCCGCGACGACGGCGACGAGCTGCTCCAGCTGGGACCAGCGGGCCTTCTCCGGCTCGCCGCCTTCGGCCTGCTTGGCGAGCTCCTCTGCGGGCGTGTCGTTCCGCATCGCCGTCATCGTCCGGGAGTGAGGCGGCAGGCCCTCGATGAGGATGCGTAGACGCCGCCAGGACAGCCGCCCCCTGTGCAGGTCAAGCAGATCCACCTTGGGCAGCAGGTCGTCCTCTAGCTCCTCCGCGTACCGCTCCCAGACCTGGAACGTCCACTGGACTTTCCCAGTGCCTCACCGCTGATGCGGCTGACGTCGGCGACGAACTTGCCGAAGCCGTCCATGGTCGGATCGAGTTCCTCGTAGACGTCGAAGTCGTCCGGGTGGAGGTTCGTCTCCATGAACGTGTCGACGTCGCCGGAGTTGAGGGCGCGGATCGTCGAGGCGCGCCACCGCCCTGAGGGGATGCAGCGGACTTCCTTGGTGACGCCGTCGTGCCCGGCGAGCGGCACGGTGACGTACTCCAGGTCGTCGGCCTCGGCTTCCTGGGCACGAGCGGCTTCGATCTGGTCTTTGGTGGCGGGCATGGCGCGGGCCTCCTTCTACTGGTGGCGCGGGCGGATGGGGAAGGTGGACGGGCCGGGCCCGCGCCAGGGTGGCGGCCCGTCCACCAGCTCAGGACCCGGTGTATGCCTCGGTCTCCGGGACGCGGTCGAAGTGGTAGACCGTGTTGCCGGCGGTGTCCGGGTAGGCGGTGATCGTCCACTCGAAGCCGGCGATCTCGTCCTGCTTGTGGGTGACGTCCGAGCGCTCCGTGATCTCACCCTCGGGGACGTAGAACCCACGCTGGAAGTTGTCGCCGTCGAGGACGACGAACCAGAACGCGCGCCGGTCCGGGACGGGGCTGGCGGTCTCGGCGAACGTCGTCAGTCCGCTGGTCGGGGCCAGGTCGGCGGCGTCGATGCGGTATTGCAGCGACTGCACCGTGGTGCGGCCGGTCTCCCACACCGTCAGCCCGAACGTGCGCAGGGACGACGTGATGGTGGTGCGGATCGGGGCGGTGTATCCCCAGGGGGTGAAGGACTGGGTGTCTTCCTCGAAGCCCTGCACCAGGCCGTCGTCAGAGATGGCGCCGAGGGGCAGCCACGGCGACGCCGGCTGAATGGCCGGGTCTCCGGGCGAGGTGCTTCCGAGGGGGGCGACCCAGCCGCCGCCGTTCGCGCCGACTTCCAGGAGGTCCGCCGCGCGGGTGATGTTGACCATGAGGGTCTCCAGACATGCGAAGACCCCGCGTGCGGCGGGGTCGGATGACAGGGTCCGGCGCGGGCCCAGCCGGTCAGGAGACCGGGTGACTGTAGATCTCGTAGACCGCCCCGACGCGTCGCAGAGCGGTGTTCTCGTAGGGGCGGACGCCAGGCGCGCTGATCGTGCCTACCCGGCTGACCACGGCCGCCTGCGTAGAGGTGCCGCGCAGCTCGGCGAGTAGCAGACCGCGGATCGTCGCCGACAGGGCGATTGCCTCAGCGCGCGTCGCGGCGTACACGTCGATGTCGATGAAGGCCCGGTCGAGGCGGATCCCGTCATCACCGCCCGACGGGATCCGCTGCACCTGCACGGTGGGAAGCTCGTTGAGGAGGTTGTTGTCCGTCTCGTCGCGGACGACGACATCGGGGTCGAGGTGGGCGCGGAGCCACACGATGACCTCCAGCTCGACGTCGACGGAGCCGACGGCAGCCATCAGTCGCCACCCGCGGCGGCAGCCCGCAGCAGGACGTGATGCGCGGGGACCCGTTCAGTTCCGTACTCCACCCACCGGGCGTAGTACGTCGGGTTCCGCACGTAGGCGACGGCTCGGTCACGGCGTCGGCCGCCGCGGCGCGTGCTGTCAACTTCCCAGGCGCCCTTGTACTGGCCCGGGTGCGGGTCGCCTGAGCTGCCGACCGGGGAGAGGGCGACGGCGGAGGCTCGGATGTCCTCGGCGCGGCGCACCAGGTCGGCCCGGATCATCTCCGACTTGAGCAGCTGGCCCACGCCTTTCCGCTTCATCTTGAACCGCGCTGCCATACCCTCAACTCCTCACACTCAAGGGGGGCGTATGGACGTCAAAGGCGTGCTCGGCCGCATCAGCTTCGATGGTGAATGGGTCACCATCACGAAGACGCCGATCGGGCCGAAGCCGGCACCGGTGCGGATCAGAGCCGCGGACGTGACCGGCAGCCGCTTCAAGCCGGGCAACCGGCTGTTCCACGGCTACGTGCAGTTCGTCCTGCCGGACAGCCAGCCCGCCCCGGAGAAGCCCACCGGCTCCTTCGGTGGCGGCCGGCCACCGTATGAGGACCCCTACAGCCTGTCCATCCCGCGCAAGAGCAACGACGCCGCCGAGAAGCTGATCGCCGCGGTCGAGCAGGCCCGCGGCTAGCCGGTCACCCGGTCCGCAGCGAACTGCACCACGCCACGGAGCCCGGTGAAGGGGTTGCGGCCCCAGTCGCCGGGCTCACCCGTGATCTCGCAGACCACACCGCGGATGCGAGCCTTGTCGGTGGTTCGGATCTGCGTCCCGGCAGGGGCGTACACGGTCCAGCCGACGATGACCGTGTCCCGGCCCTGCTGCTCCGAGCCGCCCACCGTCGGTGCCGACTCCCGAGGGGCGACGACGCAGCCCGGGACATCGAACGACTCATCCGGGCCTGGCAGCGGCTGCCCACGGGGATCCCGCCCGGGCGAGGGGCCGGTGCGCAGGATCCGCACCGTCTCCCCGAACGGATACGGGGCAGGCACCTACACCCACCCCCAGCCCGGCTCGTACTCCAGCGGCGGCCCGTAGCCGTCGTCGACCGGGTAGGTCGGCGACGGATCCGCCGTGGTCGGCGTCGGGTCCACAGTGAACGCCCCGCCTCGGCCAGCCGCGCTCTTCAGGGCGGCCTTGTCGGCCCGCGTCAGATACAGGCCGCCCGAACCGGACGGACGCTGCACCGACATGGGGCCGATCGTCTCGTAGGACACCTGCTGCGGATTGACGTAGGCCCGGCCCGCCGCCGACAGCACCACCGCGGTGGCCTGCTCCGGCAACGGTTTCACCACCGTCTCGCACAGCGCAACAGCCTGTTCGATCAGCAAGTCTGCCCGGGTACCGTCGATCTCAGCGAGGCCGAGGTACAGGCCGAGCTGCTCCGCTGTCGGTGCCACGAACGCCACAGTGCCCTCCTAGGCCACGGCCTCCACGGCGTCACACCAGGCGGCCAGTTCAGCGGTCGGATCCAGCTCAGCAGACCGGGCCTTGGCCCGCTTCGACGCTAGCCGGTACTCCGCCGGCGTGAGCAGCTTGCGCAGCACCGCCTCGTAGCCGGTCACGTCGTTGCGGTCCACGAACACCCCGGCCTCGCCCAGCGACTCACACAGCCCCGGCGTGGGGTGGGCCACGACGGGGATACCGGAGGCGAGCGCCTCGACGCCGGTCCGCCCCCAGGATTCGTAGGAGGACGGCATCAGCAGCACCTTCGTGCGGCCGTACACCCGATCCCGCATGTCCTCGCCGCGGACGTGCTCGACGATCTCGACGTTCGGCAGATCGGGGAGGATCTGCTCGCCATAGGCGCCCTTCACGGCAAGGAACTGCTGGTCCGGCATGCGACGGGCCAGAGCCTCGAGCACCTTTCCGCCCTTCTCCGGGTTGCAGTTGACCAGCGCGATCGCCTTGCCCGGCCTGGTCGCGTACTCGTCTGAGAACACCGGCGGGCGCACGATCAGACTGGCGGCCGGCCGGACCGCCTTCGGGTATTCGGCGAAGAACAGCTCCGCCTCCCGCCCCATCCACTGGCTGTTGTAGACCGCCAGCGCGGTGCCGCCCGCCGCAACGTCCCGGAAGGTCGGCCGGTGCGTGTTGTGGCAGAGGACCACCACCGGCTTGCTGTAGCCGCGCGCCAGGGCGGTCGCGTGAGGCACGCACTCCAGGTGCGAGATGAGCACATGCGCCTTGCGGACCGCCGTGGGAAAGTCGAGGCGGGCCTCCAGCGGCACCACACGGATACCCCGATACTCGTAGACCTTGCTGGCCTTGCCGTACCGGGACAGCCACACAGACACGTCGTGCCCGCGCTCCACCAGCGGTCGAAGCATGGACACGAGCATGTGCTCGGCGCCCGCGTTGTGCTCCGGCGGCATCGCATGCACGCGGGCCACGATGCTGAGCGGCGCGGTCCCGCCCGGCGCGGAAGCCGGGACCGCCCCCATCAGGAACCGCTCGGGGTGCCGGTGAACTTGACGAACGCCTCGGCGTCGCCCAGAACGAAGCCGTAGTACGCCTCCGCCAGGAGCAGCACCAGGTTCTCCTGGAACGCCGAGTGGACGCCGCCGTCCTCGTCGATGTACGTCGCCTCACGCGACAGCTTGACGGAGATGTCCATGCCCACGCCGTAAGCAGCCTGCGAGAAGTCGCCGCCGATCGCGCGCAGCCCCGAGTCCGCGGAGGTGGACTGGCGGCGCAGCTTGCCCGAGACGCTGCGGGAGTAGGCGATCGGCTCGCCGATCAGCTCACCCTGCAGAGCCGCACCGGTGCCGGCGCCAGGCTGGCGGGTCGCCACGAACAGCGGCTCACCCGTGGTGGACGTGGCGGCGAGGAGCTTCGGCTTCAGCCGGTTGTCGGCGACGGTACCGGTGTAGTCCCAGTCGTCGTCGATGATCTCCTCCATGCCGGCGACGAAGTCGCCCCAGATGCCACCCTGGTTCTGCGCCGTAGTGCCCAGAGACACGCTCTTGGACGTGTCGGCCAGGAAGTCGGCGAAGGGGCCGGTGCCGCCCTTCATGTTCTTGCCGTGGATCGTGGCCATGTCGAAGGCCCGGGCGAACGCCGTCGGGAGATCCCGCTGGAGCTGCGTCCACAGGCCGGCCGCGTTGGACTGGGCGACCTCCATCGACACCGGGATGAGAACGGCGATCTTCTTGCCGCTCATCTGCTTGACCTCGACACCGCCGGAGCTCAGCGGCTTGCGGCCACCCTCAGACACCCAGTCTGCGGTCGGCACATCCAGCGGCACCGGCACTGCGGTGTTCGCCGTCATCGACAGCGGCACCCGCCGGGCCAGGCTCATGACCGCGGAGCCCTCGACGGACTTCTCGAAGATGGGGCCGACCAGCGTCTCCGGAAGGAAGATCGGGTCGATGGTGGACAGCTTGATCGGATTCGTGGCTGCCATCGGGGGCTACCTTTCTCAGTGGCCCCGTGCGAGGCCCTGGGTCATGAAGTCGGCGAACACGGCCGCCGGATCGTTGGGGGTTCGGTTGCCGTTGCCCGAGGAGCCCTGCGTGCGGTCCGCCTTCGGGGCCCGCGGCGAGGTGTCGGCCGGCTTGGCAAGGTGCGGCTTGCGCTTCAGCAGGTCCTTCAGGTCCTGCTGGATCGCCGCCGTGTCGACGTCGCCGTCGTCGTCCACGTAGGTGGTGAGGTCGAGGAACGCGTGTGCGTCTTCCGGGTCGGCGAAATCGGCAGCCGCCAGGGCCTTCACCTCGGATCGGACCGCGCGCTGCCGGAAGGACTGGATGCGCTGCTCGGCGACGCTGAGCTGCTCGGTGAGCCGCTCCTGCTCCGTCTTTTTGGCATCCTCCAGCTCCTGCGCCTTCTGTGCGAGGGGCTTGGTCTCCTGGTACTTCGTGCGCCAGCCGGCGGACTCCTTGCGGAGCTTCTCGATCTCCTTGCGGGCCTTGGCGGGATCCGCCCACGGATCCGTCGAGTCCTGCTCCGCCTCCGGGGCGGCCTCGGACTGCTGGGGCTCCGTCTCGACCTGCTCGGCCGTCTCCTCGTTCTCGGGCATGGCTAGTTGGCCCTCCAGGGGCTGAGAAAGGCCGCCACCAGGGCAGCCAGAGGGTTTGGTCAGTGCGAGCCCGGCAGCGGATTGCTGTCGTGCTCGGCGAGAGCCCGCCTGAACAGGCGAAGCTGGTCGCCGGAGTGGCCCTGCGCGTACTCGCGGTAGATGCGCTCCCACTCGCGGGCGTGTGGGGACAGCTCGAAACGCTGCCCCTTGAACACCGGGACCACGCCGCAGTGACAGCCGTCGTGCGCCCGGAAATCGGATGTGTCCTTCTCGTAGAGGGCGCCGCGCAGGGCGAGCATCTTGCAGAAGGCGCACGCCCCGCGAGCCGCCGAGCGCGCCCAGGCGGTGGCCTGCTGGTCCTGCCGCACCGCCTCCCGGACAGTGCCGCGGCCCGTATCGGCCACCAGCTTCTGGGCGACCTGCTCGGCCTTCTTCTCCGCCTGCGCCAGCCGCACGTCCAACGGCTGCAGCTGCGCCGGGGTGGCCTCCTCCGGGGCCCGGGGCCACAGATCCTTCGTCGCCCAGCGCAGCGAAGTCTCCGTCTGCTCGGGCGGAGGCGGATCCGCAACGGGCACCGTGAACGGGCCTGACACGCCGGCCGCTTCCCGCTGGGCGTCGTAGAAGTCCGCTGCCAGGGCGGCCGAGGCCCGTGCGTACTGGGCGACGATGGTGTTCATCGCGGTCAGCCAGTCCGGGACACTCTCACGCAGTCGCGACGGCAGGATCAACCGCCGCACACCGCGCACGTCCCGCACCAGAAGCCGCGTAAGGCCGACCTGCGCCGCCCGATAGCGGCGGGCCTCGTCGCCGCTATCCGAAACCGTCGTCGCCACCGGTCACCTCTGCTGCGGGAGGCGGCTCGTTGCCTCCGCCCAGGGACGCCAGGCGCTCCATGAGCTGCCGGCTGGCCGCGTTGCTGGTGCTGCGGCGGCGCTCGGCCGCCACTCGGCGCCGCTGATCCTCCGACAGACCCGCCATCTCCAGCACGACGTCCCCGTCGGCCGGCAGAATGCCCGCCTGGACCATCTTCACCGCGGCGTCCGTCTGGGCGGCGATCGTGGGCGTGGCCGGGTTGCGCCACACGCACTCGATTCGGCGCTCCTTCGGCGGCGGCTCCCCGTCTCGAAACCACAACGCGAGGCGCATGTAGTCCCGGTGCGTCGCCCCAAATCGGCGAATACGCCGCTCGGCCTTCTTCACCAGCATCGCCTCAGACGAACGGATCGCATCCGCCGACGCCGGGTTGTCGCTGGTATAGCCGAGCATGTGCGGCGGCAGGCCCAACTGGGTGGCCATGATCCGCGCATACAGGTCGATGATCTTCGTCTGCCCGGACGGATCGTGAGCAGTGAACGCACCCACCGTCGGGACCTGGCCGTCCTCATCCCGCTCCAACGCCAGCACACGGCCGATGTACGTCTCCCACGCCGACTTGGCGTTACCCTCCGCGTCCTGAAAGGCCGACTCGGACGCGCCAAGGATGTACCGCTGCGGGGCCCCGAAGAACTCTGCGGCTACCTCAATGCCCATCAGCCGCCGGCACGCCGCATCCGTGATGGACATGACCTCGGGCGTTATCTCCGACCTGCCCACCCGATCCGCAGTGCGCTGCCTGTTCGCCATCCGCAACACCGGCACGATCCCCAGGCGGTGCTCATCCCGGTCGAAGACTTCCCAGCCACCCTCCACCTGCGCCGCGTACACCGTCTGGTCCGGCAGGTACAGGGTCGCGATCTGCACCCCGTCCTCGACGGACTCGCGCAGCGCCGCAGTGGCCAATCGAAGGCGCGCGTCCCAGATCATCGTCATGTCGAGCGGTGACTCGAACGTGATCAGCGGTGGGTCGTCGCCCTCGCCCGAGCCGACCGCCACATACTCGCGGCCGTAGGTCAGAGCATCGAGGTGCGCCAGGCTCGCCTCGTCGTACAGGTCGTTCGACTCGGCGATCTCCTCCAAGTCCGATGCGCCAGAGCCGTCCGCCCAGCGAAACGCCTCCAGGTCGAGCCGTTGCTCCAGGGCCTCCACACCGATACGCGGCCAGCCGATCACCGTGTGCAGGGTCTTCAGCTGCGGCGGGATGCTGATACCAAGGTCGCGAATGACCTGCTCGCCGTTGAAATAGGAGTCGAGAAGCTCCAGCTTGAACCGCTGCGACAGCAAGTCCGTGCGCAGGGCGGTGAGTAGATCCAGTTCTTCCGGCGAGAGCGACAGCAGCGGCAACTCAGGGATGACAGCGGTCATCGCAGCACCACCACCCTCCCCGATCGGGCCCTCTTCTTCTTGCCCAACCCCTTGGCGACCGCGTCTACACGGCACTGCCACGCCAGAACCGCCGCCACCGCTGCGTCAATCTTGCGAGGCGACTCCGGGTGCTCCTTGGCGATCTGGATGCCCGACCGTGACTCACGCCTCCGGGCATTCAGGATGTGCCTGGTCAGTACGCTCGAACCGTCGTGCGTCAGCTCACCGTCCACGACCGACGACCGGAACTTCTCCAGAGCCCGCACGATCAGATTCGACCGGCCACCCGTCATCCACCACTCGATCGGATGCTGCGCCGTCGCCTTCACCTTCAACCGGCGCCCATGCTTGGCCTCCCACGTGGCCACGTGGGACTCCCACTTCGCGGGGTCCGCGTACATGCCCACCACGCGGTACGCCTTGAACGCGTCCTCCACCGCGGCCAGCACTTCCACTGTCGGCACCTGCCACTCCACGCCGAACGGGCCGTCCGGCTGCTCCCAGCAACCCAGCAGGAAGAGGTGACCATCGCTGACGCGGCAGCCGACGAGCGCTGTCGCATCCGTGACGCCGTGAGAGCGGCGCCGCGAACCGTCGAAGCCGAGCACGATCTCCTCGCCATCGGTCACCACCTTGTCGGCTGCCGCGACCCCAGCCCACTCCGGCTGCGAGATCCACGAGTCCGAGGCGTGAGTGATCTGGTTGAGATAGAAGCGCCTGGCGTCCTGTGGGTGGGTCGCTGGGTCCCACACCTCT
Source organism: Streptomyces sp. NPDC093598 (assembly GCF_044764825.1). Classification (NCBI taxonomy): domain Bacteria; kingdom Bacillati; phylum Actinomycetota; class Actinomycetes; order Kitasatosporales; family Streptomycetaceae; genus Streptomyces; species Streptomyces sp. NPDC093598. Next base: position 155,568 of record NZ_JBIWIV010000010.1, on the reverse strand, counting down.
GAGGCGATGCGCTCCAGATCCACCCAGCCGCCAGCCACGTCGGCTGAATCCCCGTACACGTACCGCAGGCCGGCCAGGAGCGACTCGCGGTCCGCCATATCGGTACCGGCGTCAGCCTCGCGGTGGTCGTACAGCAGGCCGTCGTCCTTGGCCCGGCCTTCGACGATCCGCTTCCAGTACTCCGCCGAGTCCTCCGCCACACTGCCCTCGCCCGGAAGGTAGGCGTTCGGCGACTCGATGGAGCTGCCGTTTGTCTTGCCGAGGTTGCGGCGCAGGGTGGCGGCCAGCTTCACCCCGCCGTTCGACGGCCGCCACTCCTCCGTCTGGTCCAGCACACAGAACACAGGCCGGTTGCCCTCACGGGACGTGGCCGCCGAGGTGACGAACTCGATCCGCCCCTTCGGCAAGTTCACGAAGGTATCCAGAGGCTCCAGGCCCGGATACTCATCGATCGCCGGCCCCTCACGGAGCATCTCCAGCAGCGGAGCCCACGCGTTCCGCGTCTGGTCCTCGCTCACCGCCGCCAACTGGACCCATGGCGTGCGCAGATCACCCCACGGACGCCCTACAGGCTCGCCGTCCGCATCCCAGCCGTCCGGGACGACCGGGGCCAGCGCCTCAGCGCAGGCAATGGCGGCGAGCACCGGGCTTTTCCCCACCCCTTCGGGCGAGACAAGACCCCTCGCCGGTACCTCCTCCGCCCCATCCGAGGATCGATCGCGTAGAAGTTCAAGATGAACTGCGCCTGCTCACGCGTCAGAACCAGCGGCTCGTACTCCGTCCGGTCCGGCGCCGCGAGCATGTCGCCCATCCAGTCCAGCACCGCATAGCCCAGGGTCGGCAGCTCACCCGGGTAGCTAGGACCCCGCCACGGCATCGCCACCCCCAGGAAGAACCTTCAGGTCCGCATACCGCTGCTTCGACGAGCTCGACGCCGGCCGCTTCGAGTCCGCCTCGTCGGCCTGGGCGAACTGCATGCGCAGCCGGGCCCGGTCCTCCGGGGTGGCACCGAACTTCGCCACCCGCAGCCGCAACTCGGCTGCCGCGGACATTTCCCCCGACCAGAGACGGGCGTGCACCACGGCAGTATCCAGCAGGAAGTCCCAGTCAGTCGACGAGAAGTGCTCCGCCTGAGGCGACGCCTTCCACATCTCCCACCAGTCCAACGTCCGCGCCGGCCACTGATGCTCGACGAGCTCGCCGTCCTTCATCACCTGCAGCGTCGGCAACTCCGGCGGCTCGGCCTGCTCGAAACGCAGCAGCGTCTGCGGGTGCGGATCTTTGTTGGCGCGCGCCCGGCGCCCCGGGTCCTTCGGCTGCGGGCCGCGGCCGGCCATACGGACCACCACCCTTCAAGATCCAAAGTTCCCAGTCCCGTAGCCACAGACGGCGCGTACACGGCTCCGATCCGGAAAGATCACCGGGAGGGATCTTCCCCCAGGTCAGGCTGCCGCAGACCAGCCGTCGGCAAGATCACGCTTGACGCTGTTGCAGTAGAAGTGGGCCGTCTTGAGGTTGCCCTCGTCGTGCGTTCCACCTCGCGCCAGCGGCACAACGTGATCAAGGACTGGTGCTGCAAGGTCAGGTACGACAGCATCACGGTCTACAGGGTCACCGCATATGTGGCATGTCCAGCCGTCACGCTGGTAGATGGCGATGCGTGACACCGTGCCCGCATCCAGGTCGTGCTGTAGCGCACGTCGTAGCGTCAGCCTCTCCCTGCGTCGGCATGCAGTAGAGCAGTACGCAACTGGCGTGCCGAACGAGTGACGCATGAACCCAGCGCCGCATGAACCGCACCTGCCTACGGTCCATACGCCCTTGCCCCGCACGCCGGCCGCCGCTCGCTCAAGGCGTGCGAGAACCCTGGTGCGTCGCCTCAACCGTCCAGCTTCTCGGGCATTCTCACGAGGCCGCTGATCTCCGTAGCGTGCGTCGTAGAAGCACGCGTGCGAGCAGTACTTGGCCTCGGCCTTGGTGACTGTTGCCGCGTTGCCGCACTGTGCGCACGTGATCGGATACGCCTTGACGCGGGGTCGGTCGTACTGACGGGTGTGGTAGGCGCCGTGCTCTTCCTTGTACCGGAGCTGGAAGTCGCGCTGCCGATCGTTGCGGTACTGCCTCTTACATTCGGGCGCCCCGCATTGAACGCGGCGGGGGTTGGTCATCGGGGCGCTGCAGTATGGGCAGGCGCGTGTAGCCTCGGGCATGTCGGTCCTGTCGTCTCAGGGTCGGCCGTGACCCCGGGAGTGTTAGCGCACTCGCCGGGGTTCTATCGTCTCAACTGCCACTGACAGTGGCCGGGTTCACCGACGCCGGCCGACGTTGCGGCGGTCGCCGGGCCAGACGCCGGTTCGTTCGCGGTGGAGGCGGGCGCAGTAGCCCTTCGCCCGGGCGCCGAGGTACTTGTGCAACTGCTCCGTACACCTGGTGTAGTCGCCGGGCGAGCCCCACCTGATCTTGGCCGCACCTCGGCCTTGGCCCCAGTACCGCTTGAGCGTGGAGGCGTTGCCGCCTTTGCTCCTTGCCACAGTGGATCACTCCTCGTGCGGCGCGGGCTCCTGTACGTCTACCCGCTCAATGTGGGCTTCTTGCCCAGACGGGACGGCGAAGCAGACGCCTTCCTCGTCCCGGAAGACAGCCCACCCGGATTCGAAGGAGAGGGTCAGTGCGGGGTCTTCGAGACGGACGTCGTCCTTGTGCTGATCCCGAGGGTGCACGATGACGTAGACGGCCATGTGTCACCTCAGTCCAGGATGCGGCTCGCTCGGTCGCGTCCGACCCTGCCGGCTGGCTGCAGCGGCTGTGCCCCCTTCACTGCTGCTCTTCCTCTTGTGGCACGGGTAGCAGACGCCTTGCAGGTGGCTGTGGTCATCCGTCTTGGGTTTGACGTGATCGACCTGGGTCGAGGGGCGCTGGCCGCAAATCTTGCACGTGGGATCCCGTTCGAGCACGGCAGCGCGTATGCGGTCCCATCCGCTCGGCAGGCGCCGCTTCCGATCAGACCCGACCCATCCCCCGCTCATGCGCGTCGGCTCCACCACCACACGCCGAGCGTGTCGCCACGCATCGGCTGGACGTTCCCGCCGAGTTCGGCGAGGACGGAGTCCATGTCGTCGGCGTCCCAGTGGTGGACGTGCTCCTCGTGCGGGTTGCCGTCGACTTCACCTTGCGGCGCTTCGACGATCGGCAGGCTGACGAGGATGTTCCACGCCCCGGCCGCCTCGGCCTTGCGCAGGAGGTCGCCCGCGTCTCCCCAGGCCATGTGCTCCAGGACGTCGCCGAAGATGACGAGGTCCCGGTGGAAGAGGTGGTCGGGTGCGACGCGGGCGTCGAGGGTGTGGACCTCGTCGTACATTTCCTTGCGCTTGGCCGTGTTCTTCAGTCCGTAGCGCCGGATGTACGGCTTGTAGATCTCGATGGCGGTCCACCACACGCCGTGATGTGCGGGCCGGAACAGCTTGGCGTAGGTGCCTTCGCCCGGGCCGACGTCGCACACGGTGTCCGGCTGGTGCTGCACGAAGAGGCGGAGGGACCAGTCCTTGCCCTCGGCAATGCTGGTGGGCATGGCGGTCTCCTACATCGGGACGATGGTGATCTGCGGTTGCGTGATCTGCAGCTTGCGCCCGTACTTGGCGAGCACGGCTTCGAGTTCGGCGCGGCAGGCTTCGTCCTGCTGCCGCTCGTGCTCAGCGAGGAGGCTGCGGGCTTCGGCGAGCGGGTCGGTCTCGGGCTGCTGGTCCTCGGTGTGCGGGTAGCCGGGGCACGGAACGACGTTGCCCTCGCCGTCGGTGTGGAGCGCGGCGCAGGCGGTGGTGACGTGCGAGGTGAAGCGGTCGGTCTCAGGCTCGTCGCTCACGGCGACACCTCGTTGGCCGGGATCGTGACGGTCTCCTCGAAGATGAGGATCGCCCTGGCGCCGAGGCGCTCTCGCGTGGCCTCCCAGTCGGCGGCCTTCATCATCACTTGCCCGTCCGGGTCAGTGTCGACTTCGTCGATGACGAGGACAAACGGCGTGATCATGTCGTCGCCGTGATGCTCGGTGGGCAGTTCGAGGATCTGCAAGCGGGCCATGGGCGCGGGCCTTTCGGGATGCGGGTTAGGTGGTGCTGTCGGTGATGAGCCCGATCGTGGCGAGCTGCGTGAGGAGCGAAGCCAGAGCGGCGTTGCCGCCTCGGCTGCCGGTCACGGTGCGCCGCGTGGTGTCGAAGACCACGCCGGCCGCCGAGCGGACCTTAAACACACCGCCCTGCGAGTAGGCGATGACCCCGCCGGTCGGGTTCGTCGTGGGCGCCGTGGTGGCGTCCTTCATGCTGATGACCGAGCCCCCCGAACCGCCAAGGTCGCTGCTCGTCGAGCCGAGCTGGAGGCTGTTGGTGTAGAAGCTGACGGCCCGGTGCACGATCGCCCCGCTGCTGCCGACCTCCAGCGTCGCGGTGCCTGCCGACGTCTTCGTCTGGAACAGCGGCGAGGTGGTGGACGCGATACCAGTGACGACGAGACCGGGCGTGGTGGTGTCGGGCTGCTTCACCTCGAGTGACGCTTCGGGCGCTTCGCCGATGTCCATGCCGACGCCCGCGCGGCCGGTGCCTTTGACGACGAAGTCGTCGCGGCCGTTGTTGCGGAGCACGATGAGGTTGCCGGTGGTGGCGCCTTCGGTCGCGGTGACGAAGATGCCCTGCGCGGCCGTGCCGCCCTTGCCGTTGCGCTTCAGGTCCAGGCTGAGGGCCGCTGCGCCCGCGTCGGAGGTGGCGTCGGGGCCCGGGTTCAAATGGCTGATCTTCGCAGTGCCGAGCGCGGTCTCCGTGCCGGACAGCTGGAACGCCGAGCCTTGCGGATTGTCGGAGACGACGTTGAGCGCGGACACGTGCGCGCCCGACGTGCCCGCCTGGTAGAAGGTCCCGGCATGCTGCGTGGTCGAGGTGGTCTTCGCGAAGAGGACCCGGACACCAAGGTCGGCGAACAGGCCCCCGGCGAGCGTGCCGCCGGCGAGGGGAAGGAATGTGGCGGCGGCGTAGGCGCGATCACCGTGCGGGTCGGTGGCGGCAATGTGCGCGTCGACCTTGGCGGTGGCGTCGGCCGCCGCTGTGCTGATGGCCGCTGCCTGCGCGGTTGCTGCGGAGCCTGCCGGGTCGGCGCCGACGATCTCCGCGGTGAGCTCAACACCACCGGTGCGGCCGTTGACAGACGAGACGAGCCCGGCGGACACCTCAACAATACGGGCCTGCTGGCCGGTGGTGACCTCGATGGCGTCGTCGAAGGCTTCGCCGGTGACTTCGATCCTCACCGGGTCACCTCCAGCGACATGACCACGCGGCCCTGCAGCAGCCGCACGACGGTGCCGCCGCTGACCATCTCTAGGTCCCACAGGCCGTTGCGGGTGAGGGGTTCGGTGACGCTGGCCGGGATGGCGAGCCGCACCGTGTCCCCGATGATCGCCAGGTAGGGGGTGAGGTCGAGCAGCAGGTCCCCGTTGTCGGAGGCTGCCGCTGATCGGATCTGGGAGCGCGCCGTCCAGCCGTCCCAGGTGAAGCCGGGGCCGTCGACCGCGCGGAAGTTCTGTACGTAGGTGGCGCCTTGTTCGATGTGGAGGTCGAAGATGCCTGCGGCCAAGCCAGCCACCTCCGGGATTTCACTGGACGCGGCGTCGGCGGTGAGTGTCGCCTCGCCGGACAGGGCGGCTGCTGCGTGCGTGGACAGGACGGGCGCCGCGGTGAGGCTGCCGTCGGCGCTCAGTGCGGCTGCGGCGCTGGCCGAGACGAGCGCGACGGATCCGAGCGTGGTCTGCGCGGACAGGTCCGCCGATGCGGTCCACACGGCCCCGTTGGAGAGCGTGTTGACCAGGTCGAATTCGGCGTAGTCGGCGGTTCCGGAGTCGCGGTGGGCGCTCATGTCGAGCGCGCACGCTTCCGCATCGGTGTCGATCCACGCGGGGGTGGCGAGGGTGCGCCTGGTCGTCCACGTCGTGCCGTCCGGGCTGGTCGCCCACGTGAGGTTGGTGCCGTCCTCGGCGAGCCGCAGGAACAGGTGCGCGACCGGATCGTAAGTGAGCTCGACGGCTGCATCGTCCCAGTAGTCCGTCTCGGACACGCAGCGCAGGAGGCCGCTGACGGCGTTCATGCTGAAGCCGACCCTCGTGCCCGCGGTGGCGCCTTGGACGGTGACCGCAAAGTACGCCTCGACGGCCGCCCCGCCCGCTGCTGGTGCGGTCGGCACCTGCACGAAGAGGGAGGCGCCGGCCAGGGTCCACGCGTATGCGGTCTGGCAGCCCGCGTATCCGGTGGTGCACGGCACCCGGGCCCGCCCACTGACGACCGCCGTGCCGCCGTAGGAGTTTCCCCACTCGGGGCCCAACGACCCCGCGTTGAAATTATCGATCAAGGTCGAGAGGCTCGGCATGCGGGCCTCCGATCAGGCCAGGGCGAGCGTCAGGGATCCTGCGGTGAGCACCAGTTCATCCCCCGCCGAGACGGTGCGCGAAGCGGTGAGCGGCCCGTACCAGAGCCGCACCGGGGTGCCCGCCGAGTCCCAGATCTCCACGCCAACCACCGTTGCGGCTGGCATGCCTGTGAAGACCAGGTCGGCCGAGTTGCTGGTGGCCCCGCCGACCGCGGCGGCCACCGCGAGGTTCTGCCGTGCGTAGGAACCGCCGGTGACCTCTGTACCCGCCGCCGTGTCCGTGCCGTTCGCCGTGACGAGCGCGACCTTCAGCGGGGTGGTGGGCCGGGTCGGTGTGCCGACGCCGAGGACCCAGTCGAGCGCCAGGTTCTCCGCGGTGTTGCTGAGGTTGTCGGCCATGGCGCCTCCGTCAGTCGTAGCGGTAGATGTCGGAGACCGGGAGGACCTTGATGCCGCGGGTCTGGATCCCGTCCATGATCGAGTTGAAGTCCGTCACGCTGCACTGGTTCGTCGTGGCCGCAGTGCCGCTGACGATCTCGTGGAAGGTAAGGAGCGTCCACGCCCCGGTCGACGCCGTCCGATCCAGCGCCCCGCCAGCGGCGAGCATCGTGGTCGGGTTAGCGGGACTGGCCCCGCCAGCCAGCGAGCCGATACCGCTGATCGACCGCATGCGGAACGCCTGCCCGGGCGGATGCGTCTCGGACGCGTTGTCGGCCGAGCTGATACCGCGGCCCGTCGAGAAGTAGCGGGCCACCAGCTGGTCGATCGGATCCCCGTCGGTGGTGGGGCCGAACCAGCCGCCCGGATAAGCGAAGTGCTCGGACGGGAAGCCGCGGGCGACCATCCAGGCGCGGAGGTTCCGCAGCTCATCCAGCACGGCCTGCGTGCTCAAGGTCGTGTATTTGGCGTTGTGCGCGGCCACCGTGTAAGCGTGCCCGGCAATGTCCCAGCCGGCGTCCTGCATGGCCCGCAGGTTGGCGGTAGTGAGGTAGGTGCCGCTGCTGTCGATGACGTCGGCGATCGTGTAGATCGTGCCGCGGTAGCCGAGCGCGTCCATCTTGGGCCGGGCGAGGGCGTACTGCGACGAGTAGCAGTCATCGAACGTGATCGACACGGCCCCGTTGGGGAAGGTCGCGACGGTGCCGTCGATGATCTCGACACTCTGCAGGTTCACGGTGGCCGGTGCGCTGCCGCCCTTGTCGACGACCTGGAACGCCATGTCGGTCAGCGAACCCGTGTTGGACGGCACGCCGGTCGGGCCGACGGTGAACGTGCCGGTCGGCGAGCGGACGCCGGACCACTGGAGGGTGACGGTCACCCACTCCCCCGATTGCACTTGGTTCTGCGCCGTCGTGGCGTGCGTAAAGACGCGCCAGCTGTACGAGTTGGCGAGCGACGAAGTGCCGACCAAGAAGTTGATCTGGTTGATGCGGCTCACGTCCGCGACGCGGAACGTCAACCGGATCGCCTTGCCGGTCAGGTCGAACGCTGTCGCGCCGTAGCGGCGGATGTTCGCGACCGCCCCAGTGCCCGTCGTGACCATCTGGAACGACTGCGAGCCTCGGATGAACGTCGCCGTGTCGTTGACGTTCGACGACGCCACACCGGAGCCGGATGCCGTCCAGCCGTGCCCCGACGCGAAGATCTGCCGCCAGGTCGCCTCGCGGTGACGCGGCGCCCGGGTCGCACGCGGCAGCATCGGCAGCGTGAACCCGTCGGCCGTCAGCCGACCGGACACCTGCGCGTGGCCCGACACATTCAGCCCGGACAGCCAAGCGGTGCCCAATTCGATCGCCGAGACCCGGTTGAGGGCGTCGTTCAGGTAGCCGTCGATCGCCGCGACCGTGCTGCCGAGCGCGAACTTACTGTCTGCCCAGGAGCGGTCACCGTGCGGATCGGCTGCGGCCACGTGCGCGGAGACGGCGGTCGTAGCCGTCCCGGCCGGGTCGGCGTCGACGTCGGCGGCGCTGAGCGACACTGCGCCCTGCTCGCCGTTGACGGACTGGACCAGGTTCGTCGCCGGATCGCCCGGGTCACCCTTCGGGCCTTGCGCTCCAGCGGGTCCAGCCGGGCCGGTGACGACGACGTACTCGCCCTCGGCCGGCGCGGTCGGCACCACATCGGCGATGTCCACGGTCGGAGCCGCGGCTGGCAGAGACAGCGGGTAGGAGCGGCCCGGCGTGTCGTACCAGCGTTCCGTCACCCGGTACGTCCACCCGGCCGGCGTCACATCTGGATCGTCCGTGGCGAGCAGGCTGACGGTGAAATGGCCGTTGTTGTCGAGGACGACCTCGACGTCGCCGATGACGAGCGTGCCGTGCACCGCCGACGTGAGCACCTCCGGCTCGGGCCGGAACACCAGCCGGCCGGAGTAGGCCGTGCCGTCGGGGTGGAGGTAGGTGCCGGTGACCGTGACGGTGGAGAGTCCGGGAGGCAGCGGCATCGACAACCTCCCAGACGGTTGGGCCCCGCCGTCCGCGGGACCGGCACGAACTGCGGGACGATCAGGCGGCGCGGGCGGCTTCGCGTTCGGCGAGGATCCGCTTCACCTCGTCGAGGTCGGGCCGGTTGTACAGCGTCGGCGCCCCTCTGCCCTCGCCGCGCATGGCGGGTTCGAGGAGGCCGCGGTGCACCCATTGCCGGATGGTCGAGGGGGCGACCCCCGCGTATTCGGCGGCCTGCTTGTTGTCGAGTAGGTCGCGCGGGTAGAGGTCGTGAAGGCTCGTCATGACACCCCCTGACATGCGGAAACCCCCGCCGAGACGACGGGGGTTCACGTGGTTTCTGAGGCATAGAGGTTCTGCCTGCACTCAGTGTTACAGCAGGTCAGAGAGTTTTGCAAGTAGATCCCTAAGTGGCGCTCTCAGCATGGCGCTGCTTGCCGAGCGCTATGGCCCGGTCTGCTTCGGCGTCGGTGAGCTCGTCGGGCTTCTTACCGAGTTCGGCGGCCACCTCGTCGGCGGCCCGCATGATCTCCTCGAAGGCGGGGCTCCACAGGCCGCCGGGCCCGAGGCGCCGCACGATCGCATGCTGGCTCGCCGACGGCTCCGACACCTGGCCGGGGACGTAGGGGCGGGAGACCATCGGCTTGCCCTTGCGCGGCTTCATGCGTCCATTCTCCTACTACTGCTGGTTGGTGACGTTGGCCCGGCCGAGCCACTTCTGTGTGACGTGGGTGTGGGCCTCGTTGTGGATGTTGGTGATGCTGCGGCCTCGCATGCTGGCGGCGGCGAGGAGGAGCCCGGCGAGGATGGCGACTCCGGCGGTGCCCATGAGGGCGATGCCAGCGGCGAGTTGGCCGAGGCCCCAGCCGACGCCCGCGCCGGCAGCTCCGACTCCGACTCCTGCGCCGAGCCAGCGCTGCGCGACCGGGTCGAGGAGCGGCTGCGGCGTGAGGTCGCGCGGCGGGGCGGGCTCAGAGCGCTGGATGAGGCGGGCGTCGACGGCGACGGAGCGGGCCGGGTTATAGGGGTCGGCGACCCAGGCGATCGGCGGACGCTCCTCGTAGCGGTCGATGGGCTGCGGCTGGTAGATGGCGGTGGGCTGGTGCGGCTGCCCGGCGGCCTGGTTGGCGTAGGGGCGGTACCGCTCGGGCAGGGCGGACATGGCGTGGTCTCCTAGTCGATTTCGCCGGTGCCGAGGCACACGGAGCAGCGGACGGTCGTGGTCTCGTGAAGGCGGCTTTCGATTTCGACGCGGCCGTCGATGCAGACCGGGCACGCGTTGATCGGCTCGGGCGTGTAGTCGGGGTCGGTCTCGTAGCCGCCGGCTTGTGCGGTCCATGCGGCTTCGAGCGCTCCGGCCTTGGCGGCGGCCACGCTGTTGCGCGCTGCCTTCTCGATCGGCCGGGTAATGGCGCGCTTGGCCCGGGTCTTCTGCTTGCGGATGGCTGGCTTGAGGAGGCGGCCCCAGTAGACGCGCTTCCACGCCTGCTTGAGGTCGTCGAGGGTGACGTCGGGGTGAAGCACGCCGGCGAGAACCGCGCCGCCGATGACGATCTCGAACGTGTCGTCGTCCTCGGCGCGTTCGCGGCCGGTGGACGCCTCGTTGATCCGCTTGAGATCGCCGAGGGTGATCACCGGCTCTTCCCAGCTGTGCGACTGCCAGCAGTTGCCCTGGACGGGCATCGCGTCGATCCATCCGGCGCCGTCGAGCGTGAACGCCTCAGAGAGGCACTCAGGGCAGGTGTAGGGGTGCCCGTCGACGGTCATCTGCTGGATCTTCAGGGTGAGCATCGGATACGGACCTTCCTCGCATATAGGTCGGACAGAGGTTGGACGGGGAGAGGAGACGTGCAGGTGGGGGGTTGGACAGAGGTTGGACAGCGGCGGCCAGTCGACGGGTCAGCTGTCCGCGCCTGTCCGACCCGTGCCCAACCTCCGACCTGCTGCTTTGCGGCCGGTGTCCGACCTCTGTCCGACGTCAGGGCCGGGCATTTCGGGCGTCGAGGATGTCCGTGAGGGTGTAGCCGAGGGTTCGCTCTCCGTCCGGTCCGGTGACCTTCTTCGCCTCCAGAGCGGCGCCGAGCGTCTCAAGCTCGTCCTTCAGGAGCTTGCCGACCCGGGACGACCAAGCCCGATCCGTCTCCCCGTCACGCTGCCCGTACTTGGCGGCCTGCGATGCGGCGAGCGCCCGGAACACTTCGGCGTTCGTCGCGCAGTCACGGCCAGTCCCGCGGGCCACGATCTCCAGCTGCTCCAGCAGGGTGACGCGCGTGATCCGACCGTTGCCGCGCTCGCCGCCAGCCGCCGACGAGACGCCAGTCCAGGCGGTGAGCTTCTCCTCGATCGGGTCTCGCCACTGGCCGGGCAGCCTGCCCGCGGCCTTTCGCAGCTCGTAGGCGTCGGCGAGGATCGGCGGCTTGTCGTCGTCCTCGACGAGGAACGAACGAGTGCCGATCGTGCCGGTGTCGGGGGTGGCCATCCAGTTGCGGCCAGGCTGGTTGAGCGGGATCTGCGAAGCGTCGTAGCCCTGCCCGGCCATACCGTCACCCATGATCGTGTTGGAGGCGCCGGGCGACTCCGTGTTCATCGCGACGCGAGCGATCAGGTTCTGCCGGAGCCGGCCGCGCACGACATCGACCTCGGGGACCTGGGTGGCGCACACAAGGAGCACGCCGAGGCCAGCGCCGACGGCGGCGATCTGGCACAGGTTCTCCACGATCTCGTCGACGAACCTGCTGGTGCCCCTCGCGGTGTAGGTGGCGAGCTCGTCGATTTCGATCAGCTCGATACCGCCGATCTCCTCGATGAGGTCCTCCGTCAGCTTGGCCTTGCCGCGCTCGTCGAGGAAGTCGGAGCGCCGGTCAAGGTCTTCGAGCACGGCCCGCAGGAACAGGGCGAGCCGCTCCGGGTCCTTCTTGACGAACGTGGCGAGGATCCGGCCGAAGGCGTTGTGCTCGCCGGACGCCTTGCCATCGAATAGCCGCAGGTTGACGCGGACGTCCTTGGCCGCGGCCAGGTTGAGGTTGGCGATGAGCATGCCCTTGCCTCGGCGGGTTGCCCCTCCGACCAGCATCATCGTGTCCCGCACGCGGATGGAGACGGTGTTGCCGCGCTTGCCGAACACGATCGGCGCGCCGTCGTTCCACAGGTCGAGGGCTCCCTTGTGGCCGACGAGCGGGGACCGGCGGACGACGGAGAACGGGTCCTCGCTGGACACCCAGATCGACAGGCGGGAGGCGTTGGAGCCTGCGCTGCGGTCGAGTTCGAGGTCCATCCAGTCCTGGTGAACACCGAGCGCGGATGCGATCTGTTCGCGCTTGCCGAGGGCGGTGGAGGCAGGGATGCCGGAGGGCAGGTCGACGGTGTAGGCGATGCCGGGCCCGTCGGTGTGGGGGATGCCGACGCCGCGGATCTCGGTCGCGCGCCGCTCGGGCACGACACCAGCTTCGACGAGGACGCGCCGCATGGTGTCCTCGCCCAGGTGGCTGGTGCGGGTCGGGGCCTGTACCGGGGCGACGACGGGCTCTTCGGGCCGGCCGAACCAGGCTCCGGTGAGGATGACGGCGAGCGCCATGAGGATCTGCACCCAGAGCCCGCCGGCCAGCACACCGGCAGTGCCGGTGCCGCCCAGGATCAGACCGCTGATGCCGGTGCGGATCCAGTGCCGCTTCTTGTGCGCCTTGAACTCGGCCCGGCGTACCTCCAGCAGGGCGCGGGCCTTCGACTCGGAAGCCGCGCGCACCTCGCCGCGCGGGAGTTCCTTCGCCTGGCGCAGCATCAGCTTCGCCGTGGCGATCTGCTGCCGGTAGTCGTCGTGCCGGGCTGCCCACCACCTGAGGCACAGGCGCCGGTAGCCGCGCACCGACCAACCCAGGTAGTAGGGCGAGTGCGTGACGTGGAAGCGGACCGCGTCGACCGTGTTGTCCTTCGCGTACACGGCCCACTGCTTGAGCTGCTCGCCGGACATCATCCACGCCGGCCGGGGGCGCTTCTCGAACTCGTAGACGCGGGCGGTTTCGGGGGTGTCCTTGACGAGCGTCAGCGGCGCGCGCTCGTCGCTCAGCGGGGTGGCCATGGCGGGTCAGTCCTTCTTCTCGGCGCGGACTGCGTCGCGCAGTCGGAGGGCGTATTCGTTGCGGCAGCCGATGGCTTCGCGGACGTTGCGGGCGGACAGGCGCTCGGTTCCGCCGAGCGCACCGGCGAGCTTCCTGACGGCTTCCAGATCCGCCTCGGCAAGGGGCTTCTGCGGCTCCGTCTCGGCCGTACTCCGATCGGGCCGCTTCCCTTTACCCCCAAGGGCTGTACGCCCCTTGGAGGCACCGTCACGCGGCCCGCCACTGGGCTTACCGCTGAGCGCTCCGGTTGAGCCGCCGTCGCCACCCTCGGGACCGAACACGTCGGCGAGGAAGAGCTCCACGGCGAGCCGCTCCGGGGTCTTCTCCGCGTAGGCGAGGACGGCGGACACGTCGGCCTCGGCGTCGAGCCGGTCGGCGATCACGTCAGCGGTAACACTGACGGGCGCGCCCTTCACGTCCCACCACGCGCGGGCCCACGCGTCTTCCGGCTTGAGCGTTCCGAAGGGGGCCGCGAGCAACAGCTGCTCCTGCCGGGTCGCGACGTCCTTGAACTTCCTCCCGCGCTGCTTCTCGTGCTTGGCGCGGGCCTTCGCCTCAGCCTGCTTCTTCGGGTCTGCCGTCGACGCGGTCAGCGTCAGTACCCACTGGCGCACTTCGAAGAACAGCGGACCACCGAGGGTGACCGCGGCCAGACCGAGGCCGGCCACCTGAGCGTTGCCGGGGCTGACGCCGTGCTCGGTGAGACTGAGCCCGTACTTGTAGTTGATGTTCGCGGCGAACGCGGCGGCGGCCAGGGACAGACCACGCAGCAGCCACCGCACCCAGACGGGGAGCTTCCGCTCGTCGGCGTAGGCGACACCGGCCGCCATCACCCACGCCGCGCCCTCGACGGCGGGGCCGATGGGGAACAGCATCCAGTGGATTGCGACGAAGTGCAGCACCTGCGCGGGCAGGGAAGCCAGCGCGGACAGGGCGACCAGGAACAGGGTGCCCTTGCGGTACACGTTGCCGGGGGTGAGGGTCTTCTCCCGGCGGGCGGCGCGAGCCTGACGGCGGGCTGCACGGTCGCGGCGGGCCTGCGCCTTGTCGTCGCGGCGTTCCTTCTTCAGCTCGCGGCGTTCATCGCGACGCAGCTTCGCGTCGAACGCCTTGTTGTTGCGGCGCTCCTCGGCCTCGGCGGCGTTGTCACGCCGACGCTCTTCTCGCCAGCTGCTCACGGTGATCTAGTCCTCTCTGGGTTCAGCTCGCGGTGACGCGGGCGCGTCGGTACAGGCGGACGTCTTCGCCCTCGCGGGCGGACGGCTGGGGGGTAAGGCCGTTGAAGTTCGACCCGCCGGGCCCGGTCGACTGCCAGGCATGGCCGGGCTTGGGGCCTCGGTTGTCGTCGGTGCGAGCCGAGCCGCCCTCGGTCTCGTTACGCCAGGCCATCAGGCGGCCCTCACTGGGGCGGGCCGGCGCGCCAGCCAGGCGATGCCGACGGCCAGCGCCCACACGGAGCCGGGCACGGCGGCGAGAACGGTGGCCGTGCCGGCGAGCGCCAGCACGATCGGGGCCGCGGCCGACGCCCACAGGCCGATGACGATCAGATACGTCGCGAGGAGCGACCACAGCAGGACACGACGGAACATGACGACCTCTTTGGTCGGAACGGACGGGGTGGGGGTGGTGCTGCGCCAGTTCTCCTTGGCGCCCGAGCGGGGCCGGGCGCCGCGGACAGCCGGTCAGCGGCCGGAGATGCGGTCCCGGAAGCCGCGGAGCGTCTGCGGGTGGGCGTTGAGCTCGGTCAGCAGTTGCTCGTGCTCCGCGACCTTGCCCTCGCGGACGGCGCGGTCAGCGCGGTCCTTGCCGCTGCGGTAAGCGGCCTCTTCGTTGCTCTTGCGGCTGAACATCAGTGGTGCTCCTCGGGTTGGTGGCGGAACGCTGAGCGGTTCCCCTCACCGCCCGGCACGTGTCCGGGCGGATCGGGCAGCCGGTCAGCGGCGGTGGCTGGCCTTGTGCTGGCGCAGCAGGCCCTTGCAGGGCTGGCACTTCCGCTCCGGGCCGGTGCCGACGATGGCGGGCGGGATGATCTCGCCGCAGATGGCCGGCGTAACGCCGCGCTTGAGCTGCGGATGGCAGTCGGGGCAGTGGAAGTGCGTCATCGGGACCGAGGCGCTCACGACCCGTCCCCGTCCTCGACGCAGTGACCGAGAATCCGCATCGCCGTCTCCTGCCGGTAGTCACCGGAGTGAGCGGCAAGGTCGTAGGCGGCGTGGTGGCTGCCCGCGTTCAACTGGGCGGCAGCGGACTTCACCTCGGCCTCGGTGGGGCGGTAGCCCTTCGGCTCGGGAGTGCGGCGGAACAGGGCCACGGTGGGCTCCTCTCAGGGTTGGGAAACCGGGCGGGGCAGGGGGATGAACCCCGCCCGGCGGATCAGGGGGTCAGCGGGCGAAGATCGCGACCAAGATGATGGCCAGACCGATCAGCCCCGGAACCACGAAGCTGAGGACCTCCCACGTGGACTCGCGCATCAGGCGGCGGCCGGGTAGTCGAAGCCGTCCAGCTCGGCGACGAGGGAGTCGTCGAGGCCGGCCGCGTACTCGCGGACGGCGGCCATACGAGCCGGGTCACCGGAGCGGCGCGCCTCGGCGTACTCGGCGAACACCTCCGAGATCGACATGGTCAGCGCCTCAGCCACGGTGATCGCGGTACGGAACCGGCGGCCCAGGTCGGAGTGAGCGTGGTCAGCGGAGAACAGGAACGGAGACATGACGGTGGTTCCTCACTGGTCAGGTGGAGCGGAAAAGGGGATGGGGGTCAGGCGGTGGGCAGTTCGGTGAACGTGAACTCGACGAACGTCACCTGCTCGGGGCGGCAGCCACGCTGCTCGGCGACCTGGCCAGCGATCGCACGGCGCAGACCCTCCTCGGTGGCGGGCAGGTTCGAGTCGATGCGGCCGTAGCGCGTGGCCCGGGCGGTGGTGCCGCTGACCGGAAACTCGACGAGGGCGTTCACGGCGTAGCAGTGCTGAGGCATGGCTGATCTCCTCGGTTGGTCATGCCGGGATGAAGTGGGAAGCCGCGGGAGGCGGGACGGGGGCGGACACCGCCACCCGCGGCGGATCAGGGGCCCTACTTGGGCCGGGACTCGCTGCGCTTGTTGGCCTCAGCGACTTTGCGGGACAGCTCCGCGCGCTCGGCGTCCGTCACGACGCGTCCTTGACGAGTCGCAGCGACGGGCGGTCGATCTCGTAGCCCGCGAAGGCCGTAACGAGACGCGTGTTCGTCACCGGGTCGATCACCGCGACCAGCAGCCGCGGCGCATCGCTGCCGTCGTGGTCGGCGACCTGCGAGGCGATCGCATCCGCCTTCTTCTGCGCCGCATCGAGACGAGCCAGCTCGGCGCTCACCGGGTCTCACCGGCCGGGACGACGATGAACCGGTCGGACTCCAAATCCATGCGGACCGTGGCCGGAGTGCCGGAAGCGGTCAGCTCAGCCGCCTTCTCCTCCGCCGGCCACGAGCCGCGCGGATGCGAGGCCGGGAAGTGGTCGAGGATCTCGCTCACGCCGCCACCCCGATCAGGTCCAGGCGGCCGGCCTTCTCCAGCTGGCAGCGGCACATCGCCATCTCGTCCTGCGCGGCCAGACAGCCATCGAAATCCGAGGCGGCAGACGCGGCCTGGCAGCGAGACGACGCGTTCTCGAAGCGGATCACTGCGCGCCGCACCTCCGGCGTCATCCGCGAGTACGAGTGCATGTCGTGCACCGGAGCGAACGCACGCTCCAGACGAGCCAGCGCCACGGCGGCGGCCGAGGGCAGCGGGGCGGTGAGGATCGTCGTCACCGGAACCACCGCCGCTTCGGCATCGCAGCCGGCTCCCGCAGGGCGAGGAGATCGGCGTGGAAGCCCTCGTGCAGGCCACCCCAGAACTGCTCCAGCTCTGCCGTTGGCGCCTGAACCGCCAGCGTCAGCGTCTCGTCCGCCAGCTCGGCGAACAACTTCACCCGGGACTCGCGGTCCGTCGCCGACACCAGAGCGGCAGCCAGAGACGCACAGTGAGACGTGGTCGGGGTGGGGGGCGGGGTCGAGTTGGTCATCAGGCCACCTCCGAGGGGGCGATGAGCGAGTCGGCGAGGTAGGCCTCGACGGCGGACTCGGCCACGCGAACGCCACGGGGGCGGACCTTGCCGCCTCCGTTGCGGTGAGCGGCCAGTCGGCCGGAGGCGATCAGGTTGTAGACGGTAGAGCGGGAGACGCGAAGGCGCTGAGCAACCTCGATCGCGTTCAGGAACTTGGGGGCTGCGGCCACGGTGTCCGCGGCCGGGGCGTCGTGGCTCAAGGGAGCTCCCGGTGGGTAGGCAGGTTGGGTCATCCGCTTCAACTTCCACGTGGAAGTTCCGCGTGCTCCAAGAGTGCTCCTACTTCCACGTGGAAGTCAACGCCCAACACGCCCCCGAGACGCAAAAAGGCCCCCGCCGCAAGGGCGAGGGCCAAGACTCCGCAGGTCAGGAGGGGATGACGTACTCCAGGACATAGCTAGAGGAGTCCAAAACCATCTCATTCACCTCGACGATGCGACCAGACTCGTCCGCGGCATAGCGCACGATCTCGATGACCGGCGTACCGCGCTGAATGTCGAGCCACTCCTTCTCGGCCTTTGTCGGCATGCGCGACTTGACCTCCTCCCGGAAGACAGTCGGCGCATGGCCGACGTCTGCGAGTCGGGCGTAGGTGCCACCCGGACCGGTGTCCTCCTCCGCGATTGACGTACCGTCCGCGAGATCGGCCGGGATGTGGGACACGGCGCGCATCACCGGCTTCGGGCCGATCGCGTAGCGCCTGCTGCGACGCCATGCCGGCTCACCCTCTCCCGCACCCAGCAGTCGAGCGACCCGGGCGTCGAGCTCCACCCGCTCCACCTCGATATCCAGCGCGGTCGGCTGCTTGTCGACCACATCCACAGACCACATGGACTTTCCCTCACCCCAGATTTGGCGGGAGAGGCGGCGGTTGGCCGGCCGGACGATGCGCTCGAACTGGCGGACCTTCGTCGGCGCACCCTGCCGACTCTCGGTCAGGCCCTGGTCGCGCAGAACCTGAAGCGCCTTCCATGCCGTGTCACGGCTGACCCCATAGGTCGTGATGAGCTCCTTCTCGCCGGGAACTCTGTCGCCGGGAGCGAGCTCACCGCTGTCGATCTTGGCGCGCAGTTCATCGGCGATCGCCTCGTAGCCGATGCTGCTGTCGCGCTTCTTGCCTGCCAAGGACACCTCCTGGACGAGCGTGTGCGCGCTCGGCGACGCCAGATTCGACGAGCCGCTTGACTTCCACGTGGAAGTCGGCAACCGTCTATTCCAGTAGTTCCACGTGTACGCACAGCCACTGACACCTTTGGTGCAGGTCAGGGGCCACTCCTGCCCTGCATATGGCACCACTGTACGCACAACGTCCACGTGGAACACCACTCGCCGACTAGGCGGCGAACGCAAACGGCCGGACGGTCGCCACCGTCCGGCCGAGAAGCAGCGGGTCGCCACCCGCTACAGCAACTCAATCCTGTGAGATTGGAGCTCTGCCCATGAGCGTAGCAACTTCCGAGTCGTCCGTCTCTGCACAGCCCCTCACCTGGTCGTTCATCGACCGTCGCACCGGCGAGACCGTCGAGTACACGTGCATGCAGGGTTGCACCCTCGACCACACCCACGAGATCGGCAACCGCGTGTTCCGCGAGGACGTGTGGTGCTGGGTCTACGCCGAGCCGCTGTCGCTGCCGGTCAACAGCAACGGGGCCCCGGAGGAGCTCCGGGTGCTGGACACGCTCATCAAGGTCGAGCCGTGGTCGCCCAAGGTCGCCGAGCGTCTACCGTTCGCCGTCATCGAGCTGGTCGACGACCACTACATCGACGGTCTCGACCCCGACGGCCTGGAGACGGTCATCAACACGCTCGCCGGCCGCCTAAAGCAAATGCGGGCAACACACCGCCAGCTCGTGGAGGTCCGCGAGGAGTACCGCAGGCGGGTAAGTAACCAGCATGACTGAGCTTGAGCAGCACTCGTGCTCCGAATGCGGCAAACCCCCTAAGAGGCGACTTGTTCGCGGCCTGTGCAACACCTGCTTGCAACGACTCATCAGGACGCAGCGCAAGGTTGGCACATTTGAGCGACGCACGACGAAACGCCCCCTCATGGAGCGAGTCGAAGAGAAGACGTCACGCCAGGTCAACGGCTGCATCCTCTGGACGGGGTACTTGACCGAGTACGGCTACGGACGTCTGGCAGTCGACGGTAAATCGGTCTTCGTTCACAGAGCGGTCTACGAGGCGACTTTCGGTCAGATCGCAAAGGGGGCTCAGATAGACCACACCTGCCACAATGGAGACTTGAGTTGTGCCGGTGGGCGGGAATGCCTGCACCGACGTTGCGTGAATCCTGACCACTTGGAGCAAGTGACAGCTGAAGAGAACCAGCGCCGATCACACCTCACGAATGGCGGGAAGGAGAAGTGCGCGAAGGGTCACCTCCTCCCACCTCGCAGCCAGGCTCCACAGGTGGGAGGAGCACGACGTCGCTGCCCTGAATGCCAGCGCGAGTACCGAGAGAAGGACGTGCGCAGTGCGCCTACGAAGCCGCTGCGTAAGTTCTGCCGCAACGGACACGAGATGACTGAGTCCAATACCCTTATCCACGGCTACAGGGCGGCCTGCCGCGCCTGCGCCCGGGAACGGATGCAGAGGTTCAGGCGCAAGTCCTAGTCATAGATCCGTATGCCCCCGCATCCTCCTGGGTGCGGGGGCATACGCGTTGCGCCTCTTGCGCGCCCTTGTGGTCACACTGCGCTGCCCTGACCGTTATGTGTAGGTGTAGTTGCGCGTCGACGACTTGGGGGCTTGGGTGCGACGAGAGCTAAACAACATGCTGGGCCGGTTACTCCTCACGCTGGCCGCGGTTCTGGAGCGTGGGGTGGCGAGCAAGACCGCGGTGAAGGGCTGGAAGCTGCGCCGGAATGAGGTGTTGCGGGCGGCGCACCGGCGAGGGGTGCCGGTTGAGGTGTTGGCGTCGCGGCTGGGGTTGACGCAGTCGTGGGTGCGGTACGTGATCAAAAACCCGAAGAAGGCGGCACTCGAAGAAGCCGCGTAGGCGGACATGCGTGAAGGCGCCCGCCGCGGGTTGCGGCGGGCGCCTTCGTCATACCTGATGGCTAAGGGGCCAGTCGGCGGCTGGGATGGGGGCAAGGCCGCGTGCGTCGCGGACGGCTTCGTCTTCGCCGCAGGCGGCACAGATGATGATTCTGCGGTCGAGGGTGGTGCGGGATCGGGCGCCAGGGTCGCGCGGAAAGCACTGAAGGGGGCCGCGGCAGCGTGGGCAGCACTTCGGGACTTCCGTCATGCTGCCACTTCAGCCTCACGAACGATCTTTGCTAGTTCCGAGTAGTGCTCGGAGTCGACGTCAACCGCTTCGGCGGGTGCCCAGATCTCGGTGTTCTCTGGTCCGATGCCTTCGATGGATAGCGCGCCGACCTTGACCTGGGTGCGCCAGCGTTTCCACATCGGGACTCGTACCCGGATCCAGAATTGGTCGCTGGGGCGGATTTCCACGGCGACGAGTGCGCCTTGGATCTCGCCGCCGAGGCCGGGGAGGCGCACCGTTGCGTCGATGGGGTCGTCGAACTCGACGACCAGGGGTTCGCTTTGCATGGCGTAGGAATACCGGTCAGACGGTGTCGCGGCGGGCGCAGCAGCCGCGTGTCTGAGGCTGTGCGCCCGATCGCGTGAACCTACGCCGCCCGCCTCTCCGCGACCGTCAGCCTGAGCGCCTCCGAATGCCCGTACTCCGTCCCGCAGCCGCTGCATTGGAATCCGTCGGTGTCGAGGGTGACCGTGCGGACGGTGCCGCAGGGGCAGGTGACGGGGATGCGTCGGGGTGCCCGTTCGCCGCTGATGATCGTCTCCGCCTGAGCCCTGATCTTGTAGACCTCTTTGCTGAAGTCGTCCAGGGCGGGGTGGCGCGAGGCTGCGTGCGGCAGGTTGAGCCGCAGCGTGGTGATGGCTTGGTCGACGCGGTGCTGAAGGCGGCCGCCGGTGCCGATGGTGGCGAGCCCGTAGGTGGCCCAGTCCCGCACCCAAGTCTCCAGGTCGGAGACGATGCCGCCGTTGGCGGTGAGGTTGAGCGGCTCACCGCCGGGGAGTTGGCGCCCCGGCGTGCCGCTGACGACGGGCCCGTCGCTGCCGCCGCGGCCGGGCTGGATGCGCAAGCAGAGCCGGGCGTACAGACCGGCGGGCCCGGCGAGCTTCCGCAGGTCCTGGTCGATGCGGTGCTCGCACGGCAGGCAGATGTACCGGCCGGTCTCGTGGTCGAGCAGCTGGCGCGGGCAGATCACGCAGCGGGGCGACGGGGCGTCGTTCACGGAGGGCTCCTTGGTGCGGGCGGTGCGGGTTATCGGCGGGGCTGGTTGGCGCGTGCTGCTCGCCGCCGCTTCCGGGCCTGCCGGTCGTGGCGGGCGAGGAGCGGCCAGGCGGTGAGGGCGGCGCCGAACGCGGCGGCGAGCACGGGCCAGGTCATGGGCGGTACCTCGGGTCCCAGGCGAGGTGCGGGGCGAGGATGTCGAGGGCGCGCTGGACGTCGGTGTACTGGGGCGGCTGGGGCGGTAGTCCTTCGAGGGCCGCGGCGAAGGCCGTCTCAGCGAGGGCGGCGGCCTGGTGGGCGCGGGTGAACAGCTTCCAGTTGGCGCGGAGCATGTCGCCGAGGACTTGGTCACGGAAGCGGATCCACTCGTCGGCTTCGTCGCAGGTCTGGCCCGGGTGCGGCTGGTTGTGCCGTCCGGTCTCACAGCCGGGGATCCAGTGGCCGATGACTCTGATCTCGGTCGGCTGCTCGCGCTGGATGGGGTGCTGTCGGGAGAGCTGGACGGCTTCGGCGTATTCGCCTTGGCAGAGGGCGCAGCCGTCGGTGAGGGCGTCGTGTCCGTGGGCCCACCGTTCGGCGAGCGCGGCGTACTGCTGGGCGAGGTTGGGGTCCATCACTCGCCTGCCTTCTCGCCGTTCCCGGAGGGCCGCCCGGACGACCCGCCACACCGCCGCGGCGATGTCGTCGGTGTAGCGGGCGGGGGTGTCGCGGATGGCGGCGGTGATGCGCTGCTGAAGGTCGCTGGCCGCGGGCTGCGTCTCGCGTTGGTCGGCGTAGTGGCGGGCCCAGTCGACGGGGCCGCGGGGCTGCTGGTCGGTCATGGATGCCTCTTCTCGGTGTCTGGTGCGGCCTCTGACGGCCTTTCGGGGGCGAAGTGGGGTTGCGGGCCGGGGCGGGTCTCCTGGGCGCTCCTGTGGCCGCCCGTCACGCCGCCGCCTCCCCCGGATCGGCCCTGTGCCCGCCTGAGCGCCTCGCGGACCCTCGACCCTCCCGAGCCCCACCCGCGCCCTTCCGGCGCCCCTGCGGCCCGTCCAGCGCCTCTCGTGGCCCCGGGAAGGTCGCCTCGGGCAGGTCGAGTTCGTCGAAGCGAATAGCGGCCCGCCTGAGCGCGATCACCACGGCGTGGGTGCGGGAGCGAGCCCCCAACCGCACCTGGGCCTCCTTCAACCGGAGATGCACGGCCTGCTCGGTGGTGCCGAGGCGGGTGGCGATCTGCCGGCTCGTGAAGCCCGACGCGGCCAGGCGCAGCGCGGCGAGCTGGCCAGGGCTGAGGGGCTGGCCCTCAACGCCGGGGCGCCTCACGGCCGCCTCCCCTGCCGGGGTACGCGTCCGCGGATGTCGAGGACCCCGTCGGCGCGGGCGAGGAGCAGCAGGGCGCGGCGCAGCACCTTCCCCGCGGGTTCGCCGCGGCGGGCGTAGGCGGAGAGGATCGCGGCGGAGGCGTCGTCCGGCTGCCACTGCAGGCGCGGGCGGGTCACGGCCGGGCCCCGTCCTGCTGCGCCTCGTCGGCCATGCGGCGCGGCTCGGCTTGCACGGCCATCCCGCGAAGGAACGTCGCGACCTTCGGCGCCTCCAGCCCGTCGGCCACGTCGGCGGCTTCCCGCAGCACGGCGGCCCGGTCGGTGGGCGCGGGCAGAACGGCGGCGAGTGCGGCGACGGCGATGCTCCGCGGGTCGTCGATGACCAGCCCGCTGTCGTGGCGCTCGCAGCGTTCCCACACCGCGGCGGCGATGGACTCCAGCTGCGGGTGGCCGTCGATCCACTCGGCGGGCTGAGGGGCGGTCTGGTCGGTCACTGGTCCTCCAGGGGTGGGGCCGGCCGCGCGCGAGACGGCCGGCGATACGGTGGGTGCCAGGCCCGGGGCGGTTCGAGCGCCCCGGGCCGTCTACGGTCACGGGGCAGGGGTGGCGGTCGCGGCGAGGCATGCGGCGACGATCACGACGGTCGGGGTGCTGCCGGGGAACTCGATGACGGTTCCGTTCGGGCAGTCGAGGCCGGAGTCGTCGGACTCGTTGATCACGGCGAAGGTAGCGCCGGATGGATGCCGCAGGATGCTCAGCGGCATGTCGGCGTCGCCAGTCCAGCCCGCGGCTTCCAGGGCTTCGACGACGTCGAGGCGGCCGAGCCACTCCCCAGGCTCCGGCTCGTTGATGATCAGGTGCAGGCGGCGGTCGGTGCTCACGGTGTCTCCTCGTGTGGGCGGTCAGGCGGGCGTCAACGCGCGGCGGGCATCAGGCGGCTGGGCGGTGTTCGGCGGGCAGGTCGGCGTCGCAGTAGAAGCCGATGCTCAGGTGCAGGCCGTGGTCCTCGACGACCTTCCAGACGGCCGTCGCGGTGCACGGCGGGCGGCCGCCCTGCTCGCGGTGGAAGTTGGTGGTGCAGTCCGCCAGGTCGCTGTAGTCGGGCAGCACCCAGCCGCCGGGGCGGTGGCCGACGCGAACGGTGGGCTTGTGGCGGGTCATGCGGCGTCTCCGATCTGGCGGTGGGTGGTGTGGCTGTTGGGGTTGCCGCCGCACTTGGCGCAGGTGCACTGGCCGGGCGGCGGGGTCGGGCCGGTAGCTGCGGTGCCGAGGGGCCAGCCGCCGGTGTGGGTGATCCGGTAGCCGGGGTCGGGGGCAACGGCGAGCGGGGCCGGCTCGGGTTCGGATCGGACTTCGCGGCCGGTGATGTGGCGCAGGTAGTCGCGGAAGCTCGCAGGGTCTTTGCGGAGCTCGGCGATCTCTTCGACGCTGAGTTCGGTCACGATGCCAACAGCCCTTCGCCTGCCGGGAGCAGGCCGATGAGGTGGCTTATCGCGACGTGCCAGGCCTCTTCTGACTCAAGGTGCGGGTGGGCGCCGGTGTCGCGGTCCCAGCCGACGAGGGGGCGGATGGCGGGGCGAAGCGTCCGGGACCAGTAGATCGAGAACGACCATGAAGGGTCGGCCTCTGCCTTCTCCGCCTCGACTCGAACCTCCTTCTCGAGGTCGAGGAGCCGCGGCTCGGTGTCCGCGAGTTCGGGCCAGGTGATCACGTGTTTCTCCTTGTCAGTAGCCGCGGTCCATGGACTGCAGACGGCCGTAGTGGCCTTGGAAGACGAGCGGGATGATCCGGCCGGAGATGCCGTTGCGGTTCTTCGCGACGATCAGGTCGATCTCGCCGGTGCGGTCCGGGAGGTCTTTCGTCTCCGGGTTGTCCGGGTCGGGCTGGGGCGGCCGGTGCATCAGGACGATCACGTTGGAGTCCTGCTCGATCGCCGACGAGTCCTTGAAGTCGGTGACGAGCGGGGGCCGGCCAGCAGCGTTTCGGTTGAACTGGGCGAGGGCGATGACGGGGATCTCGAACTCCATCGCCATGAGCTTCAGGCCGCGGCTGATGGTGGCCACCTCCTGTGCCCGGTTGGCGTTGCTGCTCGAGCCTTCTGGGGTCATGAGCTGGAGGTAGTCGGCGACGACCATGGCGGCGGGCTGGCCGTGGCTGGCCATCCAGCGGAGCCGGGCCCGGATCTTCGACAGGGTGAGGTTCGGGGAGTCGTCGAGGATGAAGTTGCTGGCGTTCTGCATCCGGTCGGAGACCTTGATGACCTTGGCCCAGTCGTGGTCGGTGAGCTTGCGCCGGATGAGCCGGTCGAGGTCGACGCTGGCCTCGGCCGCAGTGAGGCGGGCCATGAGCTCGCTGCCGCCCATCTCCATGGAGGCGACGAGGACGGGGCGGCATCGCGTGAGGGCGACGTGCGTGGCGAGGTTCATGCCGAACAGGGACTTGCCGCCGCCGGTCGCGGCGCCCACGGTGACGAGCTGGCCGGGCTTCAGCTCGACGACGTCGTTGAGGTCGTGCCAGGGGGTGTCGAGGGCGTTGGGGTCCTTGCCAGCTTCGAGTTCGTCGACGAAGGCGGCCCAGCGGTCGCCGACGGACAGCTTGACCTCGAGGGGTGAGGCTCCGGTGGCCGCGCCTTGGAGCTCGGCCATGGCGTCGTCGAGGATTTCGGTGGCGGCGTCTTGCTGCGTGTAGGCGCGGGCGGCAGCTCGGGTGGCGGCTTCGATGACGGCGCGGAGCATGGCCTTGTCGCGGACGATCTCGGCGTACTTCTCGGCGTGGGCGGTGGAGGGTACGGCGGCAACGATGTGGTGGAGGTAGGCCGTTCCGCCGATCTTGTTGAGGTCGCCGGTGCGGCCGAGTTCTTCGCCGACGGTGATGGGGTCGACCTTGGGGGTGCGGCTGCGCCCGTACAGGTCGGTGATCGCCGTGTAGATGGTCTGGTGTGCGGGCCGGTAGAAGGCGGTCGGCTCGACGGTGGCGATGATCCGGTCGATGCAGTGCTGTGACAGGAGCATGCTGCCGAGCACGGCCTGCTCTGCTTCAACGTCGTGTGGCGGGGTGCGGGAGAAGTCGTCGTCCTGGTCGAAGTCGTTCATGCAGCGGAGTCCTTACGGTTCGGGTGGCATTCGGGGCAGGGGCGCAGGGAGCGGAGGCCGTTGCCGTCCTCGACCTGGCGCATGCGGGTGATCTCGTCGCAGTCGGGGTCCTTGCACCAGTCGGGCAGGACTCGGAGGTGCTTGGGCTGCGGAGCGGGCTTGGTGCTCTTGGGCGGGAGGCCCAGCCAGCCGGCGCGGAGGTAGAACTTCGCGAAGCGGATGGGGGTGCGAGATTTGGCGCCGAGGGCGAACTTGACCATCTGCTCGACGCCGGCCCGCTGCTGGATGCGGGCGACGGTCTGCCAGTCCTCGGCGGTCATCTGCCAGGAGACGACTAGCCCGGCGTCGGTCATGGCTTTGATGAGGGGCTGGCAGTAGGCGAAGGCGTCCGGGATCCGTTCCTCGTTGCCTGCCTGCTCTCCGTCTCCGGTAGGTGAGGAGGAAGTACTAGAGGAAGGAAAGACTCTTGTGGTCGCCTGGCGACCTAGGTTCGATCCGGACTTAGTACCTTTCGCCCCTTTAGGCTGGGTCGTCTCGCGACCTAGGTCTAGGTCGTCTCCCGACCTAGGTTCGCGTCGCTTACCGCGCCTCTTGTCCGTTTTAGCTAGGTCGCCTGCCGACCCAGCCTTACCGTCCGGAATATGGATGGAGTAGACATTCTGGGCGTGCTCCTTCTGAGCCTTGATCCGTTCCGGCGACAGGCACTGCAGCCAGCCCTCTTCCAGCAGCGTCTTGCGGTGCGCGAGAAAGGCAGACTTCGAAAGCCCGGTCGCCTCGAGCAGCACCGACTGCGCCGGCTGATAGCGGGCGGCGATGCGGCCGGTCTCGGTGTCGGCCCAGGTGGCCACGGTCAGGGCAAGCAGTCGCGCCAGAGGCGGCAGACCGCTGCGCCTGATCGCGCGCTCGAACTCGAACCGAGATGGCATCGGGCTTCTTCTTCCTGACAGTCACGGATGGGTGTGGTCGGTGCTGGCGGGTCAGGGTCCGGCGCGCGGCCGGCGGACCGCGGTCACGCGGCAGCTGCGAGGCTGTGAGTGGCGCGGGCGTAAAGCAGGCGGAGGGCGTGGGCGCCTTGCTGCCAGACGACGCCGTTGCCGATGGCGCGCAGCTGATCCTCACGGCTGAGGCCCGGCACGGCGGTGATGTGGCCGCGGGGGGCGCCCATCATCCATTCGCTGAAGACCGGGTTGAGGCGCCGGTTGCCCTTGCTGCCGGGCTCGGTCGGTTCGGGTGCGGGGCGGCCTACGACCTGCTCCCAGCGGCGGATGGCGGGCCCGTAGTCGATTCCGTTGGTGCCGATCCAGTCGCCGCGGCGAGGTAGCCAGTTGACGGCGAACTCGTTGAGCGGCCTGGAGTTGGCGTCCATGAGGTTGGAGGCGCCGGACTTCCAGTCCCGCGCCGCCGGCGTCGGCAGCAGGGTCACGTTTCCTGCGGCGGCAGCAGCGTGACCGCGGTCCGCAGGTTCATTCCGCCCTTGCGTTTCGGCGAGGTGCCCGGTCCGCCCGTCCCGTCGGAGGTCGTGGGGGTCGGCATCAGCGCGCCAGGCGAGGAGGATGACGCGCCAGCGTTCGTGACACGCTCCGACGGCGGGATGGCTGGCGGGTAGACCGATCCATTCCGCATCGAGCCCGAGGTCGGCCAGGTCGCCGAGTACGGCTCCGAGTGCCCGCAGAAGATGCTCGCGATCGGCGTCTCCCATACACCACGGGCAGGGTTCCACGTCGCAATGAGCTGGGCGGGAGAGGAGGCCGCGGACATTTTCGATCACCACGTATCGGGGGTTGAGGGCGTCGATGGCGGTGGCACAGTGCAGCCACAGGCCGGAGCGGGTGCCGGGGGCGATGCCCGCGCCGAGGCCGGCGAGGGACAAGTCGGTGCAGGGGAAGCCCATGGCGGCGATGTCGATCGGCCCGTACTGGCGGACCGTGCGGGCCCAGTGGACGAACCGGATGTCGCCGAGGTTCGGCACCTTCGGCCAGTGGTGGGCGAGGATCTTCGAGGCGCCCGGGTCTGGGTCGGCGTGGAAGACGGTGTGCCCGCCGAACGCGGCCTGCACAGCCATTTCCAGGCCGCCGAAGCCCGAGCACAGGGAGCCGATGCGGAGGGTCATGCCGCCACCCCCATCTCGGCCCGGCGGCGTGCGCGGACGACGCTGCGCTTGTGGCAGCCGATCTCCTGGGCGATCTGGCCAGCGGACAGGCCCTGCGCGGTGAGGCGGGCGACGCGGGCCGGGTCGGCTCGCACGATGCGGCGCCGCGATGCCGAGCTGCCGTCGCGACCACTGGTCTCCGGCTTGGCCGCAGGGTCGTCGATGTCGTCCCAGGCGAGTGGCCCGTGCCAGCCCTTGTTGCGGGCGGCCGTGGCGATCTGCTTCATCCGGCCGGGTGTCGTGGAGAGCGCTCGGTAGGTGGCGGCGATCTTGCGGGCCTCTTCGGGGCGGATGGCGTCGACGACGCCGCGGGCGATCACACCGAGACGGTCCTCCGTCATGCCGGTGCGGTCGCCGACATCCCTCCACGAGTGGCCGAGCCAGGCGAGGCCCCGAAGCCGCCGGACGGCACCGGTGGCGTCGACGCGGCGCCCCCGGTTGGTGCGAGCTACGGGAGTAACGGGGATGGACAGGATGGCGAGAGCGGTCCGCCTGTTCGTCTGCGGCTGACCGTTGACGATGACGCTGACGTTGGACCTGGGCACCTCGGCCACTCGGGCGATCTCCGCTTGCCACCATCCGTTGGCGAGCAGGCGTTCGATGTGGGCGCGAACCTGGTCCGCGGGGTGCATTCGGCGCGTCCCGCGGACGTGCTCCACGGCCAGCTGCTTGCCGTATCGGTAGTTGGCTTGGCGGCACTCCGGGAGGCGGCATCCGCGCAGATAGCAGGCGCGAGACGGCGCGTGGTCGGTGGTCACGGCTGCGGGTTCTCCTTCCGGCTGGCGGTGGGCAGTGCGTTGATGCGGCGGCAGGTGAGGTAGGCGTCGATGTCGGCGGGCGGCAGGTTGTCGGGGGCAGCGGGGAGGTGGCGGCGCTGGCGCCAGGCGGTGCGGGCGGCCATCACGGCGCTGGCGGCGTACCAGGTGATGGGAATCCAGACGAGGTTCCTCATGCCGCCCTCCGCTGCTGTTCGGCGCGGGCGGTCTGCCGGTCCTGGATGTACTTCCGGCCGGCGCGGGTCAGCAGGTAGACGTTGACCTTCTTGCCGTGGGCCTTCGGGTTGATCGACGGCTCCTCGCCGACCTTGCGCAGGAGCTGCGGCTCGTCGGGGTGGAGGGCGTCGTGGCCGGTGAGGGCGGCGAAGTACAGTCCGGCTTTGCGGCAGTCGTCCTCGGGGGCGAGCAGCCGTATGTCGTTCATGCCGAACGGGCGGCCGGTGTCGGCGAGGTGGAGGACGGCCTGGTCGAGGACGGCGGTGGTCCACTGGGTGACGGTGGGCTGCAGTTCGGCGAGGATCTGCGCGGCGCGGGCCTTCGCCTCGGCGGGAGTCAGCTGCATGTGGTGTCCTTGGGGTGAGAGGCCGCCCGCACTGCCCGCGGGCGGCCGTTCGCGTCTGCGGGCTACTGCTCGTTCTCGGGCTGCCAGTCGACGGAGTCGTCGGCGGCGTCGGTGTCCCAGTCGCCGTTGCCGATCTGCACGCTGTAGGCGCTGTCGGCGGCCGGTGCGGGCTCGGGCTGCGGCGTCGGAGCGATGAGGGCGGCGACCGACAGGGGCGCCTTGGCCGGGACGACCTCAGCGTGGACGGTGCCCTCCAGCTCCTCGGAGACGTAGGGCATGCCGTGCAGAGCGTCGGAGGCGATGAGGCGGCACAGCTCCCCGGTGGCGCGGGCGACGAGCATGTTCTGCGGCTGCTTCTTCCACTCGCCCTTGTCGGTGAGCTTCATCTGCGCGGCGCGCTGGATGGTCCACTCGACGGTCTGCCAGTTCTCGGAGCCCTTGCGCCGGCCGCGCATCACGCAGTGCGCGGGGTCGGAGGCGACGAGTTCGATCTCGTGGCCCTGCTTCTGGACGACGGCCCGCATGGCGTGCGCCCGCAGCGCGGGGGTGCCCTGGATGACGTCGATGCTCTTGAGCGTCGCCATGGGCTTCAGCCCGAGTTCGGCGCCGGCGAGGATGGCGGCGGTGATGTCGCCGGGCTTGCCGCGCAGGGACTGCGGGACGAAGGAGGTGGCGGCGAGTTTCTGCGCCATCTGGTAGGCGAGGTCGGCTTCCTGCGCCCACTGCATGAGCGCGGTGCTGCCGGCGGTCGGCTCGGGCTCATGCTGGGCGACGGCCTGCTGTTCGTCGCGTGGGGCGATCTCGTTGCTGGTCACTTCAGGTACTCCTCGGCCTGGCGGAGGGTGGCCCAGGTCGGCAGTCCGATCTGGGGGATGGTGTCGATGGGCCCGGTCCAGTCGGGCCACTCGTTGCGGGCGACGCAGTCGGCGTAGATCCGCAGGGCGCGCTCGTTGCGGGCGCGGCCGATGTCCTGGTCCTGGTCCTTCAGCTCGCGGACCGTCACCAGGTAGGGCGGCTTCTTGCTCTGGAAGATGAAGAAGAACCGGGCGCCTTCGGGGGCGAGCCCCACGGCCTGAACGCCGTCGACGTAGAGGGCGCCCGCCTGGTGGTAGCTGTACGACTCGATGGCCTTGCTGCAGGCGTCGGGGTTGGCGTCGGTGGTGGTCTTCAGGTCGACGATGGCCGTGACGTCGGGCCGGATCATGAGCCAGTCCGGGCGGCACCGGCAGCGCACCACGGTCGCCGGGTCGGTCCAGTAGATCGACCGTTCGGCGACGCCCATGCCCGGCGCGAGCAGCGCCCCGGCCTGCGGGTGCTTGCGCACCGCCTCGGCCATCGCCTGGACCTGCTCCCACTCGTGGCGGAGGAGCGGCACGACGCCCATGTCCCGGGCCTCGTCGCGCGCCTCCTTCGCCGCCTTGGTGAGGTAGTTGTCGAAGGGCAGCACGTCCACCTCCGGGCCCTCGCCGAGCACCTCGGTGTGGACGACGTGGCCGAGGTCGAACTCGCGCTTTGGGGCGGGCGGGTTGTCGCGGTCGTACTTGAACTGGGCGGGGCAGCCCGGCGGCAGCAGGGCGCGCAGCCCGGACGAGGAGATCGTGGTGCGGTCGGCGTGGTAGTCGTCGGCGGAGAGGTCGTCGACCCAGCCAGGGTGGCCGTCTTCGCAGTTCTCGCAGAGGCCGTCCCGGGTGAACGGCCCGTCGGTAGCGCCGCACTGGCGGCAGGCGAGGGGGCTCATCAGAACGGGTACTCCTTCGCGGGGTTGCGGCGGGGCCAGAGGCGGAGGCTCCAGGTGCGGAGCCAGGCGAGGCAGTGGCAGTCCTCCCAGTCGCCGTCGCCGGCCGGGGTGACGTAGCCGTGGCCTCCGCGGCCGTGGCAGGACTGGCAGTTCAGGTCGGGCTTCGGGTGCGTGGTGAGGTAGATCGCCCGCTGGTGCAGTTCGATCTGCCAGCGTCCGAAGGTGCGGGTGAGGTACATGAGGCCCCGTTTCTGGGTGTCGTGAAGGAGGGCCGCC
The DNA here is from genome assembly GCF_044764825.1 of Streptomyces sp. NPDC093598. Taxonomy (NCBI): domain Bacteria; kingdom Bacillati; phylum Actinomycetota; class Actinomycetes; order Kitasatosporales; family Streptomycetaceae; genus Streptomyces; species Streptomyces sp. NPDC093598. Next base: position 124,371 of record NZ_JBIWIV010000010.1, on the reverse strand, counting down.
GCCTGTTGGCGGGGGGTGCCGCGAGGCGGCGGCCCTGGGTGCCGCGGAGCACTGGGGGTTGCTCGACGCGGCCGTCTTCGGTTGCGGATCAGGCGGCGGCCGGCGTGGCGGCCTCGGGCTCCTCGCGCTTGGCGGCCAGCCAGGCGTCCATCTCGCGGCGCAGGGTGAGGTCGTCGCCGTCGCGGCGGACCGGCATCTGCATGCCGACGAAGTCGGCGGCGACGATCACGGTGGGGCGGCCCTCCCCGGTGGACCACATGCGGACCGGTCCGGGCAGGTCCTTCCAGGCGCCGAAGTACTTCGGGGTCATCGCCATGTCCGACTCGGCCGCGGGCTTCTCCAGCGCGTCAAGGAGCGGCTTGCGCCAGTCGAGCGGGTCCTTGTCCGGCTGGGTGAGGTCGATGGCGATGCGGCTGCCGCGCTCCCCAGACAACACCAGCTGGGTGTCGGTGCGCTCGAGGTTGACCTTGGCCGTGTCGAGGAGGCGGATGGCGGCGCCGAGCTCGGCGACCTGGGTCCGGTGGATGATGGCGGTCCATCGCTCGTCAGTGCCGCCCATGATCTGAGTGCGGGACACGGCGAGGGTGTACCGGTTGGTGGCCATGGCGTACAGGTAGCGGCCGTCGTGGTCGAAGCAGATCGACTGAAGGGTCTCGGGGTCGTACTTCCCCGCTATATGCGGCTTGGTCTGAGCGACGAGGCGGCTGAGGGTGTGGTCAGCGATGGTGATCACGTCTGGGTCTCCTGGCTACTTGAGGCGGACGGGCATGCACACGGCCCGGTAGGTGTCGTCGTCGACCGGCTGGATCAGCACCGGCTTGTTGGGGGTGAACAGCCAGATCCGCACTGCTCCCTCGATGGGGGCGATCAGCGAAGCCAGATAGTCCGGGTTGAAGGCCATCTCGAAGTCGGTGACGTCGCAGTCGGCGTCGAGTTCGCTGCTTCCGCGCTGCCCGTCGACCCCGCCCCGCACGGTCACCTTGCCGTCGTCGAACGCCGCCGTGACGGGGACCTTCTCCTCGATGACCAGTGCCGCCCGCTTCACGGCGGCCAGCAGTTCGGCCGCCTCGACCAGCGCCGAGCCGGCCGCCGTGTCTGGGTCCGGGAAGAAGCGGTCGATCGCCGGGAACCCATTGGCGATGGTTCGGCCGGTCACCGTCAGCTTGTCGGTGGCCAGCGAGGCGACGGCCCCACTTGTGTCAGCGAAGCCGATGCGCACGGCGCCCCCGGCCGTCTGCTTGACGGTGGCAGCGAACTCGTTGGCCGGGATGAGCAGTTCGCCATCTCCTTCTCCGTCGGGCTGCCACGGCAGGGTGCGGCGGACGATGCGGTAGCGGTCAGTGGCAGACACCACGAGCCGGTCACCGCTGGCCTCAACGTGAACGCCCATGAAGCCGGCGAGGGAGCCAGCCGCCTCCTTGACGGGCAGCGCGCACTGGGCAGCGTGGCCCACTGCGGCTGCCAGCGCGTCACCGTCGACAGTGCCGGCCGGTCCGGGGGGCGTCGGCAGGGCCGGGTAGTCGCCGGTCGCCATCGTCGGCAGGGTGAACGTGGTGCCCGGGGCCGACACGGTCATCTCGCGCTCGTCGGCGACCACGTCCACGGGGCCGGTCGGGAGGGCGGACGCGACGTCGGCGAGCAGTCGTCCCGACACCAGGGTCAGTCCGGGCTCCAGCGGCTCGGCGTCCAGAAGGGCGCGGGTGCTGGTCTCGTAGTCGAACCCGGACAGGGTCACGGCATCCTCGGTCGCTTCGATGAGAACGCCGGCCAGGATGGGCATGGACGGATTGTTGGGCAGGCGGCGGTGTGCGCGACGCGCGGCTTCCGCGAGCTGCTTCTGGTCGATGCGGAGTTTCACGCCGCCTCCGCCACGGTCTGGTCGTCGGCGACGGTGTCGTCCTCGCGCGGCTCGGGCTGGGCGTAGCCGCGGGTCTGCAGGTCGGTGACGGGGAACAGTTCGGGCTGGATGAAGTTCACGGTGTCCTCCGTGGGATGCTGATGGTTGACCCCCGCCGACTTGACCTCGGCGGGGTCTTTGCGTGAGGTCAGGCGGCCTGCTCGGTGGGCACGTCGCCCACGGCCCGGATCGGATCGATCGGCCGCGCGTCGACGAGCTCGGCTGGTACCGCGAAGTTGCGGATGACCAGCAGCTTGCGCGCGATTCGGCGAACGTCGGCGTCCTGTGGCAGCTCGCGCCACTCGGCGCGGCTGCGGGCCGGCGACAGCGTCGCCCACACGAACATGTAGGCCTCGAAAGCCTCTTGGGTGAATCGACCCTGCTGGTATCGGCCCTCGACTTGACCGAGGTTGAGCCGGGCCAGCCGCCGCGCGTCGCAGTCCTCGCAGTGCACTTCGAAGTGGAGGTTGCCGGGCTCGGCGAAGATGGGGCAGGTGATCAGTTCATCGGTGTGAAGCATGGGTGCTCCTTGCGGTGGTTGTGCGCCGGCCCGGTGTTCATCCGGCGGGCGGCGAGATCAGTCGGTCTTCGCCCAGCTGGGCGTCTTGGCCTGCGGCGACTGGTGCAGCGGCACGACGGGGGTGATGGCGGGCATCTCCTGTGTGCGTTCGGCCGCGGTCTCGGCGAGTTTGCGGATGTCGAGGCGGCGTTCGGCGTCGGCGAGGCGCCCTTCGAGATCGGCGACCCACCGGTTGCGCACGTCCAGGTCGGCCCGGGTGGCGGCGTGGGCGCGCTTCTCCTGGGCGAGTTCGGCCTCCAGGTCGGTGGCGTACTGGTCCTGGATCACGAAGAAGTCGTCGGCGGCGGCCTGCCGGTTGAGGAGGACGACGTTCTCCTCGCGCAGCTGGCCGACGAGCTCCTCCAGTTCGGCGATGCGGTCGTGGGCCCGGTGGCTGCCGGTGCCCTTCAGGCCGGGGATGCGGTCGACGATGCTCACTGCCCCTCCCGGAGGCGTTCGTTGATGGCCGTGGCGGCGGCGAGCCGGGCTTCGAGCTCGGTCGCGCGGCCCTGCAGCCGTCGGATCTCGGCGCGCACCCGGGCGTCGGCTGGCTGCTGGCTGATGCGGTCGCAGAACTCCTCGAACGACTCAAGGAGCCCGGCGTCGATGGAGGCCTGGTAGTTGGCCCGGCCGAGCCAGCCGGCGATCCCGGGCACGACCACCGACGGGGGCAGTGCGGCCAGGTCGACGGCGGTCTCGGGGGCGGGTGCTGTCATGACACGGCCTCCTCGGTCGGAGCGGGGGCCAGTTCGAGTGCCTGCCGGATGGCGCCGACCCACTCGGGGACCGGCAGCGGGTTCTCCCAGCGGAGGGCCTGCTGCTCTGCCTTGTCGCAGGCGTCGGCCACGGCCTGGACGCTGCGGCTGAGGTAGGCCATCTCCTCGACGACGGTGGGCTCCTGGCCGATGTACTTCGCCAGTGCCGCCTCCAGCTCGGTGATGCGGTCCCGCTGCCCGCGCAGCGCCTGCACTGCGTCGTCGAGGGCCTCGTTCGTGGTGTGCCGCTCCACCTCCAGCTCGGCGACACGGGTCCGCAGTGCGTCCGCCTCACGCTTCGTTGTGCGGGTCTCGTTCTCCGCCCGGGGAGTCAGACGCTCGCTCATGCGGCACCTCCGGCGGTGTCTGCGGGGATGTGGGTGCCGCCGTCGCGCCAGGCGTAGGCGCGGATGGCGTTGGGCGTGTACGGCTGGCGGACGATCGCCATCACGTCGTCGTCCCAGTAGCCGAGGAAGATGTCGTCGACGTCCGCGACCAGCTCCGGGGACGGGGTGGGGGCGGTCATGACGCCTCCTCGCTGACGCAGGTGCAGCGGGTGGTCATGCCAGAGACGTATGCGCAGGTGGCGTCGTGGCCGCCGCGGGGCGGGAAGGGCTCCTCCGTGCGGGCCGCGTACAGGGCCTCGCGGTGGTCATCCATCGCGGCCTCGCGGTTGCCCGCCTTCTTCGACGAGCGGTTGATGACGTAGCCGCCCAGGAAGAACCCGGCGTGCCGCTTGTCTTCGCTCTCGTCGAAAATGACGGTGTCGTAGTAGCCGCCGCCGATGCGGACGGTCGACACGAGCAGGTTCTTGGTGTCGGACTTGACGGGCGTCTGCCGGACGATCTTCGGTGAGCGGAGCTGTGGAATCATGGACACGGCGGTCCCTTTCGTTGCGTGCTCTGGATGGGGACTGCGAGGTCGCCCGGACTTGGCCGTTGGGGCGGCCTCTTTGCCGCTCAGGCGGCGGCGCGGGCCGGCTTGCGCGACATGCGCGGCTCCGGCGGGCGGGACTCGTGGGCGCGGCCGGTGTCGGGCTCGCCGTCGATCTCGGTCTGCAGGAACTCGTCCAGCTCGGTGATCTTGTAGGCGAGCTTGCGGCCGATTCGGACCGGCTTGGGCCCCTTGCCGAGGTGGGCGTAGTTCCAGAGGGTCTTGACGCTGCGGCCGATGCGGCGGGCCGCGTCGGGGGTCCAGAGGTAGCCGGCGGGCGGGGGCGTGGGGACCTTGGCGGGCCTGGGCACGTCCTCTCCTTCCTATGTGGGGGTCATTCCGATGTCAGCATGTCCCTGTTCTGGGGACGACGGAGGCATGAAAAGCACCAGCACGGCGACACCGAGGGCCTCCGCGACTGCGTGAGCGTCGTTGACGTCGAGATTGTCGAGCTCTCCGGCGAGCAGGCGGTGCACCTGAGAGCGGGATACGCCACTCGCTTCCGCAAGAGAGCGGACGGTGTATGGGACCCCCCGACCTGGGCTTTTCATTATCTTTCTGAAGGTGTCCAGGTCTCTCAGGACGTAGCGCACACTCATGGATCTCCCCGTTGCAGAGGTGCCTTTCACTGCCCTTGAGTTAACCGCCACAGGGACGATCTGTCAACAGAATCGGGACAGACTACCGGCGAGTATCGGCAAAGTTCCCGTCTGGATAGCATCGTCCCGTGGACGATCTGTCCCAGATCCGAGATGGTTGTAGGGACTGAGCTGGTACTTTTCCCGCGCTATCCGATACCTAGAGAGACAGCCGGTGTGACAGTGACGCGAGAGGAAGACGACATGACGGCAGCGGCCACCGCCCCTGACCAAGGCGCGGCCCAGCCCAACCCTGCGACAGGAGCGCTCTCACGGCTCATCCTGGAGGCCAACAAGTCCGGCATCACCTACCAGGAGATGGCCGACCGTGGCATCGACCCGGACGGCAAGAAGCTCCCGAAGCAGTGGTACCAGAAGCTCGTCAGCACGCCCCCCGTGAACCCGCCGTCCCCGAACCAAATGCGGGCGATCGCGGCTGCCATCAGCAAGCCTTTCCGGCGAGTCCAGGAGGCTACCGCCGAACAGTGGCTCCTCTACGAGGCCACCGAACTGGCCGGCTATGACGAGGAGGTCCGCCTCATCGTCGGCCACCTCGCAGGCAAGCCGAAGGCCGAGTTGATGAAGTGGCGCTACATGATCGAGGCCGAGGAGCGCGCGAAGCGCGAGTCGGGCGAGTAGCTGGCGGCGCCCCACCGGGCGCCACCTGATCACTCTTGTCTCTATGTAGACATTTCTTCAACGGATTGTCGACGACTCTCAGTAGACGTACCCTTCACCAACCGTGCAGTTTCGGCCGTTCTGGCTCAGAGTGCATCGCTGTCCCTGGGGAGGGCTCATGCTTCACGTCACCTACGAGGCCGTCAACGACCTACCACCCGGCAGGCTAGTCCACGTCGACGAAGACCGAGGAAGAGTCGCGATCCGCTTCGACGAAGACGCACCCCTGCAAGACGTCGTCCGCGACTTCAACATAGAGGTCGACCGCATGGTGCGGTCCGCACGCTGGTTCCAGCTGTGGGACGACGAGATCGTGTCCTCCAACAGCCCCAGACACCCCCTCCGGATCGAATTCATCCTGGAGAAGAGGGAGCGCCGAGGGGTGCTCTTCGAGGAACGCAAGGGAGATCTCAAGGCGTTCGTCGACCCAGACATCGACGTGACCCGCTTCGCCGCCGTCATGAACACCCTCACCGCGCAGCACCTCTCCGGAGGGCGCTGGTTCCAGCTGTACGGTGGCGAGATCCACGACGCTTCGCCGGGGTCGATGAGCAAGGTCTGAACGAACGGGGGCCACGTTGCCCGGATACATTGAAGACCGCTGGTACAAGAAGGGGCCCGACGGCAAGCGCAACGTCCCAACCGAGCGGCACGGGCAGGGGAAGCGGTACAAGGTCACCGGCATCCCGGGGGTGCGCTCGCGCTCCTTCCCGGACGGCAAGCTCGCCGCGGCCAAGAAGTGGCTCGCCGAGGCTCAGACCGACAGCGGCCGAGGTGACTGGTACGACCCGCGGGACGGGTCCATCACCCTCGACGACTACGTCCGCAACCACTGGTGGCCGCACACCCGTTACCCGCCCACCAGCAAGGTGGCGGTGCGGTCGAAGGTGTTCAACCACATCCTCCCGCACATCGGCACGCTGCCGCTGAGCCGCATCGGTTATGAGGAGATCCTGGCCTGGCAGGCGCGGGCCGAGCAGAGCATCGATACTCGCACGCTCGTTGTGGCCTGGGCGCACTTCTCGTCCATTTTGCAAGCCGCGCACAAGGCGAAGAGGATCCCGAACAACCCCTTCCGGGACCCCGACCTTCGGGCTCCCCGTCTGCCCAAGTCGAAGGCGCTCGCCTGGGATCAGCAGACGGTCAGCGCTGTACGTGCCGCCATGCCGGAGCGCTACCAGATCCTGGTGAACCTGGCCGTTGGCGCCGGCCACCGGCAGGGCGAGGCGCTGGGCTTCTCACCTGACGATGTGGACGGCGAGAACATTCACGTCGTGCGGCAGATCGTGAAAGTGAACGGCAAGTTCGGGTTCGCGCCGCCGAAGGGTAACAAGGAGCGCGTCGCGCCGTGCAGCCCCGAATTGGCGGAGGCGATCAAGGAGCACGCCAACCGCTTCCCGACCCTGGAGGTGACGCTCCCCTGGGTGGATCCGGACCGGCCGAACCTGGCATGGGGGGATCGGCCGAAGAGGACTGTGCGGCTCTTGGTCACCACTGAGTTCACTGCGGGCCTGCGTGGTGGGGCGATTAACAAGGACGCCTTCAATGACGGCATCTGGAAGCCTGCCCTGGCTGACGCCGGCCTCATCTCGCCGGGCGAGGTGACCTACGTGCAGCCCAAGAGCGGCAAGACGGCGTGGCGCAAGCGGGTGTGGGAGATGCCGCGGGAGTTCGGCTTCCACGTCCTGCGGCACACGTTCGCTAGCGTGGTCCTGGCCGAAGGTGAGACCATCACTCAGCTGGCCGCGTGGCTGGGCCACAGCGACCCAGCGTTCACGCTCCGGACTTACGTGCACTTCATGCCGAAGTCCGGCAGCCGCGGCAGGGCGGCGCTCGGGCGTTTCATCTCTCAGCCCCCTACTAATGGATCTCCCCAGATCCTCCCCAGTGCTGATTGATCATGAAGCGATAGGCCTGCAGCACCTCACAGGCGCGAGCGCTGAGGGACGGTAGCCGGGTCCGCTGGGGTGCTTCGGGTCGCGTATTGAGGGACGGGCGCGGCATCGGTCCCTGTGTCTCTGACCAGCCCATATCTCAGGGCGCCCTGGCCGGGCCCCTCGTTGACGTCCTCGTCCACGGCCTCCCAGCTCGACGGGAAGACGGTCAGGCCGTAGTCGCAGCCCCGTTCGTTCTGGGTGAGGGTGACGGAGCCGTCGAGGTAGAAGTACTCGTTCTGCCACATCTGCTGGGTGCCGGGCGGGAGGACGGCGTAGCCGATGCCGGGGCCGCCCATGCCGGTGGCGTAGCCGTTCGGGGCGCCGGGCAGCGGGTCGTCCATCCGCCGCCAGCCGCCGGACGCCACGTGGAACAGCTCGCCCTTCAGACCGGTCCAGGACGGCATGACCAGCGCGCCGGGCCGGGATTTGGGCGAGATCTGCCAGCGGACCAGGACGTAGCCCCGGCCGCTGAGCGTCACGCTGTCGCCGCGGTGCTGCATGACCGCCTTCGGGCCGCCGGTGCTGGTGATGCCGGACTCGGGACGGCGCGGCAGGGCGGCGGGCCGGGTGTCCGGGTCGGGGGCGCGGTCGACGGCGTCGACGACGGTGCCGTACGGGTCGGCCTTCTTCGTCGCCGACGGCGAGGACGTGGGGGTGGGGGCGGGCGGTGCGGACGACCGCGGCGGTTCGGAAGTGGCCGCGGCCGTGGGCGCGATGGCGGCCCGGGGCGGCGGGGCGTCCGGCGGCTGGGTGACGACGTAGGCGCCGCCCGCGACGATCGTCGCGCCCGCCGTCACCGCGAGGGCCGGCTTGGTGAGCGCGCCGAGCAGCTTGGCGGACCACCCGGCGGAGGTGGCGGCCACGGCCGTCTTGCCTCCGAAGGCGAGCGACAGGGTGAACCCGACGGGCAGCGGGACGAGGGCGATGCCGGCCAGGAGGCGTTCGGCCGGGACGACGGACTCGCGGGTGCCGCCGCAGTAGCCGCAGCCGCGGATGTGCCGGGCCAGCCGCTTGCGCCACACCGAGTCGGGCCGGCCGTTCCAGCGGCCGGTCAGCTCGCGCAGGTCGGGGCAGGCTCCGTCGAGGGCGCGCACGATGCCTCGCGAGGTCTCCAGGCGCTCCTTCATCCGCTGGACGCGCACGGCGGCGTGCTGCCGGGTGATGCCTACGGCGGCGGCCATCTCGCGCCGGGTCAGTTCGCCCGCGACCTCCAGCCACCACAGCGACAGCAGCTGCCGGTCCTCGTCGTCGAGCCACCGCACCGCCTCGGCGACCTCGCGCCGCTGCCCCTCCAGCTGGAGCCGCAGCACGGTCAGTTCGGCGAAGTCGGCGGCCACCGCCTCCTCCAGCCGGACCGGGGTCCTGCGCCGGGCGCGGTCCCGTATCTGCCGCATGGCGATCGCCACCAGCCAGGACCGGAAGCTGTCGGGGTCGCGCAGCGAACCCAGGTTGCCGACGGCGCGCAGCATGGTCTCCTGGACGACGTCGTCCACGTCGGCGTGCCCGTTCAGGGCCCGGCCCACGATGTTGTAGACCAGCGGCAGCCAGCCCGCGACCAGCTCGTCCAGCGCCCGCCGGTCACCGGCCTGCGCGGCCGTGATGACGGCGCGCCAGTGCTCACTGTCCACGGGAGCCTCTCGCCGGCTGAGATCGGTACTTCTCCGCACGCACCCTCTCAGGCAGGACGGGGGTCTTGGCTATGTGGGGGATCACATGCGGGGAGACGGCGTGAAGGTTCTCGGGATAACAGTTTTTGTCAGCGGCCGAACGCCGGGGCGGCCGTCGGCTCGGTCAGCGCCTCCAGCCGCTTGATCCGCTGCCGGACGACGTACAGCGGGATCACCCCGAACATCCCGAAGGCCATGTCGATCACCGACCACCAGAAGGGGATCCCGCGGAGCGGTCCGCAGATCAGGGCGAGCGGGACGATCCCCGCGCAGGCGATCATGCCGAACTCGACGACCCAGATGTTGCGGACCGGGTCACGGTAGGGCCCGTAGAAGGCGACCGCGATCACCAGGTGCGCAAACGCCAGCCAGTCCGTGCCGTAGAGGAGGAAGGGGTATTCGGCGTCGGCCTGGTCCAGGCCGGCCCGGACCCGCTCGATCCAGTCCGTCAGCCCGGGCAGGTACTCGCCGACGGAGAGCGCGCGCAACAGGTCCTCGGTCCACCGCAGTTCGTGGACCAGGGGAAAGGCCGTGGCGCCGCTGAGCACCAGGCACACGACGAAGAAGACCAGCCAGGCACGGATGCCCTTCACCAGGGCGGCTCTGTCGTTCATGGAGGCACTCTACGCCCGTGTTGAACGCGTTCAAAAATGGGGTCCGGGCAACGGAACGGCCCCGGGCGGCAGCGCCCGGGGCCGTTCACGACCGAACCGCGTGACTACGCGTCCAGCGACGTCATCACGTGCTTGATCCGCGTGTAGTCGTCGAAGCCGTACCCCGAGAGGTCCTTGCCGTAGCCGGACTTCTTGAAGCCGCCGTGCGGCATCTCGGCGACCAGCGGGATGTGCGTGTTGATCCACACACAGCCGAAGTCGAGCTTCTTGGACATCCGCATGGCACGGCCGTGGTCCTTGGTCCACACCGAGGAGGCCAGCGCGTACTCGACGCCGTTGGCCCACTCCACCGCCTGCTCCTCGTCGGAGAAGGACTGCACGGTGATGACCGGGCCGAAGACCTCGTTCTGGATGATCTCGTCGGTCTGCTTCAGGCCCGAGACGACGGTCGGCGCGTAGAAGTAGCCCTTGTCGCCGACCCGCTTGCCGCCGGCCTCCACGCGCGCGTGCGCGGGCAGCCGGTCGATGAAGCCCTCGACCTGCTTGAGCTGGTTGGGGTTGTTGAGCGGGCCGTACAGCACGTCCTCGTCGTCCGGCTGCCCGGTCTTCGTCTCGGAGGCGGCCTTCGCCAGTGCGGAGACGAACTCGTCGTGGATGGACTCGTGGACGAGCACGCGGGTGGCGGCGGTGCAGTCCTGGCCGGCGTTGAAGTAACCCGCGACCGAGATGTCCTCGACGGCCTTGGCGATGTCGGTGTCCTCGAAGACCAGGACCGGCGCCTTGCCGCCCAGCTCCAGGTGGACCCGCTTGACGTCCTTGGCGGCGGACTCGGCGACCTGGATGCCGGCGCGCACGGAACCGGTGATGGAGGCCATCGCCGGAGTCTCGTGCTCCACCATCAGGCGGCCGGTCTCGCGGTCGCCGCAGATGACGTTGAAGACGCCCTTGGGGACGATCGAGCCGATGATCTCGGCGATGAGGACCGTCGAGGCCGGCGTGGTGTCGGACGGCTTCAGCACGACGGTGTTGCCCGCCGCGATCGCCGGGGCGAACTTCCACACGGCCATCATCATCGGGTAGTTCCACGGCGCGACCTGCGCGCAGACACCGACCGGCTCCCGGCGCACGATGGAGGTCAGGCCCTCCATGTACTCACCGGCCGAGCGGCCCTCCAGCATCCGCGCCGCGCCCGCGAAGAAGCGGATCTGGTCGACCATCGGCGGGATCTCCTCGGAGCGGGTCAGCCCGACCGGCTTGCCCGTGTTCTCCACCTCGGCCGCGATCAGCTCCTCGGCGCGCTCCTCGAAGGCGTCCGCGATCTTCAGCAGGGCCTTCTGACGCTCGGCGGGCGTGGTGTCGCGCCAGCCGGGAAAGGCCTCGGCGGCCGCCGCCATCGCGGCGTCCACGTCCGCCTGCCCGGACAGCGGAGCGGTCGCGTACGCCTCGCCCGTCGCGGGATTGACCACCTCGGTGGTCCGTCCGTCGGCGGCGTCCCGGAACTCACCGCCGATGTAGTTGCGCAGACGACGCAGCTCGGTGCTCACTGCCGGCCCTCCAGTTCGGATGTCCAGTACTTGAGACACCCACCCTAGTCGGCCGACCCACGTTTTCAACACCCCCACTCCCTTCGATCGTGCGGAATCCGCAGGAGTCGGGGACTCAAACAACGGATTTCATCGATCTAGGCTTGCGGAAGTGTCGAGACCTCGTGCACAGTGACCTCGTGGCCAGTCGAAGCGCAGACCAGAAGGGCTCGCGGGAGCACCGCGAGTCCTCCCGCGAGTCCAGGAACGGCAGCTCGCCGCAGCTGGACGCCGTCTCCCTCGCCATCATCGAACAGCTCCAGGAGGACGGCCGCCGGCCGTACGCCGCCATCGGCAAGGCCGTGGGCCTGTCGGAGGCGGCCGTGCGCCAGCGCGTCCAGAAGCTGCTCGACCAGGGCGTGATGCAGATCGTCGCCGTCACGGACCCGCTCACCGTGGGCTTCCGCAGACAGGCGATGGTCGGCGTCAACGTCGAGGGCGACGTGGAGTCGGTCGCGGACGCGCTGTCGGCCATGTCCGAATGCGAGTACGTGGTGATGACCGCGGGTTCCTTCGACCTGATGGTGGAGATCGTCTGCGAGGACGACGACCACCTCCTGGACGTCATCAACAAACGCATTCGGGCCGTGCCCGGAGTGCGCTCCACCGAGAGCTTCGTCTACCTCAAGCTCAAGAAGCAGACCTACATGTGGGGAACCCGATAACCGTGAGGACCCGATAGCCGTGAGCAAGGACCTCTCCCAGACCGCGTACGACCACCTGTGGATGCACTTCACGCGCATGTCGTCGTACGAGAAGGCCCCCGTCCCCACCATCGTCCGGGGCGAGGGCACGTACATCTACGACGACAAGGGCAAGCGCTACCTGGACGGCCTCGCCGGTCTCTTCGTGGTGCAGGCCGGGCACGGCCGGGTCGAACTCGCCGAGACCGCCTTCAAGCAGGCGCAGGAACTGGCGTTCTTCCCGGTGTGGTCCTACGCCCACCCCAAGGCCGTCGAGCTGGCCGAGCGCCTCGCCGGGCACGCGCCGGGCGACCTGAACAAGGTCTTCTTCACCACCGGCGGCGGTGAGGCGGTGGAGACCGCCTGGAAGCTCGCCAAGCAGTACTTCAAGCTGGTCGGCAAGCCCACCAAGCACAAGGTCATCTCCCGTGCGGTCGCCTACCACGGCACCCCGCAGGGCGCCCTGTCCATCACCGGCCTGCCGGCTCTGAAGGCCCCCTTCGAGCCGCTGGTCCCGGGCGCCCACAAGGTCCCGAACACCAACATCTACCGCGCCCCGATCCACGGCGACGACCCCGAGGCCTACGGCCGCTGGGCCGCCGACCAGATCGAGCAGCAGATCCTCTTCGAGGGCCCGGACACGGTCGCGGCGGTCTTCCTGGAGCCGGTGCAGAACGCGGGCGGCTGCTTCCCGCCCCCGCCCGGCTACTTCCAGCGGGTCCGCGAGATCTGCGACCAGTACGACGTGCTGCTCGTCTCGGACGAGGTCATCTGTGCCTTCGGCCGTCTGGGCACCTACTTCGCCTGCGACAAGTTCGACTACGTGCCGGACATGATCACCTGCGCCAAGGGCATGACCTCGGGCTACTCCCCCATCGGCGCGTGCATCATCTCCGACCGCCTGGCCGAGCCGTTCTACAAGGGCGACAACACCTTCCTGCACGGCTACACCTTCGGCGGCCACCCGGTCTCCGCGGCCGTGGGCCTGGCCAACCTCGACCTGTTCGAGCGCGAGAACCTCAACCAGCACGTCCTGGACAACGAGGGCAACTTCCGCGCCACCCTGGAGAAGCTCCACGACCTGCCGATCGTCGGCGACGTCCGCGGCAACGGGTTCTTCTACGGCATCGAACTGGTGAAGGACAAGCACACCAAGGAGTCCTTCAACGACGAGGAGACCGAGCGCGTCCTGTACGGCTTCCTCTCCAAGGCGCTGTACGACAACGGCCTGTACTGCCGCGCCGACGACCGCGGCGACCCGGTCGTCCAGCTCGCCCCGCCGCTGATCTCCGACCAGTCGACGTTCGACGAGATCGAGCAGATCCTCCGCGCCACCCTTTCGGAGGCGTGGACCAAGCTCTGATCGTCCGTCGCTCCGATCGTCTGCCTGGATGATCAACACCGGCCCCGGTGCCGCCCGTCCGAGTGAGAAACGGCGGCCCGGGGCCGCGTGCTGTCCGGCGTCCCGCCGCCTTCTGCCTAGCGTGCCCAGTGACCGATCGGCCCTGCCTTCGTTCCCCCGCACGGGGGATGGCACGGGAACTACGGATCTGAACCGAGGTGTACGCGCATGGAGGCCCCGCCGGACAACGACGTGCTCTGGGCACGCGCCCTGCACTTCCAGCACGAAGACGGCTCGCCCGCGCTCTGCGGCGTCTCGCTCGGCGTGCGGGAGGGCGAGATCCTCGCCCTGAGCGGCCCGCGCGGCAGCGGCAAGACGACCCTGCTGCGGTGCCTGTCCGGCCTGGTGCCCGTCCGGCGCGGCGAGGTCTGGTTCAACAGCGTGCCCGTGCACACCATGGGCCCGCTCACCCGGGAGCGGCTGCGCCGCGACCGCTTCGGCTGGATCGACCCGGCGCCCTCCCTGGTCCCGGAGCTCAACGCCTGGGAGAACACCGCCCTGCCGCTGATGCTGCGCGGCACCAGCCGGCGCCGCGCCAAGAAGGCGGCCCTGGAGTGGCTGGAGCGCCTGGACATCGGCGACAGCGCCCGCAAACGCCCGCATCAACTGGTGCAGGCGGAGCGTCAGCGGGTCTGCATCGCCCGTGCCCTGGCCCCCGCGCCGTCGGTCCTGTTCGCCGACGAGCCCACGGCGCCCCTGCACCGGGCCGACCGGACGCATGTGCTGCGCACCCTCACCACGGCGGCCCGCTCCCACCGCATCACCGTCGTCCTGGCCACCCACGACGCGGAGACCGCGGCGCTCGCCGACCGCACGGTGTCCCTGCTCGACGGGCGGCGCGTGCAGACCGTGCACCTGCCTCCGGTCAGCGACAACGCCGAGCCGGAAGGCCGGGCAGCGTGCTCGCTCTCCGTCTGACCCGCGGCGCCCACCCCGCCGTCCAGCTGCGCCGCCTCCTGGTCGCGGCCGCCTCGGCGGGCACCGGCTTCCTGTTGCTCTGCGCCCTCGGCTACGCGCTGGGCCACCCCGGCTCCCCCGGCTCCGCCGTGCTGCGGCTGGCCTGGTGCACCGCTCCGATGGCCGCCACGGTGTACTTCGCGGTCGCGGTGGCCCGTACCGACCCGGGCACCAAGCCCCGCCCCGGTCTCTCGGCGATCGGTCTCGGGCCGGTGCGCCTGATGGCCGTCTCGGCGACGACGACAGCCCTGTCCTGCACCCTCGGCTCGATGCTGGCCCTGCTCGTCTTCCTGCACCTGCGGGGCGACCTGACGGGCATGCCCTTCGACGGCGCCGCCGCCGAGTGGCTCGCCGCCGGCCAGCCCCTGCCGCTGCCGGGCGCCCTGACCCTGCTGGCGCTCGTGCCCCTCGGCGCGTCGGTGGCCGTGGCGCTGACCCTGCGGCCGCGCGAGGCGGTGCCGGCCGGGCCCCGGGCCTCCCGGATGTACGGCCGCTTCGGCGCGTACCGGCGCACCAGCAACCGCGAGACCTTCGGGGCGTACGGCCGGTTCGGCCGGCAGATCGTCCGGCCCCCGCACGGCCGTACCGCCGTGCCCGCCGCGAAGAAGGGCGGCCCCCCGCCCGCCCGGACGGGCCAAGCGGCCTCCGCGGCGACGGTCGCGGGCCCCGGCGGGACGGTGAGCGCGGTCGCGGACCCCGCGCAACCGCCCGCGGCACACCCGGGCACCGTCGACCCGGCCGGGGACCTCCCTCCCGGCGCCCCGCACCCGGCCTCGGCGGAAGCGACGGGCAAGGGCCCGGCCGGTGATCCCGCCCAGTGGCTCAGCCCGCGTGCGGCGGCGCCGGACGCGGCCGGCGCCATCAGCCCCGCCGGGGCCCTGGCAAGACACGCCGACCCGAGCGTCGCCGCACCCGAGGCCGCCGACGACCCCGCAGCGCCCGACGCGGTCCTGCCGGACACCACCGCCGCCCCCTCCGGTCTCCCCTGGGGCATCACCGTGCTGGCCGCGGGCCTCGCCGTGGTGAGCTACACGAGCCGCACCGCCCCCACGCCACCCGACCTGTCCTTCTCCGGCGCCTCCCCCGGCGTGATGGCGGGCTGGGCGCTGGCCGCCGCCGGGCTGGCCCTGGCCGGTCCGGGCCTGACCCACCTGTGCGGACGGCTGCTCCAGTCGGCCCGCCCCGGCGCCCTGCGGCTCCTGGCCGGCCGCATCCTCATGGCGGAGGCCCTCCGTATCGGGCGCCCCCTGGGCGTCGTCAGCGCGGTCGCGTCCGCCGCGTGGGCCATGGCGCTGCTGCACGCCCCGGACGGGCTCTCGCTCGGCCCGCTCACCACCCTCGGCGTGCTCCTCGTGGCCGGCTGCACCGTGGCGACGCTCCTCACGGCCGCCGTCGAGGCCCGCCAGGCGCGCGCCGGCACCACCGCCGCACTGGTGCGCCTCGGCGCCCCGGCCACGATGCTGCGCAGCGCCGCCGCCCTCCGCGCGGGCGCGCTGCTCGCCCTGTTCGGCCCGCTCACCCTGACGGTCGCGGAACTGGCGGCGCTCCCCCTGGCACACTGAGCCCCGCGAACAGCCGCTGGAAAAGTCGTACGAAAAAAATCTCCGTACGGCGATGAGTTCCGGACCGGCACCCGGTCTATCCCCGCGTAACGGCACGGACTTGATGGGAGAGACCTCGCATGTACCAGCAGATGATCTTCGTGAACCTGTGCACCGGCGACCTGGACACCTCGAAGAAGTTCTTCACGGAGCTGGGCTTCACGATCAACGAGCAGTTCAGCGACGACACGACCGCCTCGGTCGTGATCAGCGAGACCATCGTGGTCATGGTGCACACCAAGGAGAAGTACTCCCAGTTCACCAAGAAGGAGATCGCGAACTCGACGACGACCAGCGAGGTGCTGCTCGCGCTGAGCGCCGAGAGCCGCGAGAAGGTCGACGAGCTGGTCGAGAAGGCGGTCGCGGCGGGCGGTTCCGTCTCGGGCGAGACCCAGGACCACGGCTTCATGTACGGCCGCGCTTTCGACGACGTGGACGGCCACACCTTCGAGGTCGTGTGGATGGACCCGGCGGCCGTCGAGGGCTGAGAGTCGCTGTGCCAGCATGGGCGGGTGCAGACGATGCCCGCCCATGCGGCCCACCATGACGACCGTGAGATAGAGACCCTCGAGGAGTTCGACGCGACGGTCTCGGCGCGCGGCACACTCGCCGGATACCGCGTCCAGGCCGTCGACCTGACGGACCGCACCCGCGAACTGCTCGGCACGGACACGGCGGGCGCGGTCTTCCTCGGCTGCGCGATGCGCGAGGAGGCGGCGGCGAAGGTCCGCGGCGACGGCGCCCTGGTCTTCCCGCCGGTCCCGGGTCTGCCCTTCGACCCGTACCGCGGCCTGGTCTACTCGCCGGACGAACTCTTCGCGTCACTGGCCGACGGTTACGAGGCCACGCCCGACGCCCTCGCCTACGCCTGGTTCCAGCGCACGAAGGCGGATCGCGACATCTACGCGTCCATGCTGCGCGCGGTCCACGACGACTCCGTGTCCGACGCGCTCGACGAACTCCTGTCCGGTGCCCGGGTGGTGGGCGTGATGGGCGGTCACGCGATGGCCCGCGGCACCGAGGAGTACGCCGGCGCCGCCCGGCTCGGCCGGGAACTGGCCCGCGCCGGCTTCACGATCGCCACCGGCGGCGGACCGGGCGCGATGGAGGCGGCGAACCTCGGCGCGTACGCGGCACCGTTCGGCGACGAGATGCTCACCGAGTCGCTCGAACTCCTCGCCAAGGCACCGCACTTCACTCCGTCCATCACCCAGTGGGCCTCGGCCGCCTTCGAGGTACGCACCCGCTGGCCCCAGGGCGGCCGTTCGGTCGGCATCCCGACCTGGTTCTACGGCCACGAGCCGCCGAACGCCTTCGCCTCCCACATCGCCAAGTACTTCGCCAACGCCACCCGCGAGGACGGCCTGCTGGCCCGGTCCGACGCGGGTGTGGTGTTCCTGCCGGGCGCCGCCGGGACCGTACAGGAGATCTTCGACAACGCGACGCCCAACTACTACGAGTCGCGCGGCGAGCCGACGCCGATGGTGCTGGTGAACCGCGCGCACTGGACGGAGAAGCTGCCCGCGTGGCCGCTGCTCCGGTCACTGGCCCGGGAGCGTTCGATGGAGGCGCGCATCGCGCTGGTGGAGCGGATCGAGGAGGCGCCGGAGGCGTTGAAACGTCTCGGCGGTTAATAAGAAGGCAAAGCAAGTGCTTGCAAGCTGCATATGCGTTGACACTACTTATGCAGCGCTTATAGACCTGTGAGCCTCCCGG
Organism: Streptomyces sp. NPDC093598; assembly: GCF_044764825.1. Lineage (NCBI taxonomy): Bacteria > Bacillati > Actinomycetota > Actinomycetes > Kitasatosporales > Streptomycetaceae > Streptomyces > Streptomyces sp. NPDC093598. The sequence continues at coordinate 106,751 of NZ_JBIWIV010000010.1, read as the reverse complement.
TAGTGCTGATGCTCAGTCACGCTGCCTCAACCCCCCGCTTTAGCAATCCTGTAAAGGACAAACGTGGCAGTTCTGTCCGTATCCCGCCGCGCACGCGCCGTGCGCATCCTCGGTGTCGTCTCCGCCTCGGCCGCGCTCGCGCTCGGCACCGCCGGCAACGCGCTCGCCTGCAACATCAACGAGTTCTCCGCCGAGGCGAAGTGCGACGGCGACAAGGGCGTCATCACCGTCACCGACGTGGACCCCGCCGGTGTCCCGGCGACGGTCACGGTGTACCTGGAGAACAACGGCGCCGACGTGAAGAAGATCGGCGAGCAGGAGGTGAAGGGCTCGCGCGAAGGCACCACCATCACCTTCGCCGAGGACTGGAAGCCGAACGCCGAGTACCGCATCCACGTCAAGGCCGCTCCGTACGTCGACGAGGACATCAAGCCGAACCTCGTCACCCCTGCCACGGCCTGCAAGAAGGAGGAGGAGCCCCCGGCTTCGACTCCCCCTGCGACGCCCACCCCCTCGGCCTCCCCCTCCCAGCCGGCCGAGGAGACCGAGACCCCGGCTCCGGAGCCGTCGGAGAGCCAGAGCACCTCCCCGGCGGGCAACGCGCCCGCCCCGGCCGGTGACTCCAACCTCGCCGAGACCGGCGCCGACTCCAACACCGGCCTCATCGCCGGCATCGCGGCGGCCCTGGTCGTCGTCGGTGGCGGTGCGGTGTTCCTCGGCATGCGCCGTCGTGGGGCCGACAGCGACAGCTGACGCCCGCTCACACCGTGACGTGGCCCGTCCCCGATCCGGGGGCGGGCCACGTCCCGTTCACCCGAAAGTCGCCCGCTCCAGCCAGAACTCCAGCAGTTCCCGGTCGCCCAGCACCTCCAACTGCCGGGCATTCAACGGTAGTCGGCGGTAAAAGGCCAGCAACACGGAGGTCAGGGGCCCGCGCAGGGCGACCGTGGCCTTTTCATGGCCCCGGCGCCAGCGGACACCGTCCTCGGTGAGTTCGACGACCCACTCGGCGTTCAGGTCGGGTCCGGTGTCGGTGGCGTGCAGATGGATGCTGCGGCCCGGGCCGACCAGCTCCCCCACCACGTCGTGCGGTTCCGTCCGCTGCACGTACTCCACGATCTGGAGCCATTCGTCGATCGCGTCGGCGGCGACATCGGGCGCGACCTCGTAGGGCAGCCCGGCGGCGAGTGCGGCGTCGGCGCGGTGCACGGTGATCTCGTGCGTCATCCTTCGGGCCCAGAACCCGGAGCTCGCGATCCCCGCCCAGCCCCACACCTTCGTGTCCGGTCCGGCCTCCCGCAGCGTGGCGACGACCTGCTCGCCGGTCTGCGCCAGCCAGGCGTCCAGCGCGGCGGCGTCGCCGACGGCCTCGGGACCGGCCGCGCCCGGCACCTGCTCTTCGGGCACCTCCTCCTCGGCCCGGGTCCGCACCATCAGCTCCGCCCAGCGCAGGGCGCCGCCTGTGTGCCGGACGAGTTCCTCCAGCGACCAGTCGGGGCAGGTCGGCACGGTGCCGGACAGGTCGGCCCCGGAGATCACCACCTTCCTCAACAGGCCGATCTGGTGGGCGATCTCGTCGCAATAGCGGTCGTGTGCGAGTGGCGTCATGCCCCGCACCCTAGGGCGCGGACGATCAGGCGAGCACCACGATTTCCATCGCGTCGAACTCCACCCCGACCCGGTCCCCCACCTCGGGAGCGGCCCGCAGCGCGCACGCCGCCTCCAGACGGGGGGCGTCCTCCGGCTGGAGGCGGACGGCGACATGGGTGCCCTTGAAGGTGCGAGCGGTCACCGTGCAGCGCAGCCCCGAGTCGGCGGGCACCAAGCGCACTCCGGCGGGTCGCACGAGCAGCGTGCGCGTGCCCTGCGGGGCTCCCTCCGGCACCGGCACCTTGCCCCACGGCGTGTCCGCGGCCTCCGTCCCGACCGTCGCCTCGACCACGTTCTCGAAGCCGAGGAAGCGAGCGACGAACGCGTCGGCGGGCCGCTGCCACACCTCAAGGGGCGTACCGGACTGGGCGATCCGCCCGTCCCGCATCACCACGACCCGGTCGGCCAGCGCGAACGCCTCCCCTTGGTCGTGTGTCACGGCGAGCACGGTCGTGCCCAACCGGCCGAACAGTTCCCTCAGTTCGACGACCAGCCGTTCCCGCAGCGACCGGTCGAGCTGTCCCAGCGGCTCGTCCAGCATCAGCAGCCGGGGGCTCGGCGCCAGCGCCCGGGCCAGCGCCACCCGCTGCTGCTCCCCGCCGGACAGCGCGGCGACGGCCCGGCGGCCCGCGCCCGGCAGCCCCACGAGGTCCAGCAACTCCCGCACTCGTTCAGCCTGTTGTCGCTTCGACTCGCCGTGCATCCGCAGCCCGAAGGCCACGTTTCCGCCCACGTCCCGCTGCGGGAACAGCTGGTGGTCCTGGAACATCAGCCCGACCCCGCGCTTGTGCGCCGGCACGCCTGCCTGGTCGCGCCCGTCGAGCACCACCCGCCCGGAGTCGAGCGGCTGGAGCCCGGCCACCGCCCGCAGCAGGGTCGACTTGCCGCTGCCGCTGGGTCCGAGCACGCACACGATCTCGTGGTCGGCGACCTCCAGATCGACGGCGTCCAGCACGGCACGCCCGCCGAAGCGGACCGTCGCACCCTGCAGAGCCAGCAGCATCAGAACTCCCCCGTCCGGTCCGTGCGGAGCCTCTCCAGCACCAGCAGGGCCACGGCGCACACCACCATCAGAATCGTCGAAAGGGCCATCGCCTGGCCGTAGTTGAGGTCCCCGGGCCGCCCCAGCAGCCGGGCCACGGCCACCGGCAGCGTCGGCCGGTCGGGCCGTGCGATGAACACCGTCGCGCCGAACTCCCCGAGGGACACGGCGAAGGCGAACCCGGCCGCGATCAGCAGCGCCCGCCGCACCATCGGCAGGTCCACCTCCCGCCACACCCGCCAGGGCGAGGCACCCAGCACCGAGGCCGCCTCCCGCAGTCGTACGTCCACCGCCCGCAGCACGGGCAGCATGGTCCGCACCACGAACGGCACTCCGACCAGCGCCTGCGCGAGCGGCACCAGGATCCAGGAGGACCTGAGGTCCAGCGGCGGCTCGTCGAGGGAGATCAGGAACCCGAAGCCGACGGTCACCGCGGACACCCCGAGCGGCAGCATCAGCAGCGCGTCGAAGCCGCGCACGAACCGCCCGGCGTCCCGGCGGGTGAGCGCGACCGCGGCGAGCCCTCCGATCGCCACGGCGATGAGCGTGGCGGCGACGGCGTACGCCAGCGAGTTGCCGATCGCCTCGATCGGCGGGACCAGGAACACTCCCCCGTCCTCGCTGGTCAGCGCCCGGTAGTAGCCAAAGCCCGGCGCACCGAGGGACCGCTGCACCAGCACGGCCGGCGGCAGCACGAGCAGCACGGCGACGGTGACGAGAACCCCGCCCAGCAGCGCCCACTGCCCCGCGCCGCGCGGCCGGCGCGCGGTCACGGACGCGTCCACCAGCCGCAGCGCGGTCTCCCGCCGCCGCACGGTCCAGGCGTGCAGGGCGAGGATCGCGCCCACCGCGACGAACTGGATCAGCGTCAGCACGGCGGCCGTGGACAGGTCGAAGATCTCGGACGTCTGCCGGTAGATCTCCACCTCCAGGGTGGAGAAGGTGGGCCCGCCGAGGATCTGCACGACGCCGAAGGAGGTGAAGGTGAACAGGAAGACCATGAGTGCGGCGGCGGCCACGGCCGGGGCGAGCGCGGGCAGGGTGACCTGCCGCCAGGCCTTCAGCGGGGACGCCCCGAGCATCCGGGCGGCCTCCTCCTGCCGCGGGTCCAGCTGCCCCCAGAGCCCGCCGACCGTCCGGACGACGACCGCGTAGTTGAAGAAGACGTGCGCGAGCAGGATCGCCCACACGGTGGTGTCCAGCCGTACGCCCCACAGCTCGTCGAGCAGCCCGCCCCGCCCGACCAGCGCCAGGAACGCCGTACCGACGACGACCGTCGGCAGCACGAACGGCACGGTCACCACCGCCCGCAGGACCTGCTTGCCCGGGAAGTCGAAGCGCGCGAAGACGTACGCGCCGGGCAGCGCGACGAGCAGGGTGAGCGCGGTGGAGACCAGCGCCTGCCAGGTGGTGAACCACAGGACGTGCCGGACGTCGGACTGCGCCAGCACCTCCCCGATCCGTGCGAGGTGCCAGGTCCCGTCGGCCTTCAGACCGCGCGCGACGATCGCGGCGACGGGGTAGGCGAAGAAGACGGCGAAGAACGCGACCGGCACGGCCAGCAGACCGAACCGCGCCGCCGCGCCCCGCCTCCGAACGGCTACTTCAGTACGAGTGAGGTCCACGACTTGACCCACTGGTCGCGATGGTCGGCGATCTTCGCCGGGTCCATGGTCTCGGGGTCCTTCGCCTGCGGCCCGTACTGCACGAACTCCGGCGGCACCTGGGCGCCCTCGCGCACCGGGTACACGAACATGTTGAGCGGCATGTCCTGCTGGAACCGCTCGCTGATCAGGAAGTCCAGGAACGCCTTGCCGCCCTTGGTGTTCTTCGCGTTGCTGAGCAGCCCCGCGTACTCGACCTGCCGGAAGCAGGTGCCCTCGGCGACCCCGGTCGGCGCCGTGCTCGGCTTCGGGTCGGCGAAGACGACCTCGGCGGGCGGCGAGGAGGCGTACGACACGACGAGCGGCCGGTCGCCCTTGGCCTTCTTGCCGCCGGCCGAGCCGGAGAACTCCTCGTTGTAGGCCTGCTCCCAGCCGTCGACGACCTTCACGCCGTTGGCCTTGAGCTTCTTCCAGTAGCCCTCCCAGCCGGCGTCCCCGTACTTCGCGGCGGTGCCGAGCAGGAAGCCGAGCCCGGGCGAGGAGGCGGAGGCGTTCTCGGTCACGAGCAGGTTCCTGTACTGCGGCTTGACGAGATCGTCGAAGCTCCGCGGCGGTTCCAGCTTGTGATCGGCGAAGTACTTCTTGTCGTAGTTCACGCAGATGTCGCCGGTGTCGACGGGCGTGACGCGATGCTGTTCCTGATCGACCCGGTACTCGGCCTTGATCCGGTCGGAGCCCTTCGCCTCGTACGGCTGGAAGAGGCCGTTGTCGAGGGCGCGGGACAGCAGGGTGTTGTCGACGCCGAAGAAGACGTCACCCTGCGGGTTGTCCTTGGTCAGGATGGCCTTGTTCACGGCCTGCCCGGCATCGCCGTCCTTCAGGACGTCGACCTTGTAGCCGGACTGCTTCTCGAAGGCCGCGATGACGTCCTTGGACGCGGCCCACGAGTCGTGGCTGACGAGCGTCACGGTCTTGGAGTCACCGGACCCCTGACCGCCGTCGGACGACCCGCACGCGGCGAGCGTGCCGGCCATGCCGAGTCCGACGACCGCCGCCGTCAGCCGCTTTGCGTTGATGTTCACTGGATTCCTCCTGGAGTGACCAGGAGAAGACGCGGTCCTGCCCGGGACTTCCGGGGTCCCGGGCAGGACGCAACAGCTCGAGTGGTGACCGATCTCCCTACCCAGAATGACCTGGGCCAGGTTCGGAGGGTCTGCGGCCGTGTGCCGCACTCTCAGCGCTGTGGCGCTCCCCTGTCGGAATATGCAGATGTTCTTACGGCGGTCAGACTACCGTTCGGTGGCGGCGAGCTGACCACACGCCCCGTCGATCTCCTGACCACGAGTGTCCCGGATCGTCACCGGCACACCATGCGCGGCGATGGCCTCCACGAACGCCTTCTCGTCCTCCGGCCGGGAGGCCGTCCACTTCGACCCGGGCGTCGGATTCAGCGGAATGAGGTTGACGTGCACCGGCCTGCCCTTGAGCATCCGGCCGAGCCGGTCACCGCGCCACGCCTGGTCGTTGATGTCCCGGATCAGCGCGTACTCGATGGACAGCCGCCGCCCGGACTTGGCGCTGTACTCGAAGCCGGCGTCCAGCACCTCGCGGACCTTCCAGCGCGTGTTCACGGGGACGAGGGTGTCGCGCAGCTCGTCGTCGGGGGCGTGCAGCGAGATGGCGAGGCGGCACTTGAAGCCCTCGTCGGAGAACCGGTGAATGGCCGGGACGAGCCCGACGGTGGAGACGGTGATGCCGCGCTGGGACAGGCCGAGGCCATCGGGCTCAGGATCGGTGAGCCGCCGGATGGATCCGATGACCCGGTTGTAGTTGGCGAGCGGCTCACCCATGCCCATGAAGACGATGTTGCTGAGCCGCGCGGGACCGCCGGGCACCTCCCCGTCCCGCAGGGCCCGCATGCCGTCCACGATCTGGTGCACGATCTCGGCTGTGGACAGATTGCGGTCCAGCCCGGCCTGCCCGGTCGCGCAGAACGGGCAGTTCATACCGCATCCGGCCTGCGAGCTGATGCACATGGTCACCCGGTCCGGGTAGCGCATCAGCACCGACTCGACGAGCGTCCCGTCGAACAGCCGCCACAGCGTCTTACGAGTGGTGCCCTGGTCGGTCGACAGATGCCGCACGACGGTCATCAGCTCGGGCAGCAGCGCCTCCTGCAGCCGCCCGCGAGCACCGGCCGGAATGTCGGTCCACTGCTCCGGATCATGCGCGTACCGCGCGAAGTAGTGCTGCGAGAGCTGCTTGGCACGAAACGGCTTCTCCCCGACAGCGGCGACGGCCTCCTTGCGCTCGGCAGGAGTGAGATCGGCGAGATGCCGCGGCGGCTTCTTGGCTCCGCGGGGGGCGACGAAAGTGAGTTCTCCGGGTGCAGGCATAACCCTCCCAGTGTCGCAGATCAACTCCGGTTGCCCAGGCCGGAGTGGGGTGGGGGCGGTCACCCGTGGGTGCCACCTGTCAGCGTTGGTCGGCTTCGCACGGCTCAGGACCGCCCGACGTGCTCGGTTGCCGCGATCACCGCTGCTGAACGCTCGCGTCACTTCGAGGTCGTGCCGGGTCCGGCGCTCGGTCGACAGCCAGTGGATCGCCGCGTTCGTGGGACCGAAAGCGGTCCAGACGCACGGCAGACAGGAACCGAGGATTCGCTCAGCCTCGCGGAACCGAGTGTTCCTGCGCATGACGCCGGGCACGCGCGAGCAATGATGTCCTTCTACACGGCTTCGATGCACCTGGCGGAAAAGTGGCAAGGCCCCCCGTGGTTCAAGTGGGCCTTCCTCGGGGTGTGGGCCCTGTGCGGGGTGTTCGTCGTCTTCAAGCTGCGCCGGAACGGCTGGAGGTTCCCCCGGCGGCGCTCAGCCGAGCCGTCGGAGCCGCCGGGGGCGGGGCGCTCTACTCGCCCGTGTGCTCGAGCCGGTCCTTGAGGAGTTGCTCGTTGCGCGGGAGTTCCTTGCGGACCTGGGGGCGTACGACGAGCGGGACCAGGACCTTGCCCATGCCGTGGCCCTCGAAGTCGATGTCGATCGTGACGCGCGAGCGGCGGCCCTCGTCGTAGGGCTCGACCTCGCCGTGCACCTGAGCCCGGACCGGCCCGTCGACGCCGCGCATGCCCCAGCTGTGCGGCGGATCGTACTCGGTGACCTCCATGGTCATCGGCATGACGCGGCGGCCGATGTGCCGGGTCACCCGGACCTTGGTGCCGACGCCGACGGGCCCCTCGTTTAGGCGCTCCGCGGACACGGCGCTCAACTGCCACTCCGGCATGCGCGGAGCGTCCATGACGTACTGGTAGACCTCCTCGGGACGGCGGTCGACGTCGATACTCTCTCGGATGATGGCCATGATGGCCTCCTTTGGGAGGTACATCTGCATCGTCCCACTTCAGGCCCTCGGGCGTCTCCCCGAGACGACGGCGAGCCCCTGCCCGGCGGGGCAGGGGCTCGCCGTCGAAGGTCGCTTCAGCCGGACCCGACGAACAGCACGAGCAGCAGCCACACCACCGGAGCCGTGGGCAGCAGCGAGTCGAGCCGGTCCATGATGCCGCCGTGGCCCGGCAGCAGCGTGCCCATGTCCTTGATGCCGAGGTCCCGCTTGATCATGGACTCGCCGAGGTCGCCGAGCGTGGCGGTGACCGCGACCGCGAGGCCCAGCACCAAGCCCTGCCACCAGGCACCGTCGTCGATGAGGAACTGCATGCACAGTGCCCCCGCGACCATGGCGAAGGAGACCGCGCCGAGCAGGCCCTCGCGGGTCTTGCCGGGGCTGATGCGCGGGGCGAGCTTGTGCCGGCCGAACCGCCAGCCGACGGCGTAGGCCCCGGTGTCGCTGACGACCGTGAGCAGCAGGAAGGTGAGCACCCGCTGCGGCCCGTCGTCCGCGGTCAGCATCATCGCGACGAAGGTCGCGAGGAACGGCACGTAGAACGCCGCGAAGACGCCCGCCGTGACGTCCCTCAGGTAGCCCTCGGGCGGTTCGGTCATGCGCCAGGCCAGGACGGCCAGTGCGGTGAGCGCCATCGCCACCCACGCGCCCTCGGCGCCCCGCACGTACCCGGCGATGACCATGGCGGCACCGCCGAGCGCGAGCGGCACGAGGGGCGCCCGGATGCCCTTGCGTTCCTCCAGCCGCTTGGTCAGCTCCCACAGGCCCACCACCACGGCCACCGCGACGACGCCGACGAACACGGCCTTGACGACGAACAGCGACGCGACGATCACCGCACCGAGCCCGACGCCGACCCCTATCGCGGCACTCAGATCGCGACCCGCGCTCTTCTTCGGCGGCTTGGGCGCCGGCTGCGAGGCGTCGGGCATGGGCTCCGGATTCGTGTCGTTTCGGACCGGGCGGCCGCTCAGCCGAGCAGCCCCCCGGTCGTCATCCTGGTTACCGCCGAATGCGGTCACGTCGGGCACGATGGGCATGGGGCGAGTCTGAGGCGCTTCATACGCATCGTATGCGGGACCCGCCGGAGCGGCCCTCTGGACGTGCCCGTGGCCTGGACCCTGGACGTGCCCATGACCATGCCCTTGGTCGGTGGGCCCCCAGTACCCGGCCTGTGGCGGCGCCCCCCAGGAAGAGTCGTTCATCAGACCTCGAGCAGCTCCGCTTCCTTGTGCTTCAGGAGCTCGTCCACCTGCGCGACGTACTTCGCGGTGGTGTCGTCGAGCTCCTTCTCCGCACGGCGGCCCTCGTCCTCGCCGACCTCGCCGTCCTTGATCAGCTTGTCGATGGCCTCCTTGGCCTTGCGGCGCACGGAGCGAATCGAGATCTTCGCGTCCTCGCCCTTGCCCTTGGCGACCTTGATGTACTCGCGGCGGCGCTCCTCGGTCAGCTCGGGGAACACCACACGGATGATGTTGCCGTCGTTGCTCGGGTTGACGCCCAGGTCGGAGTCGCGGATCGCCTGCTCGATGTTGCGCAGCGCGCTCTTGTCGAAGGGGGTCACCACGGCCATACGCGGCTCGGGCACGGAGAACGAGGCCAGCTGGTTGATCGGCGTCGGCGCGCCGTAATAGTCGGCCACGATCTTGTTGAACATCGCCGGGTGCGCACGGCCGGTGCGGATCGCGGCGAAGTCCTCCTTGGCGACCACGACGGCCTTCTCCATCTTCTCCTCGGCCTCGAGGAGGGTCTCTTCGATCACCACTTGCTCCTGCGTGTCTTGAGTAGGCCCGGCTGCGGTTCCATGTGGGGCGGCGGCCGGCTGCGTCGCGTCTTCTTCCTGCACGGTTCCCGACCGGCAGGACATTGTCCATCCCCCGGCCCGGCTCCGTCCCGTCCGTCCCCCGGACGGGGTTGTTCCCGGGGTGTCAGTCCCGGCTGCCGGGGTCCCCCACCAGCGTGCCGATCTTCTCACCCTTGACGGCGCGTCCGATGTTGCCCTCCGCCAGCAGCTCGAAGACCACGATCGGGAGCTTGTTGTCGCGGCACAGCGTCACGGCCGTGGCGTCGGCGACCTTCAGATCGCGCGTGATGACCTCGCCGTAGCCGAGGTGATCGAACTTCACCGCGTCGGGGTTGGTCTTGGGGTCGGAGTCGTAGACCCCGTCCACGCCGTTCTTGCCCATCAGCAGCGCCTCGGCGTCGATCTCCAGGGCGCGCTGGGCGGCGGTGGTGTCGGTGGAGAAGTACGGCATGCCCATCCCGGCACCGAAGATGACCACACGGCCCTTCTCCAGGTGCCGCACGGCGCGCAGCGGGATGTACGGCTCGGCGACCTGGCCCATGGTGATGGCGGTCTGCACCCGGCAGTCCACGCCCACCTTCTCCAGGAAGTCCTGGAGGGCGAGGCAGTTCATGACGGTACCGAGCATGCCCATGTAGTCGGAGCGGGCCCGGTCCATGCCGCGCTGCTGGAGTTCGGCACCGCGGAAGAAGTTGCCGCCGCCGATGACGATCGCGATCTCCGCACCGTCGCGCACGACGGCCGCGATCTCACGGGCGATCTTGTGCACCACGTCGGGGTCGACGCCAAGGCCGCCGCCACCGGAGAAGGCCTCTCCGGACAGCTTCAGCAGAAACCGGCCGCGTACTTTGCCGTCGTCGCTCTTCTGGGCCTTGGTGGTCATGGGGGATCCCGCCTCTTTCACGTGTTGCACATACCAAGAAGGCCATTGCCGGTGGGGCGTGTTTCGCATCCCATACGGCAATGGCCTCCTCGTCAGATCTGCTGTCGTCCGCCACTCATGTGACGGCGTACGCGGACGACTGCTGTCGACCCTATCGGGGTCGGGCGTCGAGCGCGGTACGGACTCAGATGCCGACCTTGATGCGCGTGAAGCGCTTCAGGGTGACACCGGCCTCGTCCAGGACCTTCTGGACGGACTTCTTGTTGTCGAGCGCGTACGGCTGGCCGAGCAGCGTGGCGTCCTTGAAGAAGCCGTTGAGGCGACCCTCGACGATCTTCGGCAGGGCGGCCTCGGGCTTGCCCTCGGCGCGGGTGGTCTCCTCGGCGACGCGGCGCTCGGACTCGACGACCTCGGCCGGCACGTCCTCCTTGGAGAGGTACTTCGGCGCGAAGGCGGCGATGTGCTGGGCGACGCCCTTGGCGATCTCCGCGTTCGGCTTGTCCAGCTCGACGAGGACACCGATCTGCGGGGGCAGGTCGGGCATCGTGCGGTGCATGTACGCCGTCACGAAGCCGTCGGCGTACTGCGCGAAGCGGTCCAGGACGATCTTCTCGCCCAGGTTGGCGTTGGCCTCGTCGACGAACGCCTGGACGGTCTTGCCGGCCTCGATCTCGGAGGCGAGCAGAGCCTCGAGGTCGGCCGGGGAGGTCTTGGCGACGTGCTCGGCGATGGTCTTCGCCACGGCCTGGAACTTGTCACCCTTGGCGACGAAGTCCGTCTCGCACTTCAGCTCGACCAGGACACCGGAGGAGTTGTCGTCGGCGATGATCGAGACGACGGCGCCGTTCTCGGCGGACCGGCCCTCGCGCTTGGCGACGCCCTTCTGGCCCTTGATGCGGAGCGCCTCGACGGCCTTCTCGACGTTGCCCTCGGCCTCGTCCAGCGCCTTCTTGCAGTCCATCATGCCGGCGCCCGTGAGCTCACGGAGCTTCTTGACGTCGGCGGCGGTGTAGTTCGCCATGAGTCTGTGAATCTCTCTCGAAGTCTGGAAGATCGAAGATCTGCGGATCCTGCGGTTGCGCCCCCATGGAGCCGGAGGGCGCTGTCCTTCCGCTGACCTACGGGTGAACGGCGGGAGCGGACTTCACCGCGCCGGAGGCGCTGGTGCGGTGCCGCTCCCGCCGTCAACTCGGACTGACGGGTCAGGCCTGCTCGGCCTCGGCCGGCTTCTCGCCCTCGGCCGGCGCCTCGGCCTCAGCGGCCGGAGCAGCCTCGGCGGCCGGAGCGGCCTCGGCGGCGGGGGCGGCCTCGTCGGCCGGAGCGGCCTCGGCGGCGGGGGCGGCCTCGTCGGCCTTCTTCTCGCCCTCGAGCAGGTCGCGCTCCCACTCGGCCAGCGGCTCGCCCGCGGCCTTCTCGCCCTTGCCCTCGGTGGCGACACCGCTGCGGGAGATGAGGCCCTCGGCGACGGCGTCGGCGATGACGCGGGTGAGCAGGGTGACGGAGCGGATCGCGTCGTCGTTGCCCGGGATCTTGTAGTCGACCTCGTCGGGGTCGCAGTTGGTGTCGAGGATCGCGACGACCGGGATGTTCAGCTTCCGGGCCTCACCAACGGCGATGTGCTCCTTCTTGGTGTCCACGATCCAGACGGCGCTGGGCACCTTCTGCATCTCGCGGATACCGCCGAGGGTCTTCTCCAGCTTGGCCTTCTCGCGCGAGAGCACGAGAAGCTCCTTCTTGGTCAGACCGGACGCGGCGACGTCCTCGAAGTCGATCTGCTCGAGCTCCTTGAGGCGCTGCAGACGCTTGTAGACGGTCGAGAAGTTGGTGAGCATGCCGCCCAGCCAGCGCTGGTTGACGTAGGGCATGCCGACGCGGGTGGCCTGCTCGGCGATGGCCTCCTGCGCCTGCTTCTTCGTGCCGACGAACATGACCGTGCCGCCGTGGGCGACGGTCTCCTTGACGAACTCGTAGGCGCGGTCGATGTACGACAGCGACTGGAGCAGGTCGATGATGTAGATGCCGTTGCGCTCCGTGAAGATGAAGCGCTTCATCTTCGGGTTCCAACGACGGGTCTGGTGACCGAAGTGGACGCCGCTCTCCAGCAGCTCCCGCATCGTGACGACGGCCATGGCCGTATCTCCTTGAATTTCTCGGTTGTGCCGCGGATGCCGGACGGCTTCCGCGCCTGACGCCCACTGCGCGCCGTTCCACGAGGGACCGAGGGGCGCTGATACGGGCCCGTTGCCGGGGTTCATATCGGGGCGTGCGAAGTCGACCCGATGACTCGGGTCGCCACCAGAAGTGTACGGGACCCTCGGGGTGCCGGGTGACGCCGTTGTCCACAACCGGGCGGCGGCCCACAGCCGCCAGCGGCGATGCCGGTACTCCGGGACGCTCTTCGCATGCGAGCGAACCGATGTGCGCGTGTCTGTGCACGCCTGATCCTGCTGCTGATCGTCACGACCACGGCCCTGCTGGCCCCACCGCCACCGCTGTTCGCGGCGGATGCGCCCCGGGCGGACGCCACCGTGCCGGCGATCGGCCGCACCTGGCCCGTCGGCTTGCGCCCCCGGGTCCTGCGGGGCTGGCAGCCCCCGGCGACGGCATACGGCCCGGGCCACCGGGGCGTGGACCTGGCAGCACCCCCTGGAACATCCGTTCGTGCGGTGACTCCTGGCAGGGTCTCCTTCGCGGGCCGGGTGGCGGGCAAGGGAGTCGTCTCGGTTGACCTCACGGGGACGGGCGACCCACCCCTGCGCACGACCTACGAACCGGTGACGGCCTCGGTCGAGGAGGGCGAGGAGGTGGAACCGGGCGAGGTGATCGGCACGGTGGACGCGAGCGGCTCCCACTGCACGGCCACATGCGTGCACTGGGGCCTGCGCCGCGACGAGACGTACCTGAACCCGCTTTCGCTCCTGCCGCCCTGGCTCCTGCACAGGGGCCCGTCGAGGCTGCTGCCGGTACTGGGCACCCAGCCGCCCCACTGAAGGCGATCCACCCCGGGCCCCCAGCTACGGCGCCGTCAGCCCCGCACACCCCGCAGAGCCATGGAAACGGCCGCCTCGGTGATGGCGGCCGGCTCCTCCGCGGCCCCCAGCTCGATCCTCCGCACGGCCGCGTCCACAACGCCCTGCACCAACATCGCCGCCATCCGGGGCTGCGCGTGCCCCAGCTCGCCCAGCGCCTCGACGATCATCGCGACCAGCCCGCCGTGCGCCGCCCGGATCTTCTCCCTGGCCCCCGCGTCGAGCTCACTCGCGGAGATCGCGACCACGGCGCGGTGCCGCCGGTCGCCGACCAGCTCCAGCTGCTGCCGCACGTACGCCTCGACCTTGGCCTCGGCCGTCCCGGCCCGCTCCATCGCCGCCGACACATCCGCCGCCCAGAGCGGGAAGTCGACCTCGCACAGCTCCTCGACCACGGCCGCCCGTGAGCGGAAGTACTCGTAGACGGACGATCGCGCGAGGCCCGTCCGCTCGGCGAGGGCCGGGAAGGTCAGCGCCTCCGTACCGCCCTCGGACAACAAGGAACGAGCCGCGTCCAGCAGGGCGGCTCGCTGCATCGACCGGTGCTCGGCCACGGAGGCCGCTCGAATCCTTGGCACGTCAACACTCTACGGACGCGTCCCGCCGGACGGGAGTGGTTGATGCCGGCCCGAGGGCATCCGGCCTGGTCAGCGGCCGAAGCTCGCCAGTTTCGCTCTCAGTTGCAGCACCGACTTGGTGTGGATCTGACTGACCCGGCTCTCGGTCACGCCCAGCACGTTCCCGATCTCCGCCAAGGTGAGGCCCTCGTAGTAGTACAGCGTGACCACGGTCTTCTCCCGGTCCGGCAGGGTGCTGATCGCCCGCGCCAGGAACCTCCGCAGTTCCCGGTCCTCGGCGACCTCGACGGGGTTGTCGGCTGCGGTGTCCTCCAGCGTGTCCATCACGCTGAGCCCGTCGCCGCCCTCGCCGCCCCCGTGCAGCAGCTCCTCCAGGGCCACCACGTTGGCCAGCGACAACTGGCTGAACACCGCGTGGAGGTCCTCGACGGCGATGCCCATCTCCGAGGCCACCTCGCCCTCGGTCGGCGTCCGCCGCAGCCGCGCCTCCAGCGTGGCGTACGCCCGCTCCACGTTGCGCGCCTTCTGCCGCACCGAACGGGGGATCCAGTCCAGGGCCCGCAACTCGTCGATCATCGCGCCGCGGATCCGGGTGATCGCGTACGTCTCGAACTTGATCTCCCGGTCGATGTCGAACTTCTCGATCGCGTCGATCAGCCCGAACACCCCGGACGAGACGAAGTCCGCCTGCTCGACGTTGGACGGCAGGCCCACGCTGACCCGTCCCGCGACGTACTTCACGAGCGGCGAGTAGTGCAGGATCAGCTGCTCCCGCAGCCGCTCGTCCCCCGTCGCCTTGTACGACCGCCACAGCTCGTCGAGCGTCGAGGGAGCGGGCGGCCGCACGCTGCCACCGTCACGGGCGGCTGGGGGGATCGCCGCCCGGTCGGACCCGGAGGTGTGCTGGGGCATTCGTCGCCTTGTGCCGTTCTGCTGCGGAGTGGTGCTGCTGGGAGGAGCTGTCTGTCTGATGTCGAGTTGCCTGTCCGTGTCGGGATCCTCGTGAGCGTAGCGTGACTGCGGTGTCGCGGTGCGCGAAGGACGGAGGCCGAGGCGGGCGGAGATACGTTCCGGAAGACGTCCCGCCGGGGCGGCGCGGTCGCTCGGTGTGATCACCGGAGAAGCCCAACTGGGCGGATTTCCAAGGGATGTCGGGGTTCCCCCGGACGGCCGAACACAGACGGTCAGCACGGCCCGCGGCCGTCGCGGACCGACATCACCGCCTGGCGTGTCAACTTCCAGCCATCGCCGTGTCGTTCGACGTAACCGAGTGCCCGGAGTTCGTACAGTCTCGCGATCGCGTCGTCCTGTGTGGTCTGGGCCGAGCGGGCGATCTCGTCCGGCCGGGCCGCCCCGCGCCCCGGCAGTGCGGCGAGCACCTGCCGGGTGGCCGGTTCCAGGAGGTCCCGGGGCAGGACCGGGCCGCGCCGGTCGGGCGCCAGCTCTCCCATGTCACCGACCAGTTCGACGACGTCCGTGACGTCGGTGACCAGGGCGGCCTCCCCGCGCAGCAGATCGTGCACTCCGGCGGAGAGCCCGCTGGTGGCAGGGCCCGGCACGCCCATCGTGTGCCGGCCGAGGCGCTGCGCCGCCCGCGCGGTGACCAGGGAGCCGCTGCGGTGGGCGGCCTCGACGACCACCGTGCCGCGGGTGAGCGCCGCGATCACTCGGTTCCGCAGGAGGAACCGGCTCGGCGTCGGGTGATCGCCGGGCGGCAACTCGCCGATCACCAGCCCCTGCTCCGCGATTCTGCTGATCAGCTGGGTGTGGCCGCGGGGGTAGGGCCGGTCGACGCCGCAGGCGAGGACGGCGACGGTGGCGCCGCCGGCACCGAGCGCTCCGCGGTGGGCGGCGCCGTCGACTCCGTAGGCGCCGCCGGACACCACGACCCAGCCCTGCTCGGCGAGGCCGGCGGCGAGGGTCGCGGCCATGTGGGCCCCGTACTCCGTGCAGGCCCGGGCGCCGACCACGGCGACCGACTTCAGCGCCCACATGCGCAGACTGGGCCGCCCGCGCACCCACAGGCCCAGGGGCCGGGTGTCCCCGAGATCGTCGAGCTGCCCCGGCCACTCCGCGCCCCCGGGACTCACGAACCGCACCCCGGCGGCCCGGGCGGCCTCGAGGTCCCGGCGCGGCCGGGCGGCCTCGGCCCTGGCCACCAGCCCGGCCCACCGCTTCCCGCTCACGCCTGGCAGCGCGACCCCGCCCTCCCGCAGTCGCCGCACCACTTCCCCGACCCCGAACTGCCGCACCCACCGCCCGCCGACCTCGTCGCCGGGCTCGATGACACGGGTGAGCAGGACGCGGCCGAGCAGTTCGCCGTCCGGTTCGTCGACGACGTTCACGTCAGGGCCCCGATGGCCATGGGGACGCCTCGCGGCACTCCGGTGCGCAGCTGGAGCGCGAGGGCGACGTCCGTCGCGTCGGGCCGGTCGTGGCCGACGAGGTCGGCGACGGTCCAGGCCACGCGCAGGACGCGGTCGAGTCCGCGGGCGGTCAGGACGCCCCGCTCCAGGTTCCGCTCGGCCTCGTCCATCGCGCCGGGCACGGCGTACCAGCGGCTGCGCAGCTCACGGCCGGGCACCTCGCTGTTCGTGCACCAGGGCGTGCCGGCAAGGCGCTCCGCAGCCCGCCCCCGGGCCGCCCGCACCCGGTCGGCGACGGTCGCGGTCGACTCGCCCCTGGCCCCGGCGGCGGTCAGCTCGGTGCGGGTGACGCGGTCCACCTCGACGCGCAGGTCGACCCGGTCGAGCAGCGGGCCGGAGAGCCTGGCCTGGTAGCGGCGGATCGCCGAGGGCGGGCACTCGCACAGGTCGTCCCGCTGCGAGAACCGGCCGCACGGGCAGGGGTTGGCCGCGAGCACCATCAGGAACTTCGCCGGGAAGCGCACCACCCCCGCACTGCGCGCGATCACGACATGCCCCGCCTCCAGCGGCTGTCGCAGCGCGTCCAGGGCCCGGCTGGCGAATTCCGGCGTTTCGTCAAGGAACAGCACCCCGCGATGGGACAGCGACACCGCCCCGGGCCGCGCGATGCCCGGGCCGCCGCCGACGAGTGCCTGCATCGTGGCCGAGTGGTGCGGGGCGCAGTAGGGGGCGACGTCGATCAACGGCTTGCCCGGGGGCAGCAGGCCCGCCACCGAGTGGACCGCGGTGACCTCCAGCGACGCCTGCCGGCCGAGCCGGGGCAGGAGGGACGGCAGCCGCTCCGCGAGCATCGTCTTGCCGGCGCCGGGCGGCCCTACGAGGAACAGGTGGTGCCCGCCCGCCGCCGCCACCTCCACGGCCGTGCGCGCCGAGGTCTGCCCGACGACGTCCGCCAGGTCGTGACCGTGGTCGTGCTGGGCGGCGCCGACGCTGTGCATGCCCGTGGCCGCGCCCGTGCCCGGCATGCGCAGGCCGGCGAGGAGCGGGTCCGGGCGGCCCTGTTCGTCCTGTTCCTCGTCGGGCACGGGTTCGTCGGCCAGGACGGCGATCAGCTGCCGCAGACTGCGGACGCCCAGCACCGACACCCCGGGCACGAGGGAGGCCTCGGCGGCGGCGCACTCCGGCACCACCACCTGCTCATAGCCCGCATCGGCCGCCGCGAGCACTGCCGGCAGCACGCCCCGCACCGGCCGCACCCGCCCGTCCAGCCCCAGTTCCCCGATCATCACGATGTCGGCGAGGACCCGCGGGTCGATGCGTTCCGCCGCGCCGAGGACGGCCGCGGCGACGGCCAGGTCGAAGCCGCTGCCGGACTTCGGTACCGAGGCCGGGCTCAGGCCGACCGTGAGCTTCTTCTGGGGCCAGGCCGCGCCCGAGTTGACGACCGCGGCGCGCACCCGGTCCCGGCTCTCCGTGAGGCTCTTGTCGGGCAGTCCCACCAGGGTGAACGCCGCGACCCCGGGTTCGAGGTCGGCCTGGACCTCGACGACCACGCCCTCGACGCCCACCAGCGCCACCGAACACGTACGGGCGAACGCCATTCAGGCCACCCCCCGCACATGCTCGACCACGGCGGCGCCGCGGGCCGGCAGCAGCACCCCGACCACGTCGATGCGGACCCCGCCGGGCGGTGCGCCCCCGTGTGACTGGATCCACCGCTCGGCCAGGTCCCGCAGCCGCTCCGCCTTCTGCGGGGTCACGGCCGCCATCGGATGCTCGAAGGGACCCTCCCTGCGGGTCTTCACCTCGCAGACGACCAGGACGTCCCCGTCTCTGGCCACGATGTCGATCTCGCCGGCACGGCCGGAGCGCCAGTTGCGCTCCAGGACCGTCAGACCGGCCTCGGCCAGCCGTCGTGCGGCCAGGCTCTCCCCGTACTTGCCCATGGCACTGCGGGCCAGATGTGCGTTCATGTCGGCACCACCTCCGGCGCCAACGATCACGCACCCGCCGCCGCCAAGTGGATCTTGGTGGACAGCTCAGCGGCTGTGGACAACCTCGCCACCCTCTCGGGTGACGGGGAACGTCACCCGCTCGGCAGCTCCAGATCGCTCTTGTTCAGCTCCTCGATGTTCACGTCCTTGAACGTGAGCACCCGGACCTGCTTCACGAAACGCGCCGGCCGGTACATGTCCCACACCCAGGCATCCGCCATGGACACCTCGAAGAACACCTCACCCTGGACCGAGTGCACCTGCATCTCGTAGTCATTGGTGAGGTAGAAGCGCCGTTCGGTCTCGATCACGTATTTGAACAGACCGACGACATCGCGGTACTCCCGGTAGAGCTTCAGCTCCATCTCGGTCTCGTACTTCTCGAGGTCCTCGGCGCTCATGGCATGTTCCCCTTCAGCCGTGCGATCCCCCCATTGTGCGCCAGTCCCGTGAGCCCTCAGACGATTTCCGGGTCAAGGATCACGGGCCTGGCCGGGGGACCCTCGTCGAGCAGCGTGTGCAGCAGCCCGGCGAGTCTGGTCGGATACACCGTCTCATGTGCCCGGCTCAGTTCCGGACACGTCCACCAGCGCGCTCCGGCGACACTGCGCCGTTCCAGCTCGGTCAGCCCCGCGGCGGCGACGGCCGTGCGGTCCGTGCGAGCCAGGTAGTACCACTCGTCCTGGTCCCACCGTCGGCCCGCGAACGGGAAGGAGCACATCCGGCGCCACAGCACCGGGCCGAGTTCGACCTCGGTGATGCCCGTCTCCTCGGCGAGTTCCCGCAGGGCGGCCTGTTCACGGGTCTCGTCGCCCTCGACTCCCCCGCCGGGCGTGAACCACCAGTCGTCGGCCGGATCGTCCGGCTCGTGCCCGTGCAGCAGGAGGATGCGGTCCTGCGGGTCGAGCAGCACGACCCGGGCGACCTTGCGCAGTCCGCCCTCGTAGGTGTCCTGGCCCGGCGTCACGGCCTCAGCGGGCACCTGCGGGCTCCGTACCGGCCCGTCGGGCCCGGGCGGCTCCGGCGCGCTTGGCGATGGGCCCGTAGGCGCCTCCGCCGAGGACGAGCACGGCGCCGGCGATCACGAGGAGGATGATCGTCCGCAGCGGGCCGGGCGAGGAGAGGGTGCTGAGCGCCTCGAAGCCGGTGGGGCGCTCCAGCATGCCCTTCATGGGCCAGACGACGGCGTCGACGCGGGCGTCCACGGCGGAACGCGCCACCGTGCCGCTGGCGGCGTCGGTCAGGTGGGCGGTGGAGTCCACGGAGTTGCCGCGCTCGTCGCCGAGCAGGAAGAGACGGCCCTTGGGGACGGTCACGGTCGGGAAGTTGCTCATCTCGGCCGGTGTGCCCTTGGGCAGGTACGTCTCGTCGATCTCCTTGCCGTTGACCTTCAGCTTGCCGTCCTGGCAGCAGGAGACCGTGTCACCGCCGACGGCGACCACCCGCTTGACCATCGGCGCGTTGGCCCAGGTCGCGTCCTTGAAGACGACGACGTCCCCGCGGTGCACCTCGGCGCCGTCGACACGCTGCGCCAGGATCCGGTCGCCCGCGTCGATCGTCGGTGTCATCGAGCTGGTGGGGACCGTGTACGGCCGGTAGACCACCGCTCCCCAGGCGAAACCGCCGAGGAACAGCACAAGGCCCAGTGCGACGGCCAGCCCGGACATCCGCTGTCCGGTCCGGCTGCCCACCGGGCCCGTGCTCGAGCCACCGCTGCGCGGGGCCGTGTGCGTCGTGCTCTCGCCACCCATGGGTCCGCACCCTACCCGGGGGTACCGGCCGGGGTCAGCCCATGGTCGGGATCACTGCTTCCGGCGACGCCACCACACCACCGGCACCACACCGGCGAGCGCCAGACCCTGCGGCGCGACGGTCCAGCCGGCGGCGGCCGGCTGGGCGTTCAGACCGGACTGGTCGAAGGTGTCCGGCACCGGCAGGGTGTCCCAGCGGTTGATCGGCCAGGCGACGACGACGGCGCGTCCGACGACGTCCTTCACCGGGACCATGCCGTGGTTCTTGTCGGACTGGTTGTAGCGGGAGTCCCGCGAGTTCTGCCGGTGGTCGCCCATGACCCAGATGTAGCCCTCGGGGACCTTCACCTTGAACTGGCCGCCCTGGTCGTCGACGCTGCACGGCGTGTTGCCGGCGTAGACGTACGACCGCTCGTCCAGCGCCTTGCCGTTGACCGTGAGCGGGCCGGTGCCCTTGCACTGGATCGTGTCGCCGCCGACGCCGATGACGCGCTTGATGAGGTCCTTCTCCTCCGCGGACGGCATGAGGCCGATCCAGCTGAGGAAGGTCTGCAGGGCGTTCGGATCCGTGGTCGGCTCGCCCGCCAGCCAGTTGTCCGGGTCGTGGAAGACGACGACCTCGCCGCGCTCGGGCTCGGAGCCGAACCAGGGGGTGAGTTTGTCGACCAGGACGCGGTCACCCTGCTGGAGGGTGTTCTGCATCGAGTCGGAGGGGATGGAGAAGGCCTGTACCAGGAAGGTCTTGATCAGCAGCGCAAGTACCAGCGCGATGCCGATCAGGATGGGCAGCTCCTTCCAGAAGGAGCGCGGCTTCTTCGGCGTCCGGGCCGGTCCGCCCGGCCCCTGGTCCTCGGCTGTCGTGTGTTCGCCCGTCACCCTGTCGTCCTCGGCTGCCCCGGAGTCACTCCCGGAGGTCACGGCGCTGTCCGCGGCCGGGACGGCGGATTCCGCGGGGCGTCCGCGATGCTCCTCGCCGTCGTGTCCGGACCGTGCGCCAACCGCCACATCCCCCACGCCAACTCCTCACTCTGTGCCGCCGCCTGCCCCATACACGGCGCAGGCCCACCACTCCCATAACGAGCGGGAGTTCCGCAGGGGTCGGGAGCTGGATCGTTCCGTTCGGATCGTAGGGGGCAACCCTATGCGACAGTTCGGGAGCAGCGGTCGACCCGGTGGCCGAGTCGGACACGGAGGCGTAGGTATTCGGTTCCTCCAGCATGGTCCAGTGCCCGAAGGGCCAGGCGATGACCATGGCGCGCCCGACCACCTCGTCCTCGGAGACCGTGCCCCCGTAGTCGGTGTCCTGATGGGCGCGGGAGTCCGCGGAGTTGTTCCGGTGGTCGCCCATCACCCACAGCCGCCCCTGGGGGACGGTGATGTCGAACGGCGTGTCGGACGGGGCGATACCGGGATACAGGTAGTCCTCGTTCAGCGGGACGCCGTTGACGGTCACGCGCCCCTGCGTGTCGCAGCACTGGACGCGGTCGCCGCCGACGCCGACGACCCGCTTGATGAGATCCTTCTCGTTCTCCGACGGCAGCAGGCCGATGAAGGTGAGCCCTTCCTTGACCTGCTTGATGACGACGGGGTCCGTCTTCTGCGTGGTGGGCTGTTCGTCCTTGAGCCAGCCGCCGGGGTCCTTGAAGACGACGACGTCCCCGCGCTGCGGCTTCGAACCGAACCACGGGGTGAGCTTGTCGACCAGAACGCGGTCGCCGATCTGGATCGTCTGCTCCATGGAGCCGGACGGGATGACGAAGGCCTGGACGAGGAACGTCTTCAGCACGAGCGCTATCAGGACGGCGACGCCCACGAGGAGCGGTATCTCCTTGACCGCGCCCCGCCTGCGGCGCCGCTTGACCTTGCGCTGGAGCTTGCGGCGCTCCGCGCGCGTACGGCCGCCGCCCGACGGGCCTGCGGCGCGCCGGGCGCCGGTGGGCAGCAGGTTCTCCGCGGGGCTGGCGGGGACGCCGCGCGGTTTGCCGCGGTTACCCATGGGCGCCCGCCCTTGCGGCGGCGGGCACGCGCGCGTAGGCGTCGGGCCGGTGCAGCCGGGTGGCGTGAGCGAAGGGCCAGATGATCCAGTCGGCGCGGCCGATCACCTCGCCGACGGGGATCATGCCGCCGCCCGGCGAGCCGAGGTGATCGCGGGAATCGCTGGAGTCGCTGCGGTGATCACCGAGGACGAACAGGGTGCCGCCGGGCACGACGAGGTCGAAGGGCACCGTGGACGGGGTGTCGCCGGGGAACAGGAAGCGTGACTCGTCGACCGGCCGGCCGTTCACCTGGATCCTCCCCTCCCTGTCGCAGCAGACCACGTGGTCTCCCCCCACGCCGACAACGCGTTTGATGTAGTCCGCGTGCCCGAAGTACCCGGTCCCGTCGAACACGACGATGTCTCCCCGCTGCGGCGCGGCACCGAAACGGTACGCCAACCTATTTACGAGAACCCGGTCCCCGATCCTCAATCCCTGCTCCATCGATCCGCTGGGGATCTGGAACGGCCGCAGCACGAACGTGCTGACCATCAGCAGGGACGCCAGGAAGACCAGCAGGGTGAGAGTGATCCGGCCGCCCGGGACCAAGGAGGCGATCCGCGCCGGCAACGCGAAACGCGACCGGTCCTCCGGCCCTGCGGCTTCCGAGGTCGTTCCCTCGGATCCGGAAGGGCGGGAGGAGCGGTCGCGCTCCGTCTGCTGTGCTTCGGTGTCCATCGGAGCCAGATGCTATCCGGCCCCGACGCGAACCCCGGAGAGCGCTCAGTTCTCGCGCTTCTCCTTGATCTTCGCGGCCTTGCCGCGCAGCTCGCGCAGGTAGTACAGCTTGGCGCGACGGACGTCACCCTTGGTGACGAGCTCGATCTTCTCGACGATCGGGGTGTGCACCGGGAAGGTGCGCTCGACGCCGACCGAGAAGGAGACCTTGCGGACCGTGAAGGTCTCGCGCACGCCGGAGCCCTGGCGGCGGATCACGACGCCCTTGAACTGCTGCACACGGGAGCGGTTGCCCTCGATGACGCGGACGTGGACGTTGACGGTGTCGCCCGGGCGGAAGGCGGGGACGTCGCTGCGCAGCGACGCGGCGTCGACGGTGTCGAGCAGGTGAGACATTTCGTCTGCTTTCCTCGCTGATGCCACAGGTCATCAACGGAAACTAGGTGTTTCGGGATCAGGTGTGTGCGGGTCGGGGCGGACGTCGTCTCCCCCTGTGGCAGGGGCGCACGCCGGACGGACGCACAACAGCTGGCTATTCTTCCACGCCCTCGGTCCTGCGCCAAAATCGGCCGTACGGCTCCCCCGCCGGGTCCGGTGCCCAGCCGAGGATGGAGAGCATCTCGCGGTCCTTCTTGTCGAAGGCCTTGGGCTCGCACCGCTCGATGAGGTCGGGCCGGTGGGCGGTCGTGCGCTTGAGGGCCTCGTCGCGCCGCCAGCGGGCGATCTTCCCGTGGTGGCCGCTGAGCAGCACGTCGGGGATGTCCCGGCCGCGCCACTCGGGCGGCTTGGTGTAGACGGGCCCCTCCAGCAGGCTCGCCATGGCGCCGGGCGCGAAGGAGTCGTCCCGGTGGGACTCGGCGTTGCCCAGGACGCCGGGCAGCAGCCGCGCCACGGCCTCCGTGACGACGAGGACGGCCGCCTCGCCGCCGGCCAGGACGTAGTCGCCGATGGACACCTCGTAGACCGGCATCCGTGTCGCGTACTCGTCGACGACGCGGCGGTCGATGCCCTCGTAGCGGGCCGGCGTGAAGATCAGCCAGGGGCGCTCGGAGAGGTGGACGGCGAGTTCCTGGGTGAAGGGGCGGCCGCTGGGCGTGGGCACGATGAGGGCGGGCGTGCGGGAACCCGTCTCGTAGCCGTCGGCCAGGACGGAGTCCAGTGCCTCCCCCCAGGGTTCGGTCTTCATGACCATGCCGGGGCCGCCGCCGTACGGGGTGTCGTCGACGGTGTTGTGGCGGTCGTAGGTCCAGGAGCGCAGATCGTGGACGTGCACGTCGAGCTGTCCACGCGCGCGTGCCTTCCCGACGAGGGAGACGTTCAGCGGTTCGAGGTACTCGGGGAAGATCGTGACGACGTCGAGACGCATTACGACTCGTCCCGGCTGGAGGCGATCTCGGCGCGATCGTCGATCAGGCCCGGCGGCGGGGTGATGACGGCCTTCTGCTCCTCCAGGTCGATCTCGGCGACGATCTCCTCGACGAAGGGGATCATCACCTCGCTGCCGTCGGGACGCTCCACGATGAACAGGTCCTGGGTGGGCAGGTGTGAGATCTCCGTGATCCGGCCGACCTCCGTGCCGTCCGCGGTGACCACGTCGAGGTCGATGAGCTGGTGGTCGTAGTACTCGTCCTCGCCCTCCGGCAGCTCCTCCGGGTCGACCTCGGCGATCAGGAGGATGTTGCGCAGGGCCTCGGCGCCGCTGCGGTCGCTGACGCCCTCGAAGCGCAGCAGGAGGCGGCCGCTGTGGACGCGGCCCGTCTCGATGGTGAGCGGTCCCGCGGTGGCGGGATCGGTGGTGAGCACGGCACCGGGGGCCAGCCTCAGCTCCGGCTCGTCGGTCCGTACCTCGACGGTGACCTCACCCTTGATGCCATGGGCGCGGCCGATCCGTGCGACTACCAGCTGCACGTGTCCATTCTCCTGTCATACGACTGCGGGCCGGGGACGGCCCTCAGGCCGTCCCCGGCCCGAGCCGGTTGCGCGATAAGCGTCAGCGGACGTGGTCCACGTCGACGAGGTCGACGCGGACGCCGCGACCGCCGATGGCGCCCACGACGGTGCGCAGGGCGCGTGCGGTGCGGCCGTTGCGGCCGATCACCTTGCCGAGGTCGTCCGGGTGGACCCGGACCTCGAGCACGCGACCGCGGCGCAGGTTGCGCGAGGCGACCTGCACATCGTCAGGGTTGTCGACGATGCCCTTCACGAGGTGCTCGAGAGCCTCCTCGAGCATGCTCAGGCCTCGGTCGAAGCGGACTCAGCGGCGGCCTCGTCCTTCTTCTCAGCCTTCTTCTTCTGGGTGATCGCCTCACCCTTGCCCTCGTCGTCGCCGCCGATGGCCTCGAACGACGGGCGCGCGGCCTTCTCGGGCTGCGTCAGCAGCGGAGCCGGGGCGGGCTCGCCCTTGAACTTCTGCCAGTCGCCGGTCTTCTTGAGGATGGCCATCACGGGCTCGGTCGGCTGAGCGCCGACACCGAGCCAGTACGCCACGCGCTCGGCGTCGACCTCGATCACCGACGGGTTGTACGTCGGGTGGTACTTGCCGATCTCCTCGATGGCCCGGCCGTCACGGCGGGTACGGGAGTCGGCGACGACGATGCGGTAGTGAGGCGAACGGATCTTGCCCAGACGCTTCAGCTTGATCTTGACTGCCACGGGAGTGGGTTCTCCTGGTTTTGACGTGGTTGGGCACGGCGGAGATGCCGCGTGGGGTTGCGGTACCCGAGTGCCCGATGGACGCGTCAGCCGGAGGCGAGAGGGTTCCTGTGCGGCTGTCGAGTACAGCTAGCCATTGTGCCACACCCTGTGGGTCGCTCCGGGCCGGGGGCAGGAGCCGCCGTGCGGGCATGCCGTCGGCGCACCCGGCGTGGATGAGGCACGTCGGGTGCGCGTCACGGCCCGAGCCCTGCGCCGCAGACCGGCAGCCACGAGATGCCGGTGCAGGGCGTCAGCTCGCTACCGCTCCCACGACGTCCGGGATCCGGAACGGCTTGCCGCAGCCGCCGCAGACGATCGGGGCCTGGGCGAGGACGGACGGGACGACCCGGACGTTGCGGCCGCAGTCGCAGACCGCCTTGACGCGTACGCCACCGCCGGAGGAGCCGTGGCGGGCGGCCGGGCCCCGAAAGGTGCGGGAGGTGTCGGAGGAGGTCGCGGCGGTGTGGGCCTTCAGGGCGCGCTGGAGACGCTCCATGGTCGGGCGGTAACGGCGCTTCGCCTCGGGGGTGAGCGTGACCAGGGAGAAGCCGCTGCTGGGATGCGGTTCCTCGGGGTGGTCCAGGCCCATCTCCTCGGCGATGGCGAGGAATCTGCGGTTGTGGTAGCGGCCGGCACGGGAGGTGTCGCGGACGCCGCGGGCGGCGGCGATGCCATGGACTGCCTCATGGAGCAGTCGCTCGAAGGAGAGCTCGTGACCGCACGCGGACGACGACTCCCCGATCAGGGACTCTGGCGCGGCAAGGTCGGGCAGCTCGGGGTGGTACCGCTGAATGTCGGCCCACGCCTGTGCCAGCTCTGCGGCGAGTACAGGTGGTGTCTGTGTCGTGCTCACGTAATGACAACGAGCCGGGGTGCCCCAGTGTTCCGATTCCGGGCCATCCCAAATAATTTGCACGTACCCGTCAGTTGCCTCTGATGCGTCCTGACGAGGGCGGGTGCGCTGATCTGTGGAGAAGCCTCACAGCTCACCACAAGGTGGTGCGTAGTCACGCGTACGCGCCGGCGCGTAGAGCCTGTCCGCGCGCCGGGGCGACAGGGATCCGCCGGTTCGCAAGAGGTGTTTCGGTCGCCTTGCACCCCACTCGGTAAGCGCGTGCACACCTCAGTAAGCGCGTGCGACGACCGCGACGTTACCCGGTGCGCCGCCGGCGTCCGGCACCGCCCCGTCCTCGACGACCGGACACCGTACGGTCGCCCTGCCGGGGGCCGGACGGGGCGGGTCATGGTTGCCGGAATGTGAAATCTCGCCATAGGCACATGACAACTCTCGAAGCGGGGCGCATTCCACTGGACGACAGGTCGAGGGGGGAGTTTCCTGGCATACGGGGGTAGTGCGAGCGCACTGTCACGGGGGCCATGGAATCGGGCAAGAGGCAACTCTCGGCGGATTGGGGCGCTTACTTATGACACCTACGCTCGTGCGGCAGCACCTGCCTCACGCGGGGGCCGCACCCCGCGTGGATTTGCGTGCACGCGCGCGTGACTGGTCCGAGATCCAGGAGCGGATGCTCGTACCGCTCTACGAGGCCGTCTACGAGCGACTGGAAGTGGGTCCCGCCACGCGGCTGCTCGGCCTCGGCTGCGGTTCCGGGCTCTCCCTGCTGATGGCCGCCGCCCGGGGAGCGGCGGTCACCGGTGTCGACGCTTCCCCCGAAAGAATGACCCTGGCGCGGGAGCGGCTGCTGCCCGAGACGCCGGGCACGCATCCGCGTCCCAACGCCCGGCTGGTCGACGGTTCGCCCCGGGACACCGCGGAGCCGGGCGCTCCGGGGTACACCCTGGTGACCGCCTTCGAGCCGATCGGGTGCCTGGCGGGCGACTCGGAGGGGCTGGGCGGACTGCTCGCGGAGGCGACGCCGCTCGCCCGGCGCGGAGCGGCCGTGGTGCTGGCCGGCTGGGGTCCGCCGGAGCGCTGCGCGACGGCGTCCGTGATGCGGGTGGCCACGAAGCTGGCGGAGCCGCTGCGCAACTCGGGCAGCTGGCGCCCCGCCTGCCGGGACGACCTGGAGGACGTCGCCCAGCGGGCCGGGCTCGAGCCGGACGGGTCGGGGCGGGTGGCGTGCCCCTTCGGCTACGCCGACGTGGACAGCGCGGTACGCGGCCTGAAGTCGACGGGGCTGTTCGACGCGGCGATGACGGCGACGGACCAGGTGCAGGTGGACAAGGAGCTGACCGAGGCCCTGCATCCGCACCAGCGGCAGGACGGGACGGTGTGGATGCCGAACGTGTTCCGGTACCTGATCGCCCGGACGCCCTGACGCCTTGACGAACGAGTTTCCGATGCAGGTGTGAATGGTGTGAAGATGCACCATGGGGTGCTTTCGGTTTCACCAAGTGGATCATGAACGCTTGATGTGATCCACCGCTCGGGGGACCTACACATCTGCATACAGGAGCTGCTGTGCCGCACCACCAGACCGCGCTGCGTCTCGTCGCGCCCGTCGCCGTCCTCGCCCTCACGCTCACCGCCTGCGGTGGCGGCGACGACACGGCCGACACGAAGAGCACGGGCACCGCCCAGGCCAAGGCCTCACCGTCGCCGGAGCCGAGCTCCGGCGGTGAGATGGGGGCCGGCGAGAGCGCCACGGGCAAGGTCGCGGAGGACCCGGGCGAGGTCACCTACGAAGTCCTGGCACAGAAGGTCGGCGTGGGCACCGAGGCGGAGGCGGCGAAGGCCGTCTCGGAACCCGACAAGGTCAAGGGCATGGTGCTGGCCGTCGCGCACCTGAAGTACACGCACAAGAGCGGGCCTGCCCTCACCGACGGTTCCGATGTGCACGACGGCACCACGGTCTTCGCCGACGGACAGCGCGGCACCGTCCTCATCGGCGCGTCCGAGGACGCCGCGGGCTGCGAGGACCCGTACGACGTCGAGAGCTGGAAGCAGGGCGAGAGTCATGTCTTCTGCGAGACGTACGTGATCCCGGCGAACGCCAAGAGCGTCGAGGTCCACTGGTCCGAGGAGGACGGCGAGCCGTTCATCTGGAAGTTCCCGAACAGCTGACCGGCGGGCTGCGGAGAAGCCGCTGAGGGCGCCCCCTTCCGGAAGGGGGCGCCCTCACTGCGGTTCGAGACGGGCCGTCAGCCCATGAACTTCTTGAACTCGTCGGGGAGTTCGAAGTCCTTGCCGCCCTGCTGGGGCAGTCCGAAGGCGCCGCCGGCCTCGGCCGCGGCGGCCCGGCGGGCGGCCTCCTCCTGCTCCTGCTGCTTGCGCTTCATCGGGTTGCCGGAGCGCTGCTTGCCCTTGGCCTGCTTCTGCTTCTTCTTCGTCCGGCCGGGGCCGCCGCCCATGCCGGGCATCCCCGGCATCCCGGGCATGCCGCCGCCCTGGGCCATGCGGGACATCATCTTGCGGGCCTCGAAGAACCGCTCGACCAGGTTCTTGACCGCGCTGACCTCGACGCCGGAGCCCTTGGCGATACGGGCGCGGCGCGAGCCGTTGATGATCGTCGGCTCCTGGCGCTCGGCCGGGGTCATCGACTTGATGATGGCGGCCGTGCGGTCGACGTCGCGCTCGTCGAGGTTGTTGATCTGGTCCTTCATCTGGCCCATGCCCGGGAGCATGCCGAGCAGCTTGGAGATGGAGCCCATCTTCCGGACCTGCTCCATCTGGGCCAGGAAGTCGTCCAGGGTGAAGTCCTGGCCCTTCTTGGACGCCAGCTTGGAGGCCATCTTCTCGGCCTCTTCCTGGCTGAACGTCTTCTCCGCCTGCTCGATCAGGGTGAGCAGGTCACCCATGTCGAGGATGCGGGAGGCCATCCGGTCAGGGTGGAACGCGTCGAAGTCGTCGAGCTTCTCGCCGTTCGACGCGAACATGATCGGCTTGCCGGTGATCTGCCGGATCGACAGGGCGGCACCACCGCGGGCGTCGCCGTCGAGCTTGGAGAGCACCACGCCGTCGAAGCCGACGCCGTCGCGGAAGGCCTCGGCGGTGTTGACGGCGTCCTGGCCGATCATCGCGTCGACGACGAACAGGATCTCGTCCGGGGAGACGGCGTCGCGGATGTCCGCGGCCTGCTGCATCATCTCCTGGTCGATGCCGAGGCGGCCGGCGGTGTCCACGATCACGATGTCGTGGACCTTGGACTTGGCGAAGTCGATGGAGTCCCTGGCGACCTTGACCGGGTCACCGACGCCGTTGCCCGGCTCGGGGGCGTAGACCGCGACACCGGCGCGCTCGGCGACGACGCTGAGCTGGTTGACGGCGTTGGGGCGCTGGAGGTCACAGGCGACGAGCAGCGGCGAGTGGCCCTGCTCCTTCAGCCAGCGGCCGAGCTTGCCCGCGAGGGTGGTCTTACCGGCACCCTGCAGACCCGCCA
The DNA here is from genome assembly GCF_044764825.1 of Streptomyces sp. NPDC093598. NCBI lineage: Bacteria > Bacillati > Actinomycetota > Actinomycetes > Kitasatosporales > Streptomycetaceae > Streptomyces > Streptomyces sp. NPDC093598. Next base: position 76,906 of record NZ_JBIWIV010000010.1, on the reverse strand, counting down.
GCATGATCACGGTGGGCGGCTGCTTGGCGAAGCGCAGGCGCCGGGTCTCGCCGCCGAGGATGGTGACCAGTTCCTCGTTGACGATCTTGAGGACCTGCTGGGCGGGGTTCAGCGCCTTGCTGACCTCGGCGCCGAGGGCACGCTCCTTGACGTTCTTGATGAACGTCCGGACGACGGGAAGCGCCACGTCCGCCTCGAGGAGCGCGATCCTGATCTCGCGCGCCGTGGCGTCGATGTCCGCCTCGGAGAGCCGTCCCTTGCCGCGCAGGTTCTTGAAGGTCGCTGAGAGGCGATCGGAGAGAGTATCGAACACGGCGCTCGCGGTCCTCGGGGTCGGTGGCTACAGGGAATCGCCCTCCAGGGTATCCCGGCGCGACAAGTCGCCGGGTCGGCCTCACCCCCGCAGTGTCTCCTCCAGCTTCCGCGCCACCGATGCCGCCTCGTCCCCGGGCAGGGGCGCGCCCTCCGGCCCGGTCACGTAGAAGGCGTCGACGGCGTTGGCGCCGAGCGTGGAGACATGCGCGCTGCGCACCCGCACGCTCGCGTCCTCCAGGGCGCGGCCGATGCGGAACAGCAGGCCCGGGGCGTCCTGGGAGCGGACCTCGATGACCGTGGCCAGCCGGGAGGCGGCCGGGTGGACCGACACCCGGGCCGCGGGGGCGATCACGCCCCGGCGGCGCGGATAGGCCGCGTCCCGTTCGGCGAGGCGGCCGGCGATGTCCAGGGAGCCGTCCAGGGCCCGGACGAGGTCCGCGCGCAGGCGGGCGGCCTGCGGCAGCGAGCCGTACTCGGCGGCGACCCGCCAGTCCAGCAGCAGGACGGAGCCGTCGACACCGTCCGGGAGGTGCAGGGAGCGCAGTTCCGCGGTCCGGACGGTCAGCCGGTGCATGGCGAGGACGCCGGCCACCGCGGGCAGCACCCCGGGCTGGTCGGGTACGGCGATGAGCAGCTCCACGCCGAGCGGCTCGGGGTCGCCGGACGGCTCCTGCCCGGCGGGCGGCTCGGTCTGGGCCCGCAGTGAGAGCACCGGGCTGCCCGTCGCGGCCGCCTCCAGGGCGAGCCGCTCCTGCTCGGCGGTGGGCGCGGCCTCCTCGGGGTCGCCCGGGGCATCCCCGGCGAGCACCGCCGAGACCCGTTTGACCAGGTCGGCGACGAGCGAGCCGCGCCAGGACGACCAGGCGGCCGGGCCGGTCGCGAGGGCGTCGGCCTCGGTGAGCGCGTGCAGCAGCTCCAGGGTTCCCTGGGAGCCGACGGCCTCGGCGACGGAGCGCACGGTGGCCGGGTCCTCCAGGTCGCGCCGGGTGGCGGTGTCGATGAGCAGCAGGTGGTGGCGTACGAGGGTGGCGATGACGGTCACGTCGTGGCGGTCGAAGCCGATGCGGGCGGCCACGTCCTTGGCGATGATCTCGCCGGCGACCGAGTGGTCACCGGGCCAGCCCTTGCCGATGTCGTGCAGCAGCGCGGCGACCAGCAGCAGGTCGGGGCGGCTGACCCGGCGGGTGAACTCGGAGGCGCGCACCGCGGTCTCGATCAGGTGCCGGTCGACGGTCCACAGGTGCACGGCGTTGCGCTGCGGGCGGCAGCGGACCCGCTCCCAGTCGGGCAGCAGCTGGGTGATCAGCCCCTCCGCCTCCAGTGCCTCCCAGACCTCGATGGTGGGGCGGCCGGAGCCGAGCAGGGTGACGAGCTGTTCGCGGGCCTCGGCGGGCCAGGGGGTGGGCACCGGGCGCACGGTGGCCGCCAGGCGCCGTACGGCGTGCAGGGAGAGCGGGAGTCCGGCCTGCGCGGCGGCGGCCGCGGCGCGCAGCGGCAGCACGGGGTCGCGCTCGGGGCGCGCGGCGCGGGCGAGCACCACCTCGCCGTCCTGCTCCACCACGCCCTCGGCCAGTGGAGACCGTTCGGCGGTCGGCTTGCCGCCGCCCAGCATGGCGCGCAGCCGGGGCCGCACGGCGCGCGAGCGCAGGACGCGCCCCACCTCGCGCCAGGTGACGTCACTGGCGTACGAGACGAGCCGCGCCGCCTCGTACACCTGCCGCAGCAGCGTGTCCGCGTCGAGCAGGCCGAGCTCGGCGGCCACCTGGTCCTGCTCCTGGAGGGCCAGCCGGTCGGTGGCGCGCCCGGTGGCCAGGTGCAGGGCGTCGCGGACGTCGAGGAGCCGGCGCCGGGCGTCGGCGAGGCCCTCGCGCGGGGCGTCGGCGAGCCAGGAGGCGGCGACGGCCCGCAGCGCGGTGGCGTCCCGCAGGCCGCCGCGGGCCTCCTTCAGGTCGGGCTCCAGCAGGTACTGCAGCTCGCCCTGGCGCTCGGCACGCTCGGCGCACAGTTCCTGGAGTTCGGGGAGGCGTTTGGGCGCCTGGTTGCGCCAGTCGGCGAGAACGGCGGTGCGCAGTCCCGCCGTGAGGCCGAGGTCGCCGGCGATGTGCCGGGCGTCCAGCAGGCCGAGCTGCACCTTGAGGTCCTCGCCCGCGGTCTTGCGGGCCTCGGCGGGTGTGCGGACCGAGTGGTCGAGGTCCAGTCCCAGGTCCCAGACGGGGTACCAGAGCCGGTCGGCGAGGGCGGCGACCGCCTTGGTGTCGCTGCCGTCGTGCAGCAGGAGCAGGTCGAGGTCGCTGCGCGGGGACAGCTCACCGCGCCCGTAGCCGCCGACGGCGACCAGCGAGGCCCCGCGCAGCCCCTCGGCGCCCGCGCTGAACAGACCGGTCAGCCAGTCGTCCGTCAGTTCGGCGAGGGCCGCACGGCGCGGCGGCCCGGACCGCGCCTCCTCGGTGAGGAGACGCAGCCGGGCCGCCGCGTAGCCGCTGGGTCCCGAGTCCTCTGCTTCCTTGTGCACGTCCGTACCCGTCACCCAGTGGCTCCTGTTCCGTTCGCCTGCCTCGAGGGCCTTCAGAGCGCGTCGGGTCCGCGTTCGCCGGTCCTGACCCGTACGGCTGTCTCGACCGGGATGGACCAGACCTTGCCGTCACCGATCTTGCCGGTGCGGGCCGCCTTGACCACCACGTCGATCAGCTGCTCGGCGTCGTCGTCCTCGACCAGAACCTCGATGCGGATCTTGGGGACCAGGTCGACGGTGTACTCGGCACCGCGGTAGACCTCGGTGTGGCCCCGCTGACGACCGTAGCCGCTGGCCTCGGTGACCGTCAGGCCGTGTACTCCGAAGGCCTGGAGGGCCTCCTTGATCTCGTCGAGCCGGTGCGGCTTCACGACGGCGGTGATGAGCTTCATGCGTCCACCTTCTTGCTCGCGGCTGCGGCGACCGGGGCCGTGACGGCCGTCTTGGCGGCACCGCCACCGGCGCCGCTGAAGTCGTATGCGGTCTCGGCGTGCTCGGCCTGGTCGATGCCGGCGACCTCGTCGTCCTCGGAGACCCGCATGCCGATGGTCTTGTCGAGGATGAAGGCGAGGATCGCGGAGACGATCAGGGAGTAGGCGAGCACCGCGAAGACACCGGCGCACTGCTTCCAGAACTGGGTCAGGCCGCCGCCGTAGAAGAGGCCCTCGACCTCGGACTGGCCCTTGCCGCTGGCGAAGAAGCCGATCAGCAGGGAGCCGAGGACACCACCGACCAGGTGGACGCCGACGACGTCGAGGGAGTCGTCGTAGCCGAACCTGTACTTCAGGCCGACGGCCATGGCGCACAGCACACCGGCGATGGCGCCGACGGCGATCGCGCCGAGCGGGGTGACCGCGCCGCCGGCGGGGGTGATGGCGACCAGGCCCGCGACCGCGCCGGAGGCGGCGCCCAGCGTGGTGAACGCGCCGTGGCGGATCTTCTCGTAGATGAGCCAGGCCAGCATGGCGGCGGCGGTGGCGACCTGGGTGTTGACGAACATCAGCGCGCCCACGCCGTCGTCGTTGCCGAGCCAGGAGCCGGCGTTGAATCCGAACCAGCCGAACCACAGCAGACCGGCGCCGAGCATGACCAGCGGCAGGCTGTGCGGACGCATCGGGTCCTTCTTGAAGCCGACGCGCTTGCCGATGACGAGGATCACGCCGAGCGCCGCGGCACCCGCGTTGATGTGCACCGCCGTACCACCGGCGAAGTCGATGACGCCCAGCTCGAAGGCCCAGCCGCCGGTGCCCCAGACCCAGTGCGCGACCGGGAAGTAGACGACCGTGGCCCACAGGGCGATGAACAGCGCCCACGCGCTGAACTTGACGCGGTCCGCGAGGGCACCGCTGATCAGGGCGGGCGTGATGATCGCGAACATCAGCTGGAAGACCAGGAACACGAACACCGGGATGGTGTAGCCGGGCCACAGCTCCGTCAGGCCGATGTTGCTCAGGCCGACCCAGTCGGAGTTCCAGCCGATGAGGCTGCCGGAGTCGGTGCCGAACGCCATGGAGAAGCCGTACAGCACCCACAGGATGGTGACGATCCCGAGGCTGATGAAGCTCATCATCAGCATGTTCAGGGTGCTCTTGACGCGGACCATGCCTCCGTAGAAGAAGGCCAGACCCGGCGTCATGAGCATCACCAGGGCGGAACAGATGAGCATGAACCCTGTGTTCGCGGCAGAGAGCTTGGGCGCTTCTGCGGCAAGGGTGATGGCTGGTGCCATCGGCGTCTCCTCGTCATTGGTACGGCCCCGTGCGGGCGAAGCCTCGAGCGGAATGAGGGGTGGGCCGGTTATGCGCCACGAGATTGGCGCAGCGCGGTTTCGGTGGAAGCCCCTCGTTGTTTCGCGGCCGTGACGAAGGCGCCTGCTGTGTTACGCGTCGATGAACTGCCGGATTACGGGCCCGCCGATCGTTATCGTGGCGCAACCTTCGGTTTCAGGCAGCCGTGGGAACACGGACCGGCCGCGGTCGGCCTTCCGATGACCTGGCATGGGGGAGCCGAGTCGGGCAGTTCGGGAGGGCCGGCCGCGGCCGGGGTTCTGAGGGTCGTGCGGCTTCTCAGACCGCCTCGGCGGTCTCGGGCAGTTCAGCGGCGAGCCGCTCGGTGAGGTCGACGACTTCACCGAGGTCACCGAAGTCGCGGGCGGCGGTGTCGACGGTCTTGCGGATACGGGTGTTGACACGCTCGGAGCGGACCTTCTTGGCGACCTGCATGGCCTCGGTGGCGAAGACCGTGCTCTGCTCGGGCTCACGCCGGAGGAGGTGCACCGTGGCCATGCCGATCAGATTCAGTGCGTACGACCGCTGGTGCTCGCCGTCCGCGGCGAAGAGCTCCACCGCCCGCTGCATCAGCGGCTCGGCCAGCGAGGCGTACGTGGGGCTGCGGCCGGCGACGTAGGCGAGGTCGCGGTACGAGTGGCTGTTCTCCCCGTAGAGCTCGGCCTCGGAGAAGAAGCGGATCCAGTCGGGGTCCGGCTCGTCCCACTCGTCGGCCTCGGAGAAGGTGTCCTCGGCCATCCGGACCGCCCGCTTGCACTTGCCGGGCTGCCCCATGTTGGCGTAAGCGCGGGCCTCCATCGCATACAGCATCGACTGGGTGCGCGGGCTCGCGCAGTCCCGGCTGCCGTACTGCGCGAGGTGGATCAGCTCCAGCGCGTCGTCGGGCCTGCCGAGGTGGATCATCTGGCGGCTCATGCTGGACAGCACATAGGACCCCAGGGGCCGGTCACCGGCCTCCTTGGCGGCGTGCAGCGCGAGGACGAAGTACTTCTGCGCGGTCGGCTGGAGCCCGATGTCGTACGACATCCAGCCGGCCAGCTCGGCGAGCTCGGCGGCGACCTTGAACAGCCGCCGGGTGGTGGATTCGGGCTGGGGCTCCTGGAGCAGGTCCGTCACCTCGTGCAGCTGCCCGACGACCGCCTTGCGGCGCAGGCCGCCGCCGCACTGGGCGTCCCACTGGCGGAACATCACCGTGGTGGACTCCAGCAGGTCGAGCTCCGGCTTGGAGAGGCGGCCGCGGGCCCGCCCGGAAGCGGCCGCGGGGTCGGGCTCGGAGCGCGGGGCCGGGGGCGAGGGGACGAGCCAGCGCTGCATGGGCTCGATGAGGGCCGGGCCCGCGGACAGGACCAGCGAGCTCCCGAGGAAGCCGCGCCGCGCCAGCATCAGGTCGCTGCGCGAGAACTCGCTGAGCAGGGCCACGGTCTGCGGGCCCGTCCAGGGCAGATCGACGCCGGTCGCGGAGGGCGCCCGGCGCGCCGTGCGCAGCCCCAGGTCCTCGACGGAGACGACGACGCCGAAGCGCTCCGAGAACAACTCGGACAGGATTTTGGGGATCGGCTCCCGGGGGTTCTCGCCGTCGAGCCAGCGGCGCACGCGGGAAGTGTCCGTGGAGATGTGGTTGGCGCCCAACTGCCGTGCCCTGCGGTTGACCTGGCGGGCGAGCTCGCCCTTGGACCAGCCGCTGCGCACGAACCAGGAGGTGAGCAGCTCGTTCGGGCGCTTGTCAGCGTGGTTCGCGCCCGCAGCGTCCGTTCCGCCTCCGCCGTTGCCGCTCACTGGAACGCCCCCATCCCTGAGACCACTTGTCGCCGAGTGCGCCAAGCCCTATCAGCATGCCGGTCCGTAGGGCCGTCCGTCCGGCCCTTGTCACCCTTCGAACGGAATGACGACTTGCCTCCGGCATACCCACGAGCGCATGTGCCCCCAGGACTCATGCACACAGAGTAATCCTACGATCACCCGTCCAGCCACGGCTCACACGGAAACGCCACCATTCGCCACCCCATCGAATGAACTCCTGTACGCCTGGGCGCGATTCACTTGACACAGCACAACCAGGAGCGGGTGCAGCGATGCATTCGGGGGCGCGCGTCGCCGGGCACGCCACCCCGGGCACATCCGGGCGCTGAATGAACCGACCGCCGCCGGGAAGCCGGAAACAGAGAGTCACGCATCGCGTCCGCAGCGTAACCACCGGTGCGTCGGACCCGTTGGAGGGGGCATGGGCTTCACGATCGGCATCAGCCGGGGCATGCGCGACATCCGGTCCGGCTCACGCCGCCGCCGCACGTCGGACGGCACGGCCGTGGCCGAGTACACGGGACTGTGGGGCTGGGACGTGGTGCCGGGTGCCCGGGCCTCCGCCGGCGCCTGCTCCTGCGGCCGCGGTGACTGCCCGGCGCCGGGCGCGCACCCGCTGGACTTCGCGCCGGTGCTCCCCGCCGGGGCGACGCTGGACGACGTGACCGAGACGTGGGGCGAGTTCCCCGGCGCCTCGGTGATGCTGCCGGTGGGCCGGGCGTTCGACGTCATCGAGGTGGCGGAGCCCGCCGGCTGCCGTGCGCTGGCCCGGCTGGAGCGCATGGGCCTGCCCGTCGGCCCGGTCGCGGCGACGCCCGACGGCCGCGCCCACTTCTTCGTCGCCCCCGGCGCCGCCGCCGACCTGCCCGGTCTGCTCTACCGCATGGGCTGGGACGACCCGGACTCCCTCGACCTGCGCGGCCTCGGCCCGGGCGCGCACATCACGGCGCCGCCGTCCGACCGCGGCGGCCTGGGCCCGGTGCGCTGGCTGCGCTCCCCCGCCCTGGACTCGGCGTCCCGTCCACCGGAGGCCCGCCTGGTGCTGGGCACGCTGGCGTACGTGGCGCACCGATCACGCGCCTGACCGCCGCAGGGACACACAGCGAAGCGCCCGGCCCCGACTGCACCTCGGGGGCGGGCGCTTCTTGTGCACGTACGGATGTCCGGAGGTCTTCCTCGGCAGGTGCCGAGCTCACTCTCCGATAAGGGCGTCAACGAACGCCTCCGGCTCGAACGGCGCCAGGTCGTCCGGACCCTCGCCGAGCCCGACGAGCTTGACCGGGACACCCAGCTCGCGCTGCACCGCGACCACGATGCCGCCCTTGGCCGTGCCGTCGAGCTTGGTGAGCACGATGCCGGTGATGTCCACGACCTCGGCAAAGACCCGAGCCTGGACCAGGCCGTTCTGGCCGGTGGTGGCGTCCAGGACGAGCAGCACCTCGTCGACCGGGGCCTGCTTCTCCACGACCCGCTTGACCTTGCCGAGCTCGTCCATGAGGCCGGTCTTGGTGTGCAGGCGGCCGGCGGTGTCGATGAGCACGACGTTCGCGCCCATCTCCTTGCCCTCCTTGACCGCGTCGAAGGCGACGGAGGCGGGGTCGCCGGCCTCCGGTCCGCGCACGGTGTGGGCGCCGACGCGCTCGCCCCAGGTCTGGAGCTGGTCGGCGGCGGCGGCCCGGAAGGTGTCGGCCGCGCCGAGGACGACGCTCTGGCCGTCGGCCACCAGGACGCGGGCGAGCTTGCCGGTGGTGGTGGTCTTGCCGGTGCCGTTGACACCGACGACCATCACGATGCCCGGCTTGCGGTCCTCCGGCTCGGTCTTGACCACGCGGTCCATGTCGCGGCCGACCAGGGTGAGCAGTTCCTCGCGCAGCAGGGTGCGCAGTTCCTCGGGGGTGCGGGTGCCGAGCACCTTCACGCGCTCGCGCAGACGCTCGACCAGTTCCTGGGTGGGCTGTACGCCGACGTCGGCGGTGAGCAGCGTGTCCTCGATCTCCTCCCAGGTGTCCTCGTCGAGGTGCTCGCGCGACAGCAGGGTGAGCAGCCCCTTGCCGAGGGCGTTCTGCGAGCGGGAGAGCCGGGTCCGCAGCCGGACCAGGCGGCCGGCGGTGGGTTCCGGGATCTCGATCGGGGGAGCTTCTGCGGGCGGCTCCTCGACTACGACCGGAGCCGAGCCGTCCGGGAGATCCACCTCCTCTATCGTGCGCCGCGGTTCCTCCCGCGGCGTCTCGGCCTCGTCGCCGACGTGCGGCTCGGCCGGTGGGGCGGTGATGTCGGGCGCTGCGGGCGGGGGCGGGGGCAGCTGCTTCTTGCGCCGGCTGCCGACGATGAGCCCGCCGAGCGCGCCGAGCACGACCACGGCGATGACTACAGCAAGGATGACGATGTCCATAACGCGTCCAGTATCAGTCATGGGGCCCCGGGTCACCTTGCTCGCACCGCCCCGGAAGGCCGCGGGCCGCCGGATCTCCACACCTCTGGATGTCTGACGCCTCGTCAGCTAACGTCCCCCGGACACCCGCCCGGTGGAGGGAGACGCCCCCATGCCCGTCACGGTCGTACGCTTCAACCTCGTCGCTCCCGGGGCCGTCCCCGCCGAGCTCGGTGCCCGGTACCGGGCGGCCCTGGAGATGGCCGCCTACGCCGACGACCGGGGCGTCACCACCGTCCAGACGGAGGAGCACCACGGGGCCGCCGACAACTGGCTGCCGTCGCCGTTCGCCTTCGCGGGGGCCGTCTTCGGCGCCACCCGGCGTGTCGCGGTCACCGTCTCGGCGATCATCGGCCCGCTGCACGATCCGCTGCGGCTGGCCGAGGAGATCGCCGTGCTGGACCTGCTGAGCAACGGCCGGCTGGTGACGGTCGCCGGGATCGGCTACCGGCCGCAGGAGTATGACCTATTCGGCGTGGACTTCGCCCGGCGCGGCAAGCTCCAGGACGAGCTGCTGGAGACGCTGCTCGCGGCGTGGACCGGCGAGCCCTTCCCCCACCGGGGCCGCACGGTCCGCATCACCCCGCGCCCGTTCACCGACCCGCACCCGTTGCTCCTGGTCGGCGGCTCCTCCCGGGCCGCCGCGCGCCGCGCCGCCCGGCTCGGTCTGCCCTTCTTCCCCAGCGCGCATCTGCCGGAGCTGGAGGCGTACTACAAGGAGCTGCTCGTCGAGTACGGCACCGAGGGCTGGGTCATGATGCCCGCCGCCGAGACGCCCCTGCTGCACGTGGCCGAGGACCCGGACCGGGCCTGGGCGCGGTACGGCCGGCACTTCCTGCACGAGGCCCGGACGTACGCCTCCTGGCAGTCGGGCGGGGTGCGCTCGGCGGTGAGGTCGGCCGCGACGACGGTGGCGGACCTGCGCGCGGAGGGCGTCTACCGGATCCTCACGCCGGACGCGTGCGTGGCGCTGGGGCTGGATTCCTATGTCCTTCATCCGCTGGCGGGCGGTATGCCGGTGGAGGAGGGGTGGCGGAGTCTGCAGCTGTTCTGCGAGCAGGTGCTGCCGCGGCTGGAGAGCTGACGCTCATGGATATCCGGTGGTCGGCCGCGGCTCCATGGTGATCCACTGGCGCCATGAGCCTCTCGGTCGATGGGTTCCTGCGCGAGCCGGACGGACAGCGGCGGATCCTCGACGTGCCCGAAGGGCGCGACCACTCGGGCGGGTTCGAGTCCTGGCGCCGGACGGTATGGGGATCGGAGCCGGTGCGCGCCCTGGGCGCCCGGTTCCTGCCGGTGCCGGCCGACGACGACCTGGACATCGAGACCGAGGAGGTCGCGGAGTTCCTGCGCGAGGTGGCGCTGGAACCTGGAGGTGGCCGCCCTGCACGCCCGGGTGATCCAGGGCGGCGTGCTGATCTGGTGAGACGACACACCGCCGCCCCGGCTCGGGCAGTGGCCGGACCGGGGCGGCGGCGGGTTACGGGGAGAGGGGCAGCGGGGACTTTGGCCCTTCTCCCCGAGTGCGCGGGACGGGCCTAGCCCATCTCCTCCAGGGCCTTGCCCTTCGTCTCCTTGACGAACTTCAGGACGAACGGGATCGAGAGCGCGGCGAACGCGGTGTAGATCACGTAGGTCAAGGAGAGGTTCCAGTCGGCCAGCGACGGGAAGCTCGCGGTGATGGCCCAGTTGGCGATCCACTGCGCGGCGGCGGCCACGCCCAGCGCGGCGGCCCGGAGCCGGTTCGGGAACATCTCGCCGAGCATGACCCAGACGACGACGCCCCAGGACAGGGCGAAGAAGAGGACGAAGATGTGCGCGGCGATCAGGGCGATCCAGCCCTGCGTGGCCGGCAGCTTGCCGTCGACGAGGTGGTGGGAGAACGCCCAGGCCTCCAGCGCCAGGCCGACGACCATGCCGACCGAGCCGATGATCGCGAGCGGCCTGCGTCCGATGCGGTCGACGAAGATCATCGCGATGACGGTGCCGAGGATGTTGATGATCGACGTGGTGAAGGAGTAGAAGAACGAGTCCGTCGGGTCGACGCCGACCGACTGCCACAGCGTCGAGGAGTAGTAGAACGCGACGTTGATGCCGACGAACTGCTGGAAGACCGACAGGCCGATGCCGATCCAGACGATCGGCTTGAAGAAGAAGCTGCCGCCGAGCAGGTCCTTGAAGCTCGACCTGTGCTCGCTCTTCATGGCGCCCTCGATCTCGGCGACACGGGCGTCGAGGTCCACGTCCTTGCCCTCGACCTCGGTGAGGATCTCCCGGGCGCGCTCGTGCTTGCCGACGGAGATGAGGAAGCGCGGGGACTCGGGGATGGCGAAGGAGAGCAGCCCGTAGAGGACGGCCGGGACGACCATGACGCCGAGCATGACCTGCCAGGCCTCCAGGCCCATCAGCTTGCCGCGCTGGTCACCGTCGGCGGCGTTCAGCAGACCCCAGTTGACCAGCTGCGACACGGCGATGCCGATGACGATCGCGGCCTGCTGGAAGGAGCCGAGCCGGCCGCGGTAGGCGGGCGGGGCCACCTCGGCGATGTAGGCCGGGCCGATCACGGAGGCCATGCCGATGGCGAAGCCGCCGACGACCCGCCAGAAGGCGAGGTCCCACAGCGCGAAGGGCAGCGCGGAGCCGACGGCGCTGATCGTGAAGAGGACCGCGGCGATCTGCATGCACCGGATGCGGCCGATGCGGTCGGCTATCCGGCCGGCGGTCGCGGCGCCGATGGCGCAGCCGATGAGGGCGATGGCGATGACCTGGGCCAGGGCCGCGGAGCCGACGTCGTAGCGGTCACGGATTGCCTCGACGGCTCCGTTGATCACGGAGCTGTCGTAGCCGAAGAGGAAACCGCCCATCGCGGCCGCCGCCGCGATGAAGATGACGTGCCCGAGATGATCGGGGTGAGCCGTCCTGGCTCCTGACTTGGGTGCCTGCGCTGTGCTGGTCACGTGTACTCCTCGGGCCACCGGCAACGCTGCCGGAGGGGATCAGCCCTTCGAGGTGCCACCTGAAGGTACCTGAAGGTAAAAGGAACGTTGCCGAGACTATGCCTTCAAGTTTCGAAGTCAATACAGGGCTGCTGTGAATCTGCGGCAGGGGTGTGTCGGTGATGTGTTCAAGAAATGAAGCCACTTAGAGGCGCAGGTGAGACCGGTGTAGGGCGCACCTATTCAGCGGAGACGCTGGGAGATGACCTTCGACACACCGTCGCCCTGCATGGAGACGCCGTAGAGCGCGTCGGCGACCTCCATGGTGCGCTTCTGGTGCGTGATCACGATCAGCTGGGAGGCTTCCTGGAGCTCCTGCATGATCCGGATGAGCCGCTGGAGGTTGGTGTCGTCGAGAGCGGCCTCGACCTCGTCCATGACGTAGAACGGGCTGGGTCGCGCCTTGAAGATCGACACGAGCATCGCCACCGCCGTCAGCGACCGCTCCCCGCCCGAGAGCAGTGACAGCCGCTTGACCTTCTTGCCCGGCGGACGCGCCTCGACGTCCACGCCCGTGGTGAGCATGTTGCCGGGGTCCGTCAGCACCAGCCGCCCCTCACCACCGGGGAACAACCGGCTGAAGACGCCCTCGAACTCCCGGGCCGTGTCGCGGTAGGCCTCGGTGAAGACCTGCTCGACGCGCTCGTCGACCTCCTTCACCACCTGGAGGAGGTCCGCACGCGTCTTCTTCAGGTCCTCGAGCTGCTCGCTGAGGAACTGGTGGCGTTCCTCAAGCGCAGCGAACTCCTCCAAGGCGAGCGGGTTCACCTTGCCGAGCTGCTGGTAGGCACGCTCGGCGGCCTTGAGGCGCTTCTCCTGCTCGGCCCGGACGAACGGCCTGGGCCGGTTGCGCGGGTGCTCCGGGTCCTCCGGCAGTTCCTCGCCCTCGGCGGGGGGCGAGGGCGGCACGAGCTGACGCGGACCGTACTCCGCCACCAGCCCGGCCGGTTCGACACCCAGCTCCTCCAGCGCCTTGGTCTCCAACTGCTCGATGCGCAGCCGCTTCTCGGCGCCGAGTACCTCGCCCCGGTGAACCGAATCCGTCAACTTGTCGAGCTCTGCCTTGAGATCGCGTCCCTCTGTGCGGGCGCGGACGAGTTCCTGCTCCCGGCGGGCCTTGGCGGCCTCGGCGGCGGTGCGCTCCTCGTCGGCGCGGCCGACGGACACCTCGACATGTGTGAGCAGCTGCCGGGCACCGGCGCCGACGGCCTCGGCGACGGCCGCCTCGTGCCGCAGCCGGGCCCGCCGCTGCTCGGCACGCGCGCGTGCCTCGCGTTCCGCGCGGGCGGCCCGGTCCAGCGAGTCGGCCCGTCCGGCCAGCGCCTTGACCCGTTCCTCGTGCGTACGGACCTGGAGGCGGGCCTCCATCTCGGTCTGGCGTGCGTTGGCACCGTCGGCTGCGAGCCGGTCCCGTGCGGAGGTGTCGGGCTCCTCCTCGATCGGCATCTCCTCGGCGACGGCGAGCCGCTCGGCGAGTTCCTCCACCTCTTGGAGCGCCTTGTCGAGGGCGTCCTGGGCACGGGCCGCGGCGGCGGTGGACCGCTCGGCCTCCCCCGCCGCTCCGCGTGCCTGCCCGGCGAGGCGGCCGAGCTGCTGGGCGACGGCCGACTTCTCCCGGTCGGCGGCCCGGCGCCGCTCCCCCAGCTCCTCGACCAGCGCGGCGCACTCCTTGCGCCGCGCCACGGCCGAGGCCTGGGCCTCGGTGAGCTCCTCGCAGCGGTCGGCCAGCTCTTCCAGCTCCGCGGCGGCCTCGTCGACGGAGGCCTGTACTTCGAGGAGGCTGGGGGCGCCGGCGGAGCCGCCGTGGGCGAAGTGTGCGCCGAGGAGGTCGCCTTCGGCGGTCACGGCGGTGAGGTGGGGGTGGGAGTAGACGAGGTCTTCGGCGTCCTCCAGGGTGCTGACCACGACGATGTCGTGGAGCAGCCGTCGGACGGCGGGCATCAGGTCCGACGGGCCGCGGACCAGGTCCGCGGCGAACGTGTGTCGTGCGTCTGCGGGTCCGTGGTGGCTGTTCGCGCGGTTCCCCGCGCCCCCGGGGTGAGGATCTCCTGCCAGGAGCAGAGTGGCCCGGCCTCCGTCCTGTTTGCGCAGGAGTCTGATCGCGTCGGCGGCCGATGCCGGGCTCGTCACCGCGATCGCGTCCGCGGCTGCTCCGAAGGCGGCGGCGAGGGCGACCTCGTGGCCCGGGGTCACCGTCAGGAGTTCCGCCGCCGGACCGAGGAGACCGGTGAGGCGGTCCTTCGCGGCGAGCAGTGTCCCGGTGCCGTCCTTACGGCGCAGGCCGAGGGCGAGTGCCTCGTGACGCGCCTGGGTGGCGGCGCGCCTGCGTTCCGCCGCGGTGAGCTCCTCGCGGGCGGCCGTGAGAGCGGCCTCGGCGTCGGTGAGCTGCTGCTTGGCTGACTCGTGCTGCTCGGCGAGGTCAGCGTCACCGGCGTCGAGGCCGTCGACCTCGGCCTTGAGCGCCTCGTACTCCTCCTGCGCGGCGACGGCACGTTCCTGCGCCTCGTCGCGGGAGGCGGCCAGGCGTTCGATCTCGGCCTGGGCGGAGGCCGCGCGGGAGCGGGCGGCGTTGACCTGGCCGCTGAGCCGGGCCAGGCCCTCACGCCGGTCGGCGATGGCACGGGCGGCGTCCTTCAGGCGCCGTTCCTCCTGTGTGAGCGCGCGTTCCAGCTCGGCGCGGTGGGCGACCGTGTCCTCCAGGGCGCGTTGGGCCGCCTCCAGGGCCGCTTCCAGCTCGGCCTCCTGCTCGCGGATGCGGGCGGCCTCGCGCTCCATGTCCTCGGGGTCGCGGCCGCGCCGCTCCTCGGGGGGCGCGGAGCCGGCGCTCTTCACGCGGGCGTCGGCCAGCGAGATCGTGCCGCGCACCCGCTCGGCGAGCTGGGAGAGCTCGTACCAGGTCTGCTGGGCGCGCTGGAGCCGCGGCGTGAGCTGCCGTACCTCGTCCTCCAGGAGGGCCTCGCGCTGGAGCGCCTTGCGCAGCTCCTGCTCGGCGGCTTCCTTGCGCTCCTTCAGCGCGGCCTCGTCGGCGACCTCGGCGTCGAGGGCTTCGCGGAGCCGCACGAGGTCGTCGGCGAGGAGGCGCAGGCGGGCGTCGCGCAGGTCGGCCTGGATGACGGCGGCCCTGCGGGCGACGGCGGCCTGGCGGCCGAGCGGCTTGAGCTGGCGTCTGAGTTCGTCGGTGAGGTCCTGCACGCGCGCGAGGTTGGCCTGCATCGCGTCCAGCTTCCGCAGCGCCTTCTCCTTGCGCTTGCGGTGCTTGAGGACCCCGGCGGCCTCCTCGATGAAGGCGCGGCGGCCCATGGGGTCGGCGTGCAGCACGGAGTCGAGCTGGCCCTGCCCGACGATCACGTGCATCTCCCGGCCGATTCCGGAGTCGGAGAGGAGCTCCTGGATGTCGAGGAGGCGGCAGGTGTCGCCGTTGATCTGGTACTCGCTGCCGCCGTTGCGGAACATGATCCGCGTGATGGTGACCTCGGCGTACTCGATGGGCAGGGCCCCGTCGGAGTTGTCGATGGTCAGGGACACCTCGGCACGGCCCAGCGGGGGGCGGCCGGTGGTGCCGGCGAAGATGACGTCCTCCATCTTGCCGCCGCGCAGGGACTTGGCGCCCTGCTCGCCCATGACCCAGCTGAGCGCGTCGACGACGTTGGACTTGCCCGAGCCGTTCGGTCCGACGACGCACGTGATCCCCGGCTCGAACCGGAGGGTGGTCGCCGAGGCGAACGACTTGAACCCGCGGAGGGTCAGGGCCTTGAGGTGCACGCCGCCGGACTCTACCGCCCGGGTTGGTCTCACTCCATGAACCCGCGGTTTCGCCGTTGAACGCGCAGGGCACATCAGACGTTAAGACGGTGAAAGGATGCGGGGGCAAGAAAGAAGGGACGCCGACAGGGCGTCCCTTGCACTTCTGACAACTAGGCGGTTGTGACGGGCGGCCCAACCACTGCTGTGCTGTTGTGGAGCGTGCAGTGATCAGGTGAGCGCAGGCTCCGCCTGGTGTGCGTCAACGCTCTCCATGATCCTGTCGTGAGAAGCGGCAGCCGTCAGCGCTTCGTTCTCCGCCTGGATTCGTCCGAGCTCGGATTCCAGGTCCTGGACGCGCTGCTGGAGCCGTCGCATCTCGGCGAGGAGTCGAGGGTCGGAGCCGCCGACGTAACCGAGAAGCGCCTTTGCCATGATGGATGGTCCTCCACAATGAGTGACCGACCGCTGCGGTGTGGGTCGTGAGGGATTCGCACCCGCGGTTATGGCAGGGCCTGGAGTTGTGCTGCCGTTCAGCCATGCCAAACAGCTAAGGTGCGCGGGGCTTTCAGCGTCTCACCAAAAAGTTTGACGGTCAACACGATCACGCCCCGTATTGGGGGCGACCCGGGCACGCGCGGCCTGGAACGGCCGTACTGCGGCTTCTGCGGGGCCCTCGGGCCGTGGCGATCATCCTTGCGTGTGGAGCCTGCCAAGGCAAGCGGTTCTCGGCAATCACCAGCATGTTTCCGTCCGGGGCGGCAGTCCGTGACCCGTCCGCGGGCGGCCTCGGGGCCGCCCGGCGGGGGGTGCTCAGCGGATGGCGAAGCCGTCGTAGCCGCCGCGAGGTGTGTCCCAGATCTCGGTGACACCGTCGACGCGGCCGGGCGTGTCGTCACTCCGGAGCCACTCCAGCAGGCCCTCGCAGCCCTCACGACCACCCTCGGCGACGACTTGGACCCGCCCGTCGCCCAAATTGAGAGCAAAGCCACTCAGGCCGCCGATCTCCAAAGCCTTGGCCCGCGTGAACCAGCGGAAACCCACACCTTGGACGCGCCCACGCACCCAGGCGACCAGTCGCACATCCTCGCTCATGACTGCAACCTAACCGCCCGATCTCCCTCCGGGCACTTCCTCCACTTGCGCCATGCGGTACCGTCCCCCCTCAACGAATCTCATATGAAACTCACACGATCGAGTGAGTTTGGTGTTGATCTCGAGGACGAGTCGACCGCCAGGACGAGGAAGGCCAGGACATGGGACGCCACCGACGCTCCGACGCCGGCCGCGCCGCCACGGGCCGCGCCACGGGGAACACCCACGCCGACGGCTTCACGGAGGGCCACGATCCGCTCTACTCCAGCGCGG
This sequence comes from Streptomyces sp. NPDC093598, assembly GCF_044764825.1. Classification (NCBI taxonomy): domain Bacteria; kingdom Bacillati; phylum Actinomycetota; class Actinomycetes; order Kitasatosporales; family Streptomycetaceae; genus Streptomyces; species Streptomyces sp. NPDC093598. The sequence continues at coordinate 59,956 of NZ_JBIWIV010000010.1, read as the reverse complement.
ACGACGCCCCGACGATGGGTATCGCGCCCTATCTGAACCCGGAGGCGTACGCCGACAGCTACGCCAGGAGCGAGGCCTACCTGTTCGGGGCGCAGGCGTCCGCCGCGGGTGACCGCTACGACGACGCGGCCGTCTTCGCGAGCGACGGCTTCACGCCCGACGGCGGCGCCCGGCGCGCGGGTTCGCACCGCCGCCGCAAGAAGACCGCCCGACCGATGCGCACCGGACTGCTCGGTGTCTCCGCCGCCGTCGCCCTCGGCACGGTCGCCGTCGCCACGGGCGCCGTGCCCGGCCTGGACAACTACCAGCTCGGCGGTAACGGCGGGGCCGACAAGGTCCAGGCCGGGGACACGCCGACGAACACCCCGATCGAGCAGGGCGGCACCTCCGGCAGCGCCGAGAGCCGGGACGAGGCGCCCACCAGCCGGGACGCCCAGCGTTCCGTCTCGCCGTCGCCGTCCGCCTCGAAATCGTCGGCCTCGCCGACCAAGACGCCGGAGAAGCCGGAGAAGACGCGGGAGAAGACCCCGGAGAAGAAGAAGCCGGCGGCCACTCCGAGCGAGAAGCCGGACACCACGCCCTCGCGCACGGCCACGAAGGCGCCCAAGGCGCCCAGCGCCTCCGCGGCCCTGTCCGGGGAGTCCGCCGCCGCGGCACAGGTGCTCAGCCTCGTGAACGAGGAGCGGGCCAAGGTGGGCTGCAGCCCGGTCGCCGCCAACAGCGCCCTGACCGACCTGGCCCAGAGCTACAGCGAGGACATGGCAGCCCGGGGCTTCTTCGACCACACCGACCCGGACGGCCGCACGCCCTGGGACCGGGCCGAGAAGGCCGGGATATCCAACCTCGGCGGCGAGAACATAGCCCGCGGCCAGGCCGACGCCGCGGCCGTGATGGACGCCTGGATGAACAGCCCCGGCCACCGCGCCAACATACTGAACTGCGACTTCAAGACGCTGGGCGTCGGTGTCGAGCTGGGCTCCGGCGGTCCCTGGTGGACACAGAACTTCGGCTACTGACGCCCGTCGCGAGCCTCAGGCGGCGGCCAGGCCCTTGAGGAAGACCCTGGCCGTCTCCGTCACGCGGCGGCCCAGCTGCTCGGCCGTGGCGATGTCGGCCTTGTGGACGGCGTCCGGGCCCTCGTCGGCGTTGGTCTGGGCGGCCGCGCCCAGGAAGACGCCGAGACGGTTCAGGTCGTGCTCGGAGCCCGTGCTGCTGTTCCAGCCCGGGAGCAGACCGAGGCTGACCCAGTGCATGCCGAGCTGCGCGGCGAGGATCTGGAAGTACTGCAGGGTGTGCAGCTTGTCGCCGCTCTTGGAAGCGGAGTTGGTGAAGCCCGCGGCCAGCTTGTCCTTCCAGGCCTGGGTGGCCCAGCGCTTGGAGGTGGCCTCCGCGAAGCCGTGGAAGGCGCCGGACGCGGTGCCCATGTAGGTCGGCGAGCCGAACACGATGGCGTCCGAGCGGTCGAGGATCGCCCACTGCTCCTCGGTGATCTCGTCGACCTTGATCAGATGCACCTCGGCACCGGCCTCGACGGCACCGGCGCGGACGGCCTCGGCGATGACGGCGGTGTGGCCGTAGCTGGAGTGGTAGGCGAGAGAGACGACAGGGGTGGTCACGTGAGTACTCCTGAAATAGGCAGGTCGCTGAGGATGACCAAAGGAAAGCACTAACTTCTGGTTAGTGCAACCTGTCGGTTAGCGCTGCGCTGGCGTAGGCTGGGCCTATGACCACCACCCAGGAGCTCACGGAGGGGCTGGACGACCTCCCGTACAACGTGTTCGCCAAGGCCTGTCCGTCGCGCGGCACGCTGGAGCACGTCACGGGTCGCTGGGGCGGCCTCACGCTCGGCGCCCTGTACGAGGGCTCGCTGCGCTTCAACGAGCTGCGCCGCCGCGTCGACGGGGTGAGCGAGAAGATGCTGTCCCAGACCTTGCACGCCCTGGAGCGCGACGGCTTGGTCCACCGCGAGGCCCAGCCGACCAATCCGCCCCGGGTGGACTACGAACTGACGCCGCTGGGGCGCGACGTGGCCCAGCGTCTGCTCGCGCTGATCCACTTCGTGGAGGGCAACATGGACGAGGTCCTGGCCGCGCGCGAGCGGTACGACTCCGCTAGGGCGTGATCCGCGGCGGACGCTGGCACTTCGGGCAGTAGTAGCTCGACCGGTTCATCCAGGGCCGCCGCCGCATGGGCGTGCCGCAGCGCCGGCAGGGCAGGCCCTCGCGGCCGTACGCGTCGAGCGACCGGTCGAAGTAGCCCGACTCTCCGTTGACGTTGACGTACAGGCTGTCGAAGCTGGTGCCGCCCACCGCGAGGGCGGCGTTCATCACGTCCCGCACATGGCCCAGGAGCAGCAGGGCGCGCGGGCGCGTGAAGGTCGCGGTCGGGCGCTCGTAGTGGATGCGGGCGCGCCACAGGGCCTCGTCCGCGTAGATGTTGCCGACACCGCTGATCAGCGACTGGTCGAGCAGGGCCCGCTTGATCGTGGACCGCTTGCGGCGCAGTGCCCGGTGGAAGGCCTCGTCGTCGAAGAGCGGGTCCAGGGGGTCGCGGGCGATGTGCGCGATGACGTCGGGCAGGCCGTCGGGGGTGTTGTCGTGCAGCGAGAGGCCGCCGAAGGTGCGCTGGTCGACGAAGCGGAGTTCGATGGCCAGGGCGTCGGTGAAACGGACGCGGATGCGCAGGTGCTTCTCGTCCGGGGCCGTGTGCGGCTGGACCAGCAGCTGGCCGCTCATGCCGAGGTGGGCCAGGATCGACTGGTCCGTGTCCTCCAGGGGCAACCACAGGTACTTGCCGCGGCGGCTCGGGACGCCGATGCGATGGCCCTTCAGTCGGTGCGCGAAGTCGTCGGCGCCCGCGAGGTGGCGGCGCACCGCACGCGGGTGCAGCACCTCGGCCTCGGCGACCGTCCGGTGGGCGACCCACCGCTCGAGACCGCGCCGTACGACCTCGACCTCGGGCAACTCAGGCATGCCGTCCCCCGTCACGAACCTGTGGATGACGCGAGCGCCCGCCCCGGGCAGGGGCGGGCGCTCGGGTGCGCTGTGCATGCCGACGCCCGGTGAGGGCGGCGGCGGTCAGCCGTCGACGCTGCCGTCGACGGCCGTGTGGGCGGCCTGAACAGCTGCCGCCTGCGTCGCCTCGGCGGCCTGGGCCGCCTTGGCACGCTCGTCCGCCGCGGCCCGGATGGACCGCCATGCGGACTCGGCGGCCTGCTGCTCCGCCTCCTTCTTGCTGCGGCCGGTGCCGGTGCCGTACGAGACGCCTCCGACGCGGGCGGCAGCAGTGAAGGTCTTCTCGTGATCGGGGCCGGTCTCCGTGACCAGGTACTCGGGCACGCCGAGCCCCTCGGTCGCGGTGAGCTCCTGGAGACTGGTCTTCCAGTCCAGGCCGGCTCCGAGGTTCGAAGACTTCTCGATCAGGGGGTCGAACAGGCGGTGCACGAGCTCCGCCGCCGAGTCCAGGCCCTGGTCGAGATAGACCGCGCCGATCACCGCTTCCAGGGTGTCGGCGAGGATGGACGCCTTGTCCCGGCCGCCCGTGCCCTCTTCACCGCGGCCCAGCCGGATGAAGGAGCCCAGGTCGAGCCCGCGGCCCACCTCGGCGAGCGCACGCGAGTTCACCACCGCGGCCCGCAGCTTGGCCAACTGGCCTTCTGGCAGGTCGGGGTGGGTGCGGTACAGCGTGTCCGTGACCACGAGGCCGAGGACGGAGTCCCCGAGGAACTCCAGACGCTCGTTGGTCGGCAGACCGCCGTTCTCGTATGCGTACGACCGGTGGGTCAGTGCGCGCACCAGAAGGGCGGACTCGAGCTTGTAGCCGAGCCGCCCTTCCAGAAGCGTGTGGGACGAGGCCTGGTTGTCCGCCGGAGCACTCCCGCTCACACGGGAAGACTTGTTCTTAGGCGTGGACACAGTGCCTCTCACCAGCCGCTCAGACCTCGAGGACCTGGCGCTTGTTGTAGGTGCCGCACGACGGGCACGCGATGTGCTGCTGCTTGGGCTCGTGGCAGCGCTCGCACGCAACCAGGGTGGGGACCGCAGCCTTCCACTGCGACCGGCGGTGGCGCGTGTTGCTGCGCGACATCTTCCGCTTCGGAACAGCCACGGCTACTTCTCCTGCTTCTCGTCGACGCCCGCTTCCGCTTCGGCGCCGCTCATCTCGTCCTTCTCGCCGTCCTTCATGGTGCCGGCGAGTCCCTGCAATGCCGCCCAACGGATGTCGACGGCGTCGTGGTGGTGGCCGGGGTCGTCCGCCAGCCGCGCGCCGCACTCGGCACACAGACCAGGGCAGTCTTCCCGGCACACCGGCTGCATCGGCAGTGCGAGCACCACCGCATCACGCAGCACGGGCTCGAGGTCGAACAAGCCGTCCTCGAGGAAGAGCCTGTCCTCGTCGTCCTCGGCGTCGTCGCCCGGTTCCGCGATCACGCGGCCCCGGTCGTCGGCGTCAGGGTACGAGAACATCTCCTGGAACTCCGCTTCGAGCTCCTGCTCGAGCGGCTCCAGACACCTTACGCACTCCCCCTCGGCCGCGGCACGGGCGGTGCCTGTGACGAGCACCCCTTCCATGACCGACTCCAGGCGGAGTTCGAGCTCCACCGGGGCGCCTTCCGGCACTCCGATGACTCCCTTGATACCGAGGTCCTTGGGAGCGTCGACCGTGCGGGTCAGGCGCTGCAGCGCACCAGGCCGCCGACCCAGCTCGTGCGTGTCGAACACGAGGGGGTTGCGGTGGTCGAGGCGGGCGTTCAGAACCATTCCTGCTTTCGATCTGCTGAGCTCGGGGGTACGCCGCCCTTCGGTGTTCCGGGCAGCGTTGATCACGGACGTACGCGCGACCGAAGAGCCAGGATACTGGACCTTTCGCCGTCGGCCCAATCCGGTGCTCAGCCCTGGCCGCGGCCCTGCTCGTAGGCCCGCAACTGCTCGGCGCTGATCATGCCGGTGTCGAAGAGACTGGTCTCGTCCAGGGCGTACCCCTGCTGGGCCTGCTGCTGGGCCTGCTGCGGGTCGTAGGCGGCCTGCTGGGGGTCGTAGCCCTGGAAGGGGGCACCTCCGGCCGGAGCGTAGCCGGAGGCGGGGGAGTAGGGACCGGCCTGCGGGTAGCCGTACTGGTCCTGGTGGGCGGCGTAGGCCTGCTGCGGGTAACCCGCGTACGGGTCGGTCTGCTGCTGGTAGCCGTACGCCGGCTCCGGCTGCGCGTAGTCCTCCTGCGGCGCGGGCCGCTCGGCCGGGGGCTTTTCCGCGAGGGCGGCCAGGTCGGCGAGGTAGTCGGCGTCGCTGGAGTGCTGGACGGTGCTCGCGTCGTCCGCGAGGGCGCCGAGGTCGTCGGTGGCGATCCGGCCGTGCAGCTTCTGCCGGCCGCGGCCCACGGCCTCCAGGGTCTTGGCGAGGACCGCCTCGAAGGCGCCGAGCTTGACGTCGACGTACTCGTCGGCGCTGCGGCGCTGGGTCTCCGGGTCGTGGCTGCGCTCGGGGGCGTCCTCGTCCTCGTAGCCCTGTTCGTCGGTGCCGGGGCCGGTGCCCAGGAGCTTCTCGCGGCCGCGGCCGACGGAGCCCAGGGTCTTGGTGAGGACGACCTCGAAGTTCGCGAGCTTGGAGTCGACGTACTCGTCGGCCTCGGCGCGGATCTCCTCGGCCTCCTGGCGGGCCTCGGCGAGGATCCGGTCGGCCTCGGCCTGGGAGCGGCGGGCGACTTCGGTGCCGGAGATCAGCGAGCCGCGCTCGGCGTGCGCGCTCTCGATGATCCGCTGGGCCTCCTGGCGGGCCTGCTCGACCATCTGCTCACGGCCGCCGATCAGCTCCTGGGCCTGGGCGAGGGAGTCGGGCAGCGCCGCACGCACCTCTTCCAGCATCGCGAGCAGGTCGGCGCGGTTGACCACGCACGAGGCCGACATGGGCATGGACCGGGCGCCGGAGACCGCGGAGACGATCTCGTCGAGCTTCTTCTGCACGTCCACCGTGTGCTCGCCACTCTCTACAGATGCGTTGGAGACGGACGGGACGACTGTACGGCCATGGGGTCGCCGCGGGACACCGGATGACGGGCAGTCAGGCCCCGGCGGGACGCCCGGGGCGGGTTCAGTCCCTGCGCAGGCGCTCGGTGAGCTCCTGGAGGACCTCCGCCGGGACCAGGTGGGAGACGTCGCCGCCCCAGGTCGCGACCTCCTTGACCAGGGAGGACGACAGGAAGCTGTAGGTGGGGTTGGTGGGGATGAAGAGGGTCTCCACGCCCGAGAGGCCGTTGTTCATCTGGGCCATCTGCAGCTCGTAGTCGAAGTCGCTGACCGCGCGCAGGCCCTTGACGATGGCGGGGATGTCGCGCTGCTTGCAGAAGTCGACGAGCAGGCCGTGGAAGGCCTCCACGCGGACGTTGCCGTACTCGGCGGTGACCCGGCGGATCAGGTCGATCCGCTCCTCGATCTCGAACAGGCCCTTCTTCGCCTGGTTGATCATCACCGCGACGTAGACCTCGTCGTACAGCCTGGAGGCGCGGGAGATGATGTCGAGGTGTCCGTTGGTGATCGGGTCGAACGACCCGGGACAGACGGCGCGGCGCACTTGTGATCCCTCGCTCTCCGGTCCGGTCATCGTGCGTCTTCGCACGTAGAGGCGGCGCGACCGTACCAAAACGTTCCCTCGCCGTAGCGACGGGCCCGGAGGGGTTCGAAACCCTCGGGCCACCGGAATTCACCGCCTCTGGTGCTGCGCTCCACGGTGACGAGGGCTTCTTCGGTGAGCCAGCCCTCCGTGCGGAGTGTGAGGAGGATCTCCCGAAGATCGTCGTCCGTGACGGCGTAGGGAGGGTCGAGGAAGACGAGGTCGTACGGCTCGCCGGGGGGTGCGGAGCGGATGATCTGTTCCGCTTTGCCCGATCTGACCTCGGCGCCGGGGAGTCCGAGGTTCTTCACGTTCTCGCGGACCGTGCGGACGGCTTTGGCGTCGGCCTCGACGAGGAGGGTGTGGCCGGCGCCTCGGGAGAGGGCCTCCAGGCCCACGGCGCCCGAGCCGGCGTAGAGGTCGAGGACGCGTTCGCCTTCCAGGGGGCCGCCGAGGAGGGACTGCCAGGTGGAGAAGAGACCTTCGCGTGCGCGGTCGGAGGTGGGGCGGGTGCCGGTGCCGGGGGGCACGGCGAGTCGACGTCCGCCGGCTGTGCCGGCGATCACGCGGGTCATCTTCGGTCCTTGCTCGTGGGCGGCTTTCAGTATCAGTGTGGCTGGTCGCGCGGTTCCCCGCGCCCCTGAAAAGAGGTCAGTCCCCCTCATCCCTTCTCCAGGTACTGCTCCCTCTCCTCGTCCAGGAGGGCGTCCAGTGCCGTGCGCAGGGCCGGGAGGCGAGTCAGCTCCGGGTCCTGGGCCACGACGGCTGTCGCCTCCTGTCTGGCCTCCGCGATGATCTCCTCGTCCTCGATGACCGCGAGCATCCGCAAGGAGGTCCGGGCGCCCGACTGGGCCTGGCCGAGGACGTCGCCCTCGCGGCGTTGTTCCAGGTCGATGCGCGAGAGTTCGAAGCCGTCGAGCGTGGAGGCGACCGCGTTCAGACGCTGGCGGGCCGGGCTCGCCTCCGGCATCTCGGTGACCAGGAGGCACAGGCCGGGGGCCGAGCCACGGCCCACGCGGCCGCGCAGCTGGTGGAGCTGGGAGACGCCGAAGCGGTCCGCGTCCATGATCACCATGGCGGTGGCGTTGGGGACGTTGACGCCGACCTCGATGACCGTCGTGGCGACGAGGACATGGGTCTCACCGGCGGCGAAGCGGCGCATGACGGCGTCCTTGTCGTCGGGATGCATCCTGCCGTGCAGCACCTCTACCTTGAGGCCCTGGAGAGGTCCCTTGGTCAAGTGCTCGGCCACGTCGAGGACCGCGAGCGGCGGGCGCTTCTCGGCGGCGTCCTCGGGGGACTCCGGGGGCTTCTTCCGGCCCGCCTTGTTCGGCTCGTCCTCCTCGTCGCCGATGCGGGGGCAGACGACGTACGCCTGGTGGCCGTTCTCCACCTCCTCACGGACCCTCTCCCACGCGCGGGACAGGAAGTGAGGCTTGTCGGCGGCCGGGACCACATGGCTGGCGATCGGCGAGCGGCCGGCCGGCAGCTGGTCCAGGACGGAGGTCTCCAGGTCGCCGAAGACGGTCATGGCGACGGTGCGCGGGATGGGCGTGGCCGTCATGACCAGCAGGTGCGGAGGCTGTTTGCCCTTGCCTCGCAGGGCGTCGCGCTGCTCGACGCCGAAGCGGTGCTGTTCGTCGACCACGACCAGGCCGAGGTCGTGGAACTGCACCTTGTCCTCGATCAGCGCGTGCGTGCCGATGACGATGCCGGCCTCGCCGGTGGTGAGGTCGAGCAGGGCGTGGCGGCGGGCGGCGGCGCCCATGGAACCGGTCAGCAGCACGACCTTGGTGCCCTGCTCGGCCCCGCCCAGCATGCCGCCCTCGGCCAGCTCGCCCATCATCTCGACGATGGACCGGTGGTGCTGCTGCGCGAGCACTTCGGTGGGCGCGAGCATGGCGGCCTGGCCGCCCGCGTCGACCACGGCGAGCATGGCGCGCAGGGCGACCATGGTGTTGTGGGTGACGGTGAAGTTGTCGGTGATGTAGGCATGGCTCGGGTGGGCGACGCTGATGCACTGGACAGGCTTCCGGCCCACGTACTCGACGGCCCGGATGCCACGTCCGAACGTGTCGTACGTCGGCCGGGGACGCATGCGAGCGGCCTTGCGAGTGAGCCGGAACGGGGCGTACTCGTCGGGCAGGGCCACTGACACGGTGTAGGCGGCTCTCTTCGGGAGCACCCGTGCCCGGCCGCCGAGGGAACGTACGAGCCAGGCGGCATCCTCCGCGAGCCGGCGTGAAGCGGAGCAGAGGGAGATGCTCATGCCGTCGGCGTGGACGGTGCCGTCCGTGTCCATGAGTCCTTGCAGCAGGGCGAGACGGTCCTTGATCGACGCGTTCTTGAACTGGTCCGGGACGTACGCGCCCTGGGATGTCGCTCCCCAGAGGCCCAGGTCACGCAACGCCTCGATCACAGGGTTCCGGATGCCTCCGGCCCGCTCCGCGAGCTGGATCGTGTAGTCGCAGTGTGCTCCGGTCACCGGTACCAGCCGGCATGCTGGCGCCACCGCCGCTGCCACCGCGTCGTGAATCTCCGCGTCGATGGTGGACAGCCGGAGTTCGTGACGGCACGAACCGTCTCCCAGCAGCACACCGAGGACGTACGGGTCGAGGGGCAGCCCCGCGTCGCCGCCCAGGTCGACCGGCTTGGCCGCTGGGATGTACCACTTCGAGGAACCGTCGGCGTTGAACGTGTCGCGACGGATTTCCCGAGTCGTCATGACCTTCGGTGCCTGACCGCGCCGCCGCCCGCATCCGGTGCCGACGATCCAGAGGTGCTCGTCATCGCACTCGACGGAACTTCCGTCGGACAGAGCGATGCGCCACACGTCGCGTTCCCCCTGCGGGAAGACGCCGTCGATCAGTGCGATCTCCCCGTCCGGCACCACCACCTCCTCCCCGACCCGCAGGTCGCCCATGCGACGAAATCCCGTGGGGGTGAGGACCAGGGAGTCGAGGGGCTGTGCCTTGCCCGAACCGACCTCTCCCTGCAACAGCCGGTGCATCGGGTGGTCCGTGGCCAGGTCGTCGAAGATCTCCCGGGAGACGCGCTGCTGGCCGTCGGTGAGGGTGAAGGGGAGGCGGGCGTCGAAGGCGGTGAGGAGGCCGTCGGGGGCGGGCTTGCGGGGGACGGCGGGGAGTTGGGCGTCCGCGTGGCGGCGGCGGGCCAGGGCGACCTGGAGGACGAAGGCCTCGTCCCACTTGAGGCGGGAGCGGGCGTCCTCGATGTCCGCCTTGGTGTGCGGGCGGTGGATCTTGAGGAGGGCCTCGGGGAGGGGCACCAGGCCGCGGCCCTGGCGCAGGGTGTCCGGGAGCGGGTCGACGGCCTCCTGGGCGGTGGGCAGGACCGTCTGGATCGCCTTGCCGATCTTCCAGGACTCGAGCTTGGCGGTGGCGGGGTAGATCGGGATCAGGGCGCCCGCCCAGGTCTCGACGGACTCCTCCGGGTCACCGCGCAGCAACTCGTAGGCCGGGTGCGCGAGTTGAAGACGACGGTTGAAGACGGAGACCTTGCCCGCGAACATCGCGCGGGTGCCCGGCAGGAGTTCCTTGTGGGGCTTGTGGACACCCGCGCCGAAGAAGACGAGTTGGAGCCGGCCGCTGCCGTCCGTGATCGTGACCTCCAGGCGCTGGCCCTTGCCGCGCGGGGCCTTGGCGGAGGCGAAGGTGTGCAGGCGGGCGTCGGCGACCTGCGCGACCACCGTGACGTGCTCGTCCATGGGGAGGTCGGCGAGGTGGGTGAGCTGGCCGCGCTCCTCGTATCTGCGCGGGTAGTGGTGCAGGAGGTCGCCGACGGTGAGCAGGCCGAGGTGCTCGGCCATCACCTTCGCGGTGGCGGGGCCGAGCACCGACTTCAGCGGTTGGCGCAGGGGTTCTTCCAGTGCGGGCACGAGATCCATTGCACACCACCCCACTGACAATGCCGTAGAGGCCGCGGCCCGGATCGCCGTAAAGATCCCGGAAACCCCTGGTCAGGCGGCAGGTTCGGGCCTTAGGATGACGCGCTCCCGGCCCTTCTTCGCGGTCACCGCCTCACCGGGACCGCCCGACCCCGCGCCGTCGCGAGTCCCCCACCGGCGCCGTGATGATGGACTCCCAGACCTCACAGGCATCCCAAGCATCCCATCCGCCCCAGTCACCTCATACGTTCCAGGTCGACCTGCGTGGTCTGGTGGACCTGCTCTCCCACCACCTCTACTCCAGTCCGAAGGTGTATCTGCGCGAGTTGCTGCAGAACGCCGTGGACGCCATCACGGCCAGACGCGCGGACGAGCCCGGCGCCCCTGCCCGGGTCCGGCTGTACGCGGAGGGCGGCGCCCTGCGTGTCGAGGACACCGGCGTGGGGCTCACCGAGGCGGACGTGCACAGCCTGCTGGCCACCATCGGACGCAGTTCCAAGCGGGCCGAGGGGCTTCAGGAGGTTCGGTCCGACTTCCTCGGGCAGTTCGGCATCGGGCTGCTGGCCTGTTTCGTCGTCGCCGAGCGGATCCGGGTCGTCAGCCGCAGCGCCCGCACGCCCGGGGCGCCCCCGGTGGAGTGGACGGCGTCCGACGACGGTTCGTACACCGTGCGGACGCTGCCGGACGCCGAGCGGCCCGAACCGGGCACCACCGTGCATCTGGTGGCCCGGGCGGGTGCCGCGGAGTGGCTCACGCCCGGGCGGGTCGAGGCGCTGGCCCGGGACTTCGGGTCGCTGCTGCCCTACGACGTCCGGGTCGGCGACGAGGCGGTCACCGACCTTCCGGCGCCCTGGGACCGTCCGCACCCGGGCCCGTCCGCCCGCCGCGTCGCCCTCGCCCGGCACTGCCACGACCTGTTCGGTTTCACTCCGCTGGACACGATCGACCTGTCCGTGCCGCTGGCCGGCATCCGCGGGGTGGCGTACGTGCTGCCGTCGGCGGTGAGCCCGGCCCAGCGCGCGGGTCACCGGGTGCACCTGAAGGGCATGCTGCTGACCGAGCGGGCCGAACAGCTGCTGCCCGACTGGGCGTTCTTCGTGCGCTGCGTGCTCGACACGGACAGCCTGCGGCCCACGGCGTCACGTGAGGCACTGTACGAGGACGAGACGCTGGCCGGTGTTCGGGAGGCGCTGGGCGAGCGGATCCGCGCCTGGCTGACGGGGCTGGCGGCCGGTGATCCGGAGCGACTGGCCGCGTTCCTGTCGGTGCACCACCTGGGTGTGAAGGCCCTGGCGCGGCACGACCGGGAGATGCTGCGCACGATGCTGCCGTGGCTGCCCTTCGAGACGACCGACGGGCGGCTGTCCCTGGAGGAGTTCGCGCAGCGGCACCCGGTGCTGCACTTCACGCGGACCGTCGAGGAGTACCGGCAGGTCGCGCCGATCGCGTCCGCGCAGGGCATCGGCGTGATCAACGGCGGCTACACGTACGACAGCGAGCTGGTTCAGGCGCTGCCGTCGGTGCGGCCGGGCACCGTGGTGACCGAGCTGGACGCGGAGACGGTCACCGCGCACCTGGACGCGGTCGACCCGGCCGAGGAGCTGGCCCTGTCCGGCTTCCTGGCGGCGGCCCGCGCCCGGCTCGACCCACTGGGCTGTGACGTCGTACTGCGGGCCTTCCACCCGCTGTCCGTGCCCGCGCTGCACCTCGACGACCGGGACGCGCGGCACGAGCAGGCCCGGGCGGACGCCGAGGCGCAGGCGGACGACCTGTGGGCGGGCATCCTCGGCTCCCTGCGCGGCAGCGCCCCCCGCGCGCGTCTGGTGCTGAACCATCTCAACCCGCTCGTGCGGCGGATCAGCGCGCTGCCCGACCCGGAGCTGATCGGCACCGCCACGGAGTCGCTGTACGGGCAGGCGCTGCTGATGGCGCAGCGGCCGCTCAGGCCGGCCGACTCGGCCCTGCTCAACCGCGCGTTCATCGGTCTTCTGGAGTGGGCCACGCACAGCGAGGACGGTCAGGCATGAGCGAGATCACGGACTTCGACGCGCTGCGCGAGGCGATGGCGGACAACGCCGAGCAGCCGGAGGGGCCGGCCCGCAACGCGCGCGCGGAGGAGCTGCTGACGGCGGCCGAGAAGCTGAACATCCCGCTCGCCGTGATCGAGGCGCTGGGCCACCAGCTGAAGGTCTACAACTACAGCTCCGAGAAGGGGAAGATGTTCGTCCCCTTCGCGCGTCTGCTGCGCCTGTGGGACGAACGGCCCGAGGACTTCGACGAGTACGAGACCCACTCGCTGCACTGGGTCTTCAAGTGGGTCTCGGCCGGCATGCTGGACCAGCCGCACATCCCGCTCGCGTCGATCGAGAAGTGGCTCGGCGAGATGGAGCACCGCTACCGGCTCGCCGGGCACTCCGAACGGGCCGTGCGCAGCGCCGAGCACAGTGTGGCCGCGCATGTCGGGGACGTGGCGCGGGCCGAGCGGGCGTACGCCGCGTGGCTGGCCGCCGACCGGGACGGCATGGCCGACTGCCACGCCTGTGAACTGCACGGGCAGGGCTGCTGGCAGGCGGAGCAGGGGCGGGACGCGCAGGCCCTGGAGCTGTGGCGGCCGGTCCTGGAGGGCGAGTACGCCTGTGCCCACGAGCCGCACTCGGCCCTGGCGTCCTCCCTGGTGCCGCTGCTGCGGCTGGGCCGGCTCGACGAGGCCCGGGCCCACCATCTGCGGGGTTTCCGGCTCGTCCGGGCGATGGAGAGCATGCGCGGCGCGTACGCGGACCACCTGGAGTTCTGCACGCTGACCGGCAACGAGGCGCGGGGCCTGGAGCTGCTCGCGGAGCGGCCTGCGTACTTCACGGACGACGGGCAGCCGCGGAGCAAACTGGACTTCCTGAGCGTGGTGGCCCTGCTCATGGACCGCCTGACCGGGCTCGGGCTGGGCGACCGTCAGGTGCCGGGCCCGGCCGGCCGGGAGTGGACCGCCCGCGAGCTCGCCACCCACGCGCGCGGGGAGGCCCTCGTCCTGGCGGCGCGCTTCGACGAGCGCAACGGCACGACACACGTGAGCGAGCGGGCCCGCGCGCGGATGGCACGGCAACCGCTGGTGGAGCGCCTGCCGCTGGGCGTCCGGTCGGTACGGCCGGCTCCCCCGCCCGCTCCCCCCACGCCTCCGGTCCCCGTCACCGGGCAGCCGGATCTGCCCGCCCTGCTGGCCGAGGCACGGCGGCTCTCGGACACCCTGCGGCCGGGGGCCGTGGAGGCGTGGGCGGCGGTCGCCGAGGCCGCGCAGGGCGTCGAGCTGGACCCGCGCGACCGTGCGGAGATGGCCGACCACGAGGCGATGTCCCTCGGCCCCGAGGGCACCGAGCTCTTCGAACGGGCCGCCGGCCTCTACACGGAGGCGGGCGACCCGGGTGAGGCCCTCGCCGCACGCGCGCGTGGGGCGTACGTCCGCGCGCTCGCCGGCGACGTGGCCGGCGCCGTCACGGCGGTGACGGGCCCGTACGACGAGGTCCTCGCGCTGTACGCCGCCGACGGCACGGGGATGCCGCAGACGGCGGCCGTCCTGATGAGCCGGGCGCGCATATGGACACGGCGGGCGCATGACGGCGAGGGTGACGGGGCGATGCTCGCCGAGGCCGAAGCGGCCGTCCGGGAGGTCCTCGCGCTGGTCGACGGCCGGACCGGGGAGGACGTGCGGCTGGCCGCGCGGGCCGCCGAGGCCCGGGCGATGCTCGGGGAGCTGGCCGGGCTCGCCGGGGATCTGGAGTCGGCGGCGGAGCTGTTCGCGCGGGGGGCGGCGGCGTTCGTCGCGGCGGGGCTGCCGTGGTTCGCGGTGGAGTACGAGGCCCGGCTGGCCTCCCTGGCCCACCACCTCGGTGACATGGCGGAGGCGGAACGGGCATTGCGGGCGGCCCTGGAGCACGGCGGAGCGCACCTGGAGGCGCCCGGGCGGGCCCAGCTGCACCTTCAGCTCGCCGAGGTCGTCGGCGGCCGGGGCGAGGCCGGGGAGGCCGCCCGGCACGCCCTGGAGGCCGCTCACTGGGCCGACGAGGCGGGCGAGGGAGCGACGCTGGGCGCCTGGGCGCGACAGCAGCTCGGCGGCCACCTGCTGCGGCAGGGCAGGTGGGCCGAGGCCGCGGAGGTGCTGGAGTCGGCGCTGCCCGACCTGACCGCCGAGACGCACGGCGACGGGGCGGTCGTACAGACGCAGTGGTGGCTCGGCGACTGCCTGAGCGAGCTGGGCGAGCACCGTGCGGCCGCCGAACGGCGTCTGCAGGCCGCCGAGATCGCCCGTCACTGGCCCGAGCAGCACGACCACGCGACCCTCGCCCACCTGGCCGGGGAGTCCCTCGGGCAGGCCGGGCTGCCCGCCGAGGCGGACCGGGCCTACGCGCGCGCGGGCGGCCTGTGGCGCGAACTCGGCAACACCCAGGGCCTGATCCGCTCCCTGCGCGCCCGCGCCTGGCTGGCGCTGCACGCCGAGGACGGGCTGAGAGAGGCACGGGACCTGATGGCGGAGGCGGTCCGGGAGTGCGAGGAGGCACGGGGGGCAGCGTCCGACGAGGAGGACCGGCAGCAACTCGTCGCCGAACTCGGCCACACTCACGGCCAGTTCGGCGACCTGCTGGCCCGTTCCGTCTCCGAGCACGCCGGAGACGCCTCGGCCCGGGCCGTGTTCGAGGAGGCACTGACCCAAGTGGTGCGGTCGGCCGAGGTGTTCGCCTCCCTCGGGGACGGCGCCCTGCACAGCCGCACCGGAGCGGAACTCGCCGCGGGCCGGCTGGAGGCCGACCTGGGCCGTCCCGCCGACGCGGTGGCACGCGCGCGTGCGGTGCTGGCCGCGTACGACGGACACGGCGAGGGTGAGGGCGATGCGGTGCGGGCCCGCCGGGCGGAGGCGGAGCAGCTGCTCCGTCTGCTGGCGGAGCGGCCGGACTGAGGAGGCCCCGGCCTGCCCGGCCACACCGATGACCGGACCCGGCCCTACTCCACGCCGATGAGGAGCAGGGCCCCCTGCCGTCCGCCCCGGTACAGAACCGTGTCGACGGCGAGGTACCTCTCGCGGACCCGGCCCTCCAGATGCTCGGCGAGGGAGTCGGGGGCCTCGTCGCCGAGGACCAGGGTGACCATCTCACCCCCGGCCGCCAGCATGCGGTCGAGAACGGTCCCGGCGGTCTCGGCGACGTCCGAGCCGATCACGGCCACGTCCCCGTCGATGAGACCCAGGACATCGCCGGCCTGGCAGATGCCGGCCATCGTCCAGGACTGGCGTTCGGCGACGGTGACCTCGGCGTAGCGGGTGGCCCCGGCGGCCGAGGTCATCGACACGACGTCCTCGTCGAAGCGGCGGTCCGGCTCGTGCACGGCCAGCGCCGCGATGCCCTGGACGGCCGAGCGGGTCGGGATCAGCGCCACGCGGATGCCCTCCGTGCGGACCTGCTCGGCGGCCGCAGCGGCCGTGTGGCGCAGGTCGGCGTCGTTGGGCAGCAGCACCACCTCGCGCGCGTGGGCGCGCCGTACGGCCTGGACGAGCTCGCCGCTCGCGGGCGGCTCACCGGGGCGTGCGAGCACGGTCGTCGCACCGGCCTCGGTGTACAGACCGGCCAGACCCTCACCGGGCACGACGGCCACGACGGCCCGCTGGGCGCGTTCCCGGGGCGGCCGCTCGGCGCCGGTGGTGTGCACGTCGCCCGCGCCGAAGTGCGTGATGCGGATCCGGTGGGGCCGCCCGGCCTCGACGCCGGCCTCGACAGCGGCGCCCGCGTCGTCCACATGGACGTGGACGTTCCACAGTCCGTCGCCGCCGACCACGACGAGAGAGTCCCCGAGGGCGTCGAGCCGCTCCCGCAGCCGCTCCACTGCCAGGTCCCCGGCCTCCAGAAGGTAGATCACCTCGAAGGCCGGCCCCTCCTGACCCGGCACGGCAGGGGCGCCGTCGCCGCACTCACCCGAGACGCCGTCGGCCGGTACGGGGTCCGCGGCGGAGTCCACGCGCGCGCGGGGAATCTCTACGGGGCCGGTGTACGCACTTTCCGCCACCCCCCGCGCCCTCTCCCCCGTGAACGTCTCCACCAGCGCCCCGAGCACCGCCACCAGCCCCCGCCCCCCGGCGTCGACCACCCCGGCGCGCTCCAGGACGGGCAGCTGGCCCGGGGTCGCGGCGAGGGCCGCGCGGGCTCCGTCGTAGGCCGCCCGGGCCACGGTCCCGCAGTCGCCCTCCGCACCGTCCGCGGCGTCGGCGGCGGCCGAGGCGACCGTGAGGACGGTGCCCTCCACGGGGTGGGCGACGGCCCGGCGGGCGGAATCGGCCGCCTGCCGCAGGGCGAGCCGCAGGCTCTGGCCGTCCGCGTGGGCGATGTCGTCGTCGGCCAGCACCTGGGCCATGCCGCGCAGCAGCTGGGCGAGGATCGTCCCGGAGTTCCCGCGGGCGCCGATGAGCGCCCCGTGCGCCATCGCCCGGGTGGCGTCGGCGAGCGTCGGCCCGTCCGGGCCGGACCCCGCCGCGTGCCCGGCGAAGACCGCCTCGACCGCCGCGACGGCCGACTCCACGGTCAGATACAGGTTCGTGCCGGTGTCCCCGTCCGCGACCGGATAGACATTGATCGCGTCGATCTCCTCACGCGCCCGCCCCAGGGTCTCGAGCGCGAGACCACACCAGGTGCGCACCGCGAGAGCATCGAAGAATGTCTGCGGCACCTGCGCCACCGCGCCTCCCTGAGCTGCTGGACGTGGCACGCAGCGTAGACCCCGGGGCGGTGTTTCACCGGAAGAGGGAGGGGACCGGGCCCCTGAGCTGCCGTGGTAGTTTCGTTCTACGGGTGCAGCCGTTGTATGCTGCTCCGGTTGCCCGATCTGATCGGGCCTTCCCCCTGGCAACGCCACTCAGATTTCGACCGGCTCCTCAAAGCCCGAGAATCTTGATTCCGGCCTGCCGGGATCAACCGTAAGTGCATCTGAAGTCTTTGGAGTGACCCGTGGCTGCCAACTGCGACGTCTGCGGCAAGGGGCCGGGCTTCGGCAACAACATCTCGCACTCGCACCGCCGTACGTCCCGCCGCTGGAACCCGAACATCCAGCGTGTGCGTACCGTGGTGGGCGGGACGCCGAAGCGCGTGAACGCTTGCACCTCGTGCATCAAGGCCGGCAAGGTCTCGCGCTGACGCTCAGCTAGCGCGCGGCCACTGCTGGTTCGCTGCAAAGCCGGTCCACCTCGGTGGGCCGGCTCTTTGCCGTGCCTGGACATCAGCGCTCGGGCCCCGCCCGGAAGCGCCAGCCGTGATCCACCGGCCCGATCCCCCCACCGCGCGCGAACCCGGCCGCGACGGCCCCCGTGACGTACCGCTTCGCCGCCGCCACCGCCTCCGGCACGGACTGCCCCTTCGCGAGCTGGGAGGCGATCGCGGAGGCGAGCGTGCAGCCGGTGCCGTGGGTGTGGCGGTTGTCGTGCCGCGGCGCCCGCAGCCAGTGCTCCTCGGAACCGTCGGTGAGCAGGTCGACGGCGTCGCCGGGGAGGTGCCCACCCTTGATCAGCGCCCAGCGCGGCCCGTACGCGAGGACGGCCGCCGCGGCCTCCCGCATCTCCCCCTCCGACGCGACCCGTACGCCCGTGATCTGGGTCACCTCGTCGAGGTTCGGTGTGGCGACCGTCGCCACCGGCAGCAGCTTCGTACGGACGGAGTCCAGCGCGGAGGCGGCGAGCAGGGCGTCGCCGTGCTTGGAGACGCCCACCGGGTCGACGACGGCCGGGGCGTCCGTCCCGGCGATCAACTCGGCGACCGCCTCCACGAGTTCCGCGGAGGCCAGCATCCCGGTCTTGACGGCCTGGACGCCGATGTCGTCGACGACGCTGCGGTACTGGGCCCGCACGGCCTCCACGGGCAGTTCCCAAGCCCCCTGCACACCGAGGGAGTTCTGCGCGGTCACCGCCGTGACGACGCTCATGCCGTGCACGCCGAGCGCGAGCATCGTCTTGAGGTCGGCCTGGATGCCCGCTCCGCCGCCGGAGTCGGAGCCCGCCACCGTGAGGACGTTGGGGATCATGACTCTATGTCCCCGAAGTGGTCCCAGCCGCCCTTGCTGGTCCACGGTGCCCCGTCGACCGTCACCTGAGGCAGCGCCGAGGGGTTGAGGACCTCGCCGATGACCTTCCAGCGGGCGGGCAGCTTCACGTCCGGCGGGAACGTCGCCACGATCGCGTGGTCCTCTCCCCCGGTCAGCACCCACTGCATCGGGTCGACCCCGACGGCCTGCCCGATGTCGTTCATCTGGGACGGGATGTCGATCGCCCCGGAGCGGATGTCGATGCGGACCTTGCTCGCCTCGGCGATGTGCCCGAGGTCGGCGATCAGCCCGTCGCTCACGTCGCACATCGCGGTCGCCCCGAGCCCGGCGGCGGCGGGACCCGCGTGGTACGGCGGCTCGGGCCGCCGGTGGGCCTCCACGAACGCCCGCGGCGAGCGGAACCCACGCGACAGCACCGCGTACCCGGCGGCCGACCAGCCCAGCCAGCCGGTCACCGCGACGAGATCGCCGGGCCGGGCGCCCGCCCGTGTCACCGGCTCCTGGTTGCGCAGATCGCCGAGCGCGGTGATCGACACCATGATCGAGTCGCCGCGTACGACATCACCGCCGACCACGGCGGCGCCCGCCACCTGGCATTCGTCGCGCAGGCCGTCCATCAGCTCGCTCGGCCAGGTCACCGGCAGCTCGGCCGGGACGACCAGGCCGAGCAGCAGCGCGGTCGGTACGGCGCCCATGGCGGCGATGTCGGCGAGGTTCTGCGCGGCAGCCTTGCGGCCCACGTCGTAGGCCGTCGACCAGTCCCGCCGGAAGTGCCGGCCCTCCACCAGGATGTCCGTGCTCGCCACGACCCTGCGGTCGGGCGCGGCCACCACGGCGGCGTCGTCGCCGGGGCCGACCCGGACCGCCGGGGTGGTGGTCAGACGGGAGGTGAGCTCCCTGATGAGCCCGAACTCACCGAGCTCACCAACAGTGCCCTTCATTGCCCTTTCTCCCCTTCTGTCCCTGTCCGTTCCCGGTCGCGAGGCATCTCGGTCCTCGCTACGGTCGAAGTGACCGTCCAGTTCTGCCGGACCTGCACCCCGGCACGCAAGACCCGGTCCCCGCAGGTCTCCCCGCGGCGAGCGGCGACGCGATACCGTGGCGTTCCTTTTCCCCACATGATCCTCGTGGCCGCCCTGGAGGTTCCGTGGTACAGGCGTACATCCTGATCCAGACGGAGGTCGGCAAGGCGTCGACCGTCGCCGAGACGATCAGCAAGATCCCTGGCGTCATCCAGGCCGAGGACGTGACGGGACCGTACGACGTGATCGTGCGGGCGCAGGCCGACACCGTCGACGATCTCGGTCGCATGGTGGTCGCCAAGGTTCAGCAGGTGGACGGCATCACCCGCACCCTGACCTGTCCGGTCGTCCATCTGTAGCCCCCGTCTACCCTGTGCCGGTGAACTCTTTCCGTCACCGGCACCGTTGTGTGTTCCGCGTGTTCCGCCTGCCCGCTGTCGCGCTGTTGATCACTGCTGCGGGCTGCTCATCAGCAGACGACAGCGCGGCGGCGGCGGTTCCCAGTCCGGACGCGAAGGTCGCGGAACTGTGCCGGAACCTGGACAAGGTACTGCCCGCGAAGGTGGACGGTGAGCGCCGCGATGATCCCGAGCCCGCGTCGGCGCTGACGGCGGGCTGGGGCAGCCCGGCGATCATACTTCGCTGCGGTGTGCCGCAGCCGCCGAAGATGATCGACCCGAAGGTGGCGGACGGGCGGGATCCGGATGCGGTCGCCGGGGGCGTGAACGGCGTCGACTGGCTGATGGAGAAGCAGGACGGCGGGGGGTACCGGTTCACCACCGCCAACCGCGAGGCGTACGTCGAGGTCCGGGCGCCGCAGGGCGTGGACAGCTCGGGGGTGCTGATCGATCTGGCCGCCGCTGTGAAAAAGGCGATCCCCGAGGGGATCGCCTCCTGAAGCCCGCGTTCCGGGGCCGGTTCACCGCAGGCCGGTCGACCTGCGCAGTGCCGCCTGCACCAGCAGGTCGATCAGCTCCGGGTAGCTCACCCCGCTCGCCTGCCACATCTGCGGATACATCGAGATGGGCGTGAAGCCGGGCATCGTGTTGATCTCGTTGATCACGAACTCGCCGTCCTCGGTGAGGAAGAAGTCCGCGCGGACCAGGCCCTCGCAGGACGCCGCCTCGAACGCGTCGACCGCCAGGCGCTGGACCTCGGCCGTCTCCTGAGGGGTGAGGGGCGCCGGGACGAGACCCGGTGTGGAGTCGATGTACTTGGCTTCGAAGTCGTAGTAGGCGTGCGTCTCGGGCGAGGGGATCTCCGCCGGGAGGGAGGCCCGGGGGCCGTCCTCGAACTCCAGGACGCCGCACTCGATCTCACGGCCGCGCAGCGCGGCCTCCACCAGGATCTTCGGGTCGTGCCGCTGGGCCTCGGCGATGGCCTCGTCGAGCCCGGAGAGGTCGTCGACCTTGGTGATGCCGATCGAGGAACCGGCCCGCGAGGGCTTCACGAACAGCGGCCAGCCGTGCTCGCCGGCGAAGTCGACGATCTTCTTGCGGGCGGCGGCCTGATCCCGATGCCACTCGCGCGGGCGCACCACCACGTACGGGCCCACCTTCAGCCCGAAGGAGGTGAACACCCGCTTCATGTACTCCTTGTCCTGGCCCACGGCCGAGGCGAGCACACCCGAACCCACGTACGGGACTCCGGAGAGCTCCAGGAGGCCCTGGAGGGTGCCGTCCTCGCCGTACGGGCCGTGCAGCACCGGGAAGACCACGTCGACCTCGCCGAGGGCCTTGGGGACCGAACCCGGCTCGCTGTAGACGACTTCGCGGCTGGCGGGGTCGACCGGGAGGATCACCGCGCCCTCGGCGGACTCGGCGAGCAGGTCGACACTCGGCGGGCGCCTGTCGACGATCGCCATCCGCTCCGGTTCGTCCGCCGTGAGCGCCCAACGCCCGTCCTGGGTGATGCCGATCGGCAGGACGTCGTACTTCGTCCGGTCGATGGCCTTGAGGACGGCGCCGGCGGTGACCACGGAGATCCCGTGTTCGGAGCTGCGCCCGCCGAACACGACGGCCACACGCGGCTTGCGAGGCGGCTGCTCGGGGCTCTGGGGGAGGTTCTCGGTGCTCATATCGCGTCGAGAGTACCCGCCCGTAGGGCGGTGAGTAAGCGCGTGCGGCCTCGCGTCGCTCAGCGTCGTTCGGGCTTCGCGCTGCGCGACATCAGCTCCTTGAGGGCCACCACCGGAGCCTTGCCCTCGTGCACGATGCCGACGACCGTCTCCGTGATGGGCATGTCGACGCCGTGCCGCCGGGCCAGATCCAGCACCGACTCGCAGGACTTGACGCCCTCGGCGGTCTGCTTGGTGACCGCGATGGTCTCCTGGAGGGTCATGCCCTTGCCGAGGTTGGTGCCGAAGGTGTGGTTGCGCGACAGCGGCGAGGAGCACGTGGCCACCAGGTCGCCCAGGCCCGCGAGTCCGGAGAAGGTCAGCGGGTCGGCGCCGAGCGCCATGCCGAGCCGGGTGGTCTCGGCGAGGCCGCGGGTGATGAGGGAGCCCTTGGCGTTGTCGCCGAGACCCATGCCGTCCGCGATGCCGACGGCGAGGCCGATGACGTTCTTCACGGCTCCGCCCAGTTCGCAGCCCACCACGTCCGTATTGGTGTACGGGCGGAAGTACGGCGTGTGGCAGGCGGCCTGGAGCCGCTGGGCGACGGCCTCGTCGGTGCAGGCCACCACGGCCGCCGCCGGCATCCGCGCGGCGATCTCCCGGGCCAGGTTGGGCCCGGTGACCACGGCGATCCGGTCCGGGCCGACCTTGGCGACGTCGTCGATGACCTCGCTCATCCGCATCGCGGAGCCGAGTTCGACACCCTTCATCAGCGACACGAGGACCGTGCCGGGGGCCAGCAGGGGGCTCCACTCGGCGAGGTTGCCGCGCAGGGTCTGCGAGGGGACCGACAGGACCGTGAAGTCGGCGTCCGCGGCGGCCTGCGCGGGATCGGTGGTGGCCCGCACGTTCTCCGGGAGCTCGACGCCCGGGAAGTAGTCGGGATTGGTCCGCGTGGAGTTGATCGCCTCCACGACCTCCGGGCGGCGCGCCCACAGGGTGACCTCGCACCCCGCGTCGGCGAGCACCATACCGAAGGCCGTACCCCACGAACCGGCGCTCAGCACCGCCGCCTTGACCGCCTTGCTCACTTGCCCAGCCCCTCTTCCTGCACGGTCTGTCCGGACTTCGTCTGCGTCTGCGCCTGCGTGCGGCGCCGCTGCTCGATCCGCTCCCGGCGCGGGTCGTACGGCGTCTCGGGCGCCTTCTCGCCGCGGATCAGCTCCAGCTGGGCGGTGACGGCGGCCATGATGACCTCCGTGGCCTCCTTCAGCAGGTCCGCGGTCATCTCCCGGTCGTAGAACCGCGCGAGGTCCACGGGCGGCCCGGCGAGCACGCGGTGCGTCTTGCGCGGCAGCAGATGCGGCTTCTTCGCGTACGGCGGCAGCAGCTCGTTGCAGCCCCACTGGGCGACGGGAATCACCGGGCACTTGGTCTGCAGGGCGACGCGCGCGGCACCGGTCTTGCCGGTCATGGGCCAGCCGTCCGGGTCGCGGGTGAGAGTGCCCTCGGGATAGAAGGCGACGCATTCCCCGCGGTCCACGGCGTCGATCGCGGCCCGGAAGGCGCTCAGCGCATCCGTGCTCTCGCGGTAGACGGGAATCTGTCCGGTACCGCGCATCGCGGCTCCGACGAATCCCTTCTTGAAAAGCCCGCTCTTCGCGAGGAATCGCGGGACGCGCCCGGTGTTGTACTGAAAGTGCGCGTAAGCGAAGGGGTCGATGTGCGAATTATGGTTCACCGCGGTGATAAATCCACCCTCGGCCGGAATGTGCTCCATTCCACGCCAGTCCCGCCTGAGCAGAACCACCAGCGGCGGTTTGCAGATCACCGCGGCGAAGCGGTACCAGAAGCCGATTCTGCGGCGGGGCACGCGGACACCTTCCTCTAGGGCGTGAAGCCGGGGCCACGGGGGGCCGCACAAGTGTCGCCCCGGGCCGCCGGTCTGTCGAGAACACCGTACGCCCCGACACACCGCCCGCCCGATGCCCCGGGTGACAATGACCGCGACAAGAGGAGGACGGAACACCCGTGCAGTGGACCCTGGTCGTACCCCTGAAGCCCCTGGCCCAGGCCAAGAGCAGGCTTGCGGACACCGCGGACGACGGGCTGCGGCCGGACCTGGCACTGGCCTTCGCCCAGGACACGGTGGCGGCCGCGCTGGCCTGCCCCGCGGTACGTGATGTGGCAGTCGTCACGGACGACGCCCGGGCGGGCCGTGAGCTGGCCGCACTGGGCGCCGCGATCATCCCCGACGAGCCGGGCGGCGGCCTCAACGCCGCCCTCGCACACGCGACGGGGGCCGTACGGTCCGCCCGCCCGGCCGGTGCGGTGGCCGCACTGAACGCCGATCTGCCGGCCCTGCGCCCCGCGGAATTGTCCCGGGTACTGGAAGCCGCCGCTGAATTCCCGCGCGCATTTCTTCCGGACGCGGCCGCAATCGGCACCACCTTGCTGGCCGCCGCCCCGGGCCGTGAATTGCACCCGGCCTTCGGGCCGGATTCCCGGACCCGGCACCGTGCCTCCGGGGCCGTGGAACTGCCCCTCACCGCAGTGGATTCCGTACGCCAGGACGTCGACACCGGCGACGACCTGCGCAGCGCGCTGGCCCTGGGGGTCGGTCCTCATACGGCCGCGGCCGCCGCGCGGTTGCTGATCCCCGGGCAGTAGGCTGCGGCCATGCAGGCGACCGCGTACACGTACGACCCCGAAAGCCGCAGCGGGCAGGTGCTCCTGGACGACGGCACCCCGGTGCCCTTCGACGCGGCCGCGTTCGACGCGGGGGGTCTCAGACTGCTGCGCCCGGGCCAGCGGGTCCGTATCGAGGTGGAGGGCGCGAAAGACGCCCCGCGGATCACTCTGGTGACCCTGCAGACCCTCTGATCACTTGCTGAACACGCCGCGGGCCGGACTCCATGCGGAGTCCGGCCCGGCGCGTGAGTGCCCCAGCGCCCTTACTTCTTGCGGGCGGTGGTCTTCTTGGCGGTGGTCTTGCGCGCCGTCGACTTCTTGGCGGGCGCCTTCTTGGCGGTGGCCTTCTTCGCCGGGGCCTTCTTCGCGGTGGTCTTCTTCGCGGCGGTGGTCTTGGACGTCGCCGTGGTCTTCTTGGCGGGCGCCTTCTTCGCGGTGGTCTTCTTCGCGGCCGCCGTCTTCGTGGTGGCCTTCTTCGCCGTCGTCTTCTTGGCGGTGGTCTTCTTCGCGGCGGCCGACTTCGTGGTCGCCTTCTTCGCGGCGGCCTTCTTGACCGTCGCGCCGGCGCCTCCGGTCAGACTGCCCTTCGGCGCCTTCTTGACGGAGACCTCGCCGCCGCGCGGCAGCTTCTTCGAGCCGCTGACCAGGTCCTTGAAGCCCTGACCTGCACGGAAGCGCGGAACGGAGGTCTTCTTGACCCGAACCCGCTCGCCGGTCTGGGGGTTACGGGCGTACCGCGCCGGACGGTCGACCTTCTCGAACGAACCGAAGCCGGTGACCGAAACCCGCTCACCCGAGACGACCGCGCGGACGATGGCGTCCAGTACATGGTCGACAGCGTCGGCGGCCTGCTGGCGGCCGCCCATCTTGTCGGCAATCGCTTCTACGAGCTGCGCCTTGTTCACGTCTTCCCCTTCGGAGACATCGCCAGAACGAAAGTGTTCAAGCTTTTCGCACGTTAGGCAGATATATACCGCAAATCAAACACGAAACGGGCTTATCACCCTTGTGCCGCAACGAACTCGACGGTGTCGAGGGGTTCAGCTTTCCTCGTCGGGGAGACGTCCCTCGTCGAGGTCCGCGGTGAACCGCTCCAGCCGCCTTGCCGCGTCGGCGAGATCGTGCTTGGCCGCGGCCGTAATGACCAGCAGCTTCCGGGTCAGCGCCATCCGTACGCCCTCCGGGACTTGCAGTGCGCGCACCCTTGTGTGCGCTTCCTTGAGTTGGTCCGCGACTGCCGCATAGAGCTCGAGTTGGCCGTCGTGTTCCATGCACAGATTGTGCCATCTGGGGCGAGTTGTCGCCTGCGCAGGGGACAACTGCCGCGTCGAACGGCCTTCCCGGCACACGTGGAAGTCACGGCTGTACCACTCACGTACCCCGACAACCACCGGCATAACGCGGGAAGTTGGCAGCTGAACAGGGGGTGGGCAGGGCCGTTCGGGTGCAGACACGGCTGTACCCCCGATCGGGCTGATCGGGGGTACAGAGGGGGTGTTGCGGTGGCCGAAAGTCGCCTTGTCAGGGGCGGCGGATCGTGCCCGGGGTCAGACCGGGAGCGTCCTCGGCTTGAACGCCGGGCGCTTCGCCTCGTAGGCGGCGATGTCGGCCTCGTTCTGCAGGGTGATCGAGATGTCGTCGAGGCCGTTCAGCAGCCGCCAGCGGGAGTTCTCGTCCAGCTCGAAGGAGGCGGTGATGCCCTCGGCCCGCACCTG
The DNA here is from genome assembly GCF_044764825.1 of Streptomyces sp. NPDC093598. Classification (NCBI taxonomy): domain Bacteria; kingdom Bacillati; phylum Actinomycetota; class Actinomycetes; order Kitasatosporales; family Streptomycetaceae; genus Streptomyces; species Streptomyces sp. NPDC093598. Next base: position 33,902 of record NZ_JBIWIV010000010.1, on the reverse strand, counting down.
GCGGCTCTCCAGGTCGACGGTGATCTCGGCCTGCGGGTCCTTCTCGGTGAGCTCCCACAGCGCGTCCACGGTCTTCTGCTCCAGAACGACCGTGAGCAGGCCGTTCTTGAGCGAGTTGCCGCGGAAGATGTCGGCGAAGCGGGAGGAGATCACGGCCTTGAAGCCGTAGTTCTGCAACGCCCAGACGGCGTGCTCACGCGAGGAGCCGGTGCCGAAGTCGGGGCCGGCGACCAGGACGGTCGCGCCCTGCCGCTCGGGCCGGTTGAGCACGAACTCGGGGTCCTTGCGCCAGGCCTCGAACAGCCCGTCCTCGAACCCGTCGCGCGTGACCTTCTTGAGCCAGTGGGCGGGGATGATCTGGTCGGTGTCGACGTTGGAGCGGCGCAGCGGGACGGCCCGGCCGGTGTGGGTGGTGAAGGCTTCCATGACTGATCAGACTCCAGCGGGCGTGACGGCGTCGGCGGACAGGTCGGCCGGGGAGGCCAGGTGGCCCAGGACGGCGGTGGCGGCCGCGACCTGCGGCGACACCAGATGCGTCCGGCCGCCCTTGCCCTGCCGGCCCTCGAAGTTGCGGTTGGAGGTGGACGCGGAGCGCTCACCGGGGGCCAGCTGGTCGGGGTTCATGCCCAGACACATCGAGCAGCCCGCGTGCCGCCACTCGGCGCCGGCCTCCTTGAAGACCACGTCCAGCCCCTCGGAGACGGCCTGCAGACCCACCCGTGCGGAGCCCGGAACGACCAGCATCCGTACGCCGTCGGCGACTTTGCGGTCCTTCAGCAGCTCGGCCGCGGCGCGCAGGTCCTCGATGCGGCCGTTGGTGCACGAGCCTACGAAGACGGTGTCCACCTTGATGGAACGAAGCGGCTGCCCGGCCTCCAACCCCATGTACTCCAGGGCCTTTTCGGCGGCGTAGCGCTCCGATGCGTCTTCGTACGAAGCGGGATCGGGGACGGACGCCGAAAGCGGCGCGCCCTGCCCGGGGTTGGTGCCCCAGGTGACGAACGGCGACAACGCGGAGGCGTCGATGACGACCTCGGCGTCGAACTCGGCGTCCTCGTCCGTCCTCAGTGTCTTCCAGTACGCGACGGCCGCGTCCCAGTCCTCGCCCTCGGGGGCGTGCGGGCGGCCCTTGAGGTAGGCGAAGGTGGTCTCGTCCGGGGCGATCATGCCCGCGCGGGCGCCGGCCTCGATCGACATGTTGCAGATGGTCATCCGGGCTTCCATCGAGAGCTTCTCGATGGCCTCGCCGCGGTACTCCAGGACGTAGCCCTGGCCGCCGCCCGTGCCGATCTTCGCGATGATCGCCAGGATCAGGTCCTTGGCCGTGACGCCGTCGGGCAGTTCACCGTCGACCGTGATCGCCATGGTCTTCGGGCGGGACATCGGCAGCGTCTGGGTGGCCAGCACGTGCTCCACCTGGGAGGTGCCGATGCCGAACGCCAGCGCGCCGAAAGCACCGTGCGTGGAGGTGTGCGAGTCACCGCACACGACGGTCGTGCCCGGCTGGGTCAGGCCCAGCTGCGGGCCCACGACGTGCACGACACCCTGCTCGACGTCGCCCAGCGGGTGCAGGCGCACGCCGAACTCGGCGGCGTTCTTGCGCAGCGTCTCCAGCTGCACCCGGGAGACCGGGTCCGCGATCGGCTTGTCGATGTCGAGGGTCGGGGTGTTGTGGTCCTCGGTGGCGATGGTGAGGTCCAGGCGCCGCACGCCGCGGCCGCTCTTGCGGAGGCCGTCGAAGGCCTGCGGGCTGGTCACCTCGTGCAGCAGGTGCAGATCGATGAAGAGAAGGTCGGGCTCGCCCTCCGCGCGCCGGACGACATGGTCGTCCCAGACTTTCTCCGCGAGTGTCCTACCCATCGCTGTTCCCTCCGGCCGACGACGATCCGCCGGCCCAACTAGAGATCTTGAGGAAGCGGTGCCCGTACCCCTGATCCCGGGCACACACCACCAGGCCCTTACGTCACGGGCCGTTGTGACTTCGTGATTCCAGGGTGGCGCGTTCCACGGAAATTTGAACTTGCGTTTCACAGAGTGAGACGCAAGTATCGTTTCATGGACAACAGTAGCGGCGTCGGCGTTCTGGACAAGGCGGCCCTCGTCCTGAGCGCTCTGGAGTCCGGTCCGGCCACCCTCGCGGGTCTGGTCGGTGCCACCGGACTGGCACGACCCACGGCCCACCGCCTGGCCGTGGCCCTGGAACACCACCGCATGGTGGCGCGCGACATGCAGGGTCGTTTCATTCTCGGCCCTCGCCTGGCAGAGCTTGCCGCGGCCGCGGGTGAGGACCGTCTCCTCGCGACCGCCGGCCCGGTGCTCACACATCTGCGTGACATCACGGGCGAGAGCGCGCAGCTCTATCGCCGCCAGGGCGACATGCGCATCTGCGTCGCCGCGGCGGAGCGCCTGTCCGGCCTGCGGGACACGGTCCCGGTCGGTTCGACGCTCACGATGAAGGCCGGTTCCTCGGCGCAGATCCTGATGGCCTGGGAGGAGCCGGAGCGGCTGCACCGCGGGCTCCAGGGGGCGCGCTTCACGGCGACGGCGCTGTCAGGTGTGCGGCGGCGGGGCTGGGCGCAGTCGATCGGCGAGCGGGAGCCGGGCGTCGCGTCCGTCTCCGCGCCGGTGCGGGGGCCGTCGAACCGGGTGGTGGCTGCGGTGTCCGTGTCCGGGCCGATCGAGCGTCTGACGCGGCACCCGGGGCGGATGCATGCGCAGGCTGTGATCGATGCCGCGGGGCGCCTCTCCGAGGCACTTCGGCGGACCGGCTGAGCGTTTCGGGGAAGGCCGGCCTCAACGCCGCGGCAGGCTTTCCCCGAACAGGCGCCATGACAGCTTGGGGTTCGTGTCGGCTGACGGCCGGCCGTGGTTGATCGCGCAGTTCCCCGCGCCCCTGAGCACATACGAAAAAGGCCCCCCACAGAAGTGGAGAGCCTCTCTCTTACGTACCCCCGACCGGATTCGAACCGGCGCTACCGCCTTGAGAGGGCGGCGTGCTAGGCCGCTACACAACGGGGGCCTGGACACTGCGTTTCCGCAGGTCCGAGCTGGTCTACCTGGACTCGAACCAAGACTAACTGAACCAGAATCAGTCGTGCTGCCAATTACACCATAGACCAATGTGGTTTAGACCAGTCAGTACCCCCGACCGGATTCGAACCGGCGCTACCGCCTTGAGAGGGCGGCGTGCTAGGCCGCTACACAACGGGGGCCCCTAGCGGTCCCGAGATGATCGCCGATCACCTGGAACCAGTACCCCCGACCGGATTCGAACCGGCGCTACTGCCTTGAGAGGGCAGCGTGCTAGGCCGCTACACAACGGGGGCGATGCAGATGAGCTCTGCGAGCTGGCCTACCTGGACTCGAACCAAGACTAACTGAACCAGAATCAGTCGTGCTGCCAATTACACCATAGGCCACTGGAACGCAAGCCCCGGAGGGTTCGTGTTCTAGCTGTGCGCCTGGGATTCCGGCCTTCCGGCCCGCTCCCCGCGGCGCAGGAAGAACATTACCCGAAGGTGGACGGGGCTCCAAAACGACTATCCGAGCCGAGCAGAGACGGCAGTTCGCCCAGGGACGCGATGCGGTGCGGCCCGACGGGCGGGTCGATCGTGGCGTAGAGGCCGCTGCGGTCGATCCACACCGACAGCAGTCCGGCGTCGGCGGCACCCCGCCCGTCGATCTCCGGGTGGTCGCCGACGTAGGCGACCTGGTGCGGCGGCAGCCCGAGGAAATCGCAGGCCGCGAGGAACGCCCCGGCCTCGGGCTTGGAGACGCCGAGCTCGGCCGCGCACAGGATGGTCTCGAAGCGGTCGTGGACGCCGAGGGCGCGCAGCTTGCGGTCCTGGACGTGGAGGCTGGAGTTGGAGAGCACGGCGTGCCGGTGGCTGGTGGAGAGGGCGTCGAGGACGGGCAGGACGTCGGGGAAGAGCGCCCAGACCGCCTCGTAGTGGGTGACGTACCGCTGGAACCACGCGTCGGCCTGGGCGTCGGTGAGGTCCTGGTCCAGGAACACCCGTACGCGGTCGCGCCGCTGGTCCTCGAAGGTGGCCTCGCCGGCCGAGAAGCGGGCCCACTGCAGGTGGGTGATCTCCCGCCAGTGGTCGATGGCCTGCTCGACGCTGTCGTAGCGGTCGAGCAGGCCCTCGGCCGTGAGGTGGGCGCGCATGCCGAGGCGGTCGGCGGTGGTGTAGTCGAAGAGGGTGTCGTCGACGTCCCAGACCACGGCTTGGATGCTCATGCTCCGACCGTACCCACCGCGGTGTGCTCTCAGCCCAGGGTCATGGTGCCGGAGAGCGTGAGGTCCGGGCCATGGCCGTCGCGGGGGTGTGCGGTGAGCTTCCAGGTGTGGGCGCCGCCGGTGGCGCCGCCGCTGTCGGTGGTGCCGTCCCAGGCGGGGCGTACGGCGGCCCCCGTGGAGCTGCCGGTCAGAGTGCGGATGAGCTTGCCGGAGGCGTCGGTGAGGGTCAGGGTCCACGTGGAGGGCTTGTTCAGCTGCCACACCGGGGTCCAGGGGAACGCCTTGCCGATCACGGACGGCGAGGGGACCTGGGCCTCCATCTGCGCCAGGGGCGAGGTGGGGACGCCGCTGGGGACGATCGACACCTCGCCGTACGTGCCGTTGAGGTAGGCGATGTGGCCGCCGAAGCGGTCGACGGCCCAGCGGCCGTTGCTGCCGCCGGTGTTCTGGTCGGTGGCGGGCAGCTTGACCAGGGTGCGGGTGGTGGCCGTGCCGGTGTGGAAGTCGGTGAGCAGCAGTTCGTGGGTGGTGCGGTTCTCGCGGAGCAGGAAGCCGTCGGCGAGGCGGGCCGGGCCGGTGTCGGCCGGGACCGTGATCCTGCGGTGGGTGGCGCGGTCGTAGACGCCCGCCGAGCTGCCGCAGGACCAGTACAGCCAGGTGTTGACGGCCTGGATGTCGGTGGGGGTGCAGGGGGCGCCGGTGGCGATGGTGGTGGCCGTGCCGGTCTTGAGGTTGCGGCCGGTGACCGCGCCCGGGGTGCTGCCCGGGGCCCACAGGGTCTGCCCCCAGACCGCGGCGGCGGTGCGGTCGCGGGTGAGGGCGGTCTCGCCGGCGGTCGCGGCGCGCGGGAAGTCGACCACCCGCTGCTTGCCGGAGCCGCCGTTGTAGAGCACGTACCGGCCGGTGCCGCCGCCGATGCGGCCGGTGGAGTCGCCGTCCGTGGGCCCGCTGAGGACGGTGGTGGTGTCGAGACCCACGGTGACGACGGACTCCTCGCCCGTCTCGCTGGTCCACAGGTGGCTGACCCGGCCGTCGCCGAGGGCCTCCAGCTGGGGGCAGGCGGCGTCGCCGGTGAGGCAGGCGGACGGGCTCATGGCGGGGCTGCGGCGCGTCTGGGGGCCGTCGGGCCGGCCGGTGGCGTCCAGCTGGAAGCTGTTGTAGCGCAGTGAGGCGCCCGGCGTCGCGCCGTGGAGGAACAACTCACCGCCGGCGACGGCCAGTCCCTGCACGCCGGTCGCGGCGGCGGGGACCCGGGCCACCTCGGCGGTGGTGAGGCCACCGCTGCCGGTGGGAGTGATGCGGTGGATGTTCCAGTCGAGGCTGGTGGGACCCGCGGTGGCCAGGGCGCCGCCGTCCAGGGTCGGGCCGATACCTCCGAACGACGAGCTGAGCACGGTGCTGGAGGCGCCGGTGACCAGGGAACGGGCGGTCAGTGCGGCCTCGGTGCCGCCCAGGACGAACGTCGGGTTGCCGAGCAGGAGTTGGTCGCCCACGACGGCTTCGAGCTGGGCGTCGGTGCGGGTGAGGGCGGTGGGCTCGGTGCCGGGTTCGGCGTCCACCCGGATCGCCTTCCAGTCGGCGACCAGCCAGCGGTCGTTGAAGGCGAGCTGCGGGGTCGCCGTGTCGCCGGTGACGTAGGTGCGGAAGGCGCCGTCGGAGAGGTCGACCAGGCCCACGGACGTCTTGCCGTCGAGCGTGTAGACGATCGCGAGACGGCCGACCGAGCCGCCGGTGCGGTAGAGGACGGGCCGGGCGCCCGCGGGGAAGCCGGTGACCGGGGTGTCCACGGTGAGGGTGCCCTCGACGGTGCGCAGCACGTGCAGGGCGCCGATGCCGTCCATGGTCAGCGCGCTCCAGCCCGCGGCGGCCCGGAAGGCGTGGCCGGAGGGGATCGTGACGGTGGCGGTGACGCCGGTCGAGCGGTGCCGCTGCGTGACGGTCTGCCCGGTGTGGGTGTTCACGACGTCGGTGCCGCTGGCCAGGTCGTCCGGGCCGGCGTGGGCGGGCGGGACCGTGTCGGGGTAGTCCACCGTGGTGACCGCACTGGTCCCCGGCCGGTACTGGAAGCCGGACGCGCCGGCCCACGGGTAGTCGACGGTCACGCGCTTCTCGGTGACGAGCCGCACCGTGCCGGCCGGCTCGTCGGCCTGCGGCACCGCCTGCGCGGGTGCGGTCAGCACGGTGCAGGACAGGGCCACCACCCCGCCGACGGCCGCGTGGACGAGTCTTCGCGAACGGATCATGCTCTCTCCCCCGGTACCAGGGCGCACAGGCGCACCGTGCGCACAGAGGGCATCCAACGTCCATACGGGGGACGAGAGTTGGCCGGAAGGGTGAACTCCGGGTGACGGCTGGACGGACACGGCCGAGGGCGGCGCCCGAACCGGACGCCGCCCTTGCCGTGTGGGTGCTTCGCGTTACGCGGCCAGCTTCGCCAGCGCCGCGTCGATCCGGGCCAGGGTGGTCTCCTTGCCCAGGACCTCCAGGGACTCGAACAGCGGCAGCCCGACCGTGCGGCCCGTGACGGCGACGCGGACGGGGGCCTGGGCCTTGCCGAGCTTGAGGCCGTGGGCCTCGCCGGCGGCCAGGACGGCCTCCTTGAGCGACTCGGCGGAGGTCCAGTCGGCGGCCTGAAGCTTCTCGCGGGCCGTGCGCAGCAGGGCGTCCGAGCCCTCCTTCATCGCCTTCGTCCAGCTGGCCTCGTCCGCGACCGGCTCCGGCAGGAACAGGAAGTCGACGTTGTCGGTGATCTCGGAGAGGACCTTGAGGCGGGTCTGCGCGTGCGGGGCGATGGCCTGCCACTTCGCCTCGTCGAAGGCCTCCGGGGCCCAGGGTGCGAACGGGGCCTGGAGCCACGGGCGGCAACGCTCCGTGAAGTCCTTCACGTCCAGCAGGCGGATGTGGTCGCTGTTGATGGCCTCGCACTTCTTCAGGTCGAAGCGGGCCGGGTTCGGGTTCACGTCGGAGATCTCGAACGCGGCGATCATCTCGTCGGTCGAGAAGATGTCCTGGTCGGCCGAGAGGGACCAGCCGAGCAACGAGAGGTAGTTGAGCAGGCCCTCGGGGAGGAAGCCGCGCTCCCGGTAGAGGTTGAGGGAGGACTGCGGGTCGCGCTTGGAGAGCTTCTTGTTGCCCTCGCCCATCACGTACGGCAGGTGGCCGAAGGACGGGATCTCCTTGGCGATGCCCAGCTCGATCAGCGCCTTGTACAGGGCGATCTGGCGCGGAGTGGAGGAGAGCAGGTCCTCGCCGCGCAGGACGTGGGTGATCTCCATCAGGGCGTCGTCGACCGGGTTGACCAGGGTGTACAGCGGGGCGCCGTTGGCGCGGACGATGCCGTAGTCCGGGACGTTCTCCGGGGTGAAGGTCAGCTCGCCGCGGACCAGGTCGGTGAAGGTGATCGTCTCGTCGGGCATCCGGAAGCGGACGATCGGCTCGCGGCCCTGGGCCTTGTACTCCTCGACCTGGGCGTCGGTCAGCTCACGGCAGTGGCCGTCGTAGCCGGACGGCTTGCCGGCGGCGCGAGCGGCCTCGCGGCGGGTGTCCAGCTCCTCCTGGGAGCAGTAGCAGTGGTAGGCGTGCCCGGCGTCGAGCAGCTTGGCGGCGACGTCCTTGTACAGGTCCATGCGCTGCGACTGGCGGTACGGCGCGTGCGGACCGCCGACCTCGGGGCCCTCGTCCCAGTCGAAGCCCAGCCAGCGCATCGAGTCGAGCAGCTGGGTGTACGACTCCTCGGAGTCGCGGGCCGCGTCGGTGTCCTCGATGCGGAACACCAGGGTGCCCTGGTGGTGCTTGGCGAACGCCCAGTTGAACAGGGCGGTGCGCACCAGGCCCACGTGGGGGTTACCGGTGGGCGACGGGCAGAAACGGACACGGACTGCTGGGGCGGATGCGCTAGCCACGCTTGACAACCTTGTTGGTGAGAGTGCCGATGCCTTCGATGGTGACGGCGACCTCGTCGCCGACGTTCAGGGGGCCGACCCCAGCCGGGGTGCCGGTGAGGATCACGTCGCCGGGGAGCAGCGTCATGGCCTCGGAGATGTTGACGATCAGGTCCTCGACGGAGTGGATCATCTCGCTGGTCCGGCCGAGCTGGCGCTGCTGGCCGTTGACCGTGAGCTGGATGGTGAGGTCACTCGCGTCCAGGTCCGTCTCCACCCAGGGGCCGAGCGGGCAGGAGCTGTCGAAGCCCTTGGCCCGGGCCCACTGCTTCTCGCGCTTCTGCACGTCGCGGGCGGTGATGTCGTTGGCGCAGGTGTAGCCGAAGATGACGTCCTTGACGCGCTCGCGCGGGACTTCGCGGCACATCCGGCCGATCACGACGGCCAGCTCGGCCTCGTGGTGCACCTCCTCGGAGAAGGAGGGGTACTGGATCTCGTCGCCCGGGCCGATCACCGAGGTGGACGGCTTGAAGAACGCGAAGGGGGCGTCGGGGACCTCGTTGCCCAGCTCGCGGGCGTGCTCCGCGTAGTTGCGGCCGAAGGCCACGACCTTGTTGGGGAGCACCGGCGGCAGCAGCCTGACCTTGCTCACCGGCACCTTCGTACCGGAGAGCTCGAAGTCCGCGAACGGGATGCCCTTGATGATGTCCAGGACGAGTTCGTCCTGCTTGTCGCCCTCGATGGCGCCGAAGGCGACGTTCCCGTCGATGGAGAACCTGGCGATGCGCACGGGATGCTTGGCCCCTTGACTGAAGCGGCTGGAGTCTGACGGTCCAGGCTAACGCGGGGAGGTCCCCCAGCCCCGCGCATTACGAAGGGGCGCCCCGTCACGGGGGGCGCCCCTCGGAAATCCGTGTCCTTCCGCCGTGAGCATCCGGCGGCCGGCACGCGTACTTGCTGGTGTCACTCCGCGGCCGCGGCGGCCGCGACGGGGATCTCCATGAGGACGGTGCGCTTGGGGTTTGCGGTCTGGGCCGGGAGGTCGACGGGGTGCTCCGGCTGCTCCGGCGTCCGCAGTTCGTCGGCGTCGTCCAGGTGCGCCAGCGTCGTGCGTCGCGGGTTGGCGATCTTGTGGAACATCGTCGTCGTCTTCACTGTTTACTTGACCCTGTCCTGTGACGGGCGCCGGGAGGGTGGTGAACCCCCACCCGGGCGCGGGTTGTCGGTTGTGCCATCGCTGTAAAGCGTCAGGCTAAACATGCGATTCCCCGGCGCAGTCGCCCGGAGGCCATGATCAGCATGTGAGTTTTCTCACGAATCAGAGGGCAAATCGGTCAATTCAGGCTCGCGCCCCACCCCAACGAAACGGACATTGGCTCACTGAAGCCATCATTCCGCTCCTGATCATGGCGACTGGGACACCTGACAGGTCTCGGCGACTCGCGGGCATACGCCCGGAATGGGCGAACTCGCTTTCTACGTCCGGTGATCCGGCACTCACGTGGTGTCACCTAGGTCACGGCTCGGCCTACGGGCCTTGTTGGAGATCCTGTGCTGTGCTGGAATCTCACGGACCGCCGCAGGATCGAGCCGGCGCACAGGGGGCGCACAGACGCGCCGAGCGGCGGTGAGAAGGGGGAACCAGCGCCGGTCACCCACGACCACCACGGGGGCGTTTTTCAGGGCGTCCCCAGTACGCCGACACCGTGCCCTGCCGTTCAGGCGACGGGGTGCCTGGTCCAGAGGTTGCGACGCTAGTGCAGGGACGTTTCAAGAGGGATGGCAGCGCTTCGGCGGAGCCGGAGCCGCACGGCGGGACTGGCCCCGTGAAAGGCGGCCCCGCGCCCCAGCACGCCCAGAACCAGGGCCCGGCCGGTGACGGCGGTGAGCGCTCCGGGTCGGCCTCCGCGGGGTCCACGAGCCCGTCCACGGGCCTCAAGCCGCCGACCGGCCCGGTGGGCCCCGGCCCGCGAATAGCCCTGCGCAACTGGCGCATCTCCACCCGCTTGGTCTCGCTGCTCGCACTCCCCGTGGTCGCCGCCACGTCGCTGGGCGCACTGCGCATCAACGACTCCATGGACAACATCCAGCAGCTGGACAACATGAAGCTGCTGACCGATCTGACCAAGCAGGCCACCGAGCTGTCGGCCGCGCTCCAGGAGGAGCGCGACCAGTCGGCCGGTCCGCTCGCGCACGGCGGCAAGGCGACCGACTTCACGGTCAAGGGCCTGCGCGAGAAGACGGACCGGGCGAGGAAGAACTTCCTCGACAGCTCCGAGGAGATCGACAGCACCAGCAAGGACGGCAACCTCAAGGGCGTCCGCGAGTACCTCGTCCAGCTCGCCGGCGAACTGGGCGACCTGGAGCAGATCCGCAAGGGCGCCTACGCCGCCGACGGCAACTCCACCCAGACGATCGAGGCGTACCACCGCCTGATCGAGAACCTGATCGACCTCTCCCAGGACATGGCCGAGGCGACCAGCAACCCGGACATGATCCAGCGCACGCGTGCGCTCGCGGCGTTCTCCTCCGCCAAGGAGTACTCCTCGATCCAGCGCGCGGCCCTGGCGGCGGCGCTGCCCGCGAGCAACACCACCACCGGCAAGCTCTCGCCGAACGACCGGCTCTACGCCGAGTCGGCCCTGGAGAGCCAGAATTCCGAGATCCGCAGCTTCAAGAGCATCTACGGCGAGGACGCCGCCGCCGAGCTGCTGAAGCCGATCGAGGACGGCGGCAACTCCACGATCAAGGCGACCGACACCTACGCGGGCCGCGTGCTGGTCTCCGCGAGCGGTCTCGCCCAGCAGGACAAGCGGTCCTACCGCGACTGGCTGGACGACAGCTCCACCAAGATCCAGCAGATGAAGAACATCGAGCACACGCTGCTCGAGGAGATGGAACAGAAGGCCCGCGAGCTGCGCAGCGCCACCGAGCGCGACGCGATCATCTCCGGTGCCCTGATCCTGATCGTGCTCGGTGTGTCGCTGGTCGGCGCCTTCGTCGTGGCGCGGTCCATGATCCGCTCGCTGCGCCGCCTGGAGGACACCGCGACCAAGGTCGCCTCCGACCGTCTGCCCGAGCTGGTCAAGCAGCTGTCCGAGTCCGACCCGCAGGACGTCGACACGTCCGTGGAGTCGGTCGGTGTGCACTCCCGGGACGAGATCGGCCGGGTGGCCGCGGCCTTCGACGACGTGCACCGCGAGGCGGTCCGTCTCGCCGCCGAGCAGGCACTGCTGCGGGGCAACGTCAACGCGATGTTCACCAACCTCTCGCGCCGCTCCCAGGGCCTGATCCAGCGCCAGCTGTCGCTGATCTCCGAGCTGGAGTCCCGCGAGGCCGACCCGGACCAGCTGTCCTCGCTGTTCAAGCTCGACCACCTCGCCACGCGTATGCGCCGTAACGGTGAGAACCTCCTCGTCCTCGCGGGTGAGGAGCCGGGCCGCCGCTGGACCCGTCCGGTGCCGCTGGTCGACGTGTTGCGTGCCGCCGCGTCCGAGGTGGAGCAGTACGAGCGCATCGAGCTGGCCTCCGTGCCGACCACCGAAGTGGCCGGCCGTGTGGTCAACGACCTCGTGCACCTGCTCGCCGAGCTGCTGGAGAACGCGACCTCGTTCTCCTCGCCGCAGACCAAGGTCAAGGTCACCGGTCACGCGCTGCCCGACGGCCGTGTGCTGATCGAGATCCACGACACCGGTATCGGCCTGTCGCCGGAGGACCTGGCGGCGATCAACGAGCGGCTCGCCTCTCCCCCGACGGTGGACGTCTCCGTCTCCCGCCGCATGGGTCTGTTCGTGGTCGGCCGGCTGTCACAGCGGCACGGCATCCGCATCCAGCTGCGCCCGTCCGACTCCGGTGGTACGACCGCGCTGGTCATGCTGCCCGTCGACGTCGCCCAGGGCGGCAGGAAGCCCCAGCCCAAGCAGCCCGGTCAGCCGCCGGTCGGCGGCGGTCCCGCCGCCGCGCAGGCCGCCGCCGGTGCGGCCGCGGCCCGGCGTGCCGCCGGTGCCGGCCAGAACGCCGGTGCCCTCGGGGCCGGTGCGTCCGGCGGTGCCTTCGGCGGCGGTGCGTCCGGCGGTGGCCGGCTCGCTCCGGGCCAGGGCCCGCGGGCCGCGCTGCCCGGACGGGACGCGGACGGTGGCCGCCCGGGAGCGCCGGGTGGAGCACGCGGACCGCAGGGTCCCGACACCTCGGCGTTCGACCAGGGTGGTCCCTCACAGGGCCGTCAGGCTCCGGCCGGTGCCGGTGCCGGGTTCGGCCAGCAGGCGCCGGGTGCCCCGCAGGGTCTTCAGGCCGCGGGAACCAACGGGCCGCAGCAGGGCCAGGACGCCTTCGGCGGTGGCCGGGGCCGCGGCCGGGGCCGGAAGAAGCAGGGCGACAACGCCGAGCAGGGCAAGGGCCGTCGGCCGCAGCTGCCGCCGCGCGGCGGTCCGCGGGCCGAGCTGCCCGGTGGCGATGCGCAGCCTCGCGTGCCGAGCTGGGGCGACGAGAACGCCCAGCCGCCGGTGCCGCGTGCCTCGCTGGACGCCCCGCGCGGCCACGAGGAGCCGGACGGCCCGGGCGCGACGGCGCAGATGCCGGCCGTCCCGCGCGACAACGACCGGCAGGGCCTCGGCTCCCCGGCCGACTTCGGTGCTCCTCAGCACGCGGACCCGTTCGGCCCCGGCGCGAACGCGCCGCAGGGCCCGGGTCAGTTCGTCCGCCCGGACGTCTTCGGCACCTCGGGCGGTCGCCCCGACCCGTCGTCCACGCCGAGTCAGTACCCGGCGCCGCAGTCGTACGACAACGGCTCCACGGGCCAGTACCCGGCCCCGCGGCAGGACAACGGCTCGACCGGCCAGTACCCGGCGCCCCGCCAGGACAGCAACTCGACCGGCCAGTACCCCGCGCCGCGGCAGGACAACGGCTCCACGGGTCAGTACCCGGCGCCCCGCCAGGACAACGGCTCCGGCCGGCCCACCCTCCCGGGTCCGGCCACGCCGGCCGACCCCGCGGGCACGGGCCGGTTCGAGCGGCCGCAGGTGAACGGTGGCCGGGGCCCGGCCGACTTCGGTGCCCCGCGTCCGCCCGCCCCGCAGGCCCGGCCCGTCCGGCAGGAGCCCGAGGCCCTGCCGCCGGCGTCCGGTCCGGGCGACGGTCGTACGCCGCTGTACGACACGCTGGAGACCAACTGGTTCCACGGCCAGCAGGAGCAGCAGCAGCCGCAGAACAACGGCTCCGCTCCGGCCGCCACGCAGCAACCGCAGGGACCCACCGGTCCGCAGCGGCCCGCCGCCTCCACCGGCTGGCGCACCTCGCCGAACGACGACCTCGTCCGCCAGGCCGAGCGAGTCCGCCAGCCCGCCGCGGGTGGTGTCACCACCTCCGGCCTGCCGCGCCGGGTGCCCCGGGCGAACCTCGTCCCGGGCACGGCTCAGCAGCAAACCCACCAGAGCGGTCCGCAGGTCTCGCGCGCGCCGGATGACGTGCGCGGCCGGCTGACCAATCTCCGTCGGGGAATCGCACAGGGTCGTCAGGCCGGGTCCACCCAGACCGGCAGCCACCCACGGCCCACTCACCAGCAGGAGCGTTAGTTGAGTCCGATGAGCCAGGCGGCACAGAATCTCAACTGGTTGATCACCAACTTCGTGGACAACACCCCCGGGGTGTCCCACACCGTCGTCGTGTCCGCCGACGGTCTCCTCCTGGCGCTGTCGGAGGGCTTCCCGCGCGACCGCGCGGACCAGCTCGCGGCCGTCGCCTCGGGCCTGACGTCCCTGACGGCAGGCGCCTCCCGGATCTTCGAGGGCGGTGAGGTGGCGCAGACGGTCGTGGAGATGGAGCGAGGATTCCTCTTCCTCATGTCCGTCTCGGACGGCTCGTCCCTGGCCGTTCTCGCCCACCCCGAGTGCGACATCGGCCTCGTCGGCTACGAGATGGCGCTCCTGGTCGACCGCGCGGGCGCGGTCCTCACCCCCGACCTGCGAGCTGAGCTCCAAGGCAGTCTGCTCCACTGATCGGCCCCGGCACCACCCGTCTCACCACATCACCGTCCGGCCGCCACACACCCCGCACAGGCCCCGTCAGACGGCTTGCTGACCGACTTGCTGTCCCGCCCGGAGGACCCATGACCCCGCCCCCCGCCTCTCATGATCCGTACGCGGAGCCGTACGAGGACGAGGGCGACCAGCCGCTGGTACGGCCGTACGCCATGACCGGCGGCCGGACCCGGCCGCGCTATCAGCTGGCCATCGAGGCACTGATCAGCACGACCGCGGACCCCGCCGCGCTCATGGGGCTGCTCCCGGAGCACCAGCGGATCTGCCACCTGTGCCGCGAGGTGAAGTCGGTGGCCGAGGTCTCGGCGCTGCTCAACATGCCGTTGGGGGTGGCCCGGATCCTGGTCGCGGACCTCGCCGAAGCCGGTCTCGTCGCGATCCACCAGCCGGGCGGCGACGACGCCAGCGGCGCGCCGGACGTGACACTGCTCGAAAGGGTGCTCAGTGGACTTCGCAAGCTCTGACGCGGGGCGGTCCACCACCTCCGCGAAGATCGTGGTGGCGGGCGGCTTCGGCGTGGGCAAGACCACGTTCGTGGGTGCCGTCTCGGAGATCAACCCGCTGCGCACCGAGGCCGTCATGACCTCCGCCAGCGCGGGCATCGACGACCTGACCCACACCGGGGACAAGACCACCACCACGGTGGCCATGGACTTCGGCCGCATCACCCTGGACCAGGACCTGATCCTGTACCTCTTCGGTACGCCGGGCCAGGACCGCTTCTGGTTCATGTGGGACGACCTGGTGCGCGGCGCCATCGGCGCGGTGGTGCTCGTGGACACCCGGCGCCTGGCCGACTGCTTCCCGGCCGTCGACTACTTCGAGAACTCGGGTCTGCCGTTCGTCGTGGCGCTGAACGGCTTCGACGGACAGCAGCCCTACCAGCCCGAAGAGGTGCGCGAGGCGCTGCAGATCGGTCCGGACACCCCGATCATCACGACCGACGCCCGGCACCGGGCCGATGCGAAGAGTGCCCTGATCACGCTGGTCGAGCACGCTCTGATGGCACGGCTGAGGTAGCACCCAATTCTGAAGTGCCATACGGCAGTTGTCGTAGATACACCGGCGCCGACTGTGTCCTTTGACACGGTCGGCCAAGGTGTTCATAACGTTTCGGCAGAGGAATCTGGTGGTACGGCCACGCGTCGCGCACATCCGGTCTCGCTGCGCGCACAATCGCCCCGCCTTTTGGCGGGGCTCGCTCTTTATGACCGTTTTATCTGGGGCTTACATCACATGGAATCCCCACCTCGGACTGTTTGGAAGAGCGCAGGTCGTCGTGCTGGAATGCCTGAACTGCCCAATAGTCAATGACGTACCCGTCCATCGAGGTCGTGTTGGGCTCTGAACACTGCGGCACAACGTTGGTGCCGACCGCCGAGAGGTTGTTGGTCGAGTGAGGCGAAGCAAGAACAGTCCCGAGCCGTCGGCCCGGGGCAACTTCACCCCGCCGCCGCGCACAGCGGCGCCCGCCCCCGTGCCCGGTTCGGAGCAGACGGCCCCGCCCGCCGAGAGCGGCGGCCGTCTCTCCCCGCGCAACTGGCGCGTGGCGACCAGGCTCAACGCGATCCTGCTCATACCCGTGGTGGTCGGCCTCGTCATGGGCGGCTTCCAGGTGAAGAGCTCGATCGACACCTGGCAGGAGGCCGAGGACGCCGAGAACACCGCGCGCCTGGTCCGCGCCTCGCTGCTCTACGCCAACGCCCTCTACAACGAACGTGACGCCTCGGCGGCGCCCCTGCTGAAGGGCAGCGCCCAGACCGCCCAGGACAAGGCGACCGTCACCCAGGTCCGCAAGGCCACCGACGAGGCGGCCGACGCCTTCGACGCCGCCGCCCAGAACATGCCGGCGAAGCCCGGCCTGGAGCGCCGGCTGGACCTGTTCCGCAAGGCGGAGCCGAAGCTCGCCACCCTGCGCCAGGTCGCGTACACCTCCAAACTCAAGGGCGTACAGACCGAAGAGGGCTATGTCGAGGTCGCCCACCCGCTGACGGAGTTCGCCAACGAGCTCGGCCTGGGCACCGGCAACATCACCAGCTACGGCCGGACCGTGTACGCCATCGAGCTCACCAAGGCGGCCCTGTCGCTGCAGCGGTCCATCGGCATGCACATCCTCGTCAAGCCCGGCCCGGACGCCGGCAACCTGGCCAGCCAGCGCATCGCCCTGTCCTCGTACGCCTACCTCGAGCGCATCGCCGTGCAGGAGTACATCGGCGGCGGCACCGAGCAGGACGCGGCCAAGCTCGATGCGGCCGAAAGCAAGATCAAGGCCGACGCTGCCGTGATGGCCCGGGAAGCCAAGGCCAAGAACCCGGACTACGTCCCGCCGCCGTCCAACCCGACGTCGATGATCTCCGCCGTCGCGACGCTGCAGAGCACGGACCCGAGCGCCCGCGCCGCCCTCGCCGAGAAGGGCATCACCGCCGAGAACTGGTGGGCGGTCAACACGCTCAAGTTCAACGCGTACGAGAAGATCGAGACCGACATGGCCGACAAGGCCGTGAGCGAGGCCTCGGACATCGCCGACGCCGCCCAGCGTGACGCCTACATCACCGGTGCCGCCGTCGTGGTCGCGCTGCTCCTGGCCTTCATCCTGGCCGGTGCGGTCGCCCGCCAGATGAGCCGCTCGATGCGCCAGCTGCGCAACGCCGCCTTCGGCATCGCCGAGCAGCGCCTGCCGATGCTGGTCGACCAGCTCTCCCGCACCGACCCGGGCCGCGTCGACACCCGTGTGCAGGCCATCCCGATCACCACCACGGACGAGATCGGCGAGGTCGCCCGCGCCTTCGACCAAGTCCACCGCGAGGCGGTCCGGCTCGCCGCCGAGCAGGCCCTGCTGCGGGGCAACATCAACGCGATCTTCACCAACCTGTCGCGCCGCAACCAGTCGCTGATCGAGGGCCAGCTGACCCTGATCACCGACCTGGAGAACAACGAGGCCGACCCGGACCAGCTGGAGAACCTCTTCCGCCTGGACCACCTCGCGACCCGTATGCGCCGCAACGGCGAGAACCTCCTCGTCCTCGCCGGCGAGGAGCCCGGCCGCCGCTGGGACCAGCCGGTCCCGCTGGTCGACGTGCTGCGCGCCGCCTCCTCCGAGGTGGAGCAGTACGAGCGCATCGAGCTGTCCGGTGTCCCGGAGGCCGAGATCCACGGCCGCGCCGTGACCGACCTCGTGCACCTGCTCGCCGAGCTGCTGGAGAACGCGACGACGTTCTCCTCCCCGCAGACCAAGGTCCGCGTGACCGCCACCCGTCTGCCCGACGGCCGGGTCATGATCGAGATCCACGACAAGGGCATCGGCCTCACCGCCGAGGACTTCGCGGACATCAACCACAAGCTGGCCAACCCGCCGACCGTGGACGCCGCGATCTCGCAGCGCATGGGCCTGTTCGTGGTCGGCCGGCTGTCGGACCGCCACGGCATCCGCGTCCAGCTGCGCCCCTCGGGCGAGCAGGCCGGCACGACCTCGCTGGTCATGCTGCCGGACGCGATCACCCACGGTGGTGGCGGCGAGCAGCACGTGGACCGCGACGAGTTCACCGTCTCGCAGATCATCCCGGAGCAGAACTTCGGCGGCGAGAACTTCGGCCAGCCCATGCGCACGGCCGCGGAGCTCGGCTTCGACGACAGCCGCTACGCCGAAGTCCCCGACGACATACGGGAGCTGGACCCCGTCGGCCGCTCCCTGATGCGCGAGGAGCGCCGGGCGGCCCTGGAAGCCCAGTCGCACGAGCAGCCCGCGCTGCCCGGGCAGAGCGACCGGCAGTCCGCCGAGGCGACCGGGTACCGCGACGAGTACGCCAACGGGCAGCAGGGCTACGACGCCGGGCAGGCCTACGACACCGGCCAGAGCGGCTACCCGGAGCAGCAGCCGTCCGCGTACGACCGTCAGGCGCCGTACGAGGAGCAGCAGGCGTCGTACGAGGAGCAGCGGCACACGGGGTACGAGGAGCCGCAGCGGTCCGCGTACGACGAGCAGTACTACGCGGCGGGCGGCGGCCTGCCGCAGAACGACACCTTCTCGCCGAACGGCGGCTACCCGGAGCCCTCCTATGCGGAGCCGGCCCAGGAGGAGCCCTCGGCGCCGGGCGCGGGCGGGCCGGGTGGTTTCGCCGCGTTCGAGCAGCGTCGTCACCAGGATGACTGGCCGCAGCAGGACGGTTACCAGAACGGCTACCCGAGCCAGTACCCTTCTCAGGCCCAGGAAACGGAATCTGCGCAGGCCGCTGACGCGAGTGAGCAGGACCGCGTAGGCTTCGACCGTCCGGGATCGGGCCCCTCCGCCGCTCACACGATGACCGACGCCGGGCTTCCCCGCCGTGGATCCACCGCGAGCGGTGCGAACGGTACGGGTGGCGGCGCACGGCACGCGAGCCAGGAGCCGCCGGCCTCCGCTCCGGAGAACAACGGCGACGACTGGCGCTCGGCGAACGACGAGCGGTGGCAGCAGGCCTCGCAGCTCCGGAAGCCCAAGGCGGGCGGGGTCACCTCCTCCGGCCTGCCGAGGCGGGTGCCCAAGGCCAACCTGATCGAGGGTGCCGCCGAAAGCACCCATCAGGGAGGCCCACAGGTCTCCCGCGCCCCGGAGGACGTCCGGGGCAGGCTGAGCAACCTGCGTCGGGGCGTCCAGCGCGGGCGCAGCGCAGGCAGTGAAACGAACGGCCAGGGCTTCGGTCCTGACAGCACCTACAACCAGGAGCGTTAGTGTGAGCCCGATGAGCCAGGCGGCACAGAACCTGAACTGGTTGATCACCAACTTCGTGGACAACACCCCGGGGGTGTCCCACACGGTGGTGGTCTCCGCCGACGGACTCCTTCTGGCGATGTCCGAAGGCTTCCCCCGCGACCGCGCCGACCAGCTCGCGGCCGTCGCCTCCGGTCTGACGTCTCTGACGGCAGGCGCCTCCCGGATCTTCGAGGGTGGCAGCGTGAACCAGACGGTTGTGGAGATGGAGCGGGGGTTCCTGTTCATCATGTCCATCTCCGACGGCTCGTCGCTCGCGGTTCTCGCACATCCGGAGGCGGACATCGGCCTCGTCGGGTACGAGATGGCGCTGCTGGTGGACCGAGCCGGTACGGTCCTGACACCGGACCTTCGTGCAGAGCTCCAGGGGAGCCTGCTCAACTAACAGACGGACGGTGCGTTTTGGCGTCCCATGGCCGTAAGGTCTTGGGACGCGGCTCCACAGCGATGGGTGCCAGGCACAGTCGGAGGAGGAGAAAGTGGCAACACCCCCAGGCGGTTCGTCTTCAGGCAACTGGTCGTACGGCCCTGCCCAGGGTCAGGGCGACGGTGGTCAGAACCCGAACCGTTACAACTTCCCCTCCGCACCGAGCCACCGGCAGCCGTACGCGCCACAGGGCCCCGGCCCGTCGCCGTACGACCAGCCGCCGGCCCCGCGTATCCAGCCTGTGCAGCCGCAGCGCCGCACCCCGGAGCCGGCGCCCGGCGGGGCGTCGAACAACCACAACCCGTTGGTGCGTCCGTACGCCATGACCGGCGGCCGGACCCGCCCGCGCTACCAGCTCGCCATCGAGGCGCTGGTGCACACCACTGCGCAGCCGCACCAGATGCAGGGCCAGTTGCCCGAGCATCAGCGGATCTGCAACCTCTGCCGGGAAATCAAGTCGGTCGCCGAGATCTCGGCGCTCCTCACGATCCCTCTCGGCGTGGCCAGGATCCTCGTCGCCGACTTGGCGGAGGCGGGACTGGTCGCCATCCATCAGCCCGGCGGCGACGAGAACGCCGGCGGCCAGCCAGACGTGACACTGCTCGAAAGGGTGCTCAGTGGACTTCGCAAGCTCTAGCGGAGGGCCTTCCCGCTCCACCACGTCCGCGAAGATCGTGGTGGCTGGCGGCTTCGGCGTGGGCAAGACCACGTTCGTGGGTGCCGTCTCGGAGATCAACCCGCTGCGCACCGAGGCCGTCATGACGTCCGCTTCGGCCGGCATCGACGACCTCACCCACACCGGGGACAAGACGACCACGACGGTCGCCATGGACTTCGGCCGCATCACCCTGGACCAGGACCTGATCCTGTACCTCTTCGGTACGCCGGGCCAGGACCGCTTCTGGTTCATGTGGGACGACCTGGTGCGCGGCGCCATCGGCGCGATCGTGCTGGTCGACACGAGGAGGCTCGCCGACTGCTTCCCCGCCGTCGACTACTTCGAGAACAGCGGCCTGCCGTTCGTCATCGCGCTGAACGGCTTCGACGGCCAGCAGCCGTACACGCCGGACGAGGTGCGGGAAGCCCTGCAGATCGGTCCTGACACCCCGATCATCACGACCGACGCCCGGCATCGGGCCGATGCGAAGTCGGCGCTGATCACGCTGGTGGAGCACGCGCTGATGGCGCGCCTGCGGTAGTCGCCACCTCTGTCTTGCGGCCCTCGTTCCTCCCGTGGAGGAGTGAGGGCCGCAGTGTTGTGTCCTGGGAGGGGCGGCGCGGCCGGCGCGGAGGCGGCGGCGTTACGGCTGGGCACGACGGTGGCGCAGACGGCGGCCGACATCTGGCTGGGCGGCAGACGTCGTCAGCAGGAACGGCACCTGTCGCTGCCGGAGCTGGTACGGCTACGGGTGCCCGGGCTGCGGCTCCAGCGGAGTGCGGAGCGGCAGTTCGGGCAGATCACCGACGCGGTGTGCGACACGTTCGCGCGGGCCGACCTGTCGGACGAGGACGTGCTCGCCGCGGACGCCGATCCGGCGGAGCTGATCCGCCGCACACCCGCTCGGTGCCCGCCCCGGTGGGGTTGAGCGAGGCTTAGTCCTCACCGGACTGCAGCCGTTGGAGGAGCTCACTCGCTGATCCAGCCGGCTCTCCTGGAGCGCTCGACTTCCCCGGTGTCCACGTCGTCACCGACCAGCACCGCACAACAGCCCCGCCCTCCCGAGGGAGAACGGGGCCGTGGGGGCGTGAAGGGTCAGCGCCAGCTGTGCGGGGCGCGGAAGCCCGGCTCGCGCTCCAGGCGGCGCCAGCCGGCCTTGATGCGGCCGCGGTGGGCCGGGGTCGGGTCCGTGGGGCGGGCGGCGGCGCGGGCCAGGAGGATGGCCGTGATGGCGGCGACTTCCTCGGGCTCGGCGTGGCCCCTCTCGACGCGGATGTCAGGGGATTCCATGGGTGTCAGTCTCCGTGGGGAAGATGTCCGCCGGGTTACTGCGGCGGGTTGCCGTGCTTGCGGGACGGCAGGTCCGCGTGCTTGGTCTGGAGCATGGCGAGGGACTTGATGAGCACCTCGCGGGTCTCGGCGGGGTCGATGACGTCGTCGACCAGGCCGCGCTCGGCCGCGTAGTAGGGGTGCATCAGCTCGGACTTGTACTCCTTGACCATGCGGGCCCGCATGGCCTCGGGGTCCTCGGCCTCGGCGATCTGGCGGCGGAAGATGACGTTGGCCGCGCCTTCCGCGCCCATGACGGCGATCTCGTTCGTCGGCCAGGCGTAGGTGAGGTCGGCACCGATGGACTGGCTGTCCATGACGATGTAGGCACCTCCGTAGGCCTTCCGCAGGATCAGGGAGATCCTCGGGACGGTCGCGTTGCAGTAGGCGTAGAGGAGCTTCGCGCCGTGGCGGATGATGCCACCGTGCTCCTGGTCGACGCCCGGGAGGAAGCCGGGGACGTCCAGAAGAGTGATGATCGGGATGTTGAAGGCGTCGCACATCTGGACGAAGCGGGCCGCCTTCTCGGAGGCCTCGATGTCCAGTACGCCCGCCAGCGCCTGGGGCTGGTTCGCCACGATGCCGACCACCTGGCCGTCCATCCGGCCCAGCGCGCAGATGATGTTGCGGGCCCAGCGCTCGTGGACCTCGAGGTACTCGCCGTCGTCGACGATCTCCTCGATGACCTTGGCCATGTCGTAGGGCCGGTTGCCGTCCGCCGGGACCAGGTCCAGGAGGACGTCCGAGCGGCGGTCGGCCGCGTCCGAGGACTCCGTGCGGGGCGGGTTCTCGCGGTTGTTCTGCGGGAGCAGGGAGAGGAGGTAGCGAACCTCGGCGATGCAGGTCTCTTCGTCGTCGTAGGCGAAGTGGCAGACGCCGGACGTCTCGGCGTGGACGTCCGCGCCGCCCAGGCCGTTCTGCGTGATCTCCTCGCCGGTGACCGCCTTGACGACGTCGGGGCCGGTGATGAACATCTGCGAGGTCTCGCGGACCATGAAGACGAAGTCGGTGAGGGCCGGGCTGTAGGCGGCGCCGCCGGCGCACGGGCCGAGCATCACCGAGATCTGCGGGATCACGCCCGAGGCCTTGGTGTTGCGCTGGAAGATGCCGCCGTAACCGGCGAGCGCCGAGACGCCCTCCTGGATACGGGCGCCGGCGCCGTCGTTCAGCGACACGAGCGGGGCGCCGGCCGCGATGGCCATGTCCATGATCTTGTGGATCTTCGTGGCGTGGGCCTCGCCCAGGGCGCCGCCGAAGACGCGGAAGTCGTGCGCGTAGACGAAGACCGTGCGGCCCTCCACCGTGCCCCAGCCGGTGATCACACCGTCGGTGTACGGCTTCTTGGCCTCCAGGCCGAAGCCGGTGGCCCGGTGCCGGCGCAACTGCTCGACCTCCCGGAAGGACTCCGGGTCGAGGAGAAGTTCGATGCGCTCCCGCGCGGTCAGCTTGCCCTTGGCGTGCTGCGCCTCGGTCGCCTTCTCGCTCGGTCCGGCCATCGCCTGCGCACGGATCTCGTGCAGTTCGGCCACGCGTCCGCGCGCGTCGGTCGGCTCACCCGGCGCCTCATCCAAAACGGTCATGTAGCGACCTTACGAAGCCGAGCGAGGAATGCGGGCCGTCGACTCCTCACAGTGTCCGGCGTGTTTTCCTGGTACCCCTGAACAGAACCATGGCTGCGTTGAGCCTTTCCGACTGCTCATGGGGCGTGTCGCTTGTAGGAGTCGCACAAAGCGGTCAGGTGAGAGTCACCTCACAGACGTGGGTGGCACATGCCTCCCCCGGAGTGACGCGCACGCGCAGTCGCCCGCCTGTGGAGAGCACCTCGACCGTCTCGTCCGCGCGGACGACCCGGCGGACCGGACGGTCCCAGGTGATCTCGAGGGGCTCGCCGGTGCGGGGCGGTTCGCTCACGCAGAGGGTAGCGCCACGGCCCCGGCGGACGATCAGCACGCTCGCGGCCGCGGAGGCGGTGAGCGGGCCAGCCGTGCCGGACTGCCAGAAGTTCGCGGCCGTGCAGCCGAGGGAGGGCACGGTGACCGCCTGGCGGGCGGCGTCGTTGGCGAGCACCGACATCCAGTGGCGGTCGGCGGCTCGGCGGGCGACCGCCCGGCGGGACGCCCCGGGCATCAGGACGTAGGCGTACGTGGCGTCCTCGGGGTCGGTGCCGTGGTCGAGCCAGAGGGTCTGCCAGCGGCGGGTGCACCGCTGCTGTGTGCCACCGGTGTTGATGTCGGACCAGGCTCCGGCGCGGTCCTCGCGCAGCGCCTTCGACTCACGGCCGAGCAGGACCCAGCCGCCGTGGTCCTCCAAGTGGGCCCAGTCCGGGCCCTTGACGAAGCGTTGGGTGCCGGATGCGCCGAGGTTGCGGTTGTCGACGATCGTCTCGACCGGGACGCCGTCGGCACAGGTGATCCCGGCGCCCAGGCAGATCACCGCGTCCGCGACGCAGAACCAGGACTTGCGGGCTTCGAGGGTGGAGCCGAGGCCCTTGAGGTGCTGGCCGAGGGCCGCGTACGTGCCGTCGGTGGTGCCGCCGGCCCAGCGCGCGTCCGGGCGGGCCGTGCCCCACTCGCCGCCTTCACGGTCCGCGAGCCGCTTGGTGGAGACGGTGGTGCCGGGCAGGCGGTACCAGTCGACGGTCGGCCAGAACCAGTCCGTGTACTGGTCGCTCGCGCCCGCCCACCAGCTGACCATGCCCGCGCCGGTGTGCCAGCCGCGGGGGTTCTCCCCGTTGCCGCACTCGTAGTGGGCGATGCGGTCGCTGGCCATGGCGATGTTCACGGTGAAGCCGGGGCCGCGGTGCACGGCACGGTCCATGGCGGCGAAGAGGTGGTGCCCGGTGGGCTCGGGCGCGGCCGGGACGGGCGAGGCGTCGACGGTGTGCAGCCGGGCCAGGTCGGCCACTCCGAACTGGGGTGCCGTCAGGATCGGGGTCACCGTGTCCCGTTCGATCCAGCCCTTGATACGGGCGTGCCAGCGGTCGCGTTCCGCCGGGCTCGCGCCGGCCGCGAGGAGGGCGATGGCGGCGATGAGCCGGTGGCCGTGGTAGTGGTCGCTGCGCAGTACCTTGCGGTCGTCGGTGGTGAGGTGACCACGGCTGATGGCACGCCCGTTGACGCTGTCCATGACCAGCCCGTCGTGGATGAGCGGTGCGTAGGCGCGCTCCACGCTGTCGAGGACGATCTGCCGGTTCGGGTCGGTGACCTCCCAGTCGGATCCGGAGAGCAGGGCGAAGAGCCGGCCGAGGCCGTCGAGCACGACCTGGCCGTAGGTGCCCGAGTAGGCGACCCAGGTGTGCTGGACGAACGAGCCGTCGGCGTAGAGGCCGTCGCCCCGGGTGACGTACGGGAAGACCGGGGAGAGCGCGTCACGGGCGAGGGCGATCTTGGCGGGGTCGCGGCCGAGGATGCCGCGCAGGGCGACGGAGCGGCACAGGTCGACGCGGTTGGCGCCGGTGGAGGTGCCGGTGTAGTCGCCGAGGGCCGAGTCGGGGACGAAGTGGTCGACGGCGGCGCAGGCGGCGCTGACCCGGGTCTGCCCCAGTTCCTCGTACAGGGCGGCCGTGATGTCCATCAGCAGGCGGGGGCTGCCGATCTGCCATTCCCACCAGTTGCCGTAGCGGGTGGTGGAGGGGTTGTAGACGGTGGCGGAGAGGTGGTCGAGGCCGCGCAGGACGCCGGCGAGGAGGCGGGGGTCGGCGGTCGAGCCGGTGCCCTGCCGGACGTAGGCCTGGGTCATGGTCCACAGGCGGCCGTAGCCGAGGGTGATGCCGGCCGGCGGGTCGAAGGGGTGGCTCGGCCAGAGGGAGTCCGCCGCGGGGGCCATGCTCGCGAGCAGGTCGCGGGCGAGTGCGCCGGTCTCGGCGAGCCGGGCGGCGTAGGGCTCGGCCGCCGGGTCGTAGCCGGTGCCGAGGGAGATGCCGAGCCAGCGCCGGCGGAGGGTGTCGTACGGATCGCCCGGAGCGTCGGCGCCCCGTCCGGCGGGCGCCGCGCCCCCGGTCGCCGCGAGGGCCGCGGCCGCCAGCAGCAGGGCGCGGCGGCTGGGCCGGAGCAGGTGGGCGGCGGCCTCGGCCGTACGGCGGGGGAAGAGGCGACGCTGGGGAGTCATGCTCATGCCCTACCACGGGGGACGGTCACCTGAACGGTGGATCCCCGGAGTGACCGGAACGAGGGAACGGCGGCCGGGGGCATGGCGGGGAAACGGCCAGTGGGACCCGAACCAGGAACGGCCAAGGGGACCGGAACCCGTGGAACGGCCAGGGAGCCCGACCCGGAAGAGGCGGTGCGGGTCAGCCGAAGCGGTTCAGCAGGCGGCGGTAGAGGCCCGGCGCGAGGCCGCGGACCCGGCCCGGGACGGTGAGCCAGGTGGGGACATAGGCCTCGTCGCGGTTGTGCCGTACTGCCTCCCAGATCGTGCCCGCGACGCAGCCGGGCGACAGGAGACCGGTGCGGGTGCCGTCGTAGGGCCTGCCGCGGCGGCTGTGGAAGGCCGTGTCGACGGCGCCGGGCACGACGAAGGTCACGCCCACGCCCGTGCCGCGCAGTTCCTGGCGCAGCGCCTCGGCGAAAGCGGCCAGGCCCGCCTTGGCGGCGGAGTACACCGCCTCCTCCCGCAGGCCCACGCAGCCCGCGACCGAGCCGAGCAGCACCACGCGGCCCCGCCCGGCCGCGATCATGGACGGCAGCACCTCCCGCACGAGGTGGAGTGTGGCGTTGAGGTCCAGGGTCAGCACCCGGTCGATGTCGGTGTGCGGCATGGCGGTGAACGGGCCCGTCCAGCCGAGGCCCGCCCCGGCGACCAGGACGTCGATCCGGCCGGTGGTGTGCAGCGCGGACTGGGCCAGCAGGCGCGGACCGCCCGGGGCGGCGAGGTCGGCGGGCAGCACGACGGCCGACGTGCCGGACGCCGTCCGCTCCAGGCGGTGCCGGTCGCGTCCGTTGAGGATCAGCTGCCAGCCGTCCATGGCGAAGCGCCGCGCCGTGGCCGCGCCGATGCCCGAGGAGGCCCCGGTGACCAGGGCGACGCGCCGGTCGAGACGCCGCGGCGGCCCGTACTGGTTCACCCGGGCGGGGACGGGGGCCGTGGGGCTGCTCCGGGCGGGGTCCGCCGGTGGGTCGTGGGCCGAACCGGAGCCGGTGAGTGTCACGAGTCGCTCTCCCCTGCTCTGTGCGTCCGCCGTGGTCTCGTCTGTCTCCATACGGTCTCTGGAAACGGAACCCCGTCTCGCCGGACACCGCCACCGCAGGGTGTGCCGACGGGGCCCGGCCGCCCGGGCATCGGCAGGCCGCCGGGCCGTGGGGCGACCGCGTGCCGGGGCGCCGTGCGTCGCATCCGGCAGGACCACCCCTGCGGGCCGGGCGATTCCGCCAAGCGGGGGAACGGGGGGCGCGGTGAACGCGTTGCGGACACCCCCGTCGAAGATGTTGAACATTGAACGGAATAGGTCTACGGTGGGTCGCGTTGGAGTAGTTAAAGATTCAACGAATCACCATCACACGCAGGAGGCGTACACCCCATGAGCATCTTCAGCCGCAACGACGCCCGGACCGCCACCGCCGCCGCCGTGAGCCCCGAGCCGGCCGCCCTGACCGGCGACTACACGATCGACCCCGCGCACTCGACGATCGGCTTCGTCGCCCGGCACGCCATGGTCACCAACGTCAAGGGCAGCTTCCAGGACTTCACCGGCACGCTCCGCCTCGACGGCACCGACCCGTCGCGGTCGACGGCCTCCATCGACGTCGTGATGGACAGCATCAGCACGGGCAACGCCGACCGCGACGGCCACCTCAAGAGCGCGGACTTCTTCAAGGCGGACGAGTTCCCGGCCATGACCTTCCGCTCCACCGAGGCGGAGGCGCTCGGCGGTGACGACTACCGGATCACCGGCGACCTGACGATCCTCGGCACCACCCGCCCCCTCACCATCGACCTCGAGTTCAACGGCGCCGCGAAGGACCCCTTCGGCAACGAGCGCGTCGGCTTCGAGGGCAAGGCGGAGATCCTGCGCTCCGAGTGGGGTCTGACCTGGAACGCCGCGCTGGAGACCGGCGGCGTCCTGGTCTCCGACAAGATCAAGCTCAACTTCGACATCTCGGCCGTCAGGAACGCGTGAGCCCCGCGCGGCCGGCCCGGTGACACTCCACCGGGCCGGTCTGGCCGGTTCCCGCCCCTTGTGCAAAGACTGTCGGCGTTCTCATAATCCAGCAGCAGTATTTTGACCAGTCCATGCCAGCACATGGACGTTCTTTTTGCCCTCGCTGCTGTCATGTGCTCGTCAATCTGATGCTTCGGTTGCACGTCTCCCCGGTCAACCCCCCACGGAAGGCATCACGTTGAAGAGACTCCTCACGGCCCTCAAGAGATGCGCGGTCCTCGGCGCCGCCGCGCTCGCGATCGCCAGTCTCCAGCCCGTCTCCGCCGCGCAGGCCGCCCCGTCGCCCGTCGTCGGCGGGACCCGGGCCGCGCAGGGCGAGTTCCCGTTCATGGTCCGGCTCTCCATGGGCTGTGGCGGCGCGCTCTACACCCAGCAGATCGTGCTCACGGCCGCGCACTGCGTGAGCCGGTCCGGCAACAACACGAGCATCACCGCCACCGCGGGGGTCGTCGACCTCCAGTCCACCAGCGGCCGCGTCCAGGTCCGCTCCACCAAGGTGCTGCGCGCCCCCGGCTACAACGGCACCGGCAAGGACTGGGCGCTCATCAAGCTCGCCCAGCCCATCAACCTGCCGACCCTGAAGATCGCCACCACCGCGCAGTACAACACCGGTGACTTCACCGTCGCCGGCTGGGGCGCGAACCGTGAGGGCGGCTCCCAGCAGCGCTACCTCCTGAAGGCGACCGTGCCGTTCGTCAGCGACGCCGCGTGCAAGGCCTACGGCGGTCTCTACAGCGGCCTCGTCGCGAACGAGGAGATCTGCGCCGGCTTCGACGCGGGCGGCGTCGACACCTGCCAGGGCGACTCCGGCGGTCCGATGTTCCGCAAGGACAACGCCGGCGACTGGATCCAGGTCGGCATCGTCAGCTGGGGTGAGGGCTGCGCCCGGCCCGAGGCCCCCGGCGTCTACACGGAGGTCTCCACGTTCGCCTCCGCCATCGCTTCGGCGGCGTCGACCCTCTGACCCACGGCACGAGGGCCCGACACCGAGGGGTGTCGGGCCCGTCCCGTACGGCCGACGGACCCCGCTGCCTCACCGCGCTCGCGTCGGCCTGCCCCGCGGTACCGCCACGCCCGTCGCGCCGGGCCGCCCGTGGGGCCCCTCCCTCACGGCCGATGGAGCGCACCTGCCGCATCACCACCCTCCACGCCCGCCCGGCGCGGGCTCAGCTGTCCGCGGCCCGTGACTCCAGTTTTTCCACCGCCGCCGCCACCTGCGCAGCCCGGCTTCCCGCTGTCCTGGCCCGGAGGACGCCGAGCATCGCCAGGTACCGGTCCGTCCGTCCGAGCGCCTCGAAGGCCGCCGCGGCCCGGGGGCTCCGTTCCAGGGCCGCCGCCAGGTCCTCGGGGACCTCGGCCTCCTTCTGCGACGCGTACGCCGCCTCCCACCGGCCGTCCGCCCGCGCGGCCGCCACTTCGGTGAGTCCGCCGGGTCGCATCCGTCCGGCGGCCGTCAGCTCCTCGATGCGCCGGACGTTGACCATGGACCAGAGGCTGCCGGGGCGCCGCGGGGTGATCCGCTGGAGGTAGGACGACTCGTCGAGTCCCTTGCGCTGCCCGGTGATCCAGCCGTGGCACAGCGCCACGTCGTTGACGTCGGCGGCGCTGACGGAGGGAATGCCGGAGCCCTTCTTCGCGACCCTGACCCACAGGCCGGGATGCGGGGCCGGGTGGGCGGTGAGCCAGGAGTCCAGGTCGGCCGTGGTCTCGAAGGAGAGCGGACCCGAGTCGTCGGACGTCGTCATGGCGCCACCATAGGGCGGCAATAGGACAGCTGCTGTCCGCTACCCGAGCAACGCGGCGGCCTGGTCGCGGGCCTGGGCGATGGCCTCCGGGAAGACACCGAGGCCATGGGCGACGAGGGCGCCCTCGTGCAGCAGCATCAGCGATCGGGCCGTCGAATCCGCCTCCTCGGGCGCGATCTGCGCCGCGAGACCCTTGAACAGGGCGAGCATCCACTGTTTCTGCCCGGTGATGATCGGGTGGGCCGGATGCGCGGGGTCGCTGATCTCCGCGTGGGCGTTGACCATGCTGCATCCCTTGGGGCTGAACTCGGCCGCCCATGCGCGCGAGGCGTCGAACACCGCCAGGACGCGCTCGCGCGGGTCCGGTCCGGCCGCGTCGAGACGCTCGGCGAGGAAGGCCCGCCAGCGCTCGTCCCGGTCCGCGAGGTACTCCACGACGATCTGCTCCTTGGAGCCGAAGCGATCGTAGAGCGTCTTCTTCGTGACCCCGGCCTCGGCGGAGATGAGGTCGACGCCGACGGCGTGGATACCGCGCTCGTAGAACAGCCGGGCGGCGGCATCCAGGGCGCGGCGGGCGGCGGGCGTCATCGTGATCCGGCGCGGATTCGGCGCGGTGGTACCCATGGCACCCAACTATACAGATCTGTATAGTGAGCGAGGAACGGGTAAACCGATCTGTCTACTGGTTGTGATGTCGTGAACATCCTTCTCTCCCTCGCCTTCGTCCTGTGCTGGAGTTCCGGCTTCATCGGGGCCAAGCTCGGCGCCGGCAGCGCGTCCGCGCTCACGATCCTCATGTGGCGGTTCCTGCCGCTGGCCGTCGTCCTCGTCGCCGTCGCCGCCGTCACGCGATCGGCCTGGCGGGGCCTCACCACCCGGGACGTGACCCGGCAGGCCCTGGTGGGCGTGCTGTCGCAGAGCGGCTATCTGCTCAGCGTCTACCACGCCATCCAGCTCGGCGTCTCCAGCGGCACGACGGCCCTGATCGACGGGGTCCAGCCCCTGGTCGCCGGGGCCCTCGCGGGGCCGCTGCTGGGGCAGTACGTCTCGGGCCGGCAGTGGATCGGTCTGGGTCTGGGGCTGAGCGGCGTCGCCGTGGTGACGCTGGCCGACGCGGCGGCGGGCACCGGTGTGGCCTGGTGGGCGTACACCGTCCCGCTGCTCGGCATGCTGTCCCTGGTCGCGGCGACGTTCCTGGAAAGCCGGTCCCGCTCGCGGGTCGCCCCATCGGTGTCGCTGACCGTCCACTGCGCCACCAGCGCGGTCCTCTTCTCTCTGCTGGCCCTGGCCACGGGGGCCGCCGCACCGCCCGCCCGGACGGACTTCTGGGTGGCGGTGGCCTGGCTCGTGGGTCTGTCCACGTTCGGCGGGTACGGGCTCTACTGGCTCATCCTGAAGCGCTCCGGCGTGACCGAGGTCAACACCCTGATGTTCCTGATGGCCCCGGTCACAGCGGTCTGGGGCGCGCTGATGTTCGGTGAGCCGTTCGGCGTGCAGACCGCCCTGGGCCTGGCCGTCTGCCTCGCGGCGGTCGTCATCGTCCATCGCGGTGACGGCCGGAGGGACTCGGCCCGGACCGCCGCCCGGGCCGAGCCGGAGGAGGACCGGTGGACCCGCTCCCCCGGGCCCGCCTAGCCTCCGCGGCCCGTGGCGGTCCTCGCCGGCGGAGGTATCGCGCCGGGGGCCGTGGGCTGGTCCGCCCTGGCCCTCGGGGGCGGGCACCCGGTGGCGCGGCGGTGGGCCTGGGCCGGAACCCGCCCCCCGGGTGCCGTCGAGGTCGGGCTCGGGTCAGAACCCGCCCCCCGGGTGCCGTCGAGGTCGGGCTCGGGTCAGAACCCTCCCCCGAAGTCACCGCCACCGCCGAAGTCCCCACCACCGCCGTAGTCTCCGCCACCGAAGTCGCCCCCGAAGTCGCCGGTGTCGAAGTCCGCGCCGGAGACGTCGCCGCCTTCGTGGCCGCCGAAGTCGCCGTAGCCGGAGCCGTAGTCGGCCGCGTAGGCGGGGCCGGCCATCATGCTGCCGAGCATGGTGCCGACGAGTAGGCCGGGCAGAAGGCCGCCGCCGAAGTAGCCGCCGGCCCAGGGGCCGTACGCCGGTCCGGCCTCCCAGTAGGGGCGGCGGCCGTATTCGGTGTCTACCTCGCGGATCACCGGGTCGCGGCCCTCGGCGAGACGCGTCCGGTCGGCCGCGCAGACCGGGACCTCGCGGGTGGTGCCGCCCGCGGGCGTCCAGGTCGCGTCGACGACCGAGGGGCCGTGGCGCGGGTCGAAGAAGCAGGGCGGGCGGCGCTCCGGCAGCGGGCCGCCCGCACGGCGGGCCGCGAGCCGGGCCAGGGAGAACCGGCCGTCCTCGACGGCCTCGGTGACGGCTTTGACGTCCTCTGGTCTCGTCGCGGCCGCCATCAGGGACTTCGACTGCTCGTAGGCGTCCAGGGCACGCTCGTAGTCGGCGCGCATCGCGTCGTCGGCGCCCGGTTCTCCGGGGTGGAAGTCGAGCCGGTCCAGCTCCTCGCCGAAGGCCGTGATGTCCTCGTCGACCACCACCCGCAGCTTGTCCAGCGCGGCCCGCTGCTCCTCCTCGTGGCGGCGCCGGTTGCGGCGGACCAGGGCGTAGGCGCCCGCGCCGCCGGCCGCGACCAGGGCGCCGACCGTGATCAGGCCGCCGACCGGCACGTCGGTGCCCGAGCCGTCGCTCCAGCTGCTCGGCGCCGAACCGCCCACGTTGCGCAGGGCGTCGTCGACGAAGTCGTTCAGCTGGGCCTTGGTGTCACCTGCGTCCTGCACCGCCGTGACGAGGTTGGACACCGCCTGCCGGCTCATCACGGAGCTGTCGGCGCGGGCGTCGAAACGGTCGCCGAGGCGGATGCCGTACAGGCCGGTGACGCCGGTCTCGGTGCGGAGGTTCCGGAAGAGGTCCTGCGTGGGGTAGCCGGCCGGGAGGACCGCCACGAAGACGGGCTTGTCCGCGTCCTTGATCTTGTCGGCGAGGGCCTCCGCGTCCGAAGCCGCCAGTTGCCCGGAGGCGGCCGGATCGACGTAGACCGGGTTCTCGCGCAGTTCCTGGGCGACTTCGGACAGGTCGGTGGCCGCGTGCGCACCGGGCGCACCGGCCAGCAGCACCGCCAGCAGGGCGGCGAACGGCACGATCAGCAGACGTACGACGGTACGCACCAGCGCGGCCTTCATATGTTCGAAGCTACCCGAAACGGCACAAGAAGGGTTATCCGTCGAGGCAGGGATTTTCTGACGCGGCTGCGCCTAGGATGCCCCCTGGCTATCCAGAAGGGGCGGGAACAGGCGCATGTTCGGACGACGCAGGGCTGCGGACATGACGGTGTCCGAACTGACCGAGCTGGACCGGTCCCGTACGCGGGCCGACCTGCTGTGGGAGCTGTTCCGGCATGCCGAGGCGGAGGTGACGTCGGCGATCGGCTGGTACCTGGCCCGGCGCCGGGGACCGTCGCTGTGGTCGCGTTCACTGCGGGCGCTCGCCACGGTGCTGGGCATCGTCGGCACGATCACGCCGCTGGTGCACGCGGCCGCGCCGACGGCCGTGCAGCCCGAGTGGGGTTTCGTGTTCCTGGCCGGCGGCGCGGGCTGCGTCCTGTTCGACCGGATCTTCGGGTTCTCGGCGTCCTGGACCCGTTACATCCGCGCCGAACTGGCGTTGCAGCAGATCCTCAAGAAAGCGCAGTCCGACTGGGCGCAGGCGTTCCTGAGGACCACCGACTCCCCCAGCGACAAGGAGCAGGCCGCCCTGCTCGGCGTGATCGAGCGGCTGCGGACCGACGCCCAGCGGATCATCGAGGACGAGGGCACGGCGTGGGTCGGCTATCTGGCCGACGGCGTCGAGGAGCTGACCCGCTCCACCACGACCGCCACCGGCCAGCGCTCCCACACGGCGGGACTCTTCCGCCTCGACCGGACCCCCGGCCGCGACCGGGGCGGCGAGGTCCCGGTGCCGCGGTCCCGGGACACGGCGATGTGACACGTGCCCCGGTCACCCGGCCCGGGGCTATTCCGCCGGGGCCACCCCCGCGCGCAGCAGCCCGTACGTGTACGCGTCCTCCAGGGCCTGCCAGCTCGCGGCGATGACGTTCTCGGCGACGCCGACCGTCGACCACTCGCCCGTGCCGTCGGACGTGGAGATCAGCACGCGGGTCGTGGAGTTGGTGCCGTGCTTGCCCTCCAGGATGCGGACCTTGTAGTCCACCAGTTCCAGCTTGGCGAGCTGCGGGTAGATCTTCTCCAGGCCGACGCGCAGGGACCGGTCCAGGGCGTTGACCGGGCCGTTGCCCTCGGCCGTGGCGACGATGCGCTCGCCCTTGGCCCACAGCTTGACCGTGGCCTCGTTGGCGTGGGAGCCGTCGGGCCGGTCCTCGACGATGGCCCGCCAGGACTCGACCTCGAAGTAGCGCAGCGGCATGCCCTGGACCTCGGCACGCAGGAGGAGTTCGAAGCTCGCGTCGGCCGCCTCGTACGTGTAGCCCTTGAGCTCGCGCTCCTTCACCCGCTCGACCACCCGGCCGACCAGTTCGCGGTCGCCGCCGAGGTCGACTCCGAGCTCCTTGCCCTTGAGCTCGATGGACGCGCGTCCGGCCATGTCGGAGACGAGCATCCGCATGGTGTTGCCGACCAGTTCGGGGTCGATGTGCTGGTAGAGGTCCGGGTCGACCTTGATCGC
>NZ_JBIWIV010000009.1:0-285625 GCF_044764825.1 Streptomyces sp. NPDC093598 | reverse complement strand
TGTCCGATGGACGGGGTATCAACATATCTGGCGTTGACTTTTGGCACGCTGTTGAGTTCTCAAGGAACGGTCGCTTCCTTTGTACTCACCCTCTCAGGCTTTCCTCCGGGCTTCCCTTCTGTGTTCCAAACTCTATCAGTGTTTTTCCGGCCCTCTGACCACCGTCCTGCAAGCATGCAGAAGCGATCCAGAGATAGGATCTGACAAATTTGGTTGCTGCCGGGCCAGGACGCGAGGTCGCGTCGCTCAGCCCCAAGCAGGAGTACGACTGTACACGCGGCCCTGGAGCGGGTGCAAATCGCTTTGGGGTATGGTCTAGACCACTTCGGAGTGCTCACGCGGAACCGGCACTTCAGGTGACATACGCTGCTGAACAGTGCGCCGTCCGGTACCTACAGGGACGGCCATATCGATCTCCACCCCTGGGAGGCTTCCCATGACCACCGTGACGTCCCCGCTCGCAGGACGCGCCATCGGACTGGCAGCCGTGCCGGATCCCGTCTTCTCCGGGGCCATGGTCGGCCCGGGCACAGCGATCGACCCCGTACGTGAGCCTTCCGAGGCCGTCTCGCCCGTGGACGGCGTCATCGTCTCCCTGCACCCGCACGCGTTCGTCGTCGTCGACGAGAGCGGCCACGGCGTGCTCACCCACCTCGGTATCGACACCGTGCAGCTCAACGGCGAAGGTTTCGAACTGCTCGTGAACAAGGGCGACACCGTCAGGCGCGGTCAGGGCGTCGTCCGCTGGAACCCGGCTGCCGTCGAGGCGGCCGGCAAGTCCGCGGTCTGCCCGGTTGTGGCGCTGGAGGCCACGGCCGAAGCTCTCTCCGATCTTCGCGTCGACGGCGAAGTGAAGGCCGGTGACAGTCTCTTCCTCTGGAAGTGACGTCAGCGCCGTCGTATGACGGCGAGTACGACAACCAACGCGGCGGCGGGGCCCGCCGCTCTATCGGAGACGGGTGAGATGGAGACAACGCTGCGAGGCGTCGGTGTGAGCCACGGTGTGGCGATCGGCGAGGTTCGGCACATGGGAACGGCGGTGCTCGAACCGCCCGCGAAGCAGATCCCGGCGGAGGAGGCGGAGCGTGAACAGGGGCGTGCCCGCAAGGCCGTGGAGGCTGTTGCGGCCGACCTGATGGCGCGCGGCAATCTGGCCGGGGGTGAGGCCCAGGCGGTGCTCGAGGCGCAGGCCATGATGGCCCAGGACCCCGAGCTGATGGCTGATGTGGAGCGGCGGATCGCCGTGGGCAGCACGGCGGAGCGCGGGGTGTACGACGCCTTCGCCTCCTACCGCGAGTTGCTGGCGGGTGCCGGTGAGTACCTCGCCGGTCGCGTGGCGGACCTCGACGACGTGCGGAATCGCATCGTCGCCCGTCTGCTGGGCGTGCCCATGCCAGGCGTCCCCGACAGCGACGAGCCGTACGTCCTTGTCGCCCGGGACCTCGCTCCGGCCGACACCGCGCTGCTGGACCCGACTCTGGTGCTCGGCTTCGTGACCGAGGAGGGCGGGCCGACCAGCCACAGTGCGATTCTGGCGCGTGCGCTCGGTGTGCCGGCCGTGGTGGCGCTGCCGGGTGCCGGTGAGCTCGCCGAGGGCACGATGATCGCCGTCGACGGCAGCACGGGAGAGATCTTCGTGGACCCGAGCGACGAGAAGAAGGCTCAGCTCGAGGCCGCGGCCGCCGAGCGGAAGGCTGCCCTGGCGGCCTCGACCGGCCCCGGTGCCACGGCGGACGGTCACAAGGTGCCGTTGCTCGCGAACATCGGCGGCCCCGCCGATGTGGCGGCCGCCGTCGAGGCCGGTGCCGAGGGTGTCGGTCTGTTCCGTACGGAGTTCCTCTTCCTCGACGACAGCAAGCAGGCGCCGTCCGAGGAGAAGCAGATCGCTGCGTACCGTCAGGTGCTCGAGGCGTTCCCCGAGGGGCGTGTCGTGGTGCGGGTGCTGGACGCGGGCGCGGACAAGCCGCTCGACTTCCTCACGCCGGCCGACGAGCCGAACCCGGCACTCGGCGTGCGGGGCCTGCGGACGCTGCTCGACCACCCGGACGTCCTGCGCACCCAGCTGACCGCGCTCGCGAAGGCCGCGGAGGGGCTGCCGGTCTACCTCGAGGTCATGGCCCCGATGGTGGCGGACCGTACGGATGCCCGGGCCTTCGCGGACGCCTGCCGTGAGGCCGGGCTGCGGGCGAAGTTCGGTGCGATGGTCGAGATCCCGTCGGCCGCGCTGCGGGCACGCTCGATCCTGCAGGAGGTCGAGTTCCTGTCGCTGGGGACGAACGACCTCGCCCAGTACACGTTCGCCGCCGACCGACAGGTGGGTGCGGTGTCTCGTCTGCAGGATCCGTGGCAGCCCGCCCTGCTCGACCTGGTGGAGCTGTCCGCCGAGGCGGCGAAGGCCGAGGGCAAGAGCTGTGGTGTCTGTGGTGAGGCCGCGTCCGACCCGCTGCTCGCGTGTGTGCTGACCGGTCTGGGCGTCACCTCTCTGTCGATGGGTGCCGCGTCGATTCCCTACGTCCGGGCGACGCTGGCGAAGTACACGCTGGCGCAGTGCGAGCGGGCCGCTGCGGCGGCGCGGGCGACGGACAGTGCCGAGGACGCGCGCAGTGCGGCGCAGGCGGTGTTGTCGGGCGAGTAGGCCGGGCATGGCGTAGGACGGCTTGCCCGGAGGGGCGCTCCACCGAGGTGGGGCGCCCCTGCCGCGTTCAGTGCTGATGCCCCTGGACGGGTTTCTCCTCCCCGAGGTCGGGCGGCGCGCAGTAGTCGACGTTGGATTCCGGGGAGATCAGGTCTCCGGATTCGACGTCGGTGCAGTAGGCGTCGAAGACCTCTCCCGCGGTGAGGGGTTCGAGTCCGTATGCGCGCATGCGCCAGCCGTAGACGCGGTCGGGTGTGCCTGGGGCGCTGGCGCGGATGACGAGTCCCCCGGGGCCGCCGGTGGCCAGGCCGAGTGCCAGGACCGTGGTGAACTCGAGGGCTTCGGTCTCGTCCAGTTTCAGGTCGGCCCCGTTGTCGGTGGTGCGGAGGGCGGCGATGAGGGTTTCGGGTCGTCCGGTGACGCTGCAGACGAGGTGGCGGTTGCCGGGCGGGGCCGTGTCGAGGATGCGGACGAGGAGGTCCGAGGCCCGGGTGAAGGCGGCGCGTCCGATGTCCTCGCCGCAGGAGGTGCACGAGCCCAGGCGGGCGAGGAGGGTGGTCGCGTACTCCCAGGTGGCCTGTCGGACGGCCTCGTCAACGAGGTCCGGGAGCAGGTCGGCCAGCGGCCGGCCGTCGTAGGGCAGGGTCGGGCCTGTGACCGCGATCTGTGCCGTGAAGCGTGTGCGGCTCGACGGTTTGTCGGGGTCGAGGCCTTTCTGTGTGCAGAACGCGGCGTACTCCTCGGGGTCGAAGAGAGCCACAGTGGTGTGACTGCCCTGCAATGCCCGGGTCCTGAGCAGCCCCTCCACCTGTTTCAGGTAGGTGGCGTGGTCGTCGAAGGTGAAGCTGCGGTAGCGCCGCATGGCCCGGAAGTCGTGCTCGTCGGTCAGCAGGCCGATGGTGCCGGCGATTTCGCGGCGCAGGACGCGTCGCATGGTTCGGTTGTCGGTGTGCGCCATTGTTCCCCCTGTGCACGGTCGATCAATGCTCACTCACAGTAATCGACGCCACTGACAATGGGCTGGGCTCGATGTTCCCGCACTCGACCGGATGCGAAAGGCGCAGGTCACGGCGTGGTGTCCGCTGTGACCCTGCGCCCTGGACCGTGGTGACGCGGAGTTGTGTGGTGGGTGGTAGCCGTGTCAGGCGCGTTTGCGGGCCAGGTCCTCGTAGAAGGTCAGCAGGTCGAGGTTGTCGATGGAGCCCGGGTTGACCGCCTTTTCCAGCGGCGTGCCCTGGAGGAGGCGCTTGACGGGGACCTCGATGCGCTTTCCGGTGAGGGTGTGCGGGACTCCGGGCACTTCGATGATCTCGTCGGGGACGTGGCGCGGTGAGAGTTGCTCGCGGATCGTCTGCTTGATGCGGTTGAGCAGGGCCTCGTCGAGTACGGCTTCGGGGGCCAGGTGGACGAAGAGGGGCATCCAGTAGCCGCCGTCGGGCTGTTCGATGCCGATGACGAGGGACTCCCTGATCTCGGGGAGGCGTTCCACGGCTTCGTAGATGTCGGCGGATCCCATGCGGACACCTTGGCGGTTGAGCGTGGAGTCGGAGCGGCCGTGGATGACGACGGATCCGCGGGAGGTGACGGTGATCCAGTCGCCGTGCCGCCATACGCCGGGGTAGGTGTCGAAGTAGCTGTCGCGGTAGCGGTTGCCGTCGGGGTCGTTCCAGAAGTGGATGGGCATCGACGGCATGGGGTTGGTGACGACCAGTTCCCCGACCTCGTCGACGAGGGGGCTGCCGTTCGGGTCCCAGGACTGCAGATCGGTCCCCAGGCACGGGGCCTGGAGTTCGCCGACGTGGACCGGAAGGGTCGGTACGGCACCGGCGAAGCAGGAGCACACGTCGGTGCCGCCGCTGACGGAGGCGATCCACAGATCGTCGCGAACCTCGTCGTGGAGCCAGCGGAAGCCGTCGGGCGGCAGGGGCGAGCCGGTGGTGGCGACGCACTGGACCGAGGAGAGGTCGAAGTCGCGGGAGGGGTGCACGCCGGCCTTGCGGCAAGCCATGACGTAGGCGGCCGAGGTGCCGTAGAGGGTGGCCTTCGTGCGTTCGGCGATCCGCCACTGGGCGCCGGTGTCGGGGTAGCCGGGGCTGCCGTCGTAGAGGACGATCGTGGTGCCGGTGAGCAGGCCGGAGACGAGGAAGTTCCACATCATCCAGCCGGTCGAGGTGTACCAGAAGAAGCGGTCCTCCGGGCCGAGGTCGCAGTGCAGGCCGAGTTGCTTGAGGTGCTCGACCAGGATGCCGCCCTGGGACTGGACGATGGCCTTGGGCAGGCCGGTCGTGCCGGAGGAGTAGAGCACCCACAGGGGGTGGTCGAAGGGCACCTGCTCGAAGACGGGGTCCGTGTCGGCCGAGGTGAGGGCCGACCAGTCCAGGGCGCCGTCGGGTGCCTCGGTGCCGAGGAGCGAGATGTGGATCACGGCGCGCAGGGTGGGCAGTTCGCGGCGCAGTTCGGCGACGGCCTCGCGTCGGTCGTGTTCCTTGCCGCCGTAGCGGTAGCCGTCGACCGTGAAGAGGACGACGGGTTCGACCTGCTGGAAGCGGTCGAGGACGCTGCGGGCGCCGAAGTCGGGCGCGCAGGAGGTCCAGACCCCGCCGACGGCGGCTGTGGCGAGGAGGGCGACCACGGCCTGCGGGACGTTGGGGAGGTAGCCGCTGACGCGGTCGCCGGGGCGTACGCCGAGGGCGCGCAGTTCGGCGGCCAGGGAGCCGAC
This sequence comes from Streptomyces sp. NPDC093598, assembly GCF_044764825.1. Taxonomy (NCBI): domain Bacteria; kingdom Bacillati; phylum Actinomycetota; class Actinomycetes; order Kitasatosporales; family Streptomycetaceae; genus Streptomyces; species Streptomyces sp. NPDC093598. Next base: position 280,271 of record NZ_JBIWIV010000009.1, on the reverse strand, counting down.
CTGGCGGCGCAGCTCGGCCCAGGTGACGGGGCGCGGTTCGTGTGTCTCGTCGACGTACAGGAGGGCCGGTTCGTCCGCACGGGTGCCGGCCGCGCGCAGGGCGTGTTCGGCGTAGTTGAGGGTCGCTTCGGGGAACCACTGGGCGCCCGGCATCGAGCGGTCGCCGAGCACGCGCGCGTAGGGGGTCGAGAAGCGGACGTCGAACCACTCGGTGACGGCTTTCCAGAAGGTGTCCAGCTCGCCGACGGACCAGCGCTGCAGGGCCGCGTAGCCGCCCTCGGCGGGGGCGCCGTGGTGTTCGGCGGCCCAGGCCTGGAACCTGGTGATCCGTGCACGGGCGATGCGCTCGGGGTCTGGCTGCCAGAGCGGCTGGGGACTCTTCGTCGACATGGTCGGCTCCCGGACTGTGCGCGTCGTGTGCGTCCTCCGCGCACGGGCTGGGGTGTGCGCGTGAGCGGATGGCACGGACAATGCCATGTGATCGACTTCGGCACCAGGGTGCGCCCCACATAGTCCGTGTCGTGAAGATGTGGTCCTGGCACGGGTGAACGGCAGTTGAACGACACCCGTGTGCGGGGCGGTCAGTGGCAGGGTGAGCAGCATGAACGGTCGTGACCTGGTGCGTTCGGTGAAAGCGGTGGGTTCGGTGGGGGCGGCGCAGGGTGTGCGTACCGTACGAGCAGCGTGGCGCAGGCGCCGGGCCGACGCCACCGGGCTGCCGGCGCGTGGCGCGGAGCGTGCGCGGGTGCCCGGGCCGGTGGTGGACGCGGAGCCGGGGCCGGGGGGAGGTGTCGTCCGGTTCAGCCGGTCGGAGCTACGCGTTCTCGTCACTGTGAACGGGGCCGTCTTCTGGGGCTGGGACGGGGCGGAGCCCGAGCCGTCGTACGCGCTGGCCGGCCGCTGTCCGGAGCCGGATCCGCGGGCGGTCCTGGAGCCCGACATGGACGGTGGCTGGCGGGTGGTCGCCGAGCGGGTCACGGTCGTGGTCTCGCGGCACGGCGCGGTGGAGGTGCGTACTCCCGGGGGTGTGACCCTGCGGCGTGATCTGCCGCCGCGGTGGTGGGAGCCGGTCGGCGGCGGCCCGGCGCGGTGGATGCAGCGGTCGGAGGTGGGCGCCGACGCGCGGTTCTTCGGGCTCGGGGGGCGGACCTCGGGTCCTCGGCTGCCGGACGGGACGTACCGGCTGTGGAACACCGATCCCGGCCGCGCCTTCGCGCCCGGGGACGACCCGCTGTACATCACCATGCCGGTGCAGCTGGTGGTGTCCGACGGTGGTACGCATCTGGCGTTCCACGACAGTTCGTGGAACGGCACGGTGACGCTGCGGGAGGGCGAGGAGGGCGCGGGTTCCGGGCATGACCGTGCCGGGACGAGCGAGCTGCGGATGGACGGCGGTCCGCTGCGCTGCTGGGTGATGGTGGGCACCCCCGCGCGCGTGCTGCTCGCCTGGGCGTCGCTCACCGGGGCGCCCGCGCTGCCGCCCTCCTGGGCGCTCGGGCACCATCACGCGCGGTGGGGAATAGGCGGTGAGCAGGAGGTGCGGCGGATCGTCGCGGGCTATCTGGAGCATGGTCTGCCGCTCGACGCCGTGCATCTGGACACCGACCACCTCGATGCGCATCAGGTGTTCACCGTCGACGAGCAGCGCTTCCCGAAGCTGCCCGTCCTGGCCGAGGAGCTCCGGCGGGACGGCATCCGGCTGGTGTCGATCGTCGACCCGGCTGTGAAGGCCCTTCCCGGCAACGCGGTGTACGACGGCGGGGCTGCCGAGGAGGCGTTCGTGCGGGACGCCTCGGGGGAGGTCGTGGAGGGTGTCGGGTGGCCCGGGGAGGCGGTGTTTCCCGATTTCACGCACGCGCGCGTGCGTGAGTGGTGGGGCGGTCTCTACGAGGAGCGGCTCGCGCAGGGCTTCTCGGGTTTCTGGCACGTCATGAACGAGCCCACGTCGTTCACCGCCTTCGGGGAGTCGACGCTGCCGCGTTCGGCCCGGCACTCGTTGGAGGGGCGGGGCGGTGACCATCGTGAGGCGCACAACGTGTACGCCCTGTGCATGGCCAGGGCGGGCTTCGATGGGCTGCGGAAGCTCGCGCCCCGGGAGCGGCCGTTCCTGTTCTCCCGCTCCGGGTGGGCCGGCATGCAGCGCTACGGAGGGACGTGGTCGGGTGACGTGGCCACGGGCTGGCCGGGGCTGCGGGCGTCTTTGGCGCTGGTGATGGGCCTGGGGCTGTGCGGCGTCCCCTACTCGGGGCCGGACGTCGGGGGCTTCGACGGGGATCCGTCCCCCGAGCTGTATCTGCGGTGGTTCCAGCTGGGCGCGTATCTGCCGCTGTTCCGTACGCACGGGGGGATGCGGGCGGGGCGCAGGGAGCCGTGGGAGTTCGGTGGCGAGGTGCTGGAGCACGCGCGCGTGGCGCTCGTCGAACGCCGGCGGCTGCTGCCGTACTTCTTGACGCTGGCGCACCTGGCGCGGCGTACGGGAGCGCCCTATGTGCGGCCCCTGTGGTGGGCGGCGCCGGAGGAGCGGGCGCTGCGTGACTGCGAGGACGCGTTTCTGCTGGGCGACAGCCTGCTGGTGGCGCCGGTGCTGGACCCGGGTGCCGACGGGCGTGCCGTGCAACTGCCGCGGGGGCGCTGGTACGACACCGCGACGGGGCAGGCGTACGAGGGGCCGGGGCAGGTGCTTGTCGACGCGCCCCTGTCGCGGATCCCGGTGTTCGCGCGCGCGGGTGCCGTGCTTCCGGTGCGCGGGGAGGACGGCGGGCTGGAGCTGGAGGTGTGGGCGCCCGCCCGGGGACGGACCGGAGGCGGTCTGGTCGTTCCGGACGGGGGCGACGGGTGGGACGAGCCGGAGATCGAGCGCTACACCGCTCGCTGGATGGGTTCGCGGCTGGTCGTCGAGCGCGAGGGGGAGGACGGCGAGAGTGCGCCGCCCCACCCCGTGCGCGTCCGCGGGGCCGGGGAGCACTGAGCTCAGATGTACCGGCCCTCGAACCAGGCCCGTACGGCCAGGGTGTGCAGGGGGAAGGCGAGCTCCTCGGGCCTGCGCAGGAGGTGCCAGCCCTCCGTCTCGTCCGTGGCGGTGGAGGACGGCAGGCCCTCGGCCGGGCGTTCCGGGAGGAGACCGAACAGCAGCAGGTGCCCGTCGGGCGAGCTCATCGCGTCGACGAGCCGTACGTCACGGCCGGCCGCGTCGATGCCGGTTTCCTCCCTGAGTTCGCGTATGACGGCCTGCCGCCAGTCCTCCCGGTCGTCGATGTAGCCGCCGGGCAGGGCGATGCCCCCGCGCGCGGGGGCGATGGTTCGGGTGATGACGACCAGGGCGGTGCCCTTGGTGTCGTACACCGGCTGGAGGGCCACCGCGACCGGGAGCGGATTGCGGTAGGCCACGGCGCCGCACGCCGGGCAGGTGCGGGGCCAGCCGGTGACGCCCTCTCCGTAGGGCGCGCCGCAGCTCGAACAGTGGGAGTTCGGCGCGGAGTTGGAAGCGGAGTGCTGAGTTTCGGACACGCGGCGGACTGTAGCCGATCACGGAGAGGGTGCCTCGGGCAGGCGGCTCAGTGAGCGTTGGTGAGCGATTTCCTCGACACGGGGAAGTCGAAGTACGTGTCCGGATAGGCCTCCGGCTTGAAGGTGTAGTGCCACCACTCCTCTGCCAGGTTCACGAAACCGAGGCCTTCCAGGGTGCCCTTGAGCAGTAGCCGGTTGGCGCGCTGTCGGCCCTGGATGCGTCGATCGAGGGTGTGCGAGAGGGTGTCGAAGCAGTCGAAGCCGGTCCCCATGTCGATCGAGTTGTCGGGGAACCGCTCGCTCTTGGGCGCGAAGCACGGCTCCAGGGGCTCCCCGGGGTGGTAGGGCCGGGTCGGCTTCGCCGGGAGCCTGACGAGCGTGACGTCCAGTGTCGAACCGCGACTGTGGCCGGATTTCGCCGCGATGTACCCGTCGGCGAACAGCCGGGTCTTGTCGACGTTCGGGTAGAACTCGCCCTTCATCGCCTCGTCGTGGAGGTCCTCGGCCCAGCGGACGAAGTGGTCCACGGCGCGCTGCGGCCGGTAGCAGTCGTACACCTTGAGCGTGTAGCCCTGGCGCAGGAGCTTGGTCTGGGCCTCGTGGAGGGCTTCGGCGGCGGGGCGGGTGAGGATGCAAAGGGGCTGCTCGTAGCCGTCGATGCGCTTGCCCACGAAGTTGTGCGGGGTGACGTAGCGCATCTCCTGAATGATCGTCGGGTCCACGCTTCTCAGCGCCACGAAGTCCTCCGGCGCCTTGGGATCGGTGCCGGCCCGGGCGGTTGTGGGGGCGGTCGCCGCCAGCGAGACGGCGACCGCGGTGAGCAGGGCACGTGCCACGGTGCTGAGTCGTGTCATGCAGCTGCGTCTACCAGGAATGAGGGCGCCGGGGAAAGGGATCGCATGCGGAGTGGCGTCTGCCCGCCGGTTGCGGACTCGCGGCCTGTCGATCTCCAGGCTTCCGTGGCAGACTTCTGACGTTCCGTCAGATTCGGTCTGCGGGGAGGGCGCATGGCGCGTGTACGGACACCTGTGGTGGCGGGGTGGTTCGCCGGGGACGGGGACGACTTCCGGCTGCTCGGCACACGCTGTTCGGCGTGTGCCTCGGTCTTCTTCCCCCGCGAGGACCACCACTGCCGCAATCCCGCTTGCCCGGGCGGCGAGTTGCATGAGGTTCCGCTGTCGCGACGCGGGCACATCTGGTCGTTCACGGACAGCCGGTACCGGCCGCCGTCACCCTACGTGACCGATCCGGAACTTTCGTGGGAGCCGTGCGCGTTCATGGCTGTGGAGCTGGGGGCCGAGCGGATGGTGGTGCTGGGACAGGCGGCTCCCGGCACCACCGTCGCCGATCTGGCGGTGGGCATGGAGGTGGAGGTCGTGCCCGGCGTGCTCCATGAGGACGCGGAGACGACGTGGACGACGTGGCACTGGCGGCCGACGGGGGTGACGGCATGACGGACGACGTGGCGGTGCTCGGCGCGGGCATGCACCCGTGGGGCAAGTGGGGGCGCGATTTCGTGCGGTACGGCGTCACCGCGGCCCGCGCGGCGCTCACCGACGCCGGGCTGGAATGGCGGGACATCGGCGCGATCATCGGTGCGGACACGGTGCGTGGCGGCTATCCCGGGTATGTCGCCGGGGCGACGTTCGCGAAAGCACTGGGCTGGCAGGGGGCCCGGGTCACCAGCGTGTACGCGGCGTGCGCGTCCGGGGCGCAGGCCATCGACGCCGCGCGCGCCCGGATTCTCGCCGGGCTCGCCGATGTGGTGCTCGTCGTGGGGGCGGATTCCGCTCCCAAGGGATTCTTCCGTCCTGCGGGCGGGGACCGGCCCGACGACCCCGACTGGCTGCGGTTCCGGATACTCGGGGCGACCAATCCTGTCTACTTCGGGTTGTACGCCCGCAGACGCATGGCTCTGCACGGCGACACACCGGACGACTTCGCGCAGGTGAAGGTGAAGAACTCGGCGATGGGGGCGCTGAACCCCCACGCGCGCTACCGCAGCCGCGTGACCGCCGAGGAGGTCGCCACCTCCGCCGTCGTCGCCGACCCGCTCCGGCTGCTCGACATCTGTGCGACCTCCGACGGCGGCGCGGCGGTGGTGCTCTCGAGCATGGCGTTCGCGCGCCGGCACGGGCATGCGCAGCCGGTGCGGATCCGGGCCGTGTCCACGGTGACACCCCGCTACCCGAACACCGTGCTGGACCTGCCGGACATCGCCACGGACTCGGCGGCGGCGGTGGATCCTCCCAGCGGGACGTTCCGGGGATCGATCGCCCGCGCCGCCTGTGAGGAGGCGGGCATCGGACCGGAGGACGTGTCACTGGCCGAGGTCTACGACCTGTCCACCGCCCTCGAGTTGCAGTGGTACGAGGACCTGGGGCTGTGCGGCGAGGGCGAGGGCGTGAAGCTGCTGCGGGACGGGGCGACGACACTGGGCGGTCGTATACCGGTGAACGTCAGCGGTGGACTGGCCTCCTTCGGCGAAGCCGTTCCGGCGCAGGCGATAGCCCAGGTGTGCGAGCTGGCATGGCAGTTGAGGGGCGAGGCGGGGGACCGGCAGGTGGTGGGAGCACGCGTGGGGATCACCGCGAACCAGGGGCTGTTCGGGCACGGGTCGGCGGTGATCGTGGTTCGGTGAGCCACGAGAAACCTTGGGCCGACGCCGCTTCAGGTGCTGGTCGTATCGGAGCACGGGCCGTGGGGAATACGCTGTGTGACCGCTCGGGAATCCTGCGTGAACGTCTCATGAACTGCGCTTGGGCATGCACCGGTGGCGTCGATCATGCTCCCGTGCACTCCTGGACGGACACTCTCCGCTTCGCCTTCCAACCGGTGGTCAACCTGACGACCGGCACGGTCGCGGGGCTGGAGATACTCGCCCGCCCGGAGACCGGCGACGTCCTGGCCGAGGCCCGCCGCAACGCCGAGCTCGACTCCCGGCTGGCGGTGGCGGCGGTCCGCGCCGCGGTCCGCAAGGAGACGCTGCTTCCGTTGTTCGTCAACGTGTTCGCCGGGACCCTCGCGGACCTCGGCGGGTTGCCCTCCCTGCACGACGCCGTCCGCGCGGCGGGGCGGCTTCCGTGGGAGGTGACGATCGACGTCTGTCCGCCCTGTACGCACGTGCCGCAGCAGGCTCTGCTGGACGCGGTGGCCGCGCTGCGCGAGCAGGGCTTCCGGATCTGCGCGGACGGTGTCGGGGACGGGGACGTGCCCTTGCGGCTGCTCTCGGACCTGGCGCCCGGCTTGGTGAAACTGGACGCGTCGCTGCTGGCGCGCCCGGCGGTGGTGCGGTCGATGCGGACCCTGTGCGACGAGTTGGGGGCGCTCCTGGCCGTGGAGGGCGTGGAGACCGAAGGGCAGTGCGCGGGGGCGCGGGCGGCCGGGGCGCAACTCGCGCAGGGCGAGCTGTTCGCGCCGCCGGCACGGCTGCCCGCCGCGGACGTCTTTGTACCGCCCCGCTCCCCCGCCGAGATGGCCGCACCCCGGTCCGGACCGTCGGTGCGGGAGTTCGTCCGGCCCGCCGCGCTGCTGCCCGCCACGGCATCGGCTGGGCAGGTACGAGCCCTGCTGACCGGGTCACCGGACGTGTCCGGGGTGCTCCTCGTGGACACCGCGGGGGTACCGGTCCGGTCGGTGCACCGCTCCCGTTTCCTGCTGTCGATGTCGGGGCGCTACGGGCATGCCCTGTATGCCGACCGGCCCGCGGCCAAGCTCGGCGACCCGCCGCGGACGGTGGGCGTCGACGCCACGGCCTGGGAGGTCCTGGACGTGGTGGCGGTCGGGGGGCGGGACCGTACCTCGGACGACGTGGCCGTGGTGGACGAGCACGGGCGGTGCGTCGGGGTCGTGCGGCTCGCGGACCTCGTGCGCGCACTGGCCGAGACACGAGTGGAGGAAGCGGCGGGACTCAATCCGCTGACGCGCCTGCCCGGCTCGGACGCGATCACCGGTGAGGTGGACCGGCGGATCGCTGCGGGGCGGGCGATCGCGTTGAGCTGGCTGGATGTCGACCACTTCAAACAGGTCAACGACGGGGCCGGGTTCGCTGCGGGCGACGAGCTGATCCGGGCGGTGGGGCGGACGCTGCAACGGGCCGCGACGGGTGGTGCGCGCGTGGGGCACATCGGCGGGGACGACTTCCTGGTGCTCGCCGATCCGGACGGTCTCGATCCGCTGGCGGCTGCCGTGCTGGACGCTCCCTGGTCGGCGGGTGGCCGGCCGGTCACGCTGTCGCTCGCGACGGTGCTGTGCGCGCCGGGCAGTGTGACCGATCACCGGCAGGCCGCCGCCTGTCTGGCGCCCCTGAAGAAGGCGGCGAAGGCGTTGACGGGGCGAGTTGGGTGCTGGGCCGGGCGGGCATGCCGGGCCACGAGACCCGCCGGGGCTCACTGCCGACGCCGGCGTCGGCGGGGTGCGGCATGGGAACCGAGCAGGGGGTGGAGGGCGCCTGAGGCGCCCGGAAGACGGCCGAGCCGCGGTGCCCCGACGAGGCCCGCGGGCAAGGCGTCAGGTTCCTGCTGGGCGGTTTCCTGCCGCGGCGGTGGGGCGGCGGTGCACGCCCCGTTCGGCGGCTGGCGCAGGAGGGCCCGGCACGCGGGGTCGCGGCGCTGTCAGGGCCGTGCCGGGCGCGGCGGCGGCCGGTGCGCCGGGGCCCTCTGCGGGGGCATCGGACCGCGGAACTCCTGCGGTTGAGAAACCACCAGGTCAGGTGGATCCTGGACACGAGCACTAGCAAGCGAGGAGTCAGGTGCGGCCGGGCATTCGCCCTTGGCGGAGCCCGGCGGAGGCCGGACACCATGTCAGGCAGGCCCCGCGCGGCTCGACCAGGCCCGCGCGGGTCCGGAACAGATCTGAACAACGACCCGACCGGGCGCCGCCATGGCCGTGCAACCGGCCCGTCGGCTTGGCGCGAGCCCGGCTGCCGTCGGATGGCCGTCAACCGTTGCGGTCGGCGACCTTGACGCCCTTTGGGTGCCGGTGAACACTTCCGGTGTCAGTCGACATCGCCGTACATACTCGGCGTATTCCGGCACTGCGGCGCGTCATCGCGCCTGCGCCAAGGCCCCTTCCCCCACGGGCGATTCGGCTGCGACGGCACGCTCGTCACGGATGCCGGGCGGGACGCGGGACCTCCCTGCCTTCGGCTGAAGTAGCCACGGGAAACGCACCCTGCAGGTGAGGACCGGGGCGGATCGTCCCGGGCCAGGGCTGAGGAGCCGTTATGAGCAACGGAGACATTTTCGTCGGCGAGATGATCGGCACGGCGATACTGATCCTGTTCGGTGCCGGCGTGTGTGCCGCCGTCACCCTCAGATTCTCGAAAGCGCGAGCCGCCGGGTGGATCGTGATCGCGTTCGGCTGGGGCTTCGGCGTGCTGGCAGGCGCGTACACGGCCGCTCCCCTCTCCGGAGGGCACCTCAACCCGGCCGTCACCCTCGGCCTCGCCGTCGACACCGGCGTGTGGAACAAGGTGTGGATCTACCTGCTCGGCCAGATCACCGGCGCCATGATCGGAGCCGTCCTCGCCTACCTCGTGTACCTCGCCCAGTTCCAGGCGAATATGCGGAAGACGGGCACCACGGAGGGCACAGTCGACGAGCCGGTTCCGACGCTGGGCATCTTCTCCACGATCCCCGAGATCCGTAACCCGGTGGCCAACCTGATCACCGAGATCCTCGCCACCATCGCCCTGGTGCTGCCCCTCCTCGCACTGGTGGGCAGCAACAGGCACGTCGAGGGCATCGGCATCGGACAGATCGCCGGCCAAGAGGGGATCTACGGCTCCGGCATCGCGATCCTGCTGGTCTCCTTCCTGGTCGTCGGCATCGGCCTGTCCCTGGGTGGTCCCACCGGCTACGCCATCAACCCGGCGCGTGACCTCGGCCCGCGCATCATCCACTCCATCCTGCCGATCCCGAACAAGGGCACGTCCGACTGGGGCTACTCGTGGATCCCCGTCGTCGGACCACTGATCGGCGGCCTGCTGGGTGGCGTCATCTACAACGCAGCCTTCTGAACCAGCCGAAGGGGTAGCCATGACGGACAACTCCGCGAAGTACGTCGCAGCCATCGACCAGGGCACCACGTCGAGCCGCTGCATCGTCTTCGACCAGGACGGCGCGATCGTCGCCGTGGACCAGCGCGAGCACCGCCAGATCTTCCCGAAGCCCGGCTGGGTGGAGCACGACGCCACCGAGATCTGGTCCAAGGTGCAGGCGGTGGTGGCGGGAGCGATCGCCAAGGCCGGTCTGCGCGCCGACCAGCTGAGCGCCATGGGGATCACCAACCAGCGCGAGACGACCGTCCTGTGGGACCGTGCCACGGGCAAGCCGGTGCACAACGCCATCGTCTGGCAGGACACGCGGACGGCGGCGCTGTGCAACCAGCTGGGCGGCTCGGACGGGCAGGACCGTTTCCGCGAGCAGACGGGCCTGCCGCTGGCCACCTACTTCTCCGGGCCCAAGGCGGCCTGGCTGCTCGACAACGTGCCCGACCTGCGGGCGCGTGCCGAACGCGGCGAGATCGCCTTCGGCACGATGGACTCCTGGCTGATCTGGAACCTGACCGGCGGCACGGACGGCGGGCAGCACGTCACCGACGTGACCAATGCCGGGCGCACCATGCTGATGAACCTGGAGACCCTCCAGTGGGACTCCTCGATCCTCTCGGCGATGAACATCCCCGAGGCCATGCTGCCCGAGATCCGCTCCTCGGCCGAGGTGTACGGCACCGCCGTCGGCCAGCTCGCCGGTGTCCCCGTGGCCTCCGCCCTGGGCGACCAGCAGGCGGCCGTGTTCGGACAGGCCTGCTACGACGTGGGCACGGCGAAGAACACGTACGGCACGGGCAGTTTCCTGCTCCTCAACACGGGCGACCGCCCGGTGCCGTCGAAGAGCGGACTGCTGACGACCATGGGCTACAAGATCGGCGATGAGGCACCGGTCTACTGCCTGGAGGGCGCGATCGCCATCACGGGCGCACTGGTCCAGTGGTTCCGCGACCAGCTCGGCATCATCCGCACCGCCGACGAGATCGAGCCGCTGGCGGCCAGCGTGGAGGACAACGGCGGCGCGTACATCGTGCCGGCGTTCTCGGGCCTGTTCGCGCCGTACTGGCGCTCCGACGCGCGTGGCGTCGTCACCGGCCTGACCCGGTACGTCACGAAGGCGCACCTCGCGCGCGCGGTGCTGGAGGCGACGAGCTGGCAGACCCGCGAAGTCGTGGACGCCATGTACCAGGACTCCGGGGTGCACATCACCACCCTGAAGGTCGACGGCGGCATGACGAAGAACAACCTGCTCATGCAGCACCAGGCGGACGTGCTCGACGTGCCGGTGGTGCGGCCGAAGATCTCCGAGACGACCTGTCTGGGCGCCGCGTACGCGGCCGGTCTGGCCACCGGTGTGTGGAACGACCTGGACGAGCTGAAGGCGCACTGGCAGAAGGACGTCGAGTGGACGCCGGACATGGAGGCGTCGGTGCGGGACCGCGAGTACCACAACTGGCACAAGGCCGTGGAGAAGAGCTTCGGCTGGGAGGAGGACAGCGACAGCTGACCACGCGCGCGTGGAGCGTCGTTCCGGCTGCGGCCCGTAACCCGGTCGGCGGGGTACGGGCCGCCCCCGCTCGGCCGGGCGGTGTCAGCCGGTCACGGCCTCACGGCGGTCGGCCGCGTACGCCATGGCGTGCTGGACGACGCCGATGAGTGCTTCCTTGACCGACTCGCGGTCGCGGGCGTCGCACATCAGGAGCGGCACGCCCTCGTCGAGGTCGAGGGCCTGGCGGACGTCCTCGATCGGGTAGCGGGGAGCGCCCTCGAAGCAGTTGACGCCGACGAGGAACGGTATGGAGCGGCGTTCGAAGTAGTCGACGGCGGCGAAGCAGTCCTCGAGGCGGCGGGTGTCGGCGAGCACGACGGCACCGAGCGCGCCCTCGGAGAGCTCGTCCCACATGAACCAGAACCGCTCCTGGCCCGGCGTGCCGAAGAGGTACAGCACGAGGTCCTCACGGAGGGTGATGCGGCCGAAGTCCATGGCCACGGTCGTGGTGTGCTTGCCCTCCACTCCCCTGGTGTCGTCGACCGGGCGCCCGGCCTCGGTGAGCAGCTCCTCGGTGCGCAACGGCCTGATCTCGCTGACCGCGCCGACGAGCGTGGTCTTGCCCACGCCGAAGCCGCCGGCCACGAGGATCTTGAGCGTGACGGGCTCGACCGGAGGCTTGCCGCGCTCAGAACGCCCGAAGATCATCGATCTCTTCTCCTGCTTGATGGGGGTCGGGCGACGGCGAGCCGTAGCCACCGCCGCCTGGGGTTTCGATGACGAGTACGTCGCCGGGGGCGACGTCCGCGCAGTCGCTGCCGCCGAGTGCGGTCACCGTACCGTCGGCGTGCTCCACCCGGTTGGCGCCGAGCGCGCCCGGCTCACCCCCCGCCATGCCGTACGGGAGCGTGCGGCGGTGCTGGGACGGCGTGGAGAGCGTCATGGGCTCCAGGAACCGGATGCGGCGCACGGGCAGTCGCCGCTCCAGGACCTCGGGGTCGGTGAGGCGGGAGTCGGTCACGTGGGTCCGGACGACGGGCGCGCCGGGCAAGCCGTCGCCCGCGCCGAAGCCTTCGGTCTGGACGCCGAGCGCCGCGCAGAGGTCAGCAGGGAGCCGGGCGGAACGGTCCGACAGGAGCGTGTGCGGGAGCAGCCGGCCGTCCGGGCGCCGGGTGACGACGTCGGTGAAGGTGCCGTCTCGGTCCACCCCGAACTGCCGGCCAGTCACGTCAATACCCCGCTTCCGCGCTGCTCACAGCGCCCGGAGGCCGCTGATCACGTCGCGCAGAATACTCTCGTCCGGCAGCTCCGCAGGAGGTACGGGCCGGTTCACATGGACGAATTCCGCGTCCACGAGATCTCCGACGAGGACCCGTACGACCCCGATCGGCAGGTCGAGTTCCGCTGCGAGTTCGGCGACCGACTGCGGGACGTCGCGGCACAGTTCGACGATGTCCACGTGCTCCGGGGAGAGCATGTGGTCCGCTTCCGGATCGTCCGCGTGCGGTTCCGCGACCACGACCGCGATCAGGTCCAGGCGGTGCTGGCCCTGACTGCTGGTGCGGCCGCGGGTCATGGCGTACGGGCGGACGACCGGTCCGGCCTCGTCGTCGAACCAGTGGCTTCTTCCCTGACCGTCAGCGCTCATGTCATCCCACTACCCGCCTGCGGGCAGATCGGTGCGCGGAGCGGCGGCCAGATGCACGCCCACCCGCTTCACGAGCAGCGTCATCTCGTAGGCCACCTGGCCGACGTCCGAGTCGGCGTCCGAGAGGACGGCGAGGCAGCTGCCGTCGCCGGCGGCCGTCACGAACAGGAAGGCGTCGTCCAGCTCGACGACCGTCTGGCGGACGTTGCCTGCCTCGAAGTGGCGTCCCACGCCCTTGGCGAGACTGTGGAACCCGGAGGCGACGGCGGCCAGGTGCTCGCTGTCCTCCCTGGTCAGATCCTTGGACACGCCCGTCGGCAGTCCGTCGCCGGAGAGCACGAGGGCCTTGCGGATGCTCGCGACGCGGTCCACCAGGTCATCGAGGAGCCAGTTCAGCTCGCCCGTGTTGGTCGTGTGGCCGGTCGGCTTCGGTGCGGTCATCGACCGTCCTCCTCTGTCGTTCCTTGTGGTGCTGTGCCGCTGTCGGCGGCATCGACCGCGGCGTTCTCCTCACGGCCGCGCTGCCAGCCGCGCTGGAGGGAGGCCATGCGGTTTCGTACGTCATCTGCGTCGCGTTCGACCGGCTCGGCCCTGTCCTCGGTACGCGGCTCCGAGTTCCGCTTCAGCTGCGGGGCCAGGTTGGCCTGCCGGACGCGCCGGGGCAGCGGCGCGGTGCCGGAGCCGGGCTGCGGTGCGGAGCCGGTCCCCCGGGGCGGCGGGGCGGCGGAGCCGGCCGCGTGGCGGAAGGGCCCGCCGGTGATCTCCGACGGGGAGCCGGAGAGGTGGTCGGGTCCGTCCGGACCGCTGGAGGCGATCTCCGCGCGGCGGGTCCGCCTGGGGAGGGCGGACGACTCCGGCCGGTCGTCGCCGGCGCTGCCGGGCGCGGCCGGGGATTCGCTGTGGTCCTCGTTGCGGCCGGCGGCGCCGATGCCGCGGCGAGCGGAGTCCGTCCCCCGACGGCGGGCCGGCAGCGGCGGCGGCGCGTCCGGCTGGGCCTCGCCCCCCCGACTGCCGGTCGAGGAGCTCTCGGAGCGGCGCCGGGCGGGAAGGGCGGAGGCGGGCTCGGATCCCGACCGGCCGGACGCGGGCTCCTCGCCACGGCGGCGTTGCGGGAGCGCGGAGGTGACACTCGACTCCGTTCGGCCGGGGGCCGTGGTGGTCTCCTCGTCCGCCTTCCCTCGCCGGGGACGCTGGTCGGTGACCGGGCGCCCGTGCGAACTGACCAGCTTGGGGGTGTGGCGGCGGGACAGCGGGACCGGAGCGCTCAGCTCCTCGTCACCGTCGGTCCGGTCTCCCGCGCCGCGGGCGTCGGCTGCCTGGCGGCGCGGATCGGTGCGGCGCCCCGCCGTCTCGTCCGGGGCTCGGGTGAGCGAGTGGCGGGGGCGGAACAGGCCGCCGTGTTCACTGTCCTCGTCCTCGATGACGCCCGGGAAGTCGCCGACGGCGTCCAGGTCGACGGGTGCCTCCAGCTCGACCGGACCGTCCAGCAGCGAGGCGGGCAGGCCGGGGCGCTGGGCGGATGCCTGGGACAGCGCGGCGCGGCGGCCGTCCTGCGGTTCGCTCTCCGGGGCCAGCTGCGGGCGGTCGAGCCGGAACCCGATGCCGTTCGTGTCCGGGACGTCGTCCGTCAGCAGCGCGTCGGGGATGAAGACCACGGCGGTCGTGCCGCCGTACGGCGAGGGCTGCAGGGAGACCCGGACGTTCTGGCGCTGGGCGAGACGGCTGACCACGAACAGGCCGAGCCGGTCGGTGTCGGAGAGCTCGAACTCCGGTGTCTCGGCCAGCCGGAGGTTGGCGTCCAGGAGCGCTTCGGCAGCCATGCCGAGGCCACGGTCGTGAATCTCCAGCGTGAAGCCGTTGGCGACGCGCTCGCCCAGGACCTGGACGGCGGTGTGCGGCGGCGAGAAGACCGTGGCGTTCTCGAGGAGTTCGGCCACGAGATGCGTGAGGTCGGCGACGGCCGGACCGCTGATGGCGATCCGCGGAAGTCGGCGGACCTCGATGCGTTCGTAGTCCTCGACCTCGGCGACGGCGGCGCGTACGACGTCCATGAGCTGGACGGGCTTGCGCCACTGACGGGAGGGCGCGGCGCCCGAGAGGATCACGAGGCCCTCGGCGTGCCGGCGCATGCGGGTGGTCAGGTGGTCGAGGCGGAACAGGTCGGCGAGTTCCTCGGTGTCCTCGGTCCGGCGCTCCATGGCGTCGAGCAGGGTGAGCTGCTTGTGCAGCAGGACCTGGCTGCGGCGCGCGAGGTTCACGAAGACCTCGGAGACGCCGGCGCGCAGCTCGGCCTGCTTGACGGCGGCCTCGACGGCGGCACGCTGCAGGGTGTTGAGGGCCTGGCCGACCTCGCCCATCTCGTTCTTGTCGTATTCGAGGCGCGGGACCTCGGTCTCGACGTCGACCTGCTCGCCCGCCGAGAGGCGGCGCATCACGCTGGGCAGCCGCACTCCGGACGCCTCGTGGGCCTCCAGACGCAGCTGCCGCAAGTCGCGGATGAGGGTACGGCCCACGCGTACGGACAGGAAGAGGGAGAGCAGGAGCGCGATCAGGCCGAGTGCGCCGGCGATGACCGCCTTGGCGATGACGCCGACGGCCACGGGGTGGACGCGGTCCTGGTAGCGGTCGTTGGCCTGGTCGTTGAGGGTGCCGAGCTCGTCGAGCACGTTGCCGGCGGCGCTGTCCCAGCTCTTGGCGGAGACGCCGCGGGGTGTCCCGGCCCCGGAGGAGACGGCGGCCTCCTCGGCCACGCGCAAGGGAGCGGAGGAGGCGTTCTTCCAGAAGCTCTGGTAGCGGTCGCGCTCGGCCACGGGCAGCAGCGGCAGGTTGACGTCGTACATCAAAGTGCGCTGGGCCACCAGGTCGGAGATGTCGCGCTCTTCGGAGTGGGAGATCCTGCCGACGATCAGGGCGGAGCCGAGGAGGGCGTCCTCGCGGGAGAGCAGTTCGCGGGCGCGGGCGAGGTTGACCAGCGCGCGGTACTGCTTGTCCAGTTCGACGTTGTCGACCACGTGGAGGTTGGCGAGGAGGACGTAGCAGGGGTCGACGAGCCGGTTGTAGAGGTCGAGGGCCTGGGAGCGGTTGACGGTGCCGTCCTCGATGCTGCGGCGCAGCGACTCGATGCCGTCGAAGGCGTCCAGGACCGCGGTCAGCCGCTCGTCGGTGTCCACGCCCATCGCGTCGCGCACGTCCGGGTTCCGGGCGTTCTCGCGGATGCTGCCGACGGCCTTGTCGGTGGCGGTCCGGCTGCGGCGGAGTGCGGCGAGGCCGTCGGAGGCGCGGGGGTCGGCGAGGTAGACGAGGGTCTGGCGGCGTTCCTCCTGGAGGACGCGGACGGTGTCCTCGATGGGGTAGCCGATCTTCTCCACCACGGACGACACGTTGAACAGGTCGCCCGCCTCACGTCCCGTGAGCACCGTGGCGAAGGCCCAGATCGCGGTCAGGGACACCAGCGGCACGAGAAGCAGCGCCACGATCTTCCGGCGGATGGACTTCCCGCGAAAGCGCATGGCCTCCCCAAGGTCGGGCCCCGGGCTACCCGGGGTACACATGTGCGTCAACAAACGGCGCGAGCCTACTACCGACCCACGGGGAACTCGAAAACCGGTCCGGAGGCTGAACTTCCGCGCCGGCCACGAGGCGTCGTGAGTTGTCCGGGCATTGCGGGAGTTGTCTCCCCGAAACCGGTGGTGAAGGTGGGGGTCAATCCCCATGGTCGGCCAGGGTGGTTGGCTGAGATTTTTCGGATTCCGGGAATGTTCGTGAGGAGTTGTTCGTCCTTCTCTTCGGGAAACGGGGGCGGAATCGGCCACAGGAGCCGCGTCCCGCACCTGGGCGGCGTAAAACAGCGCAAGCCGGGCAGCCACTGGGGAGCACGGGTCTTCGGATGCGAGCGAGCGGTCTGCTGGCGGTGGGGAGTGACACGGTGATGGGCACGGCGGAACGGCACGGTGCGCCCAGGGCGGGTGGGGCGCAGCTGACGGGGCATCGGGGTCCCGAGGCGACCGATCGCGACATTCCCGAGGGCGTGGCGGACCCCTCGGGAGCGGAGCCGGGGGTCCTGGCTCCGGAGGTGGGTCGCGGCGCTCGGGAGCAGCAGCACTACCGGCCCCTGTGGGTCGAGGAGCCCGCGCGGCGGCGCCGCTTGCCGGATCCGGTGCGGACGGCGGCCGTGCGGGCGGTCCTTCTCATATCCGTGACGCTGATCCAGGCGATGGTGGCGTTCCTGTGCACGATGGCCGGGTCCTGGCTGGCGTTCCCGATGGTGATCAGCAGTGTGGTCAGCACGATCGCGGCCACTTGGGGAGCGCTCGACGTGTGGGTGACGCGCCAGGTCTGGAACCAGCGCAACGGCGTGGTGTCCGTGCCGAGCAGCACGGCTCGGGCGCTGCGGCGCGAGCGGCGCCGGACCCGGCGGCAGGAGCGGGCCGACGAGCGGACGCAGGGGCGGATACGCCGGCGTGGTGGAGCCGGGCAGTTGTCCCACTCGTGAGGCGTGGCGACGGAGGCCGCGGCGGGGCGACGCGCGAGAGCGGTCACTCGGCCGAGGCTCGATCCGGCGCCTCCTCACCGTAGGACCGGCCGCACCCGCTCCTCCCCCGCGCCCCGCGCGAGTTCGCGTCTCGCCCGCATGAAGGGGCGTGGGCGGTCCACGGCGAGCACCGCTGTCGTACGGCCGTCCCGCTCGTACCGGGCCAGGAAGCCGCCCTCGGCCGGTGCGCCGTCGCAGATTTCGCCCTCGGTGATGCGGACGGTGTCAGCGTCGCTGCGTCGGCCTGCGAACTGGATGCGGGCGCCGTACTGATCGGACCAGAAGTAGGGCACCGTGACGGCGGTCTCGGCGGTGCGTCCGGCGAGCAGGTTGGCCACGGCGGCCTTCGGCTGCTGGGTGGCGGACGTCCAGTGCTCGGCGCGGTGGCCGCCGGCCCTTGCGACGTCGCCGACGGCGACCACCTGCGGCAGGGCCGTCACACAGCCGTCGTCGCACAGGACGCCGTTGTGCAGAGCCAGGGTCGAGCCCGCCAGCCAGGCGGTGTTGGGGACGACGCCGATGCCGACGATCACGACGTCCGCGGGAAGGGTGCGGCCGTCGGTGAGGTCCACGCCGGTGACGGTGGCGGTACCGCGCAGCCCGGCCACTCCGGTGCCGGTGACCAGGTCCACGCCGGCCCGGCGGTGCAGTGCGGCGCACACGGCGGCCATCTCGGCGCCCAGTTGAGGCACGAGCGGCAGCGGGGCGGCCTCGACGACGGTGACGGAGTGGCCGAGGGAGGCACACGACGACGCGGTCTCGGCGCCGATGAAACCGCCGCCGATGACGACGACCCGGCGGGGGCCCCGGGTGAGTTCCTCGCGCAGGGCCCGGGCGTCGTCGAGAGTGCGCAGCGTGTGCACTCCGGCGAGCCTGTCGCCCGGCAGTCGGCGGGCCGAGGCGCCGGTGGCGATGACGACGCCGTCGGTGGAGACGGTGCGGCCGTCGTCCAGCAGCACGGTGCGCCCGCGGGCGTCGAGGGCGCGGCCACGGACGCCGAGGATCCACTCGGCGCCGAGTTCGGCGGTCTCCTCGGCGTCGGTGAGAGCGAGTTGAGTCTCGTCGGCCCGGCCGGTGAGGAAGTCCTTGGAGAGGGGAGGTCGGTCGTAGGGGTGGTGGGATTCGTCACCGACGATGACGAGACGCCCGTCGTAGCCCTGGGCGCGCAGTTCCCGGGCGGCGTAGAGACCGGAGAGCGAGGCGCCGACGATGGTCACGGTTCGCATGCGGGCTGCCTCCTCGGGGCGCCGGGAACGCCGCCGGCCGCACCTGCCCCGGAACGACCCGCGTGGGCGACCGGCACACAGGCCGCACCGTCGGAGGTGAGCCGCGCCAGAGGGGTCCGCACGGGGGCCGCGCCGGCCGCGGTACGCCACCAGCGCATGTGGCCCTCACCGGCCGTGGTGCGGCACACCGCGGCAGCGGCTCCGCTGCTCGCATCGCCGGCACGCATCGCGTTCACGCCGCCGTCCCCTCCTCCACCGCGAGGTGGACGTGGATGACGCCGTCGTCGACGGTGACGCGGTGGGTGCGGACGGGGCGGCGGGCCGGAAGGCAGGTCGGGACGCCCGTGCGCAGGTCGAACGAGGCGGCGTGCAGGGGGCATTCGACGAGGCAGCCCTCCAGCCAGCCCTCGGACAGGGAGGCGTCCTGGTGGGTGCAGGTGTCGTCGATGGCGTAGAGATCGCCGTCGTCGGTGTGGAACACGGCGACGGGCGGGGTCGTCTCGACGCGGAAGGACTCACCCTTGGGGAGGTCTTCGAGGCGGCAGACGGGAATCATGGGCCCCCCTCTCGGTCCGGGACGCATGGTCCGGACCAGTTCGGCCAGACTGTAGGCAGTTCCAGGGAGTGCCGGGACCGGGGCGGGTCCGGGCACGAGGGTGTTGGTGCACGTCATCCGGTCCCGCCGTCAGGTCGAGTCCCCTGCCGGGAGCTCGACCCCTACCGAGATCCGGACGCTTCGGTAACATGATGTTTCACATGACGCATGAGCAAGCGCTATGCGCAACAGAATCCGGGCGGGACGACCGTCGCGTCAAGGGGTTCCCGCAGATGCGGCCCAAACAGGGCCGACAGGTGGTGAGAGTTCAGCCATGACCCGCACGCAGAAGCAGTCCGGCCAGGAGGAGAACCGCACGGAGAACGGAGCCGGGCAGAGCGGCAGAGGCGCGGCGAGTGCCGTCCAGTCGGTGGATCGCGCCGTGAGTGTGCTGGAGATCCTCGCCCGGCACGGCGAGGCGGGGGTGACCGAGATCGCCGACGAGCTGGACGTGCACAAGTCCACGGCGTTCCGGCTGCTCGGCGTCCTGGAGAACCGCGGCCTGGTGGCCCAGGCGAAGGACCGCGGCAAGTACTACCTGGGCGCCGGCGTACTGCGCCTCGCGGGGGCGGCGGCAGTGCGGCTGGACGTCTCGCAGGAGGGCGTCCCGGTGTGCCGGGAACTCGCCGACGAGCTGGGCGAGACGGTCAACATCGCGGTCCTGGACGACGACGCGGCGGTCAACATCATGCAGGCCCGCGGCACCGCGTCCGTCACCGCGCAGAACTGGCTCGGCCGGCGCACCCCACTGCATGCCACGGCCAGCGGAAAGGTGCTGCTCGCCCATCTGCCGCCGACCCTGCGCGAAGGTCTGCTGGCGCGCCCGCTGCACCGCTTCACGGAGCGGACCACGACGGTGGCGTCCCTGCTGCGGGGCGAGCTGGACACCGTGGTGCAGCAGGGGTACGCGATCACGATGGAGGAGCTGGAGATCGGGCTGGCGGCAGCGGCGTCTCCCGTCCGGGCCCACGACGGCAAGGTCATCGCCTCGCTCAGCGTCTCGGGGCCGGTGTACCGGCTGAGCCAGGAGCGGCTGCCCGAGGTGGCCAAGCGCACGGAAGCGGCCGCGATCGAGCTGTCCCGTCGTATGGGGTACGGCTTCTGACGTAGCCCGGGCCGGTCGGCCGGCAGCGCGGGAGCACAGCGCGGGGCCAGGTGAAACACCTGGTCCCGCGCTGTTGTGTGTCAGGCGGGTTTCGCCCGTCCCGTTCCGTTTTCCAAGGGTTGACCCGAACCATGGCCCGCACCTCTTGACGGTTCCTCGATGGCGTTCCCACTATGTTCCCCATCGCGCAACCCATCGTGCACTGCGCAACAGCAGAGGAGCTTGTCGTGCCACACGAGGTCCGTGCCGTAGTCGCTGTCGAGAAGGGCGCACCCGTCGAGGTGCAGACGATCGTGGTCCCCGATCCCGGGCCCGGGGAGGTCCTCGTCACCGTGCAGGCGTGCGGGGTCTGCCACACGGATCTGCACTACCGGGAGGGCGCGATCGACGACGGCTTCCCGTTTCTGCTGGGCCACGAGGCGGCGGGCACGATCGAGGCGGTCGGCGAGGGGGTCACCGAGCTCAAACCCGGCGACTACGTGGTGCTGGCCTGGCGGGCCCCTTGCGGCAGTTGCCGTTCCTGTCGCCGCGGCCGCCCCTGGTACTGCTTCGACTCCCGCAACGCCGCACAGCCGATGACCCTGCTGGACGGCACGCCGCTCTCCAACGCGCTCGGCATCGGCGCCTTCGCCGAGAAGACGCTGGTCGCGGCAGGGCAGGCGGTGAAGATCGATCCGGCCGCACGCTCGGAGGCGGCCGGGCTCATCGGTTGCGGCGTGATGGCCGGATACGGCGCCGCGGTCAACACCGGCAACGTCGGCCGGGGCGACTCGGTCGCCGTGATCGGCTGTGGCGGAGTGGGCAACGCGGCGATCGCGGGCGCCTGCCTCAACGGCGCCATGAAGGTCATCGCCGTGGACATCGACGACAGGAAGCTCGACCAGGCGGAGAAGTTCGGCGCCACGCACACCGTCAACTCACGGGGCACGGACCCGGTCGAGGCGGTGCGGGAGCTCACCGGCGGCTTCGGTGTCGACATCGCGATCGACGCGGTGGGCCGTCCCGAGACCTTCCGGCAGGCCTTCTACATGCGCGACCACGCGGGTCTGCTGGTCCAGGTCGGCGTGCCGTCCCCCGAGATGAAGGTCGAACTGCCGCTGATCGACGTGTTCTCGCGGGGTGGCGCGATCAAGTCGTCCTGGTACGGCGACTGTCTGCCGAGCCGCGACTTCCCGTTCCTCATCGACCAGTACCTGTACGGGCTGCTGGATCTGAACGCCTTCGTCAGCGAGACCATCGCGCTGGACCAGGTGGAGGCGGCGTTCGCGAAGATGCACCGGGGTGAGGTGCTGCGCTCGGTGGTCGTGCTGTGAGCGCACACCCCGCTCCCTGAGCCTCCGGGCCTCACCCACCTCGCAACCCCAGAACTCGGCTCCCCGCACCTCCGCAACCCGGCACCCCGCTCCCCATGACTCCACAACCCCAACGCCCCACTCCCCCAACGCGTTCTCCGTCCCGGCAAGGAGGGGCATGTCCAGCACACCCGAAAACCCCCGCGTGGTCGTCATCGGCGCCGGCATCGTCGGCTGCTCCCTCGCCGACGAACTGACCGCCCGCGGCTGGACCGACATCACCGTCCTCGAACAGGGCCCCCTGCCCGCCCCCGGCGGCTCCACCTCGCACGCACCCGGCCTCGTCTTCCAGACCAGCCCGTCGAAGACGCTCACCGCCCTCGCCCGGTACACCGTCGAGAAGTTCGGCTCCCTCGACGTCGACGGCGTCTCCTGCTTCCACCAGGTCGGCGGCCTGGAGCTGGCCACCACCCCCGAGCGGCTCGCAGAGCTGCACCGCAGGGCCGGCTACGCCGCCTCCTGGGGTGTGCGCGGCGAGATCGTCAGCGCCGCGCGCTGCAAGGAACTGTGGCCGCTGATCGACGAGTCGGTGGTCCTCGGCGGCTTCCACACCCCGGACGACGGCCTCGCCCGGGCCCTGCTCGCCGCGCGCGCCCAGATGGCCCGGGCCACCGCGCGGGGCGCCCGCTTCCTGGACCGGCACACGGTCACCGGCATCGAGCAGACGGACGGCCGGGTGACCGCCGTCGTCACCGACCAGGGCACCTTCCCGGCCGACCATGTCGTCTCGGCGGCGGGGTTCTGGGGCCCGGTCATCGGCCGCATGGCCGGAGTCGACGTGCCTCTGCAGCCGCTCGCCCACCAGTACGCCAGGACCGGGCCGCTCCCCGAGCTGAGCGGCGCCACCGCGGAGGCCTCGAAGCCGATCCTCCGCTTCCAGGACCGCGACCTGTACTTCCGCGAGCACACCGACCGCATCGGCATCGGCTCCTACGCCCACCGCCCCCTGCCCGTCGACCCGTTCGCGGTCCTGCCGTACGACGAGGCCCGGGCCCGGAACATGGACATGCCGTCCTCGTACCCCTTCACGGAGGAGGACTGGGCCCCCAGCTGGGCCGACTGCCGGCACCTCATGCCCGCCCTGCGCGACGCCGGGATCGAGGCGGGCTTCAACGGCGTCTTCTCCTTCACCCCGGACGGGATGCCGGTCCTCGGCGAGTCCCGGCGGCTGCGCGGCTTCTGGCTGGCCGAGGCCGTCTGGGTAACGCACTCGGCCGGTGTCGCCAAGGCGGTCGCCGAGTGGATGGTGGACGGGCGGCCCTCGATCGACCTG
The DNA here is from genome assembly GCF_044764825.1 of Streptomyces sp. NPDC093598. Lineage (NCBI taxonomy): Bacteria > Bacillati > Actinomycetota > Actinomycetes > Kitasatosporales > Streptomycetaceae > Streptomyces > Streptomyces sp. NPDC093598. Next base: position 257,493 of record NZ_JBIWIV010000009.1, on the reverse strand, counting down.
CACGAGTGCGACCTCACGCGGTTCGAGGAGGCGCAGCGCTCCCCGTCGTACGTCCTGGAGCGCGGGGCGCAGCAGTTCGTCGAGGTGTACGACGTCATCCACCCGCTCCAGCCCATGGAGCGGCCACGGCCCCTGCGCGTCAGCCCCTTCCACGCCAGGCAGCAGCAGCTCGGCGCGTACTTCCTGGAAAGCGGCGGCTGGGAGCGTCCGCACTGGTACGAGGTGAACGCCCCGCTCGTGGACGGCCTCGGGCCTCTTCCCGAGCGTGATGCCTGGGCGGCCCGCCACTGGTCCCCGATCGCGGCGGCCGAGGCGAAGGCGACCCGCGAGGGCGTCGCCCTCTACGACATGACGCCGCTGCGCCGCCTCGACGTCACCGGCCCCGGGGCCCTCGGCTTCCTCGACCGCATGACCAGCAACAACCTCCGCAAGAAGCCCGGTGCGGTCACCTACACCCTCCTCCTCGACGAGGGGGGCGGCATCCGCTCCGACCTCACCGTGGCCCGCCTCGCCCCCGACCGCTTCCAGGTCGGCGCCAATTCCCCCGCCGACCTCGACTGGCTGCTGCGTCACGCGCCTGACGACGTCCACATCCGGGACGTCACCTCCGGCACGTGCTGCGTGGGCGTCTGGGGCCCGCTCGCCCGCGACCTCGTCCAGCCGCTCACTCCGGACGACTTCTCCCATGAGGCCTTCGGCTACTTCCGGGCCAAGGAGACGTACATCGGGCACGTCCCGGTGACCGCCCTGCGGCTGAGTTACGTCGGCGAGCTGGGCTGGGAGCTGTACACCACCGCCGACCTGGGACTCCGGCTCTGGGACACGCTGTGGGAGGCCGGCCGGGAGCTCGGCGTGATCGCGGCGGGCCGATCGGCGTTCAACTCCCTGCGTCTGGAGAAGGGCTACCGCGCCTGGGGCGCCGACATGACCGACGAGCACGACCCGTTCGAGGCGGGCCTCGGCTTCGCGGTCCGTATGGACGGTGAGGACTTCGTCGGCAGGGCGGCCCTGGCCCGGGCCGGCGAGCCCGCCCGGCGCCTCACGCCCCTCCTCCTCGACGCCCCCGACGCCGTCGTCCTCGGCAAGGAGCCGGTCCATGTCGACGGCGCCCCGGCCGGCTACGTCACCAGCGCGTCGCACGGCTACACGCTCGGCCGCTGCATCGCCTACGCCTGGCTGCCCGCGGGTCTCACCACGGGCACCGGCGTGCACATCGAGTACTTCGGCGAGAAGGTCCCGGCCACGGTCGCCGAGGAGCCGCTGTTCGACCCGAAGATGACGCGCATCCGCCGTTAGGAGGCATGCCTTGGCCTCTTTGAGGAGCACGCACGTGACGACGACCCCGACCACCCCGAGCCTGATCGCCACCCTCCCCGGGCGCTACTACACCGACCCGGACATCTTCCGGCAGGAGCAGGAACACGTCTTCGAGTCGCTGTGGTTCTGCGCGGTCCGCGGCTCCGACCTGGACCGGCCGGGCGCCTTCCGCACCGTCCAGGTCGGTCGCGAGAACGTCATCATCACCCGTACCCGCAAGGGCGAACTGCGCGCCTTCCTCAACGTGTGCCGGCACCGCGGGGCTCGCCTCTGCCTTGAGGAGTCGGGCGAGATCCGCCGCACGCTCCAGTGCCCGTACCACGCGTGGACGTACGACCTCGACGGCAAGTTGATCGCCGCGCCCAACCTGATCAAGATGCCGGACGTCGACCGGGTCGCGTACGGGCTGATCCACGTGGCCCTGCGCGAGTGGCTCGGCTACGCCTGGGTGTGTCTGGCGGACGAGCCGCCCTCCTTCGAGGAGACGGTCGTACAGGCGGCCGTCGAGCGGCTCGGCGATGTCGCGGCGATCGATCATTACGGCACGGAGAACCTCGCGCTCGGCAAACGCATCACCTATGACGTGAAGGCGAACTGGAAACTGATCGTCGAGAACTTCATGGAGTGCTACCACTGTGCGACGATCCACCCCGAACTCACCGAGGTGCTGCCGGAGTTCGCCGACGGGTACGCCGCCCAGTACTACGTGGGCCACGGCGCCGAGTTCGGGGAGCAGGTCAAGGGCTTCACCGTCGACGGCGGCGAGGGCTTCGGCAGGCTGCCCGACGTGAGCGCCGACCAGGACCGCCGCTACTACGCCATCACCGTCAAGCCGACCGTCTTCGTCAACCTCGTCCCGGACCACGTCATCCTGCACCGCATGTTCCCGCTCGCCGAGGACCGCACGGTCGTCGAGTGCGACTGGCTGTACGCGCCCGAGGTGGTGGAGTCGGGGGCGGACGTGTCGAGGTCCGTGGAGCTCTTCCACCGGGTGAACGTCCAGGATTTTGAAGCCTGTGAACGGACGCAGCCGGCCATGGCTTCCCGCGCGTACCGCGAGGGCGGTGTGCTGGTCCCCAACGAGCACCACATCCAGATCTTCCACGAATGGCTCGTCGAGCGGCTGGGAGGCGCGCATGCCGGACCTGTTCATTGACGGTGAGTGGCGGGGAGCGGTCGACGAGCGCACCCGTGAGATCCGCTGCCCGGCCGACGGCTCCCTGGTCGCAGTCGTGGACGAGGCGGGCGGCAAGGACACGGTGGAGGCGATCGCCGCGGCCCGGCATGCCTTCGACGCAGGGCCCTGGCCGCGGACTCCGGCCCAGGAACGCGGCGATCTGCTGCTGCGTGTCGCGGAGCTGCTCGTGCGGGACAAGGACGCCCTCGCCCGCGCGGAGTCCCTGGACACGGGCAAACGGCTCGTCGAGAGCGAGTACGACATCCACGACATCGCGAACTGCTTCCGCTACTTCGGGCGGCTGGTGGCGAGCGAGCAGGGCCGGGTCGTCGACACGGGCCGGGACGACGTCGACAGCCGGGTGGTGCACGAACCGGTCGGCGTGTGCGGGCTGATCACCCCCTGGAACTACCCGCTGCTGCAGACGGCCTGGAAGGTGGCCCCGGCTCTCGCGGCGGGCAACACCTTCGTGCTGAAACCGAGCGAACTGACCCCGCACACCGCGATCCACCTCCTGCGGCTGCTGACGGAAGCCGGTCTTCCGCCGGGCGCAGGCAACCTGGTCCTGGGCGCCGGCCCGGAGGCGGGCGCCCCGCTCGCCGACCATCCGGACGTGGACCTCGTCTCCTTCACCGGCGGCCTGGAGACCGGCCGCCGGCTGATGGCGACGGCCGCCGGGACGGTGAAGAAGGTGGCCCTCGAACTCGGCGGCAAGAACCCGAACATCGTCTTCGCCGACGCCGGCTTCGAGGCGGCCGTCGACATGGCGCTGACCGCCGTGTTCCTGCACTCGGGGCAGGTCTGCTCGGCCGGAGCGCGGCTGCTCGTCGAGGACGCCCTGCACGACCGGTTCGTCGACGAGGTCGTACGCCGGGCTCGGTCCATCCGGCTGGGCGGGCCGTTCGACGAACGGGCGCGGACCGGGCCGCTGATCTCGGCCGCGCACCGCGCCAAGGTCGAGGCGTACGTGGCGAAGGGCCTGGCGGAGGGCGCGGTGCTGCGGTGCGGCGGCTCGCGCCCGGACCGGCCGGACCTCGCGGACGGCTTCTACTACCTGCCCACGGTGCTGGACGAGTGCGTCGCGGGGATGTCGGTGGTCCAGGAGGAATCCTTCGGGCCGGTCCTCACGGTCGAACGGTTCAGCAGCGAGGAGGAGGCCGTACGCCTCGCCAACGACACGGTCTACGGTCTGGCCGGCGCCGTGTGGACGAGCGACGAGGCCCGCGCGGCCCGGGTCGCGGCCCGGCTGCGGCTCGGCACCGTCTGGATCAACGACTACCACCCCTACGTCCCGCAGGCGGAGTGGGGCGGATTCAAGCAGTCCGGCTTCGGCCGCGAACTCGGGCCCGCGGGGCTCGCCGAGTATCGCGAGACGAAGCACATCTGGCGCAACACCCGCCCCACACCCCAGGGTTGGTTCGACTGACCGACCACGCCCTGAGGCACACCCATTGAGGAACCGCCCATGAAGACAACCGCAGAGTCGACCGACCCACACGGCCGGGACGACGCCGAACTCACCGAGTTCGGCTACAGACCCGAGCTGAAACGCACCCTGGGCAACTTCCACACCTTCGCCGCCGGCATCAGCTACATCTCGATCCTCACCGGCACCTTCCAGCTGTTCTACTTCGGCTACGGCAGTGGCGGCCCCGCCTACTGGTGGTCGTGGCCGATGGTCTTCGTCGGCCAGTTCATGGTCGCCCTGTGTTTCGCGGAGCTCGCCGCCCGCTATCCCGTGGCGGGCTCCGTCTACAACTGGTCGAAGAAGATCGGCAATCCCCATCTGGGCTGGCTCGCCGGCTGGATGATGCTGATCGCCTCGATCGTGTCCATATCGGCCGTCGCGCTGGCCTACCAGCTGACCCTGCCGCAGATCTCGTCGTTCTTCCAGTTCGTGGGGGACGGCACCGGTACGTACGACGTGGCGACCAACGCGGTCATCCTGGCCGCGGTGTTGATCCTGTTCACGACCCTCGTGAACGCCTTCGGCGTCAAGCTGATGGCCAGGATCAACACGGCGGGCGTGTTCATCGAGTTGATCGCCACCGTCGTATTGATCATCATGTTCGCGGTCCACATCACGCGCGGTCCGCAGGTCGTCATGGAGACGCACGGCACCGGCGCCGGTTACGGCAGCGGCTACCTGGGGGCCTTCCTGGTTGCCTCGCTGGCCTCGGCGTACGTGATGTACGGCTTCGACACCGCCGCCTCGCTCGGTGAGGAGTCCCTGGACCCGACCCGGAACGCGCCCCGCGCGATCATCCGGGCGATCGTGGCGTCCTTCGTCCTCGGCGGCCTGATCCTCCTGCTCGCCCTGATGAGCGTCTCCAGCCTGAAGGGCGACAAGCTCTCCACGGACGGCCTGCAGTACATCGTGCTGGACGTGCTCGGCCCGACGGCCGGCAAGGCGATGCTGTGGTGCGTGCTGATCGCGGTGACGGTGTGCGCCCTGGCGGTGCACACGGCGGCGGTCCGGCTGGCGTTCGCGATGGCCCGCGACAACAACCTGCCCGCGTCCTCGAAGCTGGCCAAGTGCCATCCGCGGTTCCAGACGCCGGTCCTGCCCACCGTGATCATCGGGATCCTGGCGCTGGCGATCCTGGTGGTCAACATCCGTCAGCCGCAGATCTTCACGGTCGTCACCAGCATCGGCATCATCATGATCTACCTCGCCTACCTGGGCGTCACGGTGCCGCTGCTGGTCGCCCGGCTGCGGGGGAAGTGGCAGCCCGCGGGCGAGGGCCGGTTCTCGCTGGGCCGCTGGGGGCTGCCGGTCAACATCCTGGCCGTCGTGTGGGGCGCGGCCATGACGCTCAACCTGATCTGGCCGCGGGCCGCGGTCTACAACGCCGCGGCTCCCTATCACTGGTACCTGCGCTGGGGCGCGGTGCTGTTCGTCGCCGTCATCGCCGGCGGCGGCTTCGCCTACTACTGGTTCGTCCAGCGCCACCGGACCGGCGTGCTCGCCGAGCACCGTTCCGAGGCCTCGGCCACCGTTCCCGTCGCCGCCCCGGCGGCCGACTGAGGGCTGAAGGAGAACCCATGAGTACGCATGAGTTCGACTACGTCGTCGTCGGCGGCGGCACCGCGGGCAACGTGGTGGCGGCCCGGCTCTCCGAGGACCCCTCCGTCACGGTGTGCGTGCTGGAGGCCGGCCCGAGCGACGTCGGAGACGACGACGTCCTGCGGCTGGAGCGCTGGATGGGGCTGCTGGAGTCCGGCTACGACTGGGACTACCCGGTCGAACCGCAGACCAGCGGCAACAGCTTCATGCGGCACGCGCGCGCCAAGGTGCTCGGCGGCTGTTCCTCCCACAACTCCTGCATCGCCTTCTGGGCCCCGGCCGAGGACCTCGACGACTGGGCGGCCGCGGGCTGCACGGGCTGGAGCGCCGCCGACCTGTTCCCGCTGTACCGGCGGCTGGAGAACAACGACGCCCCCGGCGACCACCACGGCCGCACCGGCCCGGTGAAGCTGCGCACGCTGAAGAGCGACGACCCCTGCGGCACGGCCCTGCTGGAGGCGTGCGCCCAGGCGGGCATCCCCACCGTCCCCTTCAACACGGGCCGCACGGTGGTCCGGGGCGCCAACTGGTTCCAGATCAACTCCGACGAGAACAACATCCGCCAGTCGTCCTCGGTCGCCTATCTGCACCCGATCCTCGGCAAGCGGCCCAACCTGGAGGTAAGGACGGGTGTACGGGCCAGGAAGCTGCTGCTCGACGGGCGGCGCTGCGTGGGCGCGAAGTACCTCGACCCGGACCTGATCCACACCCGGACGGTACGGGCGCGGCGCGAGGTGATCGTGTCCTGCGGGGCGATCGACTCGCCGAAACTGCTGATGCTGTCGGGCATCGGACCGGCCGGGCATCTGCGCGAGGTCGGCGTCGAGGTGGTCGTGGACGCACCCGGCGTCGGCGAGAACCTCCAGGACCACCCCGAGGGCGTGATCATGTGGGAGGCCCGGCAGCCCATGCCCACCACGTCCAGCCAGTGGTGGGAGGCGGGTGTCTTCTACGACACAGAGCCCGGGCTCGACCGGCCGGACCTGATGTTCCACTACGGGTCCGTGCCCTTCGACATGAACACCGCGCGGCACGGCTACCCCACCTCCGAGAACGCGTTCTGCCTCACGCCCAACGTGACGCGGGCGAGGTCACGGGGGACGGTACGGCTGCGGACCCGGGACTACCGGGACAAGCCGAAGGTCGATCCGCGCTACTTCACGCACGAGCACGACGTGCGGGTGATGACGTACGGGCTGAGGCTGGCCCGTCGGATCGCCGAGCAGCCCGCGCTGAGCGGCTGGGCGGGAGCGGAACTCGCCCCCGGTCCCGATGTGCGCACGGACGACGAGCTGCTCGACTACATCCACAGGACGCACAACACCGTCTACCACCCGTCCTGCACGGTGAAGATGGGCGCGGACGGTGATCCTTCGGCCCCCCTGGACGCACGGCTGCGGGTCAAGGGGGTGCAGGGGTTGCGCGTCGCCGACGGGTCGGTCATGCCCGACCTCGTCACCGTCAACCCCTGCATCACCACCATGATGATCGGGGAGAAGTGCGCGGATCTCCTGCGGGAGGACGCCGCCTAGGAAACCGGGCGCTTGTACATCCTGGTCGCCGTGATCTCGCTGTGTACGGCCTCCCCGTCGGGGGCCTCACGCGGCAGGCCCGGGCGGAGATGTTCCTCGACGCTGATGTACTTGAGGCCCGCCCTCAGGTCGGCGTCGTTGCGCATGCGGATGACCAGGGGGAACTCGGCCAGCGCGGTGGTGTCGAACAGGCCCGTGGTGTACAGGAGCTGCACACCGAGGGCGTCCGACACCGCCCGCTGGAGTTCCAGCAGGTACGTGGCGTTGGCGCGGCCGATGGGGTTGTCGAGGAACAGTGTGCCGGCGTGCCGGTGCTTGTCGCGGCCCCGGTCGTTCGAACGCAGCGCGGCCATCGTGCAGTACAGGGCGATGGCGGCGGTGAGGAGCTGACCGCCGGAGAAGACGTCGCCCATCTGCCCGACGGGGACGCGCTCGGCGCGCAGCACCGCGTCCGGCTTGAGGATCTCGACGGCGACGCCCTTGGGCTGGAGGGCCGCCGCGACGCCCCGCAGCAGCAGGGACATCCCGTCGCGGCGCAGGTCGGAGTTCTTCTTGACGGCGGCGCGGGTCGCCTCGTCGATGACCTCGCCGAGCCGCTCGGTGAGCGTGGCCTGGTCGGGTTCCTCGAAGCGGATGCGGAGGAACTCCTGCCCCGACCACTCGCCGAGGCCCTCCGGCAGCCGGGAGAGCCGCTGGGCCGAGCGCAGGGTGGCCAGGGCCGACTCGACGAGGCCGCGCAGGCGGTCCACGATGGAGTCGCGGTTGCGCTCCAGCTGCTCCAGTTCGTCGGTCAGGACGCGCAGCCGGGGTGCGAAGGCGTCCGCCCACTTCTGGGCGTGCTCGGGCAGCGCGGAGGCGGGCAGTTCGCGGATCTGCTGGCGGGCCGGGGTGCGGACCTGCTCGTAGCGCGTGGAGTTGGCGTGCCGCACGAGGATGTCGCTCGCCTCGCGGACCGCGGACTCGGCGGCGGACAGGTCGGCGGCGCAGCCGCGCAGGGAGCGGCGGGCCTCGGCGGCCGCCTGCCGGGCCTCCTCCGGGCTGCCGGGGTAGGGCTCGGGCTCCTCGTGCTCCTCGTCCGTGGTGTGCTCCCGCAGCAGGTCGCGGAGCATGGCGGCGATCTCGTCGAAGCCGCTCGCCGCGTCCTCGGCGGCGCGGTGGGCCTCCAGGAGGCCGGTGTGCGCCTCGCGGGCCTGGTTCAGCGCCTCGGTGCGGGAGGCGAGTTCGGCGGTGGCGGTGCGCAGGAGGGTCTGGGCGTGCTCGGCGTCGCGCGGCTGGAGGTCCTCGTCGAGGCCGGTGTGGGCCTCACCGTCCTCGGGCGCGAGCCGTTCGGCCTCGCCGCGCAGCCGCCCGAGCTGCTCGCTCGCGGTGGACATCCGGGTCTCCAGGAGCTGCACCAGCTCCTCGGCGCGGGCGGCGGCGGCCTGCCGGCTGGGCCCGTCGGAGCCGTCGGGGGATTCGAGGAGCTGCTCCGCGCGCGTACGGACCTTGTTGCTCAGCCGGTCCAGCTCCGCGCGGGCCGCGCTCTCGTCGCTCTCGGCACGGGCCTGCTCGGCGCGCAGGTCGGCGCCCACGCCGACCTGCTCGTACAGCTGGGACGCGGCCCGGTAGGCCTCGCGCAGGGCGGGCAGGGAGGTTTTGGGGGTCTGGGACTCGTCCTCGGGTACGTCGTCGGGTGCGCCTGCGATCTCGGAGCGCTCGGCGCGCAGCGCGCGGGCGGTGCGACGGGCGTCGTCGGCGGCGCGCTGGGCGGCACGCCGGTCCTCGTCGGCGGCCCGGGCCCGCTCCAGGCAGGCCTGGGCGCCCGCCTCGGACTCGGCCGCCTCGTCGGCCAGTTCGCGCACCTTGACCTGCCAGCCGGCCCGCTCGCGCAGCCGGAAGGCGAGCCCGGCCAGGGCGTCGGCGGAGCGGCGGGCCTTCTGGGCCGCCTCCTGGCGCTCGTCCCTGACGCGCGCTGCCTCGGCGGCGACCTCGTCGGCCTCGGCCCGCACGGTCCGGGCCTCGGCCAGCTCGGCCTCCGACTCCTCGGCGAACTCCCGGGTGTCCTCGGCCGCCCGGGCCAGTTCGGCCAGCCGGCCGGCGGGGCAGCCGGTGCGCCAGGAGGCGAGCCGGGCGGCCAGCTCGCGGTCCTTGCCGAGCCGGGCGGCGAGGGTGCGGATCTCCTCGTCCCGCTCGGTCGCCCGGGCGCGCAGCGCCTGCCGTTCCTCGTCGGCGGCGTGCTCGTCGTGCATGGCCGGGTTCGGCGGCACGAGGAACACGTCGCCGTTGTCGGTGTCCGGGGCCGGGGTCGGGGCGAGCAGGGCGGCGGCGGTGCCGACGGCCACGGCGGAACGGGGCAGCAGAGCCGCGTCGCCCAGCGCCTCCCGGGCACGGGCATGGGAGTCGGGGTCGGTGATGATGACGCCGTCGACGAGTTCGGGCCGGGCGGCCAGCACGCGTGCGTGGTCGACCGGGTCGACGGCCTGGGCGAGATAGCGCCAGCCGGGCAGCGCGGGAATGCCGTGCTCGCCGAGGAACTCGACCGTGGCCAGCACGTCCGGGCCGGGCGGCAGCAGCCCGCCGTCACCGAGGGCGCCGAGGATCCGCGCGTCGTCGGCGGCGGCCGTCCGCAGCTCGAACAGCTGCCGTTCCGCTGAGCCCACGGCGTCGTCGAGGAGGTCGCGCAGGTCGTCGGCGAAGCGGTCGAGTTCCTCGGGGCCGAACCCCTGGGCGCCGGAGGCCGACTGCGCGTCCTGCTCATCGTCCGTGCCGTGGCGGGGCTGCGGGATGCCCGGGCGGGTCTGTGGGGTCAGGCTGAGCAGTTCCGCCAGCCGCTCCTCCCCCGCCAGGGCCTCCGCGGTGCGGCGTTCGGCGTCGTACGACCGCTCCGCCGCGGTGGCCGCGTCGGCCGCTCGGGCCGCGGTCAGTTCGGCGCGGTTCTCGGTGGAAGCGGCTTCGCGCGCGTGCTCCGTGGCCCGGTGGGACGCCTCGCGGGCCGCGTCCCAGGCCGCGACGGCGGTCTTCTCGGCGTCGCTGGCGGCGAGGGCCGCACGGGCCGGGTCGGCGTCGGGAGCGGAGTCGTCGAGCCAGCCGGCCCGTACCGCCTCGGCGGTCTCCTGCTCGACCTCGGCGAGGCGCTGCTTGAGGTGACCGATCTCGCTGCGGGCGCGCTGCGCCTGCGTGGCGGCGGCGGTGGAGTCCCGGTAGGCGGTGTCGCTGACCTCCTGGAGGGCGGCGGAGCGCTCCTCCTCCTCGTCGGCGCGGCTCTCCGCCTTCTCCGCGGCCGCGTGCAGGGCCCGGACGAGGTCCACGGCGGCCCTGGAGCGGGCGGCCAGCGCCGGGGCCGCGTCCCGCTCGGCCTCCTGGATCGCGGCGGACACGCGGGCGACGCGGTCGGAGGCGGCGCGGTGGCGCAGCACGGCCTCGGCGGCCTGCCAGGCGGAGTACAGGGTGCGGGCGTCGGCGAGCTCGCGCTTCTGCGCGGCGGCGGACTTCTCGGCCGCGGCGAGCGCCAGCGAGGCGTGCCGGTAGGCGAGTTCGGCGGAGATCAGTGCGCTGCGCTCGCGGGCCGCCTCGGCGTGCGTCACGGCGTACGCGGCGGCGGTGACCCGCTGGGCCAGGTCGGCGGCCCGGACCCGCTCCTGCGCGCCGCGCGCGGACAGCCTGCGGGCCAGGGTCCGGGTGCGGCGCTCGGCTCCGGCGTGGACGTCGCGCGCGCGGGAGCGGGTCTCGGCGGCCTCGACGATCCGCCCGAGGAGGTCCACCGACCCGGCGGTGAAGTCTCGTTCGGCCATCAGCTCGGCGCGCCGGCCGAGCTTGTTGCCGAAGCCGCTGACCAGGTCGGCGAGCCCGTCGGTGTCGCGGGTGTCGGTGACGGCGCGCAGCAGCAGGTCGGTGAAGTCGGCGTCCTTCTTGACCGCGAAGAGACCGGCGGCCTCACCTTCGTCGGCGTTCATCTCCCGCTGGTAGCGGAAGAGTTCGGGGTCGAGGCCGAGGTCGCCGAGGTGCTCGATCCAGCGGTCGTGGATCTCCTCCCAGTGGACCTCCAGGTGCGGGTAGGTCTTGCCCGCCTCCGTGAGGGCGTCACGGAAGCCCTTCATGGTGCGGCGTCGCCCGCGTGCACTGGACTGCCCCTCGACGGGGGCTCGTACGGCGGTGGCCTCGGCCACGGGGAGGTTGTCGAGGCTCAGTCCGGGCCCGGGGCGGAAGGAGTACCAGGCCTCGGCGAACTTCCGCGGGTCGTTGGAGACCTGCCGACCGCGCCACTCACTGACCTTGCCGACGACGACGCACTCGCCGGTCAGCACGTGCTGCCACTCCAGTGCGACGTGTCCGCAGTCGTCGGCGAGGAGGAACTTGCGCAGCACGCCGGAGCTGGCACCGCCGAGCGTGTTCCGGTGACCCGGCAGCATCACGGAGAAGATCAGCTTGAGCAGCACCGACTTGCCGCCGCCGTTCTCCAGGAAGAGCACGCCCGCGGGCGCGGGCCGGCGCGGCGGGCCGACCGGCTCCTCTTCGAAGAACTCCGCCTGCGTGGGCGCGGGGTCGGGCACGATCTCGCCCACGCCCCGCAGGTCAAGCACGGTGTCGGCGTAGCGCGCACCGGCGGGCCCGATCGAGTAGAGGCGGACCCGGGACAGCTCGTACATGGCGGACTCTCGTCAGTCTTCGTTCGGTGGGGGGTTCAGGACGAGTGGAACGGCAGCCCGGCGTCGGCGACCAGCTCCAGGTCGTCGCCCTCCTCGGGGGGCAGCAGCGTCGGCGTGCCGTCGGTGACCGGGACGACGCCCAGTTCCAGCAGCTCGGCCAGGGCGGCGCTGCCGGCCATGTCGCGGACCTGGAGCTGGTAGCGGGCGGTCGTGCGGTAGGTGCCGCCGTGGTCGTCGCCGGTGCGCTGGAGGAATCCGGAGTCGGTGAGGAAGGCGACGGCCTTGGCGACGATGCCGGTGGTCGAACCGGCCAGGCGGCGTGCGTCCTTGGTGGCACCGGTGGCGCTGCGCCGGACCCAGATCCGCCAGGCGGCCTCCAGGCCGGGCGCGTCGGTCGCCGGGTCGGTGTTCTCGCCCTGCTCGGCGGCGCGCTCCTCCAGCCGGCGGCAGGCCTGGCGCACGAAGGCGTCGACGCCGTTGACCGTCACCCGGCCGATGTAGCCGTCGTCGGCGAGGTCCTCGGGGCGCGGGAACGCCAGGGCGGCGACGGCGAGATGGGCGAGGCCGTGCAGGAACCGGTCGCCGCCGTCGGCGGACGTACGACGCGCGTAGTCGCCCATGCGGACGGCGAACACCGAGTCCTCGGCGGCGGTCACGGCCATGCCCGCGCGCGGGGACACCTCCAGCACGATCAGCCCCAGACCGGTCGCGACGGCGTCCGCGAGCCGCGCGAAGGGCGGGTCCTCTCGGTAGCGCCGCAGCAGGTCCGCGTACTCCTGGTCGCGTGCGGGCTGCAGCTTGGGCTGCAACCCGAAGGACACGAGCCGGGCCGCGTCGGCGGCGTCGGCGGGAGTGACGGCGGCGCCGGCCGCGGGGGCCGGTCCGTCCGGCTCGCTCCACTCGACATGCTCGCTCACGGTCGGGACTCCTTGTGCCACTCGTACTGACTCATGCCGCTTCCGTCCGGTCCGCCGCCATCCCCGCCGCGTCCAGCAGCGCGGTGCCGACGATCAGATCCGCGCCGCCGAACTCCTGATCGTCGAGCTCGGTCCCGTCGTCCACGGCGAACAGCAGCTTCTGCTCGCCCTGGCGATAGGCCGTGCCGACCGGCGGACTGGCGGCGTGCACCGCCAGCAGGGCCACCAGGTAGGGCAGTTCGGGATCCTGCCGCCGGGCCTCTGCCAGCAGCCCCGACAACCGGCGCGGCGCGTCCGCCGGCAGGTCGAGCAGCTCCTGCGCCGCCGCCATCTGCTCCTCGCTGAACCGGCTGTCGTCCGGCGTGGCGATCAGGTCGGGCTCCGGCATCTCCGCACCCAGGTGCTCGCGCTCCACCGGCGGCGTCAGCAGTATGTCGACGAGGTCCCCCACCCGGACGGACACCGGCGTGCGCAGCCCGGTGCCATGGCCGAAGAACGCGTCCGTGACGCGCACGGCCTGCTCCAGCGGCAGCGGCAGCACGGGCGAGAGGAGATGTCCGTACAGATCTGTCCCCGACGTCGTCATCGGGGCGGCGAAGGCCTGCCGGTCCTGCTCGGCGCGGAACAGCGGTCCGGCCTCCAGCAGCCGGGACTGCAACTGCGTGTGCCGGCGGATGCAGTCCTTGACGATGTCGACGAGCTCGGCGGCGCGGCGCTTGTTCTCGGGATCCTCGGACTCGTCGCGCGCCTTGCGGATGTTCGTGAGGATCGCGTTCTCGTGGCGGTAGCGGTCGGCGACGTGCTCCAGCGCCTCGGCGATCATGTCGGGCACGGTGGAGAGCCAGTCCACCGCGCGCACGTTGCGCCGGGTCGCCTCCAGGGCGCGGCGCAGGGTCTCCGAGTACTGCACGGTCCGGTAGCGGGCCTGTTCGGCCGCGAGCTGGGCGTCGGCGAGCCGGCCGCGGCTGACCAGCACCTCCAGCTTGACCTCGGCGGCGATCTGCGCGCTGGTGACGTCCGTGTCGAGAGCTCCGACGAGGACGTTGACCGCCTCGTCCGTCGTACGGAGGTAGACCGTGCCGCCGGGGCCGGGGACCTCCTCGATCAGCTTGAAGTCGTAGTCGCGGCGCACATAGGTGCCGTCCGCCCCGAACGTGCCGTACACCGCGCGGAAGCCGCGGTCGACGCTGCCGACGTTGATCAGGTTCTCCAGGACCCAGCGAGCCACCCGCTCGTGCTCGGCGGCGGGCCGCTGCGCGGCCTGGGCGGCGATGCGCGGGATGAGGCGGGCGACGATCTGGTCGTGGTCCGCGCCCGTGTCGAAGTCCATGTTCAGGGTGACCAGGTCGATGGCCGCGAGGGCCACCTCCGCCATGCCGTACACCGAGTACTCACCGGCGAGGTTGGCCTTGCGCGCGTCGAGGTCGTGCAGCGGGGCGGTGCAGGCGAGCGCGCGCAGGCGCCGCGCCAGGCCCTCGTCGGCGGCCGGCCCCGGGGCGGGGCGCGGCCCCGCGCTGAGCTGGGGCGGAACGCTGTCCGTCGATGCAGGCGAAGTCACGGTGCACAGACTAGGTCCTGGGTCTGACATCGGCCCAAACGGCGCGGTGCTGCTGCTCAGCCGTCCTCACCGACGCGACGGCGGTACACCTCGACGACCCGCTCCAGCGAGTCGTCGAGGTAACCGGCGAGGAGGCTCTCGGCCTGTTCGCGGTCCCCGTGCCGAAGAGCCTGAAGAATAGCGACATTTCGCGCGATATAGGGTTCGTGCAGTCGCTGCGGCTCGTCCACCACATGAAAGGCCAGCCGCAGTTCGGCGAAGACACTCCGCATCAGCTCGTCGGTGCGCTCGCTCGCGGCCAGCGCGACCAGCTCCCGGTGGAAGTGGATGTTCGCCGTACCCACTCCCTTCCAGTCACCTTCCCGAGCCGCCCGCCGCCCCTCCTCCACCGCATCCGCGAGCCCGTCGAGCCCGTACGGCGGCTCACCGAGCCCTCGGACGACCGCGCACTCGACGAGCCGGCGCGTGCGGTAGATGTCCTCGACGTCCTCCACGGTCAGGACCCGGACGAAGACGCCCCGGTTCAGCTCGTGGACGAGCAGGCGTTCGTGGGTGAGCAGCCGGAACGCCTCGCGCAGCGTGTTGCGGGAGACGCCGAGCGCGCCGCCGATGCTGTCCTCCGACAGGCGGGTGCCGGGCGGGAAGTAGCCCTCGGCGATCCGGCTCCTGAGGATGTCCGAGACCCGTTCCGCGGTGCTGGTGCGCCCCAGGAGAGCCCGGTCGTCGGCGAGATCCTTCAGCTGCTCTGCCATGCCGGAATTCAATCGCAGATCCCAAGAACGAACCAACATGGGTATTGAGGGATCGTTGAACAATCCTCTACGGTGCTACGCACGGCATCGCTTTCCTCACCGCGGCGCCGACCGCTTCCGCACGGCACGGCTCACCCCGAAGCACCCTCCGTCCTCCCTCTGCGAGGTGCCCATGAGCACGAACCCTCCACCGCAGGCCCTGACCGACGACACACGCCCCGCGCTCGCCGAACCCACATCGGACGACGGGGCGTTGGGCTGGCTGCGCGCCCTGGGGCCGCGTGGCCGCCGCGCGTTCGCCGGTGCCTTCGGCGGCTATGCCCTGGACTCGTACGACTACTTCACGCTGCCGCTGAGCATGGTCGCGCTGTCCGCGTACTTCGGCCTGAACAGCGGCCAGACCGGTCTCTTCACCACGGTCACGCTGGTGGTCTCCGCGATCGGCGGCGCCCTCGCGGGGGTGCTCGCGGACCGCGTCGGCCGGGTGAAGGCGCTGATGCTCACCGTGATCACGTACGCGGTGTTCACGGTCGCCTGCGGTTTCGCGCCCAACTACGAAACGTTGCTGGTCTTCCGCGCGCTCCAAGGCCTCGGTTTCGGCGGTGAGTGGGCGGTCGGCGCGATCCTGGTCGCCGAGTACGCGAGCGCCAAGCACCGGGGCCGGACGCTCGGCGCGGTCCAGAGCTCCTGGGCCGTGGGCTGGGGCCTGGCCGTGATCGTCTACACCCTGGTCTTCTCGGTGGCCGGCGACGACCTGGCCTGGCGCATCATGTTCTGGACCGGAGCGCTGCCCGCACTGCTCGTCGTCTGGCTGCGGCGCAGTGTGCACGACGCCCCCGAGGCGACCGCGGCGCGTGAACAGAGCGCGGAGAAGGGGTCGTTCAAGGCGATCTTCAAGCCCGGCCTGCTGCGGGTCACCGTCTTCGCGGTGCTGCTCTCGACCGGTGTCCAGGGCGGCTACTACACGCTGGCCACCTGGGTGCCGACGTATCTGAAGTCCGAGCGCGACCTGTCGGTCGTCGGCACCGGCGGCTATCTGACGTTCCTCATATCGGGCGCCTTCATCGGCTACCTGACCGGCGGCTACCTCACCGACAAGCTGGGCCGGCGGCGCAACATCTGGCTCTTCGCCCTGCTGTCGGCGCTGTGCATCCTGGCGTACGCGAACATCCCGAGCGGCGCCAACACCCTGCTCCTGGTGCTCGGTTTCCCGCTCGGGTTCTGCATGTCGGCGATCTTCAGCGGTTTCGGGTCCTACCTGAGCGAGCTGTACCCGACGGCGGTGCGCGGGACGGGGCAGGGCTTCACGTACAACACCGGCCGCGCGGTGGGTGCCGTGTTCCCGACGACGGTCGGGTTCCTGGCCGACAGCTGGGGCGTCGGCGGCGCGCTGGTCTTCGGCGCGATCGGCTACGGCATCGCGGCCCTGGCGCTGCTCGGACTGCCGGAGACGCGCGGGAAGGAGCTCACGTGAACCGCACGAGCACCGAGGACCGCCCCCTGCTCCTTCTCGACGAGCAGGCGCACGCGTGGCGCCCGGAAACGGCCCGCGCCCGCTTCCGTGAGGGCCTGACAGGCCCCACGGCCGGGGTCGCCGCGGGTCACACCCAGGTCAACCTGATCGCGGTGCCCGCCGACTGGGCCTACGACATGCTGCTGTTCTGCCAGCGCAACCCCAAGCCCTGTCCGGTCCTCGACGTCACGGACGCCGGTTCCTTCACGACCGTGCTCGCCGACGGCGCGGATCTGCGCACCGACCTGCCGCGCTACCGGGTGTGGCGGGACGGCGAGCTCGTGGACGAGCCGACGGACGTGCGCGCGTACTGGCGGGACGACCTGGTGTCGTTCCTGATCGGGTGCAGCTTCACCTTCGAGTGGGCGCTCGGCGAGGCGGGCGTTCCGATTCGCCACGTCGAGCAGGGCCGCAACGTCCCGATGTACGTCACGAGCCGGCAGTGCCGTCCGGCGGGGCGGCTGCACGGGCCGCTGGTGGTGTCCATGCGGCCGGTGCCGCCCCGGCAGCTGGCGGCGGCGATCCGGGAGAGCAGTCTCATGCCGGCGGTGCACGGCAGCCCGGTGCACTGCGGCGATCCCTCGGGGCTCGGCATCGACGACCTCGGCCGCCCCGACTTCGGGGAGCCGGTGGACGCCGAACCGGACGACATCCCGGTCTTCTGGGCCTGCGGAGTGACCCCGCAGGCGGCCGTGATGGCCTCGCGTCCGCCGTTCGCCCTCACGCACGCCCCGGGGCAGATGTTCCTCACCGACGCCCGCGACGAGCAGTACCGCGTGGCCTGACAGGAGACACTGGATTCATGGCCTGTATCGACCTGAACGCCGACCTCGGCGAGGGCTTCGGCCGCTGGCGGCTCACCGACGACGAACAGCTGCTGTCCGTCGTCACCAGCGCCAATGTGGCCTGCGGTTTCCACGCCGGGGACGCGGTCACCATGCGCCGGGTGTGCGAGCTGGCGGCCGAGCGCGGCGTGCGGATCGGCGCCCAGGTGTCCTACCGGGACCTGGCCGGGTTCGGGCGGCGCGCGATGGACGTGCCGCCCGGCGAGCTGGCGGCCGAGGTGGCCTACCAGATCGGCGCCCTGGAGGTCTTCGCCCGCGCGGCGGGCGCCCGCGTGGCGTACGTCAAACCGCACGGCGCGCTCTACAACCGGGTCGTGCGCGACGAGGAGCAGGCCGCCGCGGTCGTCGACGGCGTGCTCCTCGCCGACGCCACGCTGCCCGTCCTCGGACTGCCCGGCTCGCGCCTGCTGGAGCTGGCCGGGAAGGCCGGACTGCCGGTCGTCACCGAGGCGTTCGCGGACCGGGCGTACACCGATGAGGGCACCCTGGTGCCGCGCACCCTGGAGGGCGCCGTGATCACCGACCCGGACGCCGTCGTGGAACGCTCCCTCGGCCTGGCCCGCTCCGGCGAGGTCGTCTCCCGCTCGGGCACGCGCATCGAGGTACGCGCGCGTTCCCTGTGCCTGCACGGCGACACCCCCGGCGCGGTGGAGCTGGCGCGCCGGGTGCGGGAGCGGCTGGAGGCGTCGGGGATCCGGGTGGGGGCCTTCGCATGAAGGTCCTGCCCGTCGGCGAGGACGCCCTGCTCGTCGAGGTCTCCACGGGCGACGAGGCCGCAGCCCTGCACGCGGAGCTGCTGCGGCGCCGCGCGGAGGGGTCGCTCTCGGCCCGGGAGATCGTGCCCGCGGCCCGCACGGTCCTCATCGACGGCCTCGGCTCCCCCGCCCGGCTGGCCTCCGAACTGACCGCCGCCGACCTGCCGCCCGCTCCCCCACGCGCGCGTGCGGTCGTCGAGATCGCGGTGCGCTACGACGGCCCGGACCTGGCCGACGTCGCCGCGCACTGGGGCGTGCCGGTGCGGGAGGTCGCCCGCATCCACGCGGACACCGAGTTCCGGGTCGCCTTCTGCGGTTTCGCACCCGGCTTCGGCTACCTCACCGGGCTGCCGCCGCGCTACGACGTCCCGCGCCGGGCCACCCCGCGTACGGCCGTCCCGGCCGGGTCGGTGGCCCTGGCAGGCCCGTACACGGGCGTGTACCCGCGTTCGTCGCCGGGCGGATGGCAGCTGATCGGCACGACGGACGCCGTGCTGTGGGACCACACGCGCGTGCCGGCCGCGTTGCTGTCGCCGGGCACGCGGGTGCGGTTCGTCCCCGAGGCGGGGTCATGACCGACCGTGCGCTCGCCGTCGTCCGGGCCGGGGCCCTCACAACGGTGCAGGATGCGGGCCGCCCCGGGCACGCCCATCTCGGCGTCCCCCGCTCCGGGGCACTGGACTGGCCCGCCGCCGGCCTCGTCAACCGGCTCGTCGGCAATCCGCCCGGGGCTGCCGTACTGGAGACGACCCTGGACGGCTGTGCCGTACGTCCCCGTTCCACCGTTTCCATGGCGGTCGCGGGCGCGCCCTGCCGGGTCACGGTGGACGGACGGCCCGTCGCCTGGTGCGCGCCGGTGCGCGTGCCCGCCGGGGCGCTGCTGGACGTCGGGCCCGCCGTGTCGGGCGTACGCGCCTACGTGGGGGTCTGCGGCGGCATCGCGGTCGAGCGGGTGCTCGGCAGCCGGTCGACGGATCTGCTGTCGGGGCTCGGCCCGCCCCCGCTCGCGGACGGCACGGTGCTGCCCCTGGGACGCCCGGCCGGCGGGCACGCGCGCGTGGACGTCGCGCCGCAGCCGGCGCCACCGGCCGAGCTGGTGCTGCGGGTGACACTCGGCCCGCGCGACGGCTGGTTCACACCGGAGGCCGTACGCGGCTTCGTCTCCCGCACCTACCGGGTGTCCTCCGCGAGCAACCGGATCGGGCTGCGCACGGAGGGACCGGCCCTGGAGCGGGCCCTGCCGGGCGAACTCCCCAGCGAGGGCATGGTGCTGGGTGCCGTGCAGGTCCCGCCCGACGGGCGGCCGGTGGTGTTCCTGGCCGATCACCCCACCACCGGGGGCTACCCGGTGATCGCCGTGGTCCGCCCCGCCGACCTCCCGGCCGCCGCCCAGGCGGTGCCCGGCACGCCGGTCCGCTTCGTGGCCGTACGCCGCCGTTGAACCGTTCGGGCCGGTCACCGCTGACCGGCCGGGGTCGCCGACAGGGCGGCGAGGGCGGCGGACACCGCGGCCGAGGCCCGCAGGTCGAGCCGGGTGCTCGTGCCCCGGGCGCGGTGCCGGAGCTCGTCCGCGGCCAGGGTCAGGAGCTGGGGCAGCAGGTCGGTGCACCGGCGGGCCACCCAGCCGGTGCCGGCCGTGGCCAGCCACCGCAGGCTCGCCGACCTGGTCGGGACGGGGAACTCGGGCTCGGGTGACGGCGCGGGCCCCGTCGCGAGGCCGTGCTCCGCGAGCAGTGCGTGGAAGCGCAGGGCCAGCTGCCGGTGCCCGCGTTCCGCGGGGTGCAGCCGGTCCGCGCTCCACATGGCACGGTCGGTGACCCAGTCGCCCTCGCAGGCGTGCAGGTGCAGCGCCTCGTGCCGCTCGGTCAGGGCGTGCACCACCGTGTTCACGGCCCGCTGCCGCCGGGCCAGCGGATGGGCGAGGGCCCCCGGCAGCCCGAGCATCGCGCCCGGGTCGGGCAGGCAGGCGGTGAGCAGGACCGCGCCCTGTCCGGTGCAGGCCGCGTACACCTGGTCGAGCCGGGCGGCCACGGCCTGGATGTCGAAGGTGCAGCGCAGGGTGTCGTTGACGCCGACGACGACGGACACGAGGTCGGGTCGCAGCTCCAGCGCGGCGGGCAGCTGCCGTTCCAGCACGTCCCGGGTCTGCGATCCGCTGACCGCGAGGTTGGTGAACCCGACCGGCTCCTCGGTGAGCCCGTCCGCGAGCAGCGCGGCCCAGCCTCGCCACACCCCGTCACCGACGGGATCCCCCACGCCCTCGGTGAGCGAGTCACCGAGGGCCACGAACCGCAAGGGCCCCTCGAACCGCGGGGGTCTCATGCCACGCCCCCGGGCACGAACGGCAGGACCCGACGCACAGGCACAGCCGCGTCATGCGCGGCGAGGAACGCGTCGACCGCCGCGTTCCACCCGAAGCACTCCGCACGCGCGCGTGCCGCGCCGCGCCGGTCCGCCTCCAGGCGTTCCAGCAGCAGGTCCACGGCGTCCGCGAACGCCTCCCCGTGGTCCGCCGCGACGGCCCCGGCGGAGCCGATCACCTCCGGCAGCGCGGACGACGCGCTCGCCACCACGGGCGTGCCGCAGGCCATGGCCTCCAGCGCGGCGAGCCCGAAGGTCTCGGCGGGCCCCGGCGCCAGGGCCACGTCGGCGGACGCCTGAAGGGCGCCGAGCAGCCCGCGGTCGGAGACGTGCCCGAGGAAGGTGACCGGCAGGCCGCTCTCGCGCGTCCGCTGTTCGAGCCGGGCGCGCAGCGGACCGTCCCCGGCCACCACCAGCACGGCCCGGCGCCCGCGCCGCCGCAGCGCCTCCAGGGCGTCCAGCGCCGTGCCGGGCCGCTTCTCCACGGACAGCCGCGAGCACATCACGAGCAGCGTCTCGTCCTCGCGCGCGTGCCGGGCCCGTATCCCCGGGTCGTGCAGCGCCGGGTGCCGCTGCACCAGATCGACGCCGAGCGGGGCCCGGACGACGTTGCGGGCGCCGATCCGCACGAACTCCCGCTCGGCGAACTCGGTGGTGCACACCACCCGCGAATAGGTGTGGGCCGTGCGGACGTTGAGGGCGTCGGCGGCACGCCGGGCGGCCCCCTCGGGCAGGCCCCAGGTGCGCAGCACCCCGTCGGCCGTCTCGTGGGAGACCATCACGGCCGGGACCCGGGCACGTCGCGCCCACTTGCCGGTCCACCTCAGGGTCGTCCGGTCGGACACTTCCAGCCGGTCCGGCGCGAGGTCCTCCAGGAGCCGGGCCACCCGCCGCTTGTCGGCGAGGACGCGGTAGCCGCCGGTGCCGGGCAGCAGAGGTCCGGGGAGGGTGATCACCCGCCCCTGCTCGGTCTCCCGGTCGCTCATCCGCTCGCCGGGGACCACGAGGACGGGTTCGTGCCCCGCCGCCCTGAACCCCTTGCCGAGTTCGCGCAGCGCGGTGCGCAGACCTCCGGACGACGGCGCGACGAAGTTGGCGAGCCGGACGATCCGCAGCGCCTGCCGGCCGCTGTCGCCGGAACGCGGGGCGCTCATGCCGCCACCGCCGTCCGGCGCCCGGCGAGCACCTTCGCGTAGTGCCCGATCAGCTGGTCGCCGACGGCCGCCCAGGTGCGGCCCTCGACCATGGCGCGTCCGGCGGCGCCGAAGGCGGCCCGCAGCCCGGCGTCGGCGGCCAGGGACCGCACCGCGTCCCGTACCGCGGCCGCGTCGCGCGGCGGCACCAGCAGCCCGGTGCGCCCGTGGGCGACGAGGTCCAGCGGTCCGCCCGCGGCGGGCGCCACCACCGGCAGGCCGCTGGCCATGGCCTCCTGGACGGTCTGGCAGAAGGTCTCGAACGGGCCCGTGTGCGCGAACACGTGCAACGAGGCGAAGACGCGGGCGAGGTCGTCGCCGGTGCGCCGGCCGAGGAAGACGGCGCCGGGCAGCGCCTGCTCCAGGCCGGGCCGGCTGGGGCCGTCGCCGACGATCACGACCCGGACGCCCTCCAGGCCACAGGCACCGGCGAGGAGTTCGACCTGCTTCTCGGGGGCGAGCCTGCCGACGTAGCCGACGATCAGCTCCCCGTTCGGGGCGAGTTCGCGGCGCAGGGCCTCGTCGCGCCGGTCGGGCCGGAAGCGCTCGGTGTCCACGCCGCGCGGCCACAGCTCGACCCGGGGCACCCCGTGCGTCTCCAGGTCGTGCAGGGCCGCGCTGGAGGGGGCGAGGGTGAGGTCGGCGGCGCCGTGGACGGAGCGGATGCGCCGCCAGGCGGCGGCCTCTCCGGCACCCATGTAGGTACGGGCGTAGCCGGCCAGGTCGGTCTGGTAGACGGCGACGGTGGGGACGCCGAGGCGGGCGGCGGCGGCCATGCCGCGCACGCCGAGGACGAAGGGGCTGGCGAGGTGGACCACATCGGCACGGTGCTCGATGAGGGTGGCGGCCAGGCGGCGGCTGGGGAGGGCGACGCGGACCTGGGGGTAGCCGGGGAGCGGGAGGGAGGGGACGTGGACGACGGGGCACGGCGCGAAGGCGTCGGGTTTGTTCCCGGGCGCGGGGGCCGGGGCGACGACGACGGGGACGTGACCGCGATCGACGAGGTGCCGGGCGGTCTGTAGCGCGCAGTGGGCCACGCCGTTCACATCGGGGGGAAAGGATTCGGTCACGATGACGACACGCATACCGGTGTTGTCGCCGTGCCGGACGTGGCCGCGTCAACGTGGATCTTTCCGGCCGAGGAACGTCCTATGAGCGTTCTGAGGCGCACCCGCGCAGGTCAGGCCGTGTCCATGCCCTCCTGACCCGCGAGTCACCCCACGTTCACCCTGGAGGCGGGAAGCCGCCCCGGCATCCCCTCGGGGAGGGGGGTCACACAGCGGTCTCCTCCGGACCGATCCGGCTGCGCACGGCCGTCTGCACCTCGTCCTCCTCGGCCGGGTCGGCGGCGAGCCGGCGCAGTCGCTCGACGACGCGGGTGTCTCCGGTCTCGGCGTGCCGGGCGGCGATCTCCCGGGTGGTCTCCTCGCAGTCCCACAGGCACTCGACGGCGAAGCCGGTGGCGAAGGAGGGGTCGGTGGCGGCGAGGGCCCGGGCGGCCCTGCCGCGCAGATGGGAAGAGGCGGTCTCGCGGTAGACGTGGCGGAGCACGGGGGCCGCGCAGCCGATGCCGAGCCGGCCGGTGCCGTCCACGAGGGTCCACAGCGTCTGCGCGTCGGGGCCTTCGCCCCGCACGGCCTCGCGCAGCGCCGCGAGGACCAGGTCGCGGTCCTGCATCCCGCCCCGGCAGGCGAGGACGCGTCCGGCGGCGGCGCCCAGGGCGTCGGGCCGCCGGGCCCAGCCGCGCGCCCGGTCCACGGCCGCCAGTGAGCGCATGCGTTCGAAGGCGTCGACGGCGGCGTCCACGACGAGCGTCGAGCCGGTGGCCACGGCGCCCTCGATCAGATCGAGGGCTTCGGGATCGTTGCCGTCGGCGAGGTACCTGAGGGCGGTGCACCGGGCTCCGTCGGTGCCGTCCTTCGCCGCCCGGACGATCTCTGCCCGGTCCTCGGGCCCCGCCACTGCGGTGAGACAGCGGGCGGCCGGCACATGGAGGGCGGCACCCCTCTCGATGCCCTGCTGGGCCCACTCGAAGACGGCCTGCACGCTCCACCCCGGCCGGGGGCCGGACGGCCGCATCTGGCGCTGCCAGCGGTCGAAAGAGCCCGTCTCGTGGGCGGCACGCACGCGCGTGGCGACGGATTCGCGCGGATCCTGGGCCCACAGCCGCCACGGCCGGGGCTCGAAGGCGTCCCGGACGGTGGCGGCCAGCTCGGCGTCGCCCTCCGGATCGGCCGGGAACCGGGCGAGGACGGGTGCGGCGAGGGCGCGCAGGCCCGCGTCGTCGTCCCGGAGCGCCAGCTCGTCGAGGGCCCAGGCCCAGTTGGAGCCGTGGGCGGCGTACCTGCGCAGCAGTTCGAGCGCGTCCCGCCTGCCGTAGGAGGCGAGGTGCCCGAGGACGGCGAGGGCGAGCCCGGTGCGGGACTCGTCGGTGTCGAGGACGTCCTCGGCGCAGAAGAGATGGGCCTCGACCTCGTCCAGCTCGCCGTTCAGGTCGAGGTAGAGGCGGGCGTAGTAGAGGGAGCGGTTCTCCACCTGCCAGTCGTGGCGGGGATCGCGCAGCACGCAGTGGTTCAACGCCGCCAGCGCCTCGGGGCGCGGAGCGGTGAGCGCGTGCAGCGTGCCGTCGCCGCGGCCCCGCTGGAGCAGGCCGAGCAGCGTACCGCTGGGCGCTATGACCGGATCGAACATGGGAAACAGCCTCACATCAAGCGTCGACGCAACCGGGGACGTGTACTACCTGGCCGCGCGACAACACGTCGGAGTGCCCGCCGTTTCCTGCTTGCTGTAGACCATCTTCCTCTGCCTCTCGTCGGTGGCCCTTGCGGACCGCGTCACGGCCCGCGCGGTGCGGCAACACCTGCCCAACCATCACGTCCGTGAAGCACTTCGTCATGATGACTCGGCACTCTCGTCTGCCGCGACCGAAATTTCGGCGGCCCTGTACCGCCTCCCCCGTTTTCCCTGTCGTTCCTGGTCAGACCGGTCGGCTCAGTGCTCGCCGAACAGTTCGAGCAATTCCTTCCGTCCGAACATCCGAGCGGTGTCGACCGCCGAGGGCGTGCCGGCGGACGGGTCGGCGCCGCCCTCCAGGAGTGCTTTGATCACGTCCGTCTCGCCCTTGAAGACCGCCCCGGCGAGCGGGGTCTGGCCTCGGTCGTTGACCCGGTCGGCCTCGGCGCCGCGGTCGAGCAGCGCACGCACCGCGTCGGCGTGGCCGTGATAGGCGGCGAGCATCACGAGCGAGTCGCCGCGGTCGTTGGTGAGGTTGGCCGGAACACCCGCGTCGACGTACGCCACGAGCGCCTCGGTCTGTCCCCGCCGGGCCAGATCGAAGATCTTGGTCGCCAGCTCCACGACCTCGGGGTCGGGGACTTCGGTCATCTGCCGGACCGCCTCTCCACTACGCGTCTCCTCGGGTGCGTACGCCTGCGAGGGGCGCAGCCGTACGAGTGAATCGCCAGGGTACTGGCTCGCGCGGCACATGACCCGATGTGCCCGAGGTAAAGATCACCACAGACCCGGACAAGCGCAACAGCCCGGCTCCACGAGACCCGGGACCACCCCACCGCACAGGGGAAATCGTTCGAATTTCACCCAGTTGCACCTTTTATCGTATGGATACATCCTGTGAGCCTGGAAGTACTCATGGTGACTGTCCCCGCGAACCAGGAGAACCCAAATGATCCTCTCCATCTCAGGCGTGGTCCTGCTCGGCATCGTCGTCTTCATCTTCTTCCGCAAGGACGGACTGAAGGCGTCGCATGCCGTGGTCGCCATGCTGTTCGGCTTCTATCTGGCGAGCACGGCCATCGCCCCGAGCATCAAGGCGGGCGGCGAGAGCCTGGCGAGCCTCCTCGGCGGAATCAGGTTCTGACGGCCTCGTTCCCCGTGCGCATCCCACTCGTACGCACTCACCGGAGGCAGTAGTGGCCCGGCGCCCCCTCCCCCGCATTCTGAGCAACGGCAGCGCGCAGCTCGCCCGGAGCCGGGAGCTGGCCCGGACGGCCGCCGACAGCGCCACCGA
Source organism: Streptomyces sp. NPDC093598 (assembly GCF_044764825.1). NCBI lineage: Bacteria > Bacillati > Actinomycetota > Actinomycetes > Kitasatosporales > Streptomycetaceae > Streptomyces > Streptomyces sp. NPDC093598. The sequence goes on along the minus strand of NZ_JBIWIV010000009.1, from coordinate 231,854 downwards.
CGTCCTCCACCCGCTGATCACGATCACGCGGGGTCTGCGCCGGCTGGCAGCGGCCGGGCGGCGCAGATGGATCGAGACCCCCAAGGAGCGACGGGGGGCGCTGTTGTTCCTGGTGGCCTCCGTGATCCTGGTCGTGGCGCTGGCGCCGTACGGACCGCTGCTCGCCGTCATCACCCTGATGACGGCGGCGGCCTGGCAGGGCCGGGACCGCTCCCCGGCGGCCTCCGACGGGCCCGACGAGTCGCAGAGCCGGCGGCTGCAGTCGCTGTACGAGGCGCTCGTGCCGCACTTCTCCGCCGCCGAGGACCCCGAGCCGTTGTACTCCCACGGCGGCGCGTGGGACAAGGCCTTCCCCACCTACGCGTTCGACGGAGGCGGCCGGATTGCTCAGCTGGTGGTGCGCTACCCGGCGTACTTCACCGACGGCGAGGCCGAGGCCCGCACCCGGATCGAGCACCTCCTCGCCGCCAAGTCGGGCCGGGGCCGCGAATACCACTTCACGTGGGACGAGGAGGGCAACCAGTTGACGGTCAGCGTGCTTCTGCCGCTGCCCGTCGACATCGCCGCCCAGCGTTTCGTCACCGCCCCCGGCGAGACGGTCCTGGGCTTCACCGACCTCACCCGGGTCCAGCGCACCCTCCCCCTCACCTGCGGGGAACAGCGGCGGGACGTGCCGCCGGTCGTCTGGCGCACGGGCCCGCGCTCCACCGAGCCGCACCTGCTGGCTCTCGGCCAGCCGGGCACCGGCATCTCCACCCTGCTGCGGTGCATCGCCCTCCAGGCCCTGCAACACGGCGACGTGGTGATCGTCGACGGCGGGGGCACCGGCGAGTACGCCTGTCTGACCGGCCGCGACGGCGTCCTGGCCGTCGAGGCCGGGCTCGCCGGGGTCACGGCCAGCCTGGAGTGGGCCGCGACCGAGACCGAGCGCCGCCTCATCGCCGCCAACCGCGCCCACCAGGCGGGGCACCCGCCGCCCGACGACACCAAGCGCCCGCTGTGGATCCTCCTCGACCGCCCGACGGCGTTCACCCACCTGGCCGCCGCGGACAGCCGCAAGGATCCGCAGGCGCTCCTCCAGGTCCCCCTCCGGCACGGCCGCCCGGCGAACGTGACGGTGGTCGTGGCCGACCAGCTGGACAGCATGGACGCCCTCAGCGATCCGGTACGCCGGCACACCCGCGCCCGCGTGGTCCTGGGCCCGGCGACGGCGGAACAACTCGAGTCGGTCCTGGGCGCCCCCCCGCACACCACCCCCGTCGACCAGCTCCCGCCCGGCCGCGGCTACGCCCGTCTGGGCGCGGGTCCCGTCCACCGGCTCCAGGTCCCGGTCACGCCGAACCCCTACGACGACGCGACGCCCGACGCCCTCTGCCAGGCGGTCCTGGACCTCCTCCCACCCCGGACGACCCCGGCGGACGGGGAGACGATTCCGGAGCAGGACCAGTCGGCGGGCGAGCCGGAGCAGGTACCGGCCGCCGAGGAACCGGAGCCGGTGGCGCCGCAGGCAACGCAGGCGCCGGAGCCCGAACCGGTACCGGCCCTTCGGAGGGACCTCCCGCCGAAGCCGGTCCCGGTCCTGACGAAACCGTCGGAAGCGGATCACTCGTAGCGACACCCGGCCGGGGGCGATCCCCTCCGCACGGGGACCTGTCCGAGGAATCCCCGCCCGCTAGGCGACAAACGTGCGCGGCGCCTCCGCGCTCCCGACCGCTCCGCTCTCCACCAGCCCCGCGGCCGCGGCCAGCCGCACGGCCGCCTCCTCGGCCACCGCACCTCCCACGGTGAACGGCAACCGCACATACCCCTCGAACGCACCGTCCACCCCGAACCGCGGCCCGGACGGCACGCGCACTCCCACGCGCTCCCCCGCCTCGGCCAGCCGCGACCCGGACAGGCCCCCCGTCCGTACCCAGAGCGTGAGCCCGCCCTGCGGCACGTCGAACTCCCACCCGGGCAGCTCCCGCCGCACCGCGGCCACGAGCTCGTCCCGGTTCGCCCGCGCCTGCTCCCGCCGCACCTCCACGGCCTGCTCCCAGCCCCCGGTCCCGAACAGCCAGTTCACCGCCAGCTGCTCCAGCACGGGTGTACCGAGGTCGGCATACGCCCGCGCGGCGACCAGGCTGCGGATCACGTCCGGCGCGGCCCGCACCCACCCGATCCGCATCCCGGCCCAGAACGCCTTGCTCGCCGACCCCACCGTGATCACCGTGGACCCGGCCGGGTCGAACGCGCACACCGGCCGCGGCATCCGCACCTCCGCGTCGAGCCACAGCTCGCTCATCGTCTCGTCGGCGATCAGCACGGTCCCCGCGGACCGCGCCGCGTCCACCAGCCGCCGCCGCTGGTCCTCGTCCGCGAGCGCCCCGGTCGGGTTGTGGAAATCGGCGACGACGTAGGCGATGCGGGGCGCGGCGTCGCGCAGGACCTGCCGCCAGCGGTCCATGTCCCACCCGGTGAGCCCCTCGGCCATGGCGACGGGCACGAGCCGGGCCCCGGCCTCCCGCATCAGCTGGAGGATGTTGGCGTACGAGGGCGACTCGACGGCGATGCGCTCGCCCCGCCCGGCGAACAGATGGCAGATGGCGTCGATCGCGCCCATCGCCCCGGTCGTCACCATGATCTGTTCGGGCATGGTGGGGATGCCGCGCGCGGTGTACCGCTCGGCGATCATCGCCCGCAACGCGGGCAGCCCGGCGGGGTAGTCGCCGTGCGTGTGCGCGTACGGCGGCAGCTCCTCCAGGGCGCCCTGGACGGCCCGGGTGAGCCAGGGCTCGGGAGCCGGGAGTGCGGCGCAGCCCAGGTCGATCATCGAGCCGAGGGCCTCCGGCGGCAGGGGCTCCAGCCCCCGCGCGGGCAGCGGATTTCCGGCCGGCACGGCGGTCCAGCTGCCCGCGCCGCGCCGGGACTCCAGGAACCCCTCGCTGCGCAGCGCCTCGTACGCGGCGGCGACCGTCGTACGGCTTACGGACAGGGAGAGGGCGAGTTCGCGTTCGGCGGGCAGCCGGGCGGCCACCGGGACGCGCCCTTCGAGCACCAGCAGACGGATGCCGTCGGCGAGCGCGCGGTAGGCCGGCGGCCGGCGCGTGCCGGGTCCCGCCGGGCGGTCCTGCTGGGAGTTGAGGAGCCGGGCGAGCTGCGCCGCGCCCACGGCCGAGGTCCATTCCGCCATGGAAATCAGTCCACCTTCCCCGGATTGGCCATGGATGGCCTCTCCATCCAAGCCACAGGGTGTCATGCAGCAGTCCACTACCACCACAGGGGGGCACTTCATGTCCACGCGAGGGCGTCTCGCCCGGCGGCTCGTCCAGCTGTACGCCGGTCTCGCGCTGTACGGCGCGAGTTCGGCTCTGCTCGTCCGCTCGGGGCTCGGGCTGGAGCCCTGGAACGTGCTGCACCAGGGCCTCGCCGAGCGGACCGGCCTGTCGATCGGCGTCGTGCTGACCCTGGTGGGCGCCGCGGTGCTGCTCGCGTGGATCCCGCTGCGCCAGCGGCCGGGGCTGGGCACGATCTCCAACGTGCTGGTCATCGGCATGGCGATGGACGCGACCCTGGCCCTGGTGCCCGACGCCCACGGCCCGGCGCCGCGCATCACGCTGATGGTGGCGGGGATCGTCCTGAACGGCGCGGCGACCGGCCTGTACATCGCGGCCCGCTTCGGGCCGGGCCCGCGCGACGGCCTCATGACCGGGCTGCACCAGCTCACCGGCGTCTCGATCCGACTGGTGCGCACGGGCATCGAGCTGACGGTCGTGGCGACCGGCTTCGCCCTGGGCGGCACCGTCGGGATCGGCACCCTGCTGTACGCCCTGGCGATCGGCCCGCTCGCCCAGGTGTTCCTGCGCGTGTTCGCCGTCCCCACGGCATCCGGTGGCAGCACGACGGTTGCCGCCGGTCAACCCCGAGGGGCGATACTGCGTCCGTGACCCCGCGGATACGCCACCCCTACCTCGACCATCCCGGCCCGATCGCCTTCGCCCACCGGGGCGGGGCCGCGGACGGTCTGGAGAACACCGTGCGGCAGTTCCGGTGTGCCGTCGAGGCCGGCTACCGGTACATCGAGACCGACGTCCACACCACGCGCGACGGCAAGCTCGTCGCCTTCCACGACGCGACCCTGGACCGGGTGACGGACGGGGCGGGCCGGATCGCCGACCTGCCGTGGCAGGAGGTGCGGCAGGCCCGCGTGGCGGGCGAGGAACCGCTCCCCCTCTTCGAGGAGCTCCTGGAGACCTTCCCCGAAGTGCGCTGGAACGTGGACGTCAAGGCGGAGGCCGCCCTGCTGCCCTTCCTTGACCTGGTCGGGCGCACGGACTCCTGGGACCGGATCTGCCTCGGCTCGTTCTCGGAGGCGCGCGTGGTGCGCGCCCAGCGGCTGGCCGGCCCGCGCCTGGCCACCTCGTACGGCACGCGGGGCGTGCTCAACCTGCGGCTGCGCTCCTGGGGGCTGCCGGCGGCGGTGCGCCGCTCGGCGGTGGCCGCGCAGGTCCCCGAGATCCAGTCCGGCATCCAGGTCGTGGACCAGCGCTTCCTGCACGCGGCCCACGCGCGCGGGCTCCAGGTGCACGTGTGGACGGTCAACGACGCCGACAGCATGCACCGGCTTCTCGACCTGGGTGTGGATGGCATCATGACCGATCACATCGACACGTTGCGCAAGGTCATGGAGGACCGCGGCGTCTGGGTCTGAGACCCCGGGCCCGCCCCTCCCGCGCGTTCACGGGGAAGCGAGGGCACGGGTGGGCCACGACACCGTGCGGACGCCACCGGCCGACGGGGCCGCGGAGCGCAAGAGCGAGCAGCGCGGCTGGTACTTCTACGACTGGGCGTGCTCCGTCTACTCGACGAGCGTGCTCACCGTGTTCCTGGGCCCCTATCTGACCTCGGTCGCCGAGTCGGCGGCCGGGCCCGACGGGTACGTCCACCCCCTCGGCATCCCTGTGCGGGCCGGGTCCTTCTTCGCGTACACGGTGTCCCTGTCGGTGATCGTGGCCGTGCTGGTGATGCCCCTGGTCGGCGCCGCCGCCGACCGCACCGGCCGCAAGAAGCCACTCCTCGCGGCCGCCGCCTACACGGGGGCCACGGCCACCACGGCGATGTTCTTCCTGGGCGGCGACCGCTACCTGCTCGGCGGCGTCCTCCTCGTCGTCGCGAACGCCGCGCAGTCCGTGGCGATGATGCTCTACAACTCCTATCTGCCGCAGATCGCCCCGCCCGGGCAACGGGACGCGGTCTCCTCCCGCGGCTGGGCCTTCGGCTACGCGGCGGGCTCGCTGGTCCTCGTGGCCAACCTGGTCCTCTACACCGGGCACGACGGCTTCGGCCTCTCCGAGAGCGCGGCGGTCCGCATCTGTCTGGCGTCGGCCGGGCTGTGGTGGGGTGCGTTCGCCCTCATCCCCCTGCGGCGGCTGCGCGATCGCAGGACCGCCGGCCGGGAGGCGGCCCTCCCCGGCTTCCGGCAGCTCGCGGCGACCGTCCGCGACATGCGCCGCCATCCGCTGACGCTGGGGTTCCTGCTCGCCTACCTCGTCTACAACGACGGCATCCAGACGGTGATCTCCCAGGCCTCGGTCTACGGCTCCGAGGAGCTGGGCCTGGGTCAGTCCACGCTCATCGGCGCCGTCCTGCTGGTGCAGGTGCTGGCGGTGGCGGGCGCGCTGACCATGGGCCGGCTGGCCCGGGTGTACGGGGCCAAGCGCACGATCCTCGGCTCGCTGGTCGCGTGGACGGTGACGCTGGCGGCCGGGTACTTCCTGCCGGCCGGGGCGCCGGTGTGGTTCTTCGCCCTGGCCGCCGGGATCGGCCTGGTCCTCGGCGGCAGCCAGGCGCTGTCCCGGTCCTTGTTCTCCCACCTGGTCCCGGCCGGCAAGGAGGCCGAATACTTCTCGGCGTACGAGATGAGCGACCGCGGCATGAGCTGGCTGGGACCGCTGCTGTTCGGGGTCACCTACCAGCTGACCGGGAGTTACCGGGACGCGATCATCTCGCTGGTGGCCTTCTTCGTTCTCGGGTTCGCGCTGCTCGCACGGGTTCCGGTGCGGCGTGCGATCAGCGAAGCGGGGAATCCGATTCCTGACAGGATTTAGCACTCGGAGCGAAAGGGCTGTAGTGTACGCGTTTGGCCTGCCAGGCGTACCGTTACTGCGCGTCAAAGATGCCGAAACGCTGGGTTACATCTGGTATCAGATGTGACAAACCGGGCGCTGGTGGGTACTGCAATGGTTGACAAGGCTGCGGCTACGACGGCGACGCATGACCCGGAACGGGACTCGGAACGGGAATCTTTACCGCCGACCGGACGTTGACCGGATGACGACGACAGCGACACCTGTCCTGTGGGCGACAAGCCCGGGAGGCACGATTCATGAGTGAGCGAGCTCTTCGCGGCACGCGCCTCGTGGTGACCAGCTACGAGACGGACCGCGGCATCGACCTGGCCCCGCGCCAGGCCGTGGAGTACGCATGCGAGAAGGGGCACCGCTTCGAGATGCCCTTCTCGGTCGAGGCGGAGATCCCGCCGGAGTGGGAGTGCAAGGTCTGCGGGGCCCAGGCACTCCTGGTGGACGGCGACGGCCCGGAAGAAAAGAAGGCCAAGCCCGCGCGTACGCATTGGGACATGCTAATGGAGCGGCGCACCCGTGAGGAGCTCGAAGAGGTCCTCGAGGAGCGCCTGGCGGTTCTGCGCTCCGGTGCGATGAACATCGCTGTTCATCCGCGCGACAGCCGCAAGTCGGCATAGTCCCGCCAGGGTCTGGCCGAAGCAACAGCGCATCAGAAGACCGCGGGCGCCGTACGACAAGTACGGCGCCCGCGGTCTTCTGCGTGCCCGGTGCCCGGGCCGCCGGTCGTGGGCCGGGACGGCTCAGCGCGTCAGCGGCGGGCGGGGCGGCTGCGGGGCGTCACCCGGCTCGTCCCTGATGACCTCGCCCTGGACGACCTTGCCGTCGGGCTGGTGCATACGCGCCTGCTGGAAGGCACCGCCCAGGGTGCCCGGGCGGGCCTCCCGGAGCTTGCGCTCGAAGGCGCGCTCGGCGGAACGGCTCACGGCCTTCTGGACCGGCGGCAGCAGCAGGAGCAGCCCCACCACGTCCGACACCAGACCGGGGATCATCAGGAGCAGGCCGCCCAGCATCATCAGGCCGTTGCCCTCGCTGTCGGGCCGGGCCGCGTCGGGCATCACACCGCTCTGCTGCTGTTGCAGCGCCTCCGACAGCTTGCGGAAGGCCCTCCGGCCGGCCCGCTTGATGACGACCGAGCCGAGGACGAGACCCGTCAGCAGAACCAGGAGGACCACCAGCCCGCTGGTCGCCCCCGCGACCATCGTGAGCAGCCAGATCTCCAGCACGAACCACGCGGCGACACCCAGCGGCAGGAACGTACGCAGCCGGGAGCGCCGGGGCCGGGCAGAGGACAGGGGAGTCTGAGCGCCAGTCGTCATGCCTCCAGTGTGCCTGGCACCGGCTCAGCACGGGATAAGGCCACCATCAGCTGTTTCTGTGATCGGCTGCCCGGAGGGGGCCGGGACGGCGGCTACGGCTTCGACGGCTTGCCGACGCGCCCCGCGACCTTGCCGACCCGCTCCCCCACGCCCCATGCCGTGACGCGCCACAGCGCCTCGACGAGGATGTCGCGGCTCATCTTGGAGTCGCCGAGTTCGCGCTCGACGAAGGTGATGGGCACCTCGATCACGTGGTAGCCGGCCCTGACCGCGCGGCGAGCGAGGTCCACCTGGAAGCAGTACCCCTGCGAGGCGACCTCGTCGAGGCCGAGGCCCTCCAGGGTCTCGCGGCGGAACGCACGGTAGCCGCCGGTGATGTCGCGCAGCGGCAGGTCGAGCGCCAGCCGGGAGTACAGGCTGCCGCCCCGGGAGATCACCTCACGGGACTTCGGCCAGTTCACCACCCGGCCGCCCGGCACCCAGCGCGAGCCCAGCACCAGGTCGGCGCTCTTGAGGGCGGTGAGCAGACGGGGCAGTTCCTCGGGCTGGTGGGAGCCGTCGGCGTCCATCTCGATCAGCACGCCGTAGTCGCGCTCCAGGCCCCAGCGGAAGCCCGCGAGGTAGGCGGCGCCCAGGCCCTCCTTGCCCTTGCGGTGCAGCACGTGGACGTGGTCGTCCTCGACGGCCAGCTCATCGGCCAGCTTGCCCGTGCCGTCCGGGCTGTTGTCGTCGGCCACGAGCACGTGCGCCTCGGGGACGGCCTTGCGTACCCGGCCGACGATGCTCTTGATGTTCTCCGCCTCGTTGTAGGTCGGGATGATCACCAAGGCCGTGCCGAGCGGGCCGAACTTCCTCCCCTGGGCTCCTGCCGCGAGGGTGCCGTCGCCGTCGTTCACTGCTGCCCCTTCATGTCCATACGCAGAGGTCCACCATAGTGGGCCCGGCCTGCGCCGACATGACCGGACGTTCGAATCGTGGTGTCGAATCCGCAAGACGCGGGTAAGAGCGCGCCTCCGGGGCGCGCGTACGGCGGATGGGGGCCCGGCGCCCTTCGGGCCGGCCTGGGATCCGCCGGCTGCGGATCGACCGAAAGCCGTTGTCTACTGAGCGCCCGGGCCCCACCCGGGTCACACCTCCCCGACCGGCCGGAACGTTCCCTCGGCGCTGCGCCGGCCTGAGCCTGGCTCCCAGTGGCGGTGCCCCGGTGCGGCACACCGTCCCTGACCCGGCGGCGCCGCGGCGAGTGCTCGGACGTTCCCCGGTCGGGCGTCCGGTGGTGGACTCGGCCGAACCTACCGGCCCCTTGCGGCCACCTGTCAACAGCCGTTTGACCTGCGCATCTCGCGGAAAAGCCCTGGTCAGTGCGGAGGATACGCAGGTCGCGCGGCAGGGGCGCGGCGCACGACTTCATGAGCGCCACCCCCGTAGATCACTCGCCCGGCCGTACGAAGACCGTGCGTCCGCCCACCACGGTGCGCAGGCAGACGGGCAGGTCGCGGCCCGGAGTGAGGTCGGGCAGACCGGGGGTGCCGGAGCGGGGATCCGTCGACCAGCGCGCGACACGGTCGTCCGGGGCCTGGACGACGAGTTCGCCGGTGCGCCAGACGGCGTAGTCGGCGGGGGCGCCCGGGACCAGAACGCCCGCGTCGTCCCGCCCCACGGCCCGCCAGCCGCCGCGCGTGTGCGCCGTGAACGCCGCGCGCACGGAGACGCGGTGCTCCGGCGTGCGGTGGAAGGCGGCGGCCCGGACGGTGCCCCACGGGTCGAGCGGGGTGACCGGGCTGTCGGAGCCGAAGGCGAGCGGGACACCGACGCGCAGCAGGGCGGCGAAGGGGTTCAGGCCACGGGCCCGCTCCGCGCCCAGGCGCTGCGCGTACATGCCCTCCTCGCCGCCCCACAGGGCGTCGAAGGCGGGCTGCACGGAAGCGGTGAGGCCGAGTTCGGCGAAGGCGGCGACACTCTCCGGGGTGAGCATCTCGGCGTGCTCGACGCGGTGCCGGGCGGCCCGGATCCGGGCGAGGCCGAGCTTCTCGGCGGCGACGCGCACGCCCTCCACCACGGCGTCCACGGCCGCGTCGCCGATGGCGTGGAAACCGGCCTGCAGGCCCGCCTCGGTGCACGCCACGACGTGTGCCGCGACCGCGGCGGCGTCCAGGTAGGCGATGCCGGTGTGCCCGGTGTCGGCGTACGGCTGGTGCAGACAGGCCGTGTGCGAGCCGAGGGCGCCGTCGACGAACAGGTCCCCCGCGGCTCCGGCCGCGCCCAGCTCCCGCGCCTTGGCGACGTCCCGCTCGGCCCAGTAGCCGACGACACGCGGCCCGTGTTCCGCGGCGGCGAGGCGCAGCAGGCCGGTGAAGTCGTCCTCGGAGGAGATCTCGGGCCCGGCGCATTCGTGGACCGTGCCGATCCCGAGCGAGACGGCGTGCGCGAGGGCGGCGCGCTGCGCCTCGGTGCGCTGCTGAGGCGTCACGGCGGCGAACGCGGCGGCCCGCACGGCGTGATGGGCTTCAGCGGTGAGCGGACCGTCCTCACGGGTGACACCGGGAACCAGATCGAGCAGGGCGGTGCTCACGACCGCCGAGTGGACGTCGATCCGGCTGAGGTAGAGGGGCCGGTGCCCGGCGGCCTCGTCGAGTTCGGCCCGCGTCGGGGGCCGGCCCCCGGGCCAGCGGGCGGCGTCCCACCCGTGCCCGAGCAGCACGCGGTCGTCCGGGCGGGCGGCGGCGAAGTCCCGTACGAGGGCCAGGGCGGCTTCGAGGGAGGGGGCGCCCGACAGGTCGAGTCCGGTCAGGGCGAGACCGGTGGCAGTGGTGTGCACATGCGCGTCCGTGAACGCCGGAGTGACCAGCGCTCCATCGAGGTCGACGACCTCATCGACCCCGTCCGCAAAGGCGTCGGCGGCCCCCTCGGAACCGACCCAGGCGACCTGCCCCCGCTCCACGACCATTGCGGTGGCGAAGGGATCGGCAGGGCTATGGACCTCGCCGCGGCGAAGCAGAACGGTCTTCGGCGGCGCACTGGACTCACTCATGGAGCACAGTCTCACAGGCCGAACTGCAACGCCCGACAAGGGGCGCGGGGAACTGCGCGATCAGCCACACACGACCCGCAGCCGCCGAACCACCGGTCAGATCCGCGGCGGTCGCGCCTCGTACGGCGTCGACAGCACCACCGTCGTCCGCGTGGACACTCCGGCCAACGACCGCAACCGGGCCAGCAGCTCCTCCAGCTCGTGCGGCGTCGCCACCCGCACCTTGAGGATGTAGTTCTCGTCGCCGGCGACACTGTGGCACGCCTCGATCTCGGGCACGCCGGCCAGCCGGTCCGCGATGTCGTCCGGCGCACTGGGGTCGAACGGTTTCACCGAGATGAACGCCGTCATCGGCAGCCCCACGGCCTCCGGGTCGACGACCGCGGCATAGCCCCGGATGACACCCCGCTGCTCCAGCCGCCGCACCCGCTGATGCACGGCCGACGTGGACAGGCCGGTGGCCTTGCCCAGGTCGGTGTAGCTCATCCGCCCGTCCTTGACGAGCAGCTGCACGATCTGTCGGTCCAGCTCCTCCATGGCGCAAGAACCTACAGTGCGGTTGATCTCCTCGGATACCTGAGCAGCCCAGGTCATCCCGGTTCGTGATGCGGCCGGGAGCCGGCCGCCGGCCGTCGGGGGGACAAACGCACCGCAGTGGACACCTGCACGGGGCATGTGACGAACGCCACAGGGCTCGAACAGTCTCCGTGATGTTCTCGTGATTACCGCCCAGGGGGGACGGGAAGTGCTTGCTGTGGTCGAGGCCGCGCAGTGCCTGATACGGCCCAGCCCGAGGGGGAGAACCCAATGCAGAGTCTTAAGCGCCCTGGTCGCACCGCACCCAAGCGGCAGCAGCTCGTCGTCGAGCCCGAGCCGGAGGGTGTCGAACCCGACTCCTTCGACGACGAACTCGACGCCTACGACACGTTCGAGATGTTCCGGGTCGTCTGCCCGGACTGTGCGCAGCCCATCGCCCTGCTGGCGGACGAGGAGGTTCTGCCGGAGCACGCGATGTGCGCCTCGCCGTGGAACCCCTTCGGACTCACGGTCTGCACCGGAACCGGCCGCAGGGCCACGGACGCCCGCCCCGCGGACGAGTCCGTGGAACCTCAGGAACAGGACACCGCCCTGCTGTTGACGCTCCCTCAGGGGCTCGACTGGCGGACCCAGCCCTTCTCGCACGTCGGCGGCCCGGGCTCGCGCCCGATCAGGGTCCCCGTCATGCGCCGCCACGCGGCCTGAGCGCGGGCCCTCTTCGCCCGCTCGCTCCACTCCCGTAGCTGCCCCGCGCCACGGCTCGCAGACCGCCGTGGTGCGGGACCAGTGCGTCCGGAGCCGGGCGACACTGAACGCACGCCCGATTCCACCACCCGGTGACCTGCCCGGGGTTTGCCGCGTTGCCCTGGTATGACCCCCATCTCCTCAGCGACCGGGCGTCAGCGCCTCCTGTACGTCCCGCCGCCCGCAGAATCGGTTCGGCCGGCTCCGCCCCGCTATCAGGACCCGCCGATCTACCGCGACTTGATGCGGACCTGGGCCGAGGGCGGCCGCACCCTGCCCGGCCGCCACGACCCGGAATGGATGCGACTCGCGGCCCCTTGGCGGGGCCTGGACCAGTTCAGCGTCCCTCTGGACCCACGAGATGACGGGCGATGACCATCCGCTGGATCTGGTTCGTGCCCTCCACGATCTGCAGCACCTTGGCCTCGCGCATATAGCGCTCGGCCGGGAAATCGGCGGTGTAGCCGTAGCCGCCGAGGATCTGCACGGCGTCGGTCGTGACCCGCATCGCCGTGTCGGTGCAGTGCAGCTTGGCCATGGCGGCCTGCCGCGCGAACGGCCGGCCCGCGTCCTTCAGCCGTGCCGCCGCGAGGTAGAGCGCACGGCCCGCCTCGATCTGCGTCGCCATGTCGGCGAGCATGAACCGCAGTCCCTGGAAGTCGGCGATCCGCTTGCCGAACTGGCGCCTTTCGGAGGCGTAGGCCAGTGCCTCGTCGAGCGCCGCCTGGGCCACGCCGATCGCGCACGCCGAGATGCCGAGCCGCCCCGAGTCGAGCGAGGACAGGGCGATCGCGAAGCCCTGGCCCTCCTCGCCGATGAGCCGGTCGGCCGAGACGCGCACGCCGTCGAAGTGGACCTGGGCGGTGGGCGAGCCCTTCATGCCCATCTTCTTCTCCGGGACGGCGGCGCTCAGCCCCTCGGCGTCGCCGGGCACCAGGAACGCGCTGATCCCGCGCGGGCCCTCTTCGCCCGTGCGTGCCATCACCGTGTAGAAGTCGGCGATCCCGCCGTGCGTGATCCAGGCCTTGGTGCCGGTGATCACCCAGCCGTCACCGTCCCGCACGGCCTTGGTGCGCAGGGCGGCCGCGTCCGAGCCGGAGTGCGGCTCGGAGAGGCAGTAGGCGCCGAGCATGCCGCCGCCGAGCATCGCGGGCAGGTGCTCGACCTGCTGCTCCTTGGTGCCGTAGGCGGCGAGCGCGTAGGAGGCCAGGGAGTGGACGCTGACGCCGAGGCCGACGGTGAGGCGGGCCGCGGCGAGCTCCTCCAGGACCTGGAGGTAGACCTCATAGGGCTGGTCGCCGCCGCTGTACTCGGAGTCGTACGGCAGGCCGAGCAGCCCGGAGCGGGAGAGCAGGGTGAACAGCTCGCGCGGGAAGCGGCCGGCGTCCTCCTCCTCGGCCGCCTTCGGGGTGATCTCCTGCTGCGCGATGTCACGGACGAGCGAGATCAGGTCCCGGGCCTCCTCCGTGGGCAGTTGTCGGTCCACCGGCTGCGGGGCGCGGTCGGGCATGGCGACGCTCTCCTCCCTGTCGGGCACTGGCGGACGGGCCCATGGGTGGGGGCGACGCCGCCGGGTCGTTCTGGTGCCTGGCCGATGCTTGCAGTCCCGGGTCTCGGAAGCTGCTGACCAGCGGCTGTGCGCTGTGAGTATGCCCGATCGGAGGCATCCCGTCACCAGTTAACGACCGCTTACTTCAAGAAATGGCCGAGCGCGTCCGGAGAGGCGAAATTGGTCCGAACCATTGACCCAACTGGTCTAGTCCTCCTACTGTTTCGCTCCACCGATTCATCGCGTTCATGCCAATCGGCGCGCGTTCCCCTCTCCCCACGAGGAGACACCGGATGCACACCCCCCACCGTTCCCGCTTCCGGGCCATCGTGTCCGCGGCCTGCTGCGCCGTCCTCGGCGCCGGTCTCCTGGCCGGCGCGGGCACCTCCGCCACCGCGGCGACCTCGGCTCAGGAGGCCGCCGCAGATTCGAAGGCCGCTCCCCGCGCCAGGGCCGCAGGTTCCAAGGTCATCGGGTACTTCACCGAATGGGGCACCTACGACCGCAAGTACTACGTCAAGAACATCGAGACGTCCGGATCGGGAGCGAAGCTCACCCACATCAACTACGCCTTCGGCAACGTCACCGGCGGCAAGTGCGCCCTGGGCGACGCCTACGCCGCCACCGACCGGGCCCACACCGCCGCCGAGTCCGTCGACGGCAAGGCCGACACCTGGGACCAGCCGCTGCGCGGCAACTTCAACCAGCTGCGCAAGCTCAAGCAGAAGCACCCGAACCTCAAGGTGCTGTGGTCCTTCGGCGGCTGGACCTGGTCGGGCGGCTTCGGCGAGGCGGCGAGGAACCCGGCCGCCTTCGCCCAGTCCTGCTACGACCTCGTCGAGAACTCCAAGTGGGCCGATGTCTTCGACGGCATCGACATCGACTGGGAGTACCCGAACACCTGCGGCGCCACCTGCGACACCAGCGGCAGGGCGTCCTTCCGGAACCTGATGCAGGCGCTGCGGGACGAGTTCGGCACGAAGAACCTCGTCACCGCGGCGATCACCGCCGACGCCACACCGGGTGGCAAGATCGACGCGGCGGACTACGCGGGCGCCGCCCAGTACGTCGACTGGTACAACCCGATGACGTACGACTTCTTCGGCGCCTGGGACGCCGCCGGCCCGACGGCCCCGCACTCGCCGCTGACCTCGTACGCCGGCATCCCGAAGGCGGACAACCACAGCTCGGCGACCATCGCGAAGCTCAAGGGCCTCGGCATCCCCGCCTCGAAGCTGCTGCTGGGCATCGGCTTCTACGGCCGCGGCTGGACCGGCGTCACCCGGTCGGCCCCCGGCGGCACGGCGACCGGCCCGGCGGCGGGCACCTACGAGCAGGGCATCGAGGACTACAAGGTGCTCAAGACGAAGTGCCCGGCGACGGGTACGGTGGCCGGCACCGCGTACGCCAAGTGCGGCAGCGACTGGTGGAGTTACGACACCCCGGCGACCATCGGCACCAAGATGAACTACAAGAACCAGCAGGGGCTGGGCGGCACGTTCTTCTGGGAGCTGAGCGGCGACACGCCGAACGGTGAGCTGATCAAGGCCATCAGGTAGGGCGGAGAAGCGAGGGGCGGAGGTCCGCGGCGGACCCTCCGCCCCTTTCTCATGCGCCCCGGCGGGCCGGCTGCGGGGCCGGGTGGGCGGGGTCCAGCTCCTCGATCGCGCGCAGGGCGCCGCCGAGGGTCTTCACCAGCAGCTCGCACATGGTGTCGCGGGGCAGTTCGGGGCGGTCGATCCATTCGAGTGTGGCGCCCTCGACGCTGCACACCCAGGCCAGCAGGCCCATCCGCGCCAGCGGGGTGATGTCGACGCGGCCGTACGCGCCCTCGGCGATGGTGGTCACGACGGCCTCGCGCACCCCGTCGCGGATGGCGTGCACCTCGGTGTCGAAGCCGACTCCGCCGCTCACGATCGTGCGGTACGCGGCCTGGTTGTGCTCGGCGTACCGCAGGTAGCTGTCGATGGTGCGCTGGACCCGGTCGACCGGGGGCTGTGCCGGACCGCTCGCCGCCAGGGTGACCAGCTCGGTGACGGAGTCCTGGATGATGGCGAGGTAGTAGCCGCGCTTGGACTGGAAGTAGTAGTAGATCAGCCCCTTGGCGACGTGCGCCTGCCGGGCGATGTCGTCCATCGACAGGGCGTCGTAGGACGTGTCGGCGAACAACCTCCGCCCGATGGCGATGAGTTCTGCACGACGCGCCGTCGAGCGCTCGGTCCCGCGGGCTCTGGGGCGCGCGGCGGGCTGTGGGCTGATATTCAATTTCGACCCTGGTCTCACGGGCGGGGGCGGGACATCCGCAGTATGGCAGGAGCCGGTGCCCGGTCGTGGGTCAGGTCACAGCAGCCCGAGCTGCGTCACCAGCATCGCGACGACCACGACGAGGGTCCAGCCCATGACGTGCTCGACGATCTTCGGGCCGTCTTCCTGAGGGCCGCCGGTGCGGACGCGTGGGGCGGTGGCGGGGTGCGCGGTCATGGCTTCTCGCAGGGTCGGTGGTGCGGACGGACTCCCCCCCCCCCGAAGTCCTGTCCACCTTGCCACCGGGAGCGCCATGCGCGGCCGAGAGCTTGGTCACACGCGGACGCCCACATCCGCCAGTGCCTTGCGCTGGGCCGCGGTCGGGCGCGCCGGGAAGTAGAGGTAGCAGACCCCGCCGGTGCCGGAGACGACCTTGCCGGAGGCGTTGTAGCGCTTCGTCCTGAGCCAGATGTTCTCCCACTCGCGCCTGCGGTAGACCCGCCGCACGGCCTCGTTGCTCTCCGAGAACGGGTCGTTGGCGATCACGTCGCCGCCGGCGGTGAAGCCGATGACGGTCATCAGGTGCCCGGCGGTGCCGTACCCGGCGCCGGTCAGCTCCTCCTTCAGGAACGACTGGGACGTGATGGCCGGGATGCCCGCCGCGATCAGCGTCTCCAGGTCGGTGAGCGAGCCGAGCCGGGTGACCACGCCCTGGAGGCCCTTGAACGTGGCCGCGTAGGCGGCGTTGAACGGCCAGTTGCCGCAGCCCGCGTACTGGTGGTCGTAGGTGAAGCGGGCCGCGTGGCAGACCTGTGGATCGGCGTAGGACGGATCGACCCAGGCCAGCTGCCCGTCGGTGAGCCGGCCGCCCCAGTACTCGATGACCATCTGGGAGGACGTCGGGCTGCACCAGGCCTCGCCGCCGTTGTCGTACTCGGGGTACTGGCCCTTGTGGATCTCCTGCGAGTAGCGCGGAACGGCCAGTTCCTTCGCGAGGCCGGGCGCGGAGGCCGGCACGGTGAACCGGTCGGGCACGTCGGAGCCCATGGCGCCGAGCCGCCACACGGTGGGTGTCGCCTTGCCGCCGGGCTTGCGGTAGAGGGTCAGGCGCAGCCGGTACGCCGTCAGGCGCAGGCCGGTCGACGCGTCGTCGATCGCCAGGGTGTCGGTCCAGACGGTGCTCCTGCCGTCGCTCTGGTCGTCGACCGAGGTGCGCCGGATGTCCTGGTCGCCGGCCGCCCAGCGGCCCATCACGTACCAGGGGGTGCTGGTGCCGTCGGTGTAGGTGCCCTTGATCTCGGCCTGGATCCAGGTGCCGGCCGGGGTGTGCGCGTTCCAGGAGACGATCGCCTCGGTCGCGGGGACGGCGAGCCGGTGGACGGGAGAGGTCCAGGTGCCGTACTCCCACGCCGCCGTGGTGCCGGTGTGCGGGTCCTTGTAGTCGGCCGTTCCGGCGGGCTTCGCGATCACCACGCCCGGGCGGGTGCCCGCGACGGCCCGGGTGCCCTTGGCGGTGCCGCCGTGCCAGTCGCCGTACGAGACCCAGGCCCGGTTGTCGACGGTGCGGGCCGGGACCGCCCGGGCGGGGTCTGCGGTGTCGGTCGTCATGGGGGCCTCGGGGTCGGCGGCCGCCGGACCCGCGCCCGCGGTGACGGCGGCGGCGACCGCGGCGGCCAGGACGGTTCTGCGGGAGGGCTGTTCGGCTCTGCGCATGGCGGGGGACCCCCGGATGTCGGAGTCGGGCAGGGGCGGGGCAGGTCCGTGCACGGCCGGTCGCATCCGTGCGTGCGCCACATATGAGCACAGCCCGCCGTGTCCTGCCAGCACTTCGACGCGCGCCGCGCCCACCAATATTGGCGTCGACCAGTGGCATCCGCGGCGGACCCCGTCGTTAGAGTGCTGACCGAGATGAATCAGTCCTTCCGCTCCGCGCCGGGACCGGCCGTCCGTGATCTGGCCGCCCGGATCCGCCGCCTCTCCCCTTCCTGCGGCCCGGTCCGGCTCGTCGGCGTCGACGGGCACGCCGGGTCCGGGAAGAGCACGTTCGCCGGTCGCCTGGCCCTGGCGCTGGACGGTGCGCCGGTGCTGCGCCTCGACGACATCGCCAGCCACGACGCGCTGTTCGACTGGACCGGTCGGCTGCTGGACCAGGTGATCGAGCCGCTCTCCCGTGGCCGGACCGCGCACTACGCCCCCTACGACTGGCGTGAGCACCGCTTCGGCCCGCCGCGTCCGCTCCCGCCCGCTCCGGTGCTCCTCGTGGAGGGCGTGGGTGCGGGACGCCGGGCGCTGCGCCCGCACCTGGCCCTGCTGCTGTGGATGGACGTGCCGCGCGAGGAGGCCTGGGCGCGAGGACGGTCGCGGGACGGGGAGGAGCAGCGGGAGTTCTGGGACGGATGGGTTCCGGCGGAGCGCCGGCATTTCGCCGGCGATCCCTCGCGGCCGTTCGCCGGCCTACTGGTACGGCAGCGAGACGAGGGATATGAGGTGCTCACGGGCCCTGCCGGGACCGTTGGCCCGGACCAGCCGATCACGCAGGGTGATGGACCGCCCGCAGTGTGCTGAACTTGTGAAGAGCCTTGCGGGACAACTTGCCGGAGTGCTTCAACTCGGCTTGACCGCCGGGCCGTACAGGTCTTACGTTCTCAAAGTGCGGCATCGGAGCCGCCCACAGACGCGAAGCCCCCGGTTGTTCCCCCGTGATCGGGGGCTTCGTTCTGTCTTCTTCCGGTTTTCCGGCCGCCGCGGGGCGCCCGACGCTCACCCTGGGTCACCGCGCGCAGTACGCCGCATCCGCTCCCACCTCGCCGAACGGCCCGTGCGGCACCCTACGGAGGCGCCGCCCCCAAAGGTACGATGCCCTCGTCGCGACCTGCGGACGGTTGCTTCGCACGGTGCAACTCCGGTCCGTGGCACAGCGGTTCGAGCAGGGCAGCCGGCTGGAGGACGGCTCGTTGGCATACCGACGGGGGCACGGTTTGTGGGGGACGTGATGGACTTCGGCACGCAGGGCCCTCAGGCCCCGGCCGACCTCGCCTGGCTGCGAGGCGTGGACGCCTACACCATGGGCGCCTATCCGCAGGCCGAGGAGGAGTTCCGCGCCGCCGTGCGCATGGACTCCGGGATGGCCGACGGCTGGCTCGGACTGCACGCGCTGCGCGTCGACACGACGACCGCGCTGCTGCGGATGTTCCGGCACCGGGACCGCTTCGGGGAGCAGCGCTCCCGCTACCGTCGCACGCTCAACTCCTGGTACTGGCTGGGCTGGTGGGTGCAGCCCGTGCTGGAGAGCCCCCGCGACCTGCTGCTCGCGCACGCCTCCCACTGGCTGGACGGCCGCCACGTCCCCGAGCTGGACCGGGCGCTGGCCGGGCTGCCGCCGGTGGACACCGACCACCAGGTCCGCTTCCTGCACTCCTGCCGCGCCTATCTCGTCAAGGACTGGGAGCAGCTGGTCCGGCACACCGACCCGCTGCTCGACGACCCGATGCTCGGCATCGAGGCGGGCCTGTTCGGCGGCATGGCCCGCGTCCGCCTGGAGATGTACGGCCAGGCCGAACCACTGCTGTCCGCCGCGCTGATGCGCTGCCGCAGCGAGCAGCCCCAGCGCAAGGAGCTGCGCTACTGGCTGGCGCGGGCGCACGAGGGCACCGGCCGCAGCGCCGCCGCGCTCCCCCTGTACCGGGCCGTGCACCGCGTCGACCCGGCCTTCATGGACACCTCCGCCCGGCTCGCCGCCATCGCCGAGGGCGACGGATACGACGACGCCACGGACTTCGCCGCGATCACGCTCACCGGCGCGGGCCAGGACGCCGTGGACGGACCGGACGGGTTCGACCCGCTCTTCGGCATCGAGGGGCGCGACCTGAGACTGCCCGATCCCGAGCCGCCGATCGCTCCCCTGCCGCCGGTGACCGTCCCACCGGTCCGCGAGAGGACCGGCCCGGCTTCCTTGCTGCCCGCCGGTCCGACCGACCCGGCGTTACTCGAGGAGGCACTCGCCGAGCTCGAGCGCATGGTGGGTTTGGAGCCGGTGAAACGCCAGGTCAAGGCGTTGTCGGCACAGCTGAACATGGCCCGGCTGCGGGCGGGGCAGGGCCTTCCGGTCCAGCCGCCGAAACGCCACTTCGTCTTCTCCGGCCCCTCCGGCACCGGCAAGACCACCGTCGCCCGCATCCTCGGCCGCGTCTTCTACGCCCTCGGGCTGCTCGGCGGCGACCACCTGGTGGAGGCGCAGCGGGCGGATCTCGTCGGCGAGTACCTCGGGCAGACGGCCGTGAAGGCGAACGAACTGATCGACTCGGCCCTCGGGGGCGTCCTCTTCGTCGACGAGGCCTACTCGCTCTCCAACTCGGGCTACGGCAAGGGGGACGCGTACGGCGACGAGGCCCTTCAGGTGCTGCTGAAGCGCGCCGAGGACAACCGCGACCACCTCGTGGTGATCCTGGCCGGCTACCCGGAGGGCATGGACCGCCTGCTGGCCGCGAACCCCGGGCTGTCGTCCCGTTTCACCACCCGCGTCGACTTCCCGTCGTACCGGCCGCTCGAACTCACCGAGATCGGCAAGGTGCTCGCGGCGGAGAACGGCGACCTGTGGGACGAGGAGGCCCTCGACGAGCTGCGGTCCATCGCGGGACACGTGGTGGACCAGGGGTGGATCGACGAGCTGGGCAACGGGCGGTTCCTGCGGACGCTGTACGAGAAGAGCTGCGCGTACCGGGATCTGCGGCTGTCCGTGTACCCAGGGGTGCTGGGGCGGGACGATCTGGCGACGCTTCGGCTGCCGGATCTGATGCAGGCGTACGGGGAGGTGCTGTCCGGGCGGGGCCCGCAGGACCCGCCCGGACGGTGAGGAGCCCGAACGCCGGGCCCTAGGTGGCCAGTACCTCCTCCGACGCACCACTGCTCCGGGGCTCGGTCAGCCGCACCTCGCGCACCTCGCGATGCGCGGGATCCCGCACCTCCCCCACCAGCAGTTCCAGCACGTCCTCCAGCGCGACCAGCCCGAGCACCTTCCCGGACCCGTCGGCCACCTGGGCCAGGTGCGTCGCCGCCCGCCGCATCACCGTCAGCGCGTCGTCCAGCGGCAGCTCGGACCGCAGGGTCGTCATGGAACGCCACAGGTGCTGCGGGACGGCCCGGTCCGAGTCCTCCAGGTCGAGGACGTCCTTGACGTGCAGGTAGCCCATGAACGCGCCGTTGTCCGCGGCGACCGGGAACCGTGAGTAGCCCGTGCGGGCCGTGAGCTCGACGATGCGCCCGGGGGTGACCGACGGGCTGACCGTCACCAGGGACTCGCGCTTCAGCAGGACGTCCGTCACCGGGCGGGAGCCCAGTTCCAGGGCGTCCTCCAGGCGTTCGGCCTCCTCGGGGTCGAGCAGGCCCGCCTGGCCGGCGTCCTCCACCAGCCGGTTCAGCTGCTCGCTGGTGAAGACGGCCTCGACCTCGTCCTTGGGCTCCACCTGGAAGAGCCGCAGGATGCCCTGGGAGCAGGCGCCGAGGGCGGCGGTGATGGGCTTGCAGAACCGGGCGAACCAGACCAGGCCGGGGCTGAGCCACAGCGCGGTCCTCTCCGGCGCCGCCATCGCCAGGTTCTTCGGGACCATCTCGCCGATGACGAGGTGGAAGAAGACCACGGCCGCGAGGGCGATGACGTAGGTCAGCGGGTGGATCACGCCCTCCGGCAGGTGGACCCGCTCGAAGACCGGTTCCAGCAGGTGCGCGACCGTCGGTTCGGCGACCGCGCCGAGGGTCAGCGAGCAGATCGTGATGCCGAACTGGGCCGCCGCCATCATCTGCGGCAGCCGCTCCAGACCGTAGAGGACCTGCCGGGAGCGGGCGGTGCCGAGCGGCTCGATCTGGCTGCGGCGCACGGAGACGAGCGCGAACTCGGCGCCGACGAAGAAGCCGTTGGCGAGCACGAGCAGCGCGGCGAAGAGAAGCTGGAGCACGCTCATCGGACGGCCTCCGCCAGGGAGACCACCGGAGCGGTTCGCACCAGCCGGACCCGTTCCGCGCGGTAGTGGCCGACCTGGCGCACCGACAGCCGCCAGCCGGGCAGCTCCGCCTTGTCGCCGACGGCCGGGATACGGCCCAGCAGGTCGGCGATCAGGCCCGCGACGGTCTCGTACGGGCCCTCGGGCACGTCGAGGCCTATGCGCAGCAGGATGTCGACCCGGCAGCTGCCGTCGACGTCCCAGGCGGGCCTGCCGTCCTCCGGCGGCGCGGCGGCCAGCTCGGGCAGGTCGTGTCCGTCGTGCTCGTCGCGGACCTCGCCGACGAGTTCCTCGACGATGTCCTCCAGGGTGACGACACCGGCGGTGCCGCCGTACTCGTCGACGACGACCGCGATGGGCTGCTCACTGCGCAGGCGGGTGAGGAGCGGCCGTACGGGCAGCGTCTCCGGGACGAGCAGCGCCGGGCGGGCGATGCGGCCGACGGGGGTGCGCAGCCGGTCCTGGACGGGCACGGCCAGGGCGTCCTTGAGGTGGACCATGCCGACGACCTCGTCGATCTTCTCCCGGTAGACGGGGAAGCGGGACAGGCCGGTGGCGCGGGTCAGGTTGACGACGTCCTCGGCGGTGGCGGAGGACTGCAGGGCGCTGACCTTCACGCGCGGCGTCATCACGTGCTGCGCGGTCAGCTCGCCCAGCGAGAGGGTCCGCACGAACAGGTCGGCCGTGTCCTGCTCCAGGGCGCCGGCCCGGGCCGAGTGGCGGGCTAGGGACACGAGTTCGCCGGGGGTGCGGGCGGAGGCCAGCTCCTCGGCGGGCTCGATGCCCAGGGCGCGCACGAGCCGGTTCGCGACGGCGTTGAGGCCGGCGATGACCGGGCGGAACAGCCGGGCGAAGACATGCTGCGGGCCCGCGACGAAACGCGCGACCTGAAGCGGCCGGGAGACCGCCCAGTTCTTGGGCAGGAGCTCGCCGATCACCATCTGCACGGCGGAGGCCAGCAGCATGCCGACCACGACCGTGACACCGGAGACGGCCCCCTCGGGGATGCCGATCGAGGTGAACGGGCCGTGCAGCAGCTCGGCGAGCGCCGGTTCGGCGAGCATGCCGACGACGAGCGAGGTGATGGTGATGCCGAGCTGGGTGCCGGAGAGCTGGAAGGACAGTTCCTTGAGCGATTCCACGACACGGTGGGCGCGCCGGTCGCCCTCGGCGGCGGCCTTCTCGGCCTCCGGGCGCTCGACTGTCACGAGTCCGAACTCGGCCGCCACGAAGAATCCGTTGGCGAGAATCAGCAGGAACGCGGCTGCCAGGAGCAGCAGGGGGGTGGTCATGATGCCGCCGCCTCCGCACGGTCGCGCACCTCGAGAACGGGGTCCGCGCAATGTCGGCAGGGGGCGGCGCAGGTACTACAGGACGATCCGTCCATCGCCGGAGAGGGTCACTCCTCGGTTAGCAGGAGCCCCTGGCGCACCGGGCGGGGCGGCAGGGGCGAAGGCGCATCCGTCAGCGCCTCCGCCAACAGATTAATCAAGACACGGCCCGATGCGGCAGTGGCGGCCGCCCGGAGGACCCCCCGAGTCAGTCCTGACGCCCCTCGGGGCCCGCCGCGGAACGGGCCTCGGCGAGCGCCCGCAGGGCCCGGGCGTCGGCGATCGCGCGCTGCTTGGCCAGGCCCGGCTGGATGCCCAGAGCAGGCAGGCTGGTGCCGTCGCTGAGGTTGAGGAACACCCAGGGGTCACCCGGCCGGAGGGTCACCTGGAGGATCTCGGCCCACTCCAGCCGGCGCTTGTGCGTGAGGTTCACCACGGTGACGCCGTCCTCGTCGGCGACGACCTTGGGCCGCGCCAGGAGGAGCAGCACGGCGTCGAGCAGGAGCGCCGTGAAGACGAAGCTGACGCGCTCGCCGGGGCTGAGCTGCTTCAGCAGCATCGCGACCGCTGTGATCACCACGAAGATGGCGACGGCTGCGGAGAGCAGCACCACACGGGTGCTGCCCGGCCGGAAGGTGACGGGCAGGGTGGGCAGATCGGACATCGGTGCGCGCCCCTCAGAGACGGCAGGCGTGGATGGCCGTGGTCAGGATGGCCCGGGCGCCGATGTCGTAGAGGTCGTCCATGATCCGCTGGGCTTCCTTGGCCGGAACCATCGCGCGGACGGCGACCCAGCCCTCGTTGTGCAGCGGCGAGACGGTCGGGGACTCGAGGCCGGGGGTGAGGGCGACGGCCTTCTCCAGCTGCTCCACGCGGCAGTCGTAGTCCATCATCACGTACGTCCGGGCGACCAGGACGCCCTGGAGGCGGCGCAGGAACTGCTGCACCTTGGGGTCGTCGGGCTCCGCGCCGGTACGGCGGATCACGACGGCCTCGGACTGCATGATCGGCTCGCCGGCGACCTCGAGGCCCGCGTTGCGCAGCGAGGTGCCGGTCTCGACGACGTCGGCGATGACCTGGGCGACGCCGAGCTGGATGGCGGTCTCGACGGCACCGTCGAGGTGGACGACGGAGGCGCCGATGCCGTTCTCGGCGAGGTGCGCCGCGACGATGCCCTCGTAGGAGGTGGCGACCGTCTTGCCGGCCAGGTCGGCCAGGCCGCTGATCGTGCCGGGCTTGGCGGCGTAGTGGAAGGTGGAGCGGGCGAACCCGAGGGCGAGGATCTCCTCGGCTTCGGCGCCGGAGTCGATGAGCAGGTCCCGGCCGGTGAGGCCGATGTCCAGCTGACCGGAGGCGACGTAGATCGCGATGTCGCGGGGGCGGAGGTAGAAGAACTCGACCTCGTTCACCGGGTCGACGATCCGCAGTTCCTTGGACTCCCGGCGCTGCTGGTAGCCGGCCTCATGCAGCATCTCCGCCGCAGGGCCTGACAGGGAACCCTTGTTGGGGACGGCGATGCGCAGCATGAGGTCGGCTTCCTTTGCGTGGTGTCGTACGGGAACGGGTGCGGCTTACAGGTGGGCGTAGACGTCGTCGAGGGAGATGCCGCGGGCGACCATCATCACCTGGACGTGGTACAGCAGCTGCGAGATCTCCTCGGCGGCCGCCTCCTTGCCCTCGTACTCGGCGGCCATCCACACCTCGGCGGCCTCTTCGACGACCTTCTTGCCGATGGCGTGGACGCCCTTCCCGACCAGTTCAGCGGTGCGGGAAGTGGCGGGATCGCCCTGGGCTGCCTTGTGCTGGAGCTCGGTGAAGAGCTCCTCGAACGTCTTCTTGGACATGGTGACGCTCAGCCTATGCCACACGCGGCCTTCGTCAGTGCCAGGGTTCGGATACTGAGCGGAGGGTGGCCGCGGTCGCCACCGCCGCCGTCACCGCCTCGTGCCCCTTGTCCTCGTGGGAGCCCTCGATTCCGGCGCGGTCCAGGGCCTGCTCCTCGGTGTCGCAGGTGAGCACGCCGAAGCCGACGGGGACGCCGGTGTCGACGGAGACCTGGGTGAGGCCCTGGGTCACGCCCTGGCACACGTACTCGAAGTGGGGGGTTCCGCCGCGGATGACGACGCCGAGGGCGACGATCG
This sequence comes from Streptomyces sp. NPDC093598, assembly GCF_044764825.1. Lineage (NCBI taxonomy): Bacteria > Bacillati > Actinomycetota > Actinomycetes > Kitasatosporales > Streptomycetaceae > Streptomyces > Streptomyces sp. NPDC093598. Next base: position 206,843 of record NZ_JBIWIV010000009.1, on the reverse strand, counting down.
CGTCGTAGCCGCGGCCGGCGAGGACCTTGGCGACGACCGGGAGCTCCCAGCTGCCGGGGACCCTGAGCAGGGTCGGCTCGTCGATGCCCAGGTCGTGCAGGGCGCGCAGGGCGCCGTCGACCAGGCCGTTCATCACCTTCTCGTGCCACTGTGCCGCGATGACGGCGACCCGGAGGTCACCCACATTGCGTACGGACAGTTCCGGTGCACCCTTGCCGCTCACGTCTCTCCCTCTGTGCTCTCTTACTGGTTGCCGCAGGCCGGCACGGTGGTCGTGTCCAGCCAGGGCAGGTCGTGGCCCATCCGGTCCCGCTTGGTGCGCAGGTAGCGGAGGTTGTGCTCGCCGGCGTTCACGGGCATCGGCACACGGGCCTTGACCACGATGCCGTGGCGGACGAGCGCGTCGGTCTTGTCGGGGTTGTTGGTCAGCAGCCGCACCCCGCGCACGCCGAGGTCGGCGAGGATCTGCGCGCCGGCGGCGTAGTCGCGGGCGTCGGCGGGCAGGCCGAGTTCGAGGTTGGCGTCGAGGGTGTCGCGGCCGCGCTCCTGGAGTTCGTAGGCGCGCAGCTTGGACATCAGACCGATGCCGCGGCCCTCGTGTCCGCGCAGGTAGACCACCACGCCCCGGCCCTCGGCCTGGATGCGGGCGAGGGAGGCGTCCAGCTGGGGGCCGCAGTCGCAGCGGGCCGATCCGAAGACGTCGCCGGTGAGGCATTCGGAGTGGACGCGCACGAGGACGTCCTGGCCGTCGCCGATCTCGCCGTGCACGAGGGCGACGTGCTCGACGCCGTCGACGGTGGAGCGGTAGCCGTAGGCGGTGAAGGTGCCGTGGCCGGTGGGCAGTTGGGTCCTGGCCTCGCGGCGGACGGTGGGCTCGCTGCTGCGGCGGTAGGCGATCAGGTCCTCGATGGAGATGATCGTCAGGCCGTGCTTGCGGGCGAAGGGGATCAGCTCGGGCAGGCGCAGCATGACACCGTCCTCGCCGGCGATCTCGACGATCGCGCCGGCGGGGCGCAGGCCCGCGAGGCGGGCGAGGTCGACGGCGGCCTCGGTGTGGCCGTTGCGGGTCAGCACCCCTCCGGGCCGGGCGCGCAGCGGGAAGATGTGGCCGGGGCGGACGAAGTCGTCGGGCTGGGCGGTGCCGTCGGCGAGCAGCTGGAGGGTGGTGGCGCGGTCGGAGGCGGAGATGCCGGTGCTCACGCCGTGCGCGGCGGAGGCGTCGACGGAGACCGTGAACGCGGTCTTCATCGACTCGGTGTTGTCCTCGACCATCTGCGGGAGCTTCAGCCGGTCCAGCTCGTCGCCCTCCATGGGGGCGCAGATCAGGCCGCGGCACTCGCTCATCATGAAGGCGACGATCTCGGGGGTCGCCTTCTCGGCGGCGATGACGAGGTCGCCCTCGTTCTCCCGGTCCTCGTCGTCGACGACCACGACGGGGCGGCCGGCCGCGATGTCGGCGATGGCCTGCTCGACGGGGTCGAGGGCGAAGTTCTCGACGTCGTCGGAGCTGTACAGGGTTGCGGCAGTCATGCCGGCGCTCCTTCCAGGGTGGGCCGCGCGGTCTGACGCGAGCGCAGCCACCAGTCGCGCAGGCCCCACAGGACGAGCCCGCCGTAGATGACGTAGACGAAGCCGGAGAAGGCGTAGCCGTTGGCGAAGTTGAGGGGAACGCCGACGAGGTCGACGAGCAGCCAGGCGAACCAGAACTCGACCATGCCGCGCGCCTGGGCGTACATGGCGACGATGGTGCCGACGAAGATGTAGGCGTCCGGCCAGGGGTCCCAGGACAGCGTCGGGTACGCCGTGAACAGCAACGCCACCGCGACCGTGCCGGCGGCGGCGGCCGCGGCCATCGCGGCGCGCTCGCGCCAGGTGGCGAACCGTACGGCGATGTGGCCGTCCTCCCCCTGGCCCTTGCCGCGCTGCCACTGCCACCAGCCGTAGAGGGCGACGATCATGACGACCGCCTGCTTGCCCGCGCTGCCGGTCAGGTGGCCGAAGAAGGCGCCGAAGAGGATGAGGCCGGCCAGGAACTGCACGGGCCAGGTCCAGATGGAGCGCCGCCAGCCGAGGGCGAGGGCGGCCAGGCCGAAGAGGTTGCCGACCATGTCGGACCAGAGGATGTGCTGGCCGAAGAGGACGAACGCCTCGGAGTTCAGCGAGTTCACCGGGCCGCCCCCTGCGCACGGTCGCCCAGCATCCGCTCGACGTACTTGGCGATGACGTCCACCTCGAGGTTGACCGGGTCGCCGGGCTGCTTGTGGCCGAGCGTGGTCAGGGCGAGGGTGGTGGGGATGAGGCTCACGGTGAAGTGGTCGGGGCCGGCGTCGACGACGGTGAGGCTGATGCCGTCGACGGTGATGGAGCCCTTCTCGACCACGTACCGGGTGAGGTCCGCGGGGAGGGAGATCTTCACGATCTCCCAGTGCTCGGAGGGCTTGCGCTCCAGGATCTCGCCGGTGCCGTCCACATGGCCCTGCACGATGTGCCCGCCGAGGCGTTCGCCGACGGCCATGGGGCGTTCGAGGTTGACGCGGGAGCCGGCGCGGAGGGCACCGAGGCTGGAGCGGTTCAGGGTCTCGGCCATGACGTCGGCGGTGAACTCGTCGCCCTCGTGGTCGACGACCGTGAGGCAGACGCCGTTGACGGCGATGGAATCGCCGTGTTTCGCGCCTTCGGTGACGACGGGGCCGCGCAGGCGGAAGCGACAGGCGTCGTCGAGGTTCTCGACGGCGGTGACCTCGCCCAGCTCTTCGACGATTCCGGTGAACACTTCCCGGGTCCTCCTGCCTCTTCGGGCACGGACTCCGGGGCTGTCGATGACGACAGAAGATACGAGCAGGGACACCGGGGACGACGCCGGACGGAGTCCGCCACGGGGACGGACTTCTCGGCGGCGCGCACGAATGCCCGCTCGCCGCGCACTGCCTCCCATCCGGACTTTAACCGTCGGTCCAGGAATTTCACCTGGTCAACCGGTCGCTGGAGGCGACCGGGTCGCGGACTGTAACCGCCGGTTCGGACTTTCACCGACCCCGGAGTGCGCTGCTACTGGTACACGGCCAGTGTGCCACGCCTGATCGACGTTCAGAGAGGGGAAGTGTGTGGGCTGCCTCACAGACCGTGTCGCACCCCTTCCCGAGCGCGACAGGCGCCTCAACTTCCGCACCGACCCGGCCTCTTGAGGCGATCCGGCATTGGTACACACCTATTGACGATGTGGTCTAGTCCTTTCTAGGGTCATCGTCACGGTCGACCACCCCCACTGACCGGCCCGGCGGCGGTGACGACGGCCCTTGCCCGCCGTCGGGCCTTACCAGACGCGGCCGCTGCCCCGGCGTGAACAGCTCCTCCTGAGCGCGGTCCCGCGCCGTCAGCAGCGCACCGCGCAGGACCGCGCCACCACCCAGGGTGGTGGTCCGCACCTGTGTGGACAGCGGGGTCATCCGGGCGATCCGGTCCTGCACACGCGCGGCGAGCTCTTGGCCGCCGGCCTGCCCGACCTCCCCGCCGAGCACCACACATCCGGGGTCCAGGATCGCGACGACCGAGGCGACACCGACGGCGACACGGTCGGCGAGGGCGTCGAGGAAAGAGGCGGCAGCGGCATCCGAACTGCGGGGTACCGCAAGGGCAGAGTCTCCCTGCTGCCGCACCCGGGCGACCGCCCCCCGCACCACATCGACCGCCGCCCGGACCACGCCCGCCTCCGGCGCCCCCACCCCAACCCCGTGGTCCGCCGCGAGGTCCACGACCGCGGCCGACGCGGCCAGTGAATGGAATCCGCCCTCGCAGTCCGTCGAGGTCGGCAGTGCGGCCGTACCCGGGACCGGGAGGAAGCCGATCTCGCCGGTGCCGCCGGAGGCGCCGCGGCGAAGGGCGCCGTCGAGGACCACGGCCGCACCCGTTCCGTGGCCCAGCCACAGCAGGACGAACGTGTCCCGGTCCCGGGCCGCTCCGTCGCGCTGCTCTGCCAGCGCCGCGAGGTTGGTCTCGTTCTCGACGCTGACACGGGCCTCGGGCAGTCGTTCCTGGAGGGTGGCGACGAGCCGGCGGTGCCACTCCGGCAGCCCGGTGGAGTCCCGGAGTTCGCCGCTGGACGGGTCGATCAGCCCCGGCGCCCCGATGCCGACCGTGTGCAGGCGGTCGGCACCGGCCTCCTTCGCCACGCGCTCGACCAGCGTCACCGCCTGCTCCACGGCGGGGCCGGTCCCCGTGTCGCCCCCGATGGGCACCGACGCCTCGGCCAGCACGCGCCCCACCAGGTCCGCGACGGCCACGGCGACGCCCTCGGTGCGGACGTCGAGAGCGGCCAGGTGCGCCCGGTCGGCGAGGATGCCGTAGACCTTCGCGTTGGGGCCACGCCGCTGCTCCCCCGCCTCGCCGACCACCGCGATCAGACCGGCGGCGGTGAGGCGTTCGACGAGGTCGGCGACGGTCGGCCGGGACAGTCCGGTCAGCTGCTTCAACTGCCCTGCCGTCAACGGGCCCTCCTGCTGGAGCAGACGCAGGGCGAGCCGGTCGTTGATGGCCCGGGCGGTGCTCGGGGATGCGGGCATGCCGGGATCCTTCCAGATCGGCGGGCCGTGGACCGTGGCCCGCCGGGAGACCCTCTTATTATCAGGCAGGGTTCCTGATAGTTTACGCCCGCACCAGACACGAGCACGGCAGAGACCCGGAGGGGGACCGCAGAATGGGCAACGTGGTCGACGAGCAGCGCCAGGTGAGGCGGTCCCGGTACGCCGTGGCCGCCGTCTTCGCGGTGCACGGCGCCGTGACGGGTTCGTTCGCCACCCGCGTGCCGTGGATCCAGGATCACGCGGGCGTGAGCGCGGGCCAGTTGGGGATCGCGCTGGCCTTCCCCGCGCTCGGCGCGTCCGTGGCGATGCCGCTCGCCGGCAGCATCAGCCACCGCTTCGGCGCCCGCAACGCGCTGCGCGGACTGATCGCCCTGTGGACGCTGTCCCTGGTCCTGCCGTCCCTCGCCCCGAACCTCCTGACGCTCTGCCTGGCCCTGTTCACGTACGGCGCGACGGCGGGCATGGCGGACGTGGCGATGAACGCGCTGGGTGTCGAGGTCGAGAACCGTCTCGGCCGGTCGATCATGTCAGGGCTGCACGGCATGTGGAGCGCGGGCGCCCTGGTCGGCTCGGCGGCCGGCACGCTCGCCGCGCACCTCGGCTCGGACGCCCGGCTGCACCACGTCCTGGCCGCCGCGGTCCTCACCGTCGTCGGCGTGCTGTCCTGCCAGTGGGTGCTCGACCTTCAGCCCGCCGAGGACGAGGAGCCGCCGCCGCGGTTCGCACTGCCGCCCCGCTCGGCGCTGCTCATCGGCGCGATCGGATTCTGCGCGGTGTTCGCGGAGGGCGCGAGCCTGGACTGGTCGGCGGTCTATCTGCGCGAGCAGCTGGAGACCTCGGCCGGTCTCGCCGCGGCGTGCACGACGGGCTTCACGCTCACCATGGCCGTCGCCCGGCTCGCCGGCGACCGGATCGTGGACCGCTTCGGTGCCGTGCGGACGGTGCGGGCGAGCGGTGTGCTCGCCGTCCTCGGCGGGCTGCTGATCGTGATCGCGGACCATCCGGCGGTGGCCATGAGCGGATTCGCGCTGATGGGTCTCGGCATCGCCGTCGTCGTACCGCTGTGCTTCGCGGCGGCGGGCCGCAGCGGTTCCAACCCGAGCCTGGCCATCGCGGGCGTCGCGACCATCACCTACACCTCGGGGCTGATCGCGCCGAGCGCGATCGGCATGCTGGCGCAGGCGACCAGTCTGATGGTGTCGTTCTGCCTGGTGACGGCGCTGTCGTGCGGCCTGGTGGCGTTCGCGGGGGTGCTGCGCCCCGGCGAGCGGGCGAAGATCGGCCGGCCGGACGCGGCGGTCCCCGACCCCCGGCCCTGAGGACACCCGCCCCGGTCATCGCCACGGTGGGCGCACCCCGACAATGGTCCGGACACTCGCACGCCCGACGAAAGCGAAACCGCACCATGGATCTCGGCGTCCGCTGGAAACTGCACGGCGACGGACGCACCCCGGCGCCCGGCGCGGTGGTCCGCCCCGACGAGCGGCTCTCCTGGCCCCGCACGGCCGGGCTCGGTGCCCAGCACGTCGTGGCCATGTTCGGGGCGTCCTTCGTGGCCCCGGTCCTGATGGGCCTGGACCCGAACCTCGCGATCATGATGTCGGGCGTCGCGACCGTCGTGTTCCTGCTCGCCACCCGCGGCAGCGTGCCCAGCTACCTGGGCTGCTCGCTCTCCTTCGTCGGCGTGGCGGCGGTCATCCGGGCGCAGGGCGGCAGCAGCGCGACCGTCACCGGAGCGGTGTTCGTCGTGGGGGGCGCGCTGTTCCTGGTGGGGCTGGCCGTGCGGCGGTTCGGGGCGCGGATCATCCACGCCACGATGCCGCCGATCGTGACCGGCGCGGTGGTGATGCTCATCGGCTTCAACCTGGCCCCGGTGACGGCCTCGACGTACTGGCCGCAGGACCAGTGGACGGCCCTGCTGGTCATGCTGTTCACGGGTCTGGCTGTCGTCTGTCTGCGCGGGTTCTGGTCCCGGATCGCGATCTTCCTGGGGCTGGTCTTCGGGTACGGCATCTCCTGGGTGTTCGACCTGGTCTTCGGCAAGATCCACTCGGTGGACGCGAGCGGCAAGCTCACCGACCACTGGCGGCTCGACCTGTCCGGCGTGGGCAAGGCCGACTGGATCGGGCTGCCGACCCTGCACGCCCCGTCGTTCGAGTGGTCGGCGATGCTGGTCGCTCTGCCGGTCGTCATCGCGCTGGTCGCGGAGAACGCCGGGCACGTGAAGGCGGTCGGTGAGATGACCGGTGACTCGCTGGACGACAAGCTCGGCACGGCGATTGCGGCCGACGGCGTCGGCTCGATGCTGTCCACCGCGGTCGGCGGCCCGCCCAACACCACGTACTCCGAGAACATCGGCGTGATGGCCGCGACCCGCGTCTACTCGACGGCCGCCTACTGGGCCGCCGCCGGCTTCGCCCTGCTGTTCGGCATCTGCCCGAAGTTCGGCGCGGTCGTGGCGGCGATCCCGGGCGGGGTGCTCGGCGGCATCACCGTCATCCTGTACGGCATGATCGGCCTGCTCGGCGCGCAGATCTGGATCAACGCCAAGGTGGATCTGCGCAATCCGCTGAACCTGGTCCCGGCGGCCGCGGGCATCATCATCGGTGTCGGCAACGTCTCCCTGAAGTTCACGGACACGTTCTCGCTGAGCGGCATCGCGCTCGGCACGGTGGTGGTCATCACCGGCTACCACGCCCTGCGGGCCTTCGCCCCGCCCCACCTCAAGACGCAGACGCCCCTGCTGGACGAGGGCACCTCCTCCTACGACGACGCCAAGTCGTAGGCGTACGACGCCGTGAACGTCCCCGGCCTGCCCCTGCAGCCGTCCGACTCCCCCGGCAGCTTCACCCACAGGTAGGCGTCGATCCGGGACTCGCCGGTGCTCAGGGTCGGGGCCCGGCCGAGCTTGCGTCCCGACGGGTCGCACCACTCGCCGTCGGCCGGGGCGCCGTTGCCGTTGCGGCTGGTGTCGATGACGGCGCCGAGGCCCGCCGGGCCGCCGAGCGCGTCCAGCACCCGCCGGTCGTGGGCGACCTCGTCGGCGGTGGTGTGGAAGTTGGAGACGTTGCTGAAGATCCCGTCGGAGGACTCGGGCGAGGCGGCACCGGCCTGCCTGAGCCAGGCCGCCTGCTTGCCGGGCGCGTTCCAGCCCGAGTGTCCCGCGTCGAAGTACACGCGGGCCCGGGGGTTGGCGGACTTCAGGACGCGGCCGGCCCGGGCCAGCGAGGCGAAGCGGTCCGCGCGTTCACCGGCGGAGAGGCACTCGGCCTGGGCGACCGAGTCCGGCTCCAGGACGACGATGACCTCGCCGGAGCCCAGACCCGCCGCGAACCGGTCGATCCAGGCGTCGTACGCGTCCAGGTCGGGCGCCCCGCCCTGGGAGTGGCCGCCGCAGTCCCGGCCGGGGACGGCGTACGGCACGACGACGGGCACCCGGCCCAGCGCGGCACCGCCCGAGGTCACCGCGGCGACCCGGGCGGTGACGGTCTGCGGGGAGTAGTCGGCGAACCAGACGGCCGCGGGCCGCTCGGCGATACGGGACGCGATGACCGCGTGCCGGGGGTCGCCGGGGTGGGAGCGGACCCACGCGAGCACCTGGGAGTCGGGATGGCGGTAGAGCCGTCCGGCCACGGTGGGGGTGCGCTCCCGCTTCTTCTCGGTCTTCGACGGTGTGGGGCTCTGCGTCCTGCGTGCGGACGGCGACGGCGAGGGGGAGGCCGAGGCGGACTCGGCGGTGGCCGGTGCGGTCGGCGACGGCACGGCCGGCAGGGGCGCCAGGCGTGGAGAGGCCGACGCCTCGGGAGGTCCGGCCTCGTCCGAGGCGCGCCCGTCGTCGAACGCGGCGAGAACCCCCGCGACCGCGCCGGCCGCGACCACGAGCGAGGCCGCCACGACCATCGCGGCGCGCCGGGCGGCACGCCTGCGCCCGGCCCTGCGGGCGGCCAGGCGCTGGGCGCGCGAGCCTGACACGGTGCTGCTCCCCCTCCCCCTGCGGCGGGCGGTGTTCCCCCGTTTCGGGGAAGCGCCGGGCCCGCCGGTACTTCCGCCAGCCTAGAGCTGCGACTCTGCCCGCATGCCGCGATGCGAACAAGTCCCTCCAGCCGTGGACACTCCGGTCGACGCAGTCATCTCCCGGATGCGCGCCCTCGACGCGGCCCTGCATCCCAGCGACGGGGTGGCGGTCTTCAACCGCGTCTACCTCGCCGTGACGGAGGCGGTGGACCGGTACGTCGACACCGGGCGGTTCGCGGACGCCCACGCCGCGATCACGCTGGACGTACGGTTCGCGCAGCGGTATCTCGCAGCCGTCGAGACGGCGGCGGACGAGCGGCGCCCGCCCGCCTGCTGGCGGCCGCTGTTCCAGTTCCGCCGCCATCCCGGGGTACGCCCCTTGCAGTTCGCGCTGGCGGGCATCAACGCGCACATCGGGCACGATCTCGCGCTGGCCGTCGTGGACACCTGCCGTACGCTCCGCTGCGCACCCGTCGATCTGGAGGACGAGTTCGACATGGTGGGCGATCTCCTCGTCTCGCTGGAGGAGCGCATCCGCGATGATCTGATGCCGGGCCCCGACCTGTTCCGGATCGCCGACCCGCTGACCCACCTGCTCGGCTCCTGGAGCCTGGACCGCGCGCGGGACGCCGCGTGGACGGCGGCCCGGGCCCTGTGGGCCCTTCGTGAACTCCCCGACGTCGCCGAGGAGTTCACGGAGCACCTGGACACGGCGGTGGGCTTCGCGGGGCGCATGCTGCTCACGCCGCTGGCCGAACCGCCGCTCCGGAGCTAGTCCTCCGGCAGCTCGACGGGCGCGATCTCGTCATAGACATCGCCGGGGCCCGGGTTGGTCGGGTCGGTCGTGCCGCCGAGGTGGTGCATGACGCCCCAGACCGCGTTGAGGGCCGTCTGGATGGCGCCCTCGGCCCAGCCGGCCGTCCAGGAGATGTCGTCGCCGGCGAGGAAGATGCCGCGCTTGTCCTCGGGCAGCCGGTCCTGCATGAAGTGCGTGAACAGGCGCCGCTGGTAGCGGTAGTGGCCGGGCAGGTTGGCCTTGAACGCGCCCATGAAGTAGGGCTCGTTCTCCCAGGAGACGGTCACCGGGTTGCCGATGATGTGCTTGCGGATGTCGACCTTGGGATAGATCTCGCCGAGCGACTTCAGCATGACCTCCATCCGCTCGTTCGCGGACAGCGGCAGCCACTTCAGGCTGTCGTCGCACCAGGTGTAGGAGAGGCAGATGACGGCGGGCTTGTCCGGGCCGTCGTCCAGCAGGTAAGTACCGCGCGTCATACGGTCGGTGAGCGTCATCGACATGACGTCCCGGCCGGTCTCCTCGTCCTTGTCCAGCCAGAACGGCCGGTCGACCGGCACGAAGAGCTTCGAGGACTCCATGTAGTGGGTGCGCTCGATCGCGGTCCAGTGGTCGATCGGGAAGAGCGAGTCGTCGCAGGCGATCTTCGACAGCAGCATCCACGACTGGGCGGTGAAGATCGCCGCCTGGAAGGTGCGGATGTCGCCGCGCGCGTCGGTCACCGTGATGCGGTTGCCGGCGGTGCGGTGCAGCCGGGTCACGGCCGGACGGGGCTCACCGCCCTCGTGCAGGCTCGCGAGCGACGTCCCCTGGGCCCAGTGCACGATCTTCGCCGGCTCGCGCTCCCACAGGCGCAGCGGCAGCTGCTGGGAGCCGCCGACGATGCCGCGGTGGTGGTCGTCTGCCTCGGTGTAGACGACGCGCAGGATCTCCAGGATGGAGTTCGGGAAGTCGGTGTCCCAGCCGCCCGTGCCGAAGCCGACCTGGCCGAAGATCTCGCGGTGCCGGAAGGACTTGAACGCCTCGGAGTCGCAGAGGAAGCCGTAGAAGGTCTGGTTGTCGAGCTTCTCGACGAGCCGGGACCAGATCTCGCGGATGCGCGGCACGTCCCGCTCGCGCAGGGCGCGGTTCATGTCGGAGAAGTCGGCGCCCTCCTCCAGGCAGCGGTTCCAGGCCTCGGCGACGTCCCGGTAGACCTGGGGCAGGTCGCCGATCGTCTCGGCGTAGTGCGACTCGCCCTTGAGGTCGACGACGGTCGACGGGGTCGCCTCGGAGAGGGGGTTGGGGAACGGCCGCGTCTGCAGGCCGACGAGGTCGATGTAGTGCTGGAGGGCCGTGGAGGACGGCGGGAAGCGCATCGCGCCCATCTCGGCGGTGAGGGACTCGTCGCACCCGTCGAAGCCCACCGTGCGCAGCCGGCCGCCGATCTGGTCGGCCTCGTACACGACCGGCTTGAGGCCCATCTTCATCAGCTCGTACGCGGCGACGATGCCGGACAGGCCGCCGCCGATGACCGCGACCTCCGTGCCGTGCTCGGTCGCGGGTATCTGCCCGAGGCCCGCCGGGTGGGCGAGGAAGTCGTCGTACGCGTAGGGGAAGTCCGGGCCGAACATGGTGATCGGCGGCTGCTGCGCGTCTGCGTGCTCGACGGCGTTGGGCACGGTGGACGTCATGGGGTACGGACTCCTTGCACAGATGCGAACGGACGGTTCAGGGGGTTTCAGACGAGCGAGCCGTACAGGCCGGGGCGCCGGTCGTGCAGATACGGGTTGTTCTCGCGCGACGCGGCGAGGAAGGCCGGGTCGACGTCGGCGAGCACGAGTTCCTCGCCGCGTCCGGCCCGGGTCCGGGCGATCCCGTCCGGCCCGGCGAGCGTGGACAGCCCCACGAACTCGAAGTCACCCTCCCGGCCGGCCCGGTTGACGTACGCGACGTACATCTGGTTCTCGAAGGCGCGCACCGGGATCATCGACTCGGCGACGAACTGGAACGGGTGCATCTGCGCGGTCGGGACGACCAGCAGGTCGGTGCCGGCGAGGGCGTGGGCGCGGACGTTCTCCGGGAACTCCACGTCGTAGCAGATCAGGATGCCGACCCGGAGGCCGTCGATCTCGGCCTGGACGACCGGCTGGTCGCCGGGCGTGAAGTGGTCGCGCTCGAAGCAGCCGAAGAGGTGCGTCTTGCGGTGGTTGGCGAGACGGGTGCCGTCGGCGGAGATCAGCTGGGCGGAGTTGAACACGGTGTCGCCGGCCCGCTCGGGGTAGCCGTAGACGATCGCCAGGCCGTGGTTCGTCGCGATCTCGGCGATGGCGTCCGCGCAGTCGCCGTCGGCGGGCTCGGCGAGGCGGCCGATCTCGTCGCCGATCGCGTACCCCGTGAGGAACAGCTCGGACGTGACCAGCAGCCCGGCGCCCGCGGCGGCGGCCCGGCCGGCGGCCTCGTCGAGGACCTTGAGGTTCTCGACGGTGGAGCCGGGCCGGCCGGAGCTCTGGAGCAGGGCGGTGCGCATGCGTGTTCCTCACCGGGCGGAAGGGTTGGAGGGGCCACGTAGACGGTACGGGCGGCTGACCAGGGCGGACAAGAAGGAGCCGTTGCGCGCCGGTGAACGGTTCGTTGCGTGCGCGCGGGGCCGGGCGGCGATTCGTTGCGCGCCCCGGGTCGGACCCCCGTTCCTCCTCGGAGCGCAGCTCCGTACGGTCGCCCCCGCCGGACGGCGGAGGCGGGGTCCCGCCCCGAGCGCGATGTCCTGTCCCGGCCGCGCCGGGAGAGTAAGGGCTGTCCACTCGACCTGCGGAAAGGAACGCAATGAAGCGCCTTACGAAGATCGTCGTGCTCGGCTCCGCGCTGCTGCTCACGGCCGGGGCGGCCTCGGCCGCGACCGCGTCGGACGCGCCCCGGCAGCGGGAGGCCGCGGCCCTCACCGGCACCGCCAAGCTGTACCGCTCGGCAGGGGACGACATCACGTTCTCCTTCGACGCACATCTGGCGGCCCGGGACACCGCCGACCCGATGAAGGCCACCGGCACCTTCGAGTTCAGCCACTACCTGAACGGCAAGGGCGCCCGGGCGTTGGCGAAGGTCGACTGTCTGGTGACCGGCGGCAAGGTGGCCGTCGTCTCCGGCGTCATCACCGAGTCCGACCTCCCGGGTGCCGAGGGCAAGCGGGTCGGCGTCACCGTCCACGACCTCGGCCGCCACGACCGGCTCGGCTACAGCTGGGCGTCCACGGGCAGCCCCGTCGAGACGAAGGAGCTGCCCAAGTGCGTGAGCTCCGCCCCCTTCGAGAAGGTCTTGAAGGGGACGGGCGACTTCACCGTCGTGCCCTGGCAGCCCGAGCTCTAGCCAACACCAGGGCCGTCACCAGGTAGGGAATCGCCAGAACCGCGAAGACCGTGCTGTGCGCCAGGTCCGTCCCGAGCAGCGCGTACACGCCGAAGGCGGCGACCGTGGCCAGCTCGGTGCCCAGGCTCGCCACGGAGGTGAGCGTGGCCCGGCGGGACTCGTCGATGCGGTGCTGGAGACGGACGTCGGCGAGCACCTCGGCCAGCTGGAACCCCGCGAAGGCGAGGCTCACGAGGGCGACACCGGCCAGGGAGCGGGCCGTGGCTCCCACGGCCAGGGCGAGGGCGGCACCCGCGAGCAGCGCCGCGAGCCCGGTCGTGCCGAGGCGCTCGGCCGGTCCGGTCAGGAGGCTGCCGAGGGTGACGCCCGCCCAGATCAGCATGATCAGGTAGGGCACCGTGGCCTCGGCGACGCCGAGGTCCCGGACCAGCAGCGGGGCGTACTCGTCGAGCGCGCCCCACACCGCGGCGACGGCCGGGATCAGCAGCAGGGCGCCGAGCACCGGCCGGTCGCCGCGGACCTCGGCGAGTCCGGCGCGCAGGGTCGCCGCCCAGCTGTCGCCGGTTCTCTCCGGCCGCACCCGGTGCTCGGGGAAGCGGGTCGCGGTGACGGCGGCCAGCACACAGGCCAGGAAGCTCGCGGCACCGACGGCCGCGTAGCCGCCGTGGGCAAGGACGGGTCCCGCGAGGCCGATGGATGCCACGGTGCCCAGCAGCCGCGCGGCCCGGGCCCGGCCCATGACCCGCGCGTAGCGGCCGGCGGCACCGAGCCGGTCCAGCTCGTCGTAGACCAGCGCTTCCAGCGCGCCGGAACCGAGGGCTCCGCCCGCGCCCCACAGGACGAAGCCGGCCGCGAAGGCCCCGTACGACGGGACGGCCACCCACAGCGCGAAGCCGGCGGCGGTCAGCAGCGGGCCGATCCACAGCAGTCTCCGACGCGACACGGCGTCGGCCCAGGCGCCGGAGGGGACCTCCAGCACCACGCCGGTGACCGACCACAGGGCGAACAGGGAGGAGATCTGCCAGAGCGACATGCCGGTGTCGGCGAACAGCAGCGCGTACACCGGGTAGAGCAGGACGAAGTCGTCGAGGAACGCGTAGCCGTACAGCGTGGTCGTCAGCCGACGGACACCGGTGGCGGGCACGCGTGCGGGTGTGAGTGTCATGAGGCCTTCCCGGAAGGACGGATCGGACGCCGGAGGTACGGCGGCCGAGGCGGTCCTCGGGAGGCGCGGCTGGTGGATCAATGTCGCCAGGTCATGACACCGATGCTAGAGGTGCCGCCCCGGGCGGGCCACAGACTTACGTGGGCGAACCCGACGAGAAGCGCCGCAGCAGCGGCGAGAGCACGAGCACGGACTTGGTCCGCTCGACGAACGGCTCCCCGGCGATCCGCTCCAGGACCCGTTCGAAGTGGCGCATGTCGGAGGCGAAGACCTGGGCGATCGCGTCCGCGTCCCCGGTGACGGTGGACGCGGCCACGACCTCCTGGTAGCGCTCCAGGCCCCGCTGGATGGTCTCCGGGGAGGTGTTACCGCGGCAGTAGATCTCGACGAACCCCTCGGTCTCCCAGCCGAGGGCGCCCGGGTCCACCCGTACGGTGAAGCCGGTGATGGCTCCGGTGGCCCGCAGCCGGTCCACGCGCCGTTTCACGGCGGGCGCGGACAGGCCGACGAGCCCGCCGATGTCGGCGTAGGAGCGGCGGGCGTCCTCGGCGAGGGCGTGCACGATGCGTTCGTCGAGATCGTTCAGCACAGTGGGTTGATCACTTTTCGGATGGCGCGAGTCGGGAACGGCGATAGCCGTACACGAAGTAGAACACGAGCCCGGCGGCCATCCAGACACCGAAGACCACCCAGGTCACGGTCGACAGGCTGCCCATCATCCAGAGGCAGAAGGCGAAGCCCAGCGCGGGCAGGACCGGGGAGAGCGGCACGCGGAAGGTGCGGGGCATGTCCGGCTTGGTCCGGCGCAGCACCACGACGGCCACGTTGACGAGGGCGAAGGCGAAGAGGGTGCCGATGCTGGTGGCGTCGGCGAGCTGCCCGAGCGGGATCGCGGCGGCCAGGACACCGCAGAACAGGGAGACGATCAGGGTGTTGGCGCGGGGGGCGCCGGTCTTCGGGTGGACCTTGCCGAACACCTTCGGCACGAGACCGTCGCGGGACATGGCGAACAGGATGCGGGTCTGGCCGTACAGGACGGTCAGCACCACGCTCGCGATGGCGATGACGGCGCAGAACGCGAGCAGCGTCCCCCAGAATCCCTGCCCGGTGACCTCGCGCATGATCTGGGCGAGGGCGGCCTCGGAGTCGGTGAAGTTCCTCCAGGGCTTGGCGCCGACCGCGACGGCCGCGACCAGGACGTACAGCGCGGTGACGATGACGAGCGACAGCATGATCGCGCGGGGCAGGTCGCGCTGGGCGTTCTTCGCCTCCTCACCGGCGGTGGAGGCGGCGTCGAAGCCGATGTAGGAGAAGAACAGCGTGGCGCCCGCCGCGCTGACCCCGGCCATGCCGAGCGGCATGAAGTTGTCGTAGTTGCCGGAGCGGAAGCCCTGGACGCCGATGGCGCAGAACAGCACCAGCGCGCCGATCTTCACGACGACCATGACGGTGTTGGCGCGGGCCGACTCGCGGGCGCCGCCCAGCAGGAACGCCATGGCGAGCAGCACGACGATCAGCGCCGGGAGGTTGAACACACCGCCGTCGCCGGGCGGGGCGGACAGGGCGGCGGGGATGGTGACGCCGATGGTCCCGTCGAGCAGTTCGTTGAGGTACTCGCCCCAGCCGACGGCGACGGCGGCGACCGACACGCCGTACTCCAGGACCAGGCACCAGCCGCATATCCAGGCGATCAGCTCGCCCATCGTTGCGTACGCATACGAGTACGAGGAGCCGGCGACGGGGATGGTGCCCGCGAGCTCGGCGTAGGACAGGGCCGAGAAGAGGGCGGTGAGGCCGGCGATGACGAAGGAGAGCGTGACGGCCGGGCCCGCCTTGGGGACGGCCTCGCCGAGGACGACGAAGATGCCGGTGCCGAGGGTGGCACCGATGCTGATCATGGTGAGCTGCCACAGCCCGAGGGTGCGGCGCAGCGACCCTCCCTCGCCCTGGCCACCCTCTGCGACCAGGCGTTCCACGGGCTTGCGGCGCATGAGACGCGCGCCCGTGCCGGGGGGCGCGGGGGCGGCTGTCTGGCCTGGGTTCTGCGGGGGTGCGCCTTGGTCGAGCACGCGCTGGCTCCTTTTCGCTGCCGGTCAGGGCGGCAGGGACCGGGGGCGCCCTTGAGCAGGGACCCACCGAGCGGAGTCCCCGCCACGCCACGTACGAGGCGACAGCCTATGAGGAGCGGCGTTGCCCGTGTAATGCAGCAACCTTGCGCATCCCCGCAAGATCATTGCGTTCCCCGGGGCTGGGCGGGTGTTCGTTGCGGGGCGGCTGTCGACCGTTGCACCGGGAGCCGTCGAAGGGTCTTGACCAGGATCACGCAGGGGATCGGCTTGCTCCTGCCGTAGGCCGTCGGCGTCCAGGTGGACCACCGGTCGACGTACGCCACGGAGGGCAGGTATCCGAGCCGGGCGCAGAGCGCCGCCGCGCGGGGGTTTCCGTCCCCGACGCCGAGGCCACCTGACGACGATCCCGCGCTCCCGCGCCAGCCGCTCGGCGGTGTGCACCAGGGCGCTGCCGATGCCTTGGGAGCGGAGCGGTGCGGGCCAGAGTGAAGAGGCCGTTATCTCCGGGCACCCGGCTGTACGGCCCGCACCTGGGGCGCCTCACACCCGCGGCGTGGTTGCCGTCGGTGCTGTGCGACGGCATGCAGCGCTCCAGCGCCTCGATGTCCCCGGCCCTGCACTCGGCTGTTCCCAGGCGCCGACGGTAGGGCCGGCGCACGCGAAACGGCCCCCGATTTTTCCGCAGGGCGGGTCGACGGGGGCCGTGCGAAAGGGCGTGGAGAGCCGTCAGTTCCAGCTCGCGTGCAGGGGCTTGCCCTCCGCGTAGCCGGCGGCGCTCTGGATGCCGACGATGGCCTTCTCGGCGAACTCCTCCAGGGAGCCCGCACCGGCGTAGGTGCAGGAGGAGCGGACGCCCGCGATGATCGAGTCGATCAGGTCCTCGACGCCCGGGCGGGCCGGGTCGAGGAACATGCGGGAGGTGGAGATGCCCTCCTCGAAGAGCGCCTTGCGGGCCCGGTCGTACGCCGACTCCTCGGAGGTACGGTTGCGCACGGCCCGCGCGGACGCCATGCCGAAGGACTCCTTGTACGCGCGCCCCTGGGCGTCGTGCTGGAGGTCGCCCGGGGACTCGTAGGTGCCCGCGAACCAGGAGCCGACCATCACGTTGGAGGCGCCGGCCGCGAGGGCCATGGCCACGTCGCGCGGGTGGCGGACGCCGCCGTCGGCCCACACGTGCTTGCCGTACTTCTTCGCCTCGGCGGCGCACTCCAGGACGGCGGAGAACTGCGGCCGGCCGACTCCGGTCATCATGCGCGTGGTGCACATGGCGCCGGGTCCGACACCGACCTTGACGATGTCCGCGCCCGCCTCGATGAGGTCGCGCACGCCCGCGGCGGCGACCACGTTGCCCGCGACGATGGGCACCTGCGGGTCGAGGTCGCGCACCAGCTTGAGGGCGCTGATCATCGACTCCTGGTGGCCGTGCGCGGTGTCGATGACGAGCGCGTCGACACCCGCGTCCAGCAGCTGCTGGGCCTTGCCCGCGACATCGCCGTTGATGCCGACGGCGGCGGCGATGCGCAGCCGTCCCCGGGCGTCCGTGGCCGGCGTGTAGAGCGTGGCGCGCAGGGCGCCCTTGCGGGTCAGGATGCCGGCGAGCGTGCCGTTCTTGTTCACCGCGGGGGCGTAGCGGCGGTTGGCGTGGTCGAGGGTGTCGAAGGCCTCGCCCGGGTCCATGTCCGCGTCGATGAGCAGCAGGTCCCGGGACATGACCTCGGCGAGCTGGGTGAAGCGGTCCACGCCGGACAGGTCGGCGTCGGTGACCACGCCGACCGGCTTGTGGTTCTCGTCGACGACGACACCGGCGTCGTGCGCGCGCTTGGGCAGCAGGGCCAGGGCGTCCGCGACGGTCTGGTGCGGGGACAGGATGATCGGGGTGTCCAGCACCAGATGCCGGCTCTTCACCCAGGAGACGACGTCGGTGACCACGTCGTTCGGGATGTCCTGCGGTATCACCACGAGCCCGCCGCGGCGGGCCACGGTCTCGGCCATGCGGCGGCCGGCGATGGCGGTCATGTTGGCGACGACGAGCGGGATGGTGGTGCCCGTGCCGTCCGGGGAGCCGAGGTCGACGGCCTGCCGCGAGCCCACCGAGGAGCGGCTCGGCACCATGAAGACGTCGTCGTACGTCAGGTCGTACCCGGGCTGGATGTCATTGAGGAAACGCACGTGCTGCACATCCCAGTCGATCAGAGGTGACCCCCGGACCGGCCGGCCAGGGGGAAAGAGCACGTACTTCATTCTCCCATGCCGAACCCGTGCACGACCCCCAGCGGATCATCCAGGCTGGTCAGGGGCCCGTTCGGAGGATGCTCCAAGGCCGAGGGTGACGAAGAGGCCCGGGCCCCGGTCCGTCGCCTCCGCGAAGATCTCCTCCGCGACCTGCCACTCGTCGGGCCGGGTCTCGGCGTACGTCCGCCAGCCCCGCACGACGACCAGCAGCCCGCGCTCCCCGGCCCCCTCGGGCCACAGGGCGGGGTCGGCCAGGCAGTCGGCGAGGGCGTCCCAGTTGCGGCCGAACCACTCGGGCAGGGCCAGGTCACGGGCGCAGCGGTCCATGAGGCCCGCCTTGTCCGTGACCCCGTCGAGGTCCAGGACGACCACGATCCGGCCCGCCGGGTCGTGCACTCCGTGCGCCTGGCCGGCCACCCGTCAGACTCCGTCCGGGTCGGACCGGTTGAGCGCGGACTTCGGCGCCGGTCCGGCCGTCATCAGGTAGTCCGCGGCCGAGGTGTCCGTCACCAGGCTGGTGACGAGCCCGGAGCGCAGCACCGCGTCGATCGCGGGCCCCTTGCGCTGCCCGCCCGCGATCGCCACCACCTCGGGGATCCGGCGGAGCTGGTCGGCCTTCACGGTGATGCACCGCTCGCCCAGGTCCCGGCCGACCCGGCGTCCCTCGGCGTCGAAGAGGTGCGCGGACATCTCTGCGGCGACACCGAGGGAGGCGTAGTGCGCCCGCTCCTCGTCGCTGAGCATGTCGTGCACCGTGGAGATGCCCGGTTCCCAGGAGCCGATGGAGACACAGGCGACGGTGACCTTGTCGAAGTGCTCGAAGGCCCGGGCGATGCCCGTCTGGTTGCGCAGCGCCGCGGCCGTGGCCGCGTCGGGCAGCAGCATGGGCGCGTAGATGGGGTGTGCGTCCCCGCCGGCCACCTGGGCGGCGCGGCGCACGGCCTCGACGGAGCCGCGCTCGGCGGTCCCGGCGTCGTACACGCCTGTCAGCTGCACCACCGTGCAGGGCGGCAGCCGGTCGAGCGCCGCCGCCATGTGGATGGTGGAGCGGCCCCAGGCCAGGCCCAGCACGTCACCCTCGTCGACCAGTTCGCCGAGCAGGTCGGCGGCCACCTCTCCCAGGTTCTCGGGGTCGGGTGTCTCCTCGGCCTCGGCCGGGGACTCGACCACGACGGCGTGCCTGAGGCCGTAGCGGGCGCGGAGCGCGTCCGAGCGCTCGGCGTCCAGCTCCGCAGGCACACGGATCTCGATACGTACGAGATCCCGTTCGAGGGCGGTCTCCAGGACCCGGGCCACCTTGAAGCGGCTGACGCCGAACTCCTCCGCGATCTGGATCTTGGACTTGCCCTCGAGGTAGAAGCGGCGGGCCATGGCCGCCGCCTGCACCAGCTCAGCGGGTCCCATCCGCATGGCTGACCGGCCCGCCGACATACCCGACACGGCGATCTCCTCACTGCTGTTCACACTCTGGATTCGCCGTTCATCCTTGCAGATGTGGCGCGGATGATCAGCCCTGATGAGAGCCGTTCACTTTGCTGTGGCTCAGTGGTCGCAGGCCCAGGAGGCCTTCGCCGTCGCGGCCTCCGCCTGGGTGCGTAGTGCACGTACCGCCTCGGCCGGGTCGTTTGCCCCGTAGACCGCCGATCCGGCCACGAAGACGTCGGCTCCGGCGTCGGCGCACCGCTCGATGGTGGAGGCGGAAACTCCGCCGTCGACCTGGAGCCAGAGCTCCAGTCCGTGCTTGCTGATCAACTCGCGGGTGCGGCGAATCTTCGGAAGCATGATGTCGAGGAAGGCCTGTCCCCCGAAGCCCGGTTCGACCGTCATGATCAGCAGCATGTCGAGCTCGGGGAGCAGGTCCTCGTACGGCTCGATGGGGGTCGCGGGCTTCAGCGCCATGGAGGCGCGGGCGCCCTTGGCGCGGATCTCCCGGGCGAGCCGGACCGGGGCTGCGGCGGCCTCGACGTGGAAGGTGACGGAACCGGCCCCCGCCTCGACGTACTGGGGCGCCCACCGATCGGGGGCCTCGATCATCAGATGGCAGTCCAGCGGGGTGTCCGTCGCACGGGCGAGCGACTCCACGACCGGCACACCGAGCGTGAGGTTCGGGACGAAATGGTTGTCCATGACGTCGACGTGGAGCCAGTCGGCTCCCTCCACGGCCTTCGCCTCGTCCGCGAGGCGGGCGAAGTCGGCGGAGAGGATGCTGGGGTTGATCTGCGCGGCCATGTCCTAAGACTGCCATGCCCTCCGGGGGTTGTGGGCATCGGTCCCGGGTGGTCGGTCGGGTGCGGGCCGTACGCGGCTGGTCGCGCAGATCCCCGCGCCCCTGAGGGGGCGCTCCCGTGGAGGGGGTTGGCATGAAGCAGGGCGTCGCGCATCTCGTCTGCGGTCGGCGGGCCAAATGGCTCGTGCTGGTCTTCTGGGTGGTCGTCCTGTTCGTCGCCGCGCCGTTCGCCATGAAGCTCACCGACGCGCAGGACAACGACGCCGCGTCGTGGCTGCCGGGGTCCGCGGAGTCGACGCAGGTGCTCCAGATCTCCGAGGACTTCCGGCCGGAGCAGATCCCTGCGGTGGTGATCTACGCGCAGGAGAGCGGCCTGACGGCGCAGGACCGTACGGAGATCGCCGAGGACGTCACGCAGCTGAAGCAGCTGCGTGACCACGGCATCCTCGGCGAGCAGACGCGGGGGCCGGTGTTCGACCGGCAGGCCGATCCGCGGGCGGCGCAGGTCCTCGTGCCGATCATGATGGACGAGGAGGGCTGGGAGCGGATCTCCCCCGCCGTGGAGTCCATCCGGGACGACGTCGGTACGGGCGACGGCGGTCTGGCCGTGCACATCACGGGCCCGGGCGGCACGTCCGCGGACTTCGCGGAGGCCTTCGAGGGCATCGACTCGACCCTGCTGCTCTCGGCGATGGCGGTCGTCGTCGTCATGCTGCTCATCACGTACCGCAGCCTGACCCTGCTGCTGGTCCCCCTGATCGCGGTGGTCTGCGCGCTGTTCACCGCCCAGGCGCTGATCTACCTGCTGGCCGAGCACGCGGGCCTGACGGTCAACGGCCAGAGCGCCGGCATCCTCACCGTGCTGGTCTTCGGGGCGGGGACGGACTACGCCCTGCTGCTGGTGGCCCGCTACCGGGAGGAACTGCGCCGGCACGAGGACCGGCACGAGGCGATGGCCTTGGCGCTGCACCGGGCCGGCCCTGCCGTGCTCGCCTCCGGTGCGACGGTCGTGCTGAGCATGCTGGTGCTGCTGGCCGCCGAGATGAACTCCACGAGCGGCCTGGGGCCGGTGGCCGCGATCGGTGTCGCCGTCGCCCTGCTGGCGATGATGAGCCTGTTCCCGGCCCTGCTGGTGATCTTCGGCCGATGGATCTTCTGGCCGGTGATCCCGCACCACGGCACACCCGACCCGACCGAGCGCGGCGTCTGGGCCCGCACGGGCCGCCGTATCGCCCGCCGCCCGCGGATGACCTGGGGCGTCACGGCGATCGCGCTCGCGGTGTGTTCGCTGGGCCTGATCCAGTTGCGCGCGGAGGGCATCGGCAACGCGGACGCGTTCACCGGCAAACCGGACTCGATCACCGGGCAGGAGGTCTCGGCGCGCTACTTCCCGGCGGGCAGCGGCGACCCCCTCGTCATCGTCAGCAACCAGGCGCAGGCCGTGCAGGTGGGCCGCGCGGTCGCCGGAACGCAGGGTGTGGTCCCCCAGTCCCTCGGTCTGCCGCCCGGCACCGAACCGGCCGCCGAGGGCAGGGTCCTCTTCGAGGCCACCATGACCGCCCCGTCGGACAGCGAGGCCGCCAAACAGACGGTCGAGCGGGTGAGGGACGCCGTGCACGCGGTGCCCGACGCCGACGCCAAGGTGGGCGGCGGCACGGCGGCCCTGCTGGACATGGACGAGGCGACCACGCACGACAACGTGCTGATCATCCCGCTGGTCCTGGTCGTCGTCCTGCTGATCCTGTGCGTCCTGCTGCGCGCCCTGATCGCCCCGCTGCTGCTGATCGGCACGGTGATCCTGTCGTTCGCGGCGGCCCTCGGCATCAGCGCGCTCGCGTTCCGGTACGTCTTCGACTACGCGGGCGAGGCGACCGACTTCCCGCTGTTCGTCTTCGTGTTCCTGGTCGCCCTGGGCATCGACTACAACATCTTCCTGACCACCCGCATCCGGGAGGAGGCGGCCCGCCAGGGCACCAGAGCGGGCGTGGTCACGGGCCTCGCCGCAACCGGAGCGGTCATCACCTCCGCCGGCCTGGTCCTGGCCGGCACCTTCGCCGCCCTCGGCACCCTTCCGATGGTCGCCTTCGCCGAGATCGGCTTCACGGTCGCCCTCGGCGTCCTCATCGACACCTTCGTCGTCCGCTCGGTCCTCGTCACGTCGCTGTTCCTGGACGTCGGGCCGAAGGTGTGGTGGCCGCACCGGCTGGCGCGCCACGACGGCGGCGCACCGGACCGGGCGACCGTGGGAGCGGGGGTCAGCCGGTCCGGCGAATGAGCGCCAGGTACATCGCGTCGGTCCCGTGCAGATGCGGCCACAGCTGCACGTCGGGCCCCTCGCCCAGATCCGGTACGCCGGGCAGCAGCGGCCGGGCGTCGACGAGGTCGGCGTCCGGATGCTGCTTGAGCACGTCGGCGACGACGGCCCGGGTCTCGGCGAGGTGCGGCGAGCAGGTCGCGTAGCCCACGACACCGCCGACCCGCACCGACTCCAGGGCGGTGCGCAGCAGCCCGCGCTGCAGCGGCGCGAAGCCCTCGAGGTCCTCCGGGCGGCGCCGCCAGCGCGCCTCCGGACGGCGGCGCAGGGCGCCGAGGCCGGTGCACGGCACGTCGACCAGCACCCGGTCGAAGCTGCCGGGCCGCCACGCCGGACGCGTCCCGTCCGCGGCGATCACCTGGTACGGCCCGGGATTGCCGTCCAGCGCCTTCGCCACGAGGCCGGCGCGATGGGTCTGCTTCTCGGACGCGACGAGCAGGGCACCCCGCTCGGCAGCCAGTGCGCCGAGCAGCGCCGCCTTGCCGCCCGGCCCCGCGCACCCGTCCAGCCAGCGCCGGTCGGGCCCGTCCAGGGGCGCGTTGGCGAGGGCGATCGCCACGAGCTGGCTGCCCTCGTCCTGCACCCCCGCACGTCCGTCCCGCACGGCCGCGATGGCCCCCGGCTCCCCGCCCTCGGTCAGCCGCACGGCGTACGGCGACCAGTGCCCCCGTACCGCCGCGTCCTCTTCGAGCAGTTCCTCGGCGGTGGCCCGCCCGGGCCGCGCCACCAGCGTCACCTCGGGCCGCTCGTTGTCGGCGCGCAGCAGTTCCTCGACACCGTCGCGCCCGCCGCCGAGGGAGTCCCACAGCGCGGACACGACCCACCTGGGGTGCGAGTGGACGACGGCGAGATGGTCCTCGGGATCCTCGTCATAAGGGGGCGCGACCCGCTCCAGCCAGCCGTCCAGATCGTGCTGCGCCACCTTGCGCAGCACGGCGTTGACGAACTTGGCCCGCCCGTCGCCGAGCACGACCCGCGCGAGCTCGACGGTCGCGGACACGGCCGCGTGCGTCGGGATCCGCGTGCCGAGCAGCTGGTGCGCGCCGAGGCTGAGCACGTCCAGCACCGGCGGGTCGACCTCCCCGAGCGGCCGGTCCACGCAGGTCGCCAGGACCGCGTCGTACGTCCCCTGCCGCCGCAGCGTCCCGTACACCAGCTCGGTGGCGAGGGCCGCGTCCCGGGCGTCGAACGTCTCGGGTCCCTCCTTCTCCCGCGCCTTGCGCAGCAGGGGCGGCAGAACGAGGTTGGCGTAGGCGTCCCGCTCGTCCACGGCCCTCAGCGCCTCGAAGGCGAGGATGCGGACGGGGTCCTTCTTGGGCCGGCGGTAGGGCTTGCCTGACGTGCGGGCTCGACGGGGCTGTTCGCTCACGAAAAAGGTGCTCCGGGTGTGAGAAGAAGTGCGCCGTCCAGCCTACGCCGCCGGGAAAAGGGGAGAACCGGCAGCCGGGAAAAGGGAGAACCGGCGGCGTGGCACCGAGCCGCGTCGTCGGCCCCGCCCCGGCCGGCTTCAGCCGCCGAGCCGCTCACCCTCGCCGATCCGCACCCCGCGCGCCCAGTCCGCGGCCCGCATCGGCTTCTTGCCCTGGGCCTGCACCCACAGCAGTTCGACGCCGTACGAGCCGGTGCCGACGTACACGTTGTTCTTCCCGGCGGCGATCTGCCCCGGGGCGAGGTCCGTCCGGTCGGGCACGGGGGCGGCCTGGATGAGCTTGAGCCGCTCACCGCGGAACGTGGTCCAGGCGCCGGGAGCCGGGGTGCACCCCCGTACCATCCGGTCGACGCGCAGCGCGGGCGCGGTCCAGTCGAGGTGGGCGTCCTCGACGTTGACCTTCGGGGCGAGGCTGATCCCGTCGGCCGGCTGCGGTACGGCCTTCAGTGTGCCGTCCTCGATGCCGTCCATGGTCGCCGCCAGCAGCCCGGCACCGGCGAACGCCAGCCGCGTCAGCAGATCCCCGCTGGTGTCGGTGGGCCGGATCTCCTCGGTCACCGTGCCGTACACCGGCCCGGAGTCCAGTCCCTCCTCGATCAGGAAGGTCGACGCCCCGGTGATCTCGTCGCCGGCCATGATGGCGTGCTGCACGGGTGCGGCTCCGCGCCAGGCCGGCAGCAGGGAGAAGTGCAGATTGACCCAGCCGTGCACGGGGACGTCGAGGGCGACCCGGGGCAGCAGCGCTCCGTAGGCGACGACGGGGCAGCAGTCCGGCCCGATCTCCCGCAGCCGCTCCAGGAACTCGGGGTCCTTCGGCTTCGCGGGCTTCAGCACCTCGATCCCGGCCTCCTCCGCCCGCTCGGCGACGGGCGACGCGACGAGCCTGCGTCCGCGCCCGGCCGGCGCGTCGGGACGCGTGACGACGGCGGCCACCTCGTGCCGCCCGGAGGCGAGCAGAGCGTCCAGAGCGGGAACGGCGACCTCGGGTGTACCGGCGAAGACGAGCTTCATGGGGTGGTGGGGGCCTCTCGGGCGGGGGCGATGACGGGCAACGCCCAAGTCTATGAGCCGGAAACGGAAAGCCGCCGACGGTGCCCGGCCCCCGCGGGAGAGCCGGGCCTCTGGAGGGACAGCGACGGGCGGTGCGCGGCTGGGAGACCAGAGCCAGAAGGCCGCAGGCCGAGGCGCACACCCCGCGCAAACGGGCGCACGCATATGCCCCCACGCCCCCACACCGTGACCCGCGGAGCGAATCCGCGTTGGTCAAGACAGAGTTGACCACAACGGGCCGCGATCGCGGCCCATTCCTTTCAACGCCGGTTCGAGAGGCTTGTTCATGGCCGACCACGCAACCCACGACGCCCAGGCTCGGGCCAGCCTGCACTTGCTGGTGCGGGACATCGAGCGGGTCCGCCGGCAGGTGGACGCACTGCGCACACTCACCGCCCAGTTGGGCAACGTCTACCGCCCGCGCCGCTCCGGCTCCTCCACGGGCTTCGTCGTCTACGGACGCGCCCCCGCCCCGACGGTACGTCTCGCCCAGGAGCTGCGGGACAGCGTCGAGACGCTGGTCACGGCGGCCGTGGACTTCGATCGCTCACTCGGCTTCTCGTGGGACGCGGTGGGCTCCGCACTCGGAGTCACCAAACAGGCGGTCCACCGCCGTTACGGCGCCCGCCGGGCCACGGCCCAGGCGGCCGCTCCCGAGCCGGAGCGCACCCCGGAGCCGTCGGGCAGCCGCTCGGTCACGGTGACCACCGGTCTCCCGACGGTCCCGGCGGCGCGCTCCATGCCCACACAGCCGACAGCCGGCAGTCCCGCACTCCGCGACGAGGCGAGGCCGACGGCCTTCCCCGGCCCGCGCAACGGCTGACGCACTCTCTGCCCTGCCCTCTCGGAACGCCTCCGGGAGGGCAGCCGCGTATCCGGCCGAAGCCCCACCCGGACGACGCCCGCTACCGCCCGCCGCGGCTCACCCGATGTCGGCCGGATCGACCCGCACCCAGACCCCAGCCCCGTTTCCGGCCCCACCGCCACTCCCCCGGGCCATCCGCGCGGCCTGCGCCGCTTTGAGCGCGGCGGCCAGCGCGGCGCCTCTCCCCGGCGGCACCCGCAGCAACGCCCGCTCCCACCGCTCCCCGGGCGGCGGCGCCCCCGCCCGCCGAGGTCGCCCGGCGGCGGGGACGGGCAACGGCACCGGTCCCAGCACCTCGGCCTCGGGCGGCAGTTCGGCCGTGCGGAGAAAGTCGGCCACCGCCTCCGCGGGCCCCGACACCGCGGCCATCCGCGACACCGGCGGAAACCCCAACTCGGCCCGCTCGGAGAGTTCCCGCACCGCGTGACCGACGGGATCCCACCGTACGAGCGCCTGCACGGGCCGCAGCGTCGGCTCGGCCACGACCACCACCGTGCCGCCGGCCGACTGCGGCCGGACGAGGGACGCGGCCGCGATCCACCGCCGCAACGCGTCCTCCCCGGCCCGCAGATCGGGTCGCCCGAGCATCGCCCAGCCGTCCAGCAGCAGCGCCGCCGCATACCCGCCCTCGGCGACGGGCTCGGCCCCCGGCGTGCTCACGACCAGCGCCGGCGCTCCCGGCACCGTGTCGAGCACGTGCTCCCGCCCCGAGGTGCGCACCGGCACGGCGGGGAAGGCCCGCCCGAGTTCCTCGGCGGTGCGCCGGGCCCCGACGACCGAGGCGCGCAGCCGGAAGGAGCCGCACTCGGGGCAGTGCCAGCCGCTCTCCTCGCGTCCGCACCATCCGCAGTTCAAGGCACCGCCGTCGGGCGCCTCCAGCGGCCCGGAGCACTGCCGGCACCGCGCGGGCGCCCGGCAGCCGGCACACGCCATACGCGGTACGTACCCCCTGCGGGGCACCTGCACCAGCACCGGGCCGTGCCGCAGGCCGTCCCTGACGGCCTGCCAGGCGAGGGTCGGCAGCCGGGCGGCCCGGGCGGCCTCGTCCCGGGCGAGATCCTGGTCCCCGACGGTCCGTACCAGCGGCGCGGTTCCCCGCACCTGGTCCCGGCCGGCGACGAGCGGCCGCGCCCAGCCGCTCTCGACGAGCTGCGCGGCCTCCACCGTGCAGCCCCAGCTGCCCAGCAGGAAGCCGCACCTGTCCTGGGCGGCGCGCAGCAGGAGCACCTCGCGGGCGTGGGGCTGCGGGGCGTGCTGCTCGCTGTGGCTGTCGTCGCCGTCGTCCCAGAGGGCGACCAGGCCGAGGTCCTGGACCGGCGCGAACATCGCGGCCCGGGTCCCGATCACGGCCCGTACGGAACCGCGTCGCACCGCGAGCCACTGCGCGTACCGCTTCTCGGGGCCGGCGTCGGCGGTGAGCACCGCGTGCCGTCCCTCCCCCAGCAGGGAGGTCAGGGCGGCGTCGACCCGTGCGACGGCCCGTCCGTCGGGCAGGACGGCGATCGCCCCGCGCCCGGAGGCCAGTGTCGCGGCGACGGCCCGGGCCAGCTCCTCGCTCCACTGCGGGCCGGGCAGCGCGTTCCACACGGCCCGGGGCGCT
This sequence comes from Streptomyces sp. NPDC093598, assembly GCF_044764825.1. Lineage (NCBI taxonomy): Bacteria > Bacillati > Actinomycetota > Actinomycetes > Kitasatosporales > Streptomycetaceae > Streptomyces > Streptomyces sp. NPDC093598. Next base: position 179,160 of record NZ_JBIWIV010000009.1, on the reverse strand, counting down.
CCGCCGGAGGCGAGCGACTCCAGGAAGGCCGCGCCCCGCTCGTAGCGCTGCCAGGATCCCGCCTCGGGCGCCGGGGGCGGTGGCAGCGGCTCGGGGGAGGGCCGCTGCTCGGCGCGTGCGTTGCGCGGCGGTACGGCGAGCTGCAGGACATCGGCGAGGCTGCCCGCGTACCGGTCGGCGACCGCCCGGGCCAGGCCCAGCAACTCCTCGCTCAGCACCTGCTCGGGCGACACGACCTGGGCGAGGGCGGCCAGCGGCCCGGAGTAGTCGGACTCGGCCAGCCGCTCGACGAGGAACCCGTCGATCAGGCCGCCGCCCTCGCGTCGGCCCTCCCGCACCCGGTGCCGCCCGGCGCCGAACCGCACCCGCACCCGCACGCCCGGCTGGGCGTCCGCGTCCAGCTCCTCGGGCACGGCGTAGTCGAAGTAGCGGTCGAGATGGAGCACGCCCTTGTCGACGAGGACGCGGGCGACGGGGAGCTCCTTGGCGAGCGCGGCTCCCCGCCAGGTCCGCGGCTTGGCCCGGGGCGTCTTGGCCTTGCGCACACTGTCCCGGATGAGCGCGAGCTGCTCGGGCGGCGCACCCTCCGCCCCGCCGCCCGCCTGTTCGTTCTCGCTGCTCACGCTTGCATTCTTACCAAACACCACTGACAACCGGCGGCTCCCGGGAGGCCCCCGGGCACGGCAAAGCCCGGCCCCCGAGGGGAGCCGGGCCTCACGCAGTGCCCCGGGGGGACGGGACTTACAGCCCCGCGGCCTCGCGCAGCGCGTCCACGCGGTCCGTCCGCTCCCAGGTGAACTCGGGAAGCTCGCGGCCGAAGTGGCCGTACGCCGCCGTCTGGGAGTAGATCGGGCGGAGCAGGTCGAGGTCGCGGATGATGGCGGCCGGGCGGAGGTCGAAGACGTCGTCGATCGCCTTCTCGATCCTCTCCGTGTCGATCTTGGCGGTGCCGAAGGTCTCGACGAACAGACCGACCGGCTCGGCCTTGCCGATCGCGTACGCGACCTGGACCTCGCAGCGGGTGGCGAGGCCCGCGGCGACCACGTTCTTCGCGACCCAGCGCATCGCGTACGCCGCGGAGCGGTCGACCTTGGACGGGTCCTTGCCGGAGAAGGCGCCGCCGCCGTGGCGGGCCATGCCGCCGTAGGTGTCGATGATGATCTTGCGGCCGGTCAGGCCGGCGTCACCCATCGGGCCGCCGATCTCGAAGCGGCCGGTGGGGTTGACCAGGAGACGGTAGTTCTCCGTGTCGAGCTTGATGCCCTCGTCCAGGAGCGCCTTCAGCTCCGGCTCGACGACGAACTCCTTGATGTCGGGAGCCAGGAGCGAGTCCAGGTCGATGTCGGAGGCGTGCTGGGAGGAGACGACGACGGTGTCCAGACGGACCGCCTTGTCGCCGTCGTACTCGATGGTGACCTGCGTCTTGCCGTCCGGGCGCAGGTAGGGGATCGTGCCGTTCTTGCGCACGTCGGACAGGCGCTTCGACAGGCGGTGGGCCAGGAAGATCGGCAGCGGCATCAGCGTCGGCGTCTCGTCCGTCGCGTAGCCGAACATCAGGCCCTGGTCGCCCGCGCCCTGCTTGTCGAGCTCGTCGTCGTCGCCCTCGACGCGGGTCTCGTACGCCGTGTCCACGCCCTGGGCGATGTCCGGGGACTGCGCGCCGATCGACACCGACACGCCGCAGGAGGCGCCGTCGAAGCCCTTCTTGCTGGAGTCGTAGCCGATTTCGAGGATCTTGTTCCGGACCAGCGTCGCGATGTCCGCGTACGTCTTGGTCGTGACCTCCCCGGCCACGTGCACCAGGCCGGTCGTGATCAAGGTCTCGACGGCGACCCGGGAGGACGGGTCCTCGCGCAGGAGCGCGTCGAGAATGGTGTCGCTGATCTGGTCAGCGATCTTGTCGGGGTGACCCTCGGTCACGGACTCCGAGGTGAAAAGGCGACGGGACACAACGCTCCCTGAGGTTGCAGCGGCTGCTGGCTGATCATTGGCGGACGGCGGGGGCTGCACCCGGCGCCGTCCGTGGAACAGTTTACGGGTCACGCTTCGGCCACGGTCCCCCTGTCTCGCCACTCGGGAGTGCTGTGACCTGCGGCACGGGCATTCTGCCCAATCCCGAGCGGCATTGGCCAGAGGCGCCACGCCCCGACGACCCGGTTTCGAGCGGACGTGCGGGGACGGAGCAGTCAGCCGAGGCGTTCGGCCACCAGGTCCCACACGGTGTCGGCCAGGGCCTCCTTGGGCCCGTGCGCCACTGCGGTCTCACTGCCGTCGGCACCGAGCACGACCGCCTCGTTCTCCTCGGAACCGAAGGTCTTGCGCTCCCCCACCTCGTTCACCACGAGCAGATCGCAGCCCTTGCGCTTGAGCTTGGCGCGGCCGTTGGCGAGGACGTCGTCCGTCTCCGCGGCGAAGCCGACGATCACCTGTCCGGCGCGGGCCCGGTCCGCGGAGATCTCCGCGAGAATGTCCGGATTCCGCACCAGGGTGATCGGCTCCGGCTCCTGGCCGTCCTTCTTCTTGATCTTCCCCGCCGCGTACGCCGCCGGGCGGAAGTCCGCCACCGCGGCGGCCATCACCACCGCGTCGGCGTCCCCGGCGGCCCGCAGCACCGCCTCGCGCAGCTGCACGGCGGTGCCGACGCCGACGACGTCCACGCCCGCCGGCGCGGGCAGGGTGCTGTTGGCCGCGATCAGCGTGACACGGGCGCCTCGGGCGGCGGCGGTGCGGGCGAGGGCGTAGCCCTGCTTGCCGGAGGAGCGGTTGCCGAGGAACCGGACGGGGTCCAGGGGCTCGCGGGTGCCACCGGCGCTCACGACGACATGCCGGCCCTCTAGGTCGGGCTCGGTGACGCCCCGGGCCAGGACGCGGCGGCAGACCTCGAAGATCTCGCCCGGGTCGGGCAGCCGGCCCTTGCCGGTGTCGACGCCGGTGAGGCGGCCCACGGCCGGCTCGATGACGAGGGCGCCGCGGCGGCGCAGCGTCGCCACGTTCTCCTGGGTGGCCGGGTGCTCCCACATCTCCGTGTGCATGGCGGGGGCGAAGACGACCGGGCAGCGGGCGGTGAGCAGCGTGTTGGTGAGGAGGTCGTCGGCGAGGCCGTGGGCCGCCTTGGCGAGCATGTCGGCGGTGGCCGGGGCGACGACGACCAGGTCCGCGTGCTGCCCGATGCGGACGTGCGGGACCTCGTGCACGTCGTCCCACACCTCGGTGGAAACCGGGTGGCCGGAGAGCGCGGACCAGGTGGCGGCGCCGACGAAGTGCAGCGCGGAGGCGGTGGGCACCACGCGCACGTCGTGGCCCGACTCCGTCAGCCGCCGCAGCAGCTCACAGGCCTTGTACGCGGCGATGCCCCCGCTGACCCCCAGAACGACCTTCGGCTTGTCCACGTCTCTCCCCGTCTCTCCCCGGACCGCGGCAACCGGCACGACCTCGGCAACCGGCACACCGTACGACTCCATGACACACCACAGGCCCGGCAGTCGGCCTGCCGGGCCTGTGGAAAAGTCAGCGTCAAGCTGTAAATCCTACTTACTGCGCCGGGCCCTCGACGGCCTCGGACGTCAGGAGCCCCGCGTTGATCTCGCGGAGGGCGATCGAGAGCGGCTTCTCGTGGACGTGGGTGTCGACGAGGGGACCGACGTACTCGAGGAGACCCTCGCCGAGCTGCGAGTAGTACGCGTTGATCTGGCGGGCACGCTTGGCCGCGTAGATCACGAGGCTGTACTTCGAGTCGGTGGCCTCGAGGAGCTCGTCGATCGGCGGGTTGATGATGCCCTCGGGCGCGGAGATGGAAGAGGACACGCTCTACCTTCCGATGGATGGGAAAGAATCTGTCGGGGTGATCAGCCGACCGGAACGATCGGCGATGGTCACACGACGCTCGTCAAGGCTAGCAGCTCGCGCGCCACGTCCTCGACGGAGGTGTTGACCAGGGTGGTGTCGAACTCCGGCTCGGCCGCGAGTTCGATCTTCGCCGCTTCGAGCCGGCGCTCGATCACCTCGGGCGGTTCGGTGCCCCGCCCGGTGAGTCGGCGCACGAGCTCCTCCCAGGAGGGAGGAGCCAGGAACACCAGCTGGGCCTCGGGCATCGACTCGCGGACCAGGCGGGCGCCCTGCAGGTCGATCTCCAGGAGGACGGGCTCGCCGTTCTCCAGGCGCTCCTGCACGGCCGCACGCGGCGTGCCGTAGCGGTTGCCGGCGAACTCGGCCCACTCCAGCAGCTCCCCGTTGGCGATCAGCTTGTCCATCTCGTCGTCGGAGACGAAGAAGTAGTGGACTCCGTGCTGCTCGCCGGGGCGGGGCTTGCGGGTCGTCGCCGACACCGAGAGCCAGACCTCGGGGTGTTCCTTGCGCATATGAGCGACGACCGTGCTCTTGCCGACCCCGGAGGGGCCGGAGAGCACGGTCAGCCGCGGACGTACGTCCGGGGGTACGGGGGACGTCCCCCGGGGTGTTGCAGCCATGCAGCGATTATCCAGCAATCGCGGAGTGCCCGGGACTCGCTTCCCCGGAGCGCCCGGTTCAGGAGCCGGTGCTGCCGAACTCGCGCTCCAGGGAGGCGATCTGGTTGGAACCGAGACCCCGCACGCGGCGGCTCTCGGAGATGCCGAGTCGCTCCATGATCTGCTTGGCGCGGACCTTGCCCACGCCGGGCAGCGACTCGAGGAGGGCGGAGACCTTCATCTTGCCGATGACGTCGTTCTCCTGGCCCTGCTTGATGACCTCGTGAAGGGAGGCGCCGGAGTGCTTGAGTCGATTCTTGACCTCGGCCCGCTCCCGGCGAGCCGCGGCGGCCTTTTCGAGCGCGGCTGCGCGCTGTTCAGGGGTAAGGGGCGGAAGAGCCACGCCTACGTCACCTCGGATGTCGAACTGTCGGATACGGACCGGTGAGGAACCTAGTCGCCCCACACCTGGGGAGCTACGAGCAACACGCTTGCCCGTTCACTCTCGTCGGAGACTAGCGGGCAAGTCCGCCAGAGTCAGCGAGAACAGCGGAAAAGTCCTGGTCAGCCTTCATCTGAACGGACATTTAGGACATACTGCCCCGGATTTGAGGATGTATTCAGACTCAAGCGGGCCCCGGACCACTCATCGGAGGTCTCGCGGTCAGGTCTGGACCGCCTCACGAGGCCGTCAGGATGTGACGGATCTCCTCCGCGAAGCGTTCCGCGGCGTCACGCAGAGCGACCGCGTCGGGACCGTGGCGTAGCACTCCCCGGCTGACGTTCGGCACGACGTTGCGCACCGCCGCGCCGAAGACCCCGGGAAGATCGGCCGGCGTGGCCCCCTGGGCGCCGATGCCGGGCGCGAGGAGCGGGCCGTTGATGTCCAGGTCGTACCTCGACAGATCACCGAGGGTGGCGCCGACGACCGCGCCGAAGGACCCGAGGGGCCGCTCCCCGGCGTTCTCGGCGGCGAGGTGCGCGAGCATGGTCGCTCCGACGTTCCGGCCGTCGGACCGCACGGCGTGCTGGACCTCGCCGCCCTCCGGGTTGGAGGTCAGCGCCAGCACGAACAGGCCCGCCCCGCTCTCCCTGGCCAGCGCGACGGCCGGGCTGAGCGATCCGTAGCCGAGGTACGGCGAGACGGTCAGGGCGTCGGAGAACAGCGGGGCGTCCTTGTGCAGGAAGGACTCGGCGTAGGCGGCCATGGTGGAGCCGATGTCGCCGCGCTTGGCGTCCATCACGACCAGCGCGCCGGCCGCCCGCGCCTCGGCCACCGAGCTCTCCAGGACGGCGAGCCCGCGCGAGCCGAAGCGCTCGAAGAACGCGCTCTGCGGCTTGAGCACGGCGACCCGGTCGGCGACGGCCTCGACGACCGTGCGGCTGAACCGCTCCAGGCCCGCGACGTCGTCGTTCAGGCCCCACTCGGCGAGCAGGGAGGCGTGCGGGTCGATGCCGACGCACAGCGGGCCGCGCTCGTCCATGGCCCGGCGCAGGCGGGCGCCGAAGGGTTCGAGACCACTCATGCCGTCTTCCTCACGTCGGCGCCCACCGCGTCGGCGAGCGTGGCGTAGGGGCTCGTGGCCAGGCGAGCGGCGAGCCCCTTGTGGATCGCGCGGCCCCAGAAGGGCCCCTCGTAGATGAAGGCGCTGTAGCCCTGGACCAGCGTGGCACCCGCCAGGATGCGCTGCCAGGCGTCCTCGGCGTTCTCGATGCCGCCGACGCCCACCAGGGTGATCCGGTCGCCCACGCGCGCGTAGAGGCGGCGCAGGACCTCCAGGGAGCGTTCCCTCAGGGGCGCCCCGGACAGGCCGCCGGTCTCCTTGACCCGGGAAGGGTCGGCCTTCAGGCCGAGACCGTCGCGCGCGATGGTGGTGTTCGTGGCGATGATGCCGTCCAGACCGAGTTCGACGGCGAGGTCGGCGACGGCGTCGACGTCCTCGTCTGCGAGGTCCGGAGCGATCTTGACCAGGAGCGGGACGCGCCGCGCGGACACCGTGCGGTCGGCGGCCTCGCGGACGGCGCTGAGCAGAGGACGGAGCGCCTCCGTGGCCTGGAGGTTGCGCAGGCCGGGCGTGTTCGGGGAGGAGACGTTGACGACCAGGTAGTCGGCGTACGGCGCGAGCCGCTCGGCGGACTTCACGTAGTCCGCGACGGCCTCCTCCTCCGGTACGACCTTGGTCTTGCCGATGTTGACGCCGACGACCGGCTTGAAGACGGGCGTACGGGAGGCGAGGCGGGCCGCGACGCGCAGCGAGCCGTCGTTGTTGAAGCCCATGCGGTTGATCAGCGCCCGGTCCTCGACCAGGCGGAACAGCCGCTGCTTGGGGTTGCCGGGCTGCGGTTCGCCGGTCACCGTGCCGATCTCGACGTGGTCGAAGCCGAGCATGGCCATGCCGTCGATGCCGACGGCGTTCTTGTCGAAGCCCGCGGCGAGCCCGAAGGGGCCGTGCATGCGCAGGCCGAGGGCCTCGGTGCGCAGCTCCTTGTACCGGGGCGCGAGCGCGGCGGCGAGGAAGGTGCGCAGCACGGGCACGCGGGCGGCGAGGCGGATCCAGCGGAAGGCCAGGTGGTGGGCCTGCTCCGGGTCCAGCCGTTTGAAGACGAGACGGAAGAAGATCTTGTACATGGTGTCCTCACGAAGACATGGCGTCCTCACGAAGAGGGGGACACCGTTTCCGGTGTCCCCCTCGGGGCTGCTAGTCGCGGGCCGCGGTCAGGTGTTCCGCGTGTTCCTGGAGCGATCGGACGCTCACGTCGCCGCGGTTGAGGGCGTCGATGCCCTGGACCGCCGCCGCGAGGGCCTGGACCGTCGTCAGGCAGGGCACGGAGCGTGCCACGGCCGCCGTACGGATGTCGTAGCCGTCGAGGCGGCCGCCCGTGCCGTACGGGGTGTTGACGATGAGGTCGACCTCGCCGTCGTGGATGAGCTGGACGATGGTCTTCTCGCCGTTCGGGCCGGTGCCCTCGGACTGCTTGCGCACGACGGTGGCGTTGATGCCGTTGCGCTTGAGGACCTCCGCCGTGCCGGAGGTGGCGAGCAGCTCGAAGCCGTGGGCGACCAGCTCGCGGGCCGGGAAGATCATCGAGCGCTTGTCGCGGTTGGCGACCGAGATGAACGCGCGGCCCTTGGTGGGCAGCGGGCCGTAGGCACCCGCCTGCGACTTGGCGTACGCCGTGCCGAAGACGGAGTCGATGCCCATGACCTCGCCGGTGGAGCGCATCTCCGGGCCGAGGACCGTGTCGACGCCGCGGCCGTGGATGTCGCGGAAGCGCGACCACGGCATGACGGCCTCCTTGACGGAGATCGGCGCGTCCAGCGGCAGCTCGCCGCCGTCGCCGTTCGCCGGGAGCAGGCCCTCGGCGCGCAGCTCGGCGATGGTGGCGCCGAGCGAGATGCGGGCGGCGGCCTTGGCCAGCGGCACCGCGGTCGCCTTCGAGGTGAAGGGGACGGTGCGCGAGGCGCGCGGGTTGGCCTCCAGGACGTAGAGGATGTCGCCCGCGAGCGCGAACTGGATGTTGATCAGGCCGCGCACGCCGACACCCTTGGCGATGCCCTCGGTGGAGGCGCGCAGGCGCTTGATGTCGAAGCCGCCGAGCGTGATCGGGGGCAGGGCGCACGCCGAGTCGCCGGAGTGGATGCCGGCCTCCTCGATGTGCTCCATGACGCCACCGAGGTACAGCTCCTCGCCGTCGTACAGGGCGTCCACGTCGATCTCGATCGCGTCGTCGAGGAACCGGTCGACCAGGACCGGCCGCGAGGGGCTGATCTCGGTCGACTCGGCGATGTAGGACTCCAGCCGGGTCTCGTCGTAGACGATCTCCATGCCGCGCCCGCCCAGGACGTACGACGGACGCACCAGGACCGGGTAGCCGATCTCGTCGGCGATGGCCTTGGCCTCGGAGAAGGTGGTGGCGGTGCCGTGCTTCGGGGCCGGCAGGCCTGCGTCGGCGAGGACCCGGCCGAAGGCGCCGCGGTCCTCGGCGGCGTGGATGGCCTCCGGGGAGGTGCCGACGATCGGCACGCCGTTGTCCTTCAGCGCCTGCGACAGGCCCAGCGGGGTCTGGCCGCCGAGCTGGACGACGACGCCCGCGATCGGTCCGGCCTGCTGCTCGGCGTGCACGATCTCCAGCACGTCCTCGAGCGTCAGCGGCTCGAAGTACAGACGGTCGGAGGTGTCGTAGTCCGTGGAGACGGTCTCCGGGTTGCAGTTGACCATCACGGTCTCGTAGCCCGCGTCGCTCAGCGCGAACGAGGCGTGGACGCAGGAGTAGTCGAACTCGATGCCCTGGCCGATGCGGTTCGGGCCGGAGCCCAGGATGATGACGGCCGGCTTCTCGCGGGCGGCGACCTCCGTCTCCTCGTCGTAGGAGGAGTAGAAGTACGGCGTCTTCGCGGCGAACTCGGCGGCGCAGGTGTCGACCGTCTTGTAGACGGGGCGGACGCCCAGCGCGTGCCGGACCTCGCGGACGACGTCCTCGCGCAGGCCGCGGATCTCGCCGATCTGCTGGTCGGAGAAGCCGTGCCGCTTGGCTTCGGCGAGCAGGTCGGTGGTGAGCTCGGGTGCCTCGGCCAGCTCGTCCGCGATCTCCTTGATCAGGAAGAGCTGGTCGACGAACCAGGGGTCGATCTTCGTGTAGTCGAAGACCTCCTGGGGCGTGGCTCCCGCGCGGATGGCCTGCATGACGGTGTTGATGCGGCCGTCGGTGGGGCGGACGGCCTGCTCCAGGAGCTGCGTCTTGTCGCCCGGGTCGCCGACGAAGGTGAACTGGCTGCCCTTCTTCTCCAGCGAGCGCAGCGCCTTCTGGAACGCCTCGGTGAAGTTGCGGCCGATGGCCATGGCCTCGCCGACGGACTTCATGGTGGTGGTGAGGGTGGCGTCCGCGCTCGGGAACTTCTCGAAGGCGAACCGCGGGGCCTTCACGACGACGTAGTCGAGCGTCGGCTCGAAGGAGGCCGGGGTCTCCTGCGTGATGTCGTTCGGGATCTCGTCCAGCGTGTAGCCGACGGCCAGCTTGGCGGCGATCTTGGCGATCGGGAAGCCGGTCGCCTTGGAGGCGAGCGCCGAGGAGCGGGACACGCGCGGGTTCATCTCGATGACGATGACGCGGCCGTCTTCGGGGTTCACGGCGAACTGGATGTTGCAGCCGCCGGTGTCGACGCCGACCTCGCGGATGACGGCGATGCCGACATCGCGCAGGGTCTGGTACTCGCGGTCGGTGAGCGTCATCGCGGGCGCGACCGTGATCGAGTCGCCGGTGTGCACGCCCATGGGGTCGAAGTTCTCGATGGAGCAGACGACCACGACGTTGTCGTGCTTGTCGCGCATCAGCTCCAGCTCGTACTCCTTCCAGCCGAGGATGGACTCCTCCAGGAGCACCTCGGTGGTCGGGGAGAGCGTGAGGCCCTGCCCGGCGATGCGGCGCAGCTCCTCCTCGTCGTGCGCGAAGCCGGAGCCGGCGCCGCCCATGGTGAAGGAGGGGCGCACGACGACCGGGTAGCCGCCGAGCGTCTCGACGCCGGCGAGGACGTCCTCCATGGAGTGGCAGATCACCGAGCGGGCGGACTCGCCGTGGCCGATCTTCTGCCGTACGGCCTCGACGACCTCCTTGAAGAGGTCGCGGTCCTCGCCCTTGTTGATGGCCTCGACGTTGGCGCCGATCAGCTCGACGCCGTACTTCTCCAGCGTGCCCGCCTCGTGCAGCGAGATCGCGGTGTTGAGGGCCGTCTGACCGCCCAGGGTGGGCAGCAGCGCGTCGGGGCGCTCCTTGGCGATGATCTTCTCGACGAACTCGGGGGTGATCGGCTCGACGTAGGTGGCGTCGGCGATCTCCGGGTCGGTCATGATCGTCGCCGGGTTGGAGTTCACCAGGACGACCCTGAGGCCCTCGGCCTTCAGGACGCGGCACGCCTGGGTGCCGGAGTAGTCGAACTCGGCGGCCTGGCCGATGACGATCGGGCCGGAGCCGATGACCAGGACGGACTGGATATCGGTGCGCTTAGGCACGCTGGCCCTCCATCAGGGAAACGAAGCGGTCGAACAGGTAGGCGGCGTCGTGCGGGCCGGCTGCCGCTTCGGGGTGGTACTGGACACTGAAGGCGGGGCGGTCGAGGAGCTGGAGCCCCTCCACCACGTTGTCGTTCAGGCAGACGTGGGACACCTCGGCGCGGCCGAACGGGGTCTCGGAGACCTGGTCGAGCGGGGCGTCGACGGCGAAGCCGTGGTTGTGCGCGGTGACCTCGACCTTGCCGGTCGTACGGTCCTGCACCGGCTGGTTGATGCCGCGGTGGCCGTACTTCAGCTTGTAGGTGCCGAAGCCGAGCGCGCGGCCGAGGATCTGGTTGCCGAAGCAGATGCCGAACAGCGGCGTGCCGCGCTCCAGGACGCCCCGCATCACGGAGACGGGGTGGTCGGCGGTGGCCGGGTCGCCCGGGCCGTTGGAGAAGAACACGCCGTCCGGGTTCACCGCGTACACGTCGTCGACGGTCGCGGTCGCCGGGAGCACGTGCACCTCGATGCCGCGCTCGGCCATGCGGTGCGGGGTCATGCCCTTGATGCCGAGGTCGACGGCGGCGACGGTGAACTTCTTCTCACCGAGGGCCGGGACGACGTACGGCTCGGTGGTGGCGACCTCGGCGGAGAGGTTCGCGCCCTTCATCTGCGGGGCCTCCTGGACGCGGGCCAGCAGCGCGGCGTCGTCCCGGACGGCGTCGCCGCTGAAGATGCCGACGCGCATCGCGCCGCGCTCGCGCAGGTGGCGGGTGAGGGCGCGGGTGTCGATGCCGCTGATGCCGACGACGCCCTGGGCGTCCAGCTCCTCGTCCAGCGTGCGCCGGGAGCGCCAGCTGGACGGCACGCGCGCGGGGTCGCGCACGACGTACCCGGAGACCCAGATCTTCCTGGACTCCATGTCCTCGTCGTTCACACCGGTGTTGCCGACGTGCGGGGCGGTCATCACCACGACCTGGCGGTGGTACGAGGGGTCGGTCAGGGTCTCCTGGTAGCCGGTCATGCCGGTGGAGAACACCGCTTCGCCGAAGGTCTCCCCCACGGCCCCGTAAGCACGGCCGCGGAAGATCCGGCCGTCCTCCAGGACGAGTACGGCGGGAGTTTTGGCGGCTCCCCTGGTGGAGGTGGTCATCGTTCGGCGCCTTCCCTGGTGTTCGTTTCGGTGTTCGTTTCGATCATGGCGTTGAGTGCTTCGACCCACTCGTTGTGCTCGGCCGCGTGGTCGGACCGGAACCCGGAGTCGATCAGCCGGTCGCCGTGCTCCCAGGTGACGACGAGCAGGCCGCCCTCGGTGAGCACCTTGCCGGCGATGCCCTTGTCGAGCCGGGCCTCGCGGAGCTGTGCGGCCGGGACGAAGAAGTCGCTCGCCCCGGGGCGTACGACGTCCAGTCCGGCGTCCGTGAGGGTGAGCTCGGCGCGGCTGCGGGCACCCAGGCCCTGGGCCACGATGCGGTCGAGCCACTGACCTGCGGTGGTGGAGCCGTGGTAGCGGCCGCTCATGGTCAGGCGCACCGGCCCCGGGTCGTCCGGGGTGGTGGGCAACTCGGGCAGGTCGCCCTGGAGGGTGCCGCGCCACTTCCAGCCCTCGCGCATCAGCCAGTAGACGAGCGCGACGAACAGGGCGAGGCCGACGACCCAGCCGATGCGGGCGGCCCAGTCGGTCACTTGCGCCGATTCCTTCTCGGCGGCCAGCAGGAGTACAGGTGTCACGTGAGCTTCCCGTCGACGAGCGTGGCCTTGCCCCGCAGCCACGTGTGCGTCACACGGCCCGGCAGCTCACGTCCCTCGTAGGGGGTGTTGCGGCTGCGCGAGGCGAAGCCCGCGGGTTCCACGAGCCCACGGTATGCCGTGTCGACCAGGGTGAGGTTGGCGGGCTCACCTGCCGAGACGGGACGGCCGTGGCCCGTGGCCTGTCCGATCTGCGCGGGCTTGACGGACATCCGGTCGGCGACGCCGGCCCAGTCCAGCAGGCCCGTGTCGACCATGGTCTCCTGCACCACCGACAGCGCGGTCTCCAGGCCGACCATGCCCATGGCGGCCGCGGCCCACTCGCAGTCCTTGTCCTCGTGCGGGTGCGGGGCGTGGTCGGTGGCGACGATGTCGATCGTGCCGTCGGCGAGCGCCTCGCGCAGCGCCATGACGTCGCGCTCGGTGCGCAGCGGCGGGTTGACCTTGTAGACGGGGTTGTACGTGCGGACCAGTTCGTCGGTGAGGAGCAGGTGGTGCGGGGTGACCTCGGCGGTCACCTGGATGCCGCGGGACTTGGCCCAGCGGACGATCTCGACGGAACCGGCGGTCGACAGGTGGCAGATGTGCACGCGGGAGCCGACGTGGTCGGCGAGCAGGACATCCCGGGCGATGATCGATTCTTCGGCCACCGCGGGCCAGCCCCCGAGGCCCAGCTCGGCGGAGACTACGCCCTCGTTCATCTCGGCGCCCTCGGTCAGCCGCGGCTCCTGCGCGTGCTGCGCGACGACACCGCCGAAGGCCTTCACATACTCCAGGGCCCTGCGCATGATCACGGCGTCGTGGACGCACTTGCCGTCGTCGGAGAAGACGGTGACGCCGGCGGCCGACTCGTGCATGGCGCCCAGCTCGGCGAGCTTCCTGCCCTCCAGGCCGACGGTGACGGCGCCGATCGGCTGGACGTCGCAGTAGCCGTGCTCCTTGCCGAGCCGCCAGACCTGCTCGACGACACCGGCGGTGTCGGCGACGGGGAAGGTGTTGGCCATGGCGAAGACGGTGGTGTAGCCGCCGGAGGCGGCGGCGCGCGTGCCGGTGAGGACGGTCTCGGAGTCCTCGCGGCCGGGCTCGCGCAGATGGGTGTGCAGGTCGACCAGGCCCGGCAGCAGCACCTTGCCCTCGGCCTCGACGACCTCCGCGCCCTCGGTGCTCAGGCCGGCACCCACCTCGGCGATGGTCCCACCGTCGATCAGCACGTCCTGCGGCTCGCCGCCCAGCACCTTCGCACCACGGATCAGGATCTTGCTCATCGGTCTACTTCTCCTCGGTACGGGTCTTGTGGGTGCCGGCGGGTTCGTTGCCGCCCAGCAGCAGGTACAGCACGGCCATCCGGATGGACACTCCGTTCGCGACCTGCTCGACGACGGTGCAGCGGTCGGAGTCGGCGACCTCGGCGGTGATCTCCATGCCGCGGACCATCGGGCCGGGGTGCATCACGACGGCGTGCTCGGGCATGCGCGCCATGCGGTCGCCGTCGAGGCCGTAGCGCCGGGAGTACTCGCGCTCGGTCGGGAAGAACGCGGCGTTCATCCGCTCGCGCTGGACGCGCAGCATCATCACCGCGTCGGATTTGGGCAGCGTGCTGTCGAGGTCGTACGACACCTCGCAGGGCCAGTTCTCGACACCGACCGGCACCAGCGTGGGCGGCGCGACGAGGGTGACCTGGGCGCCGAGGGTGTTCAGCAGGTCGACGTTGGAGCGGGCGACCCGGCTGTGCAGGACGTCGCCGACGATGGTGATGCGCTTGCCTTCGAGGTCCCGGCCGAGTCCGGCGTCCGGGCCGACCAGACGGCGGCGCATGGTGAAGGCGTCCAGCAGGGCCTGGGTGGGGTGCTGGTGGGTGCCGTCGCCGGCGTTCACGACGGCCGCGTCGATCCAGCCGGAGTTCGCCAGGCGGTACGGGGCTCCGGAGGCGCCGTGCCGGATGACGACGGCGTCGACGCCCATGGCCTCCAGGGTCTGGGCGGTGTCCTTCAGGGACTCGCCCTTGGAGACGCTGGAGCCCTTGGCGGAGAAGTTGATGACGTCCGCGGACAGCCGCTTCTCGGCGGCCTCGAAGGAGATCCGGGTCCGGGTGGAGTCCTCGAAGAAGAGGTTGACGATCGTGCGGCCGCGCAGGGTCGGCAGCTTCTTGATCGGCCGGTCGGCGACCCGGGCCATCTCCTCGGCGGTGTCGAGGATCAGGACGGCGTCGTCGCGGGTGAGGTCGGCGGCCGAGATGAGATGACGCTGCATCTGTCAGGCTCCGTAAGGCAGTTCATTCGGGAGATTTGGGGCAGACGGGCGCGCGAGGCGCACTGAGCGGGCGTACGACGGCGGCGTACGCCTGGAGCGCTACTGAGGGGTCGGCTTGGCACCGAGCAGCACGGTGTCGCGACCGTCCTCCTCGGCGAGCTGGACCTTGACCGTCTCCCGCAGCGACGTGGGGAGGTTCTTGCCGACGTAGTCGGCGCGGATGGGCAGTTCGCGGTGTCCGCGGTCGACGAGGACGGCGAGCTGCACCGCGCGCGGGCGCCCGATGTCGTTCAGGGCGTCGAGGGCGGCGCGGATGGTGCGGCCGGAGAAGAGCACGTCGTCGACGAGGACGACGAGCTTGCCGTCGAGGCCGTCACCGGGGATCTCGGTGCGGGCCAGCGCACGCGGCGGGTGCATGCGCAGGTCGTCGCGGTACATGGTGATGTCGAGCGAGCCGCACGGAACCTTGCGCTCGGTGATCTGCTCGAGCTTGTCGGCGATCCGCCGGGCGAGGAAGACGCCCCGGGTGGGAATGCCGAGGAGCACCACGTCGTCGGCGCCCTTGGCGCGTTCGACGATCTCGTGGGCGATGCGGGTCAGTACCCGCGCGATGTCGGGCCCTTCGAGAACGGGCCGGGCATCGGACTGCGAGTCGTGCGTGTCCATATGAAACGGACCTCCTTCTCCGCCTCACGGGACGGACCTTAAAGGACGTCGGGATTGCGCCATACACGGTAGCAGGTCCCCGCGGTCGCTCCGATGGCCCCCTCGGATCACCCATCCGGCCTAACGGAACGCCGATACCACGGAAGAGTCGGTGCGGACCATTCGGCTTGACGCAGCAGAGTAACGCTGCGTAACCTCACAGTGAGTTACCAGCCGCGCGGCCTGGCACCCACGCCAGACGCGTCGACACAGTGCCGGGGAGCTATATGTCCAGCGAATACGCCAAACAGCTCGGGGCCAAGCTCCGGGCGATCCGCACCCAGCAGGGCCTTTCCCTCCACGGTGTCGAGGAGAAGTCCCAGGGACGCTGGAAGGCGGTCGTGGTCGGTTCGTACGAGCGCGGCGACCGTGCCGTGACCGTACAGCGCCTTGCCGAGCTGGCGGATTTCTACGGCGTTCCGGTGCAGGAGCTGCTTCCGGGCACGACCCCGGGCGGCGCCGCCGAGCCGCCGCCGAAGCTGGTCCTGGACCTGGAGCGGCTGGCCACGGTGCCGGCCGAGAAGGCAGGCCCCCTTCAGCGCTACGCGGCCACGATCCAGTCGCAGCGCGGTGACTACAACGGCAAGGTGCTGTCGATCCGCCAGGACGACCTGCGCACCCTTGCCGTCATCTACGACCAGTCCCCCTCCGTCCTCACGGAGCAGCTGATCAGCTGGGGTGTCCTGGACGCGGACGCGCGCCGCGCCGTGGCCTCCCACGAGGAGGCCTGACCGCTCCGCGGGTCCAGCAGAAACGTGCCGCCGGGGTGGCCGGAACCGTATGGTTCTCGGCCACCCCGGCGGCGTTGTGCGGGCCTGAGGGAGCTCGCCCGCGCAGGAGACGAGCCTGACCCCGACGAAAAAGCCGGAGGGCCCGCAGCGGTGACGCTGCGGGCCCTCCGGCATGTGGTCTGTCTTCTCAGACCTCGTCGCGGCGGAGCGAGGGCTTGAGGTCCTTGAGCCGGCCGAGCAGGCCGTTCACGAACGAGGGCGACTCGTCCGTGGAGAACTCCTTCGCCAGCTGCACCATCTCGTCGAGGACGACGGCGTCCGGGGTCGCGTCGACCCAGATCAGCTCGTAGGCCCCGAGCCGCAGGATGTTGCGGTCGACGACGGGCATCCGGTCGAGCGTCCAGCCGACGGAGTACTGCGCGATCAGCTCGTCGATACGCTTCGCGTGCTTTGCGTAGCCCTCGACCAGCTCCATCGTGTACTCGCTGACCGGCGGCTGCCGGGTGTCCGCCCGGGAGAGCCGGACCCAGTCCGCGAGGACGGTCAGCACCTCGGCGCCGCGCTGGTCCCCCTCGAAGAGGATCTGGAAGGCGCGCTTACGGGCCGTGTTGCGGGCAGCCACGGTTAGCTGTTCACCCGGCCGAGGTAGTCGCTGGTGCGGGTGTCGACCTTGATCTTCTCACCGGTGGTGATGAAGAGCGGCACGTTGATCTGGTGGCCGGTCTCCAGGATGGCGGGCTTGGTGCCGCCGGTGGAGCGGTCGCCCTGGACGCCCGGCTCGGTCTCCTGGATGACGAGCTCGACGGCCGCGGGCAGCTCGACGAAGAGCACCTCGCCCTCGTGCTGCGCGACGGTGGCGGTGAAGCCCTCGATCAGGAAGTTCGCGGCGTCGCCGACGGCCTTGCGGTCGACGTGCAGCTGGTCGTAGGTCTCCATGTCCATGAAGACGAAGTACTCGCCGTCCATGTAGGAGAACTGCATGTCGCGCTTGTCGACGGTGGCCGTTTCGACCTTGACGCCGGCGTTGAAGGTCTTGTCGACGACCTTGCCGGAGAGCACGTTCTTGAGCTTGGTGCGCACGAAGGCCGGGCCCTTGCCGGGCTTGACGTGCTGGAACTCGACGACGGACCAGAGCTGGCCGCCTTCGAGCTTGAGCACCATGCCGTTCTTGAGGTCGTTCGTGGAAGCCACGGTTGCGGAATCTCCTGGACTGACGTACGACCCCGGTGCACGCACCTGCCTACCTACAGGGCGAGCAGCTCCTTGGTCGTGATGGTGAGTAGCTCGGGTCCGCCGTCCGCCTCGGGGCGGACGACGAGCGTGTCATCGATCCGGACACCGCCCCGGCCCGGGAGGTGGACCCCCGGTTCGACCGTGACCGGCACGCAAGCGTCCAGTTTACCCATGGCCGCGGGACTCAATTGAGGGTCCTCGTCGATTTCGAGCCCGACGCCGTGTCCGGTCAGGACCGTGAGGCCCTCCGTGTACCCCGCGGAGTCCAGAACCTGGCGGGCGGCGCGGTCGACGTCCCGGCAGGCGGTGCCCGGTACGAGGCTCTCACGCCCGGCCCGCTGGGCGGCGAAGACCAGGTCGTACAACTCGACCTGCCAGTCCGCGGGAGCGGTGCCGATCACGAAGGTGCGGCCGATCTCGCAGCGGTATCCGCGGTACGTCGCGCCGAGGCAGACGGAGAGGAAGTCGCCCTCTTCGACGCGGCGATCGGTGGGCCGGTGGCCGGGACGGCCGGCGTGGGGGCCGGTGGCGACGGACGTGGGGAAGGCCGGCCCGTCCGCCCCGTGGTCGACGAGACGTCTTTCGAGTTCGAGCGCGAGGTGGCGCTCGGTCCGGCCGACGAGGATCGACTCCAGCAGTTCGCCGAGGGCCTGGTCGACGATCTCGGCGCCGATGCGCAGGCAGGAGATCTCCTCCTCGTCCTTGACGACCCTGAGCTGCTCGACGGCGCTGCCGAGGCCCGCCAGGCGCAGCCGGGGGGCGACCGAGCCGAGGGCGCGGTGCCGGGCCACGGTGAGGTGGTGCTCCTCGACGGCGAGACAGTCGGCGCCCTGGCCGGCGGCGAGGCCTGCGGCAGCGACGGCCGGGTCTGCGCCGCCGACTCCGGGCAGGGTCTGCACGCGCAGGGCCTCGTCGGGGCGCTCCTGTGCGGGGCGGTCAGCGGTCGGGCCGGCACACACCAGGAGGTCCTGTTCCTCGGTCCTGCCCAGCAGGAGAACGGCGCCGTGCGGGGCGGCGCCCGCGAGATAGCGCACGTTGGCGGGGCGGGAGACCAGCGCCGCCGCGCTGCCGCCCGCGTTGCAGTATTCCCTCAGACGCGTCCGGCGGGCCGCGTACACCTCTGACATGACCCGAGCGTATGAGCTTCGCGGGTTCGGCGCCGTTCGGGAGAGGCCGAGTGGGGCAGCCGGGTGTGCGTCGTCCGGGAGCCGGTGCGGGTCGGTGGCGAAGCTCCCCCGCTCCTACGGGGCGGCTACCACTGCGGCGGACTGGCGATCGACCTGGCCAGCACGTCGTCCAGGACGCGCGCCGTCTCCGGTACGTCCAGCTGCGAGTTGTCGATGATCGGCAAGCCGGACCCGTACCACCCCGCCATGCGGCCGTGGATGCGGGCGACCTCCTCGTCGGACAGCCGCCGGTTCCCCGAGCGCTCCGCGTTGCGTTCCAGGACGATGTCCAGGCCGGGAAGGAGGACGACCGGCAGCAGGCCGGGGCCCACGTGGCGCTTCCAGCCGCCGAGGCCGACGACCGGACGGTCGGGGAAGACCGCGTCGTCGAGGATGCACGAGATGCCGTTGGCCAGGAAGTTCCGTGCGGCGAAGCCGCAGGTGCGGCGGGCCAGGCGGTACTGGGCCTCGGAGTTGTCGTTCCACCCGGACTGGGGGTCGGCGAAGCCGGAGCGCACCCACTCGCGTACGTCGTCGAGGCTGATGTGGGCCGTGGGGACCCGGCGATGGTCCGCCCAGTGTTTGGCGACGCTGGTCTTGCCCGCACCCGCGGGGCCGATGAGCAGCACCGCGAGCGTCGTACCGGCGGGGTCGGGAGTCGCCGCGGCGGGCGGGGCCATCGGCATGGCGACCGGGCCGCCGGGCGGCAGCGGCACATGGCCGGTGGTCTCCGGCGCCGGCGGGCCGGAAGCCGGGGGCGGGGCCGCGGCCGGTCCGGGCGGGGGCGCCGGGTATCCCGGTGCCGGGGGCGGCGGGGGCCCGGGCACGGAGCCCTGGTGCGCGCCCGCGTTCGGCGGAACCGGGTGTTGTGCGGCCGGCGACCAGCCGGTGGCCGGTCCGTGCCCCGGCTGATGGGGCGGTGGCAGCGGAGAACCCACTGCGTGCTGCATCCGGTGCCACTCCGTCTCGTACAGGCGATGGGCGCTGACAGCGGGGGCGGAACCCGCTTTCCCCACACCCTAAAGGGCGTGGGTGGACCCCCGTCCGAACGGTACCGCCCCCGGTCGTCGATGTGTGAACGGCCGGGGGTGGCCCGAAGTGCCCGTCCCCGTAAGGTGATTTCGGGCGGAAGGCGCGCCGGAGGACTTACTGGCCCACTTCGCCGTACGCGGCGAGCAGCACGGCCGGGTCGGGTCCCTCGAGGACGGTGGGCTTGGCCAGACCATCGAGGACGATGAAGCGCAGCAGGTCGCCGCGGGACTTCTTGTCGACCTTCATGGTCTCCAGCAGCTTGGGCCACTGGTCGTGCCGGTAGTACAGGGGCAGTCCGACCGCTTCGAGGATCGTGCGGTGGCGGTCGGCCGTCGCGTCGTCCAGCCGGCCCGCCAGGCGGCCCAGTTCGGCGGCGAAGTGCATACCGACCGAGACCGCCGCGCCGTGGCGCCACTTGTAGCGCTCGTTCTTCTCGATGGCGTGGCCGAGCGTGTGGCCGTAGTTGAGGATCTCGCGCAGGCCCGACTCCTTCAGGTCCGACGACACGACGTCGGCCTTGACCCGGATGGAGCGCTCGATGAGCTCGGCGGTGTGCGGGCCGGCCGGGGTGCGGGCGGCCTCCGGGTCGGACTCGATGAGGTCCAGGATCACCGGGTCGGCGATGAAGCCGGCCTTGATGACCTCGGCGAGCCCGGAGACGTAGTCGTTGACCGGCAGGGAGTCCAGCGCGGCCAGGTCGCAGAGGACGCCGGCGGGCGGGTGGAAGGCACCGACGAGGTTCTTGCCCTCGGCGGTGTTGATGCCGGTCTTGCCGCCGACGGCCGCGTCGACCATGGCGAGCACGGTCGTCGGGACGGCGATCCAGCGGACCCCGCGCAGCCAGGTGGCGGCCACGAACCCGGCGAGGTCCGTGGTCGCGCCGCCGCCGACGCCGACGATGACGTCCGTGCGCGTGAACCCGGACTGGCCCAGCGCCTTCCAGCAGTAGGCGGCGACCTCGGCGGTCTTGGCCTCCTCCGCGTTGGGCACCTGGATGGCGACCGCCTCGTAGCCCTGCCCGGCCAGGTCGGCGCGCAGCGCGTCTCCGGTCTCGGCCAGCGCCTCGGGGTGGAGGATCGCGACCCGCTTGGCCCTGTCGCCGATCAACCCGGCCAGTTCGCCGAGCAGTTGCCGGCCCACCAGGACCTCGTACGGCTCGGTGCCCGCCGTGCCACCGACCTGGATCCGCGTCACTGCCTCGCTCATGCTTCCTTCAACTCCAGTGCGTCCAGGGCGGCTTCGGTGACCTCTTCGGAGGTACGTCCGTCGGTGGCGACCACGGCTGTGGCCACCTCCTCGTACAGGTGGCGACGGGCCTCCATCAGCTCGCGCCACTGCTTGCGCGGGTTGACCGCGAGCAGGGGCCGGGCCGCGTTGAGGCCGGTGCGCTTGACCGCCTCCTCGACGTCCATGGACAGGTACGCCACCCGCTGCCCGGCGAGCAGGGCACGCGTGTCGGCGTCGAGGATCGCGCCGCCGCCCAGGGCCAGGATTCCGTCGTGCTCGGCGAGCGCCCGGCGCACCGCCTGCTTCTCGATCGCCCGGAAGGCGGACTCGCCCTCGTCGACGAAGATCTCGGCGATGGTCCTGCCCTGCTCGGCGACGATGTCGTCGTCGGTGTCCCGGTAGGAGACGCCGAGCCGTTCGGCCAGCAGTTGCCCGACGGTGGACTTGCCCACGCCCATCGGGCCGACCAGGACGACCAGGGGGCCGTTCATCGGATGGCGAGGTTGTCGAGGTACGAGGTGACGTTGCGGCGGGTCTCGGCCACCGAGTCGCCGCCGAACTTCTCCGCCACCGCGTCCGCCAGCACCAGCGCCACCATGGCCTCGGCGACGATGCCGGCGGCCGGGACCGCGGACACGTCGGAACGCTGGTGGTGGGCCTGCGCGGCCTCTCCGGTGGTGACGTCCACGGTCTGCAGGGCGCGCGGCACGGTCGCGATCGGCTTCATCGCGGCGCGGACCCGCAGCAGCTCACCGGTGGTCAGGCCGCCCTCGGTGCCGCCGGAGCGGCCGGTGGTGCGCCGGATGCCGTCGTCGGTCTTCACGATCTCGTCGTGCGCCTTGGAGCCGGGCACCCGCGCGAGCTCGAAGCCGTCGCCGACCTCGACGCCCTTGATGGCCTGGATGCCCATGAGCGCACCGGCGAGCCGGGCGTCCAGCTTGCGGTCCCAGTGCACATGCGAACCCAGGCCGACCGGCACGCCGTAGGCCAGGATCTCCACGACGCCGCCGAGGGTGTCACCGTCCTTGTGGGCCTGGTCGATCTCGGCGACCATCGCCTTCGAGGCGTCCGCGTCCAGGCAGCGCACGGGGTCCGCGTCCAGCTTCTCGACGTCGGCCGGGGTCGGGTAGACACCCCGCGGCGCCTTCGCGGCGGCCAGCTCCACGACGTGGCTGACGATCTCGACGCCGGTCGTCTCCTTGAGGTACGACCGGGCCACCGCGCCCAGCGCGACGCGAGCGGCCGTCTCACGCGCGGAGGCGCGCTCCAGGATCGGCCGGGCCTCGTCGAAGCCGTACTTCTGCATGCCGGCGAGGTCGGCGTGGCCGGGCCGCGGGCGGGTCAGCGGGGCGTTGCGGGCGAGCCCGTCGAGGATCTCCGGGTCGACCGGGTCGGCGGCCATGACCTGTTCCCACTTCGGCCACTCGGTGTTGCCCACCATGATCGCGACCGGCGAGCCGAGGGTGAGGCCGTGCCGGACACCCCCGAGGAAGGTGACCTCGTCCCGTTCGAACTTCATCCGGGCACCGCGCCCATAGCCCAGGCGCCGCCTCGCGAGATGGTCCGCCACCATGTCCGTGGTGATCGGCACGCCGGCGGGAAGGCCCTCCAGCGTCGCCACGAGTGCGGGACCGTGGGACTCCCCCGCGGTCAGCCAGCGCAACCTGCTCAACGGTGCTCCTCAGTGCTCGCGCTCTGGTACTGCCCTGCGTACGCGCCTCGTCGCGTACGGCGATGGCGTGACCGGGTGCGCGGCCCGGTCCGCCATCTCCGATCCTCCCACGCCGGAGCCGTTCGCCCGGCGGCCGGTCCATCAAGCGGACGCGTTCGCGGACGGACCGTCGCCCTGACGCTGCTGGGGCGCGTACGCCCCGAGGAAGTCGGCACCGCTCGGCTGCTGCGCGGGCTGGACCTGCTGCGGGGCGTACGCCCCCAGGTGGCCGGCCCCGCTGCCCTGCTGCTGTGCCGACTGCGTCTGCTGCGGCGCGTACTCCCCCAGGTGGTCCGCACCGCGCCCCTGTCCGTACTGGGCCGCCGCGTGGACCGGCTGTCCGTTGCGCACGGCACGCCGGTAGGCGATCTTGCGCTTGATCTTGACGACCCACGACGCCACGACGGCGAGCACGATCAGGGCGAGCACCGTGATCTGCACCCAGTCGGGCAGGAACCCCAGCAGGGACTCGAATATCTGGGACTTGACGGACGCCTGAGGCAGGCCTGCGGACATGACGGACGTTCCCCTCCCCTGTTCCGCCCCCTGCGGAACCGAGAGCGGATCTTATCGGGCCGCGAGAGCCCGCTCGCCCGCTTTTCGCATGGCGTCCAGGGGCGCCGGAGCCAGCCCCGTCATCAGCTCGACCTGAAGGACGGCCTGGTGCACCAGCAGGTCGAGGCCGCTGACCACGGCACCGCCGTACCCCGACCAGCGGGCGGCGAGGTCGGTCGGCCAGGGGTCGTAGAGGACGTCGAAGAGGGCCGCCGGACGCTCCGGCACGGACCGGGCGAGGGCGTCGGTGACACCGGCCGGCGTGGTGCTGATCACCAGGGGGGCGTGCAGGGCCTGCTCGGCGTCCGCCCAGTCGGCGATGCGGACGGCGACGTCGAGCCGCTCGGCCCACTGCCGCATCTCGGCGGCGCGGGCTTCGCTGCGCACGTACACGGCGATCTCGCCCGGGCAGATCCGGGACAGCGCGGCCAGCGCGGAGGAGGCGGTGGCGCCGGCGCCGAGGACGGCGGCGGCGTCGACCTTGTCGATGCCGTGCTCACGCAGCGCGGCCACCATGCCGGGGATGTCGGTGTTGTCGCCGATCCGGCGACCGTCCTCGGTGCGGACGACGGTGTTGACGGCGTCGACCGAGGCGGCGGTCTCGCTGACTTCGTCCAGCAGGGGGATGACGGCCCGCTTCAGCGGCATGGTCAGCGAGAGCCCGGCCCACTCGGGGCCGAGCGTCTCGAAGAACGCGGGCAGCCCGGCCTCGTCGACCTCGAACCTGTCGTACGTCCACCCGGCCAGGCCCAACTCCTGGTAGGCGGTGCGGTGCAGGACCGGGGAGAGCGAGTGGGCGATCGGGGAGCCGAGTACGGCGGCCCGGCGTGGTGCGGCCATCAGGGTCTTCCTCAGTTGTTCCGCGAGGCGTTGAACTGGTCGACCAGCTTCTGGTGTTCGGCGTTCGTCTTCGTGAACTTGCTGGTCTTGCCGTCGAGCGAGATGAAGTAGTACCAGCCGTCGTCCGTCGGGTTGAGGGCGCCCTTGATGGCATCCTCGCCCGGGTTGTCGATCGGACCGGGCGGCAGGCCCTTGTGGAAGTACGTGTTGTACGGGTTGTCGTAGTTCCGCAGTTCGCTCAGGCTCAGGTCGATCTTGCTCTGGTTCTTGATGTAGTTGTACGTGGAGTCGAACTCCAGCATGCCGTTGGTCTGCGGATTCCCGGGCTTCATCCGGTTGTAGACGACCTCGGCCATCTTGCGGAAGTCGTCGTGGCTGGTGCCCTCGGCCTGGACGAGGCTGGCCACGGTGACCAGTTGCCACGGGTCGTCGAGTCCGAGGCTCTCGGCCTTCTTCTCGATCCCGAGCTTCTCGTAGGTCGCGCTGGCCCGCTGGACCATCTGCTTCAGGACGGCCTCGGGTTTCTGCCCCTCGCTCACGCCGTAGCTGGAGGGGTAGAGGAAGCCCTCCAACGGGTCCTTGACGTCGGCATGGTTCTGCGCCCAGGCGGGCAGACCGAGCTTCTTGTAGTCCTTCTTGGCGACCGCGGCGGTGGTGCCGTCCTTGACCTTGAGGCGCTTGTCGATGAGCCGGTAGATGTCGGCGTTGCGCTTGCCCTCGGCGATGATCAGGTTGTCGCGGCTCTTGGGACTGAGCATCAGTTCGACCGCACTCTCGGCCGACATTTGCTTCTGCAGGGTGTACACGCCGGCCTGGATGGTCCGGCCCTCGGGGTTGCCGGCCTGGGCCGAGACGAAGGCGTCGACGCTCTTGACGACACCGGCGGACTTCAGCGCCCGCCCGATCGCGTAGCCGTCCGCGCCCTCGGGGATCTCGACGGACACTTCCTGGCCGCTGCCGTCGCCCGCGAAGTCGGGGGCGTCGCCGAAACGATCCTGGTAGAACTGGTAGCCGAAGTAGCTGACGCCTGCCAGGCCGCCGCCGAGGATCACGACGACCAGCAGGCAGGCCATGCCGTTGCGGCGCTTCTTCGGTTTACCGCCACCCCGCCCCCGCTTGTCCTCGCGCCCGCGGCGCTCTCCCGGCTCGTCAGCGTCGGCATCGTCGTCCCCGCCCGCGAAGAAGGCGTGTTCGCCCTGGTCGGGGCCGGGGTCCCACGTCTCCGGCTCCGGCTCCGGCGCGGGCTCGCCCCCTCGCCGACCGGGCGGCTCGGGAGGCGGATACGCGTCGGGCGTGCCGTAGTAGTCCTGCTGGCCCCCGCCGTACGTACCGGGCTGCTGCCCGTACGGATCCTGGGGATCACCGGGGTAGGAGACCTGCTGCTGCGGGTCGTTGGCCCAGCCGCCGGTGTCGTACTGCTGCTGGTGGTAGCCCTGACCCTGCTGGTGTCCGTGGTCCTGCTGCCCGGGGTACTGCTGGTGCCCTTGGGCCTGTGCCGCGTACTGCTGGTCGTACTGGTACTGCTGCTGCGCCTGACCGTATCCGGCCTGGTCACCGGTGCCCCAGTCGCCGTACTGCGGCTGCTCCGGATAGTGCTGCGGCTGGCCGCCGTAGGGGGACTGCTGACCCGGGTGGGCCTGCTGTCCGTCCCATCCGCCGTCCCCGTACAACGGGTCCTCCGGATGCCACGGTTCGGAGCCTTGGCCCCGGCCATACTCAGTCATCGATCCCCTAGAGCCGCGAGGCGGCGGTCGCGCGGCTTCCGGCCCGGCTCCCGTCCCGCCTCTTGCTGTGCGGCGGCTGTTCGAATGCCGTCGCATCGCGCGGAACGTTACCGTATCGCGATCAGATGACCACTTCGACGCCTTCGCCGGGTGCTTTACCTGACACCCGTTCGGATTCGAGGGCCTGTTGCAGGATGATCACGGCTGCTGCCTGGTCGATGACGGACCGGCCCTTCTTGGATTTCACGCCCGAGGCGCGCAGTCCCTGACCGGCCGTCACCGTCGTCATGCGTTCGTCCACAAGTCTCACCGGAATCGGGGAGATCATGCGGGCCAGTTCCTGGGCGAAGCCCCGGACCTTGACGGCGGCCGGGCCCTCGCCCCCCTTGAGTGAGCGGGGCAGCCCGACCACCACCTCGATGGGCTCGTACTCCTCGACAAGTTGCTTCAACCGCCGCTGGGCTGCGGGGACGTCACGCCCCGGGACCGTCTCCACCGGGGTGGCGAGGATCCCGTCGGGGTCGCACGAGGCGACCCCGATGCGGGCGTCCCCGACGTCGATCGCGAGTCGACGTCCTCTGCGCATGCTTTTCCGACCCGTCTCTTACTTGGCGGTCTCGGTGACCAGGCGCTCGACGGCGTCCACGGCGTCGCCGACGGCGGCCGGGTTCTGGCCGCCTCCCTGGGCGACGTCCGGCTTGCCGCCACCGCCGCCGCCGAGGGTCTTGGCGGCCGTGCGGACCAGGTCGCCGGCCTTCAGACCGCGCTCGCGGGCGGCCTCGTTGGTGGCGATGACCGTCAGCGGCTTGCCGTTCGCCACCGTGAAGAGGGCCACGACGGCGGCCCGGCCGCCCTGGATGCGTCCGCGCACGTCAAGGACGAGCTTGCGCAGGTCGTCGGCGGTCGTGCCATCCGGGACCTGACCGGTCACGACAGCAATGCCGCGGATGTCCTTGGCGGACTCGGCGAGACCCGCGGCGGCCTGGAGGACCTTCTCGGCGCGGAACTTCTCGATCTCCTTCTCGGCGTCCTTCAGCTTGCCGAGCATGGCGGAGACCTTCTCCGGGAGCTCCTCCGCACGGCCCTTGATCAGCTCCTGGAGCTGGGCGACGACCGTGTGCTCCCTGGCGAGGAAGTTGTAGGCGTCCACGCCGACCAGGGCCTCGATACGGCGCACACCCGAGCCGATGGAGGACTCGCCGAGCAGCTTCACCAGGCCCAGCTGGGCGGTGTTGTGCACGTGCGTGCCGCCGCACAGCTCCTTGGAGAAGTCGCCGATGGTCACGACGCGCACGCGCTCGCCGTACTTCTCGCCGAACTCGGCGATGGCGCCCTGCTTCTTGGCCTCGTCGATGCCCATGACGTCGGCGCGGACGTCGAGGTCGCGGGCGAGCACCTCGTTGATCTTCTGCTCGACGTCGGTCATCACGGCCGTCGGAACGGCGGACGGGGAGCCGAAGTCGAAGCGGAAGCGGCCGGGCTGGTTCTCGGAACCGGCCTGGGCGGCCGTCGGGCCGAGGGCGTCGCGCAGGGCCTGGTGGGTCAGGTGCGTGGCCGAGTGGGCGCGGGCGATGGCCTTGCGGCGGCGGTCGTCGATCGAGGCGTGGGCCTTGGCACCGACGGTGACCTCGCCGACCTGGACGACGCCCTTGTGGACGTAGACGCCGGGGACGGGCTTCTGGCAGTCGCGGATCTCGATGACGGCGCCGGTGTCGACCTTGATGCGGCCGGTGTCGCCGATCTGGCCGCCGCCCTCGGCGTAGAACGGGGTGCGGTCCAGGACGATCTCGACCTCGTCGCCCTCGGTGGCGGCCGGGGAGGAGGCGCCGTCGACCAGGATGCCGACGATCGTGGACTCGCTCTCGGTGTCGGTGTAACCGATGAAGTCGGTGGCACCGGCCTGGTCGGCGATCTCGCGGTAGGCGCCGGCACCGGCGTGCCCGGTCTTCTTGGCCTGGGCGTCGGCCTTGGCGCGCTCCCGCTGCTCCTTCATCAGGCGCCGGAAGCCGTCCTCGTCCACGGAGAGCCCCTGCTCGGCGGCCATCTCCAGGGTGAGGTCGATCGGGAAGCCCCAGGTGTCGTGGAGCAGGAAGGCCTTGTCGCCCGGCAGGACGCTGCCGCCCGCGGCCTTGGTGTCGCTGACGGCCGTGTCGAGGATGTTGGTGCCGGCCTTCAGCGTCTTGAGGAAGGCGTTCTCCTCGGCGAGGGCGACCTTCTCGATGCGCTCGCGGTCGGTGATGAGCTCGGGGTACTGCTGGCCCATCATCTCGATCACGGTGTCGACCAGGTCCTTCACGACCGGACCGGTGGCGCCGAGCAGGCGCATGTTGCGGATGGCACGGCGCATGATGCGGCGCAGCACGTAGCCGCGGCCCTCGTTGCCGGGGGTGACGCCGTCGCCGATGAGCATCACGGAGGTGCGCATGTGGTCGGTGACCACGCGCAGGGAGACGTCCGAGCCGTGGGCGTCGCCGTAGCGGACGCCGGTCAGCTCGGTGGCCTTGTTGATGACGGCCATCGAGGTGTCGATCTCGTACATGTTCTGCACGCCCTGCAGAATCATGGCGAGGCGTTCGAGACCGAGGCCGGTGTCGATGTTCTTGCTGGGCAGGTCGCCGAGGATCTCGAAGTTGTCCTTGCCGATGCCCTCGCCCCGCTCGTACTGCATGAAGACCAGGTTCCAGATCTCCACGTACCGCTCGTCGTTGACGGCGGGGCCGCCCTCGGCGCCGAACTCGGGGCCGCGGTCGTAGTTGATCTCGGAACACGGTCCGCAGGGGCCGGGGACGCCCATGGACCAGTAGTTGTCCTTCATGCCGAGGCGCTGGATGCGCTCCTTCGGCACACCGACGACCTCGTGCCAGATGCGCTCGGCCTCGTCGTCGTCCTTGTAGACGGTGATCCACAGGCGCTCGGGGTCGAGGCCGTAACCGCCCTTGTCCTGGGCGCTGGTGAGCAGCTCCCAGGCGAGCTTGATGGCGCCTTCCTTGAAGTAGTCGCCGAAGGAGAAGTTGCCGCACATCTGGAAGAACGTGCCGTGCCGGGTGGTCTTGCCGACCTCTTCGATGTCCGGCGTGCGCACGCACTTCTGCACGCTGGTGGCGCGGCTGAAGGGCGGCTTGACCTCACCCAGGAAGTAGGGCTTGAAGGGCACCATTCCGGCCGGGACGAGGAGCAGAGTCGGGTCGTCCGCGATGAGCGACGCCGAAGGGACGACGGTGTGACCGCGCTCCTCGAAGAAGCTCAACCAGCGGCGGCGAATCTCAGCCGACTCCATCAGTGGTCCTCATTCCGGTTGTACGGGTACGTCTGGTACGTCGAACCCTCGACGTACTTCGGGTGGTTGCGGTTCTCGATGGCGGTGTGACGCCGGGGTGCGGGGAGCTCGGGATTCTCGTTGATCCCGAGGGCATCGCCCAGCTCGGCCTCCCGCACGGCCATGTTGTCCCGGACGTCGAGCGCGAAGCCCACAGCACGGTCCTTGATGCGGTGACCGGCCTCGATCGCCTTGTTCCCGGCGGTTCTGGCGAGGCTCTCGGGGGTCAGCTGCTTCAGCTTGCGATTGACCTTGGTGGTGGCCCACACACCGGCGGCGACGCCCGTGCTGAACCAGAAGGTACGGCGGAACATCGCTGCTCTCAGTCCCTCTTCCCTCGGGCGCTGCGCCGAGTGACCGTACGGCCCACGATCACGGTACGCCTGGACGCGTTGGCGGGCACGTCCTCCTTGCGGCCGCCGAGGGCCCGGCGCACGCCGTAGCCGAAGGCGGCGACCTTGACCAGGGGGCCGCCGAAGGTGGAGGCGACGGTGGTCGACAGCGCCGAGGCGTTCGACGTGACCTCCTGGACGTCGGAGGCGATCGAGTCGACCCGGTCGATCTGGGTCTGCGCTGAGCGCACCGCCGCGGAGGCGTCGGCCAGCAGCGGGACGGCCTGATCCGTCACGTCCGCCACGAGCTTGGTGGTCGCCTTGAGCGTCTGGGCCACCCTCGCCAGCGCGACGGCGAGGAAGGAGACCAGGATCGCCCAGAAGACGGCCACCAGAATCCCGGCAACCTCTCCACCGGACACTGTTGCACCCGCTCCCTGAAACGTGCCTGAACATCAAAAAGTCGTGCGACGAGCCTATCGCGCCGGAGGTTGCGCTCCATACCGGATTCCCGCGCGGGGAGAGGGGAATCGCGAAAGCCCGCCGCCTCTCCCACCCGGGGGGTGGGGAGACGACGGGCTGAGATACCGCGTGCCTGCCGAGGATCAGCGGGCGTAGTACTCGACGACGAGCTGCTCGTCGCAGATCACCGGGATCTCCTTGCGGTTCGGCTCGCGGTCCAGGCGGAACGCCAGGGCCTTGAGGTTCACCTGGAGGTAGCGCGGGGTCTCACCGTCGGGGGCGAAGCCACCCTCACGAGCGATCGTGAAGAGGGTCTTCTCCTTGGAGCGCTCGCGGACCTGCACGACGTCGTCCGGACGGACACGGAAGGAGGGCTTGTCGACCTTCTTGCCGTTGACGGCGATGTGGCCGTGCACGACCATCTGGCGGGCCTGGTAGATCGTGCGGGCGATGCCCGAACGCAGAACCAGGGCGTCGAGACGGCGCTCCAGCTCGATGATCAGGGCCTCACCGGTCTTGCCCTGGACCTTGGAGGCACGCTCGTAGGCGCGGACGAGCTGGCGCTCGGACACGTCGTACTGCGCGCGCAGACGCTGCTTCTCGAGCAGACGGACCTTGTAGTCCGAGTTCTGCTTGCGGCCGCGGCCGTGCTCACCCGGCGGGTAGGGACGGGCCTCGAAGTACTTGACGGCCTTCGGGGTCAGCGCGATGCCGAGGGCACGCGACTTCTTGACCTTGGGGCGGGACTGGTTCGCCACTGTTTTCCGCTTTCCTTGTATCGGCTTGTCAGGGTTGTGGGAGGTCGCATCCGCAGCCGGGGAAACCCGCCTCGGCCCGTGTGGGCTTCGGTGGGCAGCCGCTCCCCTGGTCTGGGCACATACGTGCAGCACGCGAGTGGCCCACCGACCGGTCCCGTCGTGCGACGAGTGGTGGTGGGCTGCCCGCGACACCGTTCGACGGTGCGCGACGCTCCTGGAGCCGATCCGGGGGCTGTGCCCCTGACTGGCTCCGGCTGACTGTCCCGTTCTGACTGCACGGGACGCAGCACTCCGGACGAGTTTACAGGGTGCTCAGGACCGCTTTCGACCGAGGTTCTTCCGGGTCCACTCCACCGCGTCCGCATAGCGGGCCTCCGCGCCGTGCCGGGTCGGCTCGTAGTACTCGCGGTCCTTCAACTCGTCCGGGGCGTACTGCTGGGCCGCGATGCCCTCGGGCAGATCGTGCGGGTAGACGTAGCCCTGGCCGTGGCCGAGCTTGGTCGCGCCCTTGTAGTGGCTGTCGCGCAGGTGGGCGGGCACGGGCCCGGTCAGCCCCTTGCGTACGTCCGCCAGGGCGGCGCCGATCGCGGTGGTCGCGGCGTTCGACTTGGGCGCCAGGGCGAGGGCGATCGTGGCGTGGCTGAGGGTGAGGGCGGCTTCGGGGAAGCCGATCAATGCGACGGCCTGGGCGGCGGCGACCGCCGTCTGCAGAGCGGTCGGGTCGGCCAGGCCGATGTCCTCGCTGGCGGAGATCATCAGACGCCGGGCGATGAAGCGGGGGTCCTCGCCGGCCTCGATCATCCGGGCCAGGTAGTGCAGGGCGGCGTCGACGTCGGAGCCGCGGATGGACTTGATCAGGGCGCTGGCCACGTCGTAGTGCTGGTCGCCGTCGCGGTCGTACTTCACGGCGGCCCGGTCGACCGTCTCCTCCAGGGTGGTCAGGCCGATCTCCGCCTCCCCCTTGTCGAGGGCGGCCCCGGCGGCCGCCTCCAGGGCGGTCAGGGCGCGGCGGGCGTCGCCGCCGGCGATGCGCAGGAGGTGGCTCTCGGTCTCCTCGGGGAGCGTGACGGCGCCCTTGAGGCCGCGCTCGTCGGTGAGGGCCCGGCGGATGAGGTCCTTGACGTCGTCGTCCGTGAGCGGTTCGAGGGTGAGCAGCAGGGAGCGCGACAGCAGGGGCGAGATCACCGAGAAGTAGGGGTTCTCCGTCGTCGCCGCGATGAGCGTCACCCAGCGGTTCTCGACGGCGGGGAGCAGGGAGTCCTGCTGGGCCTTGCTGAAGCGGTGGATCTCGTCGAGGAAGAGGACGGTCTCCTTGCCGTACCCGCCGGAGGCGCGGCGGGCGCCGTCGATGACCGCGCGGACCTCCTTGACGCCGGCCGTGATCGCCGACAGCTCCACGAAGCGGGCGTCGGTCGCCTTGGAGACGACGTAGGCCAGGGTGGTCTTGCCGGTGCCGGGCGGGCCCCACAGGATCACCGAGGAGGGTCCGGCCGGGCCGGAGGCCTCCCCGACCAGTCTGCGCAGGGGTGAGCCCGGCTTCAGCAGATGCTGCTGGCCCACGACCTCGTCGAGGGTGCGCGGGCGCATCCGCACGGCCAGGGGGCTGCTGGACGGCTCCTTCTCCTGGCGTTCTTCGGCTGCGGCGGTGAACAGGTCGGGCTCCACGTCAGAAACCCTAATTCACGGCACTGACAGTCCACCCAGTGACCGGAACGGCCCCGCTCAGCTGAGCCAGAAGTCCCACCAGCGGGTCAGGACCAGCATGCCGATGATGCCGATGTGCAGCACGGGCATGACCCACGTGAACTCGGCGAAGAAGCCCTTGAGCCAGCTCGGGGCCGGCAGGAAGCCCTTGCGGATGTTGAACGACGTCACGTACCAGAACATCAGGATCGTGGCGACCCAGGCCAGGCTGCACCACAGGCACAGCGCGTTGATCCGGTACAGGGACTGGAACATCAGCCAGGCGCAGAAGCTCACGCCGAAGAGGCAGCCGGCGTTGAAGGTGAGCCAGTACCAGCGCGGGAAGCGGGCGCGGGCGAGCAGGCTCATGCCGACGCAGATGACGATGCCGTAGGCGACGAGGCCGAGCATCGGATTCGGGAAACCGAAGACCGCGGCCTGCTTGCTCTCCATGACGCTGCCGCAGGAGACGACGGGGTTGAGGCTGCAGCCCGGCGTGAACGTCTTGCCCTCGACCTTGGCCTCGAGGATCTTGAACTTGTCGATCGTGATGACCCACGAGGCGAGCAGTCCGGCCGCGCCGGTGATCACCAGCAGCAGGGCGAGGGCCCGGCTGCCGCCCTCCGCGCGGGGCGCGATCTCGGCACGCTCCGTCTCGGGCTCCGTGGAGACGTCCTTGACTGTCGTCTTGCTCATCCCGCCGATTCCGTCGCTTGAGACCCGGACAACTTCGGTCAGGGCCATTGTGCCGCACGAGGACCGGTGTCCACCGTTCAGTGGACATAAGCGTGTCCGGAACGTCGTCCCTGAGGAGCAGGTTCCGGCCGACGCTCGTCGCATGACAGCACAGGGGTTCGAACTCGCCGTGGACGCGCGGCGCTGCGCGAGCGCTACGGGGGTGTGACCGCCGTCGCTGGCATCGCTCTCGGCATCCGGCGGGGCGTTCACGCGTCGGGATCGTCTGGCTGGACGAATCGGCGCCGGCGAGTTGACGTCGGCCTGGTGGGTCTGGAGGCGAGGGCGGACAGCCGGATCATGGCGCTGTCGGGCGGACAGCGGCGGCGTCTGGACGTGGCGCTCGGTGTCCTCGCAGTTCTGGTCGCTGATCCGTTTGCGGACGCCCCTAGGGGGTGTCCGCAAGGCGGGGCCTGGCACGCGCATCTGCGGCGTTGTCGTCGGTCGCCGACTCCCCCGAGCTCTCGACTCCCTCCTCCGCCTTGCAGCTCCGCGCGCCAGGCCCCGCTCACCGGCGTCGAGAAGCACCGCCGATTCCCTGCGAGCTGATCCAAACGACAGGCGCTACCCCAGGCGGGCTTCCAGCTCTGCCACGATCTCGTTCACGCCCACCGCCGTCTGCTCGCCCGACTCCATGTCCTTGAGCTGGACGACGCCCTCGGCGAGGTCGCGTTCGCCGGCGACGACCGTGTAGCGGGCGCCGCTGCGGTTGGCGTTCTTCATCGCGCCCTTGAGGCCCTTGCCGCCGTAGGAGAAGTCGGCCGCGATGCCGTTCTTGCGCAGCTCCGTGACCTTGGCGAACAGGACCCGGCGGGCCTCCTCGCCGAGCGGGACGGCGAACACGCTGGTGGTGGCGGGCAGTT
Organism: Streptomyces sp. NPDC093598; assembly: GCF_044764825.1. Lineage (NCBI taxonomy): Bacteria > Bacillati > Actinomycetota > Actinomycetes > Kitasatosporales > Streptomycetaceae > Streptomyces > Streptomyces sp. NPDC093598. The sequence continues at coordinate 145,653 of NZ_JBIWIV010000009.1, read as the reverse complement.
GGAGCTCGACGCCCTCCGCCTCCAGTGCGAGGACCGTGCGGTCGACGCCGAGGGCCCAGCCGACGGACGGCAGCGCGGGGCCGCCGATCATCTCGGACAGACCGTCGTAGCGGCCGCCGCCGCCCACGGCGGACTGCGAGCCGAGGCCGTCGTGGACGAACTCGAAGGTGGTGCGGGTGTAGTAGTCCAGGCCGCGGACCAGCTTCGGGTCGTCCTCGAAGGCGACGCCCGCCGCCGTGATCAGCTCGCGGACCTCCTCGTGGTACGCCTTGCACGCGTCGCACAGGTAGTCACGCAGCAGCGGCGCGTCCCCCAGCTGCTTCTGGACCGACTCACGCTTGTCGTCCAGGACGCGCAGCGGGTTGATCTCCGCACGGCGCAGGGTGTCCTCGTCCAGGTCCAGGCCGCGCAGGAACTCCTGCAGCGCCGACCGGTAGACGGGGCGGCACTCCTGGTCGCCCAGGCTGTTCAGCAGGATCCGGAAGTTGCTCAGGCCCAGCGACCGGTAGGCCTGGTCGGCCAGGATGAGCAGCTCGGCGTCCAGCGCCGGGTCCTCCGCGCCGATCGCCTCGGCGCCGACCTGCGAGAAGTGACGGTAACGGCCCTTCTGCGGACGCTCGTAGCGGTAGTACGAGCCGGAGTACCAGAGCTTGACCGGGAGGTTGCCGGCCTTGTGCAGGTTGGCCTCCAGCGCGGCGCGCAGGACCGAGGCCGTGCCCTCGGGGCGCAGGGCGAGCCGGTCGCCGCCCTTGGTCTCGAAGGCGTACATCTCCTTGGTCACGATGTCGGTGGACTCACCGACTCCGCGCGCGAAGAGTTCGACGTTCTCGAAGCCCGGCGTCTCGATGTAGCCGTAGCCGGAGTTGCGCAGCGGCGCGGCGATCGCCTCACGGACCGCCAGGTACTTGGCACTGTCCGGCGGGATCAGGTCGTACGTGCCCTTGGGGGCCTTGAAGGTGCTCACGGAAGGTCTCGTCACATTCCTCGTCGGGGAGCCTGAGATGCTCCCTGGCCGGTCGCCACCTGCCGCAGATACGGGTTGGTGGAGCGCTCCTGGCCGATGGTCGTCTGGGGGCCGTGGCCGGACAGCACCACGGTCGAGTCGTCGAGCGGCAGGCACACGCGGGCCAGCGATTCGAGCATCTCGGCCATGTCACCGCCGGGCAGGTCGGTGCGTCCGATGGAGCCGGCGAACAGCAGGTCGCCCGAGAAGAGGATCGGCGGGATGTCCGCCGCCTCGGGCATACCGAAGGTCACCGACCCCTTGGTATGGCCGGGCGCGTGCGCGACGGACAGCTCCAGGCCCGCCAGCTCCAGCTTCGCCCCGTCGGACAGCTCCTTGACGTCATCCGGCTCCCCCACGGTCAGCTCGCCCATCAGCGGCATCCCGATGGAACGCCCGAGCGCCTTCTCGGGGTCGCTCATCATGTACCGGTCGTCGGGGTGGATCCAGGCCGGCACGTCGTGCGCGCCGCACACCGGGACGACCGAGGCCACGTGGTCGATGTGGCCATGGGTGAGGACGACGGCGACGGGCTTGAGCCGATGCTTGGCGATCGCTTCCGCGACGCCGTCGGCGGCCTGATGGCCGGGGTCGATGATCACGCACTCCTCACCGGCGGCGGGGGCGACGAGGTAGCAGTTCGTCCCCCAGGCCCCGGCGGGGAACCCGGCAATGAGCACGATCGTCCTTCGTTGTGTCGATACGGGCGGCTGCGGCTGCTCACAGAGCCTACCGGCGCTGCCGATTCCTCAGCGAACCCATATACGGTACGGGGCACACGCAGGCGGTCGGCACACAGGACGCACGCGTACCGGTCGACGTTCGAGACCCATGAGGAGAGAACCCGGTGGTCAGCCAGGAACAGCGGCGGCGTCAGCTCGCCCGGGAGAAGTTCTTGCGGCAGCAGATGCGACGCACGGACGCGCGACGCAAGGCCCGTATCCGCAACTCCGTGATCGCCTCGGCTCTCGGCGTGATCGTGGTGCTCTCGGTGACGGTCTTCCTGACCAAGCCGTTCGAGGACAACGGCAAGACGGAGAACGCGAACGCGGACGTCACGCCGAGCGCCACGCCCAGCAAGGCCCCGGACCCGTGCGAGAAGCCGGCCCCGGGCAAGGTCAAGTCGGAGACCTGGAAGAAGGAACCGGCGATGACCATCGACAAGTCCGCGAAGTACACGATGAAGCTGGACACGACCTGCGGCGAGATAGACGTCGCGCTGAAGGCGTCGGCGGCGCCGCACACCGTCAACTCGTTCAACTTCCTTCTCGGCAAGGGTTACCTGGACCACAGCAAGTGCCACCGGCTCACGGACCAGGGCATCTACGTCCTGCAGTGCGGCGACCCGCAGGGCACCGGCATGGGCGGACCGGGCTACACCATCCCGGACGAGAACCTCAAGGACAAGAGCCTCAAGGGCGGGACGTACCCGGCGGGCACGGTCGCGATGGCGAACCAGTACAACGCGCAGACGAAGCAGGGCCGCAACAGCGGCGGCAGCCAGTTCTTCCTCGTCTACCAGGACAGTCAGCTTCCGCCCGACTACACACCGTTCGGTACGGTGTCCGAGGCGGGCATGAAGGTTCTGAAGAAGATCGCCGACGCCGGAGCGCAGGCCCCCGACCCCCAGACGGGCAATACGGCGCCCAACGCGACGGTCGTGATCAACAAGGCCACGATCACGCGAACCTGACCCCCAACTGCGAAATTTCGGTCGCGCGGGATGCGGACACGCCCCCCGCCGGTCGCCTATGTTGGCCGTGACGAAACTGTGGACGATGCCCGGGGGAGCTACAGGCCCCCCGCAGGCATCATGTGGAGGAGGCGCTGTGAGCAGCGACCCGTGGGGCCGCGTCGACGAGACGGGGACCGTGTACGTGCGTACGGCCGACGGCGAGCAGGTCGTCGGTTCCTGGCAGGCGGGCTCCCCCGAGGAGGCGCTGGCCTATTTCGAGCGCAAGTACGAGGGCCTGGTTGTCGAGATCGGCCTCCTCGAGAAGCGAGTGAAGACCACCGACCTGTCGGCGAAGGACGCCCAGGCCGCCATCGACCACATCCGGGAGCAGGTCGACGCGCATCACGCGGTGGGCGACCTGGACGCCCTGCGGGTCCGGCTGGACAAGCTCGTGGAGCTGGTGGAGGCGCGCCGCGAGGAGCGCAAGGCCCAGCGGGCGAAGCAGTCCGACGAGGCCCGCCACGCCAAGGAGGCGCTGGTCGCCGAGGCGGAGGAGCTGTCGCGGTCGGACCAGTGGCGGGCGGCCGGTGAGCGGCTGCGGGCCCTGGTGGACACCTGGAAGGGTCTGCCGCGTCTGGACCGCAAGTCCGACGACGAGCTGTGGCACCGGTTCTCGCACGCGCGGTCGGCGTTCTCCAAGCGGCGCAAGCAGCACTTCGCGCAGCTGGACGCGCAGCGCGAGGAGGCCCGCAAGACCAAGGAGCGGCTGGTCTCCGAGGCCGAGGCGCTGTCGAACTCGACGGACTGGGGCGTGACGGCGGCGCGTTACCGCGAGCTGATGTCCGAGTGGAAGGCCGCGGGCCGCGCCCAGCGCGAGCACGAGGACGACCTGTGGAACCGCTTCCGCGGCGCCCAGGACGTCTTCTTCGCGGCCCGCGGCTCGGTCTTCGCCGAGCGTGACGCCGAGCAGTCGGAGAACCTCAAGCTCAAGGAGGAGCTGGCCGAGGAGGCCGAGAAGCTCCTGCCGATCACGGACCTGAAGGCGGCTCGCGCCGCGTTCCGGAACGTGAACGAGCGCTGGGAGGCCATCGGCCATGTGCCGCGCGACGCCCGGCCGAAGGTCGAAGGCCGGATGCACGCGGTCGAGCGGGCCATCCAGGAGGCCGAGGAGGCCGAGTGGCGCCGGACGAACCCGGAGGCACGCGCGCGTGCCGAGGGCCTGACCGGCCAGCTCCAGGCCGCCGTGGACAAGCTGCGGGGCCAGATCGAGCAGGCCCGGGCGCAGGGCAACAACGCCAAGGCTGACAAGCTGCAGCGTGAGCTCGACGGTCGCCAGGCGCTGCTGGACCAGGCGCTGAAGGGCCTTCAGGAGTTCGGAGGCTGAGCAGTCGATCGAAAGGGGCTCCCGTACACGTACGGGAGCCCCTTTCGTGTGGTCGTGCGACGACCGGTTACGACCTGCTGCGCGCCGACGTCACCCGGTACACGTCGTAGACGCCCTCCACGCCCCGGACCGCCTTGAGGACATGGCCGAGGTGCTTCGGGTCGCCCATCTCGAAGGTGAAGCGGGAGGTGGCGACCCGGTCCCGGGAGGTCTGCACGGCCGCGGACAGGATGTTGACGTGCTGGTCGGACAGCACGCGGGTGACATCCGACAGGAGCCGGGAGCGGTCCAGGGCCTCGACCTGGATGGCGACCAGGAAGACCGAGGACTGGGTGGGCGCCCACTCGACGTCGAGGATGCGCTCGGGCTCACGGGACAGTGAGTCGACGTTCACGCAGTCGCTGCGGTGAACCGATACGCCACTGCCGCGGGTGACGAAGCCGATGATGGGGTCGCCCGGGACGGGCGTACAGCAGCGGGCCAGCTTGACCCACACGTCCTCGACGCCCTTGACGACGACGCCCGGGTCGGCGCTGGAGCGGCGCTTGCGGCTGCGGCCGCGGGCCGGCGGGACCGACTCGTCGATCTCCTCGGTGGCGGCCTCCTCGCCGCCGAGGGCCTGGACCAGCTTCTGCACGATGTTCTGCGCGGAGACATGGCCCTCGCCGATCGCCGCGTACAGCGCGGAGATGTCGGCGTAGCGCATCTCGTGCGCGAGGGTCACCAGGGAGTCGCCGGTCAGGATGCGCTGGATCGGCAGGTTCTGCTTGCGCATGGCGCGGACGATGGAGTCCTTGCCCTGCTCGATCGCCTCGTCGCGGCGCTCCTTGGAGAACCAGGCGCGGATCTTGTTGCGGGCCCGTGGTGACTTGACGAAGCCGAGCCAGTCGCGGGAGGGGCCGGCGCCGGCCGCCTTGGAGGTGAAGACCTCCACCAGGTCGCCGTTGTCGAGGGTGGACTCCAGCGGGACCAGCCGGCCGTTGACGCGGGCGCCGATCGTGCGGTGGCCCACCTCGGTGTGCACCGCGTAGGCGAAGTCGACCGGGGTCGCACCGGCCGGGAGCGCTATGACGTCGCCCTTGGGGGTGAAGACGAAGACCTCGTTGCGCGAGAGGTCGAAGCGCAGGGACTCCAGGAACTCGCCAGGGTCCTCGGTCTCCTTCTGCCAGTCCAGGAGCTGGCGCAGCCACGCCATGTCGTTGAGGTGGTCGTCCTTGCCCTTGCCGGACGACTTGGGGGCGTCGCTGCGCACCTTGGAGGCGCCGGCGACGGCCTCCTGCTTGTACTTCCAGTGCGCGGCGATGCCGTACTCCGCGCGGCGGTGCATGTCGAAGGTGCGGATCTGCAGCTCGACCGGCTTGCCGCCGGGACCGATGACCGTCGTGTGCAGCGACTGGTACATGTTGAACTTGGGCATCGCGATGTAGTCCTTGAACCGGCCGGGGACCGGGTTCCATCGCGCGTGCACCGTGCCGAGGGCCGCGTAACAGTCGCGGACGGTGTCCACGAGGACGCGGATGCCCACCAGGTCGTAGATCTCCGCGAAGTCCCGGCCGCGGACGATCATCTTCTGGTAGACGCTGTAGTAGTGCTTCGGGCGTCCGGTGACCGTCGCCTTGATGCGGGCCGCGCGCAGGTCCTGCTGGACCTCGTCGGTGACGATGGCCAGGTACTCGTCACGCTTCGGTGCCCGCTCGGCCACCAGCCGTACGATCTCGTCGTACATCTTGGGGTAGAGGATCGCGAAGGCGAGGTCCTCCAGCTCCCACTTGATGGTGTTCATGCCCAGGCGGTGGGCGAGCGGCGCGTAGATCTCGAGGGTCTCGCGCGCCTTCTTCTCCTGCTTCTCACGCTTGAGGTAGCGCATGGTGCGCATGTTGTGCAGGCGGTCGGCGAGCTTGATGACCAGGACGCGCGGGTCCTTGGCCATGGCGACGACCATCTTGCGCACGGTCTCCGCCTGCGCGGCCTCGCCGAACTTGACCTTGTCCAGCTTGGTGACGCCGTCGACGAGCAGGGTGACCACGTCGCCGAAGTCGCGGCGCAGGTCGTCGAGGCCGTACTCGGTGTCCTCGACCGTGTCGTGCAGCAGGCCCGCCATCAGCGTGGCCGGATCCATGCCCAGCTCGGCGAGGATGGTCGTCACGGCGAGGGGGTGCGTGATGTACGGGTCGCCGCTCTTGCGCTTCTGGCCGCGGTGCCAGCGCTCGGCGACCTGGTAGGCGCGCTCGATCTGGCGGAGCGTGGCCGTCTCGATCTTCGGATCGTTGCTGCGCACTATCCGCAGCAGCGGCTCCAGCACCGGGTTGTACGGATTCGCGCGCTGCACACCGAGCCGGGCCAGACGGGCGCGCACGCGGTTGGAGGAGCCACTGCGGGCGGGCTGACCGGACGCCTGCCGCACCGGCGGGGAAGGCTTGGGGCGCGCCTGCTCGGCGGGCTTGTCGACCGGCGCCGCCTGGGCGTGCTCGACCGGCCCGCGGGTGTCGTTCTTCGCGTGGGGCGCGTTCGGCGCGGGCTTCGCCGCGGCAGCCGAGGCGGACTCGGGCTTGGCGGCGGTCAGGTGCTGGGCCTCGTCTGGCAAGAGGGCTCCTCGTGCGCGATCCGGGTCCCCCGGTCAGGCTCCGGAGCACCCATGGTAGCGATCCTGAGCTCCAGGATCGCCTTCAGGCCAATGTGAGGACCGTCTACCCGGGAAACGCACGAGGCGGGCACCGGATCCTCCGGGCCCGCCTCGCGCGGTGTCGTGCCGGTGTCCACCGGGCCGCCACGCGGTCGCTAGACCGTGAGCAGCGCCTCCAGCGGGGCACCGTTCAGCGCCGGCTCCAGGCGGCCGCGGCCGCTCAGGAAGCCGAGCTCCATGAGGACGGCGAGACCCGCCACCTCGGCGCCGGCCCGGCGGATGAGCTGGACCGAGGCCTCGGCGGTGCCGCCGGTGGCGAGGACGTCGTCGACGATCAGGACGCGGTCACCGGCCGTGAGGTCCTCGGCGTGCACCTCGATCTCCGCCGAGCCGTACTCCAGGTCGTAGGCCTGGGCGAGGGTGGCTCCGGGGAGCTTGCCCGCCTTGCGTACGGGGATGAAGCCGAGGCCGGCGCGGACGGCGACCGGGGCGCCGAGGATGAAGCCGCGGGCCTCCAGGCCGACGACCTTGGTGGCTCCGGTGCGCTCGGCGATCTCGGCGAGGGCGTCGGTGAGCGCCGTGAAGGCCGCCGGGTCCGCCAGGAGCGGGGTGATGTCCTTGAACATCACGCCCGGCTCCGGGTAGTCCGCCACATCGCGGATGCGGCTGAGGAGCAGCTCCTTGATGTCGGTCATCGGCGCTTCCCCGAGGGACGGCCGCGGCCGCGGTTGCGGGAGGCGGGCTGGTTGCGCGGGCCGACGACCGCGGGTGCGACGTCCTCGGGCTCGTCGCCGTACGACTCGTGGCCGTCCTGGTCCTGCGTCTCGCCCTTGGCGGCGGACTGGGCCCGCTTGGCCAGGACGCGCTTCTTCAGGGCCTTCATCGCCGGCTCGCGCTCCTTGAGGTCGGCGACGAGCGGCGTGGCGATGAAGATCGAGGAGTACGCACCGGCGGCGAGGCCGACGAACAGCGACAGCGAGATGTCGTTCAGCATGCCGGCGCCGAGGACGCCGCCACCGATGAACAGCAGGCCCGCGACCGGCAGCAGCGCGACCACCGTGGTGTTGATGGAGCGGACCAGGGTGCTGTTGATCGAGCGGTTGGCGACGTCGCTGTAGGTCCAGCGGGTCTGCTTGGTGAGGTCCCTCGTCTGTTCCTTGAGGCTGTCGAAGACCACGACCGTGTCGTAGAGCGAGTAGCCGAGGATGGTCAGCAGACCGATCACCGTGCCCGGGGTGACCTCGAAGCCGACGAGGGCGTAGATGCCGACCGTGATGGTGATGTCGTGGATCAGTGCCACGAACGCGGCCAGGGCCATGCGCCACTCGAAGGCGATCGCCAGGTAGATCACCACGAGGACCAGGAAGATGCCGAGGCCCTGCCACGCCTTGTTCGCGATCTGCTCACCCCAACTGGGGCCGACCAGCTCGGCGTTGATCTGCTCCGAGTCGATCTTGAGGTCGTCGGCGAGCGTGTTCTTGATCTCGTTGGCCGCGCCGGTGTCGATGCCGGCGACCTGGATGCGCAGGCTGCCGTCGCCGAGCTTCTGGACGATCGCGTCGTGGCCGGAGGCCTCTTCCGCGTACTCCTCGGCCTGGGACACCGAGGCGGCGGTGTTCTTCGGGGTGTTGAAGACGGCGCCGCCCTGGAACTCGATGCCCATGTTCAGGCCGCGGACCGTCAGGCCGACGATGGCCGTGATGGTGATCAGGATGGACAGGCCGTACCAGATCTTGCGGTTCTTGACGAAGTCGTAGCCGACCTCGCCACGGTGCAGCCGGGCGCCGAGGTTGCCGAGTTTCGACATCTCAGGCCTCCTTGGGGTCGACGGGGGCGGCGGGGCGGCGGGTGCGGCGCAGCGGCGGCTGCGCACCCAGGCTCTTCGGGTCGAGGCCGGACCACTTGTGGCCGTTCGCGAAGAACGGGCGGCGGGCCATCAGCGTCAGCAGCGGCTTGGTGAAGAGGAACACGACGACCACGTCGAGCAGGGTGGTCAGGCCGAGCGTGAACGCGAAGCCCTGGACCTTGCCGACGGTGACGATGAAGAGCACCGCGGCGGCGAGGAAGGACACGAAGTCGGAGACCAGGATGGTGCGCCGGGCGCGCGGCCAGGCCCGCTCGACGGCGGGGCGCAGCGAGCGGCCCTCCCGGATCTCGTCGCGGACGCGTTCGAAGTACACGATGAACGAGTCCGCCGTGATGCCGATGGCGACGATGGCACCGCAGACGGCCGGCAGGTTCAGCGCGAAGCCGATGGCCGGGCCGAGCAGGGCCATGAGCGTGTAGGTGAGGGCGGCCGAGACCAGCAGCGAGAGGATCGCGATGAACGACAGGCCGCGGTAGTAGGCCAGCAGATAGATGACGACCAGCGCCAGACCGATCGCGCCGGCGATCAGACCGGCCTTCAGCTGGTCACCGCCCAGCGCGGCGGTCACGGTCGTCATGCTGTCCACCTTGAAGGTGAGCGGCAGCGCGCCGTACGACAGCATGTTGGCGAGGTCCTGGGCGGACTGCTGGTTGAAGTTGCCCGAGATCTCGGCGTTTCCACCGGTCAGAGCCTGCCGTACGTACGGGTCGGAGACCACGTCGCCGTCGAGGACGATCGCGAACTGGTTCTGCGGCGACTGGTTCTGCGCCAGCTTGCCGGTGATGTTCGCGAACTTCTTGGCGCCGCCGTCCGTGAAGTCCATCGTGACCGTCCAGCCGGCACCGGTCTGCGTGTTCAGGACGGCCTGGGCCTTGTCGACGTCCGTGCCGTCGACCTCGGCGGGGCCGAGGATGTACTTCTGCCACTGGCCCTGCGCGTTCTGGCCGCAGGCCAGCGTCGGGGCGGAGGCCTTGACGCCGTCGCCCACGGTCGAGCGGATCTTCTCGTCGGTGCAGTCGAGCTTGGCGTACTTCGCCTGCAGCGCGCTCGCGTCGGCCTCGGCGGTGCCGCCGCTCGCCGACGGGGAGGGGCTGGCCTTGGCCTTGTCCGAGGCGCTCGCGGACGGCGTCGCGTCGGCCTTCAGCGCGTCCGTGACCGCACGGCCCTGCGTGGTGGGAGAGGCGGACGGGGACGCGGATCCCTTGTCGGTGGCCTCGGGCTTGTCGGTGGCCGCGCCGGACGGCTTGCCCGTGGGGCTGCCGGTGGGGCTCGGGGAGGGGCTGGCGGTGCCCTTGCCGCCGGAGACCTCGGTGGCGAGGACCGGGCGGAAGTAGAGCTTGGCGGTGGTGCCGACCTGCTTGCGGGCCTGCTCCGAGTTGGTGCCCTTGGGAATGTTGACGATGATGTTTTCCCGGCCCTGCGTCTGGACCTCGGACTCGGAGACGCCCAGACCATTGACACGGCGCTCCATGATGGAGACGGCGGTGTCCATGTTGGTCTTGTTGATCGCCGCCTCGTTGCCGGCCTCGGGGACCGCGCGGAGCGTGATGCTCGTACCACCGGCCAGGTCGATGCCGAGACGCGGCTTCGTGTGCCCCGAGGCGAACATCCCACCGGTGAGCGCCGCGATGGCGATCAGGATCAGGGCCAGCGAGCGCCCCGGCTTGCTCTGGGCGCTCGCGTTCCTGCCCTTTTTAGGTGTGGCCACCTTCTCGTACTCCCTCTCGGGCCACCTCGCTCCGGATCGGCGGACGGGCGGCCATGACATGGTGTCGGGATTCCGTGCGAGCTGGGCGCGTCCCGGGGTGGGGGGGGGCGGGCCCCCCCCCCCCCCCCCGCCCCCCCGGGGCGGGGGGGGGGGGGGGGGGGGGGGGGGGGGGTGTGGGGGGGGGGGGGGGGGGGGGGGGGGGGGGGGGGGGGGGGGGGGGGGGGGGGGGGCGCCCGGGGGGCGGGGGGGGGGGGCGCCCCCCCCCGGGGGGGGGGGGGGGGGGGGGGGGGGCCGCCGCGCGGCCCCCCCCCCCCCCACCCCCGTGGTCGCCGGCGTGTGCGCTCAGCGGCGGTCCGCGTCCAGCGGTTCCAGGTCCTGGTCCTCGTCCAGGTCGCCGTCGAGCTCGTCCTCGAGGTCTTCCCCTTCCTCGTCGTCCTCGTCGTCGATCTCGTCGTCGAAGACGGCGCTGACGTCGAAGCGGCAGACCACCTGCTGCGGGTCGACCTGCTCGAACGGCGCCTCCAGCCACTCGCCGGGTTCGGCCGGCTCGTCCGCCGCCGTCACCCAGAGCGTGGAGTCGCCCTCCTCCAGCCCGAACTCCTTGTGCCGGGAGGCGATCTCGTCGGGTTCGAACTCGCCGAACAGCAGCCCGAGCGCGCCGTGCACCGTCCCGGAGGCCGGGGCACCGTCCTCGCCCTCCGCCGACTCGATCCGCTGTGCCTGCGCCAGCAGCCGCTGTGGTTCGGCGACGGCGTAGTCACGGCGGATCAGTACGCTCAGCGCGTTCGGTTCCTCGGGGCCGGCGTACGGGGGCAGCGCGTCCTCCGCCTCGGGGATCTCGAAGGGCGTGACCTCGTCGTAGCGGTCGTAGAGCAGTTCGTCGTACACCTCTGCGGCCGCGGCCAACTGGTTGAACGCCTCGTAGACGGCCGGGTCGTCCTCCCCCGACCTGCGTTCGACCGCGGCCAGGTGGCGGTCGAGCGCGGTCTTGACCGCCTCGGCGGCGGCGCGTACCTCGGCAGCGGTGGGCTGCGCAGCATCAGACATAGTGCAGACGCTATCCGTACCGGGGCCCAGCCCGCACAATAGATGCGATGCCGGAATACGAATTTGTCGACGTGTACGTACCGCGCGGGGTGTCCCGCAAGGAGGCGGCACGTCTGCTGACCGACCATGCGGAGTACGGACACTGGGAGTTGGACCGTCTGGCCCTGCTGCGCGACGGCAGCCGCAAGGTGCGGTTGCGTCGGAGGATCATCCGCCAGGTGCGGGCCACGTGGTGAGCTGAGACGGGCCACGGGAAGAGGCACATGACGGAGCGGGCCCCGCATCGGCGGGGCCCGCTCCGTTTGCGGGGGGGGCGTGTCAGGCCGAGGCGCGCGCCTTGCGGTAGAGGATCGCGCCCGCCAGCAGTGCGCCCGCGCCGGCCGGGAGGGCGAAGCCGAGCGGCAGGTCGCTGCCGGTGCTGGCGAGCTGGGAGTCGCCCTTCGGCTGGGTGACGAACTGGCCGCCCGGCTGGTTTCCGTGCGAGGAGCCGCCCGGGGTGTCGCCGCCGGTGGCGGGCGGGGTGCCCGGGGTACCGGGGTGGCCGGGCTCACCGGGGCTGCCGGGGTGACCCGGGTTGCCGGGCTCACCAGGGTGGCCGGGGTGGCCGGGATCACCCGGGTTTCCGGGGTTCCCTGGATTGCCGGGGTTCCCCGGGTCGCCCGGCCGGCCCGGGGTCTCGTGGCCGCCGCCGGGCGGGTTGCCGTGGTGGCCGCCGCCACCGTTCGCGCAGTCGTTGCCCGTGCTGGAGTTGCCGACACCGATGACGTCGACACTGTTGCCGCAGACGTTCACCGGCACGTGGACCGGCGCCTGGACGTGGTTGCCGGAGCCGACTCCGGGCGAGTCGGAGGCGTGCCCGCCCGCGTGCGAGCCGCCCTTGCCGCCGTGTTCGCCGTGTCCCCCCGCCGACGAGCCACCGCCCTTGTTTTCACACGAGTTGCCCACCGACGGGTTGAGCACACCGATGACGTTGACCGTGTTCCCGCAGACGTTGACCGGCGCGTGCACCGGCGCCTGCACCGAGTTTCCGGAGAGCACGCCCGGCGAGCCCGAAGCGGAGCCCTGGGCGCCCGAGTCGGCGTGCGCGGAGCCGCCCGCGGCGGCGATCACGCCGGTCGCGGCCGCCACGGTCATCAGACCCTTGCGGGTAGCCTGTCGCATTGCTGAATACCTGCCTTCGACCTGTCTCGAATTCTTCTCGAATTCCCCGAAAGAAGCGTTCGGTCCCGGAGCGCATGGCTCGCGCTCCGGGACCGATGGCTATGGACTCCCCTCAGTGAGGGGAAAGCATCACTTGTTGATGCAGGTGTTGCCGAAGGCGGGGTTCAGCAGCCCGATCACGGAGACCGTGTTGCCGCAGACGTTCACCGGGACGTGAACGGGCACCTGAACAACGTTGCCGGACAGGACGCCCGGGGAGTGCACGGCGGCACCCTGAGCACCCGAGTCGGCGACGGCGAGGCCCGCGCCCGCGAGAACCAGCCCACCGGTGGCAGCCGCAGCAGCGACGACCTTCTTGATCATTATTCCTCCTAGTTGGCAAAGCGACCCATCTTGCGATCGCATTACCTGTAACGAGGAGGGAGTAATGAGGCTACGAGCTTATCGTCGCATTCACTCTTCCCAGTCGATTCCGTACGCGCGACCGAATACCACCGTTTCGCAGGGCTGTTTCAGGACGCGTCGATGAACCGGTCGAGCACCCGTACGCCGAACTTGAGGCCGTCCACCGGCACCCGCTCGTCCACGCCGTGGAACATGCCGGCGAAGTCCAGCTCCGGCGGCAGCTTCAGCGGTACGAAGCCGAAGCCGCGGATGCCCAGGTCGTCGAAGGACTTCGCGTCCGTGCCGCCGGAGAGCATGTAGGGAATCGCCTTGGCGGTCGGGTCCTCGGCCAGCAGCGCGGACTGCATCGCCGCCACGAGCGCCCCGTCGAAGGTGGTCTCGACGGCCTTGTCGGCATGGACGTCCTCGCGCCGCACCTTCGGGCCGAGGATCCGGTCGAGGTCGGTGAGGAACTCCTCCTCGTATCCGGGCAGGAACCGTCCGTCGACGTGGGCGGTCGCCTCGCCCGGGATGACGTTGACCTTGTAGCCGGCACCGAGCTGGGTGGGGTTGGCCGTGTTGCTCAGGGTCGCGCCGATGAGCTTGGCGATGCCGCCGAGCTTGGCGAGGGTGGACTCCATGTCCTCGGGGTCGAGCTCCGTACCGAAGGCGTCCCCGAGTTCGTCGAGGAAGGCGCGGGTGGTCTTGGTGACCCGCACCGGGAACTTGTGCCGCCCCAGTCGCGCGACGGCTTCCGACAGCTCGGTGATCGCGTTGTCCCGGTGGATCATCGACCCGTGCCCCGCCGTGCCGGCCACGGTGAGCTTCATCCAGTGCATGCCCTTCTCGGCCGTCTGGATCAGGTAGAGCCGGCGCTGCTCGCTCACGGTGAACGAGAAGCCGCCCACCTCGCTGATCGCCTCGGTGACGCCCTCGAACAGGTCCGGGTGGTTGCGGACGAGGTGCTTGGCGCCGTACGTGCCGCCGGCCTCCTCGTCGGCGAGGAACGCGAGGACGATGTCGCGCGGGGGCTTGCGCCCGCTGCGCAGCCGGTCGCGGACGACCGCGAGGGTCATCGCGTCCATGTCCTTCATGTCGACGGCCCCGCGGCCCCACACGCAGCCGTCGGCGACCTCGCCGGAGAAGGGGTGGTGGGTCCAGTCGTCCGCGTTGGCCGGTACGACGTCGGTGTGGCCGTGGATGAGGAGCGCGGGCCGGGAGGGGTCCTCGCCCTCGATCCGCGCCACGGTGGAGGCGCGGCCGGGGTGGGACTCGAAGATCTGCGGATCGAGCCCGACCTCGGCGAGCTTCTCGGCGACGTACTCGGCCGCCTTGCGCTCGCCCGGACCCGAGTGGTCTCCGTAGTTGCTGGTGTCGATCTGGATCAGCTCGCGGCAGAGGTCCACGACCTCGTCCTCGCCGGTGACGCTCCTGGCCGTGTCCGTCTCGCTCACGTGCTTCCTCCCGCTGTCACTGCTGGTGGGTCCCCCTCATCCTCCCTCTCCCGCGCTCGCACCCCAAGAGCACTCCCGGCCCGTCACACGCCGTTCACGCCTCGCCGGGAGGCGGACGGGGGGTGATCGGCCACCCCGGAAAGCCTGGTAATGTTTACGTCGTCGCCGCGGGGAGAACCCACGCGACAGACACCTTGTCCGGGTGGCGGAATGGCAGACGCGCTAGCTTGAGGTGCTAGTGCCCTTTATCGGGCGTGGGGGTTCAAGTCCCCCCTCGGACACATGAGGCTGAGGGCCGTGACCGCGAGGTCACGGCCCTCAGGCGTGCCCAGGGAGGGTGACCATGACCAGGCGTTCCTGCCCGTGCGGGCTCCCCGAGGTCTACGAGGCGTGCTGCGGCCGGTTCCACTCCGGGGCCGCTGCCGCGCCGACCGCCGAGGCGTTGATGCGGTCGCGGTACTGCGCTTTCGTGAAGGGCGACGCCGGGTATCTCCTGCGGACCTGGCATCCGCGGACGCGGCCGGGGCGGCTGGAGCTGGATCCGGGGATGCGGTGGACCGGGCTGGAGATCCTGGGCACGAGCGACGGGACCGCGTTCCACTCCACCGGGACCGTGGAGTTCCGGGCGTCGTACCGGGGTGGTTCGCTGCACGAATCGAGCCGGTTCGAGCGGGTCGACGGGGCCTGGGTGTACGTCGACGGCGAGTTTCTGCCGTAGGGGGGGGTGCTACGGCGCCAGGATGTCGAGTTCCTGGAGGGCGCCGACCGTGATCTCGCGGGTCAGCTCCTCCGCGCGAGTGGCGTCGCCGGCCCGGACCGCTTCGGCGACCTGGACGTGCAGGGTGACGGCGGCCGGGTCGGGGTCCTCGAACATCACATCGTGCTGGGTGCGGCCGGTGAGGACCTCGGCGACGACGTCCCCGAGGCGGGCGAACATCTCGTTGCCGGAGGCGGCCAGGATGACGCGGTGGAAGGCGACGTCGTGCAGGAGGTACCCCTCCAGCTTGTGACCGCGTGAGTGGGCGACCATGCCGAGGGCGCACTCGGTGAGTTCCGCGCACTGCTCCGATGTGGCGTGCCGGGCGGCGAGACCGGCCGCGACCGGTTCGATCGCCGAGCGCAGCACCGTGAGGGACCGCAACTGCCGGGGGCGGTCGGCGCCGGCCAGACGCCAGCGGATGACCTGCGGGTCGTAGACGTTCCACTCGGACTTCGGGCGGACGGTCACACCGACGCGGCGGCGGGACTCGACCAGGTACATGGACTCCAGTACGCGGACCGCCTCACGCATCACGGAGCGCGACACATCGAAACGCTGGGCCAGTTCGTCCGTGCGCAGGACGCTGCCCGGCGGGTACTCACCCGCCGTGATCTCGGGGCCGAGGGTGTCCAGTACATGGCCGTGCAGCCCCCGGCCCGGTGTGCTCATGCACTCAGCGTACGGGGTAGATCACGGAGACAAAAAGTCAGACTTAATCATCACGGCCTCTTGAATTCGTCGTACCTAATGGGTTTCAGTTGCGTCGACATCACGTGTCGACCTCGGACAGCAGACAGTGAGGCAGCGATGAACACCCCCCATGTCGTCGTGGTCATGGGCGTAGCGGGCACCGGCAAGACCACCATCGGTCCCCTGCTCGCGGCCCGGCTCGGCGTTCCGTACGCCGAGGGCGACGACTTCCACCCGCCGGCCAACATCGCCAAGATGTCGGCCGGTATCCCGCTCACCGACGAGGACCGCCTGCCCTGGCTCGATGCCATCGGCGAGTGGGCGCACGGGCGGGCCGGGCTCGGCGGGGTGGTCAGCTGCTCGGCGCTGAAGCGGTCGTACCGCGACCGGCTGCGGGCCGCCGCGCCCGGCGTGGTCTTCGTGCACCTCACGGGTGACCGCGCGCTGATCGAGGACCGGATGTCGCACCGGCAGGGTCACTTCATGCCCACGGCGCTGCTCGACTCCCAGTTCGCCACGCTCCAGCCCCTCGCGGCGGACGAGGCGGGGGTCGGGGTGGACGTCGCGGGCGGCCCGGAGGAGATCACCGAGCGGGCGGCGCACGCCCTGCGGGACCTCCCCGAGCCCGTCCAGTAGCCCCTGGCGGTTTCCCCTCCCCCTCCCCTTCTCCCCAACGCAAGGGAACCCACCGTGACCAGACTCAGCGTCGAGATGCTGGCAGCGGACGCACCCGAGCCGATCACCTCGGCCGGCCACGCTCAGCTGGGCATCGCCGTCCTGGCGGGCATCGCCGTCATCGTCCTGCTCATCACGAAGTTCAAGCTGCACGCCTTCCTGGCACTGACCATCGGGTCACTGACGCTCGGCGCGATCGCCGGGGCGCCGCTGGACAAGGTGCTCACCAGCTTCAGCGCCGGCCTCGGCACCACCGTCGCGGGCGTCGGCGTGCTGATCGCCCTCGGGGCGATCCTCGGCAAGATGCTCGCCGACTCCGGCGGCGCCGACCAGATCGTCGACACCATCCTCGACCGGGCCGGCGGACGGTCGATGCCGTGGGCGATGGTGCTGATCGCCTCCGTGATCGGGCTGCCGCTGTTCTTCGAGGTCGGCATAGTGCTGCTGATCCCGGTCGTGCTGATGGTCGCCAAGCGCGGCAACTACTCGCTGATGCGCATCGGCATCCCGGCGCTCGCGGGCCTGTCCGTGATGCACGGCCTGGTGCCGCCGCACCCCGGTCCGCTGGTCGCGATCGACGCGGTCGGCGCCGACCTCGGCATCACGCTGGCGCTCGGTGTCCTCGTCGCCATCCCGACCGTGATCATCGCCGGTCCGGTGTTCTCGAAGTACGCGGCCCGCTGGGTCGACGTCCCCGCCCCCGAGAAGATGATCCCGCAGCGCGCCTCCGAGGAGCTCGACAAGCGCCCCGGCTTCGGCGCGACGCTCTTCACCGTGCTGCTCCCGGTGATTCTGATGCTCGCCAAGGCACTGGTCGACATCGTCGTGGACGACCCCGAGAACCCGGTGCAGCGCGTCTTCGACGTCATCGGCGCCCCGATGATCGCCCTGCTCGCCTCGGTGCTGGTCGGCATCTTCACGCTGCTGCGGCCCGCCGGGTTCTCCAAGGAGCGGATCTCGCCGCTCGTCGAGAAGAGCCTCATGCCCATCGCTGGCATCCTGCTGATCGTCGGCGCGGGCGGCGGCTTCAAGCAGACGCTGATCGACACCGGCGTGGGCCGGATGGTCCTGGACATCTCCGAGGACTGGGCGATCCCCGCGCTGCTGCTGGCCTGGCTGATCGCGGTGGTGATCCGCCTCGCGACCGGTTCGGCGACGGTGGCCACGGTCTCGGCCGCCGGTCTGGTCGCCCCGCTCGCGGCCGACATGTCGAGCACGCACGCGGCCCTCCTCGTCCTGGCCATCGGCGCCGGCTCGCTGTTCTTCAGCCACGTCAACGACGCCGGGTTCTGGATGGTGAAGGAGTACTTCGGCCTCAGCGTCGGCCAGAACATCAAGACCTGGTCCGTCATGGAGACGATCATCTCGGTGGTCGCGGGCGGCATCGTCCTGCTGTTGTCCCTCGTGATCTAGGAGTGCCGCGGCGATGACGGCTCATCCACTCTTCGACATCGGCGGCCGCACGGCCCTGGTCACCGGCTCCAGCCGGGGCATCGGACTCGCCCTCGCGCGCGGTCTGGCGGAGGCCGGCTGCACGGTCGTCCTGAACGGACGTGACAAGGACCGGCTCGCCGAGGCCGCCGCCGGGCTGCCCGGTGACCGGGTGCACACGGCCGCGTTCGACGTGACCGACGGATCCTCGGTGGCCTCGGGGGTCGCCGAGGTCGAGGAGCGGGTGGGCCCGCTCGACATCCTGGTCAACAACGCGGGCATGCAACTGCGCGCTCCGCTGCTGGAGTTCGGCGAGTCCGACTGGCACCGGATCCTGGACACCAACCTGACCAGTGCCTTCCTGGTCGGGCGTGAGGCGGCGCGCCGGATGACGGAACGTCGCCACGGAAAGATCATCAACATCTGCTCGCTGCAGAGCGAGGTGGTACGGCCCGGCATCGCGCCGTACGCCGCCACCAAGGGCGCGCTGAAGATGCTCACCAAAGGCATGTGCGCGGACTGGGGTCCGAGCGGTGTGCAGGTGAACGGGCTCGGGCCGGGCTACATCGAGACCGAGCTGACCCGGCCGCTGGTGGAGGACGAGGAGTTCAGCTCCTGGGTGCGGCGGCGCACCCCGGCCGGACGCTGGGGCCGTACGCAGGACCTGGTGGGCGGGGTGCTGTTCCTCGCCTCCCCCGCGGCGGACTTCGTCAGCGGGCAGGTGCTGTATGTCGACGGCGGTATGACGAGCGTGCTGTGACTGCCGGGAGGCGGCTGTGATGCTGGGTTGTGTGATTCACGGTCAGGGCGATCTGCGGGTGGCGGAGTTGCCGGTGCCGCAGCCCGGGCCGGGGCAGGCGCTGGTCACCGTCCGGTACGGCGGGGTGTGCGGGTCCGATCTGCACTACTGGCGGCACGGCGGGGTCGGTGACTTCCGGCTGCGGGAGCCGATGGTGCTCGGGCACGAGGTCGTGGGGACCGTCGTCGAGTACGGCGCCGGGGCGTCGGGCCCGGCCCCGGGTACGGCTGTCGCCGTGCATCCGGCCGGCCCGTGCGGGGTGTGCCCTGACTGCGCGGACGGACGGCGCAACGTGTGCCGGGACACGCGGTATCTCGGGAGTGCGGCGCGGTTTCCGCATGTGCAGGGGGGTTTCGCGGCTCAGGTGGTCGTGCCGTGCGGACAGCTGCGGGCGCTGCCGGACGGGCTGGAGCCGCGGCGGGCGGCGCTGACCGAGCCCTTGTCGGTCGCTCTGCACGCGGTGCGGCGGGCCGGGGACGTGGCGGGGCGGCATGTGCTGGTGACGGGCGCCGGGCCCATCGGGTGTCTGGTGGTCGCGGCGGCGAAGGCGGCCGGGGCCGCGCACGTCACCGTCTCGGATCTGCTGCCCGAGGCGCTGGAGTACGCGCGGATCGCCGGGGCCGGGACGGTCGTGCGAGCCGATGATCCTGATGACCGCGGGTGGCCGGACGAGGTCGATGTGGCCGTCGAGGCGTCCGGGGTCGCGGCGGGGCTCGACACCTGCCTGCGACGGGTGCGGCGGGGTGGGGTCGTCGTGCAGCTGGGGATGCTGCCGGCGGGGCACAGCCCGTTCGCGGGGAACCTGGTGGTGAGCCGGGAGATCGAGCTGCGCGGGGCGTTTCGCTTCGACCGTGAGTTCGATGACGCGCTGGTGTTGCTGGCCGGGGAGCCGGCGTTCGACGGTCTGATCAGTGCGGTGGTTCCCGTGAGGGAGGCCGAGTCCGCGTTTGCGCTGGCCGCCGATCGGAGTCGGTCCTGCAAGGTGCTGTTGGATTTCGCCCCGGCGCCGTAGGGCTGTGTGCCGTCGGGCGGGTGCGGGTGCGTTGTGGTTGATCGCGCAGTTCCCCGCGCCCCTGAGGGAATGATGCCTATGGGCGCCACAAGGGGTGCTCTTGGTCTGCCCAGGCTCTGCTCACCTTGCCCGTGCGCATGCCCCTTCTGGATTCCGGGTCCGCCAGGGCCATGCCGATGTGCCCGGCCAGGACGATGCCGATGGTGAGGGCCAGCCAGTCGTGGACGAAGGTGGCGCTGGTGCGCCAGAGCAGGGGGGTGAGGTGGGTGAACCACATCATCAGGCCCGTGGCGAGCATGACCAGCGTGGCGCCGGCGATCCAGGCCGCGTAGAGCTTCTGCCCGGCGTTGAACTTGGCCGCGGGGCGGGCCGCGTGGCGTTTGTCGCGGCGCAGGGCGGCGCGCAGCCAGGTGCGGTCGTGCGGGCCGAAGCGGTTGAGGCGGCCGAGGTCGGCGCGGAAGGCACGGGAGGCGAGACCGGCCAGGACGGGGACGGGCAGGGCGAGGCCCGACCACTGGTGCAGGGTGACGACCAGGGCGCGGCGGCCGACGATTTCGGCGAGCTGGGGGATGTAGAGGCAGGCCGCCGTGAGGACGCAGAGACCCATCAGCGCGGCCGTGGTGCGGTGGATCCAGCGCTGGGCGGTGGTGAAGCGGCGCACGTCGACCGTGGCCGGCGGTGTGTCAGCTCGTAGGGTCATCGTCCCGTCCGTTCGAGCGGCCCACCCAGGCGTCGACGTCGTATCCGCGCTTCTCCCAGTAGCCCGGCCGGACCTCGTCGGTGACGGTGATGCCGGAGAGCCACTTGGCGGACTTGTAGAAGTACATGGGCGCCACGTAGAGGCGGACCGGGCCGCCGTGGGAGTGACCGAGGTCCTTGTCCTGCATGCGCAGGGCGACCAGGACGTCCGCGCGTCGGGCCTGGTCGAGGGTGAGGCTCTCGGTGTACGTGCCGTCGAAGCAGGTGAAGCGGACGGCCTTGGCCGTGGGACGGACCCGGGCGGCATCCAGGAGCCGGGACAGGCGTACACCTTCGAAGGGGGTGTCGGGGACGCGCCAGCCCGTGACGCACTGGACGTCGCGGACCAGTCGGGTCTGGGGCAGGGCCTTGAGGTCGTCGAGGGTGTAGGTGGTGGGGCGGTCGACCAGGCCGTCCACGGTGAGGCGGTAGTCGGCGGCGTTCTTGCGCGGGACGGACGAGGCGACCGAGTAGTAGCGGAAGCCGCCGCCGTTCGGGAGCAGGCCGGTCAGTCCGGTGGGGTCCTTGTCGGCCGCGCCGCCGAGGAAGCCCTCCAGGCCGCGTTGCAGCGGCGGCGCGGCGACCACGCCTGCGGCGCCCAGCGCGAGGGTGCCGAGAAAGACGCGGCGGCCGATCGGGGTCCCCCGCTCCTCGGGGTGCTCGTCGTTCACACCCTGATGTACGTCCTCGTTCACATACTCATTCGAACACCCGCGGCCCCGGTACGACAGGGATCGCGGGTGCTCGTCAGACTTCCGTAACCACTTCTTACGTGGGCCGCCTCAGGAGGAGGCCGCCTTGTCCAGCTGGAACGCCTCGTTGCCGAGGCCGATCCGGGCGTGCTTCTCGGGGGCGCGGGCGCGCAGCACCAGGCCCAGGACGACGCCGGCGAGCGCGGCGAGGCCGATGGTGCCGGGCAGCACCCAGCTCAGCGCGGAACCGGGGCCGGCGCCGACCAGCACCTCGAAGTCCTTCACGGTGTAGCCGGCGATCACCAGCAGGGCGATGCCCGCCAGCACGGACGTGACCAGCCGCCAGGCCTGGGTGCCGGCGGCGCCGCGGCGGACGAAGAAGACGACGACGGACAGGGAGGCCGCCGCCATCAGCACGATCACGCCGAGGGCGCCGATGTTGCCGAACCAGGTGAACAGCTGCAGGACGGGCGCGGTCGGGTCGCCGACCGGCTTGTCGTCGGCGATCGCGAAGGCCGCCACGACCACCACGGCCACGACGGTCTGGAGCAGTGAGCCGGTGCCCGGGGCGCCGCTGCTGCCGCTGGTGCGGCCGAAGGCGGCGGGCAGCAGGCCCTCGCGGCCCATGGCGAAGGCGTAGCGGGCGACGACGTTGTGAAAGCTGAGCAGCGCGGCGAACATGCCGGTCACGAACAGCACGTGCAGGACGTCCGTGAAGGTGCCGCCTAGGCGGGACTCGGTGAGGAAGAACAGCAGTCCGGCGCTCTGCTTCTGGGCCGTGCCGACGATCGCGGAGGGGCCGGTGGCGACGGTCAGGGCCCAGGAGCTCAGCGCGAAGAAGACGGCGACCCCGCCGACGGCGAGGAACATCACGCGCGGCACCAGGACGTGCGGGCGGCTGGTCTCCTCGGCGTAGACGGGGGCCTGCTCGAAGCCGAGGAACGCGGCGATGCAGAAGCACAGCGCGGTGCCGACGCCCGCGCCGGTGAGGGTGTCGGGGTTGAAGGCGTGCAGCGACAGGCCCTCCTTGCCCGGGTCGGCGAGTGCGGCCACGTCGAAGACGACGACCAGGAGCACCTCGATGACGAGGAGTACGCCGAGCACGCGGGCGTTGACGTCGATCTTGAGCCAGCCCAGCAGCCCGACGGCGAGCGCGGCCACGAGCGCCGGTATCCACCAGGCGATCTCCACGTCGGCGTAGGTGGCGAGGAGCCCGGAGACCTCGAAGCCGAAGATGCCGTAGATGCCGACCTGGAGCGCGTTGTAGGCGACCAGGGCCACCAGTGCGGCGCCCGCGCCGGCGGTGCCGCCGAGGCCCCGGGAGATGTACGCGTAGAAGGCGCCCGCGTTGTGGACGTGGCGGCTCATCTCGGCATATCCGACGCTGAACAGGATCAGGACGACGCCGAGGACGACGAAGAGCAGCGGCTGGCCGACGATGCCCATGACCGCGAATGTCGTGGGCATGACACCCGCGACGACCATGAGGGGGGCGGTCGCGGCGAGCACGGAGAGCAGCAGTCCCCCGGTCCCGAGCCGGTCGGCGCGCAGGGCGCGCTCCTGCCCCTTGAACGTACTGATGCCGCCGGAGGCGGTTGTGCTCGTTCTCGAACTGTCCGTGGTCATCGGCGGAGCGTCCTCACTCTTCGGGTCGGGGGTGTCAGGCCGTGCCGAGCGCGCCCGCGCGGGCGGCGGCGAAGGCGGTGTGCGGGTCGCGGTCCGGGTACGACCAGGGGGCCGGGGTGGCGTGGCGACCGATCCGGTGGAACAGCGCGGCGGCCTCGGCGCCCCGCCCCTCGCAGAACTTGGCGTGGGCGAGGAAGTTGAGGTCGACCAGCCGCCGCGGGTGCCCCTCCAGCTCCCACTCCAGCCACCAGTCGAAGGCCGCCTTCATGACCTGCCGGGCGCGGCGGCCCGTCCAGTGGCCGGAGGCGGCCGGGTCGGCGGATTCGTGCCCGGCGGCGGCCAGCGCGCGGTAGCGCTCGGCGTGCGCGATGACCGGCAGGATCGCGAGCGGTGAGTCGGCCGGTGCCTGCTCGGCGGCCCAGGTGGCGAAGTCGTAGACCTCGTGCAGCGGGTCCGGGCCGGCCTCGGTGCGGCGGCCGGCGAGCCGGGCGACCATCAGGTGGTGGGCGTGGTGGTGGTCGGCGTACCGGCCGCGGACCGCCTCGAAGGTGCGGACCACGTCCTGGTCGCTGCCGACCGCGCACTCCAGCAGGAGCAGGCCGAGCCAGGGGGTGGGGTCGGCCGGGACACGGGCCGCGGCGGCCTGGCATGCCTCGCGGGCACGGACCGGCTTTGCCTTGCCGCGCAGGACGCGCCGGACCTCGGCGAGGGCGAGCAGGACGGAGGCGTCGGCGGACTCGGGTTCGGCGAGCAGCCACTCCCGGGCCCACGCGGCGCAGTAGGACTCACGCGCGAGGACGGTGACACGGTGGCCGCGCCGGTCCCAGTCGTCACCGGTGTGGACCAGGAGGGAACGGGCGCTCTGCCAACGGCCCTGCGCCAGCGCGGCGCGGGCGGCGACGAGGTCGGCGTCGTCGAGGGCCTCGTCGAAGGCCTGCGCGGCACGCCTGCGGCCGCGGCCGAGGGGAGGCGGGGGTGGGGACACCGCGGAACTTCCTCACGCGCTCTTCTTGTGTTTCGGCTCACGGCGGCAGAGGGAGCGCGTATGTGCGCATTGCCATGAACTGATCACAGACAGCCAACCCTCAGCCAATGGTCGCCGTCAAGGGCCGCAAGAGCGTTACACGCGTCAACTGCCGCCACTTGTGAGGGTTTTGTGATCTGGGGGGCGAGAGAGACAGGTGGCTCGTGGTCCGATTTTTCCCTTTCACCCTTTGTGACGCACGTCATGGCGTGGGCTGCCACCGCCCCCGACGATGGCATGACGTACGGGCGCGCCGGGCGGAGCCGGCCGGTACAGTCGGCCCCTACGCAACCGTGACCCGACCTGACGATCGAGGTACACCGCGTGTCGGTTCTAGTTCTGGCGCTCGCCCTGGGTGCCGCCTGCTGTCTGGGCTTCGGATTCGTCCTCCAGCAGAACGCGGCTCAGCGGGCCCCGCTGAGCGACTTCCTCTCCTTCCGGCTGCTGATCGACCTCGTGAAGGTGCCGCGCTGGCTCGGCGGCATCGCGCTGATGGTGGTCGGCATGGGGCTCGGAGCCGCCGCGCTGGGGCAGGGTGAGCTGTCGCTCGTGGAGCCGCTGCTGGCGACGAACCTGCTCTTCGCGCTCGCACTCTCCCGCAGGCAGACCCGGCAGCCGCTGGGCCGCCAGGGCTGGGCGGGCCTGTTGCTGCTGGCCGGCGGGGTGACCGCGTTCATCGTGGCGGGCCGGCCGGAGGGCGGCGCCGCGACGGCCGATCCGGTGCGGCAGTGGGTGATCATCGGGGTCATGATCGGGCTCGCCCTGCTGCTCACGACGCACGGCAAGCGGTCCCGGCTGAGTTCCGGTCCGGTGCTTCTGGCCCTGGCCGCCGGGCTGCTCTACGGCGTGCAGGACGCGCTGACCCGGGTCAGCGGGCAGAAGGCCGCCGCGGGCGGCTTCGCCGAGCTGCTCACCGGCTGGGAGCCGTACGCGGTGCTCGTGCTGGGCGTCACGGGGCTGGTCCTGGTGCAGAGCGCGTTCGAGACCGCGTCGCTGCGCAAGTCGCTGCCCGCCCTGACCGCGGCCCAGCCGCTCGCCGGGATCGTCTGCGGCGTCGGCTTCCTGGGCGACCGGCTGCGCACCGACGCGGTGGCCCTGAGCTGGGAGGCCGGCGGCCTGCTGGCCGTGGTCGCCGGGATCGTGCTGCTGGGCCTGCATCCGGCGATGCCGCAGGGGGCACCGGAGCGGGCGCGGGTGGCCGCACCCGCGGTGAGCCCGGCCTCCTCCTGACGGGCCCGTCACCCGCCGCAGGCGCGCGCCCTGCTTGGATGAGGGCATGAGCGCTGCTGACGAGATCCTCGACATCGTCGACGAGAACGACCAGGTCATCGGGCAGTCCCCGCGCGGCGAGGCCTACGCCCGGGGTCTGCGCCATCGCTGCGTGTTCATCCAGGCCCGGGACGCCGAGGGCCGCGTCTTCGTGCACCGGCGCACCCCCACCAAGCTGGTCTTCCCCTCCCTCTACGACATGTTCGTCGGCGGAGTCGTCGGCGCGGGCGAGTCCTACGACACGGCGGCCCTGCGCGAGGCCGAGGAGGAGCTCGGCGTGACCGGCCTCCCGCAGCCGCGGTACCTCGGCAAGTTCCTCTACGACAACGGCTCCGGGCAGAGCTGGTGGTCGGCGGTCTACGAGGTCCGCTGCGAACGTCCCGTGAAGCCGCAGGTCGAAGAGGTGGCCTGGCACGACTTCCTGACCGAGGCCGAGATCGAGCGGCGCCTGGGCGACTGGGAGTGGGTGCCGGACGGGCTGGCGGCGTACGAGCGGCTCAAGGCGTTCCGGTCGGCCGGCTGAAGCGGAGACGGTCCGGGCCCCGGGTAGGGTCGCGCACGTGATCGAGTTCGTGCGGAACGTCCGGTTGTGGTTCGCGCCCGCGGAGGTCCGGCAGGACGGCGAGACGCCCGACTACCGGTTCTCGCTGGCGAACGAACGCACCTTCCTGGCCTGGCTGCGCACCGCGCTCGCGCTGATCGGCGGCGGCTTCGCCGTGGACCAGTTCCTGCCGGACCTGCGCTGGGCCTGGCGGGTCGGGCTGGCGCTCGCGCTGCTGGCCGCGGGGGTGCTGTGCTCGCTGCGGGCCGTCAACCACTGGGTGCGGTGCGAGCGGGCCATGCGCCGGGGTGAGGATCTGCCGGTGTCCCGGTTCCCGGCGCTGCTGAGCCTCGTCGTCGCGGTCGTGGCGGTCGCCATGGTCCTGGTGGTGCTCGTGGGGTGGGAGGGGTGAGCACACCGGCCGCCCCGCGGCAGGACCCCGACCGTGATCCCGGGCTCCAGCCCGAGCGGACCCGGCTCGCGTGGCGGCGTACGACATTGTCGGGCACGGTCGTCGCCGTGCTCGCGGTGAAGACCGTGCTGCACGGCGGGGCGTCGGCGGCCGGGGTCGCCGCGTGCGCCCTGAGCTGTGCGCTCTGGCTGGGTTTCCTCGGCGTCGCCCACCGCCGGATCCGCACCCTCGCGGCCGGGCCGAGCCCCGTGGCGTTCGCGCCCCGGCACGCGGCGGCCGCGGTGCTGTGCACGGTGGCGATGGCGGTGTGCGGGGCCGCCCTCGTTCTCTAGGGCACCCCGTCCCTCACTTCGTCACTCGCCGTCGCTCTCCCAGTCCACCGTCACGACGATCTTGCCGCGGGTGCGGCCCTCCTGGTTCAGCCGGTGCGCGTCCGCCGCCCGCTCCAGCGGGAACGTCGCGTCGACGTGCACACTCACCACGCCCTGCTCCGCCAGACCGGCCAGGCTCCGGAGGTCCTCCGCGTCGGGGCGGACGAAGTAGTAGCGGCCTCCGTAGGTCACGACGTCGTTGTCCGCGATGGAGACCAGGCGGCCCTCGGGGGCCAGCAGGTTCGCCGACACCTTCAACGCGTCCCCGCCGACGGTGTCGAACACCGCGTCCACGCCCTCCGGGGCCAGTCCGCGCACCCGCTCGCCCAGCCCCTCGCCGTACACCGCCGGCTCTCCGCCGAGGCCGCGCACGAAGTCGTGGTTGGACTCGCTCGCCGTACCGATCACCCGGGCACCGAGGTGGACGCCGAGCTGCACGGCGAGGGAGCCGACGCCGCCGGCCGCGGCGTGCACCAGGACGGTCTCGCCCCGCTTCACCTGGAGCACCTTGGTCAGCACCTGGTAGGCGGTGAGCCCGACCAGCGGCAGCCCGGCCGCCTCCTCGAAGGAGAGGTTGCGCGGCTTGCGCGCGAGGGTGCGCAGGGGTGCGGCCACGTACTCGGCGAAGGTGCCGCGGGAGAGGAAGTCCTCGCGCACGTACCCGATGACCTCGTCACCGACGTCGAACTCCGAGACGGCCACGCCGGGCCGTACGACGACGCCCGAGACGTCCCAGCCGGGCACCACGGGGAAGACGGGCGCGAGGATGCCGTCGAGGTAGCCCTCGCGGGCCTTCCAGTCGACGGGGTTCACGGCCGCCGCCCGCACCTTCACCAGCACCGCGTCCGGGCCGACCTTCGGGTCGCGCACCTCCCCGAACGCCAGCACCTCGGGACCGCCGTACCGTGAGTAGCTGATGGCCTTCATGGCTTCGACCTTCCGGGCTCGTCGCGGGGCACGCAAGCCGGATGGTCTTAACGAACAGGCCCAAACCTCCCCGAACCGGCCGAAACCTCCCCGGCGCCTCGCAGAAGGTGTCGTCGGCCTATCGTGGCTCCGATCACGTTTCGGCCCCGCTCTGGACGACATACCGACCGGTCGGCATCATGAGTCGGGAACCGTTCACCTGCCCGTAGGAGCGACGCATGAGCCCCGACCATCCGCCCGGACTGGATCTCGACCGGTTGCGCGGCCTGCTCGACCGCGAGCGGCCCGACTTGGTGAACGGCCCACTGTCCGGCCGGCTGATCGAGGGCGGACGGTCGAACCTCACCTACGCGGTCTCCGACGGCACCTCCCGGTGGGTCGTGCGCCGGCCCCCGCTCGGTCACGTCCTGGCCACCGCGCACGACATGAAGCGCGAGCACCGGGTGATCAGCGCGCTGCACCCGACCGCCGTGCCCGTCCCGGAGCCGGTGCTGCTGTGCGAGGACGAGGAGGTGCTCGGCTCGCCGTTCTACGTCATGGAGTTCGTCGACGGCACCCCCTACCGCACCGCCGACCAGCTGGCACCGCTCGGCCCGGAGCGGACCCGGGGCGCGGTGCTGAACCTCGTCGACACGCTGGTGGAGCTGCACGCGGTCGACCCGGGCGAGGTGGGGCTCGCGGACTTCGGCCGGCCCGAGGGCTTCCTGGACCGGCAGCTGCGGCGCTGGGGCAAGCAGCTGGACGCCTCACGCAACCGCGACCTGGACGGCATCGACGAGCTGCACGCCGCCCTCGGCCGCGAGCTGCCCCGTTCCCCCGCCCCGGCCGTCGTGCACGGCGACTACCGGCTCGACAACGTCCTGATCGGCGAGGACGACTCGATCCGGGCGATCCTCGACTGGGAGATGTCGACGCTCGGCGACCCGCTCACCGACCTCGGTCTGCTGGTCATGTACAGCATGCCGCTCGGCATGCCCGACTCCCCCGTCTCCACGACCGCCGAGGCCCCCGGGCATCCGGCACCGTCCGAACTCATCGAGCGGTACGCCGCGCGCTCGGGGCGCGACGTCTGCGCGGTCTCCTGGTACACGGCGTTCGCCTGGTTCAAGCTCGCCGTGATCCTCGAGGGCATCCACTACCGCTACACGCTGGGCCAGACGGTCGGCCGCGGCTTCGACCGCATCGGCGACCTCGTCCCCGTCTTCGTCCGGCACGGACTGACCACGCTCCACGAAGGCCTCCAGGAGGGCTGATCCACATGGACTTCGCTTTCGACGCGCGCACCGAAGAGCTGCGCGCCAAGCTCCTCGCCTTCATGGACGAGTACGTCTACCCGGCCGAGGCGGTCGCGCACGAGCAGCGCGAGCGGCTCGCCTCGCCGTGGGAGACCGTGCCCGTGGTGGAGGAACTGAAGGCCGAGGCCCGCAGGCAGGGCCTGTGGAACCTCTTCCTGCCGGACTCCGAGTACGGGGCCGGGCTCACCAACCTCCAGTACGCGCCGCTCGCCGAGATCATGGGCCGCTCCCCGCAGCTGGCGCCGACGGTGACGAACTGCGCGGCGCCCGACACCGGGAACATGGAGGTGCTCACCCAGTTCGGCGACGAGCAGCAGCGCAAGCAGTGGCTGGAGCCGCTGCTCGCGGGTGAGATCCGCTCGGCGTTCGCGATGACCGAGCCGGACGTGGCCTCCTCCGACGCCACCAACATCACCACGCACATCCAGCGGGACGGGGACGAGTACGTCATCACCGGCCGCAAGTGGTACATCTCCGGGGCGATGCACCCCGACTGCAAGATCTTCATCGTCATGGGCAAGACGGACCCGGACGGGGAGGACATCCGCCGTCAGCAGTCGATGGTGCTGGTGCCGCGCGACACCCCGGGCGTCACCATCAAGCGGGCCATGCAGGTGTTCGGGTACGAGGACCACTACCACGGCGGTCACGCCGAGGTGATCTTCGACCACGCGCGCGTGCCGGCCTCGAACCTGGTCGGTGAGGAGGGCGGCGGCTTCGCCATCGCGCAGGCGCGGCTCGGGCCCGGGCGGATCCACCACTGCATGCGGCTGATCGGCATGGCGGAGCGGGCGATCGAGCTGATGTGCCGGCGGGCCGTGTCCCGGACCGCGTTCGGCAAGGCGCTGGCGCAGCAGGGGGTCGTCCACAACTGGATCGCGGACGCGCGGGTCACCGTGGAGCAGTTGCGGCTGCTGGTGCTGAAGACGGCGTGGCTGATGGACACGGTCGGAAACCGGGGGGCGCACACCGAGATCCAGTCCATCAAGATCGCTACGCCACGGGCGGTGGTGGACATCCTCGACCGGGCGATCCAGTTGCACGGTGCCGGCGGGGTGAGCCAGGACTTCCCGTTGGCGGAGCTGTACGCCGGGGCGCGGACGCTGATGATCGCGGACGGGCCGGACGAGGTGCATCAGCGGTCGCTGGCGCGGCGGGAATTGAAGCGGTACGTGTGACCCGGCGCGGGCGGCGGGGGTTGCGCCCCGCCGCCCCGCTCGTCCCGCTCGTCCCGACGGGCGGGAAGCGGCCGCCCGGGATCTGGACGACGACACCTGCGGGGAACTGCTCCGGCGGGTACTGAGGGCCCTCGACCACCGTGAGAACGTCGAGGACCCTACCTGGACTGCCGGGAGCCGGACGTGGTCGGCCCCTTGGGGCTGTCGACCCTGCCGGACATCCACCGCTCCGCCTGCCGGGACGGCATCGTCTTCCACCTGGTCGGCGTCGGCCCGGCGCTGAGGCGCCTGTTCGAACTCACCGGCACCCACGCGTACCTGACGACTCCCCAGCTGTCCGCTACGGGCGCAGGGCGCGCAGCAGCAGGTCGGCCAGGTGGTCCGCGACCTCCTGGGGGCTGAGGGGGCCGTCCGGGCGGTACCACGTCGACAGGTGGTGGACCGAGCCGAAGTGGTAGTCGACCACCAGGTCCGCCGGGGTCGCCTTGGAGAAGACGCCCGACTCCTGGCCCTCCTCCACGAGCGCGCGGAAGCGTTCGTGGTAGCGGCGGCGCTCGGCGCGCACCTGCTTGTTCTTCTCGGGGCTGAGGTGGTGCATCGACCGCCAGAAGATCATCGCGTCGTCGAGGTTGTCGATGGTCGTCACCACGACGTCCGCGGCCGCGGCCCGCAGCCGCTTCTCGACCGGCTCGTCGGCACCCGCCACGGCGTCCAGCCGCTCCTGCTGGATGCGCAGCACACGCGCGTACACCTCGTGCAGCAGGTCGTCCTTGGAACCGAAGTAGTGGTACAGCGCCCCCTTGGTGACGCCGGCCGCCTCGACGATCTCCTGCACCGAGGTGCGGTCGTAGCCCTGCTCGGCGAAGAGCCGGGTGGCGGCGGCCAGGAGCCGCTGAGGCACGGGCGTGCCGTCCGAGTCCGTGGTCCTGGGCACTGCCGCCACCTGCCTTTCCGTTCTGCTGTCAGTTGCCTTGCGTACGGGAACGAAGCTCCCGACGGAGGATCTTCCCACTGGCCGTCTTCGGCAAGTCCGGCAGGATCTCCACCTGGCGCGGATATTTGTAGGCGGCCAGTCTCTCCTTGCAGTAGGCGGCGAGTGCATCCGGGTCCGCGTCGGCGTCCGGACGCAGGCTGATGTACGCCTTGACGGTCTCCCCGCGGTACCCGTCGGGCACCCCCACGACGGCGGCCTCGCGCACCGCCGGGTGCGTGTAGAGGACGTCCTCGACCTCGCGCGGCCACACCTTGAAGCCGGACGCGTTGATCATGTCCTTCTTGCGGTCGACGACGTACAGCCAGCCCTGCTCGTCCATGAAGCCGATGTCGCCGGTGCGCAGCTCGGCGCCGGGGAAGGTCGCGGCGGTGGCGTCGGGGCGGCGCCAGTAGCCGGGCACGACCTGAGGGCCGCTGACGACGATCTCGCCCTGCTCGCCGAAGGGCACTTCCTCGCCGGCGTCGTCGACGATCCGCACGACCGTGTCGGGGCCGGGCAGTCCCACGGCGAGGGTCCCGGACACCGGGTCGACCGGCGCCTGCAGTCCGGGCGGCACGGAGGCGCAGGGCGCGGTGCACTCGGTCAGTCCGTAGCCGTTGCGAATGTACGGCCCGAAACCGGCCCGGAACCTCTCCACCAGGGCGGGCGGCAGCGGGGCGCCGCCGGAGGAGATCACCCGGAAGGAGGAGAAGTGGTCGCGGGTGACGGCGGGGTGGGCGGCCAGCGCCATGAAGGCCGTGGACGGGCCGACCGTGTAGTGCGGGCGGTGCTCGGCGAACGCGTCCAGCACCACGCCCGGCTCGAAGCGGTAGGCCAGCACGAGCGTGCCCCCGCTGTTCAGGCAGGCGCCGAACTGGCACACCATGCCGGTGATGTGGAACAGCGGCGCCAGCGCGAAGTACACCGGCCGCTCGGGCAGCCCGAGGCCGGTCCGCTGCCGCTCGGCGTTGTACATGATGTTGCCGTGCGTGTTGGTGGCGCCCTTGGGCGTGCCGCTCGTGCCCGAGGTGTAGCTGATGAGCGCGGTCTCGGCGGGGTGGGGGTCCCGGCCGGCGGGCGGCTCGTGCCCGGCCCGGGCCACGGTCACCAGGTCGTCGGCGTCCGCGGCCTGCGGGAGCCGCTCGAAGGTGAGCACGCGCGCGTCGCCGCGGCTCTGGAAGTCCAGCTCGCATCCGGTGAGCACGATCCGCACCGGCGAGTGCGCCGCCGTCTCGCGCAGATACGACTCCCACGCCCGGTCCGAGCAGATCAGCGCGGCGACCTCGCCGTCCCGCAGGACGTGGGACACCTCGCCCGACTTGTACATCGGGTTGACGGGCACGACGACCGCGCCCGCCTTCCACGCGCCCAGCACGGCGAGCACGAAGTGCGGGGAGTTCTGCAGCAGCACCGCGACCCGGTCGCCGTGCTGAAGACCGCGCGCCGTGAGGTGCCCGGCGACGGAGTCGCTGAGCTCGTCGACCTCCCGGTAGGTCAGACGGCCGTCGAAGTAGGCCAGGAAGTCGCGGTCGGGCGTCTCGGCCACGGCCCGGCGCAGGGCGTGCACGAGGGAGCCGGCCGGGCTGATCGCGCCCTTCTGGGCTTCGCTGAGCAGGTCGAGCCAGGGCTTGGCCGCGTAACGGGACCCGGTCACCGGGCCTCCTCCCACTGCTGCTGGATGCGGTTCATGCCGGACAGCCACCGGTCGGGGTCACCGGCCCGGGCCTGGTGGTACGCGGCGACCTCGGGGTGCGGAAGGATCAGGAACCGGTCCTCCTCGATGCCCTGGAGCAGGGCGTCCGCAACGGCCTCCGGCTCGATCGCGGTCGGCTGGAGCACCAGGTCGCCCGCGCTGCCGGTGGCGGCCAGCATGTCGGTGCGCACGCCCTGTGGGCAGATGGCGTGGACCTTCACGCCCCGGTGCCGGTACGTCAGCGACAGCCACTCGGCGAAGGCGAGCGCGCCGTGCTTGGTCACGGCGTAGGGGGCGGCCCCGATCATGGTGAGCAGCCCGGCGGCGGACACGGTGGAGACGAACCGGCCGCTGCCGCGCTCCAGCCAGCCGGGCAGCAGTTCCTGCGCGGCCCGCACATGAGCCATGACGTTCACGTCCCAGGACAGGGCCCACGCCTTCTCGTCGAGCGGCTGCCCGGGCTCGATGCCGTCGGCGGCGACACCGGCGTTGGCGCAGTAGACGTCGACGGTCCCGCCGAGTGCGTCGCGGGCGTCGCCGACGATCGCCGAGGCGTCGCCGGGCACGGCGATGCCGCCGATGTCGTCCGCGACCTGCTTGGCCCGCTCGGCGTCGAGGTCGTTGACGACGACCCGGGCCCCTTCTGCGGCGAACCGCCGGGCGAGCGCGGCCCCGATTCCGCCGCCGGCCCCCGTGACAACGACTCCGGCCTCTTGAAAGGCTCCCACCATCGGTCTCCTCAGTCGCGGCTCTGCAATGGCGCCAGACTAACCGGTCGGTATGTAGCAGGGAAGGGCGGCTGACAACGTCCCCGAAAGGGGCGCGGGGAACTGCGCGACAAGCCAGAGGCGGCCCGCAGCCTCCCCAGGGCCCGCGGAAGCGCATACCGTGCCCATGCCGACCGTCCCCGCTCAAGGAGGTCACCGCATGCGCCCTTCCAGACGAGCCGTCCTCACCGCGGCCACGGCGGCAGCCGTCGCGGCCGCCCCCGGCACCGCCGCCGCCCAGCGCCCCAGGCAACTGCGCACCGGCTTCGAACGACTCGCCCACGACGGCTACACCCTGCTCGACGGCCAGAAGGTCGGCATCGTCACCAACCCCACAGGCATCACGCGCGACGTCCGGCACATCGTCGACGTCATGCACGCGGACACCCGAGTGGATCTCAGGGCCGTCTTCGGTCCTGAGCACGGCTTCCGCGGCACCGCCCAGGCCGGCGGCTCCGAGGGCCGCTACGACGACCCGGCGACCGGCCTGCCCGTCTACGACACGTACCTCAAGAGCGGCCGGGCGCTCGCGGACATCTTCACCGCGTCCGGCGTCGACACCGTCGTCTTCGACATCCAGGACGTCGGCGCCCGCTTCTACACGTACATCTGGACGCTGTACGACTGCATGGAGGCCGCCCGGCTCGCCGGCAAACGGTTCGTCGTGCTGGACCGGCCGAACCCGGTGACCGGCCGGGCGGCCCTCGGCCCGGTCCTGCACAAGGAGTTCGCCACGTTCGTCGGGCGGCAGCCCATCGCCCAGGCCCACGGGATGACCGTCGCCGAGCTGGCGCGGCTGTTCAACGAGGAGTTCCTGACCGAGGCCGTGCCGCTGGAGACCGTGACGATGCCGGGCTGGAAGCGCTCGGACTTCTACGACGCCTCCGGGCTGCCCTGGGTGCCGCCGAGCCCGAACATGCCGACGCCGGAGACGGCCCTGGTCTACTCGGGGACGTGCCTGTTCGAGGGCACGAACCTGTCGGAGGGGCGCGGCACGACCCGCCCGTTCGAACTGCTGGGCGCGGAGGGCGTCGACCGGCGCTGGGCGGCCGCGGCGAACGAACTCGCCCTGCCCGGAGTGCGGTTCAGGGAGGCGTACTTCGCGCCCACCTTCTCGAAGTTCCAGGGCAAGACGATCGGCGGTGTGCAGCTCCATGTGCACGACCGGGCCGCGTTCGATCCCGTGAGGACGGGGATCGCCCTGCTCGTCACCGCCAAGCAGGTCTGGAGCGGTTTCGCCTGGCGCCCGGACCACTGGATCGACAAGCTCACCGGTTCCACGCGCGTGCGGACGATGATCGACGCGGGCGCGGACACCGACGAGGTGGTGGCCGGGTGGCAGGAGGACCTGGCGGCGTTCCGCAGGATGCGGCGGACGTACCTGCTCTACCGCTGAGCCGAATGCGCCCGTGACGTATGGCCAAGCTCCCCCCTTGGCAGGACGATGCGCCACATCGTGGCGTCACCCGGGCACGCGCTGCTGGAGACCTTCCGGGGCCGGGCGATCCTGGTCGACCAGATCGCCCGGCTGCTGGAGCAGCAGCCGCCGGAGGAGGCCGAACTGGAGGAGTTCGGGCGGCTGGTGCGGACGCTGGTGGAGGTGGTGGCCCCCGGGCCGCAGGCGCTGTTCGCGGCGGACACGGTGGCGGAGGGCGTACCGCAGAGCGAGCCGGAGATGTTCGCCGGATCGTCGGCGGCGGCCTGTGAGGAGTTCGCGCGGGCGCTGGCGGAGCTCGAGGCGTCCGGGACGCAGCAGGGGTTGCGGATCCCCAACCCCTGGGACGGGGCGCACGAACTGCTGCGGCAGGCGACGTACTACGCGATGAAGCGGCGCGCCGGGACCGTCGGGGAGCGAGGTCTGGGCCGGGTCGTCGGGCAGCTGGCGAAGGCGGCGCCGGGCGTGCGTGTGCACCTGGTCGGGCACAGCTTCGGCGCGCGGCTGGTGTCGTTCGCGCTGCGGGGCCTTCCCGAGGGCGTGCGTACGGTGAAGTCGGTGACGCTGCTCCAAGGGGCGTTCTCGCACTACGCGTTCGCCGCCCGGCTGCCGCACGACGCCCGGGCCGGAGGGGTGCTCCAGGGGCAGCAGAACCGCGTCGACGGGCCCCTGGTGTGCTGCCACTCCCGGCACGACGCGGCCCTGGGCACGATGTATCCGCTGGCCTCGCGGATGGCGGGCGACAGCCGGTCGGCCGGCGGACCGGGCATCGGGCGGGCCCTGGGTGCCAAGTGGGGAGCCATGGGCTACGACGGGGTGCGGGCGGTGCCCGGCACGCGTGCGTACACCCTTGCCGAGGCCCTGGAGGCGACACTGCCCGCCTCGGGGTGC
Organism: Streptomyces sp. NPDC093598; assembly: GCF_044764825.1. NCBI lineage: Bacteria > Bacillati > Actinomycetota > Actinomycetes > Kitasatosporales > Streptomycetaceae > Streptomyces > Streptomyces sp. NPDC093598. The sequence goes on along the minus strand of NZ_JBIWIV010000009.1, from coordinate 110,148 downwards.
GTGAACGTCGACGTGGCGGCGGTGGTCAGACGCGGCGGCCTGCCGGCCGGTGCGCACAGCGACATCCTGCACGAGGAGCTGGCCCGGCTGGTACTGGCGGCGGGCCGCATGCGCTGACCCGCCGCCGCGTGGGGCGTCACCGGTGTGAGGTGAACTCCACGACCTGCTGGTAGGTCGGCCGGTTCTGCCAGCTGATCTTGCCGTGCTTGATGCCGCCGAGGGTGCGGTGGTTGATCGAGTCGGCACACCACTGGTCGCCCGCCGCGCACACGTCGTCGCCGGGGTAGACCTGGGCGGCGGTCTTGCCGGCCGCCTCCTTCAGGGTGCTGACCAGGGTGTCCCGGCAGGCGCCGAGGCTGCCGTCGCCGCAGTACTTCCGGGCCAGCGGCCCCTTCACCTGCTCACCGAGCACCGCGCGGAGGTCCTTGTCGACGTAGCTCCACCAGCCGTACTGGAAGGAGCTTCCCGCGTGCGAGCCGGTCGGGCCGTGCGCGGCCGACGGGGACTCGTCGACGGGGAGGTTGGCCGTGACGGCCGCGTACAGCTCGCTGCCCAGGCCCGGTTCGAACTCGGCCTTGACCAGCAGCGGCCACCAGGCGTCCAGGATGCGGATCGCGTCGGCGTCGGCGTACTTCTTCGAACCGGCGGCGGTCTCCGTGCGCTTGCCACCGGCGGCGAGCCAGGCCTGGAGTTTGCTCACGGCGGCCGCGGCGGCCGGGTCGGTGACCGGCGCGCTGTCGACGACCTTCAGGAGCCTGGGCAGGACGTCCTCGGCCCGCAGGTCGGCCAGCCCGGCGTCGGCCATGGCCTTCACCAGCGCGGCCCGGGTCACCCCGCCCTGCTGGACCAGCTTCTTCACCCGGTCCTCCAGGAGGTTGCCGCGGTGCACGGAGCCGTTGCCCCAGGGCGCGGTCGTGTAGTCCCTGGCCTGCTTGTTGTTCCAGGAGACGTAGTAGTCCTGGTCGATGGAGTTCGGGTGGGCGGAGGGCGGGGTGTAGTCGGCCGTGTTGGTCGCCGGGTCCCAGCCGCGCCACTCGTACGCCGGCCGTGCCCACGCCGGGAACTCGGCGTCGACGCCGCTCGCGCGCACCGGGTTGTCGCCGCTGTTGTAGTACGCGGTGTGCTCGGAGTCGGCGTAGAACCAGTTGAAGGTGTAGTTGATGTGCTGCACGGCCTTCTGGAAGGAGTCCGGGCCCTTGACGTAGCCGGGGTCGTTCAGCATCTGGAAGCCGATGATGGAGTCGGCCTCGTGCAGGAAGGACGAGCGCAGGGTGGTGTAGGCGACCCGCTTGCCGCCGACCGTCGCGCGGTACTCGACCGGGCCGTACTTCGTGCGCCAGACGCGCATGGTGTACGAGCCGGCCGCGGTGCCGTCGGCGACCGTGGGCTTCCAGGCGTTCTTCTGCTCGATCTTCTCCATCGGCGTGCAGGTGCCGCGGTAGAGGTAGTGGTAGTCGTCCTGGCACAGTTCGACGGCGTAGGAGTCGATGATGTCCTGGCCGGAGGTCGTGGCGCTCCACGCGTAGTCCTGGCCGCGGCCGAGCTCGACGTACATGCTCAAGCCCGCGAAGGAGGCGCCGCGGGCGCTGATGCCCGGGCCCTGGATCTCCTGGAGCAGGAGCAGCTGGGGGGCGAAGTAGCCGGTCTGCGGGCCGAACACGGCGACGGGGTGGCCGCTGGCCGTGTGCTCGCCGCTGACCACGAGGGCGTTGGACATGCCGCGCCGGGCGGACGAGCGGGCGGCCTTCGCGGCCTCCCCGGAGGCGCCCGTCGCACGGGCCGTGGTGGCACTGCCTGTGCGGTCGTACACGAGCGGCTCGGGCTTCACCGAGCCCGCGTCGGGCAGGGCCGCGCCCTGCGGGTCGGCGGGCTTGGTTCCGTACGGGAAGCTGCCGTCGTGCTGGGTGAGGACGGCTTCCGGATCGTTGCGCATCCGGAAGGACTCCCAGACCTTGGTGCCCTCGGTGACGCCGTACTTCTCCTGGGCGGCCAGCAGCGACAGGGCGTTGTTCACCTCGCCGCCTCCGCCCGAGCCGAACAGCGCGCCGATGACGGAGGCCAGTGCGACCAGGTCGGTGATCTTGAAGTGCTCGATGGTCCCGGCGTTGGTGACTGAGTCCTTGTGCCCGGTGAGCACGTATTCACCGGGGAAGGAGCGGCCGCTGTCGGAGGCGTCGATGTAGGAGTTGATGCCGTCGAGATAGGCCTTGACGTCGGCGAGGGCCTGCTGTCCGCGCTCGCCGTTGGTGGCGACGGCGTTGTCGATCTGGGCCTGCAAATCTGCCTCGGTGTACGGGGCGTGCCGCCAGAACTGCTGCTCCAAGCTCTGGTTGGAGGGCGCACCGCCCGCGAAGGAGGTCAGCTGACCGCGCCCGACGTGCCGGAAGACGTCCATCAGCCACAGCCGGTCCTGGGCTGCCGCGTAGCCGGCGCCGAACTCCGTGCCGTATCTGGTGGTACCGGTGATGTGCGGCACACCGGTCTTCTTGTCCCGGACGATCGTCACGTCGCTGCGTCCGGCGGGTCTGACGGTGGAGGCGACCTGGTCGGCGGGGACCCCGAACGACGCGTCGTTGAAGAAGTTGTTGATCTTGTCATTGGTGAGGCCGGGGTAGCCCTTGGCGAGGCCGGCGTAGGGCCCGAGCTGGTCCTCGGCATGCTCGGGCTGGGTGCCGAAGGCCTGGTTGAGGAGGATCTGGGCGAGGGTGGCGTTGCCGTTCTGGCCGGGCGGGAGGATGTCCGAACACTGTGTGCCGCAGTGGTCGTTCGCCGCGGCCGTGGCCTGTGCCGTCGCCGTTTCCGAGGCGGCAGCCGGGGCAAGCGGCGACAAGAGACCTGCGATCAGGGCGCATACCGATGCTGTCTTCAGGAACCCGGGGATTCCGCTGGGAGTTCTCATTCTGTCGAGAACGGTGCGTGGGGCACGCCGTGGCATGGGGGGCTCCTCCCGACGGGGGTGGGCCGGATGTTACCGCCGGTATCGCTCGGCTTGAAGATGAACAAGCGTCACTTTTCGAAGTCAGCACAACAGGCACAGGGATCACGGCAGTCGACTCGCGAGCCTCTTGGGGCCGCTTATGGAGGCCATTTGAAATCGGATGGAGCCGATTCGCTTGTCGATACGTCTATTCGGCGACGTCCGTACGACGACGCCGAAGTGACCGGATTACAGGTGCAGGTGTGACGGAGGTGCAGGACGATGGCCGGTTTCCGGAGTCTGGCGAGACAGGTCCGCGATCCGCGGTGCGATCTGGCCTTGCGGCGTTATTCGCTGCGCAAGTGCCTTGAGAGGTTCGCGCCTTACGGGCACAGGGCGACCTGGGACCATCTGTGCTCCCGGGCGGGGTTCGGTCCCGAGGACCGCTCCCCCGATCCGGTGCGGCTCGTGGCCGCACTGGACGAACTGGAGGAGGCGCGGGCGGTCTGGCTGGCCTACGAGGTCGAGTTCGCCGAGCGCCGCAAGAAGGAGAAGCACGACGGACTGCGCAGGCCGGGCAGTGTGGACGACTGGCACCGGCTGACCTGGGGCGGCTTCGGTGTGGCGTGGTGCGACGATCCGGCGGTCCACCCCCGTGAACCGCTGGCCGAGGTGCTGCGCCGGCTGATCGCCGCGCTGGAGCGCGAGCCCGGCTCGGAATGCCCGGTGTGCGGTGGGGAGCAGCTCGTCTGGAGGTACGACCTGGACCACGAACCCTCGTCCGGTCCGGTCTGCACGGACTGCGGAATCCTGGTGCCGCGTCCGGTGCTCACGCCCGAGTCCCTGGCGTACGCCCGGCGGGCGAGGCTGTTGGTGTCGGCTTGACGGAGGCGGTGCGCGGGGGGGTGCGCCGGGGATGCCGCACCCCCACTGTCGGTGGTGACTGGCACCATCGACGGCATGATGCAGGTGTGCCTGAACGGTTCGCGGACGGCCGCTGACGGTGCGGCCGTGCCGCTGACACCCGAGGCGATGGCCGACTCGGCCGCCGAGGCCGTCGCCGCCGGGGCGACGGACATCCATGTCCATCCCAAGACGCCCTGCGGGCGGGACACGTTGTCGCCGCGGGTGCTCGCGCCGACGCTGGCGGCGATCCGGGCGCGGGTGCCGGTGCCGGTCGGTGTGACCACGGGCGCGTGGGCCGAGCCCGACCCCGCCGCCCGGCTGGAGCGGATACGCGAGTGGACGGTGCTGCCCGACCACGCCTCGGTCAACTGGCATGAGCCGGGTGCGGAGGAGACGGCCTCCCTGCTCATGGAGCTCGGGGTGGGGGTGGAGGCCGGCATCTGGTCGGGGACGGACGGGGCGGAGCGGTTCGCGGCCTCACCGCTCGGGCCGAAGGTGCTGAGGGTCCTGGCGGAGGTGACGCACACGGACCCGCTGGGCGCCGTCTCCTGCGCGCGGGCGCTGCTGTCCGGCATCGGGGCCGCGCACGGACGCCCGGTGCTGCTGCACGGCGAGGACGGGGGCGCCTGGCCGGTCCTGCGCCTCGCGGGCCGGCTGGGCCTGGCCACGCGGGTCGGGCTGGAGGACGTCCTGGTCCTGCCGGGCGGGGAACGGGCGGGGTCGAACGCGCAACTGGTCGCGGCCGGGCTGACGGAGTACGGGGCGGGCCGGGCAGCGGCTACCCGCGACCGCCCCGGTCGACCATCAGGCGGGATCCCGTGAGGCGTTCGCCGAAGACGTCGTCCGGGTTGGACAGGACGCAGGTGTCGAGGGAGAGGCAGCCGCAGCCGATGCAGTCGGTGAGGTGATCCCGCAGGCGATTCAGCTGCTTGATGCGCTCCTCCAGTTCGGTGCGCCACGCTTCGGACAGGTGCGCCCAGTCCTCGCGGGTGGGCGTGCGCTCCTCGGGCAGTTCCGCGAGCGCGTCGCGGATCGTCGCCAGGGGGATGCCGACGCGCTGCGCGGCCCGGATGAAGGCGACCCGGCGCAGCGTGTCACGGGAGTAGCGGCGCTGGTTGCCCGAGGTCCGGCGACTGCTGATCAGGCCCTTGGACTCATAGAAGTGCAGGGCGGAAACGGCGGCGCCGCTCCGCGCCGCGAGCTGGCCGACCGTGAGCTCATGGATCTTCTCTGGAATCTGAGGCACCCCTCGAACCCTACCGAGTCCGTTGACAGAGCCCCTACAGCCGACCATGCTAAGCAGTCGCTTAGAGAATTCTGCGCGCAGAACCCCTGCACACGAGAGGCCTGGAAGACATGGCAGAGCCGAGGATCTTCACGTCCGTCGACGACCTGAAGTCGGCGGTGGGCGAACAACTGGGGTACACGGACTGGCTCGACATCGACCAGAAGCGGATCGACCTCTTCGCGGAGGCCACCGGCGACCACCAGTGGATTCACGTCGACGCGGAGAAGGCCGCCGCGGGCCCCTTCGGCACCACCATCGCGCACGGCTATCTGACCCTGTCGCTGCTGCCCCTCTTCGGACCGCAGCTGATCGCCGTCGAGGGCGTGAAGATGGGCGTCAACTACGGCACGAACAAGGTCCGTTTCCCCGCCCCGGTCCCCGTCGGCTCCCGTCTGCGCGCCACCGCGGCGATCAGCGCGGTCGACGAGGTGCCCGGCGGCGTCCAGGTGGCCGTCGCCTTCAGCGTGGAGCGCGAGGGCGGCGACAAGCCGGTCTGCGTCGCCGAGTCCGTGGCGCGCTACTACTTCTGAGGCGCGGCCCGCTCAGGCCCCTGGGGTCCGGGCCCCGACCATCCGCAGCACGAGGTCGGCGTACAGCGCGCCGACCTCCTCCGGCGTCCGGGGCCCGTCGACGTTGAACCACCGCGCCACGTCGATGCACAGGGACAGCACGGCCAGCGTCGTGCCGTGCACGTCGAGGACCTCGAACTCGCCCGACCGCGCGCCCTCCTCGATGATCCCGCGCACCTCGCCGTCGACCTTGCGGCGCAGCGCGAGGATCTCGGCGCGGGCGTCGGGCCCGAGCGAGTCGAGTTCGTACTGCACGACCCGCGCGGTGGTACGGCCGCCCGCGTGCCAGCGCACGAAGGAGCTCACCGCGTCGGCGAGCCGCTCGGTGGGGCTGCCCTCGCGCCGGGACGCCGTCCGCAGGATCTCCAGGGCCTTCTCGTGCCCGATCCTGCTGATGCGGTGCAGCAGCTCTTCCTTGGTCTTGTAGTGGATGTAGAGCGCGGCCGGGCTCATGCCGGCGCGGCCCGCGATGTCACGGGTCGTCGTGGCGTGGTAGCCACGCTCGGCGAAGGCCTCCACCGCGGCGACCAGCAGCCGCCGCGCCGCGTCGGGCGTGACCTCGCCCCACGCCTGCGCCTCGCCGCCGGCCGTCTCCTCCGCCGTACTCATCACTCGCCCCTCTCCACTGGCAGGAGGAACACCATACCGCCGAAGGTGAGCGAGCGCTTAGTGTGGCCGCTCAGTGCTTCTCGAAGGGGGTGTACGAGGGGGCCGCCCCCTCCTGCCGGTCCCGGATCACCTTGGCCAGGGTGAAGGAGGAGGTGACCAGGTACAGAACGGCGATGGCGAGGAAGGCCCGCACCCAGGCGTCGGCGCTCAGCTGGTAGATGCCGATGGCGGTGGCCGCCATGGCGACGGCGAAGGAGGCGACGGCCTGGCCGTAGAAGGCGGCCGTGTTCTGCTGCTTGCCCGGTGTGTCACTCATGGGGGAAAGCATCGGCGGACGTGGCCCGCGCCACATCCGCCGAAGTACTCAGGCACGTACTCAGAACGCCGAAACCCCCGTCAGCGCCCGCCCGATGACCAGCTTCTGGATCTGGCTCGTGCCCTCGTAGAGGGTCATCACGCGGGCGTCGCGCAGCAGCTTGCCCGCGGGGTACTCGTCGATGTAGCCGTAGCCGCCGAAGACTTGAAGCGCGTTGTTCGCGGCGCGGACGGCCGCCTCCGACGCGAACAGCTTGGCCTTGGACGACTCGACGGCGAACGGCCGCCCCCGGTCGATCAGGTCGGCGACCCGCCAGGTCAGCAGCCGGGCGGCGTCGACGTCCAGGGCGATGTCACTGAGCAGCTCCTGGACGAGCTGGTGGTGGGCGATGGTCCTGCCGAACTGCTCACGCTCCCCCGCGTACCGCACGGCGGCGTCGAGGGCGGCCTGGGCTATGCCGACGCAGCCCGCGGCGACCGACATCCGGCCCTTGGCCAGAGCCGACATGGCGATCGAGAAGCCCTTGCCCTCCTCCCCGAGCAGCGCGGAGGCCGGTACGCGCACGTCCTGAAGGGCGAGTTCGGCGGTGGCCTGGCCACGCAGCCCGAGCTTTCCGTGGACGGTGCGGCGGGTCAGGCCGGGGGTGCCGGTGGGGACGAGGAAGGCCGAGACGCCCTTGTGGCCCGGGGCGTCCGTGGAGCGGGCGAAGAGCAGGACGACATCGGCCCAGGTGCCGTTGGTGATGAACATCTTGCTGCCGTTGATCACGTAGTCGTCGCCGTCCCGTACCGCCCGGGTCGCCAGGTTGCCCGCGTCCGAGCCCGTGCCCGGCTCGGTCAGGCCGAAGCAGCCGACCGACGCGCCGGAGGTCAGCCCCGGCAGCCAGCGCCGCTTCTGCTCCTCGCTCCCCCAGGCGGCGACGGTCTTGGCGACGAGCCCGAGGGAGACGGAGACGATGCCGCGCACGGACGAGTCGCCCCGGCCCAGTTCCTCCGTGACCAGGCAGTACGCGAGGTGGTCACCGCCGGAGCCGCCGTACTCCTCGTCGACCGTCAGGCCCAGGAAGCCGACCTCGCCGAGCTTCTTGACGATCCCGCGGTCGACCTCCTCGGCACGGTCCCAGGCGACGACGTGCGGGGTGATCTCACGCTCCACGAAGTCCCGCGCGAGCTGCCGGACCGCGCTCTGCTCCTCGCTGAGCTCCAGATTCACCACAGGTCACCCCACTGAAAAGCCGTAAGCCGTACATTTTAATTAGCACTGCTAGTTTCTGTGCGCAGCCCTACTATGTGCGCCATGGCCCGACCGCGCAAGCCCTTGCTCAGCACCGACCGGATCGTCGAGACGGCCCGCGCGCTCGTGGACGCGGAGGGCCTCGCCGCCGTCTCCACGCGGCGGCTCGCCGCCGAACTGGGGGTCAGCGGGCCCTCGCTGTACAACCACTTCCGCACCAAGGACGAGATCCTGGAGGCGGTAGCCGACTCGGTGAGCGGCCAGGTGGACCTGGCGATGTTCCAGGACGGCCGGGACTGGCGGACCGCGCTGCACGACTGGGCCGTCTCCTACCGGGCCGCGCTGCGCGACCACCCGAACATCGTCCCGGTGCTGGCCCGCGGCCCCGGCCGCCGCCCGGCCGGACTGCGCCTCGCGGACGCCGTCTACGGCGCGATGGTCGCCGCGGGCTGGCCGCCGGCGCAGGCCACGTCCATCGGCGCGCTGATGCGGTATTTCGTGATGGGCTCCGCGCTCGGCTCCTTCGCCGGCGGCTTCGTGGACGACGCGAGCGCCTACGACCCCGCCGACTACCCCCACCTCCAGCAGGCCCACCTCCTCGCCGAGCAGCAGGAGAAGATCGACGAGCGCGCCTTCGAGACCGGGCTGACAGCCCTCCTGGACGGACTGGCGCGGCAGTACGAGCAGGTGCGGCGCACGGCGTGACGACCCTTCGGCGACGGCCGAACCGTCCGTGTTCCATGCTGGGGGAATGACGACGAGGGACCCGCGGGCCACGGCCCTGGCACGGCTCGCCGCGCTGTTCGCGGACGAGACCCGGGCCGCGTGCCTGCTGGCGCTGCTCGACGGGCGGGCCTGGACCGCGAGCGAGCTGGCGCGGCACGCGGGGGTCGCGGCGTCGACGCTGAGCGAGCACCTGGGCAAGCTCGTGGCGGGCGGACTGCTCGCCGAGGAACGGCAGGGCCGGCACCGCTACGTCCGGCTGGCCGACGCCCGCGTCGCCCAGCTGGTGGAGGACCTGGCGGCCCAGGTCGCGCCGGGCACGGCCGTGCGGCCACGCAACCTGCGGGAGTCGAGCGCCGGCTCGGCGATGGCCCGGGGCCGCACCTGCTACGACCATCTCGCCGGGCGGCTCGGCATCGCGGTCACCGACGCGCTGACCGCGCGCGGGCTGCTGGAGCAGAAGACGGGGTTCGCGCTCACCGACGCGGGACTGGAGTGGTTCGCGTCGGCCGGCATCGGCCTCGAACGGCGCGGCCGGCGTCCCCTGGCCCGCGGCTGTCTCGACTGGACCGAACGCCGTCCGCATCTGGCGGGAGTCGCCGGCGCGGCCCTGTGCCGGCACGCCCTGGAGTCGGGTTGGTGCGTGCGCATCGGCTCCGAACAGGCCGTGAAGGTGACGGCGGCAGGTGAACGCGCCCTGTCCGGCCTGCTGGGGGTGGAGGCGGCGACGTTGCGGTAGCCCCGTCCGAAATCCGCGAGCTTCCGGGTCCCTCCCGGACCTAGCCTCAGGAGCATGATGTCGAACACCTCCCCGTCCCGTCCCGCCCGCCGGGCGGAGCTGCTGGCCGCCGGTGCGGCCGCGGTCACTGTCGTGCTGTGGGCGTCCGCCTTCGTCTCGATCCGCAGCGCCGGTGACGCGTACTCGCCGGGGGCGCTGGCGCTCGGGCGGCTGCTGGCCGGAGTGCTGACGCTGGGGGTGATCTGCCTGCTGCGGCGGGAGGGACTGCCGCCGCGCTCGGCCTGGCGCGGGATCGCGATATCGGGACTGCTGTGGTTCGGCTTCTACATGGTCGCCCTCAACTGGGGCGAACAGCAGGTGGACGCGGGGACGGCCGCCCTGGTCGTGAACACCGGGCCGATCCTCATCGCGCTGCTGGGTTCCCGGCTGCTCGGCGACCCCATGCCGCCGCGCCTGCTGGCGGGGATGGCCGTGTCGTTCGCCGGTGCCGTGACGGTGGGGCTCTCGATGTCGGGCGAGGGCGGTTCCTCGGTGCTCGGGGTGGTGCTGTGCCTGCTGGCCGCGATCGCCTACGCCGGTGGTGTCGTGGCGCAGAAGCCGGCGCTGGGCACGGCGAGCCCGTTGCAGGTGACGACGTTCGGGTGCCTGGTCGGCGCCGTGCTGTGTCTGCCGTTCGCGGGGCAGCTCCTCCACGAGGCCGGTGACGCCCCGCCCTCCGCGACGCTCAACATGCTCTACCTGGGCGTCTTCCCGACCGCCCTCGCCTTCACGACGTGGGCGTACGCCCTGTCCCGGACGACCGCGAGCCGGATGGGCGCGACGACGTACGCGGCGCCCGCGCTGGTGGTCCTGATGTCCTGGCTGTTCCTCGGCGAGGTGCCGGGGCTGCTGACGCTGCTGGGCGGTGCGCTGTGCCTGGCGGGTGTGGCGGTGTCGCGGTCGCGGGCGGCGGCCCGGGCCGTGGCTCCGGGAGCGGTTCCGGAGCCACGGCCCGAGGATGCCCGGGACTCAGCCCGCTGACTCGGCCCTCGTCTCCGCCTCCGGCTCCGTCTTCGCTTCCGCCGTACGCGCCCGGTCCGCCAGGATCTTGATCGACACCAGGGCGATCACCGAGAGCGCGACGATGTACCCGGACACGGCCATCGACGTGCCCGTCGCCTCCAGCAGCAGCACCATCATGAACGGGGCGAGCCCGCCGCCCGCGACGGCCGCGATCTGGTAGCCGAGGGAGGCGCCGGTGTAGCGCATCTCGGGCGTGAACAGCTCGGCGAACAGGGCGGCCTGGGGGCCGTACATGATGCTCAGGAAGCAGCTGGCGACGAACGTGCCGACCGCGAGCCACAACAGCGAGCCCGTGTCGATCAGCAGGAAGAGCGGTACGGCCCACAGCGCGATGCCGATCGCGCCGACGGCGTAGATCCGGATGCGGCCGACACGGTCGGAGAGCGCGGCGGCGGCCGGGATCAGCACGAGCTGGGTGAGGCTGACGCAGAGCGAGACGGTGAGCACCGCGCCCTTCTCCATGTCCAGCTCGCGGGTCGTGTAGTCGAGGACGCCGGTGATGAGGATGTAGAAGGTGGCGGTGTTCACGGCGAAGGAGCCGCCGGCCAGGAACACCGTGCCCAGGTGGCCGCGCAGGATGGTGCGCAGCGGCGAGCTCTGCTCGGACTTCTCCTTCTCCGCGAGCGCCCGCTCGGCCTCCCGGAACGCCGGGGTCTCCTCGACGCGGGTGTGGATGTACCAGGCGAGGCCGAGCACCAGCAGGCCGATCAGGAACGGCACGCGCCAGCCCCAGGCCGCGAACGCCGAGTCGCTGGTGAGCGCGCCGGCCAGCAGGAAGACGGTGTTGGCGGTCACCACGCCGATGGGGACGCCGAGCTGGACGACGCTGCCGTAGACACCGCGCTTGCCCTCCGGGGCGTACTCGGTGGCCAGGAGCATCGCGCCGCCCCACTGGGCGCCGACCGCGACGCCCTGCACCACGCGCAGGAGCACGAGCAGGATCGGGGCGGCCACACCGATCGTGTCGTAGGTCGGCAGCAGGCCGATGCCGGTGGTGGCCACGCCCATCAGGGTGAGGGCGAGGACCAGCATCGGCTTGCGGCCGCGCTTGTCGCCGAGGTGGCCGGCGACGATGCCGCCGATGGGGCGGGCGAGGAAGCCGACGGCGAAGGTCGCGAACGAGGCGAGCACGCCTGCCGTGGCGTTGCCGGCGGGGAAGTAGAGGTCGCCGAGCACGAGGGCGGCGGCGATGCCGAAGACGAAGTAGTCGTACCACTCGACGGCCGAGGCGAGTGCCGCGGCGGTGGCCACTCGGCGGCGGTTGCCGACGGCGGGCGTGGTCGCGACGGGCTGGGCGGAAGGTGCCGTGTCCATGTGGTGCACGCTCCGGGGGAGTACGGGGACGGAACGGGGGGGTGGCGCGGGTTCCGGGGAACGTACTGACCGGACGGTATGTGCGTCAACGGGTCGCGCACCAGGACTTTTGCCTGTACTTGGCATCGACCGCGGTCCGGGCACGCCGAGGGCCCCGGCCTCGCGGGGAGGCCGGGGCGCCGGTGTGTCGGGCTAGAAGACGACCAGCGACCGGCCGCCCTTGCCCGCCAGCATGTTCTCGAAGGCCGCCGGGATGCCGTCCAGGGAGATGCGTTCCGTCACCAGCGCGCTCAGATCGAGGCGGCCGGCCCGGATGTGTTCGGCCAGGACGGGGAGGTCCTGCGCAGGGTCGGAGTTGCCGTAGACGCAGCCGGAGAGGGTGCGGCCCCAGTGGAAGATCTCCAGGGCGTTGAAGGTGACCTGCTGGTCCTTGCCGCCGATGCCGACGACCGTGGTGCGGCCGCCGCGCCGGGTGGAGTCCCAGGCCGTGCGGATGCTGACCGCGCGCCCGGCGCACTCCACGGCGACGTCGACGCCCTGCTTGCCGGTGAGGCCCCGGATCTCGCGGGCGGTGGTGTCGGCGGCGACGAGGTAGTCGGTGGCTCCGGCCGCCCGGGCCAGCTCCTCCTTCTCGGCGGACACGTCCACCGCGACGATCTTCGAGGCGCCCGCGATCCGGGCCGCCTGGAGGGCGGCGAGGCCCACTCCCCCGACGCCGAACACCGCGACCGTCTCGCCCTGCCGGACACGGGCCGAGTGGTGGACGGCGCCGTAGCCGGTGAGGACCGCGCAGCCGAGGAGGGCCGCGTCGGTGAGCGGGACGCCGTCCGGGACGGGCAGGACGCAGGACGTGGAGACGACCGTCTCCTCGGCGAACGCGGCGACGTTCAGGCCGGGGTGGAGGTCGGTGCCCCCGGTGGTGCGGGCGTAGACGTCGGCGGCGCCGCCCAGGGCGTTGGCGCACAGCCACACCTCGCCGAGCGAGCAGGCGTGGCAGGCGCCGCAGGACGGGGCCCAGTTGAGGACGACCCCGTCGCCGGGCGCGACATGGGTGACGCCCTCACCGACGGCGACCACCGTGCCGGCGCCCTCGTGGCCGAGGACGGCGGGGACGGGCACGCGCATGGTGCCGTCGGACAGGGACAGGTCGGAGTGGCAGACCCCGGCGGCGGCGAGCCGGACGCGGACCTGGCCGGGTCCGGGGTCGGGCAGTTCGATGCCGGTGATCTCCAGCGGGGAGCCGACGGCGGGCAGGACGGCGGCGCGGACGGCCATGACGGAAGGGACTCCCCTGACTAGAACTGGAGGGACTTGGTCTGGAGGTACTCGGCCAGGCCGTGCACGCCGAGTTCGCGGCCCACGCCCGACTGCTTGTAGCCGCCGAAGGGGGCCAGGGGGTTGAAGCGGCCGCCGTTGATGTCGACCTGGCCGGTCTCCATCCGGCGCGCGAAGGCCACCGCCTCGGCCTCGTCACCGGCCCAGACGGCACCGGCCAGGCCGTACACCGTGCCGTTGGCGATGCGCAGGGCGTCCTCCTCGTCCTCGTACCTCAGGATCGACAGGACCGGGCCGAAGATCTCCTCCTGGGCGACGGTCATGTCCTCGGTGACGTCGGCGAAGACGGTCGGGCTGACGAAGTAGCCGGTCTCGCGCGGGGCTTCGGGTCCGCCTGCGACCAGGCGGGCGCCTTCCGCGACGCCCTTCTCGATGTAGCCGCGCACCCGGGCCTGCTGCTTGGCGTTGACGACCGGCCCGATGCGGTCGCCGTACTTGGCGGCGGCGGCCGCGGCCAGCCCGACCGCCTCGTCGTACTGGTCGCGGTGGACCAGCATCCGCGTCCAGGCGCTGCACGTCTGCCCGGAGTTGGACATGACGTTGGCGACACCGACGTTGACCGCCTTGGCCAGGTCGGCGGTCGGGAGGATGACGTTGGCGGACTTGCCGCCCAGTTCGAGGGCGACCTTCTTGACCTGTCCGGCGGCGATCGCTGCGAGCTGCCGGCCTACGGCGGTGGAGCCGGTGAAGGAGATTAGGTCGACCCCGGGGTGCTCGGCGAGGGCCTGGCCGGCGACCGGGCCGAGACCGGTGACCAGGTTGAAGACGCCCGGCGGGAGCCCGGCCTCGTGCACCGCGTCGGCGAAGAGCCGGGCCACCAGCGGGGTGTCCTCGGCGGGCTTCACCACGATCGTGCAGCCCGCCGCGAGGGCCGGGGCGACCTTGGCGACGATCTGGTGCAGCGGGTAGTTCCAGGGCGTGATGGCGGCGACGACGCCGACCGGCTCGTGGTGCACGACCGAGTTGCCCGTCTTCTCCTCGAAGGAGTACGCCGCCGCCAGCTCGGCGTACGAGCCCGCGACCGCGATCGGCACGCCCGCGTGGACGGCCTGCGAGAACTTCAGCGGCGAGCCGAGTTCGGCCGTGACGGTCTCGGCGATCTCCTCCGCGCGGCTCACGAGCACGTCCCGCAGGGCGGCCAGCCGGGCCGCGCGCTCGGCGGGCGGAGTCGCGGCCCACTCCGGCAGGGCGGCGCGGGCGGCCCGTACGGCGTTGTCGACGTCCTCGGCGGTGCCCGCGGGTACCGTGCCGATGACCTGCTCGTCGACCGGGTTCACGACCTCGATCACGTCCTGGCCGGCGGCGGGGCGCCAGGCGCCCTGGATGTACATGCCGTCGTGTGCCTTCATCGCGCTTCCTCCGGGGCGGGGCGTCGTCGTCCGACACATAAACTAGCGGCGATAGTTTTTTGGCGCCAGACGTCCCGGGGTGTCGCCCCGGATGCCGGGGCCATCACAGCACGGTGCGGGCCACGCCCGGGTGTGCGGCTCCTCACTCCCCCAGGTCGGGCAGGCGCGCCGGGTGCGGGCAGATGCGGTCGCCGTTCTGGTCGAAGACGAAGAGGTGGGCGAGGTCGACGAGGAGCGGCACCTGCATGCCGTGGCGCAGGGCCAGGTCGGGGGTGGTGCGGACGATGAGGTCCCCGGGCAGGCGCGGTTCGGCGGTCGCGGTGTTCCGGGCGTCCTCGGGGCCTTCCAGGGTGACCACGGGTCCGGCCCGCCCGGCCCCGGTCCGCTCCCGGAGCCTCGTGAGGACCGAGCCGTCGCGCCGGCGCCGCCGGGCGGGGCGGCCGGGGCGGGGGCGCGGGGCCTCCAGTTCGGGGACGACGGCGGGGCTGGAGCCGGTGTTGAAGTGGACCAGGATCTCGTGCCCCTGGAACTCCACGTGCTCGACCAGGCCGGTGATCGGCACCTCGCCGGGGCGGGCCGCGCTGTGCTTGGCGATCCGTACGGCCTCCGAGCGCAGGCCGACGATGACCTCACGGCCCTGCTGGACGCGCAGCAGCTGGTGGTCGAGGGAGAGCGGCTCGGGCAGGCGCAGGAACTGCTTGCCCAGGCTGATGGTCATCGCCCCGTCGAGCGGGGCGCGCACCAGGCCGCGCAGCAGGTTGATGCGCGGGGTGCCGATGAAGGCGGCGACGAAGACGTTGCTGGGCAGCGCGTAGACGACACGGGGACTGTCGATCTGCTGGAGCACACCGCCGCGCAGCACGGCGACCCGGTCGCCGAGCGACATGGCCTCGGCCTGGTCGTGGGTGACGTAGATCGTGGTGACGCCCAGCTCCTGGGTGAGCCGGGAGATCTCGGCGCGCAGATGGGTGCGGAGCTTGGCGTCGAGGTTGGACAGCGGCTCGTCCATGAGGAAGGCGGAGGGGTGGCGGGCGATGGCCCGGCCCATCGCGACCCGCTGGCGTTCGCCGCCGGAGAGCTGGGCGGGGAGGCGGTCGAGGAGGTCCTCGATGCCGAGCATGCGGGCGGTGGCGTCGACGCGGGGGCGCGGGTCCGCGCCCGGGTCCTCGATCCGCAGCGGGAAGCCGATGTTGGCGCGGCTGGTCATGTTCGGGTAGAGGGCGAAGTTCTGGAAGACCATCGCCATGTCCCGGCCGGACGGCGGGAGGTCGTTGGCGTACTCGCCGTCGAGCAGCAGCCGGCCCTCGTCGATCTCCTCCAGCCCGGCGATCATTCTGAGTACGGTCGACTTGCCGCAGCCGGACGGGCCGAGCAGCACGAGGAACTCGCCGGGCGCGATGTCCAGCGACAGCCGGTCCACCACGCGGACGCCCCGCGTGTAGGCCTTGCTCACGTCGTGCAGGGAAATGGCGCGTGTCATGAGGGGCCCCCGAGGGGTCATCAGGGCGCTGGTGCTCCGCGGTCGGAAGCCCCGTGCGGGTCGTACGGGGCTGTGGGTCACGGAAGTTAACGGAATGTGTGCGGCCTGGGGAAGACACCGGGCAGGATCGGGGGCCTCGGTCCATCTGGTGAGAAGGCGGACGGCCGGATCCGGCCGTCGGGGCGGGTCCGGCCCGGGTCAGCGGATGCCGGTGAGGTGGGCGAAGACGACCACGTTCCCGGAGTAGCCCTTCCGGCGGTCGTAGCTGCCGCCGCAGGTGATCAGGCGCAGTTCGGGGCGGCCTCGGGCGCCGTACACCTCCTTGCTCGGGAAGTCCGCCTTCTCGTACGACTTGATCTTGTCGACCGTGTAGACGGCGATCCGTCCGTCGGCGCGGCGGGCCTTGATGACGCGGCCCCGTTTCAGCTCGGTCAGCCCCGCGAAGACGGCGGGCCCGCTGTCCGTGTCCAGATGCCCGACGGCCACGGCGGTGCCCTGCTCCCCGGGCGAGGCGCCGTGCCGGTACCAGCCGACGAGCTTGGGATCGTCGTCCGGGGGCGCGGTGAGGCGCCGGTCGCGGTCGAGGCCGAGGTCCATGACCGGGGCGTCGAGGCGGAGGTACGGGATGAGGAGACGGGTGGCCCGGGAGCGGGGCAGGGGGCGGGGGCCGGCCGGTGCGTGGGGCTTCCGGGCGAGGGGGTCAGGGGCGGCGTGCTTGGGCGCGGGGCGTGGCACGGCGGCTGCGGGCCGGTCGGCGTGCGGGGCGGGGCCGTCCTTGCGGGGCCCGGGGGCGGAGGGCCGGGGGGTGCGGGGGCCCGGGGCGTGGGCCGCCGGTGTGGGGGACGCGGGCGCCCGGGGTGTGTCGGTGCGAGGGCCTGGTCGGGGGGCGGCGGTGGCGGCGGGCGGGGCAGCGGTGCTGGCGGCGGAGGCTCCGGGTGGGGCAGCCGGTGGGGCAGCCTTGCCGGCGCCGGGGGCACCCGGCGGGACAGCCCTACCCGCGCCAGGGGCATCCGGCGGAGCCGCCCTGCCCGCGCCGGGGGCGCCCGGTGGGACAGCCTTACCCGCGCCGGGGACTCCCGACGGAGCAGCCTCGCCCCCGCCCGGGGCACCCGGTGGGGCAGCCTTGCCGGCGCCGGAGTCTCCCGGCGGAGCGGCCTCGCCCGCGCCGGGGGCACCCGGCAGCTCGCCCGTGCCCCTGCCGGAACCGGCCGGATGGGCGGCCTCGGCGAAGTCCGGCGGCGGGGCCGTGACCGTCGCGCCGGGCTCTTCGCCCCGGTCCCAGCCGAGACCGACCACCACCAGCAGCGAGACGGTCACCACGATCGTCCGCGTCAGCCGGTAGGCACGCGTCCGGTACCAGGGCCTGCGGGACCGTCGGGGCCACGGCCCGGGGACACCGGCGGACGCGGGGTACCGCCCTGGCGGGACGGCGCCGTGACCGGATCCGGAGCCACGCCGGACCACCGCGGGGGCGGCCCCGGCCGCACGCCCGCGCCCTGCCGGCACGCGGGCGGAACCGGCCCCGCCCCCGCGCCGGGTCCCCGGGCCGGCGGGAGCCCCCCGTCGGCCCACCGGAACCGCAGGAGCCCCGGCACCGCCCCCACGCCGCCCCGGCGGCGCATCGGCAGAACCGGAACCAGCCCCACGCCGCACCCCCGAGGCGGCGCCGGGCCCGGCACCACCCCTGCGCCGCATCGACTCGGCGTCAGGCCCGAGCGCACCCCCGCCCTGCCCCACCCGGGCGGGGCGACCCGTGGAACGCGGCCTACGCGGCGCCATCGGGGCGGCGACGGAGCCGGAACCAGACCGTCCCCGCGACGGCGGCCAGCCCGACGGCGGCCGCGCCGGTGACCGGCGTGAAGGCCTCGGCACGGGCGATGCCGCCGCCACCCGCCGGTGGGCCGCCGTTGGGGGTGATCACGGTGGGCGTGGCCTTGGAGGCCGGGCAGTCGACCTGGAACACCTTGAACTTGCCCGCGCCATGAGCCCGGTCGGTGAGCCACGTCAGCTTGTACTGCCCGTTGGGCAGGTCGATGAGCGGGGAGCGGCCCGCGCCCGCCGCGTCGAGGGTGACGGAGCCGCTCTCGGCCGGCACCTCGGGCAGGGTCTGGATGGTCCAGTTGACCGTCTCGCCTCCCTCGAAGTCGAACGCGGCGAGGTAGAAGTCGCAGACCTTCGGATCGTTGCGGCGATCGGTGGCGGCCGTCTCGCGGGCGTGGATCTTGACGTCCCCGTTGTCCCCCGGAGCGGCGACAGCGGGCACCGCGCTCAGGGTGGTCCCTGCGAGGGTGAGAGCGGCGAGGACGGCGGTGCGGGTGCCGGCACGGCACGCGGGGGGTACGACGGGCATGAACATGCCTCCAAGTCAGATGATTTTCATACAAACACCTCGTCACCTGACTCTCTGTCACATGACCGTCGAAAGAGCGGCAACTGCGCCCTGCGACGCGTCAGATATCGCTCTTCCGGCGCAGCCGGACCCGCGGCCGGGGGGGCTCGCCCGATTCCCTCGGCTCCCTCGGCTCCCCCGGCGACCGTACGGCGACCCCGGAGGACAGCAGCAACAGCACCCCGAGCATCACGAACGGCGCCGCCACCCCCGCGACTCCGGCGATCAGCCCGGCCCCGGCGGGCGCGGCCACCTGGCCGAGCCGGTTGCCGGTCAGGCGCAGGGCCAGGGCCGTGGAGCGGGCGTCGTCGGGGGCGGCCTGGACGACCGTCGTCATGGACAGCGGCTGACCGACCCCGAGGCAGAAGCCCAGCGCGACCAGCAGCAGTCCGAGCGCCCACACCGGCACCGGCAGTGCGATGCCCGCGCACAGCAGGGCCGCCAGCAGACAGGTGAGCGACAGCAGCAGGGTCCGGCCGAGCAGCCGCAGCAGGGGCGTCAGCACCAGGCGGCAGGCGATCGTCGCCGCCGCGCGCAGACTGAGCAGGATGCCGATCACGGACGGCGCGATGCCCCGGTGCTCGCCGACCACCGGCAGGTAGGCGGTCAGGATGTCGGTCGCGGACAGCACGGCGAGGCTGACGAAGATGCCCGCCGGCACCCCCCGGGTGCGCAGGATGCCCCGGATGGGGACCCGGTGGCTCTTGTCCGGCCGGGACTCGGCCGCCGTACGGCGATGCTCGATGCGCCACAGTGAGGTGAACGCGACCGCCGCGGTCGCGCCCGCCACGATGAGGGCGAGCGCGCTGCTGCCGGCCATGTCCGCGCCGCCGATCAGCGCGCCCGCGGCGACCGGGCCGACCAGCTGGCCGAGGGCGGCGCCGATCGTGAAGTGGCCGAAGTTGCGGTCCTGCTCGTGCGGCGCGGACTGACGGGCGACGAGGGACTGGGATCCGATGACGAAGCACAGGTGTCCGAGTCCCATCACCCCGCTCCACAGGGCCATCGTCCACAGGGAGCCGGCGACGCCGCTGAGGGCGCAGCCGCCCGAAATGAGGACCACGCCGACCGGCAACAGGGGCGCGCAGCGGCCGTGGTCGGTGCGGCGTCCCAAGGGAACGGCGGCGAACAGGGGCAGCAGCGCGTACACACCGGCGATCACACCGACCGCACGCTCGTCCGCGCCCAGCGCCAGGGCCCGGTAGGAGACGGCGGGCCGCGCCATCGACACCGCCCCCTGCGCGAAGCCGAAGGCGATGACGAGGCGGAGCAGCCAGCCGCGGTTCCTGCCGGGCCTCACGATGACGTCCTCCATGAAGTGGCTCAGATGATCCCGAACAGCATGCCCGCGCCGAGGATGACCAGGCAGGTCAGGGCGGCCCACTTCACGACGAACCTGGTGTGGTCGCCGAACTCCACCTTGGCCATGCCGACCAGGACGTAGACGGCCGGGACGAGCGGGCTGGACATGTGCAGCGGCTGGCCGACGAGGGAGGCGCGGGCCATCTCCAGCGGGGTGACCCCGTGCGCGGCACCGGCCTCGGCGAGGACGGGCAGGACCCCGAAGTAGAAGCCGTCGTTCGACATGAAGTAGGTGAGCGGCAGGCTCAGGATGCCGGTGACGAGGGCCATGTGCGGGCCCATGCTGCCGGGGATGACGTCCACCATCCACTTGGCCATGTGGTCGACCATGCCGGTGCCCTGGAGGACGCCGGTGAAGACGGCGGCGGCGAAGACCATGCCGGAGACGTTCAGGACGTTGTCGGCGTGGGCGGCCAGACGGGCCTTCTGGTCGGGGATGTGCGGGAAGTTCACGGAGAGGACGAGCGCGGCACCGAGCAGGAACAGCACCGGGATCGGCAGCCACTCCATGATCATGGCGGTGAGCAGGCCGACCGTGAGCAGCGCGTTGAACCAGTAGAGCTTGGGCCGCAGGGTGGAGCGGTTGGGGTCGAGGCCCTGGAAGGTGTCGTCGTCCCCGGAGTCCGCGGAGCCGGCGGAGCCCGTGGCGCCCTCGGGAGCGTCCGTGCCGGAGCCCGCGCCACCCGTGACACCCGCCGCGGCCGTGCCGCCCTTGCGCATCGAGGCCTTGCCGTCGGCGGAGCCACCGGAGCCGACGAGGACCGTCTCGGTCGCCTTCTCCTCCTCCAGCACCTCGTCCAGCGTCAGCACGCCCAGCCGCCGGCGTTCGCGCACACCGAGCACGTAGGAGAGGACGAAGACGAAGAGCAGGCCGACCAGGAGCGCCGGGATCATCGGGACGAAGATGTCGCTGGCGTCGAGCTTCAGCGCGGTCGCGGCGCGGGCGGTCGGCCCGCCCCACGGGAGGGTGTTCATCACGCCGTTGGCCATGGCGGCGACACCGGTCATCACGACCAGGCTCATCTTCAGGCGCTTGTACAGCGGGTACATCGCCGAGACGGTGATCATGAAGGTCGTCGAGCCGTCGCCGTCCAGCGACACGATCGCGGCGAGCACTGCGGTGCCGACGACGATCCGCATCGGGTCGGCTTTGCAGAACTTGAGGATGCCGCGGACGATCGGGTCGAAGAGACCGACATCGATCATCACACCGAAGTAGACGATCGCGAACATGAGCATCGCCGCGGTGGGGGCGAGGCTGGTCACGCCGTCGATGACGTAGTCGCCGAGCTTGGCGCCCTTGCCGACGAACACGCAGAACAGCGCGGGAATCAGCACGAGCGCCGCGATCGGCGACAACTTCTTCATCATGATCAGGACCAGGAAGGTCACGATCATGGCGAAGCCGAGGATGGTCAGCATGAGTGGATACCTAACGTTCGCCCTTGAACATCCCACCAGGGCCGGCGGTGTCCGAGACGTTAGGTGCGTTCAAGCAGCGTTAACAAGACGTTGACGTGCGAGCAATAAGCGCAAAACTGCTGGTCACAGCTTTGCTCAGGTCAGAGCGGTGAGCTTTTCGGTCACGGAGGGGTCTCCCGGGCCCGTCTCGGGGGCCACCTCGACCGGCACACCGTTGAGGACCGCGTTGCCCGACAGCGGGTCGAGCAGACGGCCGTCGAGGAGCTGGTTGACGTTGACGCCGGGGTCCGTGGAGGCGTGCCTGAGGCGGGTGCCGGGACGGTTGTGGCCCCAGCCGTGCGGCAGGCTCACCACGCCCCGGCGGACCGTGTCCGTGACCTCGGCGGGTGCGGTGACCTCTCCCCCGGCGCCCTTGACGCGCACGGCGGCACCTTCCTCGACGCCCAGCCGCTCGGCGTCCTCGGGGTGGATCTGAAGGGTGCAGCGGTTGGAGCCGCCGGTGAGGGCGGGCACGTTGTGCATCCAGCTGTTGTTCGAACGCAGATGGCGGCGGCCGACCAGGACGAGCCCCTCGGGGCGTTCGGCCAGCGCCGCGCGCAGACGGGGCAGGTCGTCGGCGATCGGGCCGGGCAGCAGCTCCACCTTGCCGCTGCGGGTCTTCAGGGGCTGCGGCAGGCGGGGCCGGAGCGGGCCGAGGTCGATGCCGTGCGGGTGCGCGAGCAGCTTCTCCAGGCCGAGCCCGTCCGGCCGGGCGCCGAAGCCGTCGCCGTAGGGGCCGAGGCGCAGCATCATGTCGAGCCGGTGCTCGGGGCCGGTGTCGCCGGTGAGCTGCGCGGCGAGCTCGCGGGGGTCGCGGCCGTGGACCGGGGAGTGCGGTTCCCGCACGGCCTTGCCGAGGGTCTGGTCGATGACCATCCGGTCGACGGCCGCCGGGTCGGCCCCGTGCATGCCCGTGACGGCCAGGATCAGCCGGGCGAGGATCTCCGTCTCCGCCATGCGGCCGGGTTCCAGCGGGACCGCCGGGCGGGTGTAGCGGACCTGGTTGCGGACGGCGAGGGTGTTGAAGGCGAAGTCGTGGTGCGGGCTCTGGGAGGGCGGGGGCGGGGGCAGGACCACGTCGGCGTGGCGCGAGGTCTCGTTGAGGTACGGGTCGACGCTGACCATGAAGTCGAGCGAGTCGAGCGCCTTGTCGAGCCGGTCGCCGTCGGGCGCGGACAGCACGGGGTTGGCGGCGACGGCGATCAGCGCGCGCACCGGCTCGCCCTCGTCGGTGGCGGTGTCGATCTCCTCCGCGAGGGCCGACAGGGGCAGTTCGCCCTTCGCCTCGGGGTGCCGGCTCACCCGGGAGTGCCAGCGCCCGAGGGCGAAGCCCCGGCCGGGTCCGGCGGGGCGCGGGGTCCTGTCGGTGGCGGCCTGCGGGAAGAGCGCGCCGCCGGGCCGGTCGAGGTTGCCGGTGAGGATGTTCAGCACGTCGACGAGCCAGCTGGCCAGGGTGCCGTGCGGGACGGTGCAGCTGCCGATGCGGCCGTAGACGGCGGCGGTCGGCGCGGCGGCCAGCTCGCGGGCGAGGGCGCGGATCGCGCCGGCCTCGACGTCACAGGCCTCCGAGACGGCCTCGGGGGTGAACTCCCGCAGGGCGATGGACAGTTCCTCGACGCCCTGGACGTGCGGGGTGGGCTCGACGAGACCTTCGTCGAAGAGCACCCGCGCCATCGCCGCCAGCAGCAGCGCGTCGGTGCCGGGCCGGACGGCGATGTGCCGGTCGGCGAGCTTCGCCGTGCGGGTGCGCCGCGGGTCGATCACGACGAGGGTGCCGCCCCGGGCCTTGAGCGCCTTGAGTTTGCCCGGGAAGTCGGCGGCGGTGCACAGACTGCCGTTGGACTCCAGCGGGTTGGCGCCGATCAGGAGCAGATGGTCGGTGCGGTCGAGGTCGGGCACGGGGATGGCGTTCGCGTCGCCGAAGAGGAGTCCGCTGGAGACGTGCTTGGGCATCTGGTCGACCGTGGAGGCGGTGAAGACGCTGCGGGTGCCGAGCCCTGCGAGCAGGACGGGCGGGTAGAGGGCACCGGCCATGGTGTGCACGTTGGGGTTGCCGAGGACGACCCCGACGGCATTCGGGCCGTGGCGCTCCACGACCGGCCGGATACCCGCGGCGACCGCGTCGAAGGCCTCCTCCCAGGTGGCCTCGCGCAGCTCGCCGTCCCGGCGTACGAGCGGCGTGCGCAGCCGGTCGGGGTCGGAGTCGACGGCCCCGAAGGAGGCACCCTTGGGGCAGATGAACCCCCGGCTGAACACGTCGTCGCGGTCACCGCGGGCGTGGGTGACGCGCGTCCCCTCGATGGTGAGGGTCAGGCCGCAGGTGGCCTCGCACAGGGGACAGATACGCAGGGCGGTGCGGGACACGGGTCCTCCTGGGGCGGCGGCTGCGGTGACGCTGACGCACCCGAGCATACCGACCGGTATGCACGGCGGGGAGGCCCTGACGGGACCCGGTCAGTCGAGCGCCCGGGCGAGATAGGCGCGCAGCATCTCCCGGGCCTCGTCGATGATCCGCTGGTCGCCCTCCGGTGCGACCCGGAACGCCAGGTGCACGAGGGTGTCTGCGGTCTCGACGGCGATGAGGAAGACGCGGCGCAGATCCTCGTCGGGCTCGCGGTCGAGGTAGCCGGAGAGGAGTTCGGTGAGGCGGTCGGCGACGCGGTGGTTGGGTTCGGCGTGGCGGGCGCCGACCGGGATCTGGTTGCCGAAGTCGACGAGGGAGAAGCCGGGCGCGGTGCGCTTCATCTCCAGGTATCCGTCGAGCACGGCGTCCATGGCCGTGCGCCAGCCCTCGTCCTCACCGGCCTCCTGAAGGCGCTGGGTGACGCGCACGGAGTACCGCTCGAGGTTGCGCTGGGCCAGGGCGTCGACCATCTGGCGCTTGTTGCCGAAGAAGCGGTAGACCGAGCCGATCGGGACCGAGGCCCGCTGGGCGACGGCACGGGTGCTCAGGGCGTCGTAGCCGACCTCGTCCAGAAGGTCGGCGCAGGCGTCGAGGATCCTGGTCAGGCGTTCGGCACTGCGCCGTTGCACGGGCGCACGACGGAGCGATGTCGCGTGGGGCACGGGCTTCATGATGCCGTTCCGGCGCGGTCCGGTGAACCTCGCCCCCCGATGTCCGTCCCCTGCGTCCGGGCCTTGCGCCGGGAGGAGGTGTCCGGCGTCACGCCCGGGCCGGGCTCCGAGGCGGTGATGTCGGCCGTGCTCTCCACGGGCTTGCCGTCCACCGCCCAGGCGGTGGCGTCGTCGGCGTAGAGGCGGGCCGTGACGCGGTGCGTGCCGCGCGGTACGAGGCGGGCGTCCAGCCGGTACGCCGGGGCACGGAGGCGGGCGACGGGACGGCCGTCGACGTAGAGGTGCGCGAGGCCGCGTCCGGCCACCGCCCGGGCTGCCGCGCCGGCCGGTGAGAAGCGGAAGTTCCGCACGGTCAGGCGTACGTCCCAGCCGCCTGCCGCGTCGGGCTGCACCTCGATCCCGACGTCGGGAGCGTCCTCCGGCTCGACCTCGCGATAGGGCCGGCCCTCAGGGTCCCGGTCCTCCAGCAGCTTGCCCACCGGCGCGGGTGACGCGACGCCCTCCCGGGCGTCACCGGAACCGCAGCCCGCGGATCCGGCCAGGAGGAGGACACAGACCGCGAGCGCGGCCAGAGGTTTCCGTGTCCACGACATATCCGTGAGCCTAGAACACACGTCCGGCCCGGCGGATCATTCTCAAGTCGGGTTCAGGTCATCCGTCGAGAGGAGGGGCGCGCCCCTCTTGCGTCGGGGAAATCGCAATCCTACGGTATTGCATAGGAATCGAACGCAAGGGAGCAGCGATCATGGGCGATGGGGGTACCTCCCGCGCGAGCGGGTTCGAGCGCGGGGAAGCGCGGAAGACCGCCGAAGGGCTGACCTATCTCTCCGGCTTCGGCAACGAGCACAGCTCGGAGGCCGTCCCGGGCGCACTGCCCGAGGGCCGCAACTCGCCCCAGCGGGCCCCGCTCGGGCTGTACGCGGAGCAGCTGAGCGGTTCGGCGTTCACCGAGCCGCGGGCACACAACCGCCGCTCGTGGCTGTACCGGATCCGCCCGTCGGCCGCGCACCCGGCGTTCACCCGGACCCACAACGGCTCGGTCCGCACCGCCCCCTTCACCCAGACCGTGCCCGACCCCAACCGCCTGCGCTGGAACCCGCTGCCCGACCCGGCGCCCGAGACCGACTTCCTGGCGGGCCTGTGGACGCTCGGCGGCAACGGCGACGCCACCCAGCGCACCGGCGTCGCCGTGCACCTCTACACGGCCAACGCCTCGATGGACCGGGTGTTCAGCGATGCCGACGGCGAGCTGCTGATCGTGCCCGAGCGCGGCGGGCTGCTGCTGCGCACCGAGTTCGGTCTGCTGCATGCGGAGCCGGGACATGTGGCGCTGATCCCGCGCGGGGTCCGCTTCCGGGTGGAGCTGCTCGACGAGTCCGCCCGCGGGTATGTGTGCGAGAACTACGGCGCGCCCTTCCGCCTCCCCGACCTGGGCCCGATCGGCGCCAACGGGCTCGCCAACCCCCGGGACTTCCGCGCACCGGTCGCCGCGTACGAGGACGTCGAGGGCCCGGTGGAGGTGGTGAACAAGTTCTGCGGCAACCTGTGGACGGCCACCTACGACCACTCCCCGCTCGACGTGGTCGCCTGGCACGGCAACCACGTGCCCTACGTCTACGACCTGCGCCGCTTCAACGCGCTCGGCACCATCACCTACGACCACCCGGACCCGTCGATCTTCACGGTGCTGACGTCCCCGTCGGACACCCCGGGCCTGGCCGGTGCCGACTTCGTGGTGTTCGCGCCGCGCTGGCTGGTGGGCGAGGACACCTTCCGCCCGCCGTACTTCCACCGGAACGTGATGAGCGAGTACATGGGCCTGATCGAAGGCGCGTACGACGCGAAAGCGGAAGGCTTCGTACCGGGCGGCGGTTCGCTGCACAACATGATGTCGGCGCACGGCCCGGACCGGGAGACGTTCGACCGGGCGAGCGCCGCGGAGCTGAAGCCGCAGAAGATCGACGACGGCCTGGCGTTCATGTTCGAGACGCGCTGGCCGATCGCCCTCACCCCGCACGCGGCCCGCGCGGAACACCTCCAGCAGCGCTACGACGACGTCTGGCAGGGCATGGAGCGGCACTTCCGCCCCTAGGGGGCTTCTGACGGATCTCCGCGGCGTCGCGACGCCGGGCACGCCGAGAGCACGCACCGAACGCCGCTCCTTCTTCCACGGAGCTCCGTCGGAGGCCCCTTGCACTGATCATTTCCTACCGGTACGGATGGCCCGTGACCTCCTTCGCCCCGGACTCCATCGTCCTGAACCGCAAGCTGCCGCTCTGGTACCAGGTGTCGCAGTCGCTGCGCGCCTCGATCCTCGGCCGCTCGCCCCAGGACCCGCTGCGGCTGCCCACCGAGGAGCAGCTGGCCGGGCACTACGGCGTGAGCGTGCTGACGATGCGGCAGGCGCTGAAGGAGCTGGAGGACGAGGGGCTGATCACACGCCACCGGCGGCGGGGCACGTTCATCGAGCCGCACGCGCGCAGGGGTTCCCCGGTGCGCCTGCTCGGCTCGGTGGACGCGATCGTGGCCCAGCAGTCCGGCATGACGACCGAGCTGCTGGACCACGGCACCGCGCCCGTGCCGGGCGAACTCGCCGAGTTCTTCCCGGACGTGCGGGAGGTCGCGACGTACCACCGGCTGCGGAGCGACGAGAAGACCGGCGAGCCGACGAACCACGCCCGCAACTTCGTGCGCCCCGAACTGGCCACGCGGATCGACCTGGACGACCTCGTCCGGTGGCCCATGACCAAGGTGCTGCGGGACGTGGTGGGGGCGGACATCAGCCGCATCACGGACACGGTGGAGGCGCGGCTGGCCGATCCGGAGACCTCGAAGCTGCTCCGAGTTCCCCTGCTGAGCCCGATCCTGCACTACACGGGCGTGACGTACGACGCCGGCGGGCGGCCTCTGGACGTGGCCGTCATCCACTACCGCGGGGACCGGTTCTCCTTCACGGTGACCCTGGACGCCACCTGACCCGCGTGTCGCCGGCAGGTCGTACGATGCCCTGCGTGACGCACGACGACGCTCCGCTGCTGGCGGACCTCATGCCGTGGTCCGTCGCACCGCCGCGGCTCGGCCGGGGCTGGCCGGCGGCGCCCGACGCGGCGTCCCTCGAGGCCCGCTGGGACGCCTTGGTGAAGGCCGAGGGACCCGACCGGGAGTCCCTGTTCGAGCCGACCCGCTCGCGCACGCTGCACACGGCCGTCGGCCGGCTGCCCGGCCGGACCGACAGCGGCACGGAGAAGCTGGTGCGCGCCTCGGGGCCCTGCCCGGAGCCGGTACGCGTCCTTCTCGCGCCCTACGACGAGCAGTGGCTGATCCCCGACCAGCGTCTGATCGACGCGGCCCGCCCGGAAATGTGGCGGGTGGCGGACGAGCGGCAGGCCTTCGTGGTGGAGGCGCCCGGGGCCATCCCGCCCCTGCTCGTCACCTCGCTGCTCCCGCTGCTCCGCCCCGGCCGGATCCGCCCGCTGTTCCGCCGCCCGGGCGGCCACGAGCCGAACCTGGCCCCCGGCCTGCTGGAGCACCTCGGCACCCGCCTGGGCGCCACCCCGGTACCGCTGGACGTCCTGGCCTGGATCACGGCCACGGCCCGCCCGGACCTCACCGTCCCGCTCACCGGGGACGCCGACGCGTGGGAGCGGGGCCTGGAGCACGGCCACCGGCTGCTGTGGCTGATGCGCCGTGACGGCGAACGCCCGAAGCTCCCCGGCGGCCGCCGCCCCTACGTCCGCGCCCCGCTGCCCTCCCGGCCCGTGGCGCTGCACTACGACCGCGACGAGGAGGCCCTGTTCCTGGACGAGGGCCGCATCTCCCCGGTGCCGCCGGAGGCCTGGGACTTCGAGGTGGGCGGAGTGCGCGTCCTGGAGCAGTGGTTCGCGACCCGCGTCGCCATCGGCGAGCCGGGCACGCTGGCGGCGATCCGTCCCGTGACCTGGCCACAGAACTGGACGTCGGAACTGCTGGAGCTGATCACCGTCCTCGCGCTGCTGGCCGAACTGCGCCCGCTGGAAGAGCCGGAGATCCCCGACCCGGTCACGGCGACGGACCTGCGCACGGCGGGCGTCCTGCCGGTTGCGGATGCGGCCCGCCGGCCGGCATCGGTGCTGGAGGAGCCCGAGGAGGGCCCCGAGGGGCAACTGGCGCTGCTCTAACGCCGCTCGGGGTCGAAGGCGTCCAGGACGCGTTCGAGGGCCCGCCGGAACACCGCCTCCAGATCGACCGGCCCGCTCTGCTCCGTGAAGGCCGCGGTCAGCCGGGGATACGCGCCGGTGGCGATCTGGCTGCCCAGATAGGCCATGCGGACCGCGTTCTCCTCCTCCGCGGACCACGGCATGGAGCGGGTGCGTTCGGCGGTCGCGATGTCGTTCCCGGTGTACGTCGTCACGACGCCGTTGAGCAGCGCGATCAGCTCCGTCTTCGTGCCGGCCGGCACGTCGAGCGGTTCGAGGCAGGCCAGGCAGTGCTCCAGGTAGCGCAGGGTGCTGGGGCTGAAGCCGAACACCCCCGGCATCAGCCGCGGCACCCAGGTGTGGCGGTGCATGATGGCGCGCGTCTCCTCCGCGTTGCGGAGCATGTCGGCCCGCCAGTCGCCCGTGGGCTCGAACATCTCGTGCTCGGCGCCGATGGCGTCGATCATCAGCTCGTACAGGTCCTCCTTGCGGGGGACGTAGTTGTACAGCGACATCGTGCCGCAGCCCAGTTCCGCGGCGACCTGCCGCATGGTGACCCCGTCCAGCCCCTCCGCGTCGGCGATGCGCACCGCCGCCGCGGCGATGTCGGCGCGGGTGAACGCCGGTTTCGGCCCACGGCCGGTGCGCTCGGGGCGCGCCCAGATCACTTCGGGTACGGCCGCTCGGCCCGCCATCGCTCATCACCTCGGCCACCATCCTAGTTACGTACAGCGTACGTCGTGCGCTATGGTCACGCCATGACTTCTACGTACGCTGTACTTAGTGAGGGTCTGGAGAAGCGGTTCGGGACGGTCCATGCCCTGCGCGGGCTGGATCTCGCGGTCGCCGAGGGCACGGTCTGCGGGATCCTCGGGCCGAACGGCGCGGGGAAGACGACGGCCGTACGGCTGTTGACCACGCTGCTGCGGCCGGACGCCGGCTCCGCCCGGGTCGCGGGGCACGACCTCGTCCGCGAAGCCGCCGCCGTACGCGGCCGGATCGGCGTCACCGGGCAGGACACCTCGATCGACGGGGACCTCACCGGGCGCCAGAACCTCCAGCTGTTCGGCCGGCTGCACCGGGTGCGCGGTCCGGCCGGCCGCACCGCGGAACTCCTCGACCGCTTCGGCCTGACCGAGGCCGCCGACCGCCCCGCGTCCACCTACTCCGGCGGCATGCGCCGCCGCCTGGACCTCGCGGCGAGCCTGATCCGCCGCCCCCACGTGCTGTTCCTGGACGAGCCGACGACCGGCCTCGACCCGGTCAGCCGCACCCTCGTACGGGACGTGGTGCGCGGCCTGACCGCCGAGGGCACGACCGTGCTGCTCACCACCCAGTACCTGGAGGAGGCCGACCAACTGGCCGACGACATCGCCCTGGTGGACCGGGGCCGGGTGGCGCACACCGGGTCCCCGGCGCAGCTCAAGTCCCTCGTCGGGGCGCACGCCGAGGTCGTCGTGCCGGACGCGGACGTGCTCACGAGGGCCGCGGCCGTGCTCGACCGGCTGACGGGCGCCCAGCCGTCGTTCGACCACGAGCGCAACGCCGTCGGCGCGGTCAGCAAGGACCCGACACTCACGATCCCGCTGCTGGTGCGGGCCCTGGACACGGCGGGTGTGCCGCTGCTCGACGTGAGCCTGCGCCCGCCGACCCTGGACGACGTGTTCCTGCGTCTGACGGAGAACACGGCCGGGACGACCGACGAGAAGGAGCGTGCCGCATGAGCATGCTGGCGTACGACGGGACCGCGATGCTGGGCCGCCAGTTGCTGCGGATGCGCAACAACCCGGGACTGCTGATCCTCACCCAGACGATGCCGATCAGCATGCTGCTGTTCTTCGGCTACGTCTTCGGCAGCGCGCTGGCGGTGCCGGGCGAGGCCTACCGGGCGTTCCTCGTGCCGGGCCTGCTGGTGGCGACCGCCTCGGGCGGGATCATGACCGGCATGTTCCAGGCGGCCGGGGACATGCACCGGGGCGTGACGAACCGCTTCCGCACACTGCCGATGAGCCGGGCGGCCGTACCGCTGGGGCAGGCCGCGGCGGACCTGGTGGCCACGGCCGTCGGGACGGTGCCGTTCCTGCTGGTGGGGCTCGCGGTGGGCTGGCGGGTCGAGGGCGGCGTGCTCGCGGCGGTGGGTGCGTTCGCGCTGCTGATGCTGTTCCGCTTCGCGTGCACCTGGGCCGGGATCTACCTCGGCCTGCTCACCCGCAACGAGGAGGCGGCCGGCCAGCTGGGCGGGGCGTCGTTCCTGCTGCCGCTGCTGTCAAGCGCGTACATCCCGACGAGCGGGCTGCCGGCCGGGCTGCGGACGGTCGCCGAGTGGAATCCGATCAGCGCGGTGGCGACGGCACTGCGGGACCTCTTGGGCAACGCGCCCGTGCCCGACGGGGCGGCCTGGCCGGTGGCCCATCCCGTCGCGGGGTCGCTCATGTGGTGTGCCGTGCTGTTCGGGGTGTTCGTGCCGCTCGCCGTGCGTCAGTACGCGCACGGCGAGCGGTGAGCGGGCGACCGCGGTCGCGGCCGTCGCCCCCGGTCACTGCCGGGCGGGGATGAGGCACCGACAGGGGGCGTACCGCGCTCGGGAACACACCTGGCGCCGCTGCGTGCCGCGGGGATGACGGACGACGGGTGTCGCAGCGCTGCGCCGGAGGCGGTGTGACCGCCCGAGCGCGGGCCCCTACCTGCTGCCGAACAGCGAGCGGCGCAGCCGGCGCAGCGGCGCGAAGAGCGAGACGCGACGCACGCGCGCGCCCCTGCCACTGCGGTCCTGCGGCCGACGCGCCGTCAGTTCACGCATCAGCGAGGTCGCCTCGACCGTCTCCCGCTGGGGGACGGCAGGACCGCCCAGCACCGAGAGGTGGCGGTCGAGGCGCGAACTGGTCGCGCTGCTCCCGCAGGTGATCGCAGGGACCCTGGCCCTGCTGCGCACTGTTATCTGTTCCATGTCACTCCCCACCCGTACGAGTCCACCCGGCCCGGGCAGGTTAACCCTATCGTCCCGTCCGGGCACGCGTGTATCGCGGTCACAGGATTCACCTTCCCCATAAGGGGGTTGACGATGTATCTCCGATTACTCTCCGAATCCAACAGATTTCAGGGCGAGTTGGACGATCGGCTGGGTAGTGGGCTGCGGTGATCCTCCGGCGGGCTCGACGGTCACGGCCAGTGACGTCGCCGAGGTGCCGAGATCCGTTGCGACCAGGGGCGTGTCGCTCTCGAAGAGCCCCAGGGAGCGTGGTTGCGCGCCCGGGCGCATGAGCCACAACTGGTGCACACGGCCGCCCGGCGGGGCACCGTATCCGCCGAGGGTGACCACCGCACTCCCCTCCGTGGCGGAAGCGATCACTCCGACGGTGCGGCCCCGCCCGTCCCGGCCACTGCTCGCACGGGCGTCCGGAGCCGCCAGAACGTGGGCGATCTCACGTGACCGATCTTGCTCGGCGGTCAGCCGGTCCTGGGCCCGGTTCGCCTGTACGGCGAACAGCGAGGCGACCACGAGCGCCGCCGCGGCGGTGGCCGTCGCGAAGGGTACGAACAGCGGGATCCGCCGCCGCTGTCGCGGCGGCGGCTGGGTGCCCCACACGTGCGGCGGCAACTGCGTCGCCCGCGCCCGCGCCGGCTCGCGCGCCGCACCCTGCGGCGCCGGGTCCTGCGGAGTCGTCCGTACGGCGAGCATGACCCGGTCGCGCAGCGCGGCGGGGGGCGGGGCGGCCGCGGACCAGGCGAGCCGGACCGCGTCCTCGGTCAGGGCGCGCACCTCGGCGGCGCAGCGGTCGCAGTCCCTCAGGTGCTTCTCGAAGCGGACCCG
Organism: Streptomyces sp. NPDC093598; assembly: GCF_044764825.1. NCBI lineage: Bacteria > Bacillati > Actinomycetota > Actinomycetes > Kitasatosporales > Streptomycetaceae > Streptomyces > Streptomyces sp. NPDC093598. The sequence continues at coordinate 78,035 of NZ_JBIWIV010000009.1, read as the reverse complement.
CTCCGGCGGCTCCAGGGCGTCGAGCGCGTAGGGCGCGGCGAGCGAGTGCAGGTCCTCGCGGCGGAAGAGGCTCATGCCACACCTCCCAGGCACTCGCGCATACGGGTCAGTCCGTCGCGCATCCGGGTCTTGACGGTGCCCAGCGGCAGGGAGAGCCGCTCGGCCACCTCACGGTACGTGTAGCCCTCGTAGTAGGCGAGGGTGACCGACTGGCGCTGCAGAACGGTGAGCCGGTCCAGGCAGCGGCGCACCCACTCGCGTTCGAGTCCGGCCTCGACCTCCTCGGTGACCTGGTCGAAGGCGGGCTGGTTCGCGCGGAGCGCCTCGCGCTGCTCGCGCTCCCCGGCCGCGCGGGCGCTGCGCACCCGGTCGACGGCTCGGCGGTGGGCGAGGGTGAGGATCCACGCCATCGCGCTGCCCCGGCCCGGGTCGAACTTCGCCGCGGACCGCCACAGTTCGAGCAGCACCTCCTGAGCCACCTCCTCCGACTGGGCGGGGTCGCGCACCACTCGCCGCACGAGCCCGAACACGGGGCCGGACACCAGTCCGTACAAATCCTCGAAGGCCTGCTGGTCCCCACCCGCCACGCGCAGCAGCAGCTCGTCCGCCTCCACTCGGTCCCCCTCTCCGAGGCCGCACCGGGCCTGTCCCCTCGCACGAGGCATTCGCACCACACACACCTCCGGCAGAAGTTACGGAACAGCGCGCCGAAAACGCGGGTCGCCCGGCGATGAAACAACTTTCCCGACGGGCCGTAAGAACGTTTGAGATTCGACCAATCCGCTTCGCCGACCGCTCCGAATGGCGTGTGTCAGGCAAGTTGGCACGGAGGACGGACGGCATGACACCTATCTCCAGGACCGGTGCGGGACGCGCGAGCATCGCGACCGTGATCTGTGGCGCGCTGGCCACCGGCGGGCTCGCGGCCGCCGGTGTGACCGCGTTGGAACCTGAGGCGGCCTCCGCCTCCAGCCACCGCGAGGCCCCGCTGATCTCGGGGACCCCGCAGTACGACAACACCGACGTGTACGCGTTCGTCAGCCCGGACAAGCCGGACACGACGACCATCGTCGCGAACTGGATCCCCTTCGAGGAACCGGCCGGCGGGCCCAACTTCTTCACGTTCGCCGAGGACGCGCAGTACGACCTGCGCATCGACAGCAACGGTGACGCGAAGGAGGACCTGCTCTTCCGGTACACGTTCAAGACGCACACGAAGAACGACAAGACGTTCCTGTACAACACGGGCCCGGTCGAGAGCCTCGACGACCCCGACCTGAACATCACGCAGACGTACGACCTCGAGCTGATCAAGCTGCGGGACCTGAAGGCCGTGTCGAAGACGAAGGTCGCCGACGACGTGCCGGTGGCGCCGTCGAACGTCGGCAAGGCGTCGATGCCGGACTACGACACCCTGCGCAAGCAGGCGGTGCACAAGCTCGCCGGCGGCGCCCAGACGTTCGCCGGGCAGGCCGACGACCCGTTCTTCCTGGACCTGCGCGTCTTCGACCTGCTGTACGGCGGCAACCTCTCCGAGGTCGGCAACGACACCCTCAAGGGCTACAACGTCAACTCGATCGCCCTCCAGGTCCCCAACAGCTTCATCACCGAGTCCCACGAGCAGCCGGTCGTCGGCATCTGGTCGACGACGCAGCGCAAGAACGCCAAGGGCTACTTCTCGCAGGTCTCGCGCCTCGGCAACCCGCTGGTCAACGAGGTCGTCAACCCGATCAAGGACAAGGACACGTTCAACGCGTCCACGCCGCGGGACGACGCCCAGTTCCTGAAGAACGTCACCAACCCGGAGCTGCCCAAGCTCATCGAGGCGATCTACAAGATCCCGGCGCCGGCCGAGCCGCGCAACGACCTGGTCGACGTGTTCCTCAAGGGCGTCAAGGACCTCAACCAGCCGCCGCACGTGACGCCGTCGGAGCAGCTGCGGCTCAACACCTCGATCAAGCCGGCCGCGAAGCCCAAGCGGCTGGGTGTCCTCGACGGGGACAACGCCGGCTTCCCCAACGGCCGTCGCCTCACCGACGACGTGATCGACGCGTCGCTCCAGGTCGTCGAGGGCGAGCTGCTGGGCGCGAAGAACGACCTCGGTGACGCGGTCGACGAGAACGACAAGAAGTTCGAGAAGGCCTTCCCGTACGTGGCTCTGCCGACGGAGGGTTCGCGCGGCCCGCTCGCCAAGGGCGTGGACGGCGGCAACGACGTCCGCAGCCAGCTGGGCGACGCGCTCCAGCCGGCCGGCGCGCAGGGTTCGGACGACATGCGCCTGATCGCCGCGTCCGCCGGGGCCGGGGCGGGCGGCATCGTCCTGATCGGCGCGGCCCTGATGTGGTGGCGCCGCATGCGGAACCGGGCGTACTGACCCGCTCCGCTCCCACCGACTGGCGCGGCCCGTCCCCCGACCCCCACGGCACGGGCCGCGCCGCCGACCCCCGCACCAGCACATCCGACCGAGGAGAGGTCATGCCTCCGCGTACGACCGACAGCACACCGCAGAGGCGCGACGACGACCGAGCGCCGTCGACGGCCCCGGAGCCTGAGATCACCGGGGAGCGGGACGGGGGTTCGGGTCCGGCCGCCGGCGCGGGGGCCGAGCCGACCGGGTCGCGGGGTACGGCGGCCGGGACGACCGGGTCCGGCCAGGACCGGCCCGCCGCCGGGAGCACGGAGACCGGCGGAGCCGAGGCCCGGACGGACACCGCCCGCGGGGGAACCGGCGCAGCCGAGGACCCGGCCGGGTCCCGCGGTGGAGACCGGCCTGACACCGGCACCGGACTGCCTGATGCCCGTCCCTCCGAGGGCGACACCGGCGTCGAGCGTCCGGCGGGGGACGACGGCGTCGGTCCGCGGGCTGCGGCGGTGCGGCGGGCCGCCGACGGGGGGCGGCGGTGGCGGGCCCTGCATCTGACCGGGTGTGCCGTGCTGCTGGCCGTCGCGGTGACCGGTGGGGCCATCGCGGTCGGGGGTGCGCGGGACCGCGGGGCCGGCGTCGCCGCCGTGTCCGCGGCCGGGGCGCTGTCGCCCGGCGATCTCGCCCGGGGGGACCTCGACGCGGGCATCGCGTCCCTGCAGAAGCATCTCCGGGCCCAGCCGAGGGACTTCGGCAGCTGGGCCACTCTCGGCGTCGCCTACGTCGAGCAGGCCCGGACCAACGGCGACCCCTCCCGGTACCCGCAGGCCGAGCGCGCCCTGAAGCGGTCCCTCGGACTGGAGCCGGGCAACGACCAGGCCCTGGCCGGGCGGGCCGCCCTCGCCGCCGCCCGGCACGACTTCCCGGGCGCCCTGACGTACGCCGACCGGGCCCTGAAGCAGAACCCCTACAACGAACGCGCCCTGTGCACCCGTATCGACGCCCTCGTCGAACTCGGCCGGTACGACGACGCCGCCGAGGCCGCGGACACCGCCGACGACAGGCGCCCCGGCGTACCCGTCTTCACGCGGTACGCGTACGTGCGCGAGCTGCGCGGCGACGTCCGCACGGCGCGTGCCGTACTGGAGCGCGCCCTGGAATCCGCACACGCGCCCGCGGACGTCGCGTACGTCGCCACCGCCCTAGGGCAACTCGCCTGGAACCAGGGCGACTACGAGACCGCCCTCGGCCACTACGCCCGTGCCCTCGCCGCCGACGACGCCTACCTGCCCGCCCTGGAGGGCCGCGCCCGCGCCCAGGCCGCGAGCGGCGACCGGGCGGCCGCCGTGCGGGGGCTGGAGCAGGTCGTCGCCCGTTTCCCGCTGCCCGGCCCGCTCGTCGCCCTCGGCGAGCTGTACGAGGACCGCGGCGCCGACGGCGACCGGGCGAAGGCCGGCGACCAGTACGCGCTCGTCGACGCCTGGACGTCCCTCGCCCGCGCCGGCGGGGTCAACGCCGACCTGGACACGGCCATGGCCGCCGCCGACCACGGCGACAAGAAGGAGGCCCTGCGCGCAGCCCGCGCCGAGTGGGACCGCCGCCACAGCGTGCACACCGCCGACGCCCTCGCCTGGGCCCTGCACGTCAACGGCCGCGACGAGGAAGCGCTGCCGTACGCCCGCCGGGCCACCGCCACCGGCTACCGCAGCGCCGCCTTCCTCTACCACCGCGGCGTCATCGAACGTGCCACCGGCGACACGCGCGAGGCACGCGCGCATCTCGAGGCCGCGCTGGACCTGAACCCCGGCTTCTCGCCCCTCGGCGCGCGCGAGGCCCGTACCGCACTCAAGGACCTGGAGGGGAACCGGTGACCCTGCGCCGGCTGTTCGCGTCCGGCGCCGCCGTCCTCACGGCCGCCTGCGCGCTCACCCTGCTGCCCGCCGCCACGGCGAGCGCCCACCCGCTGGGCAACTTCACCGTCAACCGCTACGACGGCCTGGTCGCCGCCCCCGGTGAACTTCGGGTCCACCACGTCGAGGACCTCGCCGAGATCCCGGCGACCCAGGCGGGGCCGGACATCGAACGGCTGGGCATCGCCATGTGGGCCCGCGAGCGGTGCGCCACGGCCGCCGAGGACAGCCGCGCGAGCGTCGACGGACGCGAGGTCGCCCTCACCGCCGAGCGCAGCCACGCGCGCGTGCGGCCCGGGCAGGCGGGGCTCGACACCCTCCGGGTGGAGTGCGAGCTGACCGCTCCGCTCCCGGCGGACGAGAAGACCGTGTCCCTCGGCTTCCGCGGCGCCGGTGCCTCCACCGGCCCGGGCTGGCGGGAGATCACGGCCCGCGGCGACCGTATGACGCTCGCCGCGTCGGATGTGCCGGAGAAGTCGATATCGGCCGAACTGACCAGCTACCCCGAGGAGTTGCTGTCCTCCCCGGCCGACACCGCGTCGGCCGCCCTGCGGGTGCGCCCCGGCGGAGCCGCCCTCAGCGAGGAGGAGTCGGACGCCCCCGCGGCCTCCGTCCTCCCGCGCGGCGCGGACCGCTGGACACGTGCCCTGGACGACCTGGTCGCCCGGCAGGACCTCACCGCCGGCTTCGCCGCGCTGGCCCTCCTCATCGCCGTCGTCCTGGGTGCGATGCACGCGCTCGCCCCGGGCCACGGCAAGACCATCATGGCCGCGACGGCGGCGGCCCGGGGCGGCCGGGCCCGGATGAAGGACGTCCTGCCCATGGCCGCCTCGGTGACGGTCACCCACACCCTGGGCGTGGTCGCCCTGGGCCTGCTGGTCACGGCCGGCTCGGCGGCGGCGCCCTCGGTGCTCGCATGGCTCGGCGTCGCCAGCGGCCTGCTGGTGACCCTGGCGGGGGCGAGCCTGGTCCGCCGCGCCCTGCGCAACCGTGCGCACACCCATCCGCACGGCCCTCATCACGGCCACGGAAGCCACACCCACGACCACGACAGCCACCACCATGGCCACGCGCACGACCACCGAGATCACCACGACCACGACCACGACCACGACCACGACCACGACCACCCGCACGATCACAGCCACCCCCACCCCCACCCCCACCCCCACGCGATCGAGCACACCCACGGGGGTTCCACGCACAGCCACCCCGTCGCGCCCACCCTCCGCGGCACGATCCTCATGGGCTTCGCGGGCGGGCTCGTGCCCAGCCCGTCCGCCGTGGTGGTGCTGGTCGGCGCCGCGGCCCTCGGGCAGGCCTGGTTCGGTCTGCTGCTCGTCGTCGCGTACGGCGTAGGACTGGCGCTCACCCTCACGGCCGCCGGGTACGCCGTCGTCAAGGCGGGCAGCGGCATGACCCGGCTGCTGGACCGGCGCCCCCGCTGGACGGCGGGCCCGATGGCGGCCCTGGTACGCCGGACCGCGCCGCTCGGCTCGGCCTTCGCCGTGGTGGTCCTCGGGGCCGGACTCGTCTTCAAGGGGGCGGCATCCGCACTCGGCTGAGTTACGTTCGTGAAGCATCGGACGTCAGGAGAACAGCGGACGTCGTGAGGAAATCCGACCTCATGGGGAAAACACACCTCATGGAGATTTCGCCCGGCTGCGAATGGGGGCGCCGTGTTCGAAGAACCGGGCCATGAGCGTGTGATCGCGGGCCGCTACCGGCTCCTGGCACCGCTCGGCGAGGGCGGTATGGGCACCGTGTGGCGCGCCCGCGACGAGGTGCTGCACCGCGAGGTCGCCGTCAAGGAGGTGCGCGCACCGGCCGGGCTGGCGGGCGACGACGTGCAGCGGATGTACGCCCGGCTGGAGCGGGAGGCGTGGGCGGCGGCCCGGGTCGCCAATCGCAACGTGGTGACGGTGTACGACGTGGCGACGGACGACGGCCGGCCGTGGATCGTCATGGAACTGGTCCGCGGCCTCTCCCTGGCGGAGGTCCTGGACGCCGAGGGCCCGATGTCACCGCAGCGGGCCGCGCACATCGGCGCCGAGGTGCTGGCCGCGCTGCGGGCCGCGCACGAGGCCGGGGTGCTGCACCGGGACGTGAAGCCGGCCAACGTGCTGATCTCGAACGACGGCCGGATCGTGCTCACCGACTTCGGCATCGCCATGGTCGAGGGCAGCTCCGCGCTGACCATGACCGGAGAGGTCATCGGCTCGCCCGAGTTCCTCGCCCCGGAGCGGGCGCTCGGCCGTACACCCGGCCCGGAGTCCGACCTGTGGTCGCTCGGGGTGCTGCTGTACGCGGCGGTCGAGGGCCACTCCCCCTTCCGGCACGACACGCCGCTGAGCACGCTGCGGGCGATCGTCGACGAGGAACTGCCGCCGCCGTACCGGGCCGGTCCGCTCGCCCCGGTGATCGAGGGACTGCTGCGCAAGGATCCCGAGCAGCGGCTGCCTCCCGAGCGGGCCGAGCATGATCTGCGGGTCGTCGCCGCGGGCGGCTCGCCGCGCGCGGACACCACGCGGGCGGTTCCGTTCCCGCCCACGGTCGCCGGTCGTCCCGAGCCCGCTCCCACGCCCCCGATGCCGTTCCCGGGTCGGTCGCCGGCGTCCGGTTCGACTGCGGCCACGACGGCCACCGGCCGGGACCGGGACCGCCGGGCCGGTCGGGTGCTGGTCGCGGGCGTGATCGCGCTGGCGCTCGCGGTGGGCGGGCTGACGTACGCGCTGCTGAACAAGGGGGACGGTTCCGGCGGCAACGACCAGGGGGCCGGGGAGAGTACGCCCACCGCGACCAAGAGCCCGCCGCGGAACACCGGAACCGAGAAGTCGAGCCCGTCGCCGACCCCGAGCAGGACCAAGGAGAGCAGTCCGCCGCCGCAGTCGGTGCGGGTCGCCCTGGAGGGCCGGCGCACGGACTACTCGGGGACGTGTCCGCCGCCCGACGCCCAGGCGCCCGAGTTCACGGCGACGCTCACGGTGGGCCGGCTGCCGGCCGAGGTGAGCTACCGCTGGGTGACGCGGGACGGCCAGGTACTCGACGGGGGCTGGAAGACGCTGTCGTTCGCGGAGGGCGGCGGCCGTTCGAAGCAGGACACGGTGCGGGTGACGACCGAGGCGGAGACCGGGACGTTCGAGAACGAGATCAGCGTCGAGGTACGGGAGCCGGTGCGTGCCACGTCCGACTCGGTGCCGTTCTCGGTGACCTGCGAGACGGAGACCCCGACGGGCGGGGCCTCCCCTTCTCCTTCCGGCACGGACCCGGACCCGGGCTCGGACCCGGACTCGGACTCGAATTCGGACTCGGACTCCGGCTGAGCGGTCAGTCGTTGCTGTTGAGCACGGGCAGATAGCCGCCCGACTGGCCGGGTGCCTTCGGGTGGTACGACTCGCCGATGTTGAGCCAGCTGACGCTGTGCAGCCAGGAGTCGCCGGAGCAGATCTCGTGGCCGGTGAAGGTGGTGCGTACGTCACCGAAGACGAAGCCGTGGTTCGCGGCGCGCTTGGCGATGGCGGTGTTGAGGTGGTCGGAGGCGTCGTTGATGGCCTTGCGCTTGGTCTCGGACAGGCCGAGACAGGTGGCGCCGAGCTGGTAGAAGCGGGGGTAGCCGAGGACGACGACCCGGGCGGTGGGGGCCTTGGAGCGGATGGCCGAGTACACGCCGTCGAGCTTGCCGGGGAGCGTGGAGTCGACGTAGGCCCGGGCGGTGTTGATGCGGGAGACGCAGGAGCTGTCGGACTGGGTCACGCAGGTCGTCATGACGTCGGCGAATCCGGCGTCGTTGCCCCCGATGCTGATCGAGACGAGGGCGGTGGAGGCGCTGAGCGGGGCGAGCTGACCCGCCAGAACATCACCCGTTCGGGCGCCCGAGCAGGCCGTGAAGTCGAAGGTCGCGGGTGAGTGGGCGGCGGCCCAGAGGTAGGGATAGGCCTTCGTGCTGCGCTTGCAGTCGCCGCTGGAGCTGATGTAGCTGCCGGCTCCGACTCCGGAGGAGTAGGAGTCACCGAGCGCCACATAGCCGCCCGTTGCGGCGAGTGAGGACGCCTGCGCCGTCGCTGCCCCGGTGAGGGCGGTGCCGACGGCGAGGAGGAGCGAGCTCACGAGGACGACAAGTCGGGAACGTCTCATGGAACCTCCCTTTAGCAGGATCTCTGCCATAACCGTCGTAGCAGCTACGCGTGTTGACAGGAAGTGTCCATGCCAAGTCTTTTCCGCCGTTCCCCGGATGCTTGGCGCGTTCACCACGTCTCTTGTTACGCGCCGGGCTTCTCTTGTTACGTGCCCATGACAGCTTTGTTGACTGATGCTCAACTCCCTTGTTCTACGCCGGTAGTTGGTCGACGCTTTACTTCGGCCGGGAGCGGAACGCGACGCTCCCCGGCTCGTGTGCGCGAGCACGCGCACATCCCCCACATGACGCGCGCCCCACCCAGGCGTGCGCCGCCTAGAGGAGGACTCCCTCGTAATGGCACAACTGCGTAGCAAGAGACTCGGGTTCGCCGCACTCACCTCGCTGGCGACCGCCGCCCTCGTGGGCGGGCTCACCACCCTTCCCGCCCAGGCCGCACCCGCCGAGGGCCGGGTGCTCGCCGCGGACTCGCCGACCGCGATCAAGGACAGCTACCTCGTCACGCTCAAGAAGAGCGCGGGCCTGAAGGCGTCCTCGGCCGCGGGGAAGGGCCTGGTGAAGGAGTACGGCGGCTCGGTCGAAAAAACGTTCGGCAAGGCGCTGAACGGCTACTCCGCCACCCTCTCCGCCACCGAGGCCCGGCGGCTCGCCGCCGACCCGGCGGTGGCCTCCGTCGAGCAGAACCAGCGCGTCACGCTCGCCGCCACCCAGACCAACGCCCCCTGGGGCCTGGACCGCATCGACCAGGCCTCGCTCCCGCTCTCCGGCACCTACACCTACCCGGACAGCGCGGGCAGCGGGGTGACGGTCTATGTGATCGACACCGGTGTGCGCATCACCCATCAGCAGATCAGCGGCCGTGCCGCACACGGTTACGACGCCGTCGACGGCGACACCAACGCCTCCGACGGCAACGGCCACGGCACCCATGTGGCCACCACCATCGCGGGCTCCACCTACGGCGTCGCCAAGAAGGCGAAGATCGTGGGTGTGCGGGTGCTGAACAACAGCGGCTCCGGCACCACGGCCGGTGTGATCGCGGGCATCGACTGGGTGACGAAGAACCACTCCGGCCCCTCGGTGGCCAACATGTCGCTCGGCGGCGGCGCCTCCGCCACCCTGGACACGGCGGTCCGCAACTCCATAGCCAGCGGCGTCACGTACGCCGTCGCCGCGGGCAACAGCAGCACCTCCGCCTCCTCGTCCTCCCCGGCCCGGGTCGCCGAGGCGATCACGGTCGGGGCCACCACGAGCACGGACGCCAAGGCGAGCTACTCCAACTACGGCTCCGCCCTGGACATCTTCGCGCCCGGCTCGTCGATCACGGCCGGCTGGCACACCAGTGACACCGCGACCAACACCATCTCCGGCACCTCGATGGCGACCCCGCACGTCGCGGGCGCGGCGGCGGTCTACCTGGCGGGCCACACCTCGTCCACCCCGGCCCAGGTCGCCTCGGCCCTGGTGAACGGTGCCGTCACCGGCAAGGTCACCGGCGCGGGTTCGGGCTCGCCGAACCGGCTGCTGCAGATCGTGGGGTGACAACCCCCCGCACCGACATCTGAACACCTGTTCCCCGGAGGCCCTGATCGCCTCCGGGGAACGCATGTTTATGGGACGGGAACGTGCAACTTGCGTCGCACAAGAGGTCTGTCGCAACGCCCAAACCAACAAAAACGTGAGGGGCCGTTCCAGGTCTTGCCATACGGGTTCAATCGTCAATACCGTCATACATCTCACCCGCATCGGTCTGTCAGTACGCGGCTCCAGGGGAGGGCTCAGGGACCGCGACGTACCGGCGCGGGGCGCGGTAGGGGGGTGCCGTGCTCGGTGATCACAACTGTCTCCGGGCCGTGCCGCGCGGTCGGCTGCCGTTTTCGTGGCCGGCCAGATTTGCCAGCTCACCCGGCGTGCCCGAAGCTCCATCTCGGCGTGCCACGGGTGATAACCCCCCTTTCGAACCGGACTGGATCCGGACTGCCCTGGGGGGGCGGTCCACCGGACGAGAGGGACCAGACTCATGAGTTCCGTACTGCAGCCGGCCGCGACGGACCCGCATCCGCCGACCGCCGGGAAGTACCGGCCCGTCTCCTCGCACCTGGCGATAGCGCCGCCGGTGAGCGTGGTCATCCCGGCCATGAACGAGGCGGAGAACCTTCCGTACGTCTTCAAGACCCTGCCCGACTGGATACACGAAGTGGTCCTGGTCGACGGCAACTCCACCGACAACACCGTCGAGGTGGCCCGCGAGCTGTGGCCCGAGGTCAAGGTCGTCGAGCAGCGCGGCAAGGGCAAGGGCGACGCCCTGATCACCGGCTTCCAGGCCTGCACCGGCGACATCATCGTGATGATCGACGCGGACGGCTCGGCGGACGGCGGGGAAATCCTCTCCTACGTCTCCGCGCTGGTCTCCGGCGCGGACTTCGCCAAGGGCTCCCGCTTCGCCAACGGCGGCGGCACCGACGACATGACCTTCATCCGCAAGCTCGGCAACTGGGCGCTGTGCACGGCCGTCAACCGCAAGTTCGGCGCCCGCTACACCGACCTGTGCTACGGCTACAACGCGTTCTGGCGGCATTGCCTCGACAAGATCGACCTCGACTGCACCGGCTTCGAGGTCGAGACGCTGATGAACATCCGGGTCGTCAAGGCCGGGCTCAAGGTGCAGGAGATCCCGAGCTACGAGTATCTGCGCATCCACGGCGTCAGCAATCTGCGGGCCGTGCGGGACGGGCTGCGCGTGCTGCGAGTGATCGTGCAGGAGCGCTCCAACCGCCGTGCGCTGCGTCGCCGTTCGTCCCAGTCGTCGATGCCGGCCGCGATGCGGGGAGAGGTGTCTTGAGCGGTCCCGGCATCTCCGTCGTGATCTGCGCGTACACCGAGGACCGCTGGGAGGACATCCTCGCGGCGGTCTCCTCGGTCCGCGCGCAGTCACGGCCGGCCCTGGAGACGCTGCTGGTCGTCGATCACAACGAGACGCTCCGGGAGCGTCTGGCCAAGGAGTACAAAGAGGCCTCCGACGGCGCTGCGGTGCGGGTGCTCGCCAACGCGGGCCCTCGCGGGCTGTCCGCCGGCCGCAACACCGGCATCGCCGCGGCCCGCGGCGAGATCGTGGCCTTCCTCGACGACGACGCCGTGGCCGAGCGCGACTGGCTGCGGCACTTCGCCGAGGCGTACACCGACCCGCGGGTGATGGCGGTCGGCGGGCGTACGGTGCCGGTCTGGGCGTCGGGGCGGCGGCCCCGCTGGTTCCCGGAGGAGTTCGACTGGGTGGTGGGCTGCACCTACCGGGGCCTGCCGCGCGGCCGGGTGCGGGTACGCAACGTGCTCGGTGGCAACGCCTCCTTCCGCCGCAGCGCCTTCGACGCGGCGGGCGGCTTCGCCACCGGCATCGGCCGGGACGGCGACAAACGCCCGCTGGGCTGCGAGGAGACGGAACTGTGCATCCGCCTCAGCCGCGCCCGGCCTGACGCGGTGCTGCTGATCGACGACCGGGCGGTGATCCATCACCGGGTGCCCGAGATCCGGGAGCACTTCCGCTACTTCCGCACCCGCACCTACGCCGAGGGCCTGTCCAAGGCCCTGGTCGCCCGGAGCGTCGGCACCGACAAGGGCCTGGAGTCCGAGCGCCGGTACACCACCAGGGTCCTGCCGGCCGGGGTGGCCCGGGGTCTGAGGGACGCCCTGCTGGCCCGGCCGGGCGGCGCGGGACGGGCCGGGGCGATCGTGGCCGGGGTGCTGACGGCGGCGGGCGGTTACGTCGTCGGCAGCGTCCGGGCGCGCCGGGGCGGCACCACGTTCTCGGTGCCGGACGTGGAGGTGGCGGCCCGTGAGTGACGCCCGCGTACCGATCCTCATGTACCACGCGGTCGCGACCGACCCCAACGAGGCGACCCGCGCCCTGTCCGTCACCCCTGAGGCGTTCGCCGAGCAGATGGCGGTGCTCGCCGACCGGGGCCTCACCCCGGTCACCACGGCCCGATTGGCGGCGGGCTGGCGCTCCGGCCGTCCGCTGCCCGAGCGGCCGGTGCTCATCACCTTCGACGACGGCTACGAGGGCGTGCACCGGCACGCCCTCCCCGCGCTCGCCAAACACGGCTTCCCGGCCACCCTGTTCGTCTCGACCGGGTGGCTCAGGGGGCCGTACGACACCGGGGGCGGCCTGGACACCATGCTGGACTGGGACCAGGTCCGCGAACTCGCGGCGGGGGGCGTCGAGATCGGCGGGCACAGTCACAGCCACCCGCAGCTCGACCAGGTCTCCGACGCCACGCTGCGGTTCGAGCTGATCCACTGCAAGGAGATCGTCTCGGACCAACTGGGCGCCGTCCCGGCCTCGTTCGCCTACCCCTACGGCTACTCCAGCCGCCGGGTCCGGCAGGCGGTGCGCGAGACGGGCTACGCCCAGGCCCTCGCCGTCGGCAACGGCCTCGCGCGCCGGGCGCAGGGGCCGTACGCGCTGCGGCGGGTGACGGTGCGCCGCAGCACGGGCATCGAGGAGTTCGAGCGGGTCATCGAGGGCCGCGCGATCGCCCGTACGTTCGCCAGGGACCGTGCCCTGACCAAGGGGTACGCCGTCGTGCGCAGGACCCGGCAGGCACGTCGGCTGGTCTCCCGCTCCGGGGGCTGACCTGCGCAGGGGCAACATGCCGCGTGCACCGGGAAACAGGGTGCACGCGGCGTCCCCGTGCCGGATCATGGCGGCATGTCTGGTAACCCGCACGAGGCGCTGCCGATCCGGCTCAACGTCGACGACTCCGACTCCCCGTCCGACGTCGTCGACGCGCTGTTCCTCGGCCGCTTCGCGACGGGCGAGCAGCCGTACTCCCACGCGGTGAACATCGACCGCGTACGGTCCGGGGCGACGCTGATGCCGTCCGGCGCGCGGGTGCTGCGCGTCGCACGGGACGACGACCGCAGCGCGACCCTCGCCGAGGGCGACGGCTGGACGCTGCTGGTCTCCCGCTGGAACCGGGGCGCCGACGTCACGGTGACGGCGACCAGCGAGGAGCTGGCGAAGAAGGTTCTCGACCAGGCCACGGACGGCGCGGCGGACGAGCCCGAACCGCAGCCGGAGAACGTCACGATGGGGTTCTGGTACGTCTCCCCGCGCCGCGGCCCGCACCGCACCACCCGCCAGATCGCGGCGGGCACCTGGGAAGAGGTCCGGCCCAACTACACCGCGCCGGTGGCGGACGCCATGGACCGCCTGATGAAGACGACCCCCGAGGACATCGCGGGCCGTCTCCTGCTGCTGCACGGCCCGCCGGGCACCGGCAAGACGTCGGCGCTGCGCACGCTGGCCCGTTCCTGGCGCGACTGGTGCCAGGTGGACTGCGTCCTCGACCCCGAGCGGCTCTTCTCCGACGTCGGCTACCTCATGGACATCGCCATCGGCGAGGAGGACGCGACGGGCAAGGGCCGCTGGCGGCTGCTGCTCCTGGAGGACTGCGACGAGCTGATCCGCGGTGAGGCCAAGCACACGGCGGGCCAGGCGCTGTCGAGGCTGCTGAACCTGACGGACGGACTGCTCGGCCAGGGCCGCAACGTCCTGGTCGGGGTCACGACCAACGAGGACCTGGAGCGCCTGCACCCGGCCGTGGTGCGCCCCGGCCGCTGCCTCGCCCGGATCGAGGTCGGTCCGCTGGCCCGCTCCGAGGCGGTGAACTGGCTGGGCCGGGAGGACGGCATCGGCCGCGAGGGCGCGACGCTGGCGGAGCTGTACGCGCTGCGCCGGGGCACGTCTCCGACGTCCCTGCCGGAGCCGCGCGGGGGCGTCGACGCGGGGCTGTATCTGTAGCGGGGCCACCCGCCGGATTTGCTCACAACCGCTTCTCACCTCCCTGTTACCCGGGCGTGCCAAGGTGGGGGCGGAGCGACGCCGAGCTCCGCATGGACCAGGGAGGCCTCTGATGGCGCACACGGCGCCCACCGTGTTCAGCGAACCCACCCACCGCGTCGCACGCTGGGTCCTGCCCGTCGTGCTCGGTGTCGTCTACGGCAACTGGGTCGCGGTGAACCGGCGTCACGGTGGTCCGATCACCGGACCGGATGTGGCGTCGGGTGTGTGGAGCGCGTTCGCCTTCACGGCCCTCTGCATCGCCGTGGTCCAGGTGACCCGGCGCCTCAGGCGCGACCTCCACGCCCTGCACGCCCTGCTCCGGGCCGCCTTCGCCGGGGTCGCACTGGGCTTCCTCTACAGCCAGACCGGCGACGACCTCCGTCCGGTCGTCATCACCACGCTGCTGGTCACGGCAGCCCTCTTCCTGCTGCTGTTCTACCGCTTCCACACGCGCACCGACGCGTAGCGGGGCCGCCCGCAGGACCGGGCCGCCCCTGCCCGCCGTCCAGGGCCTGTGGTGCTTCGACAGGGATGCTTTGATAGGGATATGACCCTGTTCGTCGGCACGTCCGGGTGGCAGTACAAGGACTGGCGGGATGTCCTGTACCCGTCCGGGCTGCCGATGCGGCTCTGGCTGGAGGAGTATGCGGGGCACTTCGCCACCGTCGAGATCAACAACGCCTTCTACCGGCTGCCGGCCCGGGAGACCTTCGAGGACTGGCGGGGGCGGGTGCCGGGGGACTTCACCGTCGCGGTCAAGGCGAGCCGCTATCTGACCCACATCAAGCGGCTCAAGGAGCCCGAGGAGCCGGTGCACCGCCTGATGAGCCATGCGGCGGGCCTCGGGGACCGCCTCGGCCCGGTCCTGCTCCAGCTCCCGCCCACCCTGCGCGCCGACCCGGCCCTGCTGGACGCGTGCCTGGCCTGCTTCCCGGCTTCGACCCGGGTCGCGGTCGAGCCGCGCCACGACTCCTGGTGGACACCGGAGGTCCGCCGCGTCCTGGAGTCCCGGCGCGCCGCCCTGTGCTGGGCCGACATCCTGGCCCGCCCGGTCACGCCGCTGTGGCGCACCACCGACTGGGGCTACGTCCGCTTCCACCAGGGCCGCGCCCGGCCCTGGCCCCGCTACGGCCGCCGCTCCCTCGCCACCTGGCTCGACCGGATCGCCACGACCTGGCCCGGCGGCGAGGACGTCTACGCGTACTTCAACAACGACCCGGGCGGCGCCGCGGTGGAGGACGCGATGGCGTTCGCACGGGTGGGGAGGTCGGCGGGGCTGGACATCACACGGACACCGGAGCGTCTGACGCAGCGGTCCGGTTAGGGCACGGGGCGCTCTACTCCCCGTAAGCCGCCCGCAGGGCGTCCCGGACCGCGGCGAGGGCGGCGTCCTCGCCCAGCCCGAGCCTCCTGGCCCGCTCCGCATAGGCCTGTGCGGCCGAGGCCAGCTCGCGGTCCGCCGCGGAGCCGGCGGCGGCCACGAACGTGCCGTTGCGGCCCCGCGTCTCGATCACCCCGTCCGCCTCCAGCGCCCGGTACGCCTTGGCGACCGTGTTGGCGGCGAGGCCCAGCGACTCGGCCAGCCCCCGCACGGTCGGCAGCCGATAACCCACCGGCAGCGCACCCGACCGCGCCTGCTCGGAGATCCGCGCCCGCACCTGCTCGTAGGGCGGAGCACTGTCGTCGATGTCGATCTTCAAGGTCACAGGCCGATTGTCGCGCACCCGGCGGAAAATGAGAGGCACCCCGGACGGGTCCACGCGTAGCGTGCGCCTCCATGACCATGATCGTGCGCGACCTGCGTCCCGACGTCCGAGCCGACGCCGAGGGGTTCTCCGACACCCGCCGCCTCGCCCTGCCCTACATGCTGTCCACGCCCGAGTCCGTGGTGCACACCCTGACGCACGCCCATCCGGACGCCCACTTCGGCCAGCTGATGGCCGAGGAGGACGGCGAGATCATCGGCACGGCCCAGATCAGCGTCGCCCACGACAGCCCGGAGCCCGGCCAGGGCTCCGCCAACATCTATGTGCGCCCCGACCGCAGGCAGCGCGGCGCCGGTTCGCTGCTGCTGCGCACCGCCGAGGAGCGCCTCGCGGGGCTGGGCGTGCGGAAGCTGTTCGCCTGGGTGCTGGACGAGCCGGCCAACCACGCCTTCGCCGAGCGGAACGGCTTCCGGGCCAGCCGTTCCGCGTACTTCCTGCGCCTGGACCTGGCGGGCGGCACACTGCCGCCCCGCCAGGAGCCGCCGGCCGGCGTGGAACTGCGCACGGCCACCGACTTCGCGGACGACCCGCGCCCGATCTTCGAACTGGACGCGGCGACGACGTCGGACGAACCGAGCGACATCGACGTCGAGTTCACGGACTACGAGGCCTGGCTGGAAGAGAACTGGAAGCACCCGCTCCTGAACCGCGACCTGACCACGGTCGCCGTCGTCGACGGCCGTCCCGCCGCCTTCAGCGTGGCGTACACCGACGGCGACTCCCGCTATGCCACCGCCATGACCGGCACCGCCCGGGAATTCCGCGGCCGGGGCCTGGCGAAGCTCGCCAAGAACGACTCCCTGCACCGCGCCCGCGCGGCGGGGTACACGGAGGCGTTCACCGGCAACGACACGGGAAACGAACCGATGATCGCCATCAACACGTGGTTCGGCTACGACATCTGCGCGAAGGAAGTGCGTTATGTCCGAGAACTCGCCTGACCGGGCCCCGCAGCTGGACGTCGTACTCGTCAAGGCGGGCCGCACGAAGATCCGTTACCGGGGCGAACTGCTGTCGGACGACGGCACGCGGGTCGCGGTCCACGCTCCGTGGGCGGGTTCCGCCGTCCGGGACTTCGGCTTCGTCCGCTTCGAGTCCGGGGACGTCTTCACGGAGTACTACTGGCGCGACCGCTGGTACGCGATCAAGGAGGTCCGCTCCGCCACGGGCGCGCTGAAGGGCTGGTACTGCGACATCACCCGCCCCGCCGTGCGCTCCGGGCCGGAGCTGGTCGTGGAGGATCTGGACCTGGATCTGTGGCGCTCCGCGGACGGCACGGACGTACGACGCCTGGACGAGGACGAGTTCGCCGAGAGCGGCCTCGCCGAGACGGACCCGGAGGCCGCACGGGCCGCCCTGGCCGCGCTCGACGAACTGGAGTCACTCGCCCGTGGCGGCGACTTCACCGCGCTCCTGGCCTGACGTCCGGACCTGCGCGATCACCGCGTACCGCTCGTCCGTCACCTCCTTGCCCCACAGCGACGGATCGCCCGACAGCCGCTCCAGGCGCACCTGCCCGGCGATCGGGGTGAGGAGGCCGGTGAGCCGCTCCGCCGGTATGCCGACGGGGTCGGCGCTTCCCCACACGCCCTCGACCAGCACCAGCCGCCCGCCCGGCCGCAGCAGCCCGCGCCAGCGCCTGAGGACGCGGCCGGGGTCGGGCAGGGCCCACAGGACATGCCGGACGAGCACGGCGTCGTAGCGCTCCTCCCCGACCGGCGGTGACGCGGCGTCTCCGACGAGGAACACCGCGTCACGTCCGGCCAGTTTCTCCCTGGCGAGCGTCACCATCGCCGGGGAGAGGTCCACCCCCGTCACCCGGTGCCCCTGCTCGGACGCGAGGAGTGACAGGCTTCCGGTGCCGCAGCCGAGATCCAGGATGTCTCCCGCCCGCGCGGGCAGCCAGCCGCGCAGCCGCCCGGCCCAGGCACGGCGCACCTCGGGATCGCGCAGGCCGTGGTCCGGCTCCTCGTCGAAGGAGGCGGCCTCGGCGTCCCAGTCCACGTTCGTCATGAGCCCAAGAGTGACACCCGCCACTGACACTCGAATCGTGACTGCCGCCACTGACAGACCGGGAGCGATGAGTAACTCTCCCCCGAAAGGTCTACCCCCGTGAGAACGCGGAACCCGGTAGACCCTAAGGAGGCAGCCATGCGCCGTGTGACCGTGCAGAAGCCCCTGAAGAAGACGGACGTCCGCCGGGTCCGCGACGAGGCCGACGAGCGCCCCGCGGGACGCCCCGAGGTCCGCAAGGACATCGCACGCACCTGGTGGCCGGACGCCTGAACGGCCGGTGCCGATCATGAGACGCACGCTCAGAGCAGCCACTTGCGGTAGTGCACGCGGTCGTAGGGCCCGTCCGCGCGGCGTTCCACCAGTTCGTAGCCGTATCTCGGATAGATCTTCTGGTTCTCCCACATCAGCGCGTTCGTGTAGAGCCTGACCTCGGGCAGCCCCAGCGCACGCGCGTGTGCGTCCACGAACCGCAGAAGCCGTCGCCCGACGCCCCCGCCGTGCGCGGTGGGGTGGACGGCGATGGTGTCGAGGAAGAGGTGGTCCTCGAACGCCTCCACCACGACGAGCCCGGTCACGGGATCACCCGTCACGAACACCTTGCCCGCGGCCACGTTCGCCGCGTGGTCCTCCTCCATGGGCTGCGGCACCCGCCCGATGCGTTCGATGTAGGGGCGGAAGGCCGCGTCGATCACGTCCGCGACGACCGGTACGTCGGCGGCCCCGGCCGGCCGGATCTCCTCGTCTGCCATGCCGTGACGGTACCTACCTGATGCCAGTCCGAACACTCCCTTAAGCGGGCCATAAGGATCTCCTCCACCCGCCCTCAGCAGGCGATTTCCCGGTTTTCAGCGGCTAGCTTCGGGACCACCCCACGGGATCCGGCCCACCAGGGCCCGGACCTGTCCCATGAACCGTTCCGAGGAGTTCCCGCATGCCCGCACGCCGCAAGGCAGTCACCGTCGCCGCCGTCGGCGGCCTGCCGCTCGCCCTGACCGCGCTGACCGCCGGCCCGGCCGCCGCGCACGGCTCGATGGGCGACCCGGTCAGCCGGATCTCACAGTGCTACGCCGAAGGCCCCGAGAGCCCGAGGTCGGCCGCGTGCAAGGCGGCGGTCGCGGCCGGCGGCACCCAGGCCCTCTACGACTGGAACGGCATCCGCATCGGCGACGCGGGCGGCCGGCACCAGCAGCTCATCCCGGACGGCAAGCTGTGCAGCGCGAACAACGAGCAGTTCAGGGGCCTCGACCTGGCCCGCGCCGACTGGCCCGCGACCAGCGTGCGCAGCGGCTCGCACACCTTCAAGTACCGCGTGACCGCGCCTCACAAGGGCACCTTCAAGGTCTACCTCACCAAGCCCGGATACGACCCGGCCAAGCCGCTCGCGTGGAAGGACCTGGATCTCGCGAAGCCGGTCGCGACGTCCACCGACCCGGCCGCCACCGGCGGTTTCTACACCTTCTCCGGCACCCTGCCCCAGCGCTCCGGCAAGCACCTGCTGTACGCCGTGTGGCAGCGGTCGGACAGCCCGGAGGCCTTCTACTCCTGCTCGGACGTCAGCTTCGGCGGCGCCGGCGGCGCGGCAGGCGGCGCCGCCCCGGCCCCGTCCGCCTCCGCTCCCAGCGAGCAGCAGATCGAGGAGGGCAACGACAAGTCGACGATCGAGCACCACGGACACGGCGACGACGACCCGAGCACCTCGGCGGAACCGGCCGCGGCCCCGAAGGAGAGCACGGCGGACCGGCCGAAGGCCGCCGCACCGGCGCCCAACCGGCCGAAGGCGGCCGGTGCCACCGAGAACCTCGCCGAGACCGGCGGCGACAGCAGCACCACCCGTCTCGCGATCGGTGGCGCGGCCACGCTGGCGCTCGGCTCGACGGCCCTCTTCCTGTCGGCCCGGCGCCGGACGGTGAGCGCCGGACGACACGGCAGCTGACCCTCACCGCCCCCTGACCCGGGGCCTGTCCGGCGGCTCAGGCCGGGCAGGCCCCGAAACGTTTCTTTGGCACGTGTCCATGGATGACACGTGTCATTCGAAGGCCGATGCACAGGTGGTGGGCCTGGCCCGCCCCGGATCGAGGGCGTTGGCCACCTCGTGGAAGGCGACCCGGTCGAGCAGCCCGACGGCCACGTGCTCGGACAGGTCGACGGGGCACAGGTCCTGGAGCAGGACGTTGCGCACGCCCGGCCCGCTCAGGTACTGGCTGCGCCAGGGCGTGACCACCTCGTCGTACCGGGTGGCGATGACGGTGTAGCGCACGCCGGGCACGGTGTCACCGCCCGCGTTGAGCTTGGCGAGGAAGGCGGAGCCGGTCACCTGGTCGGCGAGGGCGGGGGTGTTCTTCGACAGCAGGTCCGCGGCGCCCGGGAAGTACGGCAGCAGGTGGGTGAAGCCGTTCAGGTCGGTGCCGTGGTTGCTGGGCGCGATGCCGACCAGGGCGTTCACCTTGGCGGCTCCGCCGAGGAACTTCACGTACCAGCGGGGCATCATGCCGCCCTGCGAGTGCCCGACGACGTCGGTCTCGGAGGCGCCGGTGGCCGCGAGAACCTTGTCCACGAAGTCCTTCAGCTGTCCGGCGGACTTCTCGACGGGGCCGAGGCCGTGGAAGAAGGGGACGCCCTCGAGCTGTCCGTAGTCCAGCGAGAAGACGCAGTAGCCGCGGACCGTCAAGTAGGGGGCGAGGCCCAGCCAGTTGTCGACGGAGTTCCCGAGGGTGCCGTGGACCAGGACGACGGGGCGGGGGTGGGCGGCGGACGGCTTGCAGGAGTAGTCGTTCCAGCCGGAGCTCGGGGCGGTGGAGGCCTGGGCGGTGGTGGCGGGGACGGTGACGGCCGCGGCGGTCAGCAGCAGCGCGGCCAGGGGTCTGAGCGCTCGTTTCCAGGGCAGCATCGGGTGATCTCCTTGCGGCTCAAGGGGGGTGCGACGGCACTACGCCCTGTGATCCGGATCACGAGGATGCTGTTCATTCGTCAAGTTACGGGCGAGTAGTCAAACTGGGAAGTTACGCGTCAGTAAAAACTTCCAGTGGTAACCGGCGCAGAGGATCCCGCCTGACCCCCTCTCACCAGGCAGGCCGAATGGGCCCCCGAGGAGCGATCCGCAGCAACTGCTCCCGCAGTACGCGCAGCTCCCCCTCCCCCAGCACCGCACCCCACTCCCGCACCGCCTCGGCGGCCGCCTCCTCCGCGGCCCGCGTGCAGTCCCAGCCCCGCCCGGTCAGCACGACCAGCCGCGCCCGCGCGTCGCCGGGGTGCGGCCGCCGCTCGGCGTACCCCTTGCGCACCATCTCGTCGACGAGTTGGCTCGCGGCCTGCTTGGTCACCCCGAGGTGGACGGCGAGGTCGGTGACTGTCGCGCCGTCCGGAGCGAGCCGCGCGAAGGCGAAGCCGTGAGCGGGCCGCACCCCCTCGAAGCCGCGAGCGATCACGCCTTCGTGGATGCGTTGCGTGAGCCCGCCGGCGGCGGCGAGCAGGACGGCGGACAGGGCCATGGCCTCGGAGTTCTGCACGCATGCATTGAAACACCCTTGACGTGATGGTCAAGCAGCTTGACCATATAGTCAAGCAGCTTGACCACTTGGAGGCCTCATGCCCATCGTCCGTTCGTCCGAAGCCGTCACCCACGAGATCCACGGCGCCCGATTCGTCTCGTACGCCACCCCGGGCAGCGGCAGCAAGGAGCTGTGCGCCTGGCGCGGTGAGATCCCGGCCGGCCTCAAGGCACCCGCGCACACGGTCAGCCGGGAGGAGATCTTCCACCTGCTCGACGGCGAACTGCTGATCACCCTCGACGGCCGCACCGAGCGGATCGCCGCGGGCGACACGGTGATCATCAACCCCGGTGCCACCCTGACCGTCGAGAACCCGACCGACCGGACCGCGTACTCCTGGGTCACCACCTCGATCGGCCTGGAGGCACGGCTGGCCGACGGCACCCGCATCGCGCCGCCGTGGGCCAACTGACGTCACGCGGAAGGCTCTACGCCGCCCGCCCCCCTAGCCCCCCGGGCATCACCGCCCGCGGCCCGAACTTCGCTCGCGCGCGGTCCGCGACCTCCTCGATACGGCGGACCTTCTCGTCCACCGGGTCGAAGGTCAGCTGGTGGGAGGCCTGGCCGGCGGGGTCGAGCCCCTCGGCGCGCAGAGCGATCGCGCGGACCCGGGCGCGTTGCAGGCCGAGCGCCTCGTACATGCCGTACGCGGCCCTGGTCAGTGCCGGGGAGTGCGCGGTCGGTTCGGTCAGGGTGCGACTGCGGGTGGTGGCGGACCGGTCGGCGTAGCGCACGGTGAGGGTGAGGGTGCGGCAGACCTTCTCCAGGGCGCGCAGCCGGGCGCCGATCTCCTCGGCGGCCGACAGCAGCGCCCGGCGGTGCCGGTCCGGGTCCAGTTCGTCGCGCCCGAAGGGGCGTTCCGTCGCGAGGGACCGGGAGACGGCGTTCGGTACGACCCGGCCGCGGTCGACGCCGTTCGCCTTCTCGCGCAGCTCGCGGCCGGCCTTCGCGCCGATCAGCCGCTGGAGCGTGGACAGCGGCGCGGCGGCGACCCGGCCGAGGGTGTCGAGGCCGTAGTCGCCCAGTGTGCGGGCGGTCGCGGTGCCCACGCCGGGCAGCGCGGCGACGGGCTTGTCCGCGAGGAACTCCGCGACGGCGTCCGGCTCGTCGGGCACCGCACACGTCACCCCGGGCACGGCGTCGCGCAGCGCCATCCGGGCCAGCATCGGCCCGGGCCCGGCCCCGATCACGCAGTCGACGCCGTACAGCGCGAGCGACCGCACTCGGATCACCGAGGCCAGTTCGACGGCGTCCCGCCGGAAGTAGCGCTCGGCGCCGCGCAGGTCGGCCAGCGCCCCGTCCGGTGGCAGGGCCTGGACGACCGGCGTGAACTCCTCGAGCATCCCGAGCAGGTGGGGCAGGTCGGCCTCGCTCGCCGGAGGCAGCTGGAAACGTACGCAGAGGATGGTCATCCCGCACTCCCCGGACTCTGATGCCACAACTTCCTGGTGTTCGCGGGCCCTTCGCCCGCAGGACGCAGATCGGCCCAGGGGTGCATCTCGTACCCCGTGGGCATGCGGATCTTCCGCTGCTCCATCGGATCCCTGGCCGCGGAGCCCGTCGGCGCGGGCGCTCCGTCCGACCCGGCGAGCCGCCGGCGTGCGGCCCCCTCGCCGTCGTCACCGGAACCGTCGTCACCGGAACCGCCTTCGCCGGGGCCGGCCAGCCGGGCCGCGACCCCCTCCAGCCCCTCCTCCCGGCGCACGTCCAGCAGGTCCGCGAGGTTCCAGGCGGCGGCGCCCACCACGCTGAGGCTGCGGGGGCCGCGGCGCTGCACCACCCCGCGCACCAGCAGCAGCCAGGAGTGGAAGACGGTGTGGGCGCAGGTGTCGTGGGAGTCGTCGAAGAAGGCGAGGTCGACCAGGCCCGTGCCGTCGTCCAGGGTGGAGAAGATGACGCGCTTGCCGGACCGGATCGGCGGTGTCTGGGTGGCTGCCTTGGCGCCCGCGACCAGCACCGTCTCCCCGTGCCGGGCCTCGCGCAGCCGCCGCGCCGACACCACGCCCAGCTCGTCGAGGAACTGCCGGTGGTCGTCCATCAGATTGCGTGAGGCGTCCATGGACAGCACGCCCAGCTCGGCGCTGAGCCGCTCCGACGAGGTGAGGTCGGGCAGCCCGGCCGGTGCGGTCTTCCGTCCGCCGGCCAAGGGGAGCTGGCCACCGCCCCCGCCCCGGGCGCCCCGGTGCAGCTCGGTCAGATGCAGTTGCAGATCCCGGCGGTTGGCGCCGAACGCGTCCAGCGCTCCCACCTGCGCGAGCCGCTGGGCCAGCGGACGGCTGGGCCGGCCCCGCTCCCAGAAGTCGACCAACGAGGCGTACGGCTGCCCTTCGGCGATCCGCGCGGCCTCGGCCTCTCTGATGCCGTGCACATCGGAGAGCGCCAGCCGCAGCCCCCACTTACCGGACACCAGTTCGATACGGTGCGCGACGCCCGACGTGTTCACGTCCAACGGCAGCACGGGCACCCCACGCCGCCGTGCGTCCGCCAGCAGCAGCCGCTTCGGGTACATCCCTGGGTCGTGCGTGAGCAAGCCCGCGTAGAAGGCGGCCGGGTGATGCGTTTTCAGCCACGCCGACTGGTACGTCGGAACGGCGAAGGCGACCGCGTGCGCCTTGCAGAAGCCGTACGAACCGAAGGCCTCGACGATCTCCCAGGTCCGCTGAATCGTTTCCGCGTCATAGCCGTTCGCCGCCGCGTGCTGTGCGAACCACACCTTGATCCGCCCCTGCGACTCCGGATCCGACAGCCCGCGCCGCACCCGGTCGGCCTCGCCGCGCCCGCAGCCGGTCATGATGGCGACGATGTCGATGATCTGCTCGTGGAAGACGACGACGCCGTAGGTCTCCTTCAGCGGCTCCTCGAGATCCGGGTGCGGATACCGGATCGGCGCCCGACCGTGCCGCGCCTCGATGAACGGCCGCACCATGTCGGCGGCGACCGGGCCGGGCCGGAACAGCGAGATGTCGACGACGAGGTCGTGGAAGTCGGCCGGCTGGAGCCGCCCGACCAGATCCCGCTGCCCGGGCGACTCGATCTGGAAGCACCCGAGGGTCTCGGTGGACTGGATCAGCCGGTACGTCTCCGGATCCCCCGGCGCCAGCCCGTCCAGATCGACCCTCACCCCCGACACCCGCTCCACCTCCCCCACCGCGTGCGCCATGGCCGACTGCATCCGCACACCCAGCACATCCAGCTTCAGCAGCCCGAGGTCCTCGACGTCGTCCTTGTCGAACTGCGACATCGGAAAGCCCTCGCCGCTGGTCGGCATGACCGGTGTACGCGCCAGCAGCGAGGCGTCGGACAGCAGCACCCCGCACGGGTGCATGGCGACCCCGCGCGGCAGGGCGTCCAGCGCCTCGACCAGCTCCCACAGCCTCCCGTACCTCTCCTTCTCCCCCGCCAGCGCGCGCAGCTCGGGCAGTTCCTCCAGCGCGGCGCGGGCGTCCCGTGCCCGGATGTGCGGAAAGGACTTGGCGACGCGGTCGATCTCGGCCGGGTCCATGGACAGGGCGGCCCCCACGTCACGAATGGCATGCCGTACGCGATACGTCTCGGGCATGGCGACCGTCGCGACCCGCTCGGTGCCGAACCGGTCGATGATCGCGCGGTAGACCTCCAGCCGGCGCGCGGACTCCACGTCGATGTCGATGTCGGGCAGCACGACCCGCTCCTTCGACAGGAACCGCTCCATCAGCAGCCGGTGCTCGATGGGATCGGCATGCGCGATACCGAGCAGGTGATTGACGAGCGACCCGGCCCCGGAGCCCCGGGCGGCGACCCGGACGCCCATCTTCCGCACGTCGTCGACCACTTGGGCGACGGTCAGGAAGTAGGAGGCGAATCCGTGGTGGGCGATGATGTCCAGCTCGCGGTGCATCCGCTCCCAGTACTCCCGCCGCCGGTCGTATCCGCGCAGCACCATCCCGGCCGCCGCCCGTGAGGCCAGCGTCCGCTGGGCGGTGCGGCGCCCGGCACCGACCAGTTGCGGCTCGGGAAAGTGGACGGTGCCGATCCCGAGATCGCCCTCGGGGTCCACCAGACACTCGGCGGCTGTGGCCTCCGTCTGCTCCACCAGCCGGTGAGCGGTCTCCCGCCGGAACCCCGCGGCCTCCACGATCCGCTCCGCCACACCGACCATGTCCCCGGCGTCCTTGAGCCAGGCCTCGCCGGAGTCCAGTTCCTTGGCCGGGTCGACGGGCACCAGCCGCCGGGCGGCGTCCAGCACGTCGGCGACCGGCCCCGACCCCGAGTCGGCGTACCGCACCGCGTTGGTGAGCACGGGCCGGATCCGCTGCTCGGCGGCGAACCCGACGGTACGGGCGGCCAGCCGCAGCGACCCGGGGCCCGTACCTTTCCGGCCGTGCCAGACGGCTTCCAGCCGCAGGTCGTCACCGTAGAGCTCCCGCCAGGGCACGAGCAGCCGCGCCGCACGGTCGGGCCGTCCCGCCGCCAGGGCACGCCCGACATCCGATGCCGGCCCGAGCAGCACGGTCAGCCCCTCGGCATGATTGCGGCCCCAGGGCAGCAGGGGCACCCCCTCCCCCTCATGGGCAGCCGAGACGAGCCGGCACAGGTCACCCCACCCCCGGGCGCCGTCCCGGGCGAGAAAGATCACCCGAGGAGCCGACTCGTCGACAAAGGCACCACCTCGCACCGGTGTCCGGCGCCGCCGCCCCTGCCGCTCGGCCCCGGCCCCGGGCTCCGCACCCGCCACGGCCAGATCGACCCCGAACAGCGGACGGACCCCCGCCTTCCCGCAGGCCTTCGAGAACCGGACCGCGCCGGCGAGCGTGTCGCGATCGGTCAGCGCCAGGGCGTCCATGCCCCGCTCGGAGGCACGCTCGGCCAGCCGCTCCGGGTGCGAAGCTCCATAGCGCAACGAGAATCCGGAGACGGTGTGCAGATGCGTGAAGCCCGGCACACGCACCTCCCGCACTCGTGAGCCACACCGGCTCTCGAACATCTGTTCCCAGCTACCTCATCCCCACCATACCCTCATCTTCGAATGTATGTGCGACATCCGTTCGGCCCCGCCCCACCTGCGGAAACGCCTCGCAGCCCCCGACCGTGGAGGCATGCCGCACCGCTCGTTCCTCGCCGAGGTGAGAGACGCCGTCACCCCGCGGGCCACCCTGCTCGTCGTCGGCGTGATCGCGCTCCAGCTGCTGTTCATCGCCTCCTACGTGGGAGCGCTGCACGACCCGAAGCCCAAGGACGTGCCCTTCGGCCTGGTCGCCCCACAGGCCGCGGCCGAACAGGCGGCCACCCGGATCGAACGCCTTCCCGGCTCCCCCTTGGACCCCCGCGTACTGCCCGACGAGGCAACGGCCCGGAGCCGGCTCACCCACCGCGACATCGACGCCGCCCTGGTCATCGACCCCAGGGGCAGCACCGACACCCTCCTGGTCGCCTCCGGCGGCGGCAGGGTCCTCTCCACCACGCTGACGACCCTCGTCACCACCCTGGAGAAGTCCGAGCGGCGCACCATCCGGACGGTCGACGTGATCCCGTCCGCGCCCCACGACCCCAACGGGCTCTCGTCCTTCTACCTGGTGATCGGCTGGTGTGTGGGCGGCTACCTGGGTGCCGCGGCCCTGGCCGTCAGCGCCGGGGCGAAACCCTCCAACCCCACCCGCGCCGCGATCCGCCTGGCGGTCATGACCCTGGTCGCGATCACCGGCGGTCTCGGCGGCGCCCTCATCACGGGCCCGCTCCTGGACGCCCTGCCGGGCAGCACCGCGGCCCTCTGGGGCCTGGGCACCCTGATCATCTTCGCCGTGGGCGCGGCCACCCTCGCCCTCCAGGGCGTCTTCGGCACGATCGGCATCGGCCTGGTCATCCTGCTGGTGGTCATCCTCGGCAACCCCAGCGCGGGCGGCGCCCTGCCCCCACCCCTGCTCCCACCCTTCTGGAAGGCGATCGGCCCGGCCCTCCCCCCGGGCGCCGGCACCTGGTCGACGCGCTCCATCGCCTACTTCGACCACCACGCGATGACGACGTCACTCCTGGTCCTGGCGGCGTGGGCCGTGGCAGGAACGGCGATCACCCTGGCGGCAGCCACAGCACGAAGGCGCGCGAACGCAACGCAGACGCCGTAACCCCCGCCAGACACCACCGGGCGTCACGCGAAGACGCGCACCCCCACCCAAGCGACCACCGGCCACCGGCCACCGGCCACCGCACACAGACGAAAGTCCCGCCCCTCGCACAAGGGGCGGGACTTCACGCACTCACGTGTCAGCCGATCTGCGTCCCGGTCGCCGACAGCGCCTCGGTCACCGGCTGGAAGAACGTCTCCCCGCCCGAGGTGCAGTCACCGCTGCCGCCGGACGTGAGCCCGACCGCCTTGTCGCCCGAGAACAGCGACCCGCCACTGTCACCCGGCTCCGCGCACACGTCGGTCTGGATCAGCCCGTTCACGATGTCGCCGTTGCCGTAGTTCACGGTGGCGTCCAGCCCCGTGACCTTGCCCTCGTGCACCTGCGTGGTCGACCCGCTCCGGGTGACCGCCATGCCGACGGTCGCGTCCGCGGCGCCCGAGATCTTCTGGGTGGACCCGTTGTAGAGGTTCACCTCACTCGGGTGGGCAACCTCCGCGGTGTACTTGACCAGCCCGTAGTCGTTGTCCGGGAAGCTGGAGTCCGCGTTGGTGCCGAGCTCCTTGCCGCTGGAGTCCGACCAGGTGGAGATGCCCTCGGTGCAGTGGCCGGCGGTCAGGAAGAACGGCTCGCCGCCCTTGACCACGTTGAAGCCGAGCGAGCAGCGCCCGCTGCCACCGGTGATCGCGTCGCCACCGGCGATGAAGGGCTTGTACTCCCCCTTCGACCGCTTGAGTTCGGCCTTTGCCCCGAGCCCGTCCACGACCTTCGTCAGCGTCGCCCACTCGGCCTTGGAGACCGTACGGTCGGCGGTCACGACGACCTTGTTCGTCGTCGGGTCGGTCACCCAGGCGGTGCCCGGGATCGTCGCGTCCTGCTTCAGCGTGCTGCGGGCACTCTTGAGTTCGGCGAGGGAGTTCGCCACGACTCTCGCCTTGGCGCCGGCCTTCTCGACGGCCCGCGCGGCGGCCTCGTCGAGCACGTTCACCACGAGGCTCTTGCTCTTGGTGTCGTAGTACGTCCCGGCCGCGTCGCCGCCCAGGTCCTTGGCCAGCGTCGAAGCGAGCTTTCCGGCCGCGGTGACCGACAGGGTCCGGGGTGCGGAAGCCTCAGGGGTCTCACTGGCGTTCGCGGTCTGGAACGTCACTCCCGCGGCGACCAGCGCGGCGATGCCCGCACCTGCCACGGCTGCACGCCGCTTGGGTATGCGTCGGTGCTTCAACTTCTGTCCTCCTGTGGGGGGTCGGCACGAGAGGTTGTGGGGACCTCACGAGCCGGAAGGCTTCGTTGACGAGCGCCCACTATTCCGAGGACAACGGGGAGCACACAAGGGTGAGTTCGAGACGCGCGTAGACAGCGCTTCGCGCGCCCTCCCATTTTGACCGTCCACGATCAAATCGGACCAACTCCCGCGCGTTCACACTGCAAACATTACGCGTGAGTAATGTGCGGGCACTCTGCGAGGTCTGCCCATGGCTGAATTTCGCCCCTCCGACGCCCGGTTCCGGAAAGAGCCCTCACACAGCGCGAAGCCCCCGCACGCGGTGCGTGCGGGGGCCGTGAAGTGCTGCGAACTGCCGCCGGGGGCCTAGTAGACGCTGACGCCGTAGGCGCTCAGGGCCTCCGTGACGGGCTGGAAGAACGTCGTGCCGCCGGAGGAGCAGTTGCCGCTGCCGCCGGAGGTCAGGCCGTACGCCGTGCCGTTGCTGCCGTAGAGCGAACCGCCGGAGTCGCCGGGCTCGGCACAGACGGTGGTCTGGATGAGGCCGGAGACGATGTCACCGCCGCCGTAGTTGACGGTGGCGTTGAGGGCGGTGACACGGCCGCTGTGCGTACCGGTCGTGGAGCCGTCACGGATGACGGTGGTGCCCACGCTCGGGGTGGCCGCGCGCGTGATGTCCACGCCGTTCGCGGTGCCGGGGCGGCTGACGGACCCGCTGTAGCGCACGAGGCCGTAGTCGTTGCCCGGGAAGCTGGAGCCGGCGGTCGAGCCGATGACCGTGGTGCGGCCGGAGTTGGAGTACCAGGTGCCCGCGCCGTCGGTGCAGTGACCGGCGGTCAGGAAGTACTCGGTGCCGTTGCTGGCACGGACGTTGAAGCCGAGGGAGCAGCGCCAGCTACTCGCATAGATGGCGTCGCCGCCCTGGATGAGCTTGCTGAACTTGCCGGGGGTGCGCTTGATCGTGAGCGCGTCGGCGTTGCCGCCGGCCTGCTGCTTGATCTTCGCTATCTCGGCCTGGGTGACCGTGCTGTCGACGGTCAGGAGCACGCGGTTGGTCTTGCTGTCGACGGCCCAGGCGGTGCCCGGGATGTCGGCCTTCAGCAAGGAGCCGCTGGCGCTCTTGAGCTCGGCGGCGCTGAAGGTGGTGGGGGTGTCGGAGGCGTTCGCGCTGGGGATCGCGATCGCTGCGGCGGCAACGAGGCCGGTGGAAACGGCGATCAGCCGGGTCCGTCTCGAAATGCCACTGCGGGGGGTGGTGCGCTTGATCCTCACTTTTCGTTCCTCCACAAAGGAAGTAGGGGGCCCTCGTGGGGTTTCGGGCCCGTGAGGCGCAGTCAGAGACCAGATGTCCGGATTCCGAACACGCCGTGCCCCTGACAAGCGCTGAGGGGGAGTATTCGGCCGAACGGCCGGTCGGCGCAAGAGTGCCTTTCGGACTTCAACCTTTGGGGGATCTTTACGGGGCCGCCCCCAGGGCACGGCGGCGGCAGCGCGCGGTGGGGTGAAGCGCCCCGGCGCCGCCCGGCGTGGGGGGGGGTGTGCGGGACTTCGCCCCACGCCCCCTCACGCACCAGCCCGACCCAGCCGTCGCTCGCCGTACGCCACCCCGGGCCCCGCGCGCGGGCCTCGCTCGGGTCGGCCTCGAGCCGCACCTCACCGCGGCCCGCCAGGAACCGGGCATGTCCGGAAGTCGACCGTCCGGATGGTCATCGAGCCCGGAGGCCCACAAGGGGCGGGTCAGCCGTCGCAGGGGCAGCAGCAGTCGCAGCCGTCGCAGTCGCAGTCCCGGCAGATACCCTCGCGCTTCTTGCGGGACCACGGCCCCTCGTACTCCTTGGCGCAGCACAGCTTGCAGGTGCAGCACAGGAGCCAGAACATCCCGCAGCCGGCCCAGAACCCACGCCGACGGGGTGGCTGGGGCACCGGCGCGCCCCCACCGAACCCGCCACCACCGAACCCGTCTCCCCCACCGGCGTACGGAGGTACTCCACCACCCGCGTACGGGTGGTGCGGGGAGCCATAGGGCCCCTGCGGCGGCTGCCCGTGGGGTCCCTGCTGTCCATAGGGTCCGCCGCCCTGGTGGGAGGCGCACACCGGCACCGTGCCGAACGCCCGGTCCACCGAACGCCGCAGTTCGTGCACGAGCAGCAGGTGCACGAGCTTCTCGTCGGTGAACTCGACCTCCCGCAACGCCAGCCGAACGCCGTGCACCGCGTCGTCGGCGAGCCGGCGGGCCTCCGCGAGGGAGGTGCCGGTCGCGGCGATCGGGTTCCAGGCGCCTGACGCGGCGTCAGCGTGCCGGTCCTCCACGGCGTCCAGCAGGTGCGCGAGGCGCCCGAAGAGCCGTCCGGCCTCGGCGAGCGGCCCGGCGTTGTGCGGCCGGCCGGCCAGGACCGCCGTGTGCGCGAAGGCGGCGGCGGTCGCGGTCTCGGTCGGTTCGGTGACCGTCAGGAGCGGCGTCCCGGGTCCGGCCAGCGCCTCGATCCCGGCCTGCCGGTCCACGGCATCGACCAGGAGGGCGGTGTCGAACCCCACGGCGGTGCCGGTCCGGGCGCCGGCCGTGTCCCAGCTCGCGGCGACCCGGCGCGCGGCACGGGCCACCGGCCTGCGGGCCAACAGCCCGTCACCGTCGGTGACGTGGTCGCGTACCTTCGCCGAGGCCAGCACCAGGGAGACGGCCGCCGCCAGCCGGGCTCCCTCGCCGTGCGCGACGGAGGCGGTGCGCATGCCGCGCAGCGGGCACGGACCGGCCGTACGCCGCCCGGCACCGTCACTCTCCGTCTGAGCCTCCGTCAAAACCGATATGAGCAGTCCGTCATAGTTCGTCACTATTCGCGCGAACTGTCCGTGGTCACCGCGCAGTGCGAGGCAGAGCCCGCACAAATGCGCCATCCACTGGCCTGCGAGCTTCTCCCCGAGCCGGTGTCTACAGGGCCTGACGATTCCGAACACAACGCTCCCCCCGAGCTGCGTAACGACGCTGAGCTGCGGCATCATATCGGCCCGGGCATTCACCCGTACGCCCCGCCCATCACTCGTACGCCGCGAAGAATCATATTTCACTCACAGTCAGCAGCTGTTTGGGAAACGGCCCTTGGGACACACGGACTCTCGACGGATTCGCTGTGCACCAGTACCGTCACAAACCCCCCGTGCGGCGTCTATCCACTTGGCGCGCCATCCGCATCATGGACGACCATAGGGATGCGGAAAGCAGAAAGACCGCTGTGAGAGGAGGCGTCCATGGGATCGGTACGCAAGGCAAGTGCCTGGCTTGGCCTCGTCGACGACAACGAAGACGAGCGTTACTACGACGACGACTACTCCGACGGGACCGAGCCCGGGGAGGCCTGGGTCACCGATCCGCGCGTCAAGGTGGCCTCGGACGTCGCCGAGGAGAAGGGCCGCCGCATCGGCACGGTGACCCCGGACAGCTTCCGGGACGCGCGCGCCATCGGCGAGCTGTTCCGCGAGGGCGTGCCGGTCATCATGAACCTCACGGCCATGGAGGCCTCCGACGCCAAGCGCGTGGTCGACTTCGCGGCCGGGCTGATCTTCGGCCTGCGCGGTTCGATCGAGAGAGTGTCGACCCGCGTGTTCCTGCTGACCCCCGCCAACACGGAGATCGTCAACGGCGACCCGGCCGCGCACCGCACGGACGGCTTCTTCAACCAGAGCTGAGGCAGGGCCGCTCACCGGCCCTGCCCCCGCGCAGGGTCACCGGACCGGTCTACCGGAAGGCGTCGAGTCCGGTGAGCGCCTTGCCCAGCACGAGCTGATGCATCTCGACGGTGCCCTCATAGGTGAGCACCGACTCGAGGTTGGTCGCGTGCCGCATCACGGGATATTCGAGCGAGATCCCGTTGGCGCCGAGAATGGTCCGGGCCGTGCGGCAGATCTCGATCGCTTCCCGGACGTTGTTGAGCTTGCCGAAGCTGACCTGCTCGGGACGCAGGCGGCCGGCGTCCATACGCCGCCCCAGATGATGGGCGAGCAGAATCCCCTTGTGCAGTTCGACCGCCATGTCGGCGAGTTTGGCCTGGGTGAGCTGGAAGCCGCCGATGGGCCGCCCGAACTGCTCCCGTGACTTCGCGTAGTCGACCGCGGCCTCGAAACTGCTGCGGGCCGCGCCCATGGCGCCCCAGACGATTCCGTACCGGGCGTGGGACAGACAGCTGAGGGGTCCGCGCAGGCCGGTGGCCTCCGGGAGGACGGCGTCGGCGGGCAGCCTGACGTCGTCGAGCACGAGCTCGCTGGTGACCGAGGCCCTGAGGGACCACTTGTGCTTGATCTCGGGTGCGGAGAACCCGCCGCTGTCGGTGGGCACCGCGAAGCCGCGGATCCCGTCCTCGGTCTGCGCCCACACGACGGCGACACCGGCGACCGACCCGTTGGTGATCCACATCTTGCGGCCGTTGAGGATCCAGTCGGAGCCGTCGCGCTTGGCGTACGTGCGCATGGAGGCGGGGTCGGATCCGTGGTCGGGCTCGGTGAGCCCGAAGCACCCGATGACCTCACCGGCGGCCATCCGGGGCAGCCACTGCTGCTTCTGCGCCTCGCTGCCGAAGCGGTGGATGGCGTACATGGCGAGGGAGCCCTGCACGGAGACGAGGGAGCGGATGCCGGAGTCGGCGGCCTCCAGCTCCAGGCAGGCGAGCCCGTACTGCACGGCGGACGCCCCGGCGCAGCCGTACCCGTCCAGGGACATCCCGAGGGCACCGATGCCGCCGAGCTCCTGGGCCAGCTCCCGGACACCCGGCAGCTCCCCCTTCTCGTACCACTCCGCGACGTACGGCAGCACCCGGTCCGCGGCCCAGGCCCGCACGGTGTCCCTGATCCCGAGGTCCTCCGGCTCCAGCAGGTCGTCCAGGCCGAGGGGATCGGCGGGATCGAAGGGAGGCAGCTTGGACGAACCGGACATGATCGACACCCTCCGAAGCTCTTCAACTAGCACCGCTAGTCAGACGCTACGACCTGATCACACCCAAGCACCACCCATAGCCCCGCACACCGGCAAGCCGCCAACGGCGAACCACCCCCCACGGGCGACCCTCGCCCCTCCTCCGACCGCTACGGGCGGTGCGTGGGTGGGCGAAGGGGTGTCACACCGAGACGCGGGACTCCGCCGCGTCCCTGGGGGCAGGGAGCTCCGCCGGCTCCGCGGGCTCGCACTGCATGGCCCGCGGCAAGCGCAACGCCATCACCGCCCCGAGCAGCAACAACCCCGCACTCACCAGCAACGTCACATGCAGTCCGTGCACGAACGCGTCCCGGGCGGCATGCCGCAGCGCGGCACCGGCGGACCCGCCCAGCTGCGCGGCGACCTCGTACGCCTCCCCCAGCGAATGCCCCGCGGACGCGGACGCCGACGCCGGAACCCCCGGCACGCCCGACAGCCCGGGCGCGTACGCCGCGTTCATCACCGTGCCGAGCAGCGCGATCCCGATCCCCGCCCCGAGCTGGTACGACGTCTCCCCGATCGCCGCCGCCCCACCGGCCTGCTCCTGCGGCGCCTCGCTGAGCATCGACTCGTACGCCCCGAACAGCGTCGTCTCCAGCCCGAAGCCGAGCAGCACGAAGCCGCTCAGCATCAGCGCGCAGTCGTCCGTCCGGCCGAGCGCCGTCAGCAGCACCACCGCGAACGCCGTGAGGCAGAACCCGGCGCACACCATCCGCCGCGGCCCGAACCGCCGCAGCATCCGCGCCCCGGCCAGCCCGGCCGCCATCGCCGCGAAGGTCAGCGGCAGCAGCCGCAGCCCGGTCTCCAGCGGCGACAGCCCGAGCACCAGTTGCAGGTACTGGGCCGCGATCAGTTCCAGCCCGACCAGCGCGAGCATCGCCAGCACGATGCACCCGACGGACGTGCTGAACGCCGGCCGCGCGAACATCTTGAGGTCCACCAGCGGATACGCCCGCCGCCGCTGCCGCCGTACGAAGCCGACCAGCAGCGCCGCGCCGACGACCAGCGGCAGCACGGTGAGCAGGCTCCCGACCGACTCCCCGCTGCCGAGCCGCTTCACGCCCAGCACGACACCGAACAGCCCGGCCGCCGCCATCAGCGCACCGACCACGTCCCAGGGGCCCTTGCCGTCGCCCTTCGACTCGGGCAGCAGCAGGCGCCCCACCGGAAGACTGACCAGCATCAACGGAATGTTGACGAGGAAGACCGAGCCCCACCAGAAGTGCTCCAGCAGGAAACCGCCGAGCAGCGGACCGACCGCGGCCCCCACCGCGGCCACGGCACTCCATATGCCGATCGCGAGCGCCCGCTCGCGCCGGTCGGGGAAGACCTGCCGCAGGATCGACAGGGTCGCCGGCATGATCATCGCGCCGCCCACGCCGAGCAGCGCCCGCGCCACGATCAGCACCTGGGCGCTGTCGGCCAGGGCGGCGAGGCCGGAGGCGACGCCGAACAGCGTGTATCCGAGGAGCAGGACTCTTCGGCGGCCGACGCGGTCGCCCAGCGTGCCGAACAGGATCAGCAGCGAGGCGCAGACCAGTGGGTAGACGTCGACGATCCAGAGCAGCTCTATCCCGCCGGGCTTCAGGTCCTCTGTGACGGCGGGGACCGCCACGTGCAGCACGGTGGCGTCGACGGCGACCAGCAGCAGGCTGACGCAGAGGACGACGAGAACCACCCAGCGGTTGGCACCGGCCCCGGCCGCCCGACGGCGCAGCGCAGCGGCGGCCGTGGTCGTCCCGGACATGTACGTACCTCCCAGATGTTCCCTCGCGATCGGCGGGCTCACGGGGTGGGGGACGCCCCCGCGACTCGGCCGGAGAGGAGCGGTGGTCTCCGGCCCGCGCAAACGAAAAGCGAGTGACACGTCAGAGTACGCGAGTCCCCGCCGGAGGCCAGTGGCGGGCCTCTCACACCTCCGGCGGAAGGATGTGGCGTACGCCACTGCCCCCGAGGTCGTCGACGCCCCGGCCGGCCGGGCGGTTGCGGCCCGGGTCGATAATCGGGCCCGTGACCGATCTTGAGACGCGCGCGGCCCCGGCCCGCGCCGGGGCGCTGCGCCGGGCGGCCCCGGCGCTCGCCGGGTACGCGGCCGTCCGCGCCCTGGGCCTGCTCGCCCTGTTCCTGTGGAGCGGGGCGCGGGACAAGAACGCGTACACGCTGCTGACCGCCCGCTGGGAGGCGCTGTGGTACGTCAGGGTCGCCGAGCTCGGCTACGGCTACGAGGTGCGCCTGGCGAACGGGGACGTGCACTCGAATCTGGCGTTCTTCCCGCTGCTGCCCTGGCTGGAGCGGCTGGTGGCGGCGGTGTCACCGCTGTCGTACGCGGACGGGGGGTTCCTCGTCAGCCTGCTCGCCTCGCTCGCCGCGGCCTGGGGCGTCTTCGCCGTGGCGGACCTCGTGTACGGCCGCCGGGCCGGGGTGTGCGCGGTGCTGTTGTGGGCCGTCCTGCCGGTGGGGATCGTGCAGTCGATGGCGTACAGCGAGTCCCTGTTCACGGCTCTCGCGGCCTGGTCGCTGTACGCGGTCCTGACCGGCCGCTGGGTGACGGCGGGCGCGCTGGCCCTGCTGGCCGGGCTGACCCGTCCGGTGGGACTGGCCGTGGTGGCGGCGGTGTGGGCGGCGGCGGTGACCTCGTTCGTACGGGACGGAAGTGCGGCCGGGCCGCACGGCGCGCGGAGCGCGACACGCGCCTGCGCTCCCCCCGGCTCCGGGACCCGGACCCGGCGCGTCGTCGGCATGCTCCTGGCCCCTCTCGGCACCGCCGGCTACGTGCTCTGGGTCGGGCATCACACGGGCAAGGGCCCGCTGGGCTATCTCGACGTCCAGGCCGGATGGCGCAACGGCTTCGACGGCGGCTATGCCTTCGGCCGGTTCGTCGCCGAAAAGTTCACGTCGTTCCCGTCGGCCCTGGCCGGCGTGGGGCTGATCCTCGGGGTCGCGTCAGTCGTCTGGCTGTATGTGGTCGGCGTACGTCAGCGCCAGCCGCTGCCGCTGCTGGTCTACACCGGCCTCGTGACCGCGCTCGCCCTGTGCGCGTCGAGCTACTTCGGCTCGAAACCGCGGCTGCTGATGCCCGCCTTCCCGCTGCTGCTGCCCCTCGCGTCGGCCCTGGCCGGGCAGCGTATGCGCAGGTCAGCGCTGGTGCTCGGGGCCGTCGGGGTGGCCTCCGCGGTGTACGGGGCGTTCTGGCTGAACGGCTCCGGTCCGCCCTGACCCGCTGTGAGCGACAGGGGAATTCCGCACCATGCTCCGGTGAACGAATTCAAAAGCGCAATAAAACCCGCATCCGGAATGATCAAAGGAATTGAAGGCCGCAGCGTCCGGCGATTGCAGATTCGCTGGAAATAAACCTCCTCCTGAGAGGAATCCCACATCACATCGTCATCACAAAGCCGTTGATTCGCCCGGGATCTGAGCTCACTCGCTGTAACGTCGATTGGGTGCGTACCGAACCGAAGCTCACCCGTCTGGACCGGGTGTTCGCCCGGCTGGACCGTGAGCCGGAACGACCGGCCCACATCGATGTGCCGAAGATGAGCAGGCACCGCATCGTGCTCTTCGCGGCGACCCTGTCCTTCTACGGCGCGATCGTGTGGGCCGTGGTGATCACGTCCTGGCTGGTCCGGCTCGACTGGCAGGTCATGTTCTTCCGCCCGTACCAGCAGTGGTCGGAGATCCACTGGTTCGTCGACTACTACGTGGTCCTCGGACAGCGCGGCCCGACCGCCGTGATGGTCGCGGCCTGGCTGGGCTGGCGCTCCTGGCGGCAGCACACCCTGCGGCCGCTGCTCGCGCTCGGTGTCTCGCTGCTGCTGCTGAACATCACGGTCGGCGCCGCCAAATACGGCATGGGCCGCCTGGGACCCCACTACGCGACCTCCATCGGCTCGAACGAGATGTGGCTCGGCGGCGATATATTTCCGAGCGGTCACACTGCCAACGCCGTCGTGACCTGGGGAATCCTGGCCTATCTGGCCTCCAGCGCGAGAGCGCAGCGCTGGCTGTCCGCCGTGTCCGCGGTGACCTCGCTCGGCGTCGGGATGGCCACCGTCTACCTCGGCACGCACTGGCTGAGCGATGTACTCCTCGGCTGGACCGCGGGTCTGCTGATCCTGCTCGGCCTGCCGTGGTTCGAGCCGCTGATCGCCCGCGCGGAGGCCTGGATCTTCGACCTGCGCGACCGCCTGCGCGACCGCCTGCGGGCCCGCAGGCGAGGCGCCTCGGCCGCTCCGGTCGACGCGCCGCCCGTGAGGGTCACGCCGCTGCCCGACCGGGACGACGTCGCGGCCCGCTCGCCCCGGGCCCCGGTCCACCTGGCGCCGGGCCCGCACACGACCCGCTCGGAGCGCACGCCGATCACCCCGGCCGGCAGCCGCCGCCCGCCCCACACGGAGCGCCATCCGCGCGGTTCGACCCCGTCGGCCCGTCCCCTGACGGGCGGCTGAGCACGGGACGGTGCGCACCCCGTCCGGCATGACGAAGGCCCCGGTTCCGGAGCGGAACCAGGGCCTTCGTCGTCTCAGCCCTTCCAGGCCCGCGCCACCCGGCCGCCCTTGACCTCGAAGTTCAGCCGGCCCACGCGGTACTCCATGGTGATGATCGCCCCCGGCGGCAATGAGCGCACCGTGGGCCAGCCGCGCTCACGCGCGAGGTGTTCGGCCCGGCCGGCCTCCAGGCCGACATAGGTGTCCGGGCTGTCGTCGGGTTCCGCGGAAGGTGTCGGATTCGGTGCCATGCCGCCACGCTATGTCCTGCCCGGCGGCCGCGGAAGTCCGGGCCCGCCCGGTCACTGTCCGCCCCCGGTCACGCTTCTGTCACAAGATCACGACAGCAGTTTCGGGCTCCGCCCGTCACACGGACGAGCGGTTCCTTACGCCTTCCGGAGGCATGTATTCGTAATTCCCGCGTGTCACATGAGCTCATGGAAAAACCCGGCGGAAAGTGCCGGGAGAAGTGCCTCCGGGGCTCCGTCCCTTTCCCGTGCCGCACCCGCCCGGCGGAGCGGGTGCGGCACGGGAAATGCATGGCTTCCGCACAGAGAGGCCGGTACGCCCCCTGTCGGAGCGCGCGGTGACGCGAGCATCATGGCGTGAGCTCGCGGGTTCGTGAGGCGCGGGCTACGGCGGGCCCGGTACGCGATGAGCGAAGGGGCGAGCGAGCGATGGGGACGCAGACCGTACGGGCGGTGGCACCGCCCGCGCCGCGCACGCGGCACGGGCGGGTGGTGGTCGACTGGCTGACGACGACGGATCACAAGAAGATCGGCCATCTCTACCTGATCACGTCGTTCGTGTTCTTCCTGGTCGCGGGTGTGATGGCGCTGCTGATGCGCGCCGAACTGGCCCGCCCCGGCCTGCAGATCATCAACAACGAGCAGTTCAACCAGGCGTTCACGCTGCACGGCACGATCATGCTGCTGCTGTTCGCCACCCCGACCTTCGCGGGCTTCGCGAACGAGTTGATGCCGTTGCAGATCGGCGCGCCCGACGTCGCCTTCCCGCGGCTGAACATGTTCTCGTACTGGCTGTTCCTGTTCGGCGGGCTGATCGTGCTCGGCTCGCTGCTGGTGCCCTCCGGGCCGGCGGACTTCGGCTGGACCGCCTACGCCCCGCTCAACAGCGCGGAGCGCACGCCGGGCCTCGGGGCCGACCTGTGGATCATGGGGCTGGCGCTGTCGGGCTTCGGCACGATCCTCGGCGCGGTCAACTTCATCGCCACGATCATCGGGATGCGTGCCCCGGGCATGACGATGTTCCGGATGCCGATCTTCGTGTGGAACACCCTGTTCACGTCCATCCTGATCCTGATGGCGTTCCCGGTGCTGGCGGCGGCGCTGCTGGTGCTGGAGGCGGACCGGCGGTTCGGCTCGCAGGTGTTCGACGCGGCCAACGGCGGGGCGATCCTGTGGCAGCACCTGTTCTGGTTCTTCGGCCACCCCGAGGTGTACATCATCGCGCTGCCGTTCTTCGGCATCATCACGGAGATCATCCCGGTCTTCAGCCGCAAGCCGTTGTTCGGCTACCTGACGCTGGTCGGGGCGACGATGGCGATCACCGGCCTGTCGATGGTCGTGTGGGCGCACCACATGTTCGCCACCGGCGCGGTGCTGCTGCCGTTCTTCTCCTTCATGAGCTTCCTGATCGCGGTGCCGACGGGTGTGAAGATCTTCAACTGGGCCGGCACCATGATGAAGGGCTCGCTGTCGTTCGAGACGCCGATGCTGTGGGCGACGGGCTTCCTGGTGACGTTCCTGTTCGGCGGGCTGACCGGGGTGATCCTGGCGTCACCGCCGCTG
Organism: Streptomyces sp. NPDC093598; assembly: GCF_044764825.1. Lineage (NCBI taxonomy): Bacteria > Bacillati > Actinomycetota > Actinomycetes > Kitasatosporales > Streptomycetaceae > Streptomyces > Streptomyces sp. NPDC093598. The sequence goes on along the minus strand of NZ_JBIWIV010000009.1, from coordinate 37,878 downwards.
GACTTCCATGTGACGGACACGTACTTCGTGGTCGCGCACTTCCACTACGTCGTCTTCGGCACGGTCGTCTTCGCGATCTTCGCCGGCTTCTACTTCTGGTGGCCGAAGTTCACCGGGAAGATGCTCGACGAACGGCTCGGCAAGATCCAGTTCTGGACGCTGTTCGTCGGCTTCCACACCACCTTCCTGGTGCAGCACTGGCTGGGCGCCGAGGGCATGCCCCGCCGGTACGCCGACTATCTCGCCGCGGACGGGTTCACGGCGCTCAACACCGTGTCGACGATCGGCGCGTTCCTGCTCGGCATGTCGACGCTGCCGTTCCTCTACAACGTGTGGAAGACCGCCAGGTACGGCGCGAAGGTCGAGGTCGACGACCCCTGGGGCTTCGGCCGTTCCCTGGAGTGGGCGACCTCCTGCCCGCCGCCCAGGCACAACTTCACGACGCTGCCCCGGATCCGCTCGGAGTCGCCGGCGTTCGATCTGCACCATCCGGAGTACGCGGCGGTGACTGCGCAGCCCGAGCCAAAGCGCCATCAAGCCGGTCCCGAGTCGTCCTGATCGCCTCGATCAGCCCGTCCGGCTCCAGCACCTCGAAGTCGAAGCCCAGCATCATCACGTGGATGACCATCACGTCGAGGCTGCCGGCGCCGCAGCGCAGCAGGCAGGTGTCCTCGCTCTCCGCCTCCAGCACGCCGGCGGAGGGCGAGATGCGGTGGGCGGCCTCCTCCAGGGGCGCCAGGAGCCGCACGACGGCGTGGGTGGCGTACGCGCGCGTGGAGACGCCCTGGGAGACGTAGGCGGCCAGGTCCTCGGCGGGCGGGTCGCGCGGCACGAAGCGCGGGCCGTGCGGCGGCTTGGGCGTGACGCGGTCCACGCGGAACGTGCGCCAGTCGTCCCGGTCGAGGTCCCAGGCGACCAGGTACCAGCGGCGCTCGGTGCACACCAGGCGGTGCGGTTCGACACTGCGCCGGGTGGGGGTGCCGTCGTGGTTCCGGTACTCGAAACGCAGCCGTTCGGCGTCCCGGCACAGGTGGGCGAGTTCGGTGAGCACGGCCGGATCGACCGAGGAGGGCAGCGTGCTGCGCAGCATCGGCACGGTGACGGCGTTCAGGGCGCCCACCCGGCGGCGCAGCCGGTTCGGCAGCACCTGCTCCAGCTTGGCGAGGGCCCGGACCGAGGTCTCGCCGATGCCGTCGATGCCCTGCCCGGCGGCCGTGCGCAACCCGACGGCCACGGCGACGGCCTCGTCGTCGTCCAGGAGCAGCGGCGGCAGTTCGGCGCCGGCGCCCAGCTGGTAGCCGCCGCCGGTGCCGGGGCTGGCGTTGACCGGGTAGCCGAGTTCGCGCAGCCGGTCCACGTCCCGGCGCAGGGTGCGGGCGCTGACGCCGAGCCGGCCGGCCAGGTCGGCGCCGGACCACTCGCGGTGGGCCTGGAGCAGGGACAGCAGACGCAGCAGGCGGGCCGAGGTCTCCAACATGGGGCGAGTCTGCCAGGCCTTGCGGACAACCACTGTCCTCAAGGCGCGTAGGCCAGTTGCGGGACGGTGAAACAGGTGCGGTTCATGTCCCCCTGGCCGACCCAGCCCTTGCCGTCCTGCCAGCGGGCCACCGACAGGCAGGTCCTGCTGGTCTTCGGCGGTTCGGGCGACCGTTCGAAGCGGACGGGGAGCAGCAGCCCTCCGGCGGTGTAGCCCTGGCTGCGGTTCATGAAGGCGTCGACGCACGCGCGCGTGATGCCCGTCGGCGCGCAGGACGTCGCCGCGTCGGTGAACCACCGCGCGGCCGCCCATCCCTCCAGCTGCCACTGGGAGTGCGTCTTCAGGTCCTCGGTCGCCTCGCGGAACTCCCGTACGGCCGGGTGGCCGGTGTCCTCGAAGTTGCGGCTGGCGCCGGTCGCCCAGAGGGCGTTGCGGCAGCGTGGGGCGTCCCTGTAGTCGTCGGCGACGGTGGACGTCCAGTTCTGCACGTTGGTCACCTTGGCGGTGACGTCGGCGCCCACCTCGTCCATGGCCTGGCACAACCGGGCGTTGCCGTGCCCGTCGATGGCGTCGAAGACCAGGTCGGCGCCCTGCTCCTTGAGGTCGGCGGCGACGGCGCGGAAGTTGGGCAGGGCGAAGTCGACCTGCTCGGTGACGACCTTGTAGCCCTCGGCGCGCAGCCCCCGCTCGACGAGCCGGGCGTAGGCGGCCGAGGCGGACTGGTTGTAGGAGACGACGGCGGCGGTGCGGGCGCCGTGCTCGCGTTTGAAGTAGCGGTACACCTCGGTGCCGCCGTACAGCGTGCCGTCCCAGCCGGGGGTGCCGTCGCGGGGCGCGAGGCTGCCGTAGATGCCGTAGAGGTGCGGGTAGGTGTCGTAGGCCGTGCCGATGGGCTGGCCGCCGATGTCGGGTACGCGTGCGCGGGAGACACGGGAGGCGCCCGCGTAGTCGAGGGCGGTGGTGGCGACCAGGGCGACGACCTTGTCCTCCTCGACGAGCTTGTGGACGCACTCGTTGTTGCCGACGCCGCTGCCGCCGTCGTCGCAGCTGAGCACCTCGACCCGGCGCCCGTCGATGCCACCGCGCCCGTTGAGCCGGTCGAAGAAGGCCCGGGCGCCGTCGCGCGGGCCGGTGAAGGCGCTGCCGCCGACCGGGCTGGTGGCGCTGGTGATGATGCCGACCCGCAGGGGCGCGGAGTCGCGGGGCGCGGGGGTGCGGTCGCCGTGCTCGAAGTCGCTCTCCGGGAGCCGGCTGCCGCAGGCCGCGCTCAGGGCGAGCAGCAGCACCGCGGCCAGGGCCTCAGCAGCCCGGGACCGGTGACGCATTGCCGCTCAGTTGCACCAGCGCGCACAGCGTCTTGGCGGACACCTTCCAGGTGCCGTCCTGCTCGACCGCGCTTCCGGAGGCGTCGGGCAGGGCGGTGGTGCCCTTCAGGGTGAGCGTGTACGTCACGTCCGCCCCGGTCGCCGAGGTGAACTCGACCTTGGTGACCTTCGCCTGGACCTGACCGCCGCGCTCGTCACCGCTGAAGGCCTGGAGGACCGGGCCCATCCGGTCGCCGTGCTCCAGGACGGCCTGCTTGTCCTCGGTCGAGGTCTTCGGGTCGAAGAACTTCTGCCAGTTCTGCCGGATCTCCGCCTCCGCGGCGGCCCGGTCCGCCGGCGCGGTGGCCGGCGCGCTCGTGGTCCGCTCCGCGGTCGGGGTGGGAGGCGTGGACCGGCTGCCGCCGCCGCTGTCGTCGCTGCAGGCCGCCAGTGCCGGGGCGAGGGCCAGGACCAGGGCGGCGGCGATCGCCGTACCCCGTCCCGCGGCTCGTGGACCCCCCGTCGCGTTCCCCCGCTTGAGGTCGCTGCCGAGAACCATCTGGCTCACCACCGGGTGTCGGTCCGGGCCATGTGCGCCCGGTGCTTTCAGGGTCAGCTTCCACAGGGCATAGTGCAAGCGATCGGCGGAGTTGAACAGGCAGCCAGGCGCGTGCACAGCGAATCCGACGTGTGGGAGCCAGCGATGCGGACCAGTCGACTGCGGACCGTGCATCCCGTCCTGTGGGCCGGCTGGGTGGCCCTGGCCGCCGGCGCGGTGCTGTGCGTCGTCGGCTGGTACGGCGTCTCCGGTGAGCGTTACGCCGAACGGCAGCTGCCCTACCTGGCGTCCTGCACGGTTCCCGGCGCGGCGCTGGTCATCGCCGGGGCGGTGCTGCTGGCCCACGGGCGGGGTTCGATCGCCGCCGCGCGCGTGGAGGAGCTGTACGGCCTGCTGGTGGCGGCCGAGCCGGCCGAGCCTCCGGAGACCGGCCGGGCCGCGCTCGCGCCGCTCGCGGTCAGCGGCGACCTGCTGATGGTGCCGGGCGGCACGCTGTGGCACCGGGCGGACTGCCCGCTGGTGGCGGGGAAGGCGGAGGCGGTCCCGGTGGACTCCAAGCTGGTGGCGAGCGGTGAGCTGACCCCCTGCCCGATCTGCGAGCCGGCCGAAGAAACCGACTGATGTCGTCGCTGACGTACGACCTCACCCTCGCCGGGCTCTCGATCGGCAGCGCGGCGGCGCTGACCGGGATCGGCCTGATCGTGACGTACCGCGCGACGGGCGTGCTCAACTTCGCGCACGGCGCGATCGCGATGGTGTGCGCGTACGCGCTGCGGCAGTGCGTGGTCGAGTGGGGCTGGCCCCTTTGGCTCGGGGCGGCCGTGACACTGCTGGTGCTGGCTCCCGGCCTGGGTGTCGTCCTGGAGCGGTTCGTCTTCCGGCCCTTGGCGGTCCTGGGCGGTGATCCGGCGCAGACGCTGGTGGCGTCCATCGGGGTGTTCGTGCTGCTGGTGGGCGGGGCGGCGCTGCTGTGGGGGCAGGGGGCGCGGGACGACGCGCCGGTGCTGGTGCCGGACGAGCCGTGGGGGCAGCTGGCGGTGGTGCTGGTGCTGGCCGCCGGGGTCGCGGCGGTGGTCCGCCGGACGCGGTTCGGGCGGGAGCTGCGGGCCGTGGTCGACGACCGGCGGCTCGCCGTGCTGGGCGGTATCGACGCGGACCGGGTCGCGGCCACGGGTTGGGCGTTCGGTTCGTTCACGGCGGGCCTGACGGGTGTGCTGCTGGCACCGTACGTGCGGCTCGACCCGTACGGGCTGTCGCTGCTGGTGATGGAGGTCGTGGCGGTCGCGGTGGCCGCGCGGATGCGGAGTCTGCCGGTCGCGGTGGTGGTGGCGCTGGGCATCGGGGTGGCGCAGAGCCAGCTGACGCGGCTGCACCCGTCGGGCTGGGCCGAGCCGCTGCTCCAGGCGGTGGGCACGAACCTGTTCGTCGTCGCGTTGCTGGTCGCGGCGCTGGTGCTGCCCGGGGTCGGGGAGCGGGACGTGCTGCCGCGCACGGCCACGGCGCGCGTGCCGACCCCGCCGGGTGCCTGGATCGTGGTCCTCGTGCTGTTCCTGCTGCCGCTGGGCCTGGCCGGCCGGGACCTGCACACCTCCGTCCAGGTGCCGGCGCTGGCCGTGATCCTGCTGTCCCTGGTGGTGGTCACCGGCCGCGGCGGCCAGATCTCCCTGGGGCAGGCGGCGTACGCCGGGCTGGGCGCCCTGTTCACGGCCCTGCTGGCGGCGGGCCGCTTCCCGGGGCTGCCCCGCCTGCCGGAGCTGGCGGCCCTCGCGGTGGCGGTGGTCCTGGTGGCGCCGCTGGGCCTGCTGACGGGCTGGCCGGCGATCGGCCGCCGGGGCCTGGCCCTGGCACTGGCGACGTTCGCGGTCGGCGTCGGGGTGAGCCGCTTCGTCTTCGCCCAGCCGTACGCCACGTCGGGGTTGTCCCTGGGCCGCCCGGCGGGCTTCGAGGGGGACCGGGCGTACTACGTGCTGGAGCTGCTCCTGCTGGGGGTCGCGCTGCTGGCGACGCACGCGCTGCGCCGGGGGCGGACCGGCCGGGCCCTGGTCGCCATGCGGGACCACGAGGCGGGCGCGCAGGCGGCGGGCGTCCGGGTGCCCTCCCTCAAGCTGCTGGCCTTCGTCGCGGGCGCCGCGCTGGCCGCACTGGGCGGCGGCATGCTCGGCATGGGGCTGCGCGCCTTCGACGCCGCCGCCTACGACCCCGTGCGCGGCCTGCTGTGGTTCGCCGCGGTGGTGGTGCTGGGCGCCGACAGCACGCTCGGCGCCCTCGCCGCAGCGGCCCTCCTGGTCGGGCTGGACGCCGGCACCCGGGGCGGCGTCGCGGCGGCCCTGATCGGCGTCCTGGCGATCCTGGTGGGCCGCTTCCCGGGCGGCCCGTACGAGGCCCTGCGCACGGCCACGGAACGCCTCCGGCCGCACCGCACCCCGGCCCTGACGCCGGTGGGCGCCCGGGTGCGCGGGCTACTGCGGCCTGTGGCGCCGCAGGCGGCCCGGAGGGCAGCGGTGCCGACCGGGGCGACGCGCCTGGCACGGAGGGCGAAGGGCGCGGGAGCGGCCGGTCGGCCCGAGGCGGCCCCCGAGCCCTCCTCGGGCTCCCGGCCACGCGCGGCGGCGCCCGCCACAGCCGCCTTGCCGCCCACGGGTCAGACCGCCGCGGGCCCCGCCGCCCCCGTCCTGACCGCCCGCCACCTCCACGCCCACTACGGCGGTTTCACCGCCCTCGACGGAGTCGGCCTGGACCTCTCCCCCGGGCGGATCACCGCGGTCGTCGGTCCCAACGGGGCCGGGAAGAGCACCCTGTTCCACTGTCTGGCCGGGACGCTGCGGCCCGCGCACGGCACGGTGCGTCTCGGCGGGCGGGACATCACCACGCTGCCCGCCCACGCCCGCACCCGGCTCGGTGTCGGGCGGACCTTCCAGCAACTGGCCGTCTTCCCCTCGCTGACCGTCACCGAGAACGTCCGGGTGGGCGCCGAGCAGGGCCGGGTGACCGACCCGGGCGCCGTGGAGCGCACCCTCAGACTGCTCGGGCTCGACGGACCGGTGCGCGCACAACCCGCCGCCGGGCTGCCCACCGGGACGCTGCGCCGCGTCGAACTGGCCCGGGTCCTTGCGGGCGGCCCTCGCGTCCTGCTCCTCGACGAGCCCGCCGCCGGGCTCGACACCGCCGAAGTGACCGCCCTGGCCCGCGTCCTGAAAGCCCTGGCTGCCGACGGCACGGCCCTCCTCGTCGTCGAGCACGACCTGGACCTGGTGGCCGGTCTCGCCGACGTCGTGCATGTGATGGCCGCGGGCCGGATCGTCGCCTCCGGCCCGCCCGGGCGCGTCCTCGACGCCCTGGGAACGGGGGCCGGCCGATGACGACCGTCTCCCTGCGCCACGCCCGCGTGCGCTACGGCCCCCTGGAGGCCCTGCACGGCATCAGCCTCACCGCCCCCGGCCCGGGCCTGACCGTGCTGCTGGGCCGCAACGGCTCCGGCCGCACCACCGCCCTGCGCGCCCTGGCCGGCACCGTCGCCCTGTCGGGCGGCGCGGTGGTGTGGGACGGCACCGACGTGACCCGTGTCCCGGCGTACGAACGGGCCCGGCGGGGGCTGTGTCTGGTGCCGGAGCGGCAGGCGGTGTTCGGCTCGCTCACCGTGCGCGAGAACCTCGAACTCACCGCGTCCGACCACGCCGTGGCCCTCTGCGCCTACCCCCGGCTGCGGCCCTTGCTGGAGCGGCGCGCCGGCACCCTCTCCGGCGGGGAGCAGCGCATGCTCGCCCTCTCACGGGCACTGCTCGCACACGCGCGCGTGGTGCTCGTCGACGAGCCCGCCCAGGGCATGTCGCCCTCGGTCGCGGCCCGGACGTACGAGCTGCTGGGCGCGCTGGACGCGTGTGTGGTGATCGCCGAGCAGCGGCTGCCGCTCGCCCTGCGGGACCGGCCCGCGATCGTCTACGAGCTGCGCCGCGGGGCCGTCGTGTTCGCCGGGGAGGCGGGAGAGCTCAGGGGCCGGTCCGGGACGCCCTGAGCCCCGTCCGGTCGGTCGACCGGACGGGGCCCGTGTCCCGGCGAGGGGGAGCAGCGGCTCAGAGTGCGAGGCGCAGGCCGGGCACGATCACGTCGGGCTCCTCACCGATGACGGCCTTGTTGGCGGCGTAGAGACGCTGCCAGGTGGTCCCGTGCCGGGCGGCGACGCCGCTCAGTGTGTCGCCCTGACGGACGGTGTAGTCGCCGCGGGACGAGCCGCGGTCCGTGTGTGCCGTGGAACGCGCCGGCGCCTTCGACGGTTTCGCCGGGGCCTGCTCCGTGGAGGTGACCGGGGCGGCGGGTGCGCCGCCGCTCGCCCCGGCGCGTGCCGAGCAGGTCGGCCAGGCGCCCCAGCCCTGGGCGCGCTGGACCTTGGTGGCGACGGCGATCTGCTGGGACCTGCCGGCCCGGTCGGCGGTGGGGGCGTAGGCCGTGCCGCCGTAGGCGTTCCAGGTGGAGGCGGCGAACTGGAGTCCGCCGTAGTAGCCGTTGCCGGTGTTGATGTGCCAGTTGCCGCCGCTCTCGCACTGGGCGATGCGGTCCCACACTCCGCTGTCGGCCGCCGCGGCGTTTCCGGTCGCGGCGAGCAGTCCGAGGGGCGCGAGCAGTGCCGCGCCGGCGAGGACCGCCGTTGTACGAACCTGGTTCTTCCGAGCGTCGTGGCGAGTGGTATCGGCACATTCGGACATGTGGTTCCCTCTCGAAACACCCGGGATCCCCCAAGGCGGAACGCCACTCCCCGCGCCATGGGGCGCGTGGGTCGCGCTCGCCCCGTCCGCCGGTGCGGTGCTGTGCCCGGTTCCTGGGAACCCGGCGGTCGGCGGACGTACCCGAGCGGTGCTCGTTGCACACGGCCGAGGAATCTAAGGAGGCCGACGGCTCGGCATCAACCAGTCGCCCGTCGGAGCAGGCCACTTCACCGATACCCCGGGTAACGTCGATTTCCGGACACCCACTTCATTCGCGGATTTCGGGATTTGTCGACCAACCTCCCCGATGGCCTGTGACCCACTTCACCCTCCCAACGCCTCTTGCTCAGCTTCGAGTTGACGGTGAGTGCGCGATTCCGCGTCGAACGTGACCCTGTGCGCTGGATGGTTCGATTCCGTTCGCCCTGGGGCGTGACTCCCGCCACAGATCGCCCGTTGTCTTCTTCATGAGCCGGGACCTACCCGGACCACGGGCCGGGAGCCACCCGGCTTTGCCACGCACCGCATCCCCGAGGGAGCCACCCGTGCCGCGCATGCTCGACGTCAGCGACGAGGTACGCGCCGAGATCGGCGACGAAGAAGCCGACCGCCTGCTCGCCGGAGAGACCGCCCCGGGCAGTTACGACTGCACGTCCTGCCGCACTCCGGGCGACTCCGAGCAGGAGCGCACCAGCACCGTCCTGTTCATCGGGGACGAGACCGCCGTCCTCGCCTTCGCCCACGCCGGCTGTCTGCCCTCGCAGGTCGTGCAGGTCACCGAGGAGCAGCTGCGGGGCGCGGTGAAGTCCATCACCGGCGACACCGTCGACCTGGAGCCCGACAAGGTGGTGCCGGAGCAGGCGGTGCTCGGCGTGACCAGCGGGCTCGTCCTGATCGGCGGCGAGCTGCACCCGGCCCTGGTGGTGGAGCCGACCGGGCCCGTCGCCCGGCCCGGCGCGACCGGCACCGGCGACGACTTCCTGCCGCTGCTCATCGAGCAGGGCTTCATGCCGCTGACCGAGCTGTCCGCCGTACCGCCGGTGCTGCACGGCTGGTCGGTGCTGCTCGCCATGGGCCAGCTGCACGCGGTGCTCCAGCCGGGCACCAACGGTGGCAGGCCGGTGGCCTGGTGGCAGGCGCACCAGCCGCTCCAGGTGACCGAGGGCTGGCGCACGGCCGCCAACAAGCACCAGCAGGTGCTGATGTTCGCCGCGCCCGTCGGCTCGATCGGCCGCCAGCCGCGCGAGGACCTGCTGCGGGACGCGCTGGACAAGGCGGCGGCGAACGGAAAGCTGGTCGCCTCCGCGCTGCCGCTGGCCGGCACCTGAGCCACCCGTCACCCGCGCACGCCGTGCACCCGCGAAAGCCGTACCCGGGCCGCATCCCTTGACCCCCGGGGTCGTTTGGACATACGTGCACGCATACGACGTTCCCCGCCGCCAGTCCTTCTCGTCGATCCCGTCCGCGCGATCGTCTCAGGACTCCCAGGGCGGCCCATCGGCCACGCCGATCTACGACGCGCTCTACGCCGAGTACGTCAAGTCCTTCCGCGCACTGCCCGGCGACCGCAGCGGCGAGGAGAAGCTGGGTTTCACCGCCTTCGGGAACACCCCGCACGGCTCGGGCTCGTACGGAGGCACGTACGGCGGCTCCTACAGCGCCTACAGCGCGGGCGCCCAGAGCGCCCGCCATGCCGCAGGCCACCAGCCGCAGTGGCAGCGCGTCGAGACGATCGCGCACGGCACCGGGATGCACTACGTCCCGGCCGCGCTGCCGCCGGGACGGCGCGGCGGCGCCTGAGCGAGCACCGGACACCGGAAAGGGCGGCCCCGTTCGGGGCCGCCCTTTCCGGTGTTTCTCCTACTTCTTCTTGCCGCGCTTCTCGCGCACCCGCACAGAGATGTGGATCGGCGTCCCGTCGAAGCCGAACTCCTCGCGCAGGCGGCGCTCGATGAAGCGCCGGTAGCCCGCCTCGATGAAGCCGGAGGCGAACAGCACGAACCGCGGCGGCTTCGTGCCCGCCTGCGTGCCGAACAGGATGCGCGGCTGCTTGCCGCCCCGGACCGGGTGCGGGTGGGCGGCGACCAGCTCACCGAGGAAGGCGTTCAGCCGGCCCGTCGGGACCCGGGTCTCCCAGCCCGCCAGGGCCGTCTCGATCGCCGGGACCAGCTTCTCCATGTGCCGCCCGGTACGCGCCGAGACGTTCACCCGCGGCGCCCACGCCACCTGGCCGAGCTCGGTCTCGATCTCCCGCTCCAGGTAGTAGCGGCGCTCCTCGTCGAGGGTGTCCCACTTGTTGTACGCGAGGACGATCGCGCGGCCCGCCTCGACGGCCATGGTGACGATCCGCTGGTCCTGCACCGAGATGGACTCGGAGCCGTCGATCAGGATGACCGCGACCTCCGCCTTCTCGACGGCGGCGGCGGTGCGCAGCGAGGCGTAGTAGTCGGCGCCCTGCTGGAGGTGGACGCGCTTGCGGATGCCCGCCGTGTCGACGAACTTCCAGGTGACGCCGCCGAGTTCGATCAGCTCGTCGACCGGGTCACGGGTGGTGCCCGCCAGCTCGTTGACGACGACGCGCTCCTCGCCCGCCACCTTGTTCAGCAGGGAGGACTTGCCGACGTTGGGGCGTCCGATCAGGGCGATCCGGCGCGGGCCACCGACGCCGCCCCCGCCGAACGTCTGGCGCGGCGCCTCAGGGAGCACCTCCAGGACCTGGTCGAGCATGTCACCGGTGCCCCGGCCGTGCAGCGCGGAGACCGGGTGCGGCTCCCCCAGGCCCAGCGACCACAGGTAGGACGCGTCGGCCTCGCCGCTCGGGCCGTCGACCTTGTTGGCGCACAGCACGACCGGCTTGCCGGCCTTGCGCAGCAGCCGGACGACCGCCTCGTCGGTGTCGGTGGCGCCGACCTTGGCGTCGACGACGAAGACGACCGCGTCGGCGGCCTCGATCGCGTACTCGGCCTGGGCGGCCACGGAGGCGTCGATGCCGAGGACGTCCTGCTCCCAGCCGCCGGTGTCGACGACCTTGAAACGGCGGCCCGCCCACTCGGCCTCGTAGGTGACACGGTCGCGGGTGACTCCGGGCTTGTCCTCGACGACGGCCTCGCGGCGCCCGATGATGCGGTTCACCAGAGTCGACTTGCCGACATTGGGGCGGCCGACTACGGCGAGCACGGGCAGCGGGCCGTGGCCCGCCTCCTCGATGGCGCCCTCGACGTCCTCGAGGTCGAAGCCCTCCTCCGCGGCGAGCTCCATGAACTCCGCGAACTCGGCGTCGCCGAGCGCCCCGTGGTCATGCTCGTACGCGCCCTCGGACGCGTCCGAGCCGTCGGGCTGGATGTGGTCGTTCATGAAGTCCGTACCTCGTCGTTCATCGTGGTGGTCGGTGGAGTACCCGCTGCGTTGCGGGCTGATCCACTACTCAGTGTCGCCTAGCGCCTGGTGAGGCGCCTGGCGTTTTCCAGGTGGGCCGCGAGCTGCTTCTGGATGCGCCCGGTCGCCTCGTCCAGCGCCTTGCGCGTCCGGCGCCCGCTGCCGTCGCCCGCCTCGAAGGGCTCGCCGAAGACGACGTCGACGCGGGAGCGCAGCGGAGGCAGCGCCTTTATCAACCGTCCCCGCTTCCCGGAACTTCCCAGCACGGCCACCGGGACGATCGGGGCGCCGCTGCGCACGGCGAAGTACGCGAGGCCGGCGCGCAGCGCGGCGAAGTCGCCCTCGCCCCGGGTGCCCTCCGGGAAGATGCCGAGCATTCCCCCATTGTCCAGGACGCCCAGCGCGTGGGTGATCGCCGTGCGGTCGGTGGTGTCGCGGTCGACCTTCACCTGCCCGATGCCGAGCAGGAAGGGGTCCAGCGGCCCGATGAACGCTTCCTTCTTGATCAGGAAGTGCGTCGGCCGGGGCGCCACGCCCATGACCATCGGGCCGTCGATGTTGTGGGAGTGGTTGACCGCGAGGATCACCGGGCCGCTGGCGGGCACCCGCCAGGCGCCGAGCACGCGCGGCTTCCACAGCCCGTACATCAGGCCGACGCCGATGCGCCGGCCGACCTCGGCACCCCGCGCCGAAGGCAGTTCGGTCACTTTCCGGCCCGCTTCTCCTCGACGAGGGTGACGACGCACTCGATGACCTGGGCCAGTGTGAGCGCGGTGGTGTCCACCTCGACGGCGTCGTCCGCCTTGGCGAGCGGGGAGGTCTTGCGGCTGGAGTCGGCGGCGTCCCGCTTGATCAGGGCCTCGCGGGTGGAGTGGACGTCGGCGCCCTTCAGCTCGCCGCTGCGGCGGGCGGCGCGTGCCTCCGGGGAGGCGGTGAGGAAGATCTTGAGGTCGGCGTCCGGCAGCACGGTCGTGCCGATGTCCCGGCCCTCCACCACTATGCCCTGCTTCGCGGAGGCGGCGATCGAGCGCTGGAGCTCGGTGATCCGGGCGCGCACCTCGGGCACCGCGCTGACCGCGCTGACCTTGGAGGAGACCTCCTGGGTGCGGATCGGACCGGCCACGTCGACGCCGTCGACCGTGATGGACGGCCCCTGCGGGTCCGTACCGGAGACGATCTCCGGCTTGCCCGCGGCGGCGGCGATGGCGGACGGGTCGTCGATGTCGATGCCGTTGTTCACCATCCACCAGGTGATCGCCCGGTACTGGGCGCCGGTGTCCAGGTAGCTCAACCCGAGCTGGGCCGCCACGGCCTTCGAGGTGCTCGACTTTCCGGTGCCGGCGGGGCCGTCGATGGCGACAATCACTGGCGTGGCGCTTTCCACAGTGGGGACCTTCCTGAACCGGGCTCGGCGGGGTGAGGGCGCGAGTGCCCCGCACAAGGTTACTGGGTGCGGGTCACTCGTCCGGCCGCGCGTCCACGGCGACGGCGCCCGGCTGCCGACGACGCCGACGACGACGTCCAGCGGCATCCAGCCGGTCGGGCGCACAGCCGGCCCTGACGCCCAGCCGCATCCAGCCCGTCCGGCGCGCAGCCGACCGCGGCGCACAGCCCCCATCCAGCCCGGCCGGCGCTTGAGGACGAGGCCGTTCAGGCCGAAGCGGGGGGCCGGGGGCGGCAGCCCCCGGAAGCGGCCCGCCGACCGTACCTCCTACTGCCGGATCGCCCAGCCCCGTTCCCGCAGCGCAGCACTCAGCACCGGCGCCGCCTTCGGCTCCACCATCAGCTGCACCAGACCGGCCTGCTGCCCCGTCGCGTGCTCGATCCGTACGTCCTCGATGTTGACGCCGGCCACGCCCGCGTCGGCGAAGATCCGGGCCAGCTGTCCCGGCTGGTCGTCGATGAGCACGGCCACGACCTCGTAGGCCCGGGGGGCGGACCCGTGCTTGCCGGGGACGCGGACCTGCCCGGCGTTGCCGCGCCGCAGCACGTCCTCGATCCCGCCGGCGCCCTCGCGGCGCTTGTGGTCGTCGGAGGACTGCAGGGCGCGCAGGGCCCGCACGGTCTCCTCCAGGTCCGCGGCGACGTCCGTGAGCAGGTCGGCGACCGGCGCGGGGTTCGCGGAGAGGATGTCGATCCACATCCTGGGGTCGGAGGCGGCGATCCGCGTCACGTCCCGGATGCCCTGCCCGCACAGCCGCACGGCGGCCTCCTCGGCGTGCTCAAGCCGTGCGGCGACCAGGCTGGAGACCAGGTGGGGCATGTGGGAGACGAGGGCGACGGCACGGTCGTGGGCGTCGGCGTCCATCACCACCGGCACGGCACGGCAGTGGGAGACCAGCTCCAGGGCGAGGTTCAGCACCTCGGTGTCGGTGTCCCGGGTCGGGGTCAGCACCCAGGGGCGGCCCTCGAAGAGGTCTCCGGTCGCGGCCAGCGGGCCGGACTTCTCCCTGCCCGACATGGGGTGCGAGCCGATGTACGCGGACAGGTCGAGGCCGTGTGCCTCCAGCTCCCGGCGCGGCCCTCCCTTCACGCTGGCGACGTCGAGGTAGCCGCGTCCCGTGCCGCGGCGCATGGCGTCGGTGAGCACGTCGGCCACGTGGGCGGGCGGGGCGGCGACGATCACGAGGTCGACGGGCCCGTCCGGCGCCTCGTCCGTCCCGGCGCCGAGCGCGGCCGCCGTGCGGGCCTGCTCCGGGTCGGGGTCGGCGAGGTGCACGGTGACGCCCCGCTGGGACAGCGCCAGCGCGGCGGACGTGCCGATGAGGCCGGTGCCGATGACGAGTGCGGTCCTCACTGGGCGATGTCCTTGCGCAGGGCGGCCGCGGCGCCGAGGTAGACGTGGGCGATGTCGGCCCGGGGCCGGTCGGACTCGATGTGCGCGAGGACACGGACGACGCGCGGCATGGCGCCCTCGATGTCCAGTTCCTGGGCGCAGATCAGCGGCACGTCGACGATGCCCAGCTTGCGGGCGGCGGCCGCCGGGAAGTCGCTGTGCAGGTCGGGCGTGGCCGTGAACCAGATGCTGATCAGGTCGTCGGCGGCGAGATCGTTGCGCTCCAGGATCTCCGTGAGCAGGGCTCCGACCTGCTCGTCCATGTGCCCGGCCTCGTCCCGTTCGAGTTGGACGGCGCCCCGGACCGCTCGTACCGCCACGGCGATGCTCCTTGCTGACGTGCGTGTCGCTCTATGTCCGACCAGCCTAGTCAGCCCACGCGGCCGGGGTGCGCGGCGCCCGCCCGGTGAGACGCCGGGATCGACAGCTTTGGGTCATTTCAGTGCGAAGATAAACCAAATTCCGATTTACCCCCTCTTTGGCACTTTCGGAGTGACGACATGACCTACGAGACCACGCGCCGCACGGTTCTCCTCGCGACGGGCGCGACGGGCGCGGCGGCGCTCGTCGCGGCCTGCGGCGGGGGCGGCGACAACGGCTCCGCGTCGACGGGCTCCCCCACCGGCGAGGGCGCGACGAGCGGGCCCGCCGGCCAGGTCCTGGCCAACATCGACGAGATCCCGGTCGGCGGCGGCAAGATCTTCAAGGACGAGGAGGTCGTGGTGACCCAGCCGGAGCAGGGTCGGTTCGAGGCCTTCTCGGCGATCTGCACCCACCAGCGCTGCACGGTGGGGTCCGTCTCCGGCGGCACGATCAACTGCCCCTGCCACGGCAGCAGGTTCCAGATCGCCGACGGTGCCGTGACCCAGGGCCCGGCGACCCGGCCGTTGCCCGCCGAGCAGATCACCGTGGAGGGAAACGCGATCCGCCTGGCGTGAGGGCCCGCGGGCGGCACTGAGGCGTCACGCGTCCCACAGCGCCCCGAGGGTGAGCAGGTCACCGCGGTACTCGACGCGGTCGGCCCACTCGGTGGGCCAGGCCTCAGCACCCAGGTACGCGCCCGCGAAGGCGCCCGCCAGGCAGGCGATCGAGTCGGAGTCGCCGGCGGTGCAGGCGGCGCGACGCAGGGCCGTCACCGGCTCGTCGACGAAGAGCAGGAAGCACAGCAGCCCGGTCGCCAGGGCCTCCTCGGCGATCCAGCCCTCGCCGGTGGCCAGACACGGGTCGGTCTCCGGCGAGACGGTGCGCACGGAGTGCTGGAGCCGGTCGAGGGCCGCCAGGCACTCGTCCCAGCCGCGCGCGATGAACCGCTCGGGGCTCGGGTCCTCGGCCCGGCGCCACAGGTCGCCGAGCCAGCGCTCGTGGTAGCGGCTGCGGTTCGCCAGGGCGTACGACCGGAGCAGCCCGACCAGCCCGGTGGGCTCGGCGCCCTGCGCGAGCAGACGGACGGCGTGCGCGGTGAGGTCGGAGGCCGCCAGGGCCGTCGGATGCCCGTGTGTCAGCGCCGCCTGCAACTGGGCGGCGCCGGCCCGCTGTTCGTCACTCAGGCCGGCCACCAGGCCCAGGGGCGCGACGCGCATGTTGGCACCGCAGCCCTTGGAGTGGATCTGGCTGGCGTCCTGCCAGGGGCGGGTTTCGTCCTTCAGCAGGTAGCAGGCCTTCATGCAGGTGCGGCCCGGAGCCCGGTTGTTCTCCGGGGACTGGTACCAGTTCACGAACTCCTCACGCAGGGGCCGGGCCAGCCGCAGCGGGGTGAGCAGCCCCCGGTCCATCGCCGTCCGCACCGCCCGGCCGAGCGCCAGCGTCATCTGGGTGTCGTCCGACACCGTGGCCCGCTCGGGCAGGTCCAACTGCCGCCAGGGACCGAACTCGGCGAGTATCGACGGAACGTCACTGAACTCGGTCGGGTATCCCAGCGCATCCCCGAGGGCCAGGCCCGTGAGCGCTCCGGTGGCGGCTTGCTTGTGGACGAGCATGGTCATGTGGGGCGTCCTTCCCGGGTGGGCCGGAGGAGGGGCGGGTGGAGGGCGGCGGCGGTGCCGGCCCGGTACAGCGCGGCGGGTTTGCCCCGGCCGCCGGTCAGTCGCGCCGCACCCGGGACGGGTTCGACGAAGCCCGGCGTGGCGAGCACCTTGCGCCGGAAGTTGGGCCGGTCGAGTTCGGTGCCCCACACGGTCTCGTAGACCTGCTGGAGCTCGCCGAGGGTGAACTCGGCCGGGCAGAAGGCGGTGGCGAGGCCGGTGTACTCGAGCTTGGCGCCGACGCGGTCGTGGGCGTCGGCCAGGATGCGGTCGTGGTCGAAGGCGAGCGGCCCCGCCGTGCCGTACGGCACCCAGTCGGCCCGGGCCGCGTCGCTGCCGCCGTGCGCCTCGGGTGCGTCGGGCAGCAGTGCGGCGAAGGCGACGGACACGACCCTCATCCTGGGGTCGCGGTCGGGCTCGCTGTAGGTCCGCAACTGCTCCAGGTGCAGCCCCGAGACGTCGGACAGGCCGGTCTCCTCGGCGAGTTCGCGCCGGGCGGCCGTCTCCGCGGACTCGTCGGGCTGCACGAACCCGCCGGGCAGGGCCCAGCGCCCGGCGTAGGGCTCCTGTCCGCGCTCGACGAGCAGCACGTGCAACGCGCCCTGGCGGAGGGTGAACACGGCCAGGTCGACGGTGACGGCGAAGGGTTCGTGGGCGTACTTGTCGTAGCCGTCCATGCACCTGCACCCCCTTTTATAGTCGCTCTGACTATAAAAGGGGGTGCGAGTCACTCACAAGCCCTCTCGGACGATCGATCCCTAGAGGTCGACCTCCTGCATCAGCATCCCCACCTCGGTGTTGGACAGCCGCCGCAGCCAGCCCGACTTCTGGTCGCCGAGGGTGATCGGGCCGAAGGCGACCCGCACCAGCTTGTCGACCGGGAAGCCGGCCTCCGCGAGCATCCGGCGCACGATGTGCTTGCGGCCCTCGTGGAGGGTGACCTCGACCAGGTAGTTCTTGCCGGTCTGCTCGACGACCCGGAAGTGGTCCGCGCGGGCGTAGCCGTCCTCCAGCTGGATGCCGTCCTTGAGCTTCTTGCCCAGGTCGCGCGGGATGGGGCCGACGATGTGCGCGAGGTAGGTCTTCTTCACGCCGTACTTCGGGTGGGTCAGGCGGTGCGCCAGCTCACCGTGGTTGGTGAGCAGGATGACGCCCTCGGTCTCGGTGTCGAGCCGGCCGACGTGGAAGAGCCGGGTCTCGCGGTTGGTGACGTAGTCACCGAGGCACTGCCGGCCCTCCGGGTCCTCCATGGTCGACACGACACCGGCGGGCTTGTTCAGCGAGAAGAACTGGAAGCGCTGCGTGGCGACGGTCAGGCCGTCGACCTTGATCTCGTCCTTCTCCGGGTCGACCCGCCGGCCCTGTTCCAGGACGATCTCGCCGTTGATCTCGACCCGGGCTTCCTCGATCAGCTCCTCGCAGGCGCGCCGGGAGCCGAAGCCCGCGCGGGCGAGGACCTTCTGCAGCCGCTCGCCCTCCTGCTCGGCGCCGGGGAAGGTCTTCGGGAGCTTGACCTCCTTCTTCCCGGCGTACCGGTCGCGGTTGCGCTCCTCGACCTGCGCGTCGTACTCACGCGGGCGCGCCGGGGTCGAGCGCCCCTGCTTCTGGGGCTGCTTGGGCCCGCCCTTGGCGCCGCCGCGCGCGGCGCCGCCGCGCCCGGCCTTGGGGCCGTCCTTCGTCGCCCCGGGGCCGACGTCGTAGCGGCGCTCCTCCGGGCGCGGCTTCTTCGGACGGCCACTGCCCTGCTTGTCGTCGCGGTTGTTGCCGGCGCCGCGGAAGTTGCCGCGACCACCACCACTCCCGCCGCGGCCGCCGCTGTTGCCACCACGGCTCCCGCCGTTGTTTCCGCTGCTGTTCCTGCCGCTGCTGCTTCGCATCAAAGTTCCGTCTGGTCGTCTTCGTCGTGGGTCCCCGGGCTCACCGGGCGGCCCGGCACGTCGTCGTCAGGCGCGTCCGGGTCGAACGACGGTACGCCCTCCTGGGTCTCGGCCTCGATCGCCTCCGCCTCCGGGAGGAAGGGCGCGAGCTCCGGGAGCTCGTCCAGACCGCGCAGGCCCATCCGCTCCAGGAAGTAGTTCGTCGTCCTGTACAGGATCGCACCTGTTTCGGGTTCCGTGCCCGCCTCCTCTGTCAGACCGCGCTGGAGGAGGGTGCGCATGACGCCGTCGCAGTTGACTCCGCGCACGGCCGAGACCCGGCTGCGGCTGACCGGCTGCCGGTAGGCGACGACGGCCAGGGTCTCCAGAGCGGCCTGGGTGAGGCGGGCCTGCTGGCCGTCCAGCACGAAGCGCTCGACGGCCGGGGCGTACGCGGCCCGCGTGTAGAAGCGCCAGCCGTTCGCGACGTAGCGCAGCTCGAAGCCGCGGCCCTGCACGGTGTACTCGTCGGCGAGCTCGCGCAGGGCGTCCGCGATCTGCCGCCTGGGCCGCTCCAGTATCTTCGCGAGGTGCTCCTCGGTCGCGGGCTCGTCCACGACCATGAGGACGGCCTCCAGGGCCGGCTTGAGGTCGAGGCCGGCGACGGTACTCAGCCCGGCCGGCAGATCGGTCGTTCGCTCGCTCACGCCTTCTTCTCCTCCTTCGGCGGCTCGGGCGGCCGGTCGAACTCGTCGGTGACGGTCGGTGTCTCGTCCCCGTCCCCGCCGGTCCACCGCACGAGCAGGTCCCCGAGCGCGGCCTCCTGCTCCAGCGCCACGGCCTTCTCCCGGTACAGCTCCAGCAGGGCGAGGAAGCGCGCCACGACGGTCAGGGTGTCGTCGGTGTCCTCCACGAGGGCGCGGAAGCTGGCCTCGCCGAGCTGTCGGAGCCGGGCCACGACGATCTGCGCCTGTTCCTGCACGCTGACCAGCGGGGCGTGGATGTGGTCGACGTAGACCTGCGGCTTGGGCTTGGGCTGCATGGCCTTCACGGCGAGCTTCGCGAAGCCCTCCGCGCCGATGCTGATGACGACGTCGGGCAGCAGCTCGGCATGGTGCGCCTCCAGCCCGACGGTCCGGGGGTAGCGCCGGGCCTCGTCGTCGAGCCGTCCGCTGAAGATGTCGGCGATCTGCTTGTACGCGCGGTACTGCAGCAGCCGGGCGAACAACAGGTCCCGCGCTTCGAGCAACGCGAGATCGCCCTCGTCCTCCACCTCGGCGGCGGGCAGCAGCCGCGCGGCCTTCAGGTCGAGCAGGGTGGCGGCGACGACCAGGAACTCGGTCGTCTCGTCCAGGTCCCAGTCCGGTCCCATCGCCCGGATGTACGCCATGAACTCGTCGGTCACCTTCGACAGTGCGACCTCGGTGACATCCAGCTTGTGCCGCGAGATCAACTGCAACAGCAGATCGAAGGGCCCCTCGAAGTTGGCGAGCCGGACCTTGAAGACCCCGTCGTCGGCCGCCCTGGGCTCACCGGCCCGGGGCGCGGGGCCCGGGCCGGCCCCGGAGGAGTCCGCGGCCCCGGCCACCTGAGCCACGGGAGCCGCCTCGGCTGACGGCGTGCCCGGCTCGTCCACGACCGCCGGCCGGACCGGCTGCGACGACTCGGCAGGCGAGACCGGAGGCTCCACGGCGCCCGGCGATACCGCTGCCTCACTCACGCGCGCGAGACGCGCCCCGGCCTCCGTCGGCACGGCAGCTTCCATGGACTCGGCCGAGGAAGCCCCGGCCGGGCCGGTGTCCGTCCGGACCGCGTCCTCTGCCGCCGCGCCCGCGGCCGGAACTCCGGGCCGGACCGTCTGCGTCGGCTTGGTCGACTCCGTCGCCTCGGCGGGCTCAGCCGGCGGAGCTGTCCCGTCCACCTCCTCGGGAGGCCAGGGTGGCTCGACCGGCGGAGTCGCCGGTCCCCTCCCCAGCGCACGCCGGCGGCCGGACCGGCCGCCGGCGGGAGGTGGAGAAACGTTCGAGGTCATGGCCCCCGCAGGCTACCGCTACCGCCCGCGCAGTCGTCGTACGAGGATGCTGGCGTCTCCCCGGGTCTCCAGGTCGGCGAGCACCACGGCGACCGCCTCGCGGACGATGCGCCCGCGGTCGACGGCCAGGCCGTGTTCGCCGCGGAGCACGAGACGGGCGTGCTCGAGGTCCATGAGCTCCTCGGCCGACACGTACACCGTGATCTTCTCGTCGTGCCGCTCACGCCCGCTGGGACGGCGCGAGGCGTTCCGCCCGCGCTTGCGGGACGCGGCCCCGGCGGCCCCGGCGGCAGAACCTTCCTGCGCCGCCTGCCGACGGGCGGAGCCGGAGCGCTCGGCGGCCGCGGAACGGCTGTGGGCCTCCCCGGCCTCGGCCGGCTCCGCATCCGCCGCGACGTGCTCGGCGCCCTCGCCGTCACCGCCCTGTGCGGGCACCGACTGCGGCGCGTCCTCGGCGGCCGCCGCCGCGTCGCCCTCCCCCGCCGGAGCGGGCACCCGGGCGTCGCCGTTGGCCTGACGCCTGGGTTGGGACGACTGAAGCGCCATCCCCCCTGTCGTACGGAAGAGTTCGTCGGCCCCCGGCAGACTCACTCGGCGTGACACCGGGCGAGCACCTCCCTGGCGAGCTGGCGGTAGGCGGCGGCACCGACGGAGTTGGAGGCGTACGTGGTGATCGGCTCACCGGCGACCGTGGTCTCCGGGAAGCGCACCGTGCGTCCGATGACCGTGTGGTAGACGTGGTCGTCGAACGCCTCGACCACCCGCGCGAGCACCTCACGGCTGTGCACCGTGCGCGAGTCGTACATCGTGGCGAGGATCCCGTCGAGTTCCAGCTCCGGGTTGAGCCGTTCCTGGACCTTCTCGATGGTCTCCGTCAGCAGGGCCACACCGCGCAGCGCGAAGAACTCGCACTCCAGAGGCACTATCACCTTGTGCGCGGCCGTCAGGGCGTTCACCGTGAGCAGGCCGAGCGAGGGCTGGCAGTCGATGACGATGAAGTCGTAGTCGGGCAGCAGCGGCTTCAGGGCGCGCTGCAGCGTCGACTCACGGGCGACCTCGGAGACCAGCTGGACCTCGGCCGCCGACAGGTCGATGTTGCTGGGCAGCAGGTCCATGTTGGGGACCGCCGTCTTCAGCAGCACCTCGTCGGCCGCCATCCCCCGCTCCATGAGCAGGTTGTAGACGGTGAGGTCGAGTTCCATCGGGTTGACACCGAGTCCGACCGACAGCGCGCCCTGCGGGTCGAAGTCCACGAGCAGGACCCGGCGTCCGTACTCCGCGAGCGCGGCACCCAGGTTGATGGTCGACGTGGTCTTGCCGACGCCGCCCTTCTGGTTGCACATCGCGATGATTTTCGCGGGGCCGTGATCGGGCAGCGGCCCCGGGATCGGGAAGTAGGGAAGCGGACGCCCGGTCGGGCCGACCCGCTCCCGGCGCTGTCTGGCCGCGTCGGGCGCGAGAGTGGCCGCGTACTCGGGGTCGGGCTCGTACTCCGCGTCGGGGTCGTAGAAGTGCCCCTCGGGCAGTTCGTCGTAGTCGGCGAAGTGGTTGTGGGGCGCGCCACTTCCGTCGCCGGCCATGGCGTTCACGTGATGGCCATCCATCTTCTGGTGTGCTGTGTGAGTCGCCTGCTGACTCTGGTGGGCTGCGAAGGTGCGCACAGCGACGGAGCCGACAGCCTCGAACCCCGCGGGACCCTGGTCCCGTGCAGGCATTCCTGGTTGACCACCCCCGGGAGTAAATGTCGACTCATTCACAAGTCGTCTTACCTCCTTGGTGACCAGGAAACTTCTAGACAGGTCAGCGTGGCACCATGCCGACGATTGGCGACTCTATGGCGTGTCGGGCGTCCACAGCAACACAATCCGCCGGACCCGGCCCGATGTGTCGGCAATGAAACATCCGGCTGTCAAGGGCGTACGGCCGTCGCACGGCAGGTTTCACCGGTGTGCGAATCGGTTGAAGGGTTACGTTCGAGGCGAGTTGCTCGAGAATCGCGAAGTGACCATACACACATCCGGCCGGACCTCGTCGGGCAAGGTCCGGCCGGGTGCGCGGCGTTGACGGGCCGTGTTGACCTATCGCCTTTGCCGGTTGGTCACTTAGCCGACTTTGCGGCTGTGCAGGCTCAGCCGAGCAGCGAGGCGAGCTCCACGTGCTCCACGCCGTGCGCCTCCGCGACCTCGCGGTAAACGACCTTGCCGTCATGCGTGTTGAGACCCTTGGCCAGCGCGGGGTCGCGGCGCAGGGCGCCCACCCAGCCGTGGTTGGCCAGCTCGACGATGTACGGCAGCGTCGCGTTGGTCAGCGCGTAGGTGGAGGTGTTCGGCACCGCGCCGGGCATGTTGGCGACGCAGTAGAAGACCGAGTTGTGGACCCGGAAGGCCGGCTCGGCGTGGGTGGTCGGACGGGAGTCCTCGAAGCAGCCGCCCTGGTCGATCGCGATGTCGACAAGGACACTTCCGGGCTTCATCCGCGAGACGAGCTCGTTGGTGACCAGCTTCGGGGCCTTGGCGCCGGGGATCAGCACCGCGCCGATGACGAGGTCGGCCTCCAGGCAGGCCTTCTCCAGCTCGAAGGCGTTGGAGACGACGGTCTGGATCTTCGTGCCGAAGATCTTGTCGGCCTCGCGGAGCTTGTTGATGTCCTTGTCGAGCAGGGTCACGTGGAAGCCCATGCCGATGGCGATCTGCGCGGCGTTCCAGCCGGAGACGCCGCCGCCGATCACGACGGCCCGGCCGGCCAGCACGCCGGGGACACCGCCGGGCAGCACGCCGCGGCCGCCGTTGGCGCGCATCAGGTGGTAGGCGCCGACCTGCGGAGCCAGCCGGCCCGCGACCTCGGACATCGGGGCCAGCAGCGGCAGCGCGCGGCTGGGCAGCTCGACGGTCTCGTAGGCGATCGCGGTGGTGCCGGACTCCAGGAGGGCGTCCGTGCACTCCTTGGAGGCGGCCAGGTGCAGGTAGGTGAAGAGCGTCTGGTCCTTGCGGAGGCGGTGGTACTCCTCGGCGATGGGCTCCTTGACCTTCAGCAGCAGGTCGGCGGCGGCCCACACCTCGTCGGCGGTGTCCAGGATCTGCGCACCCGCGGCGACGTACTCCTCGTTCGTGATCGAGGAGCCGACGCCGGCGTCGCGCTCGACGACGACCTGGTGGCCATGGCGCACCAGCTCGTGCACACCGGCGGGGGTGATGGCCACCCGGAACTCGTTGTTCTTGACCTCGCGGGGGATGCCGACCTTCACGTCGATCACGGTCCTTGGCTCAGAGGGTATGGGGGGGGTACTTCTTAGACATACCCGGGCACGCACGGGCACACCGGGAGAGACCGCAGGAGAACGTGCGGCAGAGCCAGTTTAATGAAGGTGTTCTCGCTGTCTAGCCTTTCATTGCATCAATCTTCTGCGGATGCGGTACGGATTTCGCAGGCGTCGGGGTCATTTTGCAGGTTCGAGTCGCCCAGGATCCGCTCGGCGGCGCCCCGGTGCAGCCCTGCCGACGCGGGATCACCCAGGTGTTCGAGGGTGTCGGCGACCCGCAGATGCAGGGCGGCCTGCAGCCGCGGGTCCTCGGCGCGCCGCGCCCACTCCACGGCCTCCCGGCAGGTGCGCAACGACTCCTCGGGGCGGCCCGCGTACTCCTGGACCCGCGCCAGCTCGCTCAGGGCCCGCGCCTGAGCGGCCACATCGCCGTTCTTGCGGTGCCCGGCGACCGCCGCGCGCCAGTTCCGCAAGGCCTCGCCGTAGCGGCCCGCGAAGGTGTGGGCGGCGGCGATCCGCCCGTAGAGCCGGGCGGCCTCGGCACGCTCGCCCCGGGCGAGCCGCTCGACCAGGGCGCGGCCGAACCAGTCGGCGGCCCGGTCGAAGTCGCCGAGCTCCAGGTGGGCGCCCCCTACGGATTCCATCGCGCGGCCGGTCGCGTACGGGTCGTTCACCTCGCGTCCGGCATCCAGTGCGGCCCGGTAACGCGCCAGGGCGTCGGCCGTGCGGCCGGTGCGGGCGTCGAGGTCGCCGAGGTTCAGCAGGGCGGCGGCACGCTCGCGGGGCAGCTTCCGGCGCTCGGCGACGTCGAGGACCATGCGGTGGATGTCGTAGAGGTCGGGCGCGGCGGCCTGAGTGCCGACGTGGGCCGCCATGGCCCGCACCAGCTGCGACATCAGCCGTCGGGCCAGGGTGTCCAGCTCCCCGTCGGCGACCGCGAGCCTGGCCGAGGCGAGCAGGGCGGGCCGGGTCAGGCGCAGCCAGTCGGCGGCCGCCCTGGGGGTGGGGAAGCGCAGGGCGCGCGGCATGTCGAGGAGCTTCTGGCGTGCCGTGGGACTGTCGGTCTCGGTGATCGCCCGGCAGGCCTGGAGCAGCCGTACGGTCCGCTCCAGCATGCGGGCGCGGGCCAGCTGGAGTTCGGCCGGGCGCTCGTGGTGCTCGGCGAGGATCCTCAGCTGGGGGTGCAGACAGCCGGGCACCTCGTACTGCGGCAGCGGGGAGTCCACGGCGTGCAGGAAGCCGAGGGCGACGAAGTCGTCCAGGGTGGTGCGGGCCCTGCCGACCGAGCAGCCGACGAGCGCGGAGGCGGTCTGCGGGTCGACCAGTCCGGCCGGGGCGAGGGCGAGCAGGCGCAGCATCCGGGCGGCGGTCGTGGGCAGGGCGGCGTGGGCGAGCCGGAAGACCCGGGTCAGCGCGGTGCCCTCGGTGTCCTCGGCGCGCAGCTGCTTGGCGAGGTCGGAGACGGCGGCCTTGGGGCGGGCGGCGAGCCAGCCGCCCGCCAGCATCAACGCGGCGGGCTGCCCCTGGCACTCCTCGGCGAGGCCCTCGGCGGCCCGGGGGTCGACGGTGATGCGGACCGAACCGGTGTACCGGGTCAGCAGCTCCACCCCGGATTTGGCGTCCAGACCGCCCAGGGTGCAGGGGCGGACGTCCGAGATGCCGGTCAGCGGCCCCTCGGAGACCGCCACGACCAGGCAGTCCGGGGTGTCGGGCAGCAGGGCGTCGACCTGCTCGGCGTCGGCCGCGTCGTCCAGCAGGAGCAGGGTGCGGCGGGCGGCCAGGGCGGTGCGCAGGGCGTCGGTGAGATCGTCCTCGCAGGCCCCGGCCGGGGCCTGCTCGTCCAGGGCGGTGAGAAGGTCCCGGGCGGCGCGCCCGACGGGTACGGGGGTGCCGTCGAGGTCGGTGAGGCGGGCACGCAGTACCCCGTCGGGGTAACGGTCCGCGACCTGCCGTACGAGTTCCTCGGCGAGTGCGGTGCGGCCCGAGCCGGGTCGTCCCGCGATGAGCAGCACACGTGCGCGAGGGGCTTTGCGGCCTGCCAGGGTGTCCAGTCCGGCGCGCTCGATGTCGGCGCGCAGCTCCTTCAATTCCCGTGTGCGGCCCAGGAACTCGATCTCCCCGGCAGCGCGCCCGGCCGGCCGCACGTCGCCTGTCTCCACGACCTGATCCGCCACGGGCCACACTCCCGTCCCACCGCACACGCAAGCCCGCCGGGACTCCGGTTCGGGCGTGCCACAGAGCCTAGTTCACGCTCTGCAACGTCCCCGGAGGAGCACGGCGGGCACGGCGGGCGCATCCCCCGATCGGATCAGCAGATCGTAGGACTGACCGCGTCAGGGTCGCGCCTCCAGGGGCGCGGGGAACCGCGCGGCCGGCCACGACGGTGCCGCACCCGCCCGACAACACGCGCGGCACCCCTCGCGGAGCGCTACGCCTCGAACGGGCGCGCCGGCCACGGTGCCTGGGCCGGGCGCAGGGCGTCCAGGCCGTCGCCGCCCCGCGCGGCGACCAGGGACAGGACGCCCACGACGAGGCAGTTGTTGTGGAGCTCGCCGGCCAGCACGCCCCGGACGAGGTCCTCGACCGGCACCCGGTCGAGTTCCATGTCGGCCTCTTCCTCCTCGACCGCGAAGCGCTCGCCCTCGGCCTCCGACAGATCGCGCGCGAGGAAGATCCGGACCGCCTCGTCGCAGCCGCCCGGCGTGGTGTAGACGTCCGTCAGCACCCGCCAGTCCTCGGCCTTGACGTGCGCCTCCTCGTACAGCTCGCGCTGCGCGGCGTGCAGCGGGTTCTCGCCGGGGACGTCGAGCAGTCCGGCCGGGATCTCCCACAGCTTGTGGCGCACGGGGTGGCGGTACTGGCGCAGGACCAGGACGCGGTCGGCCTCGTCGAGGGCCAGGACGGCCACGGAGCCGGGGTGGACCTGGTAGTCGCGGCCGACCACGGTGCCGTCGGGCATGACCACGTCGTCGGTGCGCACGGAGGTCTTGTTGCCCACGAAGGGGGTCTGAGTCGCCCGGATCTCCCACGCCTCCGGGGTGTCCTTGATCGTCATGCCTGTCCTTCCACGTGCCGCGCGACCTGCCGAAAAGAAACCGGGGTGCACACCCTTTGAAGGGATGCACCCCGGCCACCGTACAACTGGTGTGTTACTTCGAAATCTTCCGCTCGACCGCGGCCTTGACGAGCCCGGCGAACAGCGGGTGCGGACGCGTCGGGCGCGAGCGCAGCTCCGGGTGGGCCTGCGTGGCGACCAGGTACGGGTGGACGTCGCGCGGGTACTCGACGTACTCGACGAGCTTGCCGTCCGGAGAGGTGCCGGAGAACAGGATGCCCGCCTGCTTCTCCAGCTCGGCGCGGTAGGCGTTGTTCACCTCGTAGCGGTGCCGGTGGCGCTCCTCGACGTACTCCTTGCCGTCGTAGACCTCGCGCACGATCGAGCCCTCGGCCAGCTTCGCCGGGTACATGCCGAGCCGCATGGTGCCGCCCATGTCGCCGTCACCGGCGACGATGTCCATCTGCTCGGCCATGGTGGAGATGACCGGGTGCCCGGTGGCGGGGTCGAACTCGGTGGAGTTGGCGTCGGAGATGTCGGCCAGGTTGCGCGCGGCCTCGATCACGATGCACTGGAGGCCGAGGCAGAGACCGAGCAGTGGCACCTTGTTCTCACGGGCATAGCGGATGGCGCCGACCTTGCCGGTCACGCCGCGCTCGCCGAAGCCGCCGGGGATGCAGATGCCGTCGACGTCGCCGAGCTGCTGGGCGGCGCCCGCCGGGGTCTTGCAGTCGTCGGAGGTGACCCACTTGATCTTCACGCGGGCCCGGTTGGCGAAGCCGCCGGCGCGCAGCGCCTCGGTCACCGACAGGTAGGCGTCGGGCAGGTCGATGTACTTGCCGACCAGGGCGAGGGTGATCTCGTGGTCGGGGTTGTGGACACGGTCGAGCAGGTCGTCCCAGGTCGTCCAGTCGACGTCCCGGAACGGCAGGTCCAGCTTGCGCACGACGTAGGCGTCCAGGCCCTCGCCGTGCACGGTCTTCGGGATGTCGTAGATCGAGCGGGCGTCGGGGCAGGCCACGACGGCGGCCTCGTCGACGTCGCACATCAGCGAGATCTTCCGCTTGATCGCGGTGGGCACCTCACGGTCGCAGCGCAGCACGATCGCGTCCGGCTGGATACCGATGTTGCGCAGGGCCGCAACCGAGTGCTGGGTGGGCTTCGTCTTCAGCTCACCCGAGGGGCCGATGTACGGCAGGAGCGAGATATGCACGACGAAGACGTTGTCACGGCCGACCTCGTGCCGGACCTGGCGGACGGTCTCCAGGAACGGCAGCGACTCGATGTCGCCGACCGTGCCGCCGACCTCGGTGATCACGACGTCGACCTCGTCCGTCGCCATGCGGCGGATGCGGTGCTTGATCTCGTTGGTGATGTGCGGGATGACCTGCACGGTGTCGCCCAGGTACTCGCCGCGCCGCTCCTTGGCGATCACGGTGTTGTACACCTGACCGGTGGTGACGTTCGCGGATCCGTCCAGGTCGCGGTCGAGGAAGCGCTCGTAGTGGCCGATGTCCAGGTCGGTCTCGGCGCCGTCGTTGGTGACGAACACCTCACCGTGCTGGAAGGGGTTCATCGTGCCGGGGTCGACATTGAGGTACGGGTCGAGCTTCTGCATCACGACGCGCAGGCCCCGGGCCTTGAGCAGCATGCCGAGGCTGGAGGCCGTCAGGCCCTTGCCGAGCGAGGAGGCGACACCCCCGGTGACGAAGATGTGCTTGGTCGTCGAGTTACGAAAAGCGGCGGGCGGCATGGCCAAGACGGGGCTCCCGTGGTCGCGGTCTGGGGGTGCGGTGCGGCTGGCCGCCGGAGATCTCCGGGGCGCCGTCGCTGCGGTTCGGGGGTTCCCTGTCGGGAAGGGGCCCACCGGTCCACGGGCTACCAGCGTATCAGCGCCGCGAGGCGATGGCTTCCGGCCACGCTCCGCACACATCCCGACACGGAGGCGATCGCCCTCACCGGTCTCTCACCCGTTGCTCACTCGTTCGGCGTACTCGCCTTGCCTGGACGGGCACCCGGATCATCCGCGTGCGTCGTATCCTGCTCGGACACTCGCTGCCGAGCCCGTCCGGCTCAACGGCGCCACCCCCCGCCCGCAAGCACCGGAACAACGTGAGCTCGTCAGTTCGTTGAGCAAGAATTGGCGCTTTGCGTCACGGCTGAGTGACCTGTTTTGCTTCATGGCTCAACGACGCATTGCAAGACCTGCTGAAACCCCCCTTGACCGCACTAGCGACAGCCCCCTCGTGGGGTGACGTGGCCGTTCGACTGGAGTTGCACGTGGCCGGGCGCATCGAAGACTACGCACTCATCGGAGACATGCAGACCGCTGCCCTGGTCTGCCGGGACGGCACAGTCGACTGGCTGTGCCTGCCCCGCTTCGACTCGCACGCCATCTTCGCCGGCCTGCTGGGCACCGAGGAGCACGGCTTCTGGCGGCTCGGCCCCGCGTACGCCTCCGATCAGCAGCCCCCCACCGCCGCTCGGCGCAGCTACCGGGGCGACTCGCTGATCCTGGAGTCCGAGTGGGACACCCAGCGGGGCACGGTCCGGGTGACCGACTTCATGCCGCCGCGTGACGGCGCCCCGCAGCTGATCCGGATCGTGGAGGGCGTCTCGGGCCGGGTGCCGATGCGCTCGGCGCTGCGGATGCGGTTCTCCTACGGGCGGGTGGTGCCGTGGGTGCACAAGCACGAGGGGCGCACGGTGGCCGTCGCCGGCCCCGACTCCGTGTGGTTCGACACATCCGCGGAGACCTACGGCAAGTCGCTGACGACGTACGCGGACTTCACGGTCGCGCCGGGTGACCGGATCGCGTTCACGATCTCCTGGCAGCCCTCGCACAAGGAGCCGCCGCCGCTGCCGGAGCCGGAGCAGTCGCTGGAGGCGACGGAGGACTTCTGGCGCGACTGGGTCGACCACTGTACGTACCACGGCCCCTACCGGGAGGCCGTGGTCCGCTCGCTGATCACGCTGAAGGCCCTGACGTACGCCCCGACCGGCGGCATCGTCGCCGCGCCGACCACCTCCCTGCCGGAGGACATCGGCGGCGTCCGCAACTGGGACTACCGCTACACGTGGCTGCGCGACGCGGCCATCACCCTGTCCTCGCTGCTGCGCACCGGCTACCGCGAGGAGGCCCGCGCCTGGCGCGAGTGGCTGCTGCGGGCGGTCGCCGGCGACCCGGAGAACCTCCAGATCATGTACGGCATCGCCGGCGAGCGCGAGCTGGGCGAGGCGGAGCTGGACTGGCTGCCGGGCTACGAGAACTCCGCCCCGGTCCGGGTCGGCAACGGCGCGGCCCACCAGCTCCAGCTGGACGTGTACGGCGAGGTCACCGAGGCCCTGCACCTGGCCCACATGACGGGTCTGGCGCGCAACGACTACGCCTCGCTGCTCCAGCTGAAGCTGATTCGCTACCTGGAGGATCACTGGCAGGAGCCGGACGAGGGCATCTGGGAGGTGCGCGGCCCGCGCCGCCACTTCGTGCACTCCAAGGTGATGGCCTGGGTCGCGGTCGACCGCACGATCAAGCTGATCGAGTCCGGAGACGCGGACGGCCCGCTGGAGCGCTGGCGGGAGCTGCGCGACGACATCCACCGCGACGTGTGCGAGCGGGGCTACGACAAGGAGCGCAACACCTTCACGCAGTCCTACGGCTCGAAGGAGCTGGACGCCTCCCTGCTGCTGATCCCGCAGATGGGCTTCCTGCCGCCGGACGACAAGCGCGTCATCGGCACGATCGAGGCGATCCAGCGGGAGCTGTCCACGCCGGACGGCTTCATCCTGCGCTACCCGACCTCGGGCGGCGACGAGGGCGTCGACGGCCTGCCCGGCGACGAGGGCGCGTTCCTGGCCTGCTCGTTCTGGATGGCCGACGATCTGGCGATGATCGGCCGCGTGGACGAGGCCCGCAAGCTGTTCGAGAAGCTGCTGTCCCTGCGCAACGACCTCGGCCTGCTGGCCGAGGAGTGGGACCCGCGCCTTCAGCGCCAGGTGGGCAACTTCCCCCAGGCCTTCAGCCACGTGCCGCTCATCGACACGGCCCTGCGGCTGACGGCTTCCGGCGCGTACGGCGGCTGAGCGGGTGTAGGTTTCCAGATCCCGTGGCCGCTTTCCATCAGCGATGGCCACCGCGTGGCCCATAGGACACGGGGATGGAAATCATGCTCCGTGGACGAGTAGTTCCCCTCTTCGTGTGCAGGACCGCCCCGGTCGGCTCCGCTGCCGGCCGGGGCCGAACCCCAGCGTGCGGCGGCGGCCGGTGGGGCCGCCTCGGAAATCGCGGAGGTTGGTGGTCCGATGTGTCACCTCGAACTCGGCACCATCCACGAATTTCTCTGGAGCGTTATCCAGGCCTGTCCCGCGTGAGCTCCGGCAGCAGGTCCTCGACTACAACAAGTACTCGGACCGAGGGCGGAAACCGAGCGAGGGGTGCATCTCCCACGACGATGTCATTGCACTCTCCCTCCGTCTCATCGCCGCCCATCTCTTCGTCGACGAGTACCAGGACACCTTGTTGTTGGACCACCTGGCAGGCGCAGGTCAGGTCCCCTGTGTGATCGGCCTCTTCGGCGACTCGATGCAAAAGATCTACCGGTCCGGCGTCGGTGCGGTTCAGCATGCAAAACTTACGCCGATCACCAACACGAGAACTACCGGTGTTCGCGCCCCGTTATCGACGTTCTCAACAAAATGCTTCCCCAGCACGCGTCTCCCGGCCCGCCCCGGCTTGCTGCCGCAGAAGCCACTCTTGCTCACCCACCGCATCATCGCCGGCACGCTCCAACAACCTACGCAACATTCCCAGAGGAGCATCCTCTTGCGTAAGCGTTCCGTCCTGGACGGTGCAGTATTGAGTGTGACAGTTACCGGCCCTGTCGGTGACGGCACATGCGAGAAGCCCTCAGTGTCTGTTCGAGCCTCGGGCCGGGAGACGGCTGCGACCGAGTGCCGCAGCCAGCCATTGAGTGCCTCAGATGGCTGTGGCCCCGCTTCGGTGAGGATGACGCCCAGCGCGTCGGTGGTCCGTACTTCGTCGAGGCGATCCTTCACGCCACCATGGTCGGGACCGATCGAGTCGTCGGTTGATTTCTTCCAGGGCAGAGGGCGCGTATGGACATTCGGCAGCTGGAGTACTTCCTTGCGATTGTTGATCGTGGGGGGTTCAACCGTGCGGCGTCGGCTCTGTACGTGTCCCAGCCGTCGCTGTCGCAGGCCGTGCGGGCGCTGGAGCGTGATCTCGGCTCCGAACTGTTCCATCGCATCGGGCGCAGGGCCGTGCTGACGGAGGCAGGAAGGGCCCTGATCGAGCCTGCCCGGGAGGCCGTGCGGAGTCTGGAGACGGCGCGGGCGAGTGTTGCGGCGGTGCATGAGCTGCGTGAGGGGCGCCTGGATGTGGCGTCGATGCCGTCGCAGGCGGTGGAGCCGCTGACGAGCTTGGTGAGTGCCTTCAGCCGCCGTTATCCCGGTGTCTCCGTGACGATCAATGCGGCGTTCACGTCGCGTGATGTGATCGACATGGTGCGCACGGGTGCGGTGGAGCTGGGGCTCCTGGCGTCCGCCGGTTCTCTTTCCGACAAGGAGGTCGTCTCCTATGCGCTGGGGCGGCAGCGTTTTGTGCTGGTGGTGCCGGCCGACGGCCCGTTCGCCGGACGGACGGCGGTGGAGTACCGGGAGCTTGCGGGACAGCGGCTGATCGTCGGGCAGTCGGGTACCGGGATGCGGGCCTACGTCGACGCGCTGGGAGAGCAGGGCATCGAGTTCACCGTCGCGGTCGAGACCGAGCACCGGGTGTCGCTGATGCCCCTGGTGCTGGCCGGGGTCGGGCTCGCGGTGGTCACGGACTCATGGCGGGACCTCGCCGGGCGGCTGGGTGCCCGCGTCCTGGACATCGAGCCGGAGAGCACCTTGGACATCGCCCTCGTCGCCCGCCGCGGCAGCCTGTCGCCCGCAGCCTCGGCGTTCGTCGCGGCCGCGACCTCGGCCGCCGACAGCTGATAGGTACGGCTTATAAGGGAGATCCGCTTTGCGTCTTGGACGCCCTGCGGACCGCCCTGCTGCAATCGTCGGCATGACGAAGAACCACCGCATTGCCCTGATCCCGGGCGACGGCATCGGCGCCGAGGTACTGCCTCCAGCACAGCAGGTGCTCGATGTCGTCGGCCGCCGCCACGGCTTCGACCTGTCCTACACGTCGTACGACTGGTCGTGCGAGCGGTACCTGCGGGAGGGCGCCATGATGCCCGCCGACGGGATCGACCAGCTGCGCGACAAGGACGCGATCCTGCTGGGCGCGGTGGGATACCCGGGGGTGCCCGACCATGTCTCGCTGTGGGGGCTGCTGATCCCGATCCGGCGCGAATTCCGCCAGTACGTCAACCTCCGGCCCATCCGTGTCTTCGAAGGCATCGACAGTCCGGTGCGCGGCGCACGGCCGGGAGAGGTCGATGTCGTCGTCGTGCGCGAGAACACGGAAGGCGAGTACAGCGAAGTCGGCGGCCGGCTCAACAGGGGCTTCCCGGACGAGATCGCCGTGCAGGAGGCCGTGTTCACCCGGGCCGGCGTCACACGCGTACTGGACTACGCCTTCACGCTCGCCTCCCGGCGCGGCGGCCGCCTGACCTCCGCGACCAAGTCGAACGGCATCGTGCACACCATGCCGTTCTGGGACCAGCTCGTCACCGAGCGGGCCGCCTCGTTCCCGCAGGTCGCCTGGGACCAGGAGCACATCGACGCTCTCGCGGCCAAGTTCGTCCTCGACCCGGCCCGTTTCGACGTCGTCGTCGCCTCCAACCTCTTCGGCGACATCCTCAGCGACCTCGCGGCGGCCGTCGCCGGATCCATCGGCATCGCTCCGGCGGCCAACCTCAACCCCGAGCGGGACTTCCCTTCGATGTTCGAGCCGGTGCACGGCTCCGCACCCGACATCGCGGGCCAGGGCATCGCCAACCCGCTGGGCGCGATCTGGTCCGCGGCCATGATGCTCGACCACCTCGGCCATCCCGCCGCGGCCAGGGACATCACGGACGCGATCGCCTCGATCCTGGCCAAGACCGACATCCGCACCCGTGACCTGGGCGGAACGGCGACCACCGCCGAGTTCACCGACCAGCTGATCGAACTGCTCTGAGTCATCTCCCCCTGCCTCAAGGTGGCACACAAGTGATTGACCTGCAGCTTTCCCGAGCTGACAGTGAACGCCACCCAGCGGGAGACAACCGGAAGAAAGGAGCGACCTCATGAGCATCCCGAAGCGCATCGCCGTGATCGGCGCCGGCAGCATGGGCAGCCAGGCCATGTGGCGACTGGCCGCCCGCGGAGCCGAGGTCATCGGCTACGACCGGTACGCGCCGGGTCACGACCGCGGCGCGGCCGGGGGCGAGAGCCGCATCTTCCGAGCCGCCCACCTCGGCGAACCCGGGTACATTCCGCTGCTGCGGCTCGCGGACGAGCTGTGGGAGCAGCTCCAGGCGGAGACGGGCCGGCAGCTGCGCCGCCGCAGCGGCAGCCTCGTGATGGGAGAGACCGCCTCGCCTGCCATGCGCCTCCTGCTGTCCACCAGCGCCGCCCATGGCCTGGATCACGAGGCACTGGACCGGGACGCCTTGGCCCGCCGCTACCCGCAGCATCGTCTCCCGGGCGGGCACACCGCCGTACTCGACCGGTTGGGCGCCGTCATCAGGCCGGAGGCGTCCATCCAGGCGGCCGCCGCCCGCGCCGAGCAGCTGGGTGCCCGTCTGCACCGCTACACCCCGGTGCGGGAGGTCGTTCCCGCGGCCGGTGGCGGGGTGAACATCGTCACCGACCACGGCACGGACCACGTGGACGCCGCCGTGGTGAGTGTGGGCCCCTGGATCAACACACTGCTCGCGGACCTGCCGCAGACCGTCGACGTCCGCCGGGTGGTCTGTTCCTGGCACCTGCCCACCCGCTACGACTGGTTCGCGGGCGGGGCCCCCTCCTTCGTGCGCAGCACACCCCACGACTGCTTCGGGATCCCGTCGCCCGACGGCATCTCCGTCAAGCTCGGTCTGTCCTTCAAATACCATGCGCCGGTGCCCGAACCCGAACGGCTCGACCGTACGGTCCGCCCTGAGGAACTCGGCACCTTCCACGAGCTCATCAGTGAACTCATGCCCGACCTGAACCCCGACCCCATCAGGATGTCGGCCTACATGGAGGGCTACACCAAGTCCGGAAACCCGCTCGTCGGCCATCTCCCCGGCGAGGACGACATCGTCGTCATGGCCGGATTCTCCGGCAGCGGCTTCAAGCTCTCGCCCGCCATGGGAGAGATCGCCGCCGACCTGGCGCTCGACGGCACCACCGACCACCCCGTCGACTTCCTCGCTCCGGCGCGAGTCGACGCCACCTGACCCCGGCGAACGCCGACGTCATCATCTCCCACCCCGACATCCCTGTCATGGGCATGCCCGAAACGGTGTCGCCCGTAACCAGTTCCCC
The DNA here is from genome assembly GCF_044764825.1 of Streptomyces sp. NPDC093598. NCBI lineage: Bacteria > Bacillati > Actinomycetota > Actinomycetes > Kitasatosporales > Streptomycetaceae > Streptomyces > Streptomyces sp. NPDC093598. Next base: position 2,938 of record NZ_JBIWIV010000009.1, on the reverse strand, counting down.
GAAGCAGGAAAGTGAGCGCTTCCATGCCCATTCCCTCGTTCCAGTTCCGCCCGAAGTACGTCTCGTTCGACTGCTACGGCACGTTGATCGAGTGGCCGATGACCCCCATCACGCGTGAACTCGTCGGCGACCAGGTCCCGGCTGAGCACTGGGACCAGTTCGTCAAGGAGTTCCGCGGCTACCGCTACGACCAGGTCCGCGGCGAGTACTACCCCTACGAGCAGGTGCTGCAGGACTCCTTCGAGCGGGTCTGCCGCAAGTGGGGCATCAAGGCAGCCCCGGACGCCGGCAAGCGGTTCGCCGACGGCGTGCGCAGCTGGGGCCCGCACGCGGATGTGCCGGAACCGCTGAAGAAGATGGGCGAGAACTACAAGCTGGTGATCTTCTCCAACGCCGAAGACGCCTTCCTCGAGGAGAGCGTGCCCCGCCTCGGCGCGGACTTCCACGCGGTGTTCACCGCTGAGCAGGCCGGCTACTACAAGCCCCGGTACGCGGCGTTCGAGTACATGCTCGACCAGCTCGACGCGTCCCCCGAGGACTTCGTGCACGTCTCCTCGCACACCCGTTACGACCTGATGCCGATGCACGACATGGGCTTCCGCAACCTCGTCCTCCTGGACCGCGGCTGCGACCCGGTGACCCACGGCTACGACTACGTGACCGTCAAGTCCCTGAACGAGCTCAACCAGATGCTGGGCATCTGACGCGCGACGCACACCCGTTCACGCAGCACCTTCTCCCAGGCAGGCGCCCGGTCTCGCGTGGCCGCCCATGAGCCCTGCGCGTTTCCGGGCGCCGACCGACGACGTCCCTCCCGTCCGATCCGCACGTCGTCGCCGCATCCCGGATTCCTCTATCCCCTGTATCCCCGTATCCCCCGCGTTCCCCAGGAGGCACCGCCATGGAAAGCAACCGGACAGGCCGCACAACCGTATTCCGCACCGCAGGCGCTCTGGCCGCCGCCATGCACGTCAACAGGCACGTGAGCGTCCCGATCGTCACTACGGCCCTGGCCCTCGCGCTCGCCGCGTGCGGGGCGAGCGGCACCGGGCAGAACGTGGGGGCGAAGAGCACGACGCAGGGCGGGGGGTCCGGTTCGTCGGCCGAGCACACCGACGACATCTCGGTGGGAGTGAAGCCGGATGCGAAGGCGGTGAAGCTGCTGCCCGCGGCGGTGAAGGCCAAGGGCACGCTCTCGGTGGCCATGGACCTGGCCTACCCGCCCACCTCGTTCATGGCGTCGGACAACAAGACGCCGATCGGGTTCAACCCGGACATGTCCCGGCTGATCGCCGCCAAGCTCGGCCTGAAGCTGCAGATCAACAACGTCAAGTTCGACACCATCATCACCGGCCTGCAGGCCAATCGGTACGACTTCACCGCCTCCACCATGGGCGCCACGAAGGACCGGCTGAAGGTGCTCGACATGGTCGACTACGTCAACTCCGGGACGGGAGTGTCCGTCCCCTACGGGAACCCGCAGAAGCTGACCACCCACACCCTGTGCGGGCACCGCGTGGCTGTCGCCTCCGGCACCACCGCGGAGCTGCAGTGGCTGCCCCAGCTGTCCAAGCAGGACTGTACGAGCAAGGGCAAGCCGGCCATCAAGGCGGTGACCCTGCCCAGCGTGAACGACGCCCTCACCCAGCTGGTCTCCAAGCGGATCGACGCGGTGATGAACGAATCCATCGCGCTCGGGTGGGCGGCCGAGCAGCAGCCCAAGACGTTCGACGTCCTCAAGCCCCTGGTGGCCACCAAGCCCGCGACCCTCGCCCTGAAGAAGGACTCGCCGCTGACCCCCGCGGTCAAGGCCGCCATCCAGTCGATCATCGACGACCCCAAGTACGCCGAGTCGCTGGACCGCTGGGGTCTCAAGGGCCTCGGGATCAAGACCGCGGCCATGGCCGTCCCGCAGGACTGACATGTCCACGGATCTGATCGGTACGAAGACCAGGAGCCGACCGGTGTCACAACTGCTGGCCGAAGAAAAGAAGCGGATCACGCCGAAACGTCCGCGCGACTATGTCGCCTGGGCCGTCGCGATCGCGATCGTCGCCGGTCTCGTGTGGACCGCGGTGACGAACGAGAACTACCGCTGGCCGGTGGTGTTCAGCTACTTCACCACCCAGACCATCCTCAACGGCCTGCTGATCACGCTGCTTCTGACCGCGGCGAGCATGGCTCTGGGCACGCTTTTGGGGCTGGTGTTGGCGGTGATGCGGATGTCGCACCAGCGGCCCATTTCCGGGCTGGCCCAGCTCTACATCGCCTTCTTCCGGGGCACGCCGGTGCTCGTGCAGTTGATCTTCTGGTTCAACATCGCGGCGCTGTACCCGAACCTTTCGATCGGCATCCCGTTCACCGACATCTCCACGCCGGTGAACGTGAACGCGATCATGACACCGATGACCGCGGCCGTGGTGGGGCTGACGCTGAACCAGGCCGCCTATATGTCGGAGATCATCCGTGGCGGGTTCGCGTCGGTCAGCCGCGGACAGCACGAGGCCGCGGAGTCCCTGGGCATGTCAGGCTTCACCAAGCTCCGGCATGTGATCATCCCGCAGACCATGCCGGCGGTCATTCCGGCCACCGGCAACCAGGTGATCGGCATGCTCAAGGAGACCTCGCTGGTGAGCGTGCTCGGCGTCGCCGACCTGCTGAACAGCGCACAGTCGATCTACGCCCGCAACTACCAGACGATTCCGCTGCTGATCGTGGCCAGCCTCTGGTACCTGATCATGACGCTGGTGCTGAGCGTGCCGCAGTCCATGATCGAGCGCCGTTTCTCCCGCTCGACCCGGGCGCAGCTGACCCCGGCCGCCACCTCGGCAGAGCCCGGGGCGGGCCAGCCCGTTCCCACCACGAGGGAGTCCCTGCTGTGAACGCCGACGGAACGATCGTCGCACGCAAGCTGTGCAAGAGCTTCGGACGTCACCAG
>NZ_JBIWIV010000008.1:0-298202 GCF_044764825.1 Streptomyces sp. NPDC093598 | reverse complement strand
CCCGCGTACTGGTTGTACTTGGGTGTTCGCCCGGTGCGGCGAGAGTGCGTGCCGGGCGTCGCGGGGCAGGCGGGACTTTGCGGACACCCCCTAGGAAGTCCGGGGGTCGGCGGGCTCACCAGGCCGGTCTTTGATGCCGTCCCAGAAGTCCGCGAGGGCGTGGGCCGTCGGCAGAGGCCGGTCGGCGTTGGGGGAGTGCTCCGCCCCCGTGATGACCGTGCGGCGTGCGTCCAGTCGCAGGGCCATGTCGTCGAGGATCGCGATCGGCCAGGTGTCGTCGTGCGCGCCCGACAGGACGTGGAACGGCAGCGGGAGCGCCGCGAGTTCGGCGACGCGGTCCGGCTCGGTGCACAACTGACGTCCGGTCGCGAGCAGTTGGGCAGGACTGTGGCCGAGCCAGCGGCGGCGCAACTGGTCCTGGTCACCGAGGCCGCGTGCGGGGCCGCCGACTTCCTCCGGCGCTCCCATGGCCTGGATGGCCTCCCACACCTCCTCCATCGACAGGACGGCGAGCGCGTCCCGCAGCAGCTTCACACGCTGCTGCTGGGAGACGGAGATCTCCGCCGGGCCGGACGAGACCAGCGTGAACGAGCGGAAGGGTGAGTGGTCGAGCAGCACGGCCGCACGGGCGATCTGCCCGCCGAGCGAGTGCCCGACGAGGTGCACGGGCCCGCCCAGCGCCTCCGCCTGGGCGAGCACGTCGCGTGCCAGTTCCCGCTGGGCGTAGGCGGATTCGTCGTCCAGCGGTCCTTCCGACTCGTGCTGCCCGCGCCCGTCCACGGCGACGACCCGGTATCCCCGCTGTGCGAGCGGCTCGTGCAGCAGCCTGAAGTCCTCCTTGCTCCCGGTGAACCCGGGCAGCATCAGGACGGCTCCCCTGCCCTCCACGCCCGCCGCCGGCGACGAGTCGACGACGGCGAACTCGCCGCGTGAGGTGCCCAGGCGGTAGGCGCGGGCGCCCGGGGGCGGGAGGAAGGCGGGGTGGCTGGTCACGGGGTGAGGGTAGCGGGCGGGTACCGGCCCTGCGCCCCCGGTGAACGCCGACGGCCCGGCCCCCGTGCGAGGGGGCCGGGCCGTCCGAGAGGGGTGGGTCAGCCCTCCGTGGGCTCCGCGGCGACCGTGGCCTTGCGGGTGCGGCGGGCCCGGGGCTTCGCTTCCGCCGTGTCCTCGGAAGCAGCAGCCGTGGCGGCCGTGGTCGCCTTGCGCGTCCGGCGCGGCTTGGCGGCCTCCGGCTCCTGATCCGCCTGGGCGGGGATCTCGGTGGGCTCGGCGGCCTTGCGGGTGCGGCGGCGCGGCTTGGCCTCCGTGCCCTCGGCCGTGTCGACGGCGGCCTCGGCCGCCGCGGCGGTCTTCCGCGTCCGGCGCGGCTTGGCCTCGGTCGCCTCGGCCGTGTCGACGCTCGCCTCCGCCTTGGCGGTGCTCGCCTTGCGAGTACGCCGCGGCTTGGCCTCGACGGCCTCCGGCTCCTGAGCCGACTGGGCCGGGATCTCGGCGACGGCAGGCGCGGCCTCGGCGGCCTTGCGGGTCCGGCGGCGCGGCTTGGCCTCCGTGCCCTCGGCCGTGTCGACGGCTTCCTCCGCCGCGACCGCGGCCTTACGGGTGCGGCGCGGCTTGGCCGCCGCGGCCTCCGGCGCCTCGGCCGTGGCCGTGGTCTCGGCGGCCTTGCGGGTGCGGCGGCGCGGCGTGGCCTCGGTGGCTTCCGCCGTGTCGACGGCGGACTCGGCCGCTGTCGTTGCCTTGCGCGTACGCCGGGGCTTCGCTTCGGCCGTCTCGGCGGTGTTCTCCGCCGCCGCGGCCGTGTCGACGCCTGCCTCGGTCTTCGCTGCCGTCCTGCGGGTCCGGCGCTGCTTCGTCTCCGACGGCTCCGGCGCGGACTCGGTGGTCCCCTCGGCCGTGTCGACCGCCGACTCGGCCGCGGAGGCCGCCGTGGCCTTACGGGTGCGGCGGCGCGGCTTGGCGGTGGCAGCCTCGGGCAGCGCGGCAACTGCGGCGTCCGTGACTTCGGCGACGACCGCCGTCTCCGGGGCCGACAGCGTCACCGCGGCCTCGGCCTCGACCGCCGACGACTCCGACCGGCGCGTGCGGCGCCGACGCGACTTCGCGGTCGCCTCAGGCGCCTCCGCGGTCGTGCCCTCCGCCGTCGCGACGGCGTTCTCCGCCTGCTCGGACGCGGGGGCCTCGGCCGCCGCGACCGGAGCCGGCTCGGACTGGGCACCGCCGCGGGTACGGCGACGGCGACGCGGCGTGCGAGGAGCCGTGGCGGCATCCGCCTCGGCGGCGCCGCCGGTGGCCGTGGTCTCCGGCGCGGTGCTGCCGACGGACTCGGGCGCCCCGTCCAGCGCGGCCCCGCCGCGCGTACGGCGACGACGACGCGGCGTACGCGGCGACCGCTCGCGGTCGGCCGAGCGGGACTCGTCCCGGTCGCCGCGGCCGGGACGGCCGCCGCGCCCGCGCGGCCCACGGCCGCCCGGCTCGCCCAGGTCTTCCAGCTCCTCCGCCTCCAGCCCGGCGCGCGTACGCTCCGAGCGCGGCAGGACGCCCTTGGTGCCCTCGGGGATGCCGAGGTCCGTGTACAGGTGCGGGGAGGTGGAGTACGTCTCCGGCGGGTCGCTGAAGCCCAGGTCCAGCGCCTTGTTGATCAGCTGCCAGCGCGGGATGTCGTCCCAGTCGACGAGCGTGATCGCCGTACCCTTCGCACCCGCGCGGCCGGTCCGGCCGATGCGGTGCAGGTACGTCTTCTCCTCTTCCGGCGACTGGTAGTTGATGACGTGCGTGACGCCCTCGACGTCGATGCCGCGGGCGGCGACGTCGGTGCAGACGAGCACGTCCACCTTGCCGTTGCGGAAGGCGCGCAGCGCCTGCTCGCGGGCGCCCTGGCCGAGGTCGCCGTGGACCGCGCCGGAGGCGAAGCCGCGCTGCTTGAGCTGGTCGGCCAGGTCGGCCGCGGTGCGCTTGGTGCGGCAGAAGACCATGACCAGCCCCCGGCCCTCGGCCTGGAGGATGCGCGCGACCATCTCGGGCTTGTCCATGTTGTGCGCGCGGTAGATGAACTGCTTCGTGTTCGCGACCGTCGCGCCCGCGTCGTCCGGGGAGGTGGCGCTGATGTGCGTGGGCTGCGACATGTAGCGGCGGGCCAGGCCGATGACCGCGCCCGGCATGGTGGCCGAGAACAGCATCGTCTGACGCCGCACCGGAAGCATGTTGATGATCTTCTCGACGTCGGGCAGGAAGCCCAGGTCGAGCATCTCGTCGGCCTCGTCGAGGACCAGGCACTTGACGTGCTTCAGGTTCAGCTTCTTCTGCCCGGCGAGGTCGAGCAGCCGGCCCGGGGTGCCGACGACCACGTCGATGCCCTTCTTCAGGGCCTCGACCTGGGGCTCGTAGGCCCGGCCGCCGTAGATGGCGAGGACGCGCACGTTGCGCGCCTTGCCCGCGGTCAGCAGGTCGTTGGTGACCTGCGTGCACAGCTCGCGCGTGGGCACGACGATGAGTGCCTGCGGGGCGTCGGTGAGGTCCTCGGGCTGGGCGCGTCCGGCCTCCACGTCCGCGGGGACGGTGACGCGCTCGAGGAGCGGGAGGCCGAAGCCCAGCGTCTTACCGGTGCCGGTCTTGGCCTGGCCGATGACGTCCTTGCCCGAGAGGGCGACGGGGAGCGTCATCTCCTGGATGGGGAAGGGGGTGATGATGCCGACGGCCTCAAGGGCTTCGGCGGTCTCGGGGAGGATTCCGAGCTCTCGGAACGTAGTCAGGGTGCTGCCTCTTCTGTGTGGGCGGCGCGAGGCGAGCGCGGGGTCGAGTCAGACCGTGCCGGGGACGTCGGCTGCCTACGGGCGGGCCGAAAAGCACGGGACCGCGCCGACGCTCTAGCGCTCGTGCCGCTGAGGGTGTCCCCCTCCGGGACTCGTACGCACTGGGGCGGACGGCCGGGGAGGGCTGTCGGGTCGGAGCCGATCGGGCCACCGACCGGGCATCCTCATACGTGCGGCCTGTCGAGGCACGTCGACGTACCAGCAGGCGCATTACCACCATACCCCGGAATCCCGCACATGCGATGGCCGATTTGGTCACGTAGTCGTCGTCACAGTGATTGACCAGGGCCTTACGCCTCCCGGCGGGCGGGCTATTGTGCGCTTCATGACGAGCTCTGACAAGCCTGGGAACGCCTCGGACACCGCCGCCGCCGCACCCACCTCGGTCGCCGCCCGGGACTGGGCGACGGCCTCCGCCGACCCGCAGTACCGCGCCGCGGTCGTGGACCTGCTCGGCGCGCTCGCGTACGGGGAGCTGGCGGCTTTCGAGCGGCTCGCGGAGGACGCCAAGCTGGCGCCCACGCTGGCGGACAAGGCGGAGCTGGCGAAAATGGCGTCGGCGGAGTTCCACCACTTCGAGAGGCTGCGCGACCGGCTCGCCGAGATCGGGGAGGAACCGACGCGTGCGATGGAGCCGTTCGTCGCCGCGTACGACGGGTTCCACAAGCAGACGGCCCCCTCGGACTGGCTGGAGGGACTGGTCAAGGCCTACGTCGGCGACTCCATCGCCAGCGACTTCTACAGGGAGGTCGCCGCCCGGCTGGACTCCGACTCCCGCGACCTGGTGCTGGCCGTGCTCGACGACACGGGGCACGGCGGCTTCGCCGTGGAGAAGGTGCGGGCCGCGATCGAGGCCGACCCGCGCGTGGGCGGGCGGCTCGCGCTGTGGGCGCGGCGGCTGATGGGCGAGGCCCTGTCGCAGTCCCAGCGGGTGGTCGCCGACCGGGACGCGCTGTCGACCATGCTGGTGGGCGGCGTCGCGGACGGCTTCGACCTCGCCGAGGTCGGCAAGATGTTCTCCCGGATCACCGAGGCCCACACCAAGCGGATGGCCGCACTGGGGCTGGCCGCCTAGAGTCCCGCCGTCCGGGTGGTCCGCGTCGTCAGCGCCGCCACCATCGGCGACCCCTCAGGCGGTCGCCGACCGGCGGCGCAGTCTTCCCGCGGGACGCAGCAGCAGCGACAGCGAGGCCACCGAGACGATCGCCGCGCCGAGCAGGACGATGAGCACGTGCCCGGCGTCCAGCGCGCTGTGCATGACGAAGGCCCCGAAGAGAGCACCCGCGACACCGGTCGACAGGACCATGTGGCGGGCCGGGAGACGGTGCGGCAGGCGGTGTACGGCCGCCCATGCCAGCGCCAGGCCGAGGATCGCGGAGCTCAGCGCTTCCAGGAGCATGTCAGGGTCCCTCCCACATGGCCGGCCTGCCCAAATCGGTCGTAGCCCGTCTTACCCCTGACCTGCGGAATCCAATCCACCCCTGTGGACGACTTGTGCTCCATCCGTGGAGGAACCGGTGCGCCGCAAGAGGAGTGAGAGGGCTACGCGGAAGGGGTGTCCGAGGGAGGGCGACGCAAACCGGGCGGGCAGGCAGCAACGCAAACGGGGCGGGCAGGCAGCAACGCAAACCGGGCGGGTAGCGGCAACGCAAACGGGGCGGGTCGACCGAAGCCGTCCCGCCCCGCTCCGCGCATGCGCCTACAGCGCGCCGAAGCCCACCTTGCGCGGGGCCGGCTCACCGATCTCGACGTAGGCGAGACGGTCGGCCGGGACGAGCAGCTTGCGGCCGTGCTCGTCCACGAGGCTCAGCAGCTGCGACTTCCCGGCCAGCGCCTCGGCGACCACGCGCTCGACCTCCTCGGCAGTCTGACCGCTCTCCAGAACGATCTCGCGGGGCGCGTGCTGCACGCCGATCTTGACCTCCACGGCTATGTCCCTCCGACGGTCAGTGATGTGCGCGACCTTCCGCGCCGTACGCAGCACACATTAGCCCGGTGAGGGGACGTACATGCTCCGCCCGAGAACGCCACGAGCGAACATCGGGCGGGAACAAAGTGCCCGTCAGTGGTGCGGCTGGTCCATGCCGTGCAGCGGGAAGCCCGCGATCCCCCGCCACGCCAGCGAGGTGAGCAGCTGCACCGCCTGGTCGCGCGGCACGCTGCGGTCGCTGTGCAGCCAGGACCGCGCCACCACCTGGGCGAGCCCGCCCAGGCCCGAGGCCAGCAGCATCGACTCCGCGCGCGACAGGCCGGTGTCCTCGGCGATGACGTCGCAGATCGCCTCCGCGCACTCGTTGGTGACCTTGTCGACGCGCTCGCGCACGGCGGGCTCGTTCGTCAGGTCCGACTCGAAGACCAGGCGGAAGGCGCCGCCGTCGTCCTCTACGTAGGCGAAGTAGGCGTCCATCGTCGCCCGGACACGCTGCTTGTTGTCGGTCGTCGACGCAAGCGCGTTCCGTACGGACTGGATGAGCGACTCGCAGTGCTGGTCCAGCAGCGCGAGATAGAGGTCGAGCTTGCCCGGGAAGTGCTGGTAGAGCACCGGCTTGCTGACGCCGGCGCGCTCCGCGATGTCGTCCATCGCGGCCGCGTGATAGCCCTGGGCCACGAAGACCTCCTGGGCGGCGCCCAGAAGCTGGTTGCGTCGGGCACGGCGCGGCAGGCGTGTGCCCCGCGGGCGAACCGCCTCTGTCTGCTCTATGGCTGTCACGCCGCCTCCCATAGTCGTCCACGTGCGGATCTGGCCGCGTCGCCATCGTACTTTTCGGTAACCGTGGTGTGCGCGGTGAGAGCGCAGAATTTCACGGACTGGACGGTTACGAAAGCGGTTACGAAGGTTTCAAACAGGGTCAGAGCGGGCAAAATCCTGCCCCTCCCCTGTGCAGTGGAGCTGCTCGTCGCCCGTCGGCGGCGAGCGTCACCGGTAGTCGTCCTCGTCGAGCGCGACGATCCGGGCCTGCTCCACCAGGTCGGCCTCGTTGGCGCGGTCCGGGTCGACGGCGGTCAGCGGGTCATCGCGGTTCGGCGCGATGTCCGCCTGCTGCTCGGCCGCGTCTACCTCGGGGGCCTCGACGTCGAACTCCTGCGCCTCCTGCGCGTCCTCGACCTCGAACGTCTCGGGGTCGGTGGGGTCTACGGCCATGCTGGGCTCCCTTCCTACGAACGTCCCTGGGGATGCAGGGGCCACACGCGGGTGCCCTCTGTACGAGCCTAGGAGACACCCGATCCGGACGCTATGCGATGCGCGTCCGGGGCGTGACGTAGTGCTCATCCCCCTGACTGCTACCCATGTGCGCTCGGGTGCCTCCTCTTTCGCCTCCTCAACGGGCCGATTCCTGTGACGGCGAACACAGGCGAACACATGAGTCACTGCGTGATCGTCTCGTAACATTGCCGCATGTCTTCGACCGAGCTGCCGTTCGTGCCGCCCGCCAATGTGCTGCCGAAGGTGGGGACCGTCCGGGTCGCGGAGGGTGAGCGGCTGCGATCGGTCGAACTGCCCGGGGTCACGCTGACGGTCCGGTCGAGGCCTCCCGCCCGCGAGGGGCTGCCTCCCGCGCTGTACGTGCACGGGCTCGGCGGTTCCTCGCAGAACTGGTCGGCGCTGATGGCACTGCTCGACGACTCCGTCGACAGCGAGGCCCTCGACCTGCCGGGCTTCGGAGACTCCCCGCCACCGGACGACGGCGACTACTCCGTCACGGGGCACGCGCGCGCGGTCATCCGTCACCTCGACGCCTCCGGACGCGGTCCCGTGCACCTGTTCGGGAACTCGCTCGGCGGCGCAGTCGCCACACGTGTCGCCGCGGTTCGGCCCGATCTGGTCCGTACGCTCACGCTTGTGTCGCCCGCTCTGCCGGAAATCCGAGTGCAGCGCGCCGCCGTGCCCACGGGGCTGCTGGCGGTGCCCGGTGTCGCCCTGCTCTTCACCCGGCTCACCCGGCAGTGGACGGCGGAGCAGCGGGTCCGCGGCGTGATGGCGCTCTGTTACGGGGATCCCGGGCGGGTGACGCCGGAAGGATTCAGCAACGCCGTGCAGGAGATGGAGCGGCGGTTGCGGCTGCCGTACTTCTGGGACGCGATGGCGCGCTCCGCGCGCGGGATCGTCAACGCGTACACGCTGGGCGGCCAGCAGGGGCTGTGGCGCCAGGCCGAACGGGTTCTCGCGCCCACCCTCCTCGTCTACGGTGGCCGTGACCAGCTCGTCGGCTTCCGCATGGCACAGAAAGCGGCCCGGGCCTTCCGTGACTCGCGGCTGATGACGTTGCCCGACGCCGGGCATGTGGCGATGATGGAGTACCCGGAGACGGTGGCCATGGCGTTCCGTGAACTCCTGGCAGACGCGGGGGAGTCGGGCACGCAGCGGGCGAGGAGGGCCGGCCGGGCGGATGCCGGGGGCGACGCAGTCGACAGAGAAGGCACCGACGAGAGCATGGGGGGCTGAGGCGCGACGTGGGACGCCACAGCCGCCGCGGGCCGGTCGTCAAGGGCGACAGCGCGGACACAACAGCACTACGAGACGGCCGGGCCGGTTCCGCGCAGGGTCAGAGACCGGGCCAGGGCCAGACGCCGGACCCGGACCGGGGCGGCCGTACGGCACCAACGCCCGGCCCCGCGGAGGGTGGCTGGCCACCACCTGGCCCGCGCAGGGTGCCAGGGCCCCGGCCCGCCCCGGCGGACGCAACGCCACCGCACGGCATGCCACGCCTGCCGGACGGATGGCTGCCGGACGGCACACCCGCGCGAGGCGTTCCGCGGCTGCCGGACGGGACTCCGGCGCACGGGATGCCACGGTCGCCCGACGGCACGCCTTCGCGTGGGGTACCCCGCTTTTCCGAGGGCACTCCGGCGCGGGGTGTGCCGCGGTTGCCGGACGGTACGCCTGCGCACGGGGTTCCGCGGCTGGCCGACGGTACTCCAGCGCATGGGGTTCCGCGGCTGTCCGACGTGACTCCGGCGCGGGGTGTGCCGCGGTTGTCCGACGGGACTCCCGCACAGGGTGTTCCCCGGTTGGCGGACGGCACTCCCGCGCGTGGGGTGCCTCGGGTTTCCGGTGGCGCGTCCGCGCACGGCTTCCCGCAAGCCCGGGGCGGGCATCCCGAGCAGCATGAAGCCGGGGGCGGCTGGGGTGAGTTGACGGGGAGTGGCGGGGCACCCGCCGGTGTCGGTGTTCCCATACCGCGGCAGCGCCGGGCCTCCGTGCCCGGGCCGCGGCAGGACTATCTCGATGCCTTCGTCGAAGAGGAGGACGACGTCTTCGCGCCCCGTACGCCCGCCTCCGCGCACGCCGCGGACGCCTACGCCTCCGTCACGGACTGGAACGTCGGCACCCCGGCCGACTCCGGGTCCGGCGACGACGACGCGGGGCCCACCGGCCCGCCCGCGCAGGGCAGGGGCGGCAAGGGCCGTACCTTCACCGGCATCGCGGCCGCGGCCGTCACCACCGTGCTGGCCGTCATCGTCGCCGGCCAGGTCGCCGACGACCAGGGCCGCGGTGCCGAGGTGCAGTCGCAGCCGGCCACCGACCGGGCCCGCGACGTCCGCGACGCCGCGTCCCGCGCGGACGGACGGCCCGCCCCCGAGGCCACGCCGCTGACCTACGACGAGAAGATGGGCAGGACGTACCCGCTCGGCGCCGAGCTCAAGGGTTCGGGGAAGTTCGACGCCGTTCCCGGTATCGCCCAGGCGCCGGGTGCCGGGCAGAAGTTCACCTACCGCGTGGACGTGGAGCAGGGACTCGGGCTGGACGGCGCCCTGTTCTCCGAGGCCGTGCAGAAGACGCTCAACGACCGGCGCAGCTGGGCCCACAACGGCGCGCGCACCTTCGAGCGCATCTACTCCGGCCGGCCCGACTTCGTGATCACTCTCGCCAGCCCCGGCACGACCGCCGACTGGTGCGCCAAGTCGGGTCTGGACACCACCGAGGACAACGTCTCCTGCGACTCGGCAGCGACCGAGCGCGTGATGATCAACGCCTACCGGTGGGCCCAGGGCTCGGAGACCTACGGCGACGGCAAGATCCACGCCTACCGGCAGATGCTGATCAACCACGAGGTCGGCCACCGCCTCGGCTACGGTCACGTCACCTGCGACAAGGACGGCGACCTCGCGCCGGTCATGCAGCAGCAGACCAAGTTCCTCGACCACGACGGCATCCGCTGCCGCGCCAACCCCTGGCCGTATCCCGGGAGTTGACAGCCTCCACGGGCGGCGTGGCGCGGCGCCCGCGTTGACATGCCCAGAACGGCCTGCCCCGGCATCGGACACAGGGCCCGTCGGGGAGGTGTACGAGTCACCCGCGACGCAGGGCGCGGCGACGAGAGTCGGCCGCGACATGACGATCCGTGTCCGCTTGATCTCCTAGCGCGACAGAACGCGACCTGCACGGGAAAGTTACGACCGTTCACCCCTTTTGGTGGTGCGATGGACAACCGTCCGTCGCACCACCGCCTTGTCCGCATACGTTCGTCCCGCTGCGAGCCGCCGGGCAACGGCGGCTCCCCATACGGGAGATCGGGGGTGCACTCGTGCGCATCGGACTGCTTACGGAGGGTGGGTATCCGTATGTGAGCGGTGACGCCAGGCTCTGGTGCGACCGGCTGGTACGCGGACTCGCCCAGCACGAGTTCGACGTCTACGCGCTCAGCCGCAGCCAGCACCAGGAGGACGAGGGCTGGATCCCGCTGCCGCCGAACGTCCGCCGGGTGCGCACCGGGCCACTGTGGATGGCCGAGGACGACGAGGTGGTGCTCGGGCGCCGTGCGCGCCGGCGGTTCACCGAGTACTTCGGGGAACTGGCCGCCGTGCTGTGCGGGGCGTCCGGGGGTGCCGCGGGGAGGCTCTCCGGGGGTGCGCCGACCTCTGAGGCGGACCGTTTCGCCAACGCTCTGTACGGGCTCGCCGAACTCGCCCGCGAGGAGGGCGGGCTGGTGGGAGCCCTCCGTTCGGAGGCCGCCGTACGCACCCTGGAACGCGCCTGTCGTGCGCCCGGCGCCCATCGCGCCGCGCGTGAGGCACGCGTACCGGATCTGCTCGCCGTCGCCGCGCACCTGGAACGCGCCCTGCGCCCCCTGTCCCTCGACTGGTACGAGGACGACGGGCTCGGTGCCGTCGACCTCTGCCACGCCGCTTCCGGCGGCACGGCCGCCCTGTCCGGGCTGCTGGCCCGGCACTTCACGGGCGTGCCCCTGATGGTGACCGAGTACGGCGTGCGCCTGCGGACGCACTACCTCACCGCCCCGGACGCCCCACCCGCCGTACGGTCCCTGCCGGCGGCCTTCCAGGGCCGGCTCGCGGCCGAGGCCTACGCGCGGGCCGAAGTCGTCACCGCCGGCAACACGCACGCCCGCCGCTGGCAGGAGCGCTGCGGTGCCGACCGCGAGAAGCTCCGCACGGTCTACCCCGGCATGGACGCCCGGCCCTTCGCCGAGGTGGGCGAGTCCCCGGACGGCGCGGACCCCGACACGCTCGTCTGGGTCGGCCGCGTCGAGCCCGCCAGGGACCTGGTCTCGCTGCTGCACGCCTTCGCCGAGATCCGCAAGCAGGAGCCGAGGACGCGCCTGCGCATCGTCGGCGCCCCCGCAGGCCCCGAGGGTGCGGCCTACCTCGGCCACTGCAGGACACTGGCCGCCCAGCTCTTCCCCGACGAGGCCGACGGCCCGCACGCCGCCGGCGACAACCCGGTGTCCTTCGAGGAGGTCGGCGGCCCCGAACTCCCGGCCACCGCCGACGCCTACGCCTCGGGCGCCGTGACCGTCCTCTCCAGCGTCGTCGAGGGCTTCCCCCTCAGCCTCGTCGAGGCCATGCTCTGCGGGCGCGCGACCGTGTCGACGGACGTCGGCGCGGTCGTGGAGGTCATCGGCGGCACGGGACTCGTCGTACCGCCGCGCAATCCGCGGGCGCTCGCCGAGGCGTGCGTGGCGCTGCTGCGTGACCCCGAGCGCCGTGCGCGGCTGGGCGCCGCCGCTCGCGCCCGGGCCCTCGAACTGTTCACGGTCGAGCAGAACATCGAGGCATTTCACGGCATTTACCTGGAGATCGTCGCGCGGGCGCCCGTCCGCCGTGTCCTCCTCGACGGCGCGGGAGAGCCGCTGCCGTTCGCGGTTCCCGCCGAGGCCCACGTGCCCGTCCGCTGGACCGCCGCGTCGCCCCGCCTCGCCCGCGGCGGCCCCGGCTGGGCGGCAGGCCGCCCCGTCCGCGCCACCACTCCCGTCCCCTCCCCGGAGGCAGCGCGATGAACGACCTGGGCGAACTGGACCGTCCGGGAACCCCGACCGGCCCCGCGGCGCGGGACGCCCGCTCGGAGAAGGAACCGGATCCGGCGACCACGGGCTCGGCCCGTCCCGGGACCGATGTGGCGCGGGAGAAGGCCGCTGAAGGTACGCAGCCCTCGGAACAAGGGCCGGCCACCGGCCACGAGGCACCCGTGCAGCACGGCGACCGTCCCGCGCCGAACGCGTCGGCCGCCGGCCGCAGGGCGTCCACCCCGCGCCGGGGGGCGGCCGATCCCGTGAAAGCGCTGATGCACCGTCACCGGGAACTCTGCGAACGCGCGGTGGACCCCCTCGAGATCGCCGCGGGCCTGGAGGCGCACGGCATCACCGACCGGACCGCCGCCCGCTTCCGCCACCGGGACGTCTTCTCCCTCGCGGAGGAGATGTACGCGCGCGTCTCCCGTGACGGAGACTCGCCCCTGCCCGTGCCGCCCGCCGCGCCCCGGGTGCGCGCCGACTGGGCTCTCCTGACGCTCCTGCCCGGGGCGCTGTGCGCCGCCGCCGTGACCGCCGTGCACCTCACCCACGGGCAGTCGCGCCTGTTCGCGGCCGCGGCCGGCGCCCTCGCCGTGACCCTGGCCCTCCGCGCGGCCCTGCGCCGCGGGCCCCTGAGCAGGACGGATGCGGGCCGACCCGGACCACGACCCGGTGCGGCCCCCGGCCGGACCACCCTGTGGACCGTGTGCCTCGTCACCTACTCCCTTCTGGGCAACGGCCTGCTCGACAACGCCCTGGCCGGAGGCCCCGACGCCCTGCCCACCGGCACGGCCGACGGCCCCTGGCCCCTCACCGCCGCCCCGGTCCTGGCCCTCGCCCTGGCCTGCGCGCCCGCTGCCTGGACCGCCCACCTCTTCGCCGCTCGGGCCCGCCGCAAACTCGCGGCCAGCCGCGGCCTGGAGGACTTCGCCGCCGCCGTACGCCCCCTCCTGCTCGGCACGGTCGCCCTGTTCCTGGGTGCCCTGGCGGCCCTGCTCACCCTGTGCACGGCAGTCCTCGACGAGCCCGTTGCCTACGCGGAGGCCCTCACCCTGGGCGCCCTCCTCTTCCTGGCCCGCCTCCTCACCACACACGGCTTCACCTATGCCCCCGCCGTGGTCCTCACCGCGACGGCCACGGCCGAGGCGTCCGCCCTCGCCACGGTCTTCGCCTCCCGCCTTCCCGGCTGCGGCTTCCTGGCCACCCCCGCCGAAACACTCGTCACCACCTGGGGCGCCGCCGGCGTCCCCACCCTCGCCTGCGGAGCGGCGGCCCTGGCCCTCCTGGTCCACACGACCCGCAAGCTGACCCGGGCCTCGGCCCACGCACCGCCGGAAGCCGCACGGTGACCGCCGCGGGCACCGGCCCCACCGCCGCAGACCACACCCTTCCCACCCCTTCCTTCCCGCCTCGAGGAGAACCCTCATGACCACCCACCCAGGAACCCCGGCGACACGGGGAGCCGCGCGATGAGAGTCCTGCTGATCGGAGCCAACGGCTACATCGGGCGCTTCGTCGCCGACCGTCTGCTCGCCGACCCGGCCGTGCAGCTCACCGCCCTCGGCCGGGGCGACGACGCCGACGTCCGCTTCGACCTCGCCTCCGGCAGCCCCGGTGCCCTCACCCGCTTCCTCGACGCGGTCCACCCGGGTGTCGTCGTCAACTGCGCCGGCGCCACCCGCGGCGGGGCCCGCGAGCTGACCCGCCACAACACCGTCGCCGTGGCCACCGTCTGCGAGGCCCTGCGCCGCAGCGGCTGCGGTGCCCGGCTGGTGCAGATCGGATGCAGCGCCGAATACGGTCCGAGCCAGCCCGGCTCCTCCACGGCCGAGGACGCCGTACCCCGGCCCGGCGGCCCGTACGGCGTCAGCAAGCTCGCCGCCACCGAACTGGTCCTCGGCTCCGGCCTGGACGCCGTCGTCCTGCGCGTCTTCTCGCCGGCCGGACCCGGCACCCCCGCCGGCTCCCCCCTGGGCCGTCTCGCCGAGGCCATGCGCCGCGCCATGCAGTCCGGCGACGGCGAGCTGAAACTCGGCGGCCTCGGCGCGCAGCGCGACTTCGTCGACGTCCGCGACGTGGCCCGTGCCGTCCACGCCGCCTCGCTCTCCGCCGCCCAGGGCGTCATCAACATCGGCTCCGGCCGCGCCGTGCGCCTGCGCGACGCCGCCGCGGTCCTCGCCCGCGTCGCCGGATACGGCGGTGCCCTCCACGAACTTGACGGCCCGCCCGGCGCCCTGCGCACGGCCATCGGCCACCCGCGTCCCGACCCGGACCACGCGCCGCCCGTCGCATACCCGTACCCGGACGGCTGCGGCAGCTGGCAGCAGGCCGACGTGCGCACCGCGCGCGACCGGCTCGGCTGGCGCCCGCGCATCGGCCTGGAGGAGTCCCTCGCCGACATCTGGATGGAGGCGGCATGCCGCATCTGACCAGCACCCGGCGGCGCACCTCGGGCACGGAACTGCGCCCCGGCGTCGGCGTCCCCGGCTACGCGCACCCCCTCCTCGCCCCCACCGAGTGGGGCGAGCTGACCCGCCCCGGCACCCCACTGCACTGGGTGGTCCTCAACGTGGCCGACGGCCCCGGAGCCCGCCCCGACCCGCACTGCCTGGAGGCGGCCGGCCGTCTGCGCAACGCGGGCATCCGCGTCCTCGGCCATCTCGACACCCGGTACGGCACCCGGAACTTCGGCGAGCTGATCTCGGACGCCCACCGGTTCGTCGACTGGTACCAGGTCGACGGCTTCCTGCTGGAGCGCTGCCCGGCGGACCACGCCGGGCTGCCGGAGGTCCGCCGCACGGTCGCCACGCTCCGCGTGATCCGTGACACCGCCCACATCGTCCTCGGCCACGGCATCCACCCGCACCCCGGCTACGTCGAACTCGCCGACCAGCTGGTCACCTTCTCCGGGCCCTGGAGCGACTACCGCTGGTCGCAGGTGGCCGAGTGGACCGACGACCATTCGCCCGGGCGCTTCTGCCATTTCGTCCACGGCGTGCCCCGCCCCCACCTGGCCGAGGCACTGCGCATCGCCCGCCGGCAGGGAGCCGCGACCGTCTGGATCACCGACCACACCGACAGTGGCGGCCACACCGACCCCTGGGAGTCCATGCCCGGCTACTGGGACGAATTCGTCTCGCGTGTCGGAACAGGTGTCTCGGAATGAAAAAGGGCATGGCACTGTTACGGGGAGAACAACCGTAGTGATTGACCGACCAACGGAGTCCCCGTGTCGCTGCCACCCCTGGTCGAGCCGGCTGCCGAGCTCACCGTAGACGAGGTCCGCAGGTACTCCCGCCACCTGATCATCCCCGACGTGGGGATGGACGGGCAGAAGCGGCTGAAGAACGCCAAGGTGCTGTGTGTGGGCGCCGGCGGCCTGGGCTCGCCGGCGCTGATGTACCTGGCCGCCGCGGGCGTCGGCACCCTCGGCATCGTGGAGTTCGACGAGGTCGACGAGTCGAACCTGCAGCGCCAGATCATCCACAGCCAGGCCGACATCGGCCGCTCCAAGGCGGAGTCCGCCCGGGACAGCGTCAAGGGCATCAACCCGTACGTGAACGTGATCCTTCACGAGGAGCGGCTCGAGGCCGACAACGTGATGGACATCTTCAGCCAGTACGACCTGATCGTCGACGGCACGGACAACTTCGCGACCCGCTACCTGGTCAACGATGCCTGCGTGCTGCTGAACAAGCCGTACGTGTGGGGCTCGATCTACCGCTTCGACGGCCAGGCGTCCGTCTTCTGGTCCGAGCACGGCCCCTGCTACCGCTGCCTGTACCCGGAGCCCCCGCCCCCCGGCATGGTCCCTTCCTGCGCCGAGGGCGGCGTCCTGGGCGTGCTGTGCGCGTCCATCGGCTCCATCCAGGTCAACGAGGCCATCAAGCTCCTCGCCGGCATCGGCGAGCCGCTGGTCGGCCGACTGATGATCTACGACGCCCTGGAGATGCAGTACCGCCAGGTCAAGGTCCGCAAGGACCCGAACTGCGCGGTCTGCGGCGAGAACCCGACCGTCACCGAACTCATCGACTACGAGGCCTTCTGCGGCGTCGTCTCCGAGGAGGCCCAGGCGGCGGCCGCCGACTCCACGATCACTCCCAAGCAGCTCAAGGAGTGGATCGACGACGGCGAGAGCATCGACATCATCGACGTCCGCGAGCCGAACGAGTACGAGATCGTCTCCATCCCGGGCGCCCGGCTGATCCCGAAGAACGAGTTCCTCATGGGCACCGCCCTGGAGAGCCTCCCGCAGGACAAGAAGATCGTCCTGCACTGCAAGACGGGTGTCCGCAGTGCGGAAGTCCTCGCGGTGCTGAAGTCCGCGGGCTTCTCGGACGCGGTCCACGTCGGTGGTGGCGTGATCGGCTGGGTCAACCAGATCGAGCCGTCCAAGCCGGTCTACTGAGCCGTATCCGGCCTCCCTTTCCGAGCGGCGGGGGCTTCGGGCACCACGGGTGCCCGAAGCCCCCGCCGTCGTCATGAGCAGACCTTGCCGTCCTTCGGCACCGATCCGTTCAGCAGATACGCGTTCACCGTGGAGTCGACGCAGTCGCTCCCACTGCCGTAGGCGCCATGCCCCTCGCCCCGCCAGGTGAGCATCACTCCGACGCCCTTGCCCAGTTCGTCGGCCATCCTCCGCGCACCCTCGTAAGGGGTGGCCGGGTCGCCCGTGTTGCCGACGACCAGGACCGGTGCCGCGCCCGGGGCGCTCACTTCCGGCGTGTCGTGCTGCCCCGCCACCGGCCAGTCGTGGCACCAGCCGGCCGTGTCCCAGCCGAGGAGCGTCCCGAAGACCGGGGAGATCCTCTCGAACCGAGGCAGCAGCTTCTTCGTCCGGGCCGGGGTCGGCCGCTGCCTGTCGTCCAGGCACGATATGACCCGCTGGGAGTGGGTCGTCGTGCCGTAGCGCCCCGACGGGGCGCGTTCGTTGTAGCGGTCGGCGAGGGCCAGCAGCTCCGAGCCGTCGCCCTTCTCGGCCGCGTCGAGGGCGCCCGTCAGCGTCGGCCAGCTGTCCTTGTTGTACAGCGGCAGGAGAATGCCGGTGACCGCGAGCGTCTGCGTCAGCTTCCGCCCGGGCGCGGCCGTCGGCAGAGGCCGGGCGTCGATCCGCCGCAGCAGATCAGCGATCTTGCGTGTGCCCTCCTCCGGATCCTGGCCCGTGGACTCGAGGTAGCCGTTCAGCGCGCGCTGAAAGCCCAGGGCCTGGTTCTCGGCGTGCCCCACGGTGTCCGCGGCGGGGTCGACGACCGCGTCCAGCGTCATGCGTCCCACGTGCTTCGGGAACAGGTGGGCATAGGTGCCGCCCAGTTCCGTGCCGTAGGAGATGCCGAAGTAGTTCATCCTCTTGTCGCCGAGGACCTCCCGGATGCGGTCCATGTCGCGGGCCGAGTCGGCGGTCGAGACGTGCGCCAGCAGCTTCCCGGCGTCCTTTCGGCAGCCCTTGCCGAAGTCGGCGGCGTCCTGGAAGTACGCCTTCTCCTCGGCCGGGGTGTCCGGCGTGACGTCCACCGACTCGGCGGCCTGGATCTCCTTGTCGCCGCGGCAGCGCACCCCCTCGCTGGCGCCCACGCCGCGCGGGTCCCAGCTGACCAGGTCGTACCGCTCGCGGAGTGAGGAGACGGTCGGGGCGTACGACGGCATCATGGACACGCCGGAGGCGCCGGGCCCGCCGAAGTTGAACAGGAGCGAGCCGGCACGGTCGTCACCGCGGGCCTTGGCGCGGATCAGCGCCAGCCCGATCGTCTCGCCGTCCGGCTTCGACCAGTCCAGCGGCACCTTCAGCGTCGCGCACTGCCATTCGCTGCTCGGCGCGGCGGCATCGGAGGTGGCCTCGCAGCGGCCCCAGGAGAGTCCACCGCTCTTGTCGTCGGACGAATCGCCGCTGCACCCCGCGGCCAGCAGCGCCGAGGCGACCGCCAGAGCGGTCCACCGTAGGAAACGCGACATGGGCTCATCCCCCCTCGCAAGCCGTCCGCTCCGTGCCGCGGATGGCGGTCAGGCCATGGTAGGCAGATCCCGCGTTCGCCGATTCGGCCTGTGGATAACCTTCTGACCTGCGCGTTCGCCGGGATGACTGCTGGTGTCAGGAGCAGACGGTCCCCGTCGGCGGCACCTTCCCGTCCAGCAGATATCCGTTCACCGCGCCCAGCACGCACTTGTTCTCGCTTTCGTACGCGCCGTGCCCCTGGCCCCGATACGTCAACTCGACACCGACGCCCTTGCCCAGCGCGTTCACCATCGCCCGCGCGCCCTCGTACGGGGTGGCGGGGTCGCCGGTGTTGCCGACGACGAGGATCGGCGCCGACCCTGGAGCGCTCACGTCCGGGTGGTCGGCGGCGCCCGCCACGGGCCAGTCGGTGCAGCCGATCATGCCCCAGGCCATGGCGTCGCCGAACAGCGGGGACGCGGCCTGGAACTCGGGCAGTTTCCGTTCCACGTAGGCCGTGTCGTAGCGCGGCTTGGCGTCGGCGCAGCTGATGGCGGTCAGGGCGGCGACCGAGTTGTCGTACTCCCCGTTCTCATTGCGCCCGTTCATCGAGTCGGACAGCAGCATCAGGATCGTGCCGTCACCGTCGTACGCCTGCTCCAGGCCCTCGGTGAGGTACTCCCAGAAGTCCTGCGAATACAGGGCCTGCAGGATGCCGCTGGTCGCCGCGGTCTGGGTCAGCTGGCGTGGGAAGACCCCCGGGAGCGGATTGCGGTCGAGGTCGTTCAGCAGCTTGGCGATACGGTCCTTCACGTCCTGGGCGGTGTCGCCGATCGGGCACTCCTCGGTCTTCGACACGCAGTCCTCGGCGAAGTTGCCGAGCGCGAGCTGGAAGCCCTTGGCCTGCCCGAGCGAGCCCTGTTCGGGGTTCTTCGTGGGATCGACGACGGCGTCGAACACAGCACGGCCGACCCGCTCGGGGAACAGGTGGGCATAGACGCCGCCGAGTTCGGTGCCGTAGGAGAAGCCGAAGTAGTGCAGCTTGTCGTCGCCGAGGACCTGGCGCATCAGGTCCAGGTCGCGGGCCGCGTCGGTGGTGCGCACATGCGGAAGGATCTTTTCCGAGTTCCGCTCGCAGGCGTCGTTGAACTCCGTGGTGTCTTCCACGAGCCGGGTGCGTTCGGCGGCGTCGTCGGGTGTGGCGTCCTGCTGGAAGTAGGCGTCGAGCTGCTGGTCGTTCTCGCAGATCACGGGGTCGCTGCGGCCGACCCCGCGCGGGTCGAAGCTGACCAGGTCGTAGCGGGTGCGCAGGGTCTCGTAGCCCTCGGCGAAGGCGGGCAGCGAGGTGACGCCCGAGCCGCCAGGGCCGCCGAAGTTGAAGATGAGCGAGCCGATGCGTTCGCGGTCGTCGCCGGTGGTCCTGACCCGGATCAGCTCGAGGCCGATCGTGTCGCCCTTCGGGTCGCCCCAGTCGAGGGGTGCCTTCATGGTGGCGCACTGCCACTCACCGTCGTCCGGCAGCGGAGAGGGCGCGGCGCCTCCGCCCTGGGCCGCGTCCGGAGTCGGGCAGGCCTTCCAGCTCAGTTCCTGCCGGGTGAGGTCCTCGTCCTTGGCGCCGTCGTCGCCGCAGCCCGCCAGCACGGTGGAGAGAAGTACCGCGGAGGCGGTCAGGGCGGCGGCGCGCAGCCGGAGGAGCGATGGCATGGTTCCATCCTGCGGCGGTACCGAGCCGGACGCGCGGGACGCGTGCCGTACGAGGTAGGAGGGTTCGGTGAGGCCAGAGGGCCTGTTTGCCGCGCTGACGGTGCGCAGCGGCTGCCTCAGGCGCGGTCGTGTCAGATGGCCTGTTTGCCGCGCTGACGGTGCGCAGCGGCCCCCTCCGGCCCGGTCGTGTCAGAGGGCCTGTTTGCGCGTGAGGTGGTTGAAGGCCAGCCACCCCGGCAGCACGGGCAGCCACAGCGTCAGGAGGCGGAACAGCAGGACCGCCGGTGCCGCGACCTCCTTGGGGAGCCCGACGGCGATCAGACCGACCGTCAGGGTCGCCTCGACCGCGCCCACACCGCCCGGCGTCGGTGCCGCGGACCCCAGGGCGTTGCCCGCGAGGAAGACCACGGCGACGCTGGCGATGCTGATCGAGGTGGAATCGTCGCCGAACGCGCGGATCGACGCGTCCAGGCACATCACGAAGCAGGCGGTCAGCAGCAGCATGCCGCCGATGCCGGTGACCAGCTTCTGCGGCCGCTGGAGCACGTCCAGCATGCGCGGCACGACACCCGCGAACAGCGACCGCACGCGGGTGACGATGAACTTGCGCAGGAACGGCACCGACGTCACCACGAGCACGAGCACCGCCACCGTCAGCAGACCGGCGATGACCGTCCGGGACGGCGACAGCGAGGGCGTCTTCTCGGTGCCGGTCAGATAGCCGAAGGACAGCAGCATCAGGATGTGGCAACCGAGCCCGAACAACTGCGACGCGCCGACACTCGCCACCGCGAGCCCCGGCCGCACCCCCGCGCGCTGCAGGAAGCGCGTGTTCAGCGCGACTCCGCCCACCGCCGCCGGGGCGACGATCTTCACGAACGACCCGGCGACCTGCGCCGCCACGGTCCGCACGAACGGCACCCGCTCGGGCACGAAGCCCAGCAGCGCCATGGCCGCCGCGACGTAGCTGCACATCGAGAACAGCACGGCCGCGGCGACCCAGCCCCACTCGGCGTTCGCGATGAGCGGCCCGAACTCGATGTGCGTGAGCTGCGTCAGCAGGAAGTACGCGCCGATCGCCCCAGCGATGAAACTGATCAGTGTGCGCGGCCGCACCCGCTCCAGCCGGGCCGGCTCGACGGGCGCCTGCGGCCTGATCCGCAGCACCGCGTGCCGGATCTGGGTGAGCAGGTCCTCCTCGCGCGCCTCCTCCACAGCCTCGTCGATCGCCCGCTTCTCGGCGCGCTGTTCCGCCCGCACCGCCTTCTTGTCGGGCTTCTCCAGGACGACGGTCACGGATTCGTCCGCGTCCTCCTCCAGGCGGGCCTGCTTGGCCTGCCGGGACGCCTCCAGGACCGCGTCGCGCTCGCGCTGTGCCCGCTCCCGGGCCAGTCTGCGCAGCGTCGCGCGCGTGGAGCGGCTGAGCGCGATGGGCTGGAGCATCGGCAGGCAGTCCGCCACCGCGTCGGGACCGAGCACGCCGACCGCCGAGGTCACCGCCCGCTCGGCGCCCACCCTCAGGCCGAGGGTCACCAGCAGCTGGGAGGTGTCCATGCGCAGCAGCAGATCGCCGGCCGCGATCTCGCCGACGCGCAGGTCGGTGAGGATCACCGTGCCGGAACGATCCACCAGAATCGCGTCGCCCACCAGCCTGCGATGCGCGATCCGCCGCGACTGCAGGGCCTTCACCTGGTCCCACGTGTCGCGCATCAGGTCGTCGGTGATCTCCTCGTCCGACAGCGAGTCGAGGGTGCGTCCGCCACTGTGCTCGTAGACGAGCATCACCGCGTCGGGGCCGAGCTCGGAGGTGGCGATCAGCTTGGGGGCGTTGGCACCGGCCGCGATGGCCGCGTACGCCAGCAGTGCCTCCTGCTCCAGGGCCTGACGCAGCGACTGGAGGCTGCTGCGGGTGGCGAAGCCGCGCAGCGTGAGGTTGCGCCAGGCGCGGTAGAAGAAGCCCTGGGCCTGCTGCTCCCGGTCGACCACCGTCACGTCCAGGGGCGGGCCGTCCTCCAGCGTGACGAAGTAGCGCCGGCCCCGGTCCCCGGTGTCCGGGTTGTCCGAGGTGTCCTCGCGTGACGCGCTGACCGGGCGGAAGCCGACGGTCCGCAGACCGGCCATCAGGGTCTGCCCGGTGGGCCGGACGTTGGGCGAGCCGACCGCGTACAGCGTGCCGTAGGCCACCGTCCAGCCGATCAGCACGGTCAGGATGATCGAGAACGGGGTCGTGTACCCGGTGACGAGCATCGAGAAGGCGTCGAGGAGCAGTACGACCCACAGCACCGCGCGCCATCTCGGTCTGCGCGACATGCCGACGGCCGTCATGTACGCGATGACCGGGGCCAGATACCCGTGCACGGGATCGGTCAGCGCGTGGATGTCACCGGGGGAGGGCTGGGTGAGCGCCTCCTGGATCGAGTCGGGGGCGGCCCGGGCGACCCACAGGTCGGTGGCGAGGGTCACACCGTGCGCGAGGACCGCCGCGAGGACACCGTCGGCGATCCGGAGCCCGTCCCGTTTGATCAGCCGCTCGATGGCGAAGGCGACCGGTACCAGCAGGATGGCGATGCTGGAGGCGAGTCCCGCGATCTTGATGAGCAGGTCGGGGGCCTGCCCGGTGCCCTTGTTGATGTCCTGTTCGAGGCCCGACGTGGTGCCGTGCGCGAACGCGGCGATCCCGATCAGGATCGCTACGGCGAGGACGCCCACCAGCAGGCGCATCAGGTCGGACGGGCGGTGCACGCGCGCGGGGAGCAGCGGTTCGTCGCCCTCCACCTCGTCGATGTGCGCGAAGTCGGGCTCCTCGGCGGCCGTCCGGGGCTTCTTCGCAGGCGTCTTCGAGCCGTCGTCCGGAGTGCCCGCGCGCGACGCAGCGTCAGAGGTGCCCTCCGTGTCCTCGGGGTGCGCACCCTGCTGCTTCATCGTCTCTTCTTGGTCTCGTATCACCGATCACCGCCCGCACGATGGTGGCATGCCGCACCGGCACACGGGGCAATCAGGGTGCACATGCGGGGGCGGACAGTCTGCCCGACGCGCTCCTGCCGGGCGAGGGAAACGCTCGGGGGCACGCCCGGCCCGTTGTCGGTGGGGTGGGGCAGGATGGGGCGGATGAGTGAGCAGAGCCCTGAGGGGGGCCGGTACGAGGACGGGCCCGCGCAAGCGCTGCCCGAGTACGCCGAGCGGGTCCTCGACGTCGCCGAACTGATCCCGCCGGGCCGTGTCATGACCTACGGGGACGTCGCCGAGTGGCTGGAGCAGGGCGGTCCGCGCCAGGTCGGCCGTGTGATGGCGCTCTACGGGGGAGCCGCTCCGTGGTGGCGGGTCGTCCGGGCGGACGGCGTTCTGCTGCCCGGGCACGAGCAACGGGCGCTCGGCCACTACCGGGCGGAGGGCACGCCCCTGAAGGAGGCGAGCCGCGCCGCCGAAGGCCACCTGCCGCGCATCGACATGAGACGGGCGCGGTGGGACGGCGGCGATCGCGCGGAGGGTCACACCTGACAGCTTCCGCCATCGGACGGCCTCTCGTGTGACCCGTGATCCGTACGGGGGAATCGGGGCACACCGGGGACATGACGTACGTTCGTGAGGTGAGGGGCATGTGTGCCGCGTGTGCCGCGAGTGACCGGCGGGAAGAAGGGGAAGCCCTGCTTCCGCCTCACCTGTCGGCGTAGCGTCGGCTGCGCGTGTCCCCGTCACCCCGCGGTCACCGCCCGCCACGCGCGGTGGGCCGCCAACCAGCACACTTCCACCAGAACCGGCGAACCACGTGAGCTCCTCTTCCTTCACCAGCGGCCTGTCGCACCCCCGGGTGCGGCGGGGGAGCCGTGGCGCTTACCGACTGGTACGTACCCCTCCTGCTCGGGTGGACCCCCCTCTTTTGGACGCCTCGCAGCGCTCCGTGGTTGACCACCCGGGGGGCCCGCTGCTCGTCCTCGCAGGCCCGGGCACCGGCAAGACCACCACGCTCGTCGAGTCCGTGACCGAGCGCGTCGCCCGGGGCGGGGACCCCGAGCGCGTCCTGGTGCTCACGTTCAGCCGCCGGGCAGCCGTCGAACTGCGCGACCGCATGGCCCTGCGCTCCGGGGCGGCCCGCGCCCCCCAGGCGACCACCTTCCACTCGTTCTGCTACGCCCTGGTCCGCGCCCACCAGGCCAGCGACCTGTTCGTGGAACCCCTGCGGCTGCTGTCCGGCCCCGAGCAGGACGTCTCGGTGCGCGAGCTGCTCGCGGGCCAGGTCGATCTGGAACGGCTCGGGCTCGCACACGTGCGCTGGCCGGACGAACTGCGCGCCTGCCTGACCACCCGCGGTTTCGCCGACGAGGTCCGCGCGGTCCTCGCCCGCAGCCGTGAACTGGGCCTCGGCCCCGACACCCTGGACGCCTTCGCCCGCCGCACGGGGCGCCCCGACTGGCGCGCCGCGGCCGCCTTCCTCGCCGAGTACCTCGACGTGCTCGACCTCCAGGGAGTGATCGACTACGCCGAACTCGTCCACCGCGCGGTGCTCCTCGCCCGCCGCCCCGAGGTCGCCGCGTGGCTCGCCGCCCGGTACGACGCCGTCTACGTCGACGAGTACCAGGACACGGATCCCGCCCAGGTGCGGCTGCTGGACGCCCTGGCCGGCGGCGGCCGCACCCTCGTGGCCTTCGGCGACCCCGACCAGTCGATCTACGCGTTCCGCGGCGCCGACGTGAACGGCATCCTGGACTTCCCGCACGCCTTCCCGCGCGCGGACGGCCGCCCGGCCCCCGTCTCGGTGCTGCGCACGTCCCGCCGCTCCGGCGCCGCTCTGCTGGCGGCCACCCGGTTGCTCACCCAGCGCATGCCGCTGACCCGCCTACCCGCCGAGAAGGTGCGCGCCCATCGGGAACTCGCCCCCGTGCGGGACGGCGGCCGCGTCGACGTGTACACGTACCCGACGTCCGGGACGGAGCTGGACAACATCGCCGACATCCTCCGCAGGGCTCACCTGGAGGACGGCGTCCCGTGGAGCGACATGGCCGTCCTGGTGCGCGCCGGCTCCCGCACCGTCCCCGCGGTCCGCCGCGCCCTCACGACGGCGGGCGTCCCGGTGGACGTCGACGGTGACGACGTGCCGCTGCGGCACGAACCGGCGGTGGCACCGCTGCTGACGGCGTTGCGGGCGGTGGCCCTGGCGGAGGCTGCCGGGGCTTCTGAGCGGGACACGGCGTTCGAAGGCGCTCCCGACGCCGAGCCGGCCGCCTGCTGGCTCGACACCGAGACCGCCCTCACCCTCCTCACCTCCCCCCTCGCGAGCATGGACGCCGCCGACCTGCGCCGCCTCGGCCGAGCCCTGCGCGACGAGGAGCGGGCCGCCGGCAACCCGCTGCCGCCCCCCTCCGACGTGCTGCTCGCGCAGGCGCTCGCCGAGCCGGAGCGTCTTGCCGTGCACGACCCCACGTACGCGCGAGGTGCCCAGCGCCTCGGCGCGCTGCTGCGCAAGGCCCGCGAGCGCCTCGCGGGCGGCGGCACGGCCGAGGAGGCGCTCTGGGACCTGTGGGAGGGCACGCCATGGCCGGCGCGGCTGGAGCGGGCCGCCCGCCGGGGCGGCGCCGCCGGGCGCAACGCGGACCGTGACCTGGACGCCGTCTGCGCCCTGTTCGCCACCGCGGCCCGCGCCGAGGAACGCACCGGCGGCCGGGGCACCCTGAACTTCCTGGAGGAGATCGACGCCGAGGACATCGCCGCCGACACCCTCACGCGGCGTGCCGTACGCCCCGACGCCGTCCGTCTGATGACCGCGCACCGCTCCAAGGGCCTGGAGTGGCGCCTCGTGGTCGTCGCGGGCGTCCAGGAGGGCCTGTGGCCGGACCTGCGCCGCCGCGGCTCCCTCCTGGAGGCCGACCGTATCGGCCGCGACGGACTCGCCGAACCCCTCACCCCCGGCGCGCTGCTCGCCGAGGAGCGCCGCCTGTTCTACGTGGCCGCCACACGCGCGCGTGAACGCCTCGTCGTCACCGCGGTCAAGGCCCCCGCGGACGACGGCGACCAGCCCTCCCGCTTCCTCACCGAACTCGGCGTCGAACCCAAGGACGTCACGGGACGCCCCCGCCGACCCCTGTCCGTCGCCGCACTCGTCGCCGAACTGCGCGCCACCACGGTCGACCCACGCGTCTCCGACGCCCTGAGGGAGGCCGCCGCCCACCGACTGGCCCGGCTCGCCGCCCTCGCCGACGAGGACGGCCGCCCCCTGGTGCCGTCCGCGCACCCCTACCGCTGGTGGGGCATGTTCGAGCCGACCGAGTCCAAGGTGCCGCTGCGCGATCGCGACCAGCCCGTCGTGCTCTCCGGCAGCGCCCTCGACCAACTGGCCAACACCTGCGCCCTCCAGTGGTTCCTGGGCCGCGAGGTGAAGGCCGACGCGCCCGCGACGGCCGCCCAGGGCTTCGGCAACGTGGTGCACGTCCTCGCCGACGAGGTCGCCTCCGGGCACACCCCTGCCGACCTCGGCGTCCTCATGGAACGCCTCGACTCCGTGTGGAACGCGTTGGCCTTCGACGCGCCGTGGAAGTCGGCCCAGGAGAAGGACAACGCGCGCGTGGCGCTCGAACGGTTCCTGCAGTGGCACGTCATGAACCGCACCGGGCGCACCCCGGTGGCCAGCGAGCACGACTTCGACGTCACCCTCGAAGCGGGCGACTACCAGGTGCGCATCCGCGGCCAGATGGACCGGGTCGAGGCGGACGGCGACGGCCGCGCCTACGTGGTCGACTTCAAGACCGGCAAGCAGGCGCCCGGTTCCAAGGAGGTGGAGCGCCACCCCCAGCTCGCCGTCTACCAGCTGGCCGTCCGCGAGGGCGCCGTCGACGAGGCCTTCGACGGCGTACGTCCCGAGCCGGGCGGCGCCGAACTCGTCCACCTCCGGCAGGGGGCGGCCAAGCGCGACGGCGGCGAGAGCCTGCCCAAGGTGCAGGCCCAGGAGCCGCTGGAGGGGGAGTGGGTCGGCGATCTGCTGGCCACCGCCGCCGGGAAGGTCCTCGACGAACGGTTCACGCCGACCGCCGGGCAGCACTGCACGCACTGCGCGTTCCGGGCCTCGTGCAGCGCGCGGCAGGAGGGGCGTCACGTCGTCGAGTGAGGTGCCGAGTGAGGTATCGCACCACCTGTGCTGACCTGCGCTTCTCCCGCACCGCAGGCCGATCCGGCCACCACTGTCAGTGGCCGCCGCTAGCCTTTCGATGTGCCCGCCCGTATCACCGATCCCGAACAGCTCAAGGAGCTCCTCGGCATCCCCTTCACCCCGGAGCAGACGGCCTGCATCACCGCGCCGCCCGCCCCGCAGGTGATCGTGGCCGGAGCCGGCTCGGGCAAGACGACGGTGATGGCGGCACGCGTGGTGTGGCTGGTCGGCACCGGCCAGGTCGCCCCCGAGCAGGTGCTCGGCCTCACCTTCACCAACAAGGCCGCCGCCGAACTCGCCGAGCGCGTCCGCAAGGCGCTGGTCAGGGCCGGCGTCACCGACCCGGACGCCATCGACCCGGACAACCCGCCGGGCGAGCCGGTGATCTCCACGTACCACGCCTTCGCGGGCCGCCTGCTGACCGACCACGGCCTGCGCATCGGGCTGGAGCCCACCTCGCGCCTGCTCGCCGACGCCACCCGCTTCCAGCTCGCCGCACGCGTCCTGCGCGAGGCCCCGGGGCCCTACCCGGCCCTGACCCGTTCCTTCCCGGACCTGGTCGGTGACCTCCTCGCCCTCGACGCCGAACTCGCCGAGCACCTCGTACGCCCGGAGGCACTGCGCGCGTACGACGCCGAACTGCTGCTGACCCTGCGCGGCGCCAAGCTCAGCAACGCCGATCTGCGCAAGGTGCCCGACGCGGCGGCCGCCCGGCGTGAACTCGCCGAGCTGGTGAACCGCTACCGGGCCGCCAAGCGGGAGCGGGACCTGCTCGACTTCGGCGACCAGATCGCCCTGTCCGCCCGGCTCGCCGGGATCCCCGAGGTGGGCCGCGCCCTGCGCGACGAGTTCCGGGTGGTCCTGCTCGACGAGTACCAGGACACGTCGGTCGCCCAACGTGTCCTCCTGGCAGGCCTGTTCGGCGAGGGCACCGGCCACCCGGTCACCGCCGTCGGCGACCCCTGCCAGGCGATCTACGGCTGGCGCGGCGCCTCCGTCGCCAACCTCGACGACTTCCCCGAGCACTTCGCCCACGCCGACGGCCGCCCCGCGACCCGCCAGGCCCTCAGCGAGAACCGCCGCAGCGGCGGCCGCCTCCTCGACCTCGCCAACGGCCTCGCGGAGCCCCTGCGGGCTCTGCACGCGGGCGTGGAGGCTCTCCGCCCGGCCCCCGGCGCCGAGCGCGACGGCATGGTTCGCTGCGCCCTGCTGCGCACCCACGCCGAGGAGATCGACTGGGCCGCCGATTCGATCGCCCACCTCGTCCGGACCGGGACGGCACCCGCGGAGATCGCCGTCCTGTGCCGCACGGCGACCGACTTCGCCGAGATCCAGGGCGCCCTGGTGGCCCGGGACGTCCCCGTCGAGGTCGTCGGCCTGTCCGGGCTGCTGCACCTGCCCGAGATCGCCGACCTCGTCGCCGTCTGCGAGGTCCTCCAGGACCCCGGCGCCAACGCCTCCCTCGTACGGCTGCTGACCGGCCCGCGCTGGCGCATCGGTCCGCGCGACCTCGCCCTCCTGGGGCGGCGCGCCCGGCTCCTCGTGGCCCACGCGCGCGTGGCGGACGACGACGACCGGGACCGCCGCCTCGCCGAAGCCGTCGAGGGCGTCGACCCGTCCGAGGTGATCTCCCTCGCGGACGCCCTCGACACGTTCCTGGAGACGCCGCTGGACGGCCGCGGAGACGACGACGGCCTGCCGTTCTCGCCCGACGCGCGGGTGCGCTTCGCCCGGCTGGCCACCGAACTGCGCGAGCTGCGCCGCTCTCTGGCCGACCCGCTGATGGACGTCCTGCACCGCGTCCTCGCCGTCACCGGCCTGGAGGTGGAGCTGTCGGCGTCGCCGCACGCCCTGGCCGCCCGCCGCCGCGAGACCCTTTCCAACTTCCTGGACGTCGCCGCGTCCTTCGCCGCCGGCGACAACGAGGCGTCCCTGCTCGCCTTCCTCGGCTTCCTGCGCACCGCCGCCCAGTACGAGAAGGGCCTCGACAACGCCCTCCCCGGCGGCGAGAACACCGTCAAGGTGCTCACCGCCCACAAGTCCAAGGGGCTGGAGTGGGACGTCGTGGTCGTCCCGGGCCTGGTCACCGGCACCTTCCCCAGCAGCCAGGGCCGCGAGAAGTGGACTTCCCAGGGCAAGGTCCTGCCGCACGAACTGCGGGGCGACGCCGACACTCTGCCCGACGTGGCGTCCTGGGACGCCAGGGGACTGAAGGCCTTCCACGAGGCCATGAAGGACCACCAGCACACCGAGGAGCTCCGCCTCGGCTACGTCACCTTCACCCGCCCCCGCTCCCTCCTCCTCGGCTCCGGTCACTGGTGGGGCCCGACCCAGAAGAAGCACCGCGGGCCGTCCGCGTTTCTCCAGGCACTCCACGAGCACTGCGAGGCCGGGTACGGCGAGATCGAGGCCTGGGCGGACGAACCCGCCGAGGGCGAGGAGAACCCGGCCCTGCACCAGGCGACGGCCGACCAGGTGTGGCCTCTGCCCTTGGACGAGACAGCCCTCGCCCGGCGCCGCGCGGCCGCCGAGACAGTCCTGGCCCACCTGGAGGACCTCGCGTCCCACGAGCACGGGCACCCCGCGGCCGTGCACGACCCGGACGCCCTCGACGACCCGGAGTGGCCGCCGCCCCCGGACGACGAGCCTCCGTACGGCGAAACGGACCCTTTCGACGAGGCCCTCTCCGACGAGGACCCCTTCGACGAGGATTCGTTCGGGGACGACTCCTTCGAAGCTGACCCCTTCGACGAGGATTCGTTCGGGGACGACTCCTTCGAAGCTGACCCCTTCGACGACGTCCACAGGGTCGGCCCGGCGGACCGGGACGCCCGGTCCGCGGACCGCCCCACCGTCCCCCGCCAAGCGGCCCCACCGGAGCCCCCGGCCGCCGGCCCGCACCCAACGCTCGCGAAGCGTCCAGGCGGCCCCGGGGACCGGGAACACCCGCACCTCACCCCGGAGGAAGCCCGCACCATCGCCTCCTGGGACCGTGACCTCGACGCCCTCACCGGCGAACTCCTGCGCGCCCGCGACAGCGTCACCGACGTCCCCCTCCCGGCGTCGCTCTCGGCGACCCAGCTGCTGCGCCTGGCCGCCGACCCGGACGGCTTCGCCCAGGAGCTGGCCCGCCCCATGCCCCGCCCGCCCCAGCCCGCGGCCCGGCGCGGCACGCGCTTCCACGCCTGGGTCGAGGCCCGCTTCGAAGCGCTCACGCTGCCCATGCTGGAGCCGGAGGAACTGCCCGGCAGTGAGGCCGAGATCGCCGATGAACAGGAATTGGAGGCCCTCAAGGACGCTTTCGAGCGCACCGAGTACGCGCACCGCACGCCCCACCGGGTGGAGGTCCCCTTCCAGCTCGCGCTCGCCGGCCGGATCGTCCGGGGCCGCATCGACGCCGTCTACAAGGAGGGTCACGGAGATCACGCGAGGTACGAGATCGTCGACTGGAAGACGAACCGCTCCCGCACCGCCGACCCGCTCCAGCTCGCCGTCTACCGCCTGGCCTGGGCCGAGCAGCAGGGCGTCCCCCCTGAGGCGGTCACGGCCGCGTTCCTGTACGTGCGCAGCGGCGAGGTCGTACGCCCGCAGGAGCTGCCGGACCGGGCCGCCCTGGAGCGGCTGCTGCTGGAGGAGCCGGCCGGCGCGGAAAGGGGTGCACGGTCGAATGCGGGGCCCGGTGAGGAACCGCACTCCGAGGACGTCGGTGCGGGCCGATAGGCTCGTGACCATGAGCCAGACCCCGGACAGCGTCGTCCGTACGTACATCCAGCAGCACCGCGCCGCCTTCCTCGACGACCTCGCCGAATGGCTGCGCATCCCGTCGGTGTCCGCCCAGCCGGACCACGCGCCCGACGTACGACGCAGCGCCGACTGGCTCGCCGCCAAGCTGACGGAGACCGGCTTCCCGACGGCCGAGACATGGCCGACCCCGGGCGCGCCCGCCGTCTTCGCGGAGTGGCCCTGTGACGACCCGCAGGCTCCCACGGTGCTGGTCTACGGCCACCACGACGTGCAGCCCGCCGCCCGGGAGGACGGCTGGGACAGCGAGCCCTTCGAGCCGGTCGTGCGCGGGGACCGCCTCTACGCGCGCGGGGCGGCCGACGACAAGGGCCAGGTGTTCTTCCACACCCTCGGCGTCCGCGCCCACCTCGCCGCCACCGGCCGCACCACCCCGGCCGTGCACCTCAAGCTGCTGATCGAGGGCGAGGAGGAGTCCGGCTCGCCGCACTTCCGAGCCTTGGTCGAGCAGCACGCCGAACGGCTCGCCGCCGACGCCGTGATCGTCTCCGACACCGGCATGTGGTCCGAGGACACCCCCACGGTGTGCACCGGCATGCGCGGCCTCGCCGAGTGCGAGATACGGCTGTACGGCCCCGACCAGGACATCCACTCCGGTTCCTTCGGCGGTGCGGTGCCCAACCCGGCGACGTCCGCCGCCCGCCTGGTCGCCGCCCTGCACGACGAGCACGCGCGGGTGGCGATCCCGGGCTTCTACGACGGCGTCGTCGAACTCACCGAACGCGAGCGCGAACTCCTCGCCGAACTGCCCTTCGACGAGCAGCAGTGGCTGCGCACGGCCAAGTCGTACGCCACCCAGGGGGAGGCCGGATACACCACCCTGGAGCGGATCTGGGCCCGCCCCACCGCGGAGGTCAACGGCATCGGTGGCGGCTACCAGGGCCCCGGCAGCAAGACGATCGTCCCGTCCTCCGCCCTGCTGAAGCTGTCCTTCCGCCTGGTCGCGGGCCAGGACCCCGACCATGTGGAGAAGGCCGTCCGCGCCTGGGCCGAGCAGCAGATGCCGCCCGGGATCCGCTGCGACATCACGTTCAGCGGGGCCACGCGCCCGTGCCTGACGCCGCTGGACCATCCGGCCCTGCGATCGGTCACCCGCGCCATGGGCCGGGCCTTCGAGAAGCCGGTCCGCTTCACGCGCGAGGGCGGCTCGGGCCCGGCGGCGGACCTCCAGGACGTCCTCGGCGCTCCGGTGCTGTTCCTGGGCATCTCCGTCCCCTCGGACGGCTGGCACGCCCCGAACGAGAAAGTCGAACTCGACCTGCTCCTCAAAGGCGTCGAGGCCACCGCGTACCTGTGGGGTGACCTCGCCGAGAACTGGCGCCGTGCACCCTGAGCGTCCCGTGCCGTCCGGACCGGCCACGCGCGCGGGGCACACTGGAAGCCCCGCCCGCCCGAGCCCGCCGGACCCGGTCGCCTCCCGCCCTACGTCCCGCTGAACCGCCTGCCGAACCCGACCGTCCCACCGGGGGAGTTGGAAGCACCCGTGACCACCTGGACCGACCACAACGCCGACCGCCCCATCTCGCTCACCGCCCCGAGCGGCATCGACCGGGCCGCCCACCACCGGCTCGACGAGGCCTGGCTCGCGGCGGCGTGGAGCCACCCCAGCACGCGCTGCTTCGTGGTCTCCGGCGGACAGGTCCTCATCGACGAGACGGCGGACGGGCGCACCGAACTCGTCATGACCCCCTCCTTCGAAGCCCCCCTCACCGAGGCGCACCGCTACTTCCTCGGCATCGACGAGGACGGCGTCCGCTACTTCGCCCTCCAGAAGGACTCCCTGCCCGGGCGCATGGACCAGTCCGCGCGCCCGGCCGGCCTGCGCGAGGCGGGCGCGCTGCTGTCGGCCCGCGACGTGGGCCTGATGGTGCACGCCGTGGGGCTGGAGAACTGGCAGCGCACCCACCGCTTCTGCTCGCGCTGCGGCGAGCGCACCGTCATCGCCGCCGCCGGGCACATCCGCCGCTGCCAGGCCTGCGGTGCGGAGCACTACCCGCGTACGGACCCCGCCGTGATCATGGCCGTGACCGACGAGGACGACCGCGTCCTGCTCGGCCGCCAGGTCCACTGGCCCGAGGGCCGCTTCTCCACGCTCGCCGGTTTCGTCGAGCCCGGCGAGTCCATCGAGGAGTCGGTGCGCCGCGAGGTCAAGGAGGAGGTCGGCATCAGCGTCGGCCAGGTCGAGTACGTCGCCAGCCAGCCCTGGCCCTTCCCGTCCAGCCTCATGCTGGGCTTCATGGCCCGCGCCACCTCGACCGAGATCGAGGTCGACGGCGACGAGATCCACGAGGCCCGCTGGTTCTCCCGCGACGAGCTGCGCGCCGCCTTCGAGTCCGGAGAGATGCTCCCGCCCTACGGCATCTCGATCGCGGCCCGCCTGATCGAACTCTGGTACGGCAAGCCGCTCCCGACGCGGAGCGCCGCCTGACGGGGGCGCCCGCCTGATCGAGCTCGCCCGTGCGCACGGCACTCCATGCCCGTGCGCACGCCACACCATGGGTGTGCGGCCGACCACGAGAAGGCGGCCCCCGAGTTGCCTCAGGAGCCGCCTTCCCCGCACCAGCGTGCCGCGATTACGCGCCGATCTTCTGCTTCACCTGAGCCAGCGACGGGTTCGTGAGCGTCGAGCCGTCCGGGAACAGGACGGTGGGCACTGTCTGGTTTCCGCCATTCGCCTTCTCCACGAACGCGGCGGACTCCGGGTCCTGCTCGATGTTGATCTCGGTGTACGCGATGCCCTCGCGGTCCATCTGGCTCTTCAGCCGGCGGCAGTAGCCGCACCACGTGGTGCTGTACATCGTCACAGTGCCCAGCATGTCTCTCGTGCTCCTTCGGTGGCTCGGGGCGGGTGGTCGCAGTGAGGGGAACGTATGTGAAAGGTCCACCATTCCCGTGCCCCGCGCCCGGCCCGGCGTGACGCCTGCCGCATCGGTACGACTATCAGTGCGTGCCTGTGGACAACCGACGCTGCCGTCTCCCGCGACCTGGCAGCATGGCCGTGTGACAGCAGCAACGCACTCCACCCTGTTCCCGCAGGTACCGGACTCCGCCGACGCGGTGCTCGAAGGGCTCGACCCCGAGCAGCGCGAGGTGGCCACGGCCCTGCACGGTCCGGTGTGCGTCCTGGCGGGCGCGGGCACGGGCAAGACCCGGGCGATCACCCACCGCATCGCCTATGGTGTGCGCGCCGGCATCCTGCACCCCTCCAGCGTTCTCGCCGTCACCTTCACCAACCGCGCCGCCGGGGAGATGCGCGGCCGGCTGCGCCAGCTCGGCGCCGCCGGCGTCCAGGCGCGGACGTTCCACTCGGCCGCCCTGCGCCAGCTCCAGTACTTCTGGCCGAAAGCGATCGGCGGCTCCATGCCCCGGCTCGTCGACCGCAAGATCCAGCTCGTCGCCGACGCGGCGGCCGCCTGCCGCATCCGGCTCGACCGGGGCGAGCTGCGGGACGTCACCGCCGAGATCGAATGGTCCAAGGTCACCCAGACCGTCCCCGCCGACTACGCGCCCGCCGCCGCCAAGGCCGGCCGTGAATCCCCCCGCGACCCCGCCGAGATCGCCCAGCTCTACGCGGCCTACGAGGACGTCAAGCGCGAGCGGTCGGTCATCGACTTCGAGGACGTGCTGCTGCTGACCGTGGCCGTCCTTCAGGACCGGCACGACATCGCCGAGCAGATCCGCGCCCAGTACCAGCACTTCGTGGTCGACGAGTACCAGGACGTCAGCCCCCTCCAGCAGCGCCTGCTCGAACTGTGGCTGGGCGAGCGGGACAGCCTGTGTGTGGTCGGGGACGCCAGCCAGACGATCTACTCGTTCACCGGCGCGACCCCGGACCACCTCCTCGACTTCCGCACCCGCCACCCCGGCGCCACCGTCGTCAAACTGGTCCGCGACTACCGCTCCACCCCCCAGGTCGTCCACCTCGCCAACGGTCTGCTCGCCCAGGCCCGGGGCAGGGCCGCCGACCACCGCCTCGAGCTCGTCTCCCAA
This sequence comes from Streptomyces sp. NPDC093598, assembly GCF_044764825.1. Classification (NCBI taxonomy): domain Bacteria; kingdom Bacillati; phylum Actinomycetota; class Actinomycetes; order Kitasatosporales; family Streptomycetaceae; genus Streptomyces; species Streptomyces sp. NPDC093598. Next base: position 263,582 of record NZ_JBIWIV010000008.1, on the reverse strand, counting down.
CGCGCGCCCGGTCCCGAGCCGGTCTACGCCGAGTACACCGACGAGCCCGCCGAGGCGGAGGGCGCGGCCCGCCGGATCCGCGAGCTCGTCGACTCCGGGGTCCCGGCCTCCGAGATCGCCATCCTCTTCCGCACGAACGCGCAGTCCGAGACCTACGAGCAGGCCCTGGCCGACGCCGGAGTGCCCTACCAGCTGCGCGGCGCCGAGCGGTTCTTCGACCGCCCCGAGGTGCGCAAGGCGGGCATCGCACTGCGCGGCGCGGCCCGCTTCGGCGGCAACGACTCCCTCCTCGACGACGTCGTCGACCTCCCCTCCCAGGTACGCGCCGTGCTGTCGGGGGAGGGCTGGACGCCGCAGCCACCGGCCGGCTCCGGCGCCGTGCGAGAGCGCTGGGAGTCCCTGGCCGCCCTCGTGAACCTCGCCCAGGACTTCGCCGCCGCCAGGTCCGGCGCCACGCTCGCCGACCTCGTGGCCGAGCTCGACGAACGGGCGAACGCCCAGCACGCCCCCACCGTGCAGGGCGTCACCCTCGCCTCGCTGCACTCGGCCAAGGGCCTGGAGTGGGACGTCGTCTTCCTGGTCGGGGTCGCCGAGGGAATGATGCCGATCACCTACGCGAAGACAGACGAACAGATCGAGGAGGAGCGCCGCCTCCTCTATGTCGGAGTCACCCGCGCCCGCGAACACCTCCATGTCTCCTGGGCGCTCTCCCGCTCACCCGGCGGCCGCCCCAACCGCCGTCCCAGCCGCTTCCTCGACGGGCTGCGCCCCGGCTCGACGGCCACCACGGGCCGCGCCACCGCCGGGGGAGCGGGCGGAATCGAGCGCGGAATCCCCGGAACCAGGGGGTCCGCCCCGAGACGGACTCAGCGAGTTCCCGCCCGCTGCCGGGTCTGCGGCCGCACGCTGACCGACCCGGGCGAGATGAAGCTGATGCGGTGCGACGACTGCCCCTCCGACATGAACGAGGGCCTGTACGAGCGGTTGCGCGAGTGGCGGGCCGACCAGGCGCGCAACAGCGGCCAGCCCGCGTTCTGCGTGTTCACGGACAGGACCCTGATGGCGATCGCCGAGACCGCCCCCGACGACGAGCGCGAGCTCGCCCGCATCCCGGGCGTGGGGATGCGCAAGCTCACCCGCTACGGGGCCGACGTCCTGGCCATCTGCGCAGGCCAGTCAGGAGCGGAGCACCCAGATCAGGACTGACACGAACTCGTCGAAAAAATAGTTTGCGCATGCCCCAGCAATCCCCATAGGTTCTTAGGCACGAGAGCAGCGGCCTTCTCGGAGGCCCTGATTCCGTGTTGTACTTGCATATCCGTCGGACTGGTTCATCCAGTCCCTCTAGACGCCGAGAGGAGGCGAGTCCAGTGATCAGCATCAACACCAGCTCCGTCAGCATCGTGAAAATGACCGATCGCTCGGCCGTCTCCGTGTGCATGCTCGGCGTTTCGAACCTGGGCACCGGTCTGTCCGGCATTCGTGCCGTGCGTCCGGCGTCCTCCTCCGTTGCTCTCGCGGGCCTTCCCGTCCGTGAGCGCAATGAGCGACCGACCAAGGCACTGGAAGCGGCAGTAGAGGCACAGGCACAGGCCTATGCCTTTACGGCGACCGGTGCCGGATTCCGGAAGCAGACGACGCAGCACCACCAGATGTGGGCCTTCCGTGGGCCAGAACCCTGGAGTGATCCAGCCTGATCGCCGATCAGGCCGGCGCCTTCAGGGCCGCGGAACCCCATCCGGGATCCGCGGCCCTTCTGTTTGTCCCTGAACAGGGATGACGGACCGAAGGAGCCTCGGGACAAGAAAAGAACCCGGTACCACCACCCCCCGGCCAACAGGCTGGAACGACCAGACGAGGAAGACGAACCGTGCAACTCGAAGCGCACGCCCCGTCCGTACCGCCTTCCGACACGATCCCCAAGCCCGGCTCCACGGAGGACCCCGCCTTGACCCCGCTCACCGCGCTCACCGCGCTCGACGACGCCATCGAGAACCTCGGCGTACCGGTCCCGTGCCGTTCCTACGACCCGGAGGTCTTCTTCGCCGAGTCGCCCGCGGACGTCGAGTACGCCAAGTCCCTCTGCCGTACCTGCCCGCTGGTCGAGGCCTGCCTCGCCGGCGCCAAGGAGCGGCGTGAGCCGTGGGGCGTCTGGGGTGGCGAGCTGTTCGTCCAGGGTGTCGTCGTCGCCCGGAAGCGGCCGCGTGGCCGCCCGCGCAAGAACCCGGTCACAGCATGAACACCGCAGGAACAATCGACCGTCCCCTCACGCACGACCCCCAGAAGCAGGCCCCGATGAAGCCGTCCACTTACGAGCCCGCAGGCTCCGCAACCCAAGACTTCACCATCAGCGGCGCGAAGGACTCGCGTCAGAACAGGACCCGAGAGATGCAACTCATCCCAGAAGCCATGGCCCGTGCGCATATGCGCGAGCGACTGCAGGAGGCGGAGCGAGACCGACAGGCCGTGCGCCTGGCGGCCGCCCGCCGGATGCAGCGCAGGGCGGAGCGCGCCTCACTGCGTGCCCGCCGGGCGCTCGCCCTGGCGGTCATGCAGTAACCCGCCGTACCTGAAGCGGGGGCCTCCCGACCCGGGAGGCCGACTTCTCCACGCGGGGGCCGGTCCGTACCGAACGGACCGGCCCCCGCAGTGCGTTGTACCGACCAGGAGGGCGCGCGCCGCCCACCGAGCCGGGGCGTTGTGCCCCGCCGAGCCTGGGGCCTTGTACTCACTGAGTCGCTTGATGCGGCGCTATCGTCGCCGGATGACGAGTCCTCCAGGAGGCGGCGACGACTCCGCCGCGGAGCCGCGGCGCTTTGCCTGCGCCCGCTGCGGCACGTCGGCCGAAGTCCTGACCGAAGGCCCACCCCTCGCCTGGACCTACTCCGTGGAGGACGGCGCCCGCCACTACTACTGCCAGACCTGCTCCCGGGACAACCTCAGGTCCATCGAGGGGCGCCTGGACTCGGACTGGTGGTGAAGCCCGCGGCGGCGACTCACGCCTCCGCCACCGCCTCCTCGCCGTCCGCCGGGTCCTCCGGTACGAACCCCGGCAGCCACTCCTCCAACTCTTCGCGCAGCCGCACCGTCGCCCCCAGCTGGCACAGCACGCCGATCGTGCTCAGAGTCACCCGGTGGATCAGCAAATAGGAGGGGGGCAGGTTGAGCTGCTTGCCGAGCTGGTAGGCAGGGGAGCGGGGGTCGGCGACACGGGCCGCCTGGCTGCGCATCCAGCCCCGGGTGAAGGTGAACTCCTCGACCTGGGCCGGCTCGATGATCGGCAGCAGGTAGTCCATGACGGCGTCCGGGTCCAGCTCTATGGTCTCCTTGACGAACCCTTCCACGCACAGGAGCTCGTAGACCGCCTCGGCCTCCCCGTCGAGAGTCATCCGCAGGGACTCGCCGATGGTGGCCGGCAGGCCGCCCGGGAGACGGTCGACCGTGCCGAAGTCCAGGACGCCCAGCCGCCAGTCGTCCTCACCCTCCGGACCGCCGGGCAGGAGCCGGAAGTTGCCTGGGTGGGGATCGGCGTGCAGCAGGCCCGTGCGGGCGGGACCGGAGAACAGGAAGCGGGCAAGGAGCTGACCGGCACGGTCGCGTTGCTCCTGGGTTCCGTCCGAGATGATCTCCGACAGCGGGATGCCGTCCATCCACTCGGTGACCAGGACCTGGTCCGACTGGTGGACCACCTGCGGCACCACCACGTCCGGGTCGTCCGTGAACTCCTCCGCGTGGGCCTGCTGGGCCTGCGCCTCCAGGCCGTAGTCCAGCTCCTCCGAGACGCGGTCCTTCAGCTCCGCGATCAGCGGCTTGATGTCCATGCCGGGGATCAGCGGACCGAGCAGGCGCGAGAAGCGGCTGAGCTGGTTCAGATCCGACAGCAGGGCTTCGCCGGCGCCCGGGTACTGCACCTTGACCGCCACCTCGCGACCGTCGTGCCACACCCCTCGGTGCACCTGGCCGATCGAGGCCGCCGCTGCGGGCTTGTCCTCGAACTCCAGGAACAGCTCGTGCCAGCCCTCGCCGAGCCGCTCCTCGAGCACCGCGTGCACGGTGCGGGTCGGCATCGGCGGCGCCGCCTCCTGGAGCTTGGTCAGCGCGGCCCGGTAGGGGCCGGCCACCTCCTCGGGCAGCGCGGATTCGAAGACGGACAGGGCCTGGCCGAACTTCATCGCACCGCCCTTGAGCTCGCCGAGCACCTTGAACAGCTGCTCCGCCGTGCGCTGTTGGAGTTCGCGGCCGACGAGCTCGGCGGACTCGCCGACGATCCGCTTGCCGAATCCCCAGGTCGCCCGCCCGGCGATGCCGAGCGGGAGCGCGGCGAGCTTGGCGGTCCGGGTAACCGCCTTCCGGGGAAGATCAGACATGCGCCCTCCAAGTCCCAGCCGGCCGCTCCGCCTCTGCCTCACGGCACTGCTCCGACGGCCGTTGCACCGCCATTGTCTCGTGCGACTCCCCGTCCTCCGAGAGGTGCTCCCCTTTTCCTCTCTCCGCGGCCGCGCACGGGCATGCCGGATGCGCCCAGATCGGCCGCGCATGCCAGTGGAGACCGGGGACGGAGACCTCCCAGCGCGCCCCGGCGCTGGAGGGGGCCCGGCCGTCCAGGAAGGCGAGCGCGTGGGCGGCCGCCAGTCCGGCCACGGTCGTGGCCAGCGTCAGATCGCAGGGCCGCACCTGCCGCTGCCTGCCGGAGCGCCACTGGGCGACCAGGCGCGGCCAGGTCGGGTCCCGCTGGGCGCGGCCCTCTTGCAGACATCCCGCGCAGCTCGTCTCCCCGGGCAGGACGAGAGGGCCGACCACACCGGTGCCCTCCACGACACCGGCGTACAGATGGGGTGTCCCGGAAGCCATCAGTGGCTCGGCGGCGGCCGGGTCGGGCGCGTGCACGGCGACATCGTCCCGCGGCGCGAGGATCACCAGGGAGAACCCCGGGTCGCCTTCCTCCCGGGATGCCTGGGCCGGCGCGCGGCGCGGTGGCCGGTCCGGGGCCGCCCGGCGCACGGCACGGCGGGCCGATTCGTCCCTGCGGTCGCCGACGGCCTCCGCGGGGTGCCCGCCCGGCGCGACGTCCCACGGCTCCACACGGCCGCCGTCGAGCACGTCCACCTCGCCCACACCGGCTCCTGCCAGCAGTGAGGCCAGCAGGGCGCCCACCCGGCCCGCGCCCCGCACCTGCACGCGCTGCGAGCGCCGGGCGGCCAGTTGCCCGATCGCGTCGCCGGGGGCCGAGGTCGTCAGGGACAGAGAGGCCAGGTCGGGGCGCAGCCGGTCGAGGACCTCCTTCTTCTTCCGCAGGGCGTCGGCAGCCGGCCCGCCGCCCCGGGCGTCGTCCAGGAGTCCGGCTCGCGCCAGCCCCCGCACCAGCCCGTCGACATGACCGTCGGGCAGGTCCATGCGGCGCCCCTCCTCGCGCAGCAGCTCCAGCCCCCGCGTGCCGTTCAGGAGGTCGAGGAAGCTGCCCGTCGCCAGGTCCATCGGGCCGAGCGTCATCGCATGCGCCGGTGTCATCCCGAACTGCACGGTGTTGAGGTCGCGCCAGCCGCGCCTGAGCGCCGGCTTCACCATCGGATGCATGACAGACCCCCGTATTTCATAGCTCGTCCCCGTATGTCGGTGGAGCGAGTCGCGGCCCTGGCTCGTCATGCCCAGGCCGGGCGCAGGCGCGGCCCGTACGCAGGGCCGAACCCGGGCGCAGGCGGCCCCTGGTCCCGGGCCGACCCCGCGATCGCTTCGCCGACGAGATCCAGCATGCCCAAACCCGCCGCCGGCTGCCGAAAGTTGTCCACAGGTACGGGTATTCGTCGTACAAATCCGGCGGCCGGTGGGGGGGCTCCGGGACGGAACCGTCCCGGAGCCGGGACTTCCCCGTGTGCAGCGGGTAACGTCGGGGCGTGCCCGCCGACCCACTGCACCGCGCCGGAAAGCCACAGCGCAGCACGACGAGCCAGCCGCCCAGCGGCTCGGGGGCGAGCGCGATCGAGGTCCGCAGGAGTGCCCGCCGACGCAGAACGGTCTCCGCGTATCGCGAGGGCGATCGCACGGTAGTGCTCATCCCCGCCCGGATGTCCGAGGCGGAGGAGCAGCGCTGGGTGAACGTCATGCTCGACAAGCTGGCCGCCCAGGAGAGCAAGCGGGCCCTCGGCGACGCCGAGCTGTACGAGCGGGCACGGCGTCTTTCGGACCAGTACTTCGGCGGACGGGCCCGGCCCGTGTCGGTGCGCTGGGTGACCAACCAGAACACGCGCTGGGGATCCTGCACCCCCTCCGAGGGCAGCATCCGCCTGTCGCACCGCTTGCAGGGCATGCCCGAGTACGTCGTCGACTACGTCCTCGTCCACGAACTCGCCCACCTGCTCGTGCCCGGACACGGACCCCGCTTCTGGGAACTCCTGGAGACCTATCCGCGCACGGAGCGGGCTCGCGGCTACCTCGAAGGCGTGGTCGCCGCCGAGAGGTTGCCCCATGTGCCCGGCGCGCGGGGTGAGAGCCCCGAGGGGTGACCGCCCGCTTTCCGCGAGCGAACAGCGGATACGGCTGAGCGAGCGTTGTGTACCGGCTCTGTACCGACCTCGTCCGGTGTCCGAGTTTGCCGTTAGCCTGGCGCGACGCACTCACGTTCTGGATGGGGGACGGTCGTTACGCATGGCCAGGGAATTCCAACGCGGCCACAAGGCCAGGATCAGTGACCTCACCGCGGGCACGGATCTGTACGTAGGTGTGCAGATCGCCGGCCCCGGACTGAACTTCGACATCAGCTGCTTCGGCCTCGACGCCGACGAACGGCTCTCGGACGACCGGTACTTCGTCTTCTTCAACCAGCCGAAGTCCCCCGAGGAGTCCATTCAGCTCCTGGGCGCGCAGGCGGGCGACACGGAGTCCTTCCGGGTGACGCTCGACCGGATCCCGCCGCAGATCCAGAAGCTGTCCTTCACGGCGACGATCGACGGTGCCGGGCAGATGTCGCAGATCGCCCCCGGTTACATTCGCATCGTCGCGGGCGGCGAGGAGGTGGCGCGCTACTCCTTCAACGGCTCGGAATTCTCCACCGAACGGGCCGTGATGCTGGGCGACTTCTACCTCAAGGACGTCTGGCGGTTCGCCGCCGTCGGGCAGGGCTTCGACGGCGGTCTGGACGCGCTGCTGAAGAACTTCGGCGGCGAGGTGGCCGAGGAGGAGACGCCCGCACCCACCCCGCAGCAGCCGCAGGCCGGCGCCGCCCCGGGCTTCGCTCCGCCCGCGTTCGGCGCCCCCGGCACTCCGGAACCCGCCCCCGCACCGGCAGCGCCTCCGGCTCCCGCACCCCAGCCCGCGCAGGGGTTCGCGCCCCCGCCCGGTCCCACCCCGCCTCCGGCCCCGGCGCCCGCACCGCCGGTGCACGCCGCCCCGACCATCGTCGCGCCCCTGCACACCCCGCCCGGCGGCTCCCCGGTGCCGCCCCCGGCCCCGGCGCCCGCGCCGTACGGTCAGCCGGGCCAGCAGCCGCCGCCGTACGGTCAGGTCCCCGGCCAGACGGCACCGCCGCCCCCCGGCTACGGCCAGCCCCAGGCACCCCAGGCCCCTGCCCCGCCTCCCGGTTACGGCCAGCACACCCCGCCCCCGGGCTACGGCCAGCAGCCGCCCGTCGGGCAGGCCCCCTACGGAGCTCCGCAGGGTGTTCCCCAGGGCGCCTCCCAGGGCCCCGGTGTGTCCGCCGCGCTCCAGCAGTTCAGGGAGACCCCGACGGGGCAGCGCTGGACGCAGCAGAACAAGAAGCTCGTCCGCGTCGACCTCGGCATCGGCGGACAGCCCGTGCTGGCCCGGCAGGGCAGCATGGTGCTCTACCAGGGCAAGGTCGACTTCAGCTACAAGGGCGCCGGGTTCTCCGGCCGGATCGTGGGCAACGCGACCGGCCAGGAGATGCAGCTGATGCGCTGTACGGGTCAGGGCCAGGTGTTCCTCGCCGAGAACTCGACCATGCTGCACCCCCTCGAATTGCAGGGCGACGCCGTCTGCGTCTCCGCCGAGAACGTCCTCGCCTTCGACGAGAGCCTCACCTATGAGGTCCGCCGCATCGAGGGTCACGGCATCCCCGGCGGCGCGCTGTTCACCATGCAGTTCCAGGGCACGGGCACCATCGTCGTCAAGACGCACGGCACGCCCGTGGTGCTGCCCGTCACGCCCACCACGTTCGCCGACTGCAACGCCGTGGTCGCCTGGTCGGCCGCCGCCCAGGTCGTCGTCTCCAGCCAGGTGCGGATACGCCGCAACGCCTACCCCGGCGACACGGGCGAGAGCGTCAACCTCCAGTTCCGGGGAGCGCCCGGGAACTTCATCGTCGTCCAGCCGTACGAGGTCTGAGGGAGCCCGTCATGACACAGCAGCTCGCGGGCCACGCCCCCGCACCCGTCACCGCCCGCATGGAGAACCACGGCAATCACATGCTGAAGGTCGCCATGCAGACCGGGAACGACCTCCTCGCGCGCGTGGGGTCGATGGTCGCCTACGAAGGGTTCGTGCAGTACGAGCCCAACCCGCCGGCCGTGCGTCAGATCGCCAAGGACTGGATGACTGGCGAGGGCGCGCCCCTGATGAAGTGCTCCGGCGACGGCCTGCTCTACCTCGCCGACTACGGCGCGAACGTCGTCGTCATCAACCTCAACGGCGACGGCATCTCCGTCAACGCCACCAACCTGCTCGCCTTCGACGCCCACCTGACGTGGGGCGTGGAGCGGGTCAAGGGTCTGGCGAAGTTCGCCGGGCAGGGCCTGTGGAACACCAAGATCTCCGGGCAGGGCTGGGTCGCGCTGACCTCCCGGGGCAAGCCCATCGTCGTCGACTGCGGAGGCGGCGAGGACGAGACCTACGTCGACCCCGACGCGCTCGTCGCCTGGTCCCCGAACCTCAAGGTGAAGGGCAAGCGCAGTTTCCGGGCCCAGTCGCTGATCGGCCGCGGCAGCGGCGAGGCCTACCAGATGGCCTTCTCCGGTCAGGGCATCGTCGTCGTCCAGCCCAGTGAGGACAGCACCGACCGTCTCCGGGTCCGGGGCTGAGGGGGAGCCACACGCCATGCAGAGCCCGATTTTCGCCTACAACGAGCAGCAGACCCAGGAACGCTGGAGCCTGCAGAACAAGCAGATGCTGCGCGTCGCCCTGGAGGGCCACGACGACATCCTGGCCCGCAAGGGCACCATGGTCGCCTACCAGGGCCTCGTCGAGTTCGACGCCGAGTACCAGAGCAACCAGCAGTCACGCGCGCGTGCGCAGACCGGAGAGGGCCTGGACCTGATGCGCTGCCACGGGCAGGGCACGGTCTACCTCGCCAACCTCAAGCAGCACGTCCACGTCATGGAGGTGGACCAGGACGGCCTCACCGTCGACAGCAGCTACGTGCTGGCGATGGACTCCTCCCTGCACCACGAGGTCATCGCCGTGGACAGCCTGTACGGCATCTCCGGCTCCGGGAAGTACCAGCTCAACATCTCCGGCCGGGGCAAGGTCGCCCTGATGACCTCCGGGATGCCGCTGCTGTTGCAGGTGACACCCGACAAGTACGTCAACTGCGACGCCGACGCGATCGTCGCCTGGTCGACGAGCCTGCGGGTGCAGATGCAGGCCCAGACACACTCCTCCGGGGTATGGCGGCGGCGCGGCAGCACCGGCGAGGGCTGGGAGCTGAGCTTCATGGGCACCGGCTTCGCGCTCGTCCAGCCGAGCGAACTGCTGCCGCCGCAGAACGCCCAGATCGGCTCGGGTCTCGCCGCGCAGTACGGCATGGGCCAGCAGGGAGCACGCGGGCAGAACCAGGGCAACGTCTGGAGCTGATCGCTCCGCGGGTTCGGCCGAGGGGTCGGGTGCTGTGCGGTCCGAGCCGGGCCCGCGGGCCGTGTGTGGCTGGTCGCGCGGTTCCCCGCGCCCCGACGGCGCAATCAACCGTCACAGCACATGTTAAGGGGCGACCGCCCGTGCGGTCGCCCCTTACACATGCTCAGGCTGAGAGCCTCGCGCGCGTGGCCTCCAGCAGCCGTGTCACCGACTCGTCCGCCACGTCTGCCACCTCGTCGTATCCGAACCAGCGCACGTCGAGTGACTCGTCACTGATCTCGTGCCTGGCGTCCGGCGGTGCCACGACCGCGTACTGGACGTCGAAGTGGCAGTGGCACGGCGGCGGGATCGGATGCCGGTCCAGACGCACCGGACCGCCGGGCAGCAGGGAGAGCCCCGAGACACCGGACTCCTCCGCGGCCTCACGCAGGGCCGCGTCCGCCAGGGAGGCGTCGCCCGGCTCGCAGTGGCCGCCCATCTGAAGCCACATCTGGAGCTTCTTGTGCAGAGTCAGCAGCACCCGGCCGCCTTCGGGGTCGATCACCAGGGCACTCGCCGTGATGTGACCCGCCTGGCAGGCCTTCCACAGCCCGTCCGGGTGCTCCGCCAGGTGGTCCAGATAGGCCTGGCGCAGCTCCGCCTGGTCCTCGTACCCCTTCAGCACGAGGACCGTGTCGTCGTACAGGCTCACCCGGCGTCGTCGCCCTTGTTCTTGTCCTCGCCGTCGTCCTTCTTCTTCAGGTCGGGCTTGTCCGCCGCCTCGCCGAGCATCTTGTCCAGCTCGGAGAAGTCGATCTGCTCGCGGTGCACGAAGCCGTCCGGGTCGTCCAGGTCGGTCGCCGTGGGCAGCATGTCCGGGTGGTGCCACAGGGCGTCCCGGCCGTCGACACCACGCGCGTCCGTGAGCGAGGCCCACAGCCGGGAGGCGTCCCGCAGACGGCGCGGGCGCAGCTCCAGACCGATCAGCGTGGCGAACGTCTGCTCGGCCGGCCCGCCCGAGGCACGGCGGCGGCGCAGCGTCTCGCGCAGGGCGTCGGCGGACGCCAGGCGGGGCTTCGCGGCGGCGTGGACCACCGCGTCCACCCAGCCCTCCACGAGCGCCAGAGCCGTCTCCAGACGGGCCAGCGCGGCCTTCTGCTCGGGCGTGTCCTCCGGCTGGAACATGCCCTGCTGGAGGGCCTCCTGGAGCTGCTCCGGGTTCTGCGGGTCGAACTGGCCGACCACGTCCTCCAGCTTGGCCGTGTCGACCTTGATCCCGCGGGCGTAGCCGTCGACCGCGCCGAACAGATGCGAGCGCAGCCACGGCACGTGCGCGAAGAGGCGCTGGTGGGCGGCCTCGCGCAGGGCGAGATACAGCCGTACCTCCTCCTGGGGGACGCTCAGGTCCTTGCCGAACGTCTCGATGTTCACCGGCAGCAGCGCGGCCTTGCCGGCCGGGGCGAGCGGAAGGCCGATGTCGGACGAGCCGACGACCTCGCCGGCGAGCACACCGACGGCCTGCCCGATCTGCGTACCGAACATGGCGCCGCCCATCGAGCGCATCATGCCGATCAGCGGACCGGCCATGGCCTGCATCTCCTCCGGCAGGACGTCGCCCATGGCGGTGCCGACGCGCTCGGCGACCGGGTCGACGAGCTCCTTCCAGGCGGGCAGGGTGGCCTCGACCCACTCCGCGCGGCTCCAGGCCACCGCCGAGGCGGCGCCGGACGGCAGGGAGGTGGCATCGTCGAGCCACAGGTCGGCCAGGCGGACGGCTTCCTCGACGGCCTTGCGGTCGGCGGGGCCGACGCTGGCGTCCTTGGTGCCGTCAGGGCTGCCCTGGGAGACCGTCTGGCGGGCGATCTGCTTGGCCATGTCCCAGTTCACCGGCCCGCCCTCGTAGGAGAGCATCTGGCCGAGCTGCTGGAACGCGGCGCCCAGGTCGGTGGGGTTCAGCGACCCGAACATGGCTGCGAACGGATTGTCCGCACCGGGGCCGCCGGGGCCTCCGGCTCCGGGCAGGCCGCCGAAACCGAACGGGTTGGCCGGTCCCTGACCACCACCGCTCTGCTGGTCCTTCTTCTTGCCCTCGTCGCCGTCGTCCGGCTCCTCCGGCGGAAGGCCGAATCCGAATGGGGTGTCACTCACGGGATTCCTCGGCTGGTAGGGCCGCCGGTTCTTTCCGGCGGCACGGCTGCCCGACAACACCACCCAGCCTAGACACCCGGGGCGGATAGGGCCTCGGTGCTTCGCCGACTGACGGCCTGCGGCAGGATGGATGCCACCTGGTACGCACGCGTCGGACGCGCTCGTACTGAAGACAACCGCTGGAGACGCCCGGTGAGTTCCCCAGATCCGCAGGTTCGCGCAGCGCGAAACCAGTCAATCAGTTCCGCGAGTCCCGCGGCGCGCGGCCCCGTCGTCGCGGTCACCGGCGCCGCGTACGGCGTAGGAGCCCTGCTCACCGAGCAGCTCGCCGCGTCCGACGAGGTCAAGCAGGTCGTGGCCATCGACGAGCGGCGCGGCGAGTGCGCGGCGGCGCAGTGGCACATCCTGGACGTACGGGATCCTGCCATCGCCGACAAGCTGCGCGGCGCCGACGTGGTGGTGCACCTGGCGCTGGATCTCGACCTGGAGACCGACGCGGCCGCCCGAACGGCCTACAACGTACGGGGGACGCAGACCGTCCTGACGGCGGCCGCTGCGGCCGGAGTGCACCGGGTCGTGCTGTGCACCTCGGCGATGGTCTACGGGGCGCTGCCCGACAACGAGCTGCCGCTGTCCGAGGACGCCGAACTGCGGGCCACGGCGGAGGCGACGGGCGTCGGCGACCTGCTGGAGATCGAAGGCCTGGCGCGGCGCGCGCCCCGGGCGCACCCGGGGCTCAATGTCACCGTGGTACGGCCGGCCGTGCTGGTGGGAGGCACGGACACCGCGCTGACCAGGTACTTCGAGTCTCCCCGGCTGCTCGTCGTCGCCGGGTCGCGGCCCGCGTGGCAGTTCTGCCACGTCGAGGACCTGTGCACCGCACTGGAGTACGCCGTCCTGGAGAAGGTCGACGGGGAACTGACCGTCGGGTGCGACGGCTGGCTGGAGCAGGAGGAGGTCGAGGAGCTCAGCGGCATCCGGCGGATGGAGCTGCCGTCGGCGGTCGCGCTCGGTGCGGCGGCGCGACTGCACCGGATCGGGCTGACGCCGTCCCCGGCCGGGGACCTGGCATACACGATGTATCCCTGGGTGGTGAGCGGCAGCCGGCTGCACGACGCCGGGTGGCGGCCGCGGTACACCAACGAGGAGGTGCTGGCGGAACTCCTGGAGGAGGTCTCCGGCCGGCACACGGTCGCCGGACGCCGGCTGGGCCGCAAGGACGCCACGGCCGCGGGCGCCGCGGGCGCGACGGTGGCGCTGCTGGGCGCGGCGGCGGTGGTGCGCCGGGCGCGGAAGGCCCGGCGGCGGATCTGAGGGACGTCCCTGTAGAAGACTCCAAACGCGTACGCGCGCGTGCCGGTCGAAAGCTCTATTCCGCGCTGTCGGTCGCGTGCGGCACGATGGAGGCATGGCAACCACGAACGATCACCCCGGTGAGCAGGCCGCGCAGGACCCGATCAAGCTGATCGGGATCCGGGACACGGCCCTCTCGCTGGACGAGGTGTTCCGGGCGGTCGGGGACGACGCGGCCGGGGGCACCGCGCTCTTCGTGGGAACCGTGCGGAACCACGACGGGGGCGCCGACGTCGAGGAACTCGGGTATTCGTGCCACCCCAGTGCCGAGGCGGAGATGCGGCGGATCGCCGAGAAGGTCGCCGCCGAGTTCCCGGTGCGGGCCCTGGCGGCCGTGCATCGCGTGGGGGACCTCCGGGTCGGGGACCTCGCCGTGGTCGTCGCCGTCTCCTGCCCGCATCGAGGGGAGGCCTTCGAGGCCTGCCGCAAGCTGATCGACGACCTCAAGCACGAAGTGCCTGTCTGGAAGCACCAGAAGTTCTCCGACGGCACCGAGGAATGGGTCGGCGCCTGCTGATCCGGTAAGCCGCCTTCCGGTTGCGTAACCGCACCCCTGGCGTGAGCGTTGTCACTGCGGATGGTTAATCTGCTGATCAGTCAGTCGCGGACGCTCAAAGGGGTTGGAGGTCGGCATGGCGGCGCTCGCCTGGTTGCTGATTCCGCTTGTGGCTGCCATCGGCGCGGGGCTCTGGGGCAGTTGGGCCAACCGGACCCGCAAGGTCCGCAACGACGGCCCGGAGCTCATCGGCTACGCCCGCTTCCGCGAGGCCATGGAGAAGCCCCGGCCGGGTGGCTGACGGCCGAATAAGGGCAGGTCACAGACGTCGCAGAGCCCAGGGCCGCCCCGGACGGGCGGCCCTGACGGTGCGCTGACAGGACCGTCCCGTAATGTCGAGCCATGCCACGCCGCACCGCGACGATGCTCGCCTCCACCCTGATGCTGATCGCGCTCCTGTGCGCGGGAGTGTTCATCCCCGTGCCCTACGCGGAGATGTCCCCGGGGCCGACGGTGAACACCCTGGGCGATCACGACGGTGAGCCGGTGCTGCAGATCGCGGGGAAGAAGACGTACGCCACCAGTGGCCATTTGAACATGACCACGGTCCGGGTCACGAGCGCCGACTACCGGATGAACCTGGTCGAAGCCGTCTACGGCTGGCTCGCCCACGACAACAAGGTCGTGCCGCACGAGACGCTCTACCCGGACGGCAAGACCGAGGAGCAGTCCACCCAGGAGAACGCCGAGGAGTTCAGCCAGTCCCAGGAGAGCGCCAAGGTCGCCGCTCTGAAGCAGCTGGACGTTCCGGTGAAGTCCTGGGTGATCGTCTCGACGGTCGTCAAGGGATCCCCGGCCGAGGGCAAGCTGCACGCGGGGGACGTGATCAAGGCCGTCGACGGCACGGTGGTGAAGGCGCCGGCCGACGTCGCGAAGCTCGTCACCAAGCACAAGCCGGGCCAGAAGGTCCGCTTCACGGTCGTGCCGGCCAAGGAGCAGGCCGCCGCGGAGAAGGAGAAGCGGACGCCGACCAAAACGCAGGACATCACCATGACCACCACGACGTCCGACGACGACGGCGAGAAGCGCGCCATCGTGGGGATCTCGGCGGGGACCGACCACACCTTCCCGTTCACCATCGACATCAAGCTGGCCGACGTCGGCGGGCCGAGCGCCGGGCTGATGTTCGCGCTCGGCATCTACGACAAGCTCACGCCGGGCAGCCTGACCGGCGGCGCGTTCGTGGCCGGCACCGGCACGATCGACGACGCCGGCAAGGTCGGCCCGATCGGCGGCATCGAGATGAAGACCGTCGGCGCGCGGGCCAAGGGCGCGCGGTACTTCCTGACGCCCGCCGACAACTGCGCGGCCGCCGCCAAGGACACCCCCGACGGCCTCACCCTCATCAAGGTGGGCACCATCCAGGACGCCCTCGGCGCGCTGAAGGACATCCGCAGCGGCGCCACCGCGGACCTTCCGAAATGCGGTAAGTAGTCCGCTGACCAGGGGCCCGGCAGGCCGGACCCCACGGTCCTTCCGGGCTACTCCTCGAACGTCGCCGCCAGCGCCTCCGCCAGCCCCGGGACCAGGTCCGAGCCGGTCAGGACCTCGGTGGGCGAGTCCTTCTCGCGCAGCCGCAGTGCCGACTCGCGCGTGCCGTCGCGCAGGACCGCGACCGTCATGCGGACCTCCTGGCGGTCCGGGTGGTCGGCCACCCACTTCGTGAGCGCCGCCTCGCTCAGACCCTGCGGAACCTGGGCCTCCGCGGACGGCGGCAGCATCAGGCGCTCCACGGCGAGGGCGCAGCCGGCCACCGCGTCGGGCCAGGCGATGGTGGCGAGGAACTCGTCGAGCGGCTTGCCCGTTGGAACTTCGTCCTGCTCGATCGGGGTGAGGCCGGAGTTCTCCGACTCGTCCCCCAGACCGAGCCGGTCCGCGAGCGAGGGCTGTTCGGCCCGCAGCCGTGCGGTGTCGACGAGGGCGAAAAGGCGGGCTGACTGGTCCCAGCCGAGGCCGGAGACGTACTCGTCGATCTCGAGAACGGCCCGGGTGAGCGGGTTCGCAGCCATGGGAGTGTTGGACATGGTCACAATCCTGCCTCGTTCCCGGCCGGAATCGGGAACCGAGTAAACGGTGAGTAAGTTGCATAGGTGGGGGCCCACGATCACGGGGGCCACGGACGGTCCGTGAAGACGCGGGCCTGACGAATCAACAGCGAACTTCGAGGTGCGCACCTTGGCTTTCCAGATGCCGGACCGCGGCGGAGGCCCTTCGGGGCCGCGGATCAGAGTGGGCCGCCCGTCCCGGCGTGTCCGGACCCTGCTCATGACGCTGGGCGTCCTGGCCGTTCTCGGCATGGCGTTCACCATGTTCGCGGGCTTTTGGACGGACTGGCTCTGGTACCGGTCGGTGAACTACTCCTCGGTCTTCACCACCACCCTGTGGACGAAGATCGGGCTCTTCTTCGTCTTCGGCCTGCTCATGGCCCTCTCCGTCGGATTCAACATCTGGCTGGCGCACCGACTGCGGCCGCCGTTGAGCGCCATGTCGATGGAGCAGCAGAACCTCGACCGCTACCGGATGAGCATCGCGCCCTACAAGAAGTGGCTGCTGTTCGGGATCACCGCCCTGGTGGGCCTGATCGCCGGTGCCTCGGCGTCCGGTCAGTGGCGGACGTGGCTGATGTGGGTCAACGGCGTGCCCTTCGGCCAGAAGGACCCCCAGTTCAAGCTGGACGTCTCCTTCTACGCCTTCGACCTGCCCTGGTACCGGTTCCTGCTCGGCTTCGGCTTCGCCGCCGCGATCCTGTCCGTGATCGCCGCCGCGCTCACGCACTACCTGTACGGCGGCCTGCGCGTCACCAGCCCCGGCGCCCGCGCCACGGCCGCGGCCACCGGGCACCTGTCGGTGCTCATCGGCATCTTCGTGGCCCTGAAGGCGGTCGCGTACTGGCTCGACCGGTACGGACTCGCGGTGAAGTCCAGCGACTTCCGGGCAACCGACAACTGGACGGGCCTGAGGTACGTCGACGCCAACGCCTACCTGCCGGCCAAGACGATCCTGTTCTGCATCGCCGTCATCTGCGCGCTGCTGTTCTTCGCCACCATCTGGCGGCGCACCTGGCAGCTGCCCGTGATCGGCTTCGGCCTGATGGTGCTCTCCGCGATCCTCATCGGCGGCCTGTACCCGGCGATCGTGCAGAAGTTCCAGGTCCAGCCGAACGAGCAGGCCAAGGAAGCGCCGTACGTCGAGAAGAACCTCGAGGCGACGCGCAAGGCCTACGGTATCGACGGCACCAAGGTCACCGACTACTCGGGCACCAGCAAGACCGAGGACAAGACCACGCTGCGCGATGACGTTCCCTCCACCGCCAGCATCCGGATCATGGACCCGAACATCGTCTCGCCGACGTTCCAGCAGCTCCAGCAGATCAGGAACTACTACGCGTTCCCGAACAACCTGGACGTCGATCGCTATACCAAGGACGGCAAGGACCAGGACACGGTCATCGGCCTGCGTGAGCTGAACCTCGCGGGTATCCCGAAGAAGAACTGGATCAACAACCACTTCCGTTACACCCACGGATTCGGAGTGGTCGCCGCCGAGGGCACCAGCGCAGACGCCCAGGGCCGTCCGAACTTCACGGAGTCCGACCTGCCCTCCGAGGGTGACCTCGGCACGTACGAGCAGCGGATCTACTACGGCGAGAAGACCGACACGTACTCGATCGTCGGCGGTCCCCAGAAGGAGATCGACTACTCCGACGACAACGGTGAGAAGACCACCAGCTACAAGGGTGACAGCGGGGTCAACCTCTCCAACCCGGTCAACCGGGCCGCGTACGCGGTGGCGTTCGGCGAGCCGCAGATCCTGTACTCCGGTGCGATCGGCGACGGTTCGCGGATCCTGTACAACCGCACGCCCAAGGAGCGCGTCGAGGCGGTCGCGCCCTGGCTGACCATCGACGGCGACGCCTACCCGGCGGTCGTGGACGGCCGGATCCAGTGGATCGTCGACGCGTACACGACGACGAACGGCTACCCGTACTCCTCGCGTACGACGCTCGGTGACACCACGGCCGACTCGCTGACCGCCACGAACGACAACCGCGCCGTGGTGGCCCAGCAGAACCAGGTCAACTACATCCGCAACTCGGTGAAGGCGACCGTCGACGCGTACACCGGCGAGGTGAAGCTCTTCCAGTGGGACACCCAGGACCCCGTCCTGAAGACCTGGATGAAGGCCTTCCCGGGCACGGTGGAGCCCAAGAGCGACATCTCCAAGTCGCTGATGGACCATCTGCGCTACCCCCAGGACCTGTTCAAGGTCCAGCGGGAGCTGCTCACGCGCTACCACGTGAAGGACGCCACGACGTTCCTCAGCGGCAGCGAGGTGTGGCAGGTGCCGGACGACCCGACGAACCGGTCGGGCAGCGCGGTGCCGCCGTACTACCTGAGCATGAAGATGCCCGACCAGAAGGCGCAGGCGTTCTCGCTGACGACGACCTTCACGCCCAACGGCCGGGACAACCTCAGTGCGTTCATGGCGGTCGACGCCGAGGCGGGCACCAGTGACTACGGCAAGATCAGAATCCTGAAACTGCCGACCAACACCACGGTCAACGGACCCAAGCAGGTCCAGAGTCAGTTCAACTCCCAAGAGGACATCGCCGAGTCGATCAGGCTCCTGAGAGGCGGGGACTCCGAAGTGGAGTACGGCAACCTGCTGACGGTGCCGCTCGACGGAGGACTGCTGTACGTGGAGCCGGTCTACGTACGCGGTGGTGGACTGAAGTACCCGCTGCTGCGGAAGGTGCTGGTCACCTACGGAGGCCAGACCGCCTTCGAGAACACCCTCGACGAGGCCCTCAACAAGGTCTTCGGAGCGGACGGTCCGGCCACCGAGCCACCGGACGAGGGCGATACGACGACGCCACCGCCGACGTCCGACAACCCGACGGTCCAACAGGCCCTGGAGGACGCCCAGAAGGCGTTCGACGCGGGCCAGGAGGCCCTGAAGAAGAACGACTGGGAGGCGTACGGCCGGGCGCAGAAGGACCTCGAGGACGCCCTGCAGCGGGCCGAGGACGCCCAGGCCGCGGCGAGCCGGGCGGGCGGCGCCGGGGGCGGCGAGAGCAAGCCCAGCGGTAGCCCGAGCGGCAGTCCCAGCGGCAGTCCGAGCCCGAAGCCGAGTAGCTAGGGCCCTGGCCTGGTCAAATGCCCGTCCCGCGCCGTGATACGGTTGTGAACACAACGGCGCGGGGTGGAGCAGCTCGGTAGCTCGCTGGGCTCATAACCCAGAGGTCGCAGGTTCAAATCCTGTCCCCGCTACTGAAGTCGCGATGTCCGAGTGATGGAGCGACACCGAAGGCCCGGATTCCACACAGGAATCCGGGCCTTCGTGATGTGTGAACGCATGTGCTGGTGCACGCTACGGCCGCGCCGCCCGGGGGAGTTGGGCAATCTGTGTTTGACTTGTCTCTCTGTGGGCATGTCGACAAAACGCTGAAGTGACCTCACTGGCTGCGGTATACCAGGTGTACCCAGGTTGCAGGTGGTGCGACGATGGACGTTATGGGGGACAAGGCAACTCTGTTCGAGACAGGGCGTTTTGTGCAGCCTTCCAGCCGGGAGGACACCGAGACCCCGGACGAGACCGGGGAGATCGCCGACGAGGCGGCCGAGGAGCTGCGTCAGCGGCTCGCCGCGGAGGCCGGCGATGTCGAGGCGATGAGTGTCCTCGGGGCCATGTTGCTGCGCCGTGGCGATCTCGACGGTGCCGAGCCTCATCTGCGTGCCGCCACAGCCGCGGGCGACCGGGCGGCCGCCAACAACCTGGGAGTCCTCCTTCACCAGCGGGGGTACGCCGACGAGGCCGCCGGATGGTGGCGGATCGCCGCCGTCGCCGGGTCCACGGCGGCCGCCCACGCCCTTGGCCGGCACCACCGCGAGCGCGGTGACGAACCAGCCGCCGAGTACTGGCTGCGCCAGTCCGCCGAGCAGGGCCACACCCTGGGCGCGTACGCGCTCGCCGATTTGCTGGAGCATCGCGGGGACGCCGCGGCCGAGCAGTGGATGCGGGTCGCGGCCGAGCGCGGGCACCGTGAGGCGGCGTACCGCCTGGCGCGGGCGCTGGACCGGAAGGCGGCGCGGGAAGCCGACGGTGACAACGGTGTCCACGGGGCCGAGGAGGCCGAGCAGTGGTACCGGCAGGCCGCCGCGCGCGGGCACCGGCGGGCCGCGCTGCACCTCGGGACGATTCTGGAGAGGCGCGGCCAGCTCAAGGAGGCCGGGCGCTGGTACCTGACGTCCGCCAAGGACGGCGAGGCGCGGGCCGCCTGCGCGCTCGGCTTCCTGCTGCGCGACGCGGGCGACACCGAGAACGCCGCCGTGTGGTGGCTGCGGGCCGCCCAGGACGGCGACGGCAATGCGGCGAACGCGCTGGGCGCGCTGCACGCCGAGCGGGGCGAGACGCAGACCGCCGAGCGGTGGTACCGGGCCGCGATGGACGCGGGTGACGTGAACGGCGCGTACAACCTCGGCCTGCTCTGCGCCGAGCAGGGGCGCACCCCGCAGGCCGAGCAGTGGTACCGGCGCGCGGCCTACGCCGGGCACCGGGAGGCCGCGAACGCGCTGGCGATCCTGCTGCTGCGGGGCGGCGACGAGACGGGCGCGGAGCCGTGGTTCTCCAAGGCCGCGGAGGCCGGGAGCGTGGACGCCGCCTTCAACCTCGGCATCCTGCACGCCGGGCGGGGCGAGGAGCAGGCCGCGCTGCGCTGGTACGAGCGTGCCGCTGCGGCCGGGCACACCGAGGCGGCGCTCCAGGTCGGTATGGCGAGGCTGCGGGACGGCGACGAGCAGGAGGCCGAGCGGCATCTGCGGTGTGCGGCCGGGGGCGGGAGTGCCGAGGCCGCGTACCGGCTGGCGACCGTGCTCGACGCTCGCCGTCCGCCGGAGCCCGCGCACGAGCTCGGGGAGCCCGTGCACCGGCGGAGCGAGTGCGAGGAGTGGTACGAGCGGGCCGCGTCCCAGGGGCACCGGCGCGCGCAGGTGCGGGTCGGCATGCTCGCGGCGGCCCGGGGCGATGTCGTCGAGGCGGCGCGGTGGTACCGGGAGGCGGCCGAGGCCGGGTCCCGCAACGGGGCGTTCAATCTCGGGCTGCTGCTGGCCCGGGAGGGGAGCGAGCCGGAGGCGGCGGTCTGGTGGACGCGGGCCGCTGACGCGGGGCATGGACGGGCGGCGTTGCGACTTGCCCTCGTCTACGCGCGTCGGGGGGAGCTGGCGGAAGGGCAGCGGTGGGCTGATCGGGCCGTGTCGCTGGGGCCGGCGTCTGTCGCTGAGCGGGCGGAGCGGTTGAGGGACGCGTTGCGGCAGGAACTGTCGGCCTGAGGCCGGGCCGTGTCGCTGGGTGCTCGGCCTCGTGGCGGCGGGGGGTGAGCCGGGTGGATGCGCAGCACGGCGCTGCGGGGGCCGTCGTGGCCGCCACACCGCTCCGAGCGGCATCACTGTCTGCCGGTGCAGCGGGGTCGGCTGCTTACCACTCACCCGGGCCGCTCAACGGGGTCGGCCCCTGACGCTCAGCGGCGTTAGGGGCTGCAGCTCAGCGGGGTGGGTGGCTGGAGCTCTGCTCGCGGCTCAGGTCGGCACGTGGTGCCCGGCTGCTTGCCGCTCGGCGGGGGCGGCTGGTGACAGCCCAGCGCGGTGCTGAGCGCCCGCGGTCAGCCGGATCGGGACCTGTTGCTCGGCGGTGCCGGCTGTCCGCGGCCCGGAGGGCGCCGGTAGCGCTGCGGCTCGGTCCGCAGGGGAGGCCGTGGCTGGGCGGGGCCGTCGTTCCGAGACGCTCAGCCGAATCGCTCCGCCGAATCGCTCCCCGTTAAGCGATTTGCATCCGTCCTCGTCATTGACGTAACGTTGCATTCATCGACGCGGGGTGGAGCAGCTCGGTAGCTCGCTGGGCTCATAACCCAGAGGTCGCAGGTTCAAATCCTGTCCCCGCTACTGAAGGCCGAGGGCCGGAATCCGAAAGGGTTCCGGCCCTCGGTGTTTGTGTGTGAGCGGGCGACAAAGCCCCGGCATCCATCGATGCCGGGGCTCGTGTGTGAAGGGCTAGGCCGCTGCGCAGTTCGGGCAGACGCCGCGGTACGTCACCTCGACGTCCGAGACCGTGAAGCCGAAGCGCTCGGTGTCGGGGAGGTCCGCCAGCGGGTTGCCGGTCGGGTGGACGTCCCGGATCGCGCCGCACTGGGCGCAGACCAGGTGGTGGTGCGGCTGGTGGGCGTTCGGGTCGTACCGCTTGGCGCGCTGGTCGGTGGAGACCTCCAGCACCTCGCCGAGGGTCACGAGCTCACCGAGCGTGTTGTAGACGGTCGCCCGGGAGATCTCGGGGAGCTTGGCCACGGCCCGGGCGTGGACCTCGTCGGCCGTCAGATGGACGTGTTCGCCGTCGAGGACCTCGGCCACGACACGCCGCTGCGCGGTCATCCGCCATCCGCGTCCGCGCAGCCGTTCCAGAAGGTCACTCATGGCAACCAGCCTAACAGCAAAAGGGACCAGGTCCCGAACAGGTGTGAGTTTAGAGTCCTACCTGTTTTAGACATTGTCTATTGTAGGATCGAGAACGGCTTTGGCCAGGGGACAGGACCGGTCAGGAATGGTGCAGGAGGCGCACGTGACCCAGGGACCGCTCACTACGGGGGCCGGGGCCCCGGTCGCCGACAACCAGAACAGTGAGACCGCGGGCGTCGGGGGCCCGGTGCTCGTCCAGGACCAGCTCCTGCTGGAGAAGCTGGCCCACTTCAACCGTGAGCGCATCCCGGAGCGTGTCGTGCACGCCCGCGGCGCGGGTGCGTACGGCACCTTCACGGTGACCGCCGACGTCACCCCGTACACGCGCGCCGCGTTCCTCTCCGGGATCGGCAAGCAGACCGAGGTCTTCCTGCGCTTCTCGACGGTGGCCGGCAACCTGGGCGCGGCGGACGCGGTCCGCGACCCGCGCGGCTTCGCGGTGAAGTTCTACACCGAGGAGGGCAACTACGACCTCGTCGGCAACAACACCCCGGTGTTCTTCATCAAGGACGCCATCAAGTTCCCGGACTTCATCCACACCCAGAAGCGCGACCCGTACACCGGCTCGACGGAGGCGGACAACGTCTGGGACTTCTGGAGCCTTTCGCCCGAGTCCACGCACCAGGTGACCTGGCTGTTCGGCGACCGAGGCATCCCCGCCTCCTACCGCCACATGGACGGCTTCGGCTCGCACACCTTCCAGTGGAGCAACGAGGCCGGCGAGGCCTTCTGGGTGAAGTACCACTTCAAGACGGACCAGGGCATCAAGAACCTGACCGCCGAGACGGCCGCCCGGCTCGCCGGTGAGGATCCCGACTCCCACCAGCGCGACCTGCGCCAGGCCATCGAGCGCGGGGAGTACCCGACCTGGACCGTCGGCGTGCAGATCATGCCGGTGGCCGAGGCGGCGACGTACCGCTTCAACCCGTTCGACCTGACCAAGGTCTGGCCGCACGCGGACTACCCGGTCGTCGAGATCGGCAAGCTGGAGCTCAACCGCAACCCGGAGAACATCTTCGCCGAGGTCGAGCAGTCGATCTTCAGCCCCGCCCACTTCGTGCCGGGCATCGGCCCCTCCCCGGACAAGATGCTCCAGGGCCGCCTCTTCGCCTACGGCGACGCCCACCGCTACCGCGTGGGCATCAACGCCGACCACCTGCCCGTGAACCGCCCGCACGCCACCGTCGCGCGCACCAACTCCCGTGACGGGTACCTCTATGACGGCCAACACGCAGGCGCGAAGAACTACGAGCCGAACAGCTTCGGCGGCCCGTTCCAGACGGACCGACCCCTGTGGTCCGCCACGGCCGTGAGCGGCGCGACGGGCAACCACCCGGCTCCGGTGCACGCCGAGGACGACGACTTCGTGCAGGCCGGCAACCTCTACCGCCTGATGAGCGAGGACGAGAAGGAGCGCCTCATCGCCAACCTGGCGGGCTTCATCGCCAAGGTCTCGCGCGACGACATCGTCGAGCGGGCGATCGACAACTTCCGTCGGGCCGACGGAGACTACGGCAAGCGGCTGGAGGTCGCGGTCCGGGCCCTGCGCGGCTGAACTCCAGCGCTGGACCGCTTGCGGTGGCGGACGGGCCGGGTCCCCAGGGGGCCCGGCCCGTCCGTGTGCTCACGCCGGAACGCGTTGGCGTGCCGGCGCCCAGCAGCGGATGATGTCGCGGACCGAGACGATGCCGGCGGGTTCGCCGCCGTCCAGCACGATGAGATGCCGGAAGCCGCCGTGCGTCATGGCGCCCGCCGCCTCCTCCAGGGTCCATGCCGGAGCGGCGAAGACGACGTCGGTGGTGGTGTGGGCGTGGGCGCGTTCGGTGTCCGGGTCCTGACCCAGGCCCACGGAGTTGAGGATGTCGCGTTCGGTGAGGATGCCGATGCCGCCGGCGTCGGGGTCGTGGACCACGGCCGCCCCTACCTTGCGCGCGGACATCAACGCGGCTGCCTGGCGCAGGGTGTGGGTCGGGCCGATGGTGAGGACGACAGTGCTCATGGCGTCACGGACGAGCATGGATGGAGCCACCTCCTGGGAGTCTCCCCGCCGTTCGTTCAGGGTTTCACAAATTCACAAGTGGGGGGACTCTCAGAGTGGCAGGCAAAGGGAGGGTCAACAAGGGGGCGCTCGGTAACAACGGGGGGCTCAGTAGCGCTGGTTGAGATATCCGAGCAACTCGTCGTGCAACAGGCCGTTCGACGCGGCCGCGTTGCCGCTGTGCGGGCCCGGGCGGGCGTCGAGCCCGGTGAAGGTGCCGCCGGCCTCGGTGACGACGATGGCGGTGGCGGCCATGTCCCACAGGGACAGTTCCGGCTCGGCGCACATGTCGACGGCGCCTTCCGCGACCATCATGTACGGCCAGAAGTCGCCGTACGCGCGCGTGCGCCACACCTCGCGGGTGAGGTCCAGGAAGCCGTCCAGGCGGCCCTGCTCCTCCCAGCCGCTGAGCGAGGAGTACGCGAAGGAGGAGTCGGAGAGCTTGGAGACGCGGGACACCTGCAGCCGTGAGGCCTTGGTGAGGCTGCGGCCGGAGAACGCGCCGTGGCCCTTCGCGGCCCACCAGCGGCGGCCGAGGGCGGGGGCGGAGACGACGCCGACGACGGGCTGGAAGCCCTCCTCGCCGGCCTCCATCAGCGAGATGAGCGTGGCCCAGACGGGCACGCCGCGTACGTAGTTCTTGGTGCCGTCGATCGGGTCGATCACCCAGCGGCGGGGGCCGGTGCCCTCCACGCCGTACTCCTCGCCGAGGATCGCGTCCCTGGGGCGGGCGCGCTGGAGGTGGCCGCGGATGAGTTCCTCCGCGGCCCTGTCCGCCTCGCTCACCGGAGTCATGTCCGGTTTGGTCTCGACCTTGAGGTCAAGGGCTTTGAACCGGTCCGTCGTCGCGGCGTCGGCGGCGTCGGCGAGGACGTGGGCGAGACGCAGATCGTCGAGGTAGTCGGGCATGCGACGAACCTATCTGCCGAGGTGGGGGTGGGGCTACAGGGGGTTTGCGGGGGTGGGGGAGTCGGGAACTGTCTCGGGCTTGGTGTGAAGGGTCTCGCGTGCCTGCTCCGCGGCGCGGGCGGTGCTCTCGGAGACGAAGTCGGGGCGACGTTCTCGAGGCGGGTGGCTGCCAGGGTGCCGGGGCCGAGGACGCCGACGCCCTGCCGTGCGATGTCCACGACCTGGGCGATGGACCGGGCGCTGGCCGTCATCGACTGGTACCAGACGTCGTCGTCTACGACGTAGCGCTCGCGGCGGCCTTCGTCCGCCTCCCGGCGGACGAGGCCCTGGCTGTCGAGGAACGCGATCGCCGGCCAGGGTGATCGTCGAGGTGGGGCGGTCGAGGCGTCGGGCGATCTCCGCGTAGGCGAGGCCGTCGGCCAGTCCCAGCGCGATCTGCTGGCGTTCCTGCTGGGTGAGCCTGCCTCCCGGCATCGCGGTCTCCTCCGTGGTGCGCCGGTGTCCGCACCATAGCTTTCACTTCCATCCCATTGCAACGTGCAGAGGGGTGTTGTTGCGTTAGGCGGCATTGTCGTTGCAATGATTTCTCTGCTTTCACCAGCGCTTATGGTGTATGTCTGCAACGAAGTTGTTGCCTAGGTTCGTGAACGCAACGTAGCCTTTCCGTCATCGGAAACAACGAACCGAGGAGCGCACGATGCACAAGTTCGACACCAACGCCCCCGTCACCGCCGTCCTCGACATCCCCGCCGGACGCATCCGGTTCATCGCCGCCGACCGGGCCGACACCACGGTCGAGGTAGTGCCGGCGGACGCCTCGAAGGGCCGCGACGCGACGGCGGCGGAGCAGATCGAGGTCGCCTACGCCGACGGCGTCCTGCGGATCGAGGCCCCGGCAGCCAAGAACCGGACCCTCGGCCACTCCGGATCCGTGGAGGTGACGGTCCAGCTGCCGACCGGTTCCCGTGTCGAGGCCAAGTCGGCCGCGGCCGAACTCCGCGGCGTCGGACGGCTCGGCGACGTCACCTTCGAGGCCGCCCAGGGCTCGGTCAGGCTCGACGAGACCGACAGCGCCCGCCTCACCCTGCTCGCCGGGGACATCTCGGTCGGCCGCCTCGGCGGCCCTGCCCAGGTCAGCACCCAGAAGGGCGACCTGAGCATCACCGAGGCCGTACGCGGCGCCGTCGAGCTGCGCACCGAGCAGGGCGACATCTCGGTCGGCGCGGCCCACGGCGTCTCCGCCTCCCTGGACGCCGGCACCGGCTACGGCCGGATCCACAACACCCTCGAGAACGCCGACGGCGCCGCCGCCGGACTGACCATTCACGCGACCGCCGCCCACGGCGACATCACCGCCCGCAGCCTGTAGAGCCCCCAGCCTGTCCGAAGGAGCACCCCTCATGACCGACCCGGCCATCGCGGCGAACGGGCTGCGGAAGTCCTACGGCGACAAGACCGTCCTCGACGGCGTCGACCTGCACGTGCCCACGGGCACGATCTTCTCGCTGCTCGGTCCGAACGGGGCCGGCAAGACCACCGCCGTGAAGATCCTCTCCACCCTCATCACCGCCGACGCCGGTGACATCCGGGTCGGCGGCCACGACCTCGCCGCCGACCCGCAGGCGGTACGCGCCGCGATCGGCGTCACCGGTCAGTTCTCCGCCGTCGACGGTCTGATCACCGGCGAGGAGAACATGCTCCTCATGGCGGACCTGAACCACCTGTCCAGGCGTGAGGGGCGGCGGGTGGCGGCCGGGCTGCTGGAACGCTTCGACCTCACCGAGGCCGCGAAGAAGCCCGCCTCCACCTACTCCGGCGGCATGAAGCGCCGCCTCGACATCGCCATGACGCTGGTCGGCAGCCCGCGGATCATCTTCCTCGACGAGCCGACCACCGGCCTCGACCCCCGCGCCCGCCACAACATGTGGGGAATCATCCGCGAACTCGTCACCGACGGCGTCACCGTCTTCCTCACCACCCAGTACCTGGAGGAGGCCGACCAGCTCGCCGACCGTATCGCCGTGCTCCACGACGGCACCATCGCCGCCGAGGGCAGCGCCGAGGAGCTGAAGCGGCTGATCCCCGGCGGGCACGTCCGGCTCCGCTTCACCGACCCCGCCGCCTACCAGCGCGCCGCCGCCGAGTTGCGCGAGGTCACCCGGGACGACGAGGCACTGGCGCTGCAGATCCCCAGCGGCGGCAGCCAGCGCGAGCTGCGCTCCATCCTCGACCGGCTGGACTCCGCCGGCATCGAGGCGGACGAGCTGACCGTGCACACCCCCGATCTCGACGACGTGTTCTTCGCCCTGACCGGCGGCACCGACCAGCTCAACCGACCCAAGGAGACCGCCCGATGAGTTCCCTCGCCTTCGCCCTCCGCGACTCGGCCACCATGCTGCGCCGCAACCTGCTGCACGCCCGGCGCTACCCCTCCCTCACCCTGAACCTGCTGCTCACCCCGATCATGCTGCTGCTGCTTTTCGTCTACATCTTCGGCGACACCATGAGCGCGGGCATCGGTGGCGGCGCCCCGGACCGCTCCGCCTACATCGCCTTCGTCGTCCCGGGCCTGCTGCTGATGACCATCGGCAGCACCACCATCGGCACCGCGGTCTCCGTCTCCAACGACATGACCGAGGGCATCATCGCCCGCTTCCGCACCATGGCCATCCACCGCGGGTCGGTGCTCATCGGGCACGTCCTCGGCAGCGTGCTGCAGGCGGTCGCCAGCGTGGTGCTCGTCGGGGCCGTCGGCGTGGCCATCGGCTTCCGCTCCACCGATGCCACCGTCCTCGAGTGGCTCGCGGCCTTCGGACTGCTCGTGCTCTTCGCCACGGCGCTCACCTGGATCGCCGTCGGCATGGGCCTGGTCAGCCCGAACGCCGAGGCCGCCGGCAACAACGCGATGCCCCTGATCCTGCTGCCGCTGCTGTCCAGCACCTTCGTCCCGCTCGATGCGATGCCGGGCTGGTTCCAGCCGATCGCCGAGTACCAGCCGTTCACCCCGGCCATCGAGACCCTGCGCGGCCTGCTGCTCGGCACCGAGATCGGTCACAACGGATGGCTCGCCCTCGCCTGGTGCCTGGGGCTCGCGGTGCTCGGCTACTTCTGGTCGGCCTCGAAGTTCGAAGGCGACCCCAGGTAGTCGCCGTGACCACGCGGGTCACTCCGCGAACGTCCCGTCCCAGGGCGGCGTACACCGGCATCCCGCCGGAGTGCGCCGCCCGTTCGTATGCACGGGGCGAGGAACCGGCACACAGGCCAACGCGCCGCGCCACAAGGCCGAAACGCGCCCCCGCGCGCGCTCGCGAACCCTTGACAGTGCTTCCACGCGCGTCAAACCTGGGCGCAGAGCCGCTCGCCCCAAGGGGAGGCGTTGATGCCTGCAGCGCGGGAATCTCTACTGGACGCCGCATACACGGCGCTGGTGCGCCGGCCGTGGTCCGCCGTACGGATGGTGGACGTGGCCGCGGCGGCCGGAGTGTCCCGGCAGACGCTGTACAACGAGTTCGGCAGCAAGGACGGCCTCGCCCGGGCGCTCGTGAGACGAGAGGCCGACGGATATCTCGCCGGAGTCGACCGCGCTCTCGCCGGGTACAGCGACGCCCGCGACCGGCTCACCGCCACCGCCGAGTGGACGACCTCCGCGGCCCGGGACAACATCCTCGTCCGCGCCATGCTCACCGGCTGCTGGGGTGAGCGGCTGCCCGCCCCGGCCCTGACGGCCGTGCCGTCCAGCTCCGCCGTACCGGCCCAGCGCCGAGCCGACGGGCCACTGCCCTCACCCGGCGACTTCGTCGCCCTCGTGCGCGACCGGGCCGTCACCGTCCTGGCCGGTCCCGGTACGCCCACGTCCGACACCGCCGACCTGGCCCGCTCCTGCGAACTCGCCGTCCGGCTCGCCCTGTCCTGCGTGGCCGCACCACCCGGCGAGGGCGGCGTCGGCGACCTGGTCCGCAGCGCCCTTCACCCGCAGGCGGGCTGACAGGGCCTCAGTGCGCCGACCCCGACAACTGCAGCCCCACCACGCCGATGATGACGAGAGTGATCGACACGATCTTCAGCGTCGACACCAGGTCCCCGAGGAACACCATGCCGTAGATCGCCGTCCCCGCCGCGCCGATGCCGGTCCACACCGCGTACGCGGGCCCCACGTCGAGTCTTCTCAGCGCGAGGGTCAGCAGGCCGAAACTGCCGAGGGCGAAAACGCAGAACGCGATCGTCGGCCAGAGCCGGGTGAAGCCGTGCGACAACTTCAGACACACGGCGAAGCCGGTTTCGAGCAACCCGGCCACGATGACCAGCAGCCACGCCATGAGTCGTCCTCCCGTATCCCACGTTCAGTGACCGCTTCGTCGGCTACTTCGCGTTCATCGCGCTCAGCAGGCCTTGGCCAGGCTTGCATCCGGCTTGGGTTGCGATTATGCACTTACCGTCCGTGCGCCATGACAAACAACGCGGAGGTCAGTCGCCCTCCGTCCGCTCTCGCGTCGCCAGCAGCCGCCGCAGCGAGTACAGCCGCGCCGGATCCGCGTGCCCCTCGGCCACCCACGCGTCCAGCGCACAGTCCTGCTCGTCGTGGCTGCACGCGCGCGGGCAGCCCTCCGTGCCCGGCTCCAGGTCGGGGAAGGCGTGGATGACCTGGGACGGGTCCACGTGGTGCAGCCCGAAGGACCGCACGCCCGGCGTGTCGACGACCCAGCCGTGGCCGCCCGACAGCGGCAGCGCCAGCGCCGAGGTGGTCGTGTGCCGACCGCGGCCCGTCACCGCGTTCACATGCCCCGTCGTACGTCGCTGTTCCTCCGGGACGAGCGCGTTGACCAGGGTCGTCTTGCCGACACCGGAGTGACCGACGAAAGCGGTGATCTTGCCGTCGAGCTGCTCCCGCACGCGGGCGACGGCGGTGCCGTTCTGCAGCTCCTCGCGGCTGGTGACGACGTAGGGGATGTCGAGGTGGCCGTACAGCTCCAGCAGCTTGTCGGGCGGGGCGAGGTCCGACTTGGTCAGGACCAGCAGCGGGTCCAGGCCGCCGGCATAGGCCGCGACCAGGCAGCGGTCGATGAGGCGCGGCCGGGGCTCCGGGTCGGCCAGGGCGGTGACGACGGCCAGCTGGTCGGCGTTGGCGACGACCACGCGCTCGTACGGGTCGTCGTCGTCCGCCGTGCGGCGCAGGACCGAGGTCCGCTCCTCGATGCGCACGATCCTCGCGAGAGAGTCCTTCTTGCCCGTCAGGTCGCCCACGATGGCCACCCGGTCGCCGACGACCGCGGCCTTGCGGCCCAGCTCGCGGGCCTTCATCGCCAGGACCACACGGTCCCCGACGAGGCAGGTGAGGCGGCCCCGGTCGACGGTGAGGACGAGGCCCTCGGCGGCGTCCTCGTGCTTGGGGCGGAGGTTCGTCCGGGGCCGGGTGTTGCGGCGGCCGGGACGGGTGCGGATGTCGTCCTCGTCGGTGTGCTTGCCGTAGCGGCGCATGACGTGATCCCTGCGTCCTACGCCCCGAGCATCCCGGTCCACAGGTCCGGGAAGTCGGGCAGGGTCTTGGCCGTCGTCGCCACGTTCTCGATCTGCACGCCCTCCACCGCCAGTCCGATGATCGCGCCGGCCGTGGCCATGCGGTGGTCGTCGTAGGTGTGGAAGATCCCGCCGTGCAGCCGGTGCGGGCGGATGTGCAGACCGTCGGCGGTCTCCGTGACGTCGCCGCCGAGTTCGTTGATCTCCTTGGTCAGCGCGGCCAGCCGGTCCGTCTCGTGCAGTCGCAGGTGGGCCACACCGCGCAGCGTCGACGGGGAGTCCGCGAGGGCCGCGACCGCGGCGATGCCCGGCGTCAGCTCGCCGACCTCGCTCAGGTCGACGTCGATGCCGTGCACCGACCCGGAGCCGGTGAACACCAGCCCGTAATCGGTCAGTTCGCAGGAGCCGCCCATCTCGGTGAAGATCTCGCGCAGCCGGTCACCGGGCTGCGTGGTGCGGGAGGGCCAGTCCGGGACGACGACCTTGCCGCCGGTCACCAGCGCCGCCGCCAGGAACGGCTGGGCGTTCGACAGGTCCGGCTCGATGACCAGGTCCCGGCCGAGCAGGGCACCCGGCGAGACCCGCCAGACGTTCGGCTCGCCGCCCGACTCGGGCGTGTCCACCTGGGCGCCGACCGCGCGCAGCATGTCGACGGTCATGCGGATGTGCGGCATGGAGGGCAGCGTGGCCCCGGTGTGGCGAACCTCGACGCCCTGGTTGAAGCGCGGCCCGGACAGCAGCAGGGCGCTCACGAACTGCGACGAGGAGGAGGCGTCGATGGCGACCGAGCCTCCGTCCAGGGCGCCGCTGCCGTGCACGGTCATCGGCAGGGCGCCGCGGCCGTCGTCGTCGATCCGGGCGCCGAGCTGACGCAGCGCGTCGATGACGCCGTTCAGCGGGCGCTCGTGGGAACGGGGGTCGCCGTCGAAGCGGACGGGGCCGTCGGCGAGCGCGGCGACCGGCGGCAGGAACCGCATCACCGTGCCGGCGTTGCCGACGTCGACCCGGGCCGGGCCGCGCAGGCCCGTGGGGAGCACCCGCCAGGCCTCGCCGGTGCCGTCGGGGCCCACGCCTTCCTCGATCTCGATGCCCATCGCGCGCAGCGCGCCCGCCATCAGCAGGGTGTCGCGGGAGCGCAGGGGCCGGCGCAGCCATCCGGGCTCGGAGGCCAGGGAGGCGAGGACCAGGGCGCGGTTGGTGACGGACTTGGACCCGGGCACGTGGACCGTCGCGTCGACGGCTCCGCTCGCGTGCGGGGCGGGCCAGAGTGCGGTGTCTGCGGTCTTCGGGGCCATGCCTTTACTTTATAAGCAGGCCGTCGTCCGAGTGCGGCGCCGTCGGGGCCGGTGGCGCCCACGTGCTGGAGCCGCACGTCGGGGCTCTCCCGCGCCCGGACCGGCTGTCACAGGCCCAGGAGCCAGCGCCCCCCACCGATCAGCGAGCACAGCGACACCGCGTGGAACAGGAAGAACCACAGCGCCGCCGGTGCATGGGTCAACCGCGACAACTGGTCCGCGTCCGAGTCGCCCGCCCCGCCCCGGGCCCGCTTCGCCTGGAGTTCGAAGGCCGGGCGGACCCCGCCGAGCAGCAGGAACCACACCACCGCATACGCGAACGCCGCCTGCACCTGGGGGCCGGCCAGCCAGGACACCGTCACGAACAGACCGCCGGTGACGAGCATGGTCAGGGCGCCGTAGGCGTTGCGGATCATCACCAGCATCGCGAGCAGCAGGGCCGTCGCCAGCCACAGCAGGAGCGTGATGCGGCCGGCACCGAGCAGGGCCGCGCCGCCGAGGCCCAGCAGGGGCGGGGCCGTGTAGCCGGCGGCCGCGGTGAGGATCATGCCGATCCCGTGCGGCTTGCCGCGGCTGACGGTCAGGCCGCTGGTGTCCGAGTGCAGCCGTATGCCGGTCAGGGTGCGGCCGGTGAGCAGGGCCACGAGCCCGTGGCCGCCCTCGTGGGCGATGGTGATGGCGTTGCGGGAGACGCGCCACAGGCCGTGCGGGATCACCACGGCGAGCGCGGCGCCCAGGGTCGCCAGCACCACCCACAGGTCGGGGTCGGGCTGCGTGCCGGACACCTCGTCCCAGAGGGAGGGGAGCGAGGCGATTGCGGTGCTGTCCATGTGTGGCGTCGGCTCCCTTTGGTCGGATGGAATCTGGCAGTGTGGCACGTACGTGCGGACGGTATCTGAGACGCCGACGTGGCAGCGATCGTTCCTGGCAGCAAAGACGCAGGTCACGGCGTTCGAGCGGGTAGTGGAGGGCCACTTCGGCCGGGGGGCGTACCGGCCTCCGGCGCCTGGAACCCGGTGAAGGCGGCGCGAGCAGCAGAGAAGGAGCCGTACCCGTCCTGGGTGCGGCTCCTTCATGTCGGAGGTCTGGGCCGTCAGGCAGTGGTGAACGCCGTGCGGTGCTCCACCGCCCAGTCGGCGAAAGCCGTCGGCGGGCGGCCGGTGACCCGGGCGACCGTGTCCGTCACCGGGGCGGCGGTGCCGACCGAGGAGGCGTACGTGGCGAGGACGGAGTCGACGAGGCCGGGCACCCCGAACGCGCCGTACTGCTCCTCCAGTCGGGCCCGGGCGGCATCGCCGACCAGGTCGACGACGGTGACCGGACGACCGATCGCCGCGGCGATGAGCTCGACCTGCCGGCGTTGTGTCATCGACTCCGGGCCGGTGAGCTCGTACGTCGCGCCCTCGTGGCCGTCGGACAGCAGGGCCTGGACGGCGACCGCCGCTATGTCCCGCTCGTGGATCGGGCAGACCGCGCTCTCGGCATAAGGGAGGCGGACCTCACCGCTCTCGCGGATCGCGGGGGCCCACTGCAGCACATTGCTCGCGAACGCGCCCGGCCGCAGCACCGTCCGGGCGAGACCGCTGTCCTGCACCGCGCGTTCGACCGACAGGTGCATGAGCCCGATCGGATGGGCGGTCCCGCCGGGCTCGCTCACCGCGGCGGACGACAGCAGCACCACGTGCCGTACCCCGGCGGCCCTGGCGAGCTGCAGGAAGCCGGCGACGCCGGACGGGTTGGGGAACAGGAAAAGCTTCTCCACGCCTGACAGCGCGTCCCCGAACGAACCGGGGTCGTCGAGATCCCCGGCGCGCACGTCGACGCCCGCGGGCAGTTCGGCGGTCTTCGGGTTCCGGGAGGTGGCCCGCACCGGGGCACCGGCCGCGATCAGCAGCTCGACGACGTTGCGGCCGACGTTACCGGTCGCGCCGGTCACCAGAATGGTCATGAGGTGGACTCCTACGTGGGGGAGATGTGGGGGCGCACGGCCGGCGCCCGGGCCGGCCGTGGTTCAGGTCCCGGGCGCGCCGAACCAGCGGTTGAGCGCTGGTGTGATCGGGGTGCCGGACGCCCAGCAGATGTAGCCGTCGGGCCGCACCAGAACGGCCTCGGCGGCGAGGCCGGAGAGTTCCGGTACCTCCACGGCGTCCACCCGCCCCGCCCAGGGCGCCGCCTCGGCGACGAGTTCCGTCCGCGTGGTCAGCAGGACGCCGTGTCCCTGGTGGAACAGTTCGCCGGCCCAGCGGCCGTCCGGCAGGGCGAAGTCGGTGAGCCGGGTGCCGACGGGCTCCTCGCCCCCGAGGTCGTAGCGGATGGAGAGCCCGGAGATCGCCCCGCCGAGCAGGCGGTTGGCCTCCGGCAGCTTGATCAGCTGGGTGAAGATCTCCCTCAGTGCCTCGTGCTCGAGGCCCTTCTGACCGAGGGCGACCTGGGCCCGGGTGTTCGTGAGGACGGCGGCGCCCACCGGGTGGCGTTCGCCGTGGTAGGTGTCGAGCAGCCCTTCGGGAGCCCAGCCGGCGACCTCGGCGGCCAGTTTCCAGCCGAGGTTCATCGCGTCCTGCACGCCGGTGTTGAGTCCTTGTCCGCCGAGCGGCAGGTGGACGTGCGCGGCGTCGCCGGCGAGGAAGGCCCGACCGATGCGGTAGTGCTCCGCGAGGCGGGAGGCGTCGCTGAACCGGGAGGCCCAGCGCACCTCCTTGACCTCGGTGTCCGAGCCGTAGAACTCCTGGATGGCGGCGATGACCTCGTCCTCCGGCACCTTCGCGCGCTGGTCGCTGATCACCTGGTCGGCGACGCTGTAGAAGATCCGGTGGACGTTGTCCGACTCCTTGCCGATCGGGAAGATGTTCGCGAACGACCCGTCCGGACGCATCCGGGGGGAGCCCTTGGTGTCCCAGGTCGTCGCGATCCCCTCACCGGTGACGCCCAGCACGACGTCGGAGACGGTGCCGAACCACCGCGCGTCCAGCCCGGGGAACTCGACCCCGAGGTGCTTGCGGACGAAGCTGCGCCCACCGTCGCAGCCCGCCAGGTAGCGTGCCTCGATCCACTTCCCGCGCGTCCGGACGCGGACCCGCTCCTCGTCCTGCTCGATACCCGTGACCTCCGAGTTCCACTGGACCCGCACCCCGAGTGCGGCGAGGTGCTCCTCCAGCACCTTCTCGACCTCGGCCTGCGGAATGGCCACCTGGTACGGGTAGCGGGAGTTCCAGCCGTCAAGCGTCAGCGGCACGGGCAGGTGCGCGAAGTGGGTGGTCTCCAAGCGGGCCCTGGCCTGTTCCTCCGCGCCGTCGAGCATGCCGCGCATGGCCAGCATCTCTGCGGTGCGGGGGTGCAGGTTCAAGGCCCGGCTCTCACCGGTCCGGCCGGGGCCCTTGTCGAGCAGGGCCACGTGCGCGCCGGCGAGGGCCAGCTCGTGGGCCAGCGTCAGACCGGTGGGTCCGGCGCCCACCACGATCACGTCAGCGTCCATTACGGGTTCCTCTCTGGCTTCGTTCCGAACAACGTTCTATCAGTGAACAACGTTCTTCTACAAGTACGCCGTTCTCCCGGGGCCGTGGAAACCGGCCAGGTTCTCCCCATGGGCCTGTGAGGACGCTGGGGTGCGACCGCGGCATCGCCAGCCGCGTTGAGGTGCGACCGCGGCTATCCAGCCGCGCTGGGGCGTGACCGCGGCTGTCGCGAGCCGCGCTGCTCAGCGGCTCGCGGCAGCTGGGTCACCAGCTGTGTGTCGGGGCGATGCCCCACGCGTCGAGCTCCGCCTCGACCAGCCCGTGTCCGACCGAGACGCCGGCGGACTGGAAGCCGATGGACACCGTCCCGCCGGCCCTGAGGACGAAACAGTTCATCCGGCCGGGCGGCCCTGCGGCGCCCGACACCGTGCGGAAGAGGACACCCAGGGCCGGACCGAAGACGTCCCTGGCCTCCGGCAGCATCTCGCCGGCGTTGGACAGCGCGGCGTCGGTCTGCGGATAGCCGGTGAGGTGCCGGCCGACCACCTCGGCGTACACGGCCTTGCTCAGCCGGCGGATGTGGGCCAGGTCGGTGTAGCGCCCGCGCAGGCCGGCCAGCCGCAGCGTGGCGATCCCGACCATGTTCGAAGACTCCAGGTCGTCGGGCCTCCGGAAGCTCACGGGCAGCCCCACCGTGAACGGCCCGCCCGACTCGGTGGTGCCCCGTGCGGCGCGCAGGATGTTCGCGGTCATGGCGAGCATCAGCCCCGTCACACTGCCCCCGCCGCTTTCCGCCACCCGCTCGGCGTCGGCGGCCGACACGGTGAAGGCGAGCCGCGAGCGGACGGGCGCCGGGCTTTCTGACTGCCGGGAACGGCCGAGCAGCACCCGGGTAGCGCCGGCGGGTACCTCGGCGACCTTGCCGCGCAGCCGGGACAGCGCCAGCCGGGAGTACGTCCACATGCCTTCCGTCACCACATCGGTGAGGTCGTCGATCAGCGACGGCTGCCCGGAGCGCCACTGCCGAGCGGTCTCCCGGGCGGCGAGTGTGGCCGCGCCGATGAGACCCTGCCCGTCGGTCAGGGCGTGCGAACCCACCAGGGAGATCACGGAGGTGCCGTCGCCGACATGCGCCGCGCTCAGTACCCAGCCGCGGCCCGCATGGGCGTCGAGATCGACCCGGCAGGCGGCGTCGGCCCAGTCCATCACCTCCTCCGGGGCGATCGTCCTCGGAGAGACCCGCAGTGCGGAGCAGTCGGTGTGCCGCTCCCAGAGCGGACGGGCCAGCGGCAGCCGGGCCGTCCGCATCCGGCGGTTCAACGGGCCCTGGGCCAGGTTGGCGTGGAACTTCCGCAGCGCTTCGGGAGCCGGCCGGCCCTCCACCCTCCAGAGCAGCTGCACCGGGGGGTCGATCCTCAGCTGTTGCATCAGTACATCGCCTCCGGTGAAGCGCTGCGATCCGGCCATGGTCATGTCGTCGTCCCCGTCTCCGGCGCGAGCCCGACCAGCGGGGCCAGGGTGCGCCCGGCCAGTGCGATGGCGTCCGGATCGTGCGCGTTCACGAGCATGTTGGCCATCAGTCCGTCGATGCCGTGGCACAGCACCCGCTCCTGGAGCTGCTCGGTGACCTCGGCCGGGGTGCCGACGAAGAACCGGTCGCTCGCCGCGGCCCGCTCGGAGTCCGTCAGGGTCGCCACGTCCACGCCCGACCTGGCCAGCGCCTCCTCCAGCAGCTTGCGGGCCCGCTCGCCGTCCTCGTCGATGATCAGCGGCGTGGCGAAGCTGGTCTCCAGCGTCGCCGGATCCCGGCCGGCCTCGGCGCACCGCGCACGCAGCGCGGCCATTTTCCGCGGCAGCTCGGACGTGGTGCAGATGATGTTGAGGTGGTCGGCGTGCCGGGCGGCGAAGGCGAACGTCTTCTTCTCGCCCCCGCCTCCGATCAGCAGCGGCAGGTCCTCCCGGACCCGGGGCTCGTTGATGGCACCCTCGGCGCGGAACCAGCGCCCGTCGACTCGCGGCCGCGCCCCGCGCAGCATCGGGACGACGACGCTGAGCGCCTCCTCGAACCGGCCGAAACGCTCGGCGACGGTACCGAACTCGTAGCCGTACTCGCGGTGTTCCTGCTCATGCCAGCCGGCGCCGACGCCGAGCACGGCGCGCCCCTGGCTGATCACATCGAGCGTGGTGACCATCTTGGCCAGCAGGGCGGGATTGCGGTAGCCGATGCCGGTCACCATGGTCGACAGCTGCACACGGCTGGTGGCCGCCGCCAGCGCCCCGAGCAGGGTGTACGCCTCCAGCATCGGGCCGTCGGGCGGTCCGATCAGGGGCGGCTGGTAGAAGTGGTCCATCGTCGTGACCAGGTCGAACCCGGCGTCCTCCGCGGCCCGGACCTGGGCGAGAAGTGCGGGGAAGAGGCCGGTGACCGTCTCTGTGTGGTGGAAGTACGGGATGTGATAGCCGAGACGTATGCTCACGTGCTGCTCTCCTACCAGGTGACGGGAAGTTCGACGGGGCCGAAGAACTGGCCGAAGTACTTGTAGGGCAGGGCACCGGGTTCCACGGCGAGCCGCAGGTCCGGGACGCGGTGGAAGAGGCGGTCGAGGATCACCTGGAGCTCGGTGCGCACGATGTTCTGGCCGAGGCACTGGTGCGCCCCGTAGCCGAACGCGACATGCCGGGTGCCGGAGGCGCGCCCGATGTCGAAGCGGTCGGGGTCGGGGAAGGCGTCGGCGTCGCGGTTCGCGGGCAGGGTGGGAATGATGACCCCGTCGCCCGCCCGGATGCTGACGCCGCCGACCTCCACGTCCTCCAGGGCCAGCCTGAGCGGCCCGGTGTCGGTGATCGACAGGAAGCGCAGGAGTTCCTCGACCACGGCCGGGGTGCGGGCCGGGTCGGCGGTGAGCTCCTTCAGCTGCTCCGGCTCGGTCAGCAGGGTGAGCACCGACAGCGAGATCATCGCGGCACTGGAGGCATGTCCGGCGATCTGAAGGAGCTGCACCAGGCTGGCGAGTTCGAAACGGTCGGCGGTTCCGCCGTGCTCCCGGCGGGACCGCTCGATCTGACGGCTGAGGAAGTCGTCGCCCGGATCCTCCTCCTTGGCCGCGATGACGCCGTCGAGGTGGGCGTGCAGGGCCTCGGCGGCGGCCCGCTGCTCGGCCTCCGTCCGGGCCTCGCGCAGCATCTTCTCGGTGTTGCGCTCGATGGCGTCGAGGTCATGCGCCGGAACACCCAGGAACGCCTCGAGCACGAGTGTGGGAACGGGGCCCGCGAGGTGCGCGACGAGGTCGACCGGCTGGTCCGGCTGCTCCAGCATCCGGTCGATCGCCGTGTCGACGATGCGCTGGATCCGCGGCTTCATGGCGTTGATCTTGCGTACGGAGAACTCGCCGAGGACCGCGCGTCGGGCCCGGGAGTGCTCGGGTCCGTCCATGTTCACGAGGAACGGCGAGAAATAGGTCAGCGCCTTGAGTCCGCCCGGAGAAAGTTCGGGAAATCCGGGCCGAAGTTTCTCGGAGCTGAAACGGGCATCGGAAAGAACTGCCCGGGCGTCCTCGTTCTTGGTGATGAGCCAGGCGCGGCGCCCGTCGGACATGCGAACCTGGTGCACCCGGCCGCCCGCCTCGTCCAGTTTCCGATACGTCTCCGGAACGCTGAACGGGCAGGTGCGGAGTATGGGAAATTCCGGGGCAGTGTCAGCTGCGATCTCATTCATGTCGATTCCCTTGGTTATGCCGAGGGGGATGGCATGAACGGTAGCGCGGCGAATTTTCTCTCGGGGTCAGACCAGGGTCAGCTCTTTGTTAAATTCTGAACCCGGAAACTGCAGGGAATCGAGGACAGAAAAACCGGTCCCGGGATTGCGGTTCGGAGGCCGGGAAGCGGCGGTCAGTCCGTGACGAACGTCGCCAGCCCGGAGATCAGCATGTCCAGGCCCAGCTCGAACCTGCCGTCGCTGTCGGTGTCCAGCATGACGTCCACGTTGCCGACGATGGACGGGAACCGGTCCGCGGGCAGGGAGGCGAAGTAGTCGCGGACGGGATCGATCCAGTCGTCCAGGTCCTTGTTCGCGAGGCGCCAGCCCTCGTATACGTCGGCCGTCGTGTACAGGGTGAGCCGGTGCAGGGCCCAAGCCGCGATCTTGGGAGGGACGCCCACGTTCAGCAGTACCGACAGCAGCCGCTCGGTGATGGCCACACCGATGGCGGTGGGCGGAAAGGCCGCGAAGTTGTAGAGGGCGATGTCGCCGTGGGCGGACAGCACGCGCTGCATCTTCGTGTAGTGCGCCTTCAGGTCCGCGTCCCACTGCCCGGTGACCTGTGGGACGCCGACCTCCTTCATCACCCGCTCCAGCACCAGGAGCAGCAGCTCCTCACGGTTGCGCACGTGCGCGTAAAGGCTGGAGGCGACCACGCCCAGGTCGCCGGCGATCCGGCGCATGGTGACCGCGGCACTGCCCTCGGTGTCGACGACCGCGAGCGCGGCGTCGACGATCCGCTCCGCCGTGAGGGGAGCGCGCTGGGGGGCCTCGGTTTTCCGGCGCACCTCCCATGGCGGGAGGGGCACCTCGGCGGAGTTCGACTTCTGACGCATCACGGAGACCTTACCGGTGAGGAGGCGCCCAGGGGCGCGGGGTCGGATCGGGGCTGGTTCAGATTTGGGTTGACGCCGAACGCCATTCTATCGTAGAACAGTGTTCGTTTACAGGCTGGTGTTCGGCCAAAGGAAACGTCGTTCCTGCACCGTACGTCGTTCGCCACGCATCCCCGGCGCTGCCGGCGGCACTGTCAGCTGTCCCAACCCCAGGAGGTCAGCATGTCCACCACCGAAATGCCGCAGGCCGTGGCCTTGTCGGAAGACCATTCGTTCTCTGCCGGGCGGGCATGGGCGGCCGTCGGCATCATCCTCGTCGGCGAGGTCATGGACCTGCTCGACTCCCTGGTCACGACCATCGCCGGACCGACGATCACGCGTGACATGGGCGGCTCGCAGGAGTTCATCCAGTGGCTCGCGGCCGGATACACCATCGCCATGGCTGCCGGACTGCTCATCGGCGGGCGGCTCGGTGACAAGTACGGGCGCAAGAACCTCTTCCTGACCGGTCTGGCCGGCTTCACCGTGACCTCACTGGTCTCGGCGCTGGCGACCAACCCGGAAACCCTGATCACCGCCCGTGTCCTGCAGGGTCTGCTGGGCGCGCTGATGGTGCCGCAGGCCCTCGGCATCATCCGGAGCCTCTTCCCGCCGGACAAGGTCGGCATGGCCTTCGGTGTGACCGGGCCCGTGATGGCGTTGTCCGGTGTGGCCGGGCCGATCGCGGCGGGCTGGCTGGTCGACGCGGACTACTTCGGCTGGGGCTGGCGGATGATTTTCGCCGTCAACGTCCCCGTGGGTGTTCTCGCCCTGGTGGCCGGGCTCGTCCTGTTGCCCAGGTCGCAGCGGCAGCGGGAACTCAAGA
This sequence comes from Streptomyces sp. NPDC093598, assembly GCF_044764825.1. NCBI lineage: Bacteria > Bacillati > Actinomycetota > Actinomycetes > Kitasatosporales > Streptomycetaceae > Streptomyces > Streptomyces sp. NPDC093598. The sequence goes on along the minus strand of NZ_JBIWIV010000008.1, from coordinate 222,575 downwards.
TCGACCTGGTCGGGGCGCTGATCGCCGCGGCCGGGATGGCCGCCGTGATCTTCCCGCTCGTGCAGGGACGTGAGCTGGGGTGGCCCTGGTGGGTGTTCGTGCTGCTGGCCGCGGGCATCGGCACCCTCGCCGGATTCGTCCGCCACCAGTACCACCGGGCGGGCAAGGGCCTGCCGACGCTCGTCCTTCCCTCGCTGTTCGGGAAGAAGGCCTTCGTCTCCGGGCTGTTCATCGGCATCCTCTTCTTCAGCGTGATGATGGGCGGCGCGCTGCTGTTCGGCCTCTTCTTCCAGCTCGGCCTAGGGATGAGCCCGCTCAAGGCGGGCCTCGCCACGATCGCGCAGGCGGCGGGCATGCTGCTCGGGTTCGGGTTCTCCCAGGCGCTCGGGATGGCGCGACGGACCATGTTCATCGGATTCGCCGCCACCGCCGTCGGGCTGCTGGCCGCGCTGGGCACGATCGTCGTGCAGGACGATCCGGTGAACGCCTGGTGGCTCTCGCCGGCGCTCGCGGTGATCGGCATCGGTTCCGGGCTCGCCATCGCGCCGTTCTTCGACATCGCGCTCTCGGGCGTCGACGAGGCGGAGACCGGCTCCGCCTCGGGCACCCTGACCTCCGCCCAGCAGGTGGGCAACGCGCTCGGAGCCTCCGTACTCGGCACGGTCTTCTTCTCCGTCCTGAACGGGCGGCGCGAAGAGGGGGCGCCGGCCTTCACCGCGGCGACCTCGGCGGCGCTCCTCGTGGCCCTCGCACTCGTCGCCGGCGCCGCGCTGTGCACCCGGTGGCTGCCCGAGCGGGCGGTGCGGCCCGCGGAGGGGTGACGGCGTCGTCCTCCACCGCGAGCGCGTCGGCGCTTGCTCGTTACGGTGCGGTAGGGGATGCGTTACATCGCGCCACATCGAATGAATTCGGCCACGGCGCAGGCTTCTCTGTGGTATTCGATACGCCATGATCGACGGTCTTCCGGCCCGGATGCCTGCGTGTTAGCGTGACGGGCGGCATTCCTGGCGGATGCTTTTGCACCATCTGGAAGAAAGCTCATACCAGGACCCCGGAGTACCTGCCTGGTTCGCCGCGGTCGGCAATGAAGCCGCCGTGAGTCCCGACCGGCAAATCCCGATCGACTTCTACGAGAAGAGATCAGGATGTCTCCTGTCGCACATCCATGAGCATGGGGGTAGATGGATGGAACAGCGTACTGAGATATCGGAAAGTCACATACTCACGCTTGCTGCCGGCGGGGTCGATCAGCAGCGGTACCGCGGAGGCGTCGGCGTGCTGCCGACGCGGCCTCTCCCGGTCTCGTTCCCGGCGTTCGACACGTGGCAGGTGCTCCTCGTCGAGAGCGAGCAGCGGCAGCAAGAACTGCTCGGCCAGGCACTGGGCCGGCATGTGCACCAGGTGACCAGCGTCGACACCGGTGCCAAGGCGCTCGAGGTCTACGACCAGGCGGACGTCGTGCTGCTGGATCCCGACCTCCCCGACATCGACGGGCTGGAGGTGTGCCGGGCGATCCGGGCCGCCTGCGACATCCCGATCATCGTGATCACGGACCGCTCGTCCGAGCTGGACTGTGTGCTGGCCCTGCAGGCCGGGGCCGACGACTACGTGGTCCAGCCGTACGGATTCCGGGAACTGATGGCCCGGATAGACGCGGTGATGAGACGGGCGACACCGCGCCGGCAGGGCGAGCACGTCATCGAGCACGGCCCGTTGCGCATCGACACGCTCACCCGCGAAGTGCGGCTGGACAACCGGATGATCCCGATGAGCCGCAAGGAATTCGACCTGCTCCACCTGCTCGCGGTCAATCCCAACAGCGTCGTCTCGCGCGAGCACATCATGCGCCAGGTCTGGGAGAACTCCTGGTCCCGCCGTACGATCGACACGCACGTCAGCAGTATCCGCCACAAACTCGGTGGAAAGTCCTGGATTCTCACCGTGCGGGGCGTCGGCTTCCGCATCGGGCGGGGCATTCCCATGACGTCGTAAAGAGACAGGAAAAAGAAAGAAAAAAATCGCACCGGCCGCCGCCGCAGCCCACTCAGCTGCGGCGGCGGCCTTTTTCATGCCCTGGGCTGCGCGTCTGACCTTTCCCTGACACAAAGCTGAGTTGGGCGTGCGGAAACCTGACTGTTCCCTCCACCGGAAATGTAGAAGTTATGAAGTGGATTGAGTTGAGAGTGCGATGAGTTCTGGTGAATAGTTCACCGTGTAATCCGGTGCGTCGGACAGAACGGGAGGCAGGACATGTTCACTGTGGTGAGCGTGGGCAGACTGGACGGGGATTACAGCAAGGAGATAGCCGAGATCTTCGCCGACTTCGATGCGGTCACCGCACCCTGTATATCCGGGCTCAAGCGTCGGCAGCTGTACACCTACTACGACGTCTTCATCCATATCCAGGACTTCACCGGAGAGAACGCCGGCGCGGCGGCCGAGGAAGCGGTCAAGGAAATTCGGGTGGCCGAACTCCGCGAGCGGCTGGCACCCATGGTCACGGCCTATACCCCGACCATTGCCGACGACCGTGCCGTCGCCTTCTACCACTGGGAGGGCGAACCGCCGGTCGACAAGGAAACCGGCCTCCACAGCACGGTGATCGTGAACCGGGTCGCCGACGACGTCATCCCCGAGGTGGCCCGGCTCTTCGGCGAACTGGACGCCACCGACTTCCCGTACCGGATGGGCACCCGGCGCCGGCAGCTGTTCTCGTACCAGGGCGTGTACTTCCACATCCAGGACTTCCCGAGCGACGACGGCACGGCCGTGATCGACCAGGCGTGGAAGGAGGCCGACCCGCGCTTCGTGAAGGTCTGCGCGGACCTGGACCCGCTGGTGAGGAAGTACGCCCCGGAGCGCTGGCGCTCCACGGCCGACCAGATCGCCAACCGCTTCTACCACTGGGAGGCGGCGCAGTGACCGCGCGACGAGTCGTCATCACCGGCGTCGAGGTCATCGCGCCCGGCGGGGTCGGCGCCCGGAAGTTCTGGGAGCTGCTGACCGAGGGACGCACCGCGACCCGGGGCATCACCTTCTTCGACCCCTCACCGTTCCGCTCCCGAGTGGCCGCCGAGGTCGACTTCGACCCGTACGCGCACGGCCTGACCCCGCAGGAGGTCCGGCGGATGGACCGGGCCGCCCAGTTTGCGGTGGTCGCCGCGCGCGGCGCCGTCGCCGACAGCGGCCTGGCCCTCGAGGCGCTCGACCCCTACCGGACCGGCGTCACTGTCGGTACCGCTGTCGGCTCCACCATGAGCCTCGACGAGGACTACCGGATCGTCAGCGACGACGGCCGCCTCGACCTGGTCGACCACACCTACGCCGACCCGCACTTCTACAACTACTTCGTGCCGAGCTCCTTCGCGGCCGAGGTCGCCCGCGCCGTCGGCGCGCAGGGACCGAGCAGCGTCGTGTCGGCGGGCTGCACCTCCGGGCTCGACTCGGTCGGCTACGCCGCCGAGCTGATCCGCGAAGGCACGGCCGACGTCATGGTCGCCGGTGCCACCGATGCGCCGATCTCGCCGATCACCCTCGCCTGCTTCGACGCCATCAAGGCCACCACGCCACGCAACGACGAGCCGGAGCACGCCTCCCGGCCCTTCGACGGCACCCGCAACGGGTTCGTGCTGGGCGAGGGCGCCGCGGTGTTCGTCCTCGAGGAACTCGAGAGCGCGCAGCGCCGGGGCGCCCGTGTCTACGCGGAGATCGCGGGATACGCCACCCGAAGCAACGCGTACCACATGACGGGCCTGCGCGCCGACGGCGGTGAGATGGCCGAGGCGATCACCGTCGCCCTCGACGAGGCCCGGATGAACCCCACGGACATCGACTACATCAACGCGCACGGCTCGGGGACCAAGCAGAACGACCGCCACGAGACCGCCGCGTTCAAGCGCAGCCTGGGCGACCACGCCTACCGCACACCGGTGAGCTCCATCAAGTCCATGGTGGGGCACTCGCTGGGCGCGATCGGATCCATCGAGATCGCCGCGTCGATCCTCGCGATCCGGAACAACGTCGTACCGCCCACGGCGAACCTGCACACCCCTGATCCGGAGTGCGACCTGGACTACGTGCCGCTCACCGCCCGCGATCAGCTCATCGACGCCGTCCTCACGGTCGGCAGCGGCTTCGGCGGGTTCCAGAGCGCCATGGTGCTGGCCCAGCCTGAAAGGAGTGCGGCGTGACGGCCTCAGTGGTGGTGACCGGACTGGGCGTGGCGGCGCCCAACGGACTCGGCGGCCAGGACTTCTGGAACGCCACCCTCGCCGGCAAGAGCGGCATCGGCCCGCTCACCCATTTCGACGCCTCCGGGTACCCGGCGCGGCTCGCCGGTGAGATCAGCGACTTCGCGGCGGAGGGGCAGCTGCCCAGCCGGCTGATGCCCCAGACCGACCGGGTCACCCGGCTCTCCCTCGTCACGGCGGACTGGGCGCTCGCCGACGCCGGCGTGCGGCCGGCCGAACTGCCCGAATTCAGCATGGGGGTGAGCACCGCGAGTTCGGCGGGCGGGTTCGCGTTCAGCCAGCACGAGCTGAAGAACCTCTGGAGCAGAGGCAGCCAGTACGTCAGCGCGTACCAGTCGTTCGCCTGGTTCTACGCGGTCAACACCGGCCAGATCTCCATCCGCAACGGCATGAAGGGCCCCAGCGGTGTGGTCGTCACGGACCAGGCCGGTGGGCTGGACGCGGTGGCCCAGGCGCGGCGCCAGATCCGCAAGGGCACCTCCCTCGTCGTCGCCGGCGCCGTGGACGCGCTGCTGTGCTCCTGGGGGTGGGTGGGACTGCACACCAGCGGCCGCCTCAGCACGGCCGAGGAGCCGACCCACGCCTACCTGCCCTTCGACGACCGGGCCGCCGGCCATGTGGCCGGTGAGGGCGGCGCCCTGCTCATCATGGAGTCGGGTGACTCGGCGAAGGCCCGCGGCGCCAGGGTGTACGGCGAGATCGCCGGGTACGCCGCCACCTTCGACGGACGCGAACCCGGCCTGCGCAAGGCCGTGGAGCTCGCCCTCGCGGATGCGGCCGTGACCGCCGCCGACGTGGACGTGGTGTTCGCCGACGCGGCGGCCGAGCCGGAGCTCGACCGCGTCGAGGCCGAGGCGATCGTCGAGGTCTTCGGGCCGCACGGCGTACCGGTCACCGCGCCGAAGACGATGACGGGACGGCTGTACGCCGGGGGCGCGGCGCTCGATCTCGCCACGGCCTTCCTCGCCCTGGGCGAGGACACCATCCCGCCGACCGTCCACACCGAGCCGGCCGAACGCCACGGCCTCGACCTGGTCGTCTCCCAGCCCCGCGCCGCCCGCCTGCGCACCGCGCTCGTCCTGGCCCGGGGCCACGGCGGCTTCAACTCGGCCATGGTCGTACGCCGCTGAGCGCGCCGCCTCAAGTCCCCCCACCCCGGATCCAGCCGTATCAGGAACAAGCAGGAACAAGAAGGAAGGCTCCCCATGTCCCACACCTTCACGCTCGACGACCTCAAGCGGATCCTCCTCGAAGGCTCCGGCGCCCCCGACGGCACCGGCCTCGAAGGCGACATCCTCGACGTCGACTTCGCGGACATCGGCTACGACTCGCTCGCCCTGCTGGAGACCGCCAGCCGCGTCGAGCGCGAATACGGCATCGAGCTGGACGAGACCGTCGTGGGGGAGGCGAGCACACCCCGCGCCCTGCTCGACGCCGTCTGCGCCCACCTGCCCGCTCAGGCCGCCTGACCACGCCACCGCACAGCGCCTCCGCGCCGCACCGCGGCTCGACACCACAGTGAACATCGCAGCGAACACCGCAGGGAAAGAGGGGAAATGACAGAGCACAAGAGCCGGGTCGTCCTGGTGACGGGTGCCACCAGCGGCATCGGTCTGGCCGTCACCCGGCTGCTGGCCGGGCAGGGGCACCGGGTGTTCATCGGGTCCCGCACCGAGGACAAGGTCGTCACGACCGTCAAGCAGCTCCAGGAGGAGCAGCTCGACGTGGACGGCGTCGTCCTGGACGTGCGGTCCCTCGACTCGATCCGCGCATTCGTCCAGACGGCCGTCGAGCGCTTCGGCACGATCGACGTGCTCGTCAACAACGCGGGGATCCCCGGCGGCGGAGTCACCGCCGACATCTCCGACGAGCTGTGGGACGACATCATCGACACCAACCTCAACAGTGTGTTCCGCCTGACCCGCGAGGTGCTGACCACCGGTGGGCTGCGGCACAAGGACTGGGGACGCATCATCAACATCGCCTCCACGGCCGGCAAGCAGGGCGTCGTCCTGGGCGCCCCGTACTCCGCCTCCAAGCACGGCGTCGTCGGTTTCACCAAGGCGCTGGGCAACGAACTGGCTCCCACCGGCATCACGGTCAATGCCGTCTGCCCGGGCTATGTCGAGACTCCGATGGCCGAGCACGTACGGCGGAACTACTCGCGTCTGTCCGGTGCCTCGGAGGCGGCGATCCTGGAGAAGTTCCAGGCCAAGATCCCGCTGGGCCGCTACTCCACCGCCGCGGAGGTGGCGGGCCTGGTCGGCTACCTGACGACCGACACGGCGGCGTCCATCACCGCCCAGGCCCTGAACGTCTGCGGCGGCCTCGGCAACTTCTGACCACCCACCGAGCGCGAAGGAGTCCACCATGCCGTCGGAACTGCGCGAGTCCCGTCACGAGATCAAGATCTCGGCCCCGGCCCAAGACGTCTACCGCATGCTCGCGCATGCCGAGGACTGGCCCCGGCTCTTCCCCCCGAACATCTACGTCGACCACGTGGAGCGCGGCGAACGCGAGGAGCGCATCCGCATCTGGGCGACGGCCGGCGGCACCGTCAAGAACTGGACGTCCCGCCGGACCCTCGACCCGGAGAACCTCCGCATCCGGTTCCGGCAGGAGGTCAGCACCCCTCCGGTGACCGCGATGGGCGGCACGTGGCACATCCAGGAACTGCCCTCCGGCGACGCTCTGGTGCGCCTCGACCACGACTACCAGGCGGTCGACGACGAGAGCCTCGCCTGGCTCGACGACGTCGTCGACCGCAACTCCCGCTCCGAGCTGGAGTCGCTGAAGGCGACAGCCGAGTCCGGCGGCACTGCCGACGCGCTGACCTGCTCCTTCGAGGACACGGTCACGATCAGGGGCGCCGCCCGGGACGTGTACGCCTTCATCGACCGGGCGGACCTGTGGACCGATCGCCTGCCGCACGTCCTCGCGGTGCGGCTGGAGGAGCCTGCGCCGGGACTGCAGACGCTGGAGATGGACACCTTGTCCAAGGACGGCACCTCGCACACCACGAAGTCGTACCGCGTGTGCCTGCCGCACCACCGGATCGCCTACAAGCAGGTCACCCTGCCGGCCCTGATCACGCTGCACACCGGCCGCTGGACCATCACGCCGACCGAGGACGGCGTGACGGCCTCCTCGCAGCACACGTTCACGGTCGGCACCGAGAACATCGCGAAGATCCTGGGCGCGGACGCGACCGTGCAGGACGCGATCGACTACGTCCGCACGGCGCTCAGCACCAACAGCATGGCGACCCTCGGCCTTGCCAAGGCGTTCGCCGAGGAGCGCGCCGGGGGCGACCGTCCATGACGGTGGCGCAGCCGGCCGCCACGGCGGGAGCGCGCGGGATCACCCTCGACGCGGACGGCGTCACCCTGTCCGCGTTGCTCGCCCTCCCGTCGCAGGCTCCGTGCAGGGCGATGGTCGTCGCCCTGCACGGAGCCGGGATGAGCTCCTCGTATTTCCACGGACCGTCCCACCCCGACACGTCGTTCCTCGACCTCGCCACGAGCCTCGGGTTCGCGGCGGTCGCCGTGGACCGCCCGGGCTACGGCCTGTCGGCCCGGCAGCTGCCCCAGGGGCAGGGGATCGAGGAACAGGCCGCGACACTCGGCGCGGCCCTGCGCTCGCTGACGGCGCGGTTCGACACGGGCAGCGGCATCTTCCTCCTCGCCCACTCCTTCGGCGGCAAACCGGCGCTGCGGATCGCCGCGGACGGCACGGTTCCGGACCTGCTCGGCCTCGACATCTCCGGCTGCGGCGGCGAGTACGCGGTGCCGTTCGGCGCCGGGGACACGCACGCGCGACGGAGCTGGCGGCTCAACTGGGGGCCGCTACGGCTGTATCCCCCGGGGACGTTCCGGGCCAGCGGCACCGTCGTGGCCTCGGTTCCGCCGCGCGAGCTCGCGGACGCCGTCCGCTGGACGGAGGAGTTCGCCGGGTTCGCCGAGCGGATCCGGGTGCCGGTCCGGTTCACCTTCGCCGAGCACGAGGCCTGGTGGCAGCACGACCGGCAGGCGGTCGCCCGGCTGCGGTCACGGCTGAGCTCGGCGCCCCGCGTGGTGATGGACCATCAGCCCGACGCCGGCCACAACATCAGCCTCGGCTGGACGGCCCGCGCCTACCACCTCAGAGCCCTCGGCTTCATGGAGGAGTGCCTGCGGTGGCGGGAGCCGGAACGGAACGCGCGCTGATGTCCCCCTGCAGCGCTCGGCACCGCCGGTGGGTTCCCGGACCGCCGGGCCTCCGACCGCACGAACGATCCGACCAGACCCCCGCTGAGAAAGCAGGACCGGACATGAATCTGGACATCGTCGGCGTGTGGCACCTGGACGCCTTCCATGACGTGGACGAGGCCGGGCGGCCCGTGGGAGAGGGCCCGCTGGGGCCGTCCCCGTCCGGCCTGCTGATCTACACGCCCGACGGCCACGTCTCGGTGAGCATGATGCCCACTGCACCGGCTTCGGCACACGGCCCTTCGTACATGGGATACGCGGGTGAGTGGAGGGCGCAGGACGGGAAGGTCGTGCACCACATCCGGATCTCGTCGCGCCCCGACTGGATCGGCATCGAGCAGTCACGGGACGCCGAACTCGACGGGAACGTCCTCACCGTCCGCGCCACCCGGGAAGTGGACGCGCGCCCGCAGCGGCGGGTCCTCGTGTGGCGCAGGGCCGAGCGGTCCGGGGGTGCCCGATGAGCGCCCGGGTGGACACGATCGCAGGGATGGCCGAGGACGCCGACCACCCGCTGCTGGTGGCCCTGAGCATCTTCGCTCCCGGAGCGGTGCCCGACGCGGCCGCCGGCCCGCAGGACGAGTCGGCCGAGGTCCGGAGCGCCGCTACGGTGGCCGCGCACCTCGGGCGGCTGGGCCTGGAGGGCGCATGACCCCGGTCGCCGCCCCGCCACCGCGCGTACTGCTCCTCGCGCGGGATCTGCGCTCCCCCGGCACCGAGGAGCTCGCGCGCACGGTGTTCGAGGTGCTGCCGCCGGACGAACGCGAGCGCGTCCTGCGAAAGCGGCTGGCCGCGGACCGGACCCGCTCGCTGATCGGGCGGTGGCTGGCCCGCAGGGCGGCCGCGGGGATCGTCGGCGCGCCGTGGACGACCCTGTGCACCGCGCAGCGCCCGGGCGGCCAGCCGTACGTGGTGGGCAGACCGCAGCTGTCGCTGAGCATCGCGCACAGCGGCCGGTACGCGCTGGCGGCCGTGGCCCTGGGGGCGCGGGTCGGAGTCGACACGGAGCAGGTGGCACGCGTGACCAGGCTGCCCGACGAAGCCTTCCTCGGTCCTGGCGAACGGGTGGCCCTGCATGCCGTGCCGCAGGACGAAGAACGCCGGGCGGCCCTGTGGGTGCTGAAGGAGGCGGCGGCCAAACTGACCGGTCAAGGCCTGCGTGCGGGCTTGCGGAGCATCGGGTTCGCGTGCCCGGGTGCCCGGTTCCCGCTCCTCGCGCGCACCTCCTACGCCGCGGCGGAGTTCAGAGCCTTCCGGCTCCCGGGCGGGTACGTGGGCGCGGTGGGCGTGTCCGCGGGCGAACCGCCGCGGGAACCGGTGTTCGTGCCCCCCGTTCGTGACACAGCTCCGGAGACGGAAAGGACACCGCTTTCATGAATGATCTCGTGCAGCAGAACGGCATCGGCAGGGCCGACGGCCACCTCGCCGCACCCGAGCGGACGCCCCGTGGCGACGAGGGCCGGGACGACTACGACGAGGAGGCGGAGCAGCACATCTGGCGCAGTGTCAACTGACCGTGCGGCGCCCCCCGGGCCCGCCGAAGCACCGGAGGCAGGGGGGCCGGCGGGACGTCCCGCTCGTCCGCCGGCCGTACGGTCGTGAAGGCCCGGGCCGCGGCTGGTCGCCTCACCACCTGCGACACTGGTTCGCCGCGACCGCGCTCACGGATGTGGCGCTGACCTGGCACCGTGCTGACTGAGGCGGGATGATTTAGCCTTTCGCAGGTAGGAGGGGTTCCTAGTATGTGCGGACGGTATGCGGCGAGTCGCAGGCCAGAGGATCTCGCAGGAATCTTCGAGATCGAGAAGTGGGAGCCCGAGGAGACCCTCGAGCCGGACTACAACGTGGCGCCCACCAAAGAGGTCTACGCCGTCCTGGACCGCCCCCTGAAAGACGCGGACGACCCGCGGCCGGTTCGGCAGCTGCGCACGCTCAAGTGGGGACTCGTCCCTTCTTGGTCGAAGACCCCCGAGGGCGGCGCCCGGATGATCAACGCCCGCGCGGAGACCGTCCACGAGAAGCCGTCCTACCGCCGGGCCTTCACCTCCCGGCGCTGCATCCTGCCCGCCGACGGCTACTACGAGTGGGTCACCGGCACCCAGGAGCGCGAGCTGGAGGTCGAGGGCAAGAAGAAGCGCCCCCGCAAGCAGCCGTACTTCGTGACCCCGGCCGACGGGTCGGTCTTCGCCATGGCAGGGCTGTACGAGTTCTGGCGGGACAAGACGCTGCCGGACGACCACCCGCAGGCCTGGTGGGTGACGTGCTCGGTCATCACCACGGAGGCCGAGCAGAGCCCGCTCGCGGTGTCCCCGGCCGACGGGCCCCGGGCGCTGGCCGAGATCCACCCCCGGATGCCGCTGATGCTGACGCCCGACCGCTGGGACGCCTGGCTGGACCCGTCCCGCACGGACGCCGACGGCCTGCGCGAGCTGCTCGCCCCGCCGCCCGCCGGACTGATGCGCGCCTACCCGGTCACGACGGCCGTCAGCAACGTACGCAACAACGGGCCGGAGCTGCTGAAGGAGCTGGAAGGGCCCGAAGAGGGCACACTCTTCTGATGTGACGAACGTGACGAAGGCGGCCGGCGCGACGACCGAGACCGTCGAGACCGACGCCGGAACCGCCCGTATCACCTGGCACCCGGCCAGGAAGGCCCGGCTGGTCCTCGCCGTCAGCCACGGCGCGGGCGGCGGTATCGAGGCCCGTGACCTGAAGGCCCTGGCCGAGGTCCTGCCGGCACACGGTGTGACCGTGGCCCGGGTGGAGCAGCCCTGGCGGGTGGCCGGGAAGAAGCTGGCGCCCGCGCCCAAGACCCTGGACGCCGGATGGCGCGGCATCTGGCCCGCGCTGGCGACGCCCGGACTGCCGGTCGTCGCCGGCGGGCGCAGTGCCGGGGCCCGGGTCGCCTGCCGCACCGCCACCGAGCTGGGCGCCCACGCCGTGCTCGCCCTCAGCTTCCCGCTCCACCCGCCGGGCAAGCCGGAGAAGTCCCGCGCCGACGAGCTGCTGGGCTCCGGGGTGCCCACCCTGGTGGTACAGGGCGGCAACGACCCGTTCGGGAAGCCGGAGGAGTTCCCCGAGGGTGCGTACGAACTCGTGGAGGTCCCGTACGGGGATCACGGCTTCGCCGTGCCCAAGCGTGCGGACATCTCGCAGGACGAGGCCGTGGCGGTCATCACGGACACGGTCGTGGAGTGGACCGGGTCACTCGGGTAAAGCTTCGGGAATGCCGGGGCGCCGGTCACTGTTGTGCGGGACGTACGTGCTGGAGACCAGCGCCGACGTCGTAGGAGAGGGAGTCCGCCGCATGGGTTCGACCGTATGCCCGACCCGCAGCAGCCGCGCCGACCTGGACTGGACGGTGCTGCACGCGGCCAAGACCGCCCCTGTTCGGGCGGCGGGCGGACCGGATCGTCGTCTATCCTCCGATTCGGGTGAGACCGGTCTCGGTCTCACGAGAACACTCGAGGAGGTGGGTCCGGTCACTGGGACCGACGCAGGGACCGAAAACGGCCAGGCGGAGCAGCCCGAGGGCCAGGGCGGCACGGGCGCGGAGACGGCCGCGGAGCGCAGTGCGCGCTTCGAGCGGGACGCGCTCGAGTTCCTCGACCAGATGTACTCGGCCGCGCTGCGCATGACGCGCAACCCGGCCGACGCCGAGGACCTGGTGCAGGAGACGTACGCCAAGGCGTACGCGTCCTTCCACCAGTTCCGCGAGGGCACCAACCTCAAGGCATGGCTGTACCGGATCCTCACCAACACCTTCATCAACTCGTACCGCAAGAAGCAGCGCGAACCTCAGCGCTCCGCGGCCGAGGAGATCGAGGACTGGCAGCTCGCCCGCGCCGAGTCGCACATGTCGACGGGCTTGCGCTCCGCGGAGTCGCAGGCGCTCGACCACCTGCCCGACTCGGACGTGAAGGAGGCGCTCCAGGCCATCCCCGAGGAGTTCCGCATCGCCGTGTATCTCGCGGACGTCGAGGGGTTTGCCTACAAGGAGATCGCCGACATCATGGGCACACCCATCGGTACGGTGATGTCCCGGCTGCACCGGGGCCGCCGTCAGCTGCGCGGCATGCTGGAGGACTACGCCCGTGACCGCGGGATGGTCCCGGCCGGTGCCGGAGAGTCGAACGAAGCGAAAGGCTCGGGGTCATGAGCTGCGGAGAGCCGCACGAGACGGATTGCAGCGAAATCCTCGATCATCTCTACGAGTTCCTCGACCGTGAGATGCCGGACTCGGACTGCGTGAAGTTCGAGCACCACTTCGAGGAGTGCTCGCCCTGCCTCGAGAAGTACGGGCTCGAGCAGGCCGTGAAGAAGCTCGTCAAACGCTGCTGCGGGCATGACGACGTGCCGGGCGACCTGCGGGACAAGGTCATGGGGCGGATCGAGCTGATCCGCTCCGGCCAGGCCGTCCCCGAGCAGGACGTCACGGCCTCGCCCGCCACGCCCCAGGAGTCCTGACACTCCTGCGCTTTTCAACTACCCCACCTCTGAGCCGGGTAGTCCCCTCGAACACGTCACTCGAACGTGCTAATCCGCGGGATACCGATCCGCGGACCCCCTGCCGCCGTCCTAGGCTCCGGGCCTGACGGACATGGCCGGGGGAGGGGCTCATGGAAGCGGTACCGGCACGGGCACGTGTCTACATCGCCTGTGTCGCCATGGCCGCGCTGCTCTGCCTGCTGCCGCTGCCGGGCGTCCGCACGCCCTGGTGGGCGGTCGGGCTGCTCGCCGCGCTGTACGCGGGCTGCGAGCGCGTCGCCCGGTCCCGGTTCGTGGGGATCTCCCATCCGGCCGGGACCTTCTACCCCGTGCTGCTCGCCGGTGCCTTCCTGTTGCCGGCGCCCGCCGCGGCGCTGGTGGCCGTGCCCGGTGCGCTGCTCTCACAGGTCGGGCAGCGGCCCGTGGCGCTGCGGCGGATCTGGCGGGCCGCCCAGCTCGTCCTCGGGGTGGGGGCCGCGGCCAGGACGCACTCGATGCTCGGCGGACGGGACGCGGTCGCCGCGGGCGACGTCCCGTACGCCCTCGGTCCCGCCGGGGCGGCCGTGCTGATGTTCTGCCTGGTCCTCGCGCTGCTCGACGGCGGGATTCTGGCCGTGGCGGAGCGGGTGCCGGTGCGGCGGGCCTGGCGGGGACTGGTGGCGCGCTCCCTCGCGCCGATCGCCGTGCACGGCCTCGCCGGGCTGATGATGGCCGTCCTCTGGCACAGCCCCTACGGACCTGTCGCCGCGCTGCTGGTGCTGCTGCCCATGTGCGTCTCCTGGTGGGCCTTCGCGCAGTACCACCGGGAACGCGCCGCCCATCAGGCGACCATCCGGGCGCTGGTCCAGGCCGTCGACATCAAGGACGGGTACACCCGCGGGCACAGCGAGCGCGTCGGGCAGGCCTCCATGATGATCGCCCGCGAGCTGGGCATGGACGACGAGCGCGTCGAGGTGCTCCGCTTCGCCGGGATCCTGCACGACGTGGGCAAGCTCGGCGTGCCCACCCGGCTGCTCAGGAAGGACGGGCCGCTGACACCCGAGGAGCGGCGGGTGATCGAGCTGCACCCCGAGTACGGGCACGAGATGGTGCGCGGCATCGGCTTCCTCGGCGAGGCCCGCGCCGCCGTGCTGCACCACCACGAGCGGCTGGACGGCAGCGGCTACCCCTACGGCCTGGTGGGCCGTCAGATCCCCGAGTCCGCACGGGTGGTGGCGGTCGCCGACGCCTTCGACGCCATGACCTCCACCCGCAGCTACAGCAGGGCCCGGCCCGTCGCCGTGGCCCTGGCGGAGCTGGAGCGGTGCGCGGGCAGCCAGTTCGACCCGGTGATGGTCGCGGCCCTCGTCGAAGCCGTCGGGCGGACGGGATGGCACCCCGCGGTGACCGCCGACGACGAGGAGACCCGCCCGTCCCGTGTCCCCCCGCCCGGCGCGCCCCTCTCCAGCCGGCCGGGAGCACACCGATGAGCGCCTACCGGCCGCCACCGCTCCTCACCCTCGTCCACGCCTGCGCCGCCCTCCTCGCCGCCGGATCCCTCGCCGTCACCCTCCACCACGGGCTCGAGGAACGCCGGGTCGCCCTCGCCTTCGGCGTCCTCGTCACCGTCGGCGAGCTCACCCGGCGCAACGGCGCCCACGTCCGGGAGCCGGCACCGCTCGGAGCCGCCGCGGCCCTGTCCTACGCGCTGCTCGGAGAGGCCGGCGGGCAGCCCACGCACCACGGCCTCGCCCAGGTCGTCGCCGTCGTGCTGGCCGCGTCGCTGCTCGGCAGCGTGCCGCACGTCGCACGCGGGCAGGGGCCCACCCTCGACCACCTGGCGCGCCGCGTGCTCACCGTCGGGTTCGTCGCCGTGTGCTTCCAGCCCCCGTACAGCCGGGGGATGTTCGACGACTGGGGCGGTCCCGCCTACGCGCTGCTGCTGCTCGCGCTGCTCTCCCTGACCGCGCTGTGCGACGCGGTGCTCGCCGCCGCGCTGGCCCACTGCCGCACCGGCTGGCCCTTCGGGCCGGTGCTGCGGGACGAGCTGCGGGGCGTGTGCGGCATCGGGTCCGCCGTCATCGCCACCGGGGCGGTGATGGCGCTGGCGGTCGCCGTCGTGGGGCTGTGGGCGCTGCCCGTCTTCTCCGTGCCGCTGCTGCTCGCCCAGATGTCGTTCCGGCGGTACGCCGCCGTCCGGGCGACCTACCGGCAGACCATCGCCTCCCTCGCCCGGGCCACCGAGGTCGCCGGCTACACCCCGGCCGGGCACGCCCGGCGCGTCGCCGGGCTCAGTCTGGCGGTGGGGCGGGACCTGGGGCTGACCGAGCCCGAGCTGGCCGTGCTGGAGTACGCCGCGCTCATGCACGACATCGGCCAGTTGAGCCTCGTCGACCCGGTGCCGGCGGGCGCCACCGCCGCGCTGCCGGCCGCGGAGCAGCGGCGGATCGCGCTGCTCGGCGGGGCCGTCGTACGGCACACCGGCGTCGACGAGGCGGTGGCCGTGGTCGTGGAGCGGCAGGCCGACCCCTACGCCGAGCAGCCACTCGCCGCCCGAATCGTCCGGGCCGTGAATGCGTACGAGGAGAAGTCCCGGGAAGGAGGGCCCGGCGGGCCGCTGACGGCGCTGGAGGAACTCCGGCTCGCCACCTCCGGGACGTACGCCCCGGAGGTGGTGGAATCACTGGCCCGCGTACTGGCAAGGAGCAGTCTGACCCTGACCGTGGCTGGGTAACCCATGGGTAATGAGCGCCCTCGAGGCCGTACGTGGTTGGATGCGAAGGAGAAGGTGTCCGGGGGCTCGAAACACAGCTACGGCCAGCCCACCGCACGGAACTGGCAGGCGGGAATCGTGAGGATCTTCGGCAAGGGACGGCACCGGCCCTCCGCCTCCTGGCGGCAGGCCACAGACCGGGCGTTCACCCTCATCGGCGACGGCCGGTACGAGGACGCGGGCGCACTGTTGACACGTGCCGCCGATCTGGAGCCCTGGCTTTCCGAGTCCTGGTTCAACCTCGCGCTGCTGCACAAGTTCCGGCACGACTGGGAGCAGGCGCGGGCGGCCGGACTGAGGGCCGTGGCGCTGCTGGACCGGGACACCGGCGCGCCCGACTGGTGGAACGTCGGCATCGCCGCCACCGCGCTGCAGGACTGGCCGCTGGCCCGGCGTGCCTGGCAGGCCTACGGGCTGCGGGTGCCTGGGGCGGCCAACGACGCCGGTGAGCCCGTCGGCATGGACCTCGGCAGCGCGGCCGTACGGCTGTCCCCGGAGGGGGAGGCCGAGGTCGTGTGGGGACGGCGGCTGGATCCCGCGCGGATCGAGGTGCTGTCCATTCCGCTGCCGTCCTCGGGGCGGCGCTGGGGCGAGGTCGTGCTGCACGACGGTGTGCCGCACGGGGAGCGGACCACGGCCGCCGGGCACACCTACCCGGTGTTCGACGAGATCGAGCTGTGGGCGCCCTCGCCCGTGCCGACGTGGGTGGTGCTGCTGGAGGCGGCGACGGAGACGGACCGGGACGCGCTGGAGCAGCTCGCCGCGGACGCCGGGTTCGCCGCGGAGGACTGGTCTTCCTCGGTGCGGTTGCTGTGCCGGATGTGTTCCGAGTCCCGTATGCCGTCGGACGAGGGTGACGGAGAGCACCTCGACCCGCATGATCACAGTGAGCCGGGGCATCCCGGGCCGCTGGGCCATCGGACCGACGGGCAGCTGTGGGTGCCGGAGCGGGAGTGCGGGTTGGCTGCGCCGGCTTCGCTGGTCCGGGGGTTGCTGGACGGGTGGGTTGCCGACAGTCCGGATTCTCGGGATTGGCGGGATTTGGAAGAGGTGTGCTAGGTCGCCTGACCGGTGCGGCGCCGTGGGGGCTGATCGCGCAGTTCCCGGCGCCCCCAAGATAAGAAGGCGCGTCCGACACCGGCGTAATCTGTATCAGCATCTCGGCCCGGTCAGTTTCAGGAAGGCGTACGCGACGTCATGGCTCAGCAGGACACCGATCAGCAGCACACGGGCGTGCTCCCCGTCGACGACGAGGGGTACGTGATCGACACGCAGGGCTGCGAGGAGCGCGAGGCGGCCTGGCGGGAGCGGGGGACCTCGCGGCCGATCACGGTGGTCGGGAACCCGGTGCTGCACAAGGAGTGCAAGGACGTCACCGACTTCGGCGACGAGTTCCAGCAGCTCGTCGCGGACATGTTCGCCAGCCAGCGCACGGCCGAGGGCGTGGGTCTCGCCGCCAACCAGATCGGCGTCGACGCGAAGGTCTTCGTCTACGACTGCCCGGACGACGAGGGTGTCCGGCACACCGGCGTGGTCTGCAACCCCAAGCTCGTCGAACTGCCCGCCGACAAGCGCCGCCTGGACGACAGCAACGAGGGCTGCCTGTCGGTGCCCACCGCGTACGCGCCGCTGGCCCGGCCCGACTACGCCGAGGTGACCGGGCAGGACGAGAAGGGCAACCCGATCCGGGTGCGCGGCACCGGATACTTCGCACGGTGTTTGCAGCACGAGACGGACCACCTGTACGGCTACCTGTACATCGACCGGCTCTCCAAGCGGGAACGCAAGGACGCGCTGCGGCAGATGGCCGAGAACGAGCCCCGCTACCCCGTGGTGGCCAACGACTGAGACATCAGCCTCACCAGGCGTACGGCGTCTGTTCGGGTTTCCCACCCTGAACAGGCGCCGTTCGTCTGTGCCGTTCGCCTGTCCGTCGCACGTTCGATCGCTTCTGCTCTCCTCGTGATCCGTCGGCAGTCATACAACGGAGGTTCCCGGCACTGTGGGGTAGTGAATGAAGCAAATACGTTCCCAGAACGGTCAGTTGTAGTGCTGAATGGGATGAGCGGGGTATGCAACGGCGCACGCCCGGCACGAAGGGAGGGGCGCCCGCGCCAACTGGCGGCTGAGAGGGGTTAGTTCGTGCATGCTTTGTCACACGGCACCACACCGGCACCGGCCACGATCGCAGTTCCACCGTCGCTGTCTCTCCCGGTGATCGAGGCGGCGTTTCCCCGGCAACTCCACCCGTATTGGCCGAAGTGCCAGGAGAAGACCCGGGCATGGCTGCTCGAAAAGCGGCTCATGCCCGCGGACAAGGTGGAGGAATATGCCGACGGCCTTTGCTACACCGACCTCATGGCCGGGTACTACATCGGCGCCCCCGACGAGGTCATGCAGGCGATCGCCGACTACAGCGCATGGTTCTTCGTCTGGGACGACCGTCACGACCGCGACATCGTGCACGGTCGTCCTGCCGCCTGGCGGCTGCTGCGGACCCGGCTGCACTCGGCCCTCGACTCACCCGGGGAGCACCTGCACCACGAGGACCCACTGGTCGCCGGTTTCGCGGACAGTGTGTTGCGGCTGTACGGGTTCCTGCCCCAGACGTGGAACCTCCGGTTCGCCCGGCACTTCCACGCGGTGATCGACGCGTACGACCAGGAATTCCACAATCGCACCCAGGGAATCGTGCCGACGGTCGAGGAATATCTCCGGTTACGCCGGCTCACCTTCGCGCACTGGATATGGACGGACCTGCTGGAGCCGACCGCCGGCTGCGAACTGCCCGACGCTGTGCGGAAACACCCGGCATATCGGAGGGCGGCGCTGCTGAGCCAGGAATTCGCCGCCTGGTACAACGATCTGTGCTCGCTACCGAAAGAGATTGCGGGCGACGAGGTGCACAATCTCGGAATCAGTCTCATCACCCATGAGGGGCTGACTCTGGAGCAGGCGGTCGCGGACGTAAGAGGCCGTGTCGAGATATGCGTCACCGATTTCATCGACGTCGAGCAGGAAGCCTTACGGTTCGCCGACGAACTTGCCGACGGCTCCGTGCGGGGGAAGGAACTGAGCGCCGCCGTGCGGGCCTGTCTGAGCAATATGCGGAACTGGTTCAGTTCCGTCTACTGGTTCCACCATGAGTCCGGCCGGTACATGGTCGACAGCTGGGACGACCGGTCCACGCCCCCGTACGTCAACAACGAAGCGGCAGGTGAGAAATGACCGTCGAGTCTGTGAAGCCCGAAACCCCGCCCGCCGTGGAGCTGCGGGAGCCGCCCCGGGCAGGCGGTGGCGTCCCCCTCCTCGGGCACGGCTGGAGGCTGGCGCGCGACCCGCTGGCGTTCATGTCCCGGCTGCGCGACCACGGCGACGTCGTGCGACTGAAGCTCGGGCCGAAGACGGTGTACGCCGTCACCACCCCGGCCCTGACCGGCGCCCTGGCGCTGAGCAACGACTTCATCATCGCCGGGCCGCTGTGGGAGTCCCTGGAGGGCCTGCTCGGCAAGGAGGGCGTGGCCACGGCGAACGGGCCGCGGCACCGGCGCCAGCGGCGCACCATCCAGCCCGCCTTCCGGCTCGACGCCATCCCCGCCTACGGCCCGATCATGGAGGAGGAGGCCCACGCGCTCACGGAGCGCTGGAAGCCCGGCGAGACGATCGACTGCACCTCCGAGTCCTTCCGGGTAGCCGTGCGCATCGCGGCCCGCTGCCTGCTGCGCGGCGACTACATGGACGAGCGGGCGGAGCGGCTGTGCGTCGCCCTCGCCACCGTCTTCCGCGGGATGTACCGGCGGATGGTGGTCCCGCTCGGGCCGCTCTACAACCTGCCGCTCCCGGCCAACCGCGAATTCAACCGGGCATTGGCCGATTTGCATCTCCTGGTCGACGAGATCGTCGCCGAGCGCCGGGCATCCGGTCAAAAGCCGGACGATTTGCTGACGGCATTGCTGGAGGCGAAGGACGAGAATGGCGACCCGATCGGGGAACAGGAGATCCACGATCAGGTCGTCGCGATCCTCACCCCCGGCAGCGAAACCATCGCCTCCACGATCATGTGGCTGTTGCATATGCTCGCGGAGCATCCAGAACACGCCGACCGGGTGCGTGACGAAGTGCATGCCGTCACCGGTGGGAGGCCGGTGGCATTCGCAGACGTCCGAGGACTCAGGCACACCAACAATGTCGTCGTCGAGTCCATGCGTTTGAGCCCGGCCGTCTGGATTCTGACGCGTCGGGCGGTGCGGGACACGGAACTCGGTGGATACCGTATTCCGTCCGGGGCGGACATCATCTACAGCCCGTACGCGATCCAGCGCGACCCGAAGTCGTACGAGCGGAACCTGGAGTTCGACCCCGACCGCTGGCTTCCGGACCGGGTCAAGGACGTCCCGAAGCACGCCATGAGCCCCTTCAGCGTGGGCAACCGCAAGTGCCCGAGCGACCACTTCTCCATGGCCCAGCTGACGCTGATCACGGCGGCGCTGGCGACCAGGTTCCGCTTCGAGCAGGTGGCGGGGTCGAGGGACGACACGCGGGTGGGGATCACGCTCCGGCCGCACGACCTGCGGGTGCGGCCGGTGGCGAGGTGAGAGATTGGCTTCAGGCCGCCTCCGGGCCTTTGAACGTCCGCCGGTAGGCGTTCGGGGTGGTCCCGACCACCCGGACGAAGTGGTGGCGCAGTGTGGCCGCGTTGCCGAACCCCGTTCGGCCGGCGATCGCGTCCATGGTCTCGTCCGTCGCCTCCAGCAGCCGCTGGGCCAGCAGCACGCGCTGGCGCAGGATCCAGCGGTAGGGAGTCGTGCCCGTCTCCTGCTGGAAGCGGCGGGCGAAGGTGCGCGGGGACATGTGGGCGCGGTCGGCCAGCTGCTCGACGGTGACTTCCTCGTCCAGGTGCCGCTCCATCCACGCCAGCACCTCGCCGATCGTGTCCCCCTCCGAATGCGGCAGCGGGCGCTCGATGTACTGGGCCTGGCCGCCGTCGCGGTGCGGCGGCACCACCATCCGCCGGGCGATCTTGTTGGCGACCTCGGTGCCCTGCTCCTTGCGCACCAGGTGAAGGCAGGCGTCGATCCCCGCGGCCGTGCCGGCGGAAGTGATCACAGGGTCCTCGTCGACGTAGAGCACGTCCGGCTCCACGACCGCCCGCGGGTACTGCCGGGCGAGGTCCCGCGCGTGCTTCCAGTGCACGGCGCAGCGGCGGTCGTCCAGGAGCCCGGCAGCGCCCAGCACGAAGGCGCCGGAGCAGACGCTGAGCACCCGGGCGCCGCGGTCGACCCCGCGCCGCAGGGCCTCCAGCAGCTCCGGCGGGAACTCGCGGGACGCGTAGCTCTGCCCGGCCGGTACGGCGATCAGGTCGGCCCTCTCCAGCCGCTCCAGACCGTGCTCGACGTGCAGTGAGAAGCCCGCGTTCATGCGCAGGGACGGGCCCTCGGCCGAGGCGACGGCGAAATCGTAGACCGGCAGGCCGTCGTCGCTGCGGTCGGTGCCGAAGACCTCGCACACCACACCGAGTTCGAAAGGATTCACGCCGTCGAGCAGGACGACGGCCACGTTCTGGAGCATGTCTCCAGTGTGCCTCGCCCGTGGCAGTAATTCGAGGGTCTACGGCAGTACTGCCACTGACGGTAAGGAGTCATCAGCGCGACAGTGGTGTCCATGAACACGAACCAGATCGAAGCACTCATCGGAATGACCGCCACCCTCGGGATCCTGGTCCTCCTGGTCCTCCCGTCCGTGATCGGCCTGGTGCGCGAGAGGCGCATCGACCGCCAGATCAGGGAGGCCCAGGAGGCCCGCGCGAGCGAACCGGCTCAGAAGTCCTCGTCCAGGTCGACGGTGCCCTCCACCGCCACCTGGTACGCGGAGGGCCGCCGCTCGAAGAAGTTGGTCAGCTCCTGAACCCCTTGGAGCTCCATGAAGGAGAAGGGGTTCTCGGAGCCGTGGACCGGAGCGAAGCCGAGGCGGGTGAGCCGCTGGTCGGCCACGCACTCCAGGTACTGCCGCATCGACTCGGTGTTCATGCCCGGCAGGCCGTCCCCGCACAGGTCGCGCGCGAACTGCAGCTCGGCCTCGACGGCCTCCCGGAGCATGTCCGTCACCTCCTGCTGGAGCTGGTCGTCGAAGAGCTCCGGCTCCTCCTTGCGGACGGTGTCGACCACGTCGAAGGCGAAGGACATGTGCATCGTCTCGTCGCGGAACACCCAGTTGGTGCCGGTGGCCAGGCCGTGCAGCAGGCCCCGGCTGCGGAACCAGTAGACGTACGCGAAGGCGCCGTAGAAGAACAGGCCCTCGATGCACGCGGCGAAGCAGATCAGGTTGAGCAGGAACCGGCGGCGGTCGGCCTGCGTCTCCAGCCGGTCGAGGTTGTCCACCGAGTCCATCCACTTGAAGCAGAACGAGGCCTTCTCGCGGATGGACGGGATGTTCTCCACGGCCGCGAAGGCCGCCGCGCGGTCCTCCGGGTCGGGCAGATAGGTGTCGAGCAGCGTCAGATAGAACTGGACGTGCACGGCCTCCTCGAAGAGCTGACGGCTCAGATACAGCCGCGCCTCGGGAGAGTTGATGTGCTTGTACAGCGTCAGCACCAGGTTGTTGGCGACGATCGAGTCGCCCGTGGCGAAGAAGGCGACGAGCCGGCCGATCAGGTGCTGCTCCGCCGGTGACAGCTTGGCGAGGTCGGCGACGTCCGAGTGGAGGTCGACCTCCTCCACGGTCCAGGTGTTCTTGATGGCGTCCCGGTACCGCTCGTAGAAGTCCGGGTAGCGCATGGGGCGCAGGGTGAGCTCGAAGCCGGGGTCGAGAAGGTTCTGGGTGCTCATTACTGGCAGGCCTCGCAGGACTCGGGGTTTTCCAGGGAGCAGGCGACCGCGTCGGGATCCGGGGTGGCCTGCACGGGGACGGTGGCCCGGGCGGCGCGGGCGATGCGGGTCGCCGGGCGCGAGCGCAGGTAGTAGGTCGTCTTCAGCCCGGACTTCCAGGCGTAGGCGTACATCGAGGAGAGCTTGCCGATGGTCGGCGTCTCCAGGAACAGGTTCAGGGACTGGGACTGGTCCAGGTACGGGGTCCTGGCCGCCGCCATGTCGATCAGGCCGCGCTGCGGGATCTCCCACGCCGTGCGGTACAGGGCGCGGACGTCCTCGGGGATCCAGGCGAAGTCCTGCACCGAGCCGTTGGCCTCGCGCAGGGCCTCCCGGCTGCGGGCGTCCCACACGCCGAGCCGCTTCAGCTCGTCCACCAGGTAGGAGTTGACCTGGAGGAACTCGCCCGACAGCGTCTCGCGCTTGAACAGGTTGGACACCTGCGGCTCGATGCACTCGTACACGCCCGCGATGGAGGCGATGGTGGCCGTGGGGGCGATGGCGAGGAGCAGCGAGTTGCGCATGCCGGTGGTGGCGATGCGCTCGCGCAGGGCCGCCCAGCGCTCCGGCCAGGCCGGCTCCACGCCGTAGTGGTCGGGGTGCAGCACGCCCCTGGCCGTCCGGGTCTTCTCCCAGGCCGGCAGCGGTCCGTTGCGCTCGGCGAGGTCGGCGGAGGCCTCGTACGCGGCGAGCATGATCCGCTCGGCGATGCGGGTGGAGAGGGCCTTGGCCTCGGGCGAGTCGAAGGGCAGGCGCAGCTGGAAGAAGACGTCCTGGAGGCCCATGGCGCCGAGGCCGACCGGGCGCCAGCGGGCGTTGGAGCGGCCCGCCTGCTCGGTCGGGTAGAAGTTGATGTCCACGACCCGGTCGAGGAACGTCACGGCCGTACGGACGGTTTCGTCCAGTCGCTCCCAGTCGAGGTCCCCGGTCGATGTGTCGACAAAGGAACCCAGGTTGACCGAGCCCAGGTTGCAGACCGCCGTCTCCCCGTCGCTGGTGACCTCCAGGATCTCCGTGCAGAGGTTGGAGGAGTGGACGACGTGACCGGGCTCGGCCGTCTGGTTGGCGGTGCGGTTGGCGGCGTCCTTGAAGGTCATCCAGCCGTTGCCGGTCTGCGCGAGGGTGCGCATCATGCGGCCGTACAGCTCGCGGGCGGGCAGGGTCTTCTTCGCGAGGCCCTTCGCCTCGGCCGCCCGGTACGCGGTGTCGAACTCCTCGCCCCACAGGTCGACGAGTTCGGGCACGTCCGCGGGGGAGAACAGCGACCACTGCGCGTCGGCGTTCACCCGCCGCATGAACTCGTCCGGCACCCAGTGCGCCAGGTTCAGGTTGTGCGTACGCCGGGCGTCCTCGCCGGTGTTGTCGCGCAGCTCCAGGAACTCCTCGATGTCGGAGTGCCAGGTCTCCAGGTAGACCGCGGCGGCGCCCTTGCGGCGGCCGCCCTGGTTCACGGCCGCGACCGAGGCGTCGAGGGTCTTCAGGAACGGGACGATGCCGTTGGAGTGGCCGTTGGTGCCGCGGATCAGGGAACCGCGGGCGCGGATGCGGGAGTACGCGAGTCCGATGCCACCGGCGTGCTTCGACAGCCGGGCCACCTGGTGGTAGCGGTCGTAGATGGAGTCCAGCTCGTCCTTGGGGGAGTCGAGGAGGTAGCAGGACGACATCTGCGGATGCCGGGTGCCCGAGTTGAAGAGGGTGGGGGAGGAGGGGAGGTAGTCGAGGCGGCTCATGAGCCCGTAGAGCGCGGCGACTTCGTCGACGGAGCGGCGGGTGTCGTCCTCGGCGAGACCGGCGGCGACGCGCAGCATGAAGTGCTGGGGCGTCTCGACGACCTTGCGGGTGATCGGGTGCCGGAGCAGGTAGCGGCTGTGCAGTGTGCGCAGGCCGAAGTAGCCGAAGCGGTCGTCGGCGCCGGGGTCGATCAGGGCGTCGAGCCGGGCGGCGTGGAGCCGCACGAACTCGGCGGTGCGGTCGGCGATGAGGCCCTCCCGGTGGCCGACCGCGACGGACTCGGTGAAGGACGTGACGCCCTGTGAGGCGGCCTCTTCGCGGATGGAGATGGTCAGCAGCCGGGCGGCCAGCCGGGAGTAGGCGGGGTCCTCGGAGATCAGACCGGCCGCGGCCTCCGTCGCCAGCTCCCGCAACTCCGCTGTGATCACCGTCTCGGTCCCCTGCGCGGACCGGCCGCGCAGTGCGGCGGCGGCGACCCGGCCGGCCTCGGTGTCGGGGAGGTCGGCGGTCAGCTCGGTCAGGGTCCGCAGCAACGCGGCACCGGGAGCGTCAGGCTCTTCTTCGGCGGCTGAGACCGGTTCGGCTGGCGCGATGGTCACGTGGGGCTCTCCCTCGCTCGGCACGGGGCCTCGTCGAGGGCAGGGGGCAGCACACGAGCGCACGCGGCGTCGCGTCCACCGGCCCATTCCACGAGGCCCGGACGTCAGGCACACCGGCCGGGTGGCCGGGTGCGCTGTCGGCAGGTCCTCGGACTGACGCCCATGCGTATATATGGGCATGGGTACACCGTTGCGGGACAGTTCCGGATTCGCACCGGATTCCCCTGCGGCGACAGCGAGCATGAGCATACATCTTGTGCCGGGTTCCGGTGACACCCCCAGATGTTGTGTCGCACGCGACAGCGGGCCACCGTGAGGGACTCTCACGGTGGCCCGCTGCGGGTTGTCTGTGGTTGATCGCGCAGTTCCCCGCGCCTCTGAAGTCAGTGAGCGGAACCGGCAGTGGCAGGGGGGAGTTCGACCTGGACTCCCGGGTCGCCCGCGTCCGCCGTGTAGTCCTCCGGCTTGGTCTCGTCGATGCCGTCGGGGGCCTTCAGGGCCCTCAGGACGAAGGTCAGGACCACCGTCACCACCACGTTCAGGACGAACGCCGTGAGGCCGATGTAGCCGATCTCCCCGATGCCCGGGATCTCCTTCGCGGAGCCGCCGAAGTGCTTCTGGGTCGGGGAGGCGACGCCGTACGCGGCGACCGTGCCGTAGATCATGCCGACCGCCCAGCCCGCGAGCAGGGCCCAGCGGTGGAACCAGCGGGTGAACAGGCCGCCGACCAGGGCCGGGAACGTCTGGAGGATCCAGATGCCGCCCAGGAGCTGGAAGTTGATGGCGACCGTCTTGTCCATGGTGAGGACGAAGGCCAGGGCGCCCACCTTCACCAGCAGGGAGACCAGCTTGGAGACCTTGGTCTCCTGCGCCGGTGTGGCGTCCGGCTTGATGAAGTCCTTGTAGATGTTGCGGGTGAAGAGGTTCGCGGCCGCGATGGACATGATGGCCGCGGGCACCAGCGCGCCGATGCCGATCGCCGCGAACGCCACACCCGCGAACCAGTCCGGGAACATCGTCTCGAACAGCTGCGGGATCGCCAGCTGCCCGTTCTGCACCTTGATGCCGGCCGCGATCGCCATGAACCCGAGCAGCGCGAGCAGCCCCAGCATCAGGGAGTACAGCGGCAGGATCGTGGTGTTGCGGCGGATCACCTCACGGCTCTTCGAGGACAGCGTCGCGGTGATCGAGTGCGGGTACATGAAGAGGGCCAGGGCGGAGCCCAGCGCCAGGGTGGCGTACGTCCACTGGCCGGCCTCGGCCGGAACCAGCGCACCGCGCGGCGCGCCCGTGGCCGGGTTGGTCTGGCTGTACGCCTCGCCGGCCTTGGCGAAGATGTCGTCGAAGCCGCCCAGCTTGATCGGGATGTAGATGATCGCCACCGCGATGACGATGTAGATCAGCGTGTCCTTCACGAACGCGATGAGGGCGGGGGCCCGCAGACCCGACGAGTACGTGTACGCCGCCAGCACGCCGAACGCGATCAGCAGCGGCAGGTCCTTGATGAACCAGTTGGTGTTCTCGCCGCCGCCGACGCCCATCACGTCCAGCACGGCCTGGATGCCGACCAGTTGGAGCGCGATGTACGGCATCGTCGCCAGGATGCCGGTCACCGCCACCGCGAGCGACAGGCCCTTCGAGCCGAAGCGGCCGCGCACGAAGTCGGACGTCGTGACGTACCCGTGCTTGTGGGACACCGACCACAGGCGGGGGAGGAAGGTGAAGATCAGCGGGTACACCAGGATCGTGTACGGCACGGCGAAGAAGCCGGCCGCCCCCGCCGCGTAGATGGCCGCCGGGACGGCGACGAAGGTGTACGCCGTGTACAGGTCGCCGCCGAGCAGGAACCAGGTGACCCAGGTGCCGAACGAGCGGCCGCCCAGGCCCCATTCGTCGAGGCTGTGCTCGTTCTCGGCCTTGCGCCAGCGCGCGGCGAGGAAGCCCATGACCGTCACGGCCAGGAAGAAGAAGATGAAAACGGCGAGTGCGACGCCGTTCACGCCGTCCTTCACTGCGACGCACCGCCCTTCGCGGCCGAGCGGGCGCGCTGGTCACGCTGCCACAGCTTGTAGGCGATCATCGTCAGGACGGTGGAGATGAGCACCCACGCCATCTGGTACCAGTAGAAGAACGGGATCCCGATGAAGGCCGGGTCGGCCTTGGCGTACGAGCCGACCCACAGCATGGCCACGAACGGCGCTATGAGGCAGACCGCGATGACGACGCGCATGGGCGTCACCACCGGCTCTCTGCTGACTTCCGGGGCTTGCGACATCAGGCGGCTCCGTCCCCTTGGTGATCACCTGTGTAATGCGCAGGCAATCTAGGTCAGGGTGAGCCGCGTGCGGAAGCCCTCGTCCGTAATGCGGTACCCCAAATCGCGTCCTACTCCTGCGGGCGCTTGAGCCGGGCCACGAACTTGTACCGGTCCCCCCGGTACACCGACCGCACCCACTCCACCGGCTGGCCGTCCCGGTCCAGCGAGTGCCGGGAGAGCATCAGCATCGGCAGGCCGACGTCCGTGCCGAGCAGGCCGGCCTCGCGCGGGGTGGCCAATGACGTCTCGATGGTCTCCTCGGCCTCCGCGAGATGGACGTCGTAGACCTCGGCGAGCGCGGTGTACAGGGACGTGTACTTCACCAGCGAGCGGCGCAGGGCGGGGAAGCGCTTCGCGCTCAGGTGGGTGGTCTCGATGGCCATCGGCTCGCCGTTGGCCATGCGCAGCCGCTCGATGCGCAGCACGCGTCCGCCGGGTGTGATGTCGAGCAGCCCGGCGAGGCGGTCGTCGGCGGTGATGTAGCCGATGTCCAGCAGCTGCGAGGTGGGTTCGAGGCCCTGGGCGCGCATGTCCTCGGTGTACGAGGTCAGTTGCAGCGCCTGGGAGACCTTCGGCTTGGCGACGAACGTGCCCTTGCCCTGGATGCGCTCCAGCCGGCCCTCGACGACCAGCTCCTGCAGCGCTTGGCGCACGGTCGTGCGCGAGGTGTCGAACTCCGCCGCCAGTGTGCGCTCGGGCGGCACGGGCGTGCCGGGAGCCTGGGTCTCGGTCATGTCGAGCAGGTGCTTCTTCAGGCGGTAGTACTTGGGCACACGCGCGGTACGGACGGGCACCCCGTTCTCGTTCTCCGCACTGCTGACGTCGGTGCTCATGCTTCGCCTTCCCGGCTCGGTCTGCCGACACGATCCCACTTGTATACCGTCGGCGTCTCTTTTGGTCTAGTCCACCCATTGCTGTGGTCTACCCGCAGTATGCCGTGCCCACCCGGGTTTCGCTGGCTTCTTACTTAAAGGTTCCTGCATATGTAGGTCGCATAACGGCTGGTCAGGGCTGTATCGGGGCCCTTGACAGGCATTCTGGTCTGGTCCAAGCTCCCCGTACTGGTCTACACCATTGGTCCAGGCCCGGCCCCACGTTCACTGCGAGGAGCCAGGGGGGTTGTGGGATCCCTGAGGAGGGTGGCGTGAAGCGCAAGCTGACAGCCGCGATCGGTATCGCGGGCATGATGGTCTCCATCGCGGCGTGCGGCGGCGAGGGTAACGGGGGTTCCGACAAGGGCGCGGACGCCAAGGAACTGACCGTCTGGCTCACCGTCGACGCCCAGAACAACTGGCCGGAGCTGGTGAAGGCCGCCGACGCCGCGGTGAAGAAGAAGCACCCCGGCGTCAAGATCAACCACGAGTACTACGGCTGGCCCGACAAGAACGCCAAGCTCGACGCCGTCCTCGCCACGGACAAGGTCCCCGACGTGGTCGAGATGGGCAACACCGAGATGCTCGGCTACATGGTCAAGGGCGCCTTCGCCCCCGTCGACCAGGGTGCGTTCGACAACTCGGACGCCTGGCTGGACGGTCTCAAGGCCTCGGTGACCTACGAGGGCAAGACCTACGGCGTCCCCTACTACGCCGGCGGCCGGGTCGCCAACTGGCGCAAGGACGTGGCGGCCTCCGTCGGGGTGAAGTCGACGCCGAAGACGTACAAGGAGCTCACCGACGCCCTGGACAAGATCCAGAAGAAGCAGGGCGACACGTTCAACGCCTGGTACCAGCCCACCCGCGACTGGTACGCGGCCATGTCCTTCGTCTACGACGCCGGCGGCGCCATCGCCACCGAGTCGGGCGGCCGCTGGAAGGCCTCCCTCTCCTCGCCCGAGTCCCTCAAGGGCCTGAAGGAGTTCAAGAACGTCGTCGACTCCTACATGCACGGCGACAAGACCAAGGACGAGTCCGACCGCTACATCGTCTACGGTCAGGGCAAGTCCGCCATGATCTTCGCGGCCGCCTGGGAGGGCGCGACCGCCGAGGACCCGAAGAACGACAAGACCGGCAAGCTCAAGGGCAATCTCGAGAACTTCGTGATGCCCGGCCCGTCCGGCAAGAACATGCCCGTCTTCCTGGGCGGCTCCGACCTCGCCGTGCCGGTGAAGTCCGACGCGCAGGCCCTGGCAGCCGAGTGGATCAACGCGTTCACCGGCTCCTCCGGGCAGAAGGGCCTGATGGCCAAGGGCAACCTGCCCAACAACAAGACCGACCTCGCGACGCTCAAGAACGACCCGAAGACGGCGGTCCCCGCCACCGCGGCCGAGTCCAACTGGTTCGTCCCGATGGCCCCCGGCTGGGGCCAGGTCGAGAAGGCCCAGATCCTGCAGACCATGCTGCAGAGCATCGGCACCGGCAAGAAGTCCGTCGAGGCCGCCGCCAAGGACGCGGACGCCGCGATCGACAAGGTCATCAACACCAAGTGACCTTCGGGCGGAGCCCCACCGGGTGGGGCCCCGCCGTCGTCAAGACCTGAGGGACCGCCGAGGAGCGCGCGATGAGTGCCGCAGACACCCACATTCCTGCCAAGGTGCCGCCACCGCGGCAGGCACCCCCGCCGCCCCCCGAGAACCGGCGGCCCCGAGGGCGGCGCACATCGGGCGGGGCCGCGGTCCCCTGGCTGCTGCTCGCGCCCTGCCTGCTGATCCTCGCCCTGGTCATGGGCTATCCGCTGGCCCGGCTGGTCACCCTGTCCTTCCAGAAGTTCGGGCAGTCCCAGTTGTGGGGCTTCCAGCCGGCCGAGACGGTCGGGTTCGACAACTTCGCCAAGGTGCTGGGCGACGGCGAGTTCTGGGCCGTCGTGCTGCGCACGATCGTCTTCGCGGCCGGCGCCGTCGTCTTCACGATGGTGATCGGCATGGCGCTCGCCCTGCTGCTCCAGAGGGTGTCCGGCTGGCTGAAGATGCTCATCAACATCGTGCTGGTGGCCAGCTGGGGCATGCCGGTGATCGTCGCGACCACCGTCTTCAAGTGGCTCTTCGACTCCGACTACGGCGTCTTCAACGCGCTGCTCAGCAAGCTGCCCGGCGTCGAGATGATCGGCCACAACTGGTTCGCCAGCGGGCCCGAGGGCCTCGCCGTGATCATGCTGCTGGTCATCTGGGGAGCCGTGCCGTTCGTGGTCATCACGCTCAGCGCCGGTCTCACCCAGGTCCCGAAGGAACTGGAGGAGGCCGCCCGTCTGGACGGCGCCGGCTCCTGGGGCGTCTTCCGCTACGTCACCCTGCCCGTCCTCAAGCCGATCATCGTGATGCTCACGACCCTGTCGGTCATCTGGGACATGGGCGTCTTCCCCCAGGTGTTCGTCATGCGGGGCGGCCACCCCGAGCCGGAGTTCCAGGTCCTCAACACCTACTCCTACGACCGGGCGTTCGTGGTCAACGACTACGCCCAGGGCTCGGCCATCGCACTGATCACCGTCCTGCTGCTGCTCGGCGTGGTCGCCGTCTACATGCGGCAGATGCTGAAGATCGGAGAGGTCGAATGAGCACGCTCGCCGGAGCCGGCCGCCGCAAGTCGCGGCTGGGCTGGAACCTCCTCGGCCTCCTGGTCTTCGTCACCGCCGGATTCCCGCTCTACTGGATGCTCAACACGGCGTTCAAGCCCGCCGAGGACGCCATCGACCCGGACCCGAGCCTGCTGCCGACCGGCCTCACGCTCGACAACTTCACCCGGGCGCTGGACATCGCCGACTTCTGGGGTCCGGTCGGCCGCAGCATGGTGGTGTCGCTGGCCGTGGTCGTCGTGGGCATGGCCGTGGGGCTGCTGGCCGCGCTCGCCATCTCCCGGTTCGCCTTCCGCGGCCGCAAGATCGTGATCGTGGGCATCCTCGCGGTCCAGATGGTCCCCCTGGTCGCCATGATCATCCCGGTGTTCCTGCTCCTCAACGACCTGGGCCAGTACGACCGGCTCACCGGCCTCATCATCACGTACCTGACCTTCGTCCTCCCGTTCACGGTATGGACGCTGCGGGGCTTCATCGTCAACATTCCGAGGGAACTGGAGGAGGCGGCCATGGTCGACGGCTGCTCCCGCACCGGCGCCTTCCTCCGGGTCGTCTTCCCGCTCCTGGCCCCCGGCATGGTCGCCACCTCGGTCTACGGTTTCATCCAGGCCTGGAACGAGTACCTCTACGCCCTGATGCTGCTCAGTCAGAAGAACCAGACCGCGACCGTCTGGCTCGGCAACTTCACCACCAAACACGGCACCGAATACGCCCCGATGATGGCCGGCGCCACGATGATGGCCGCGCCGATCGTCGCCCTCTTCCTCCTCGTCCAGCGCAAGATGGCCGCGGGCCTGACCGCGGGCGCCGTGAAGGGATGACCTCACCCGATGACGACACTCGCCAGCGGCACCGACACACTCACCCGCGACGCCCTGACGGTCCTCCAGCCCGGCTTCACCGGCACCACCGCCCCCGACTGGCTGCTGCGCCGGCTCGGTGAGGGGCTCGCCTCCGTCGGACTGTTCGGCCGCAACATCGCCTCACCCGGCCAACTGGCCGCCCTCACCGCCCAGCTGCGGGCCGAGCGCGACGACGTCCTCGTCGCCATCGACGAGGAGGGCGGTGACGTGACCCGGCTGGAGGTGCGCAGCGGCTCCTCCTTCCCGGGCAACCACGCGCTCGGCGCGGTCGACGACGTGGAGCTGACCCACCAGGTCGCCCACGAACTGGGCCGCCGCCTCGCCGCCTGCGGCGTCAACCTCAACTGGGCCCCCTCCGCCGACGTCAACTCCGACCCGCGCAACCCGGTCATCGGCGTCCGCTCCTTCGGCGCCGACACCGAACTGGCCGCCCGGCACACCGCCGCCTATGTGACGGGCCTCCAGTCCGCCGGGGTCGCCGCCTGTACCAAGCACTTCCCGGGCCACGGCGACACGGCCGTCGACTCCCACCACGCCCTGCCGCGCATCGACGTCTCCGCCGACGTGCTGGCCGAGCGTGAACTGGCCCCGTTCCGCGCCGCCATCGCCGCCGGCACCCGGGCCGTCATGAGCGCCCACATCCTGGTCCCGGCCCTCGACCCCGACCGCCCGGCCACCCTTTCCCGCCGCATCCTCACCGGCCTGCTCCGCGGCGAGCTCGGCTACGACGGCCTCATCGTCACCGACGGCATGGAGATGCGCGCCATCGCGGGCACCTACGGCATCGAACGCGGCAGCGTCCACGCCGTCGCCGCCGGTGCCGACGCGATCTGCGTGGGCGGAGGCCTGGCCGACGACGCGACCGTACTGCGCCTGCGGGACGCCCTCGTCGGGGCCGTGCGCTCGGGCGAACTCCCGGAGGAACGCCTGGCCGAAGCCGCCGACCGGGTACGCGCACTGGCCCGCTGGGCGGGCACGGCAGGCCGCCCGGCCGAGGACGCCCATGGCACCGAGATCGGCCTGCACGCCGCCCGCCGCGCCCTCACCGTGACCGCCGCGCCGGGCCTCGGCAGCCCCGACACCTTCGAACCCCTCACCGAACCGCCCTACGTCGCCGCCCTCACCCCGGTCGCCAACATCGCGGTCGGCGACGAGACCCCGTGGGGCATCGCGGCGGAACTCGTCCACCTTTTGCCGGGCACGGTGACAGGCAGCTTCTCCGCCGGGGACGGCCCGGAGAACGAGGCCGGGAAGAGCGCCGGACGGGCGGCCCTTCAGGCGGCCGGCCCGCGCCGCATCGTCGCCGTCGTCCGTGACGAACACCGCCACCCCTGGATGGCCTCGGCCCTCGACACCCTGCTGGCGGCCCGCCCCGACACCGTCGTCGTCGAGATGGGCGTCCCCCAGGCCGCCCCGCGCGGCGCCCTGCACATCGCCACCCACGGCGCGGCCCGCGTCTGCGGCCGGGCGGCGGCCGAGGTGATCGCCGGGATCCCGGGGACGTGAGAGCGCGTGGGTGAACCGGTCGGTCCGGCGCGCTCCGGGCAGGCCCGGCCGAGGACGCCCTCGCCCCGGCGATGAGTTCCGGCCGGGTGACGAGTCTCCTCCGGTGACCGCCGCCGCGGCGCCGCAGGACGTCGCCCGGTACGAGACTCCACGGAGGACACCATGACCACCACGCCGGACGAACCGACCACCGCACTGCCCGGCCGCCCGCCCGTCGTGGACCTCGCCACCTGGCAGACCGCCCGTGACGAGCTGCTGGTCCGCGAGAAGGCCCACACCCGCGAGGGGGACGCCATCGCCGCGGCCCGCCGCCGGCTGCCGATGGTGGAGTTCGACGGGAAGGTCGAGGTCGTCGGACCCGACGGGCCGATCCCCTTCCTGGACCTGTTCCAGGGCCGCGACGAGCTCGTGGTCTACCAGCACATGTGGTACGACGGCGCACCGCACCAGGGGCAGTGCGAGGGCTGCACCACCACGGCCTGGCACCTGAAGGACGCCGTCTACCTCAACGCCCGCGGCGTCTCGTTCGCCGTGCTCACCACGGGCCGCTGGGACGAGGTGGCCTCCTACGTCGAGTTCATGGGCTACACCCAGCCCTGGTACTCGGTGCGCGACGTGGCCGCGCCGGTCGGCGGCGACATGGGCTACCTCACCTGCTTCCTGCGCGACGGCGACCGCGTGTTCCTCACCTACCGCACGACGGGCCGCGGCAACGAGCGGGTCAACGGCTCCTTGGGCCTCCTCGACATGACGCCCTACGGCCGCGGCGAGCGTGGGAGGACAACCCCGAGGGCCGGCCCGAGGGGCGCGGCCGGTGCTGGTCCTGGCGCTCGGACGCGGACGGGAACGCCACCTGGGGCCCGACCAGCCGTCCCGTACCGCAGTGGACCCGCCCCGGCGCGACCCCCGTGGAGACCCTCGGCCGACACGGCCACCACCACTGACGTGAGCGAGCAGGTACACAACAGGGTGGACCGTGGCCGTGACGGCGGTGCTGCTGGTGCCCTGGACGGTCGCGACCGGCGTGATCAACGGCGCCACCCGAGGTCTGCTGGAACTGCGCGAACGCGTGCTGGACGAGCGCCAGTCGGCGGAACGCGGCCGCGTCCTGGCCCGGGCCACCGCGTGACGACCCTGCTCCTGGCCGCTGCGGCGGGCACCCTGCTGAGCACGGGCGGGGCCGCCGGTGACGCCCCGAGGGCCTACGCCGCTCCCCTGCTCATCGCCGTCCTCGTCCACTGGGTGATGCCCCTGTGGGTGGCCGGCTGGCGCGCCCAGGACGAACGGCCGACGACGATGTCCTGGCGGCGGAGGCCCTCGGCCGCCAAGTCCTGTCGTCCCGATCAGGCCGCAGGGAGGCGACGGCGCCGTCCGGCTCCGCTGGGAGACCCTGGGGGGTGTCCGCTAGATTCCCTGCCACTCCGGCTTGTTGGCGTAGGTGTGCCGGAAGTAGTCCGCCAGCTTCAGCTTCGACGCGGCGGCTTCGTCGACGACGACGGTCGCATGCGGGTGGAGCTGGAGCGCGGAGGCGGGGCACACCGCGGCGACCGGCCCCTCCACCGTCGCCGCGACGGCGTCCGCCTTGCCCTCGCCGGTGGCCAGCAGCACCAGGTGCCGGGCCTCCAGGATGGTGCCGATGCCTTGCGTGATCACGTGGTGCGGCACCTGGTCGATGTCGCCGTCGAAGAAGCGCGCGTTGTCGATCCGGGTCTGCTCGGTCAGCGTCTTGATCCGCGTCCGCGACGCCAGCGAGGAGCACGGCTCGTTGAACCCTATGTGCCCGTCGGTCCCGATCCCGAGCAGCTGAAGGTCCACACCCCCGGCGTCCGACAGGGCCTTGTCGTACGCCTCGCACGCCGCCTGCACGTCCTTCGCCGTCCCGTCCGGGCCCGTGAACTGGTCCATCCCGATGCCCAGCGACTCCAGCACCTCACGCCGCAGCACCGAGCGGTACGACTCCGGGTGCTCGGCGGGCAGCCCCACGTACTCGTCGAGCTGCGCGATCCGCGCCCGCCCGACGTCCACGGCACCGGAGCGCGCCTTCGCCGCCAGCGCCTCGTACACGGGCAACGGGGTCGAACCGGTGGCGACGCCGAGCAGGGCACCGGGCTTGCGCCGGAGCAGCTGGGCCATGGCCTCGGCGATGAGCTCGCCACCCGCCTTGGCGTCCGGAACGATGACAACTTCCACGCTGGGCCTGCCGATCTGAGAGGAGTGCTCAACTGGGACTGGACCGTGAGGGGTCGTGTGGTTTAGACCAATCTAACAGAGCGGGTCTGTCCCTCCCAGGGTGAAAACCGCCGCTCCCGCACGGGCAACGCCGCCGTGCCGACCAGGTCACCGGGGAGTGAACAGTGCCGCTCCGCCCGGTGCGAGGACGTGCACCGAGCCCCCCGGGCAGGCGCTGCCCGGCCCGGGGGAGTGGAATGGGATCTGCAGCCGCCCCGCCCCCGGAAGGAACCCGCCATGACCGCCGCCACTGCGGCCCCCTTCAGCGACCTCCCGGGCCGGACCATGGCCCGGGAGATGGCGGAACAGCCCGCCGTCCTGCGCCGGATCCTGTCCGAGGGCGCCACCGCCATCCAGGACGTGGCCCGCCAGATCGCCGCCCGCGCGCCCCGCTTCGTCCTGCTGACCGCCCGCGGCACCTCCGACAACGCCGCCCTGTACGCCAAGTACCTCCTGGAGATCCGGCTCGGCCTGCCCTGCGGTCTCACCTCGATGTCCACCACCACGGCCTACGGTGCCCGGCCCGATCTCACCGACGTCCTCGTCGTCACCGTCAGCCAGTCCGGCGGCTCCCCGGACCTGGTGGCCTCGACCCGGGCCGCCCGCGAGGCCGGCGCGATCACGCTGGCCGTCACCAACAACCCGGGCTCACCGCTCGCCGACGTCTCCGAGTACCACATCGACATCACGGCCGGGCCGGAGAAGGCCCTGCCCGCGACCAAGACCTACACCGCCTCCCTCCTCGCGCTCTACCTCTTCGCCGAGGGCCTGCGCGGCGGCGACGGCGCACCGGCGCGGGTGCTGCCGGACCTCGCCGAGCAACTGCTCGCCCGGCAGGACGAGGTGCGCACCCTCGCCGCCCGCTACCGTTTCGCGGAGCGCATGGTGATCACCTCACGCGGCTACGGCTATCCCACGGCCAAGGAGGCCGCCCTCAAGCTGATGGAGACCAGCTACATCCCCGCCCTCTCCTACTCCGGTGCGGACCTGCTGCACGGTCCGCTCGCCATGGTCGACAACGTCTCCCCGGTCATCGCCGTGGTCACCGACGGCAAGGGCGGCGAAGCGCTCCAGCCCGTCCTTGACCGGCTGCGCGGCCGCGGCGCCGACCTCGTCGTCATCGGCCCCAGGCACCAGGTCGAGCAGGCGTCGGCCGGCTTCGTCCTGCCGACGGACGGCGTGGCCGAGGAGGTCCAGCCCGTGCTGGAGATCATCCCCCTCCAGCTCCTGGCCTACGAGGTCACCATCGCCCGGGGCCAGGACCCGGACGCTCCCCGGGCCTTGGCGAAGGTGACGGAGACTCGCTGAGGGCGGGGAGTACTCGAAACGCCCCGCTCCACGGCGGCTACGTGAGCGAACCCCCCGTCACATCCACCCAGCTCCCCGTCACCCAGCGCCCCCCGTCCGACACCAGGAACGCCACCACGTCGGCGACCTCGGCGGGCTCGCCCACTCCGCCCAGTGCCGATATCGCCGCGGCCTTCGCCCAGCCGTCGGGACTGCCGCGCAGCAGTTCCGCCGTGTTGTCCGTGTCGATGATCCCCGGGGCCACCGAGTTCACCGTGATGCCCCGGTGCCCCAGCACCTTGGACAGGTCCCGTGAGAAGACGTCCAGCGCGCCCTTCGTCATCGCGTACGCCATGTTGTCCGGCATCACCGCCGTCCGGGCCAGCCCCGACGAGATGTTGACGACCCGGCCGCCGTCCCGCAGGCGCGTCATGCCGTGCTTGAGGATGAAGAACGGTGCCTTCACGTTCACCGCGAAGACCTCGTCGTACTCCCGCTCCTCCAGCTGCGCGATCGGCCGCGTGTTGCCGATCGCCGCGTTGTTCACCAGGATGTCCAGCCCGTCCGCATGCCGGTCGAACTCCTCCCACAGTGCCTCGGCGTCCCCCGGTACCCCCAGTTCCACGCCCACCGCGAACGCCGAGCCCCCCGCCCTCTCGATCGCCGCGACCGTCTCCTTCGCCGCCGTCTCGTTCCTGCCGTAGTGCACCGCGACCCGCGCGCCGTCACGCCCCAGCCGCTCGGCGATTCCTCGTCCGATGCCCCTGCTCGCCCCCGTGACGAGTGCCGTCCTGCCCCTGAGCACGCCCATGACGGCGCCCCCTTCTCATTTCTCTAGCGGTCGATACAGAAATGACCGTACAGTAGCCCGCCGACATTTCTCTAGTGCCCGCTATAAAATGCATCCCATGGTGAACGACGACGGAACCGCGAAGGGCCCGCAGGGTCCTGACGCCGCGAGCCCGAGGGCCGCTGGGGGCGGCAAGGCCAAGGCCAGACCCCGCGGCCGCCCCCGCTCCTTCGATCGCGAGACGGCGCTGGAGAAGGCCCTCCTGGCCTTCTGGGAGCACGGTTACGAAGCCACGTCCGTCTCCGACCTCACCCGCGTCATGGACATCGGCGCCCCCAGCCTCTACGCGGCCTTCGGCGACAAGCGGTCCCTGTTCGAAGAGGTCGTCCGCGTGTACGGCACGAGGCACGGATCCTTCACCGACCGTGCCCTCGCCGAGGAACCCACCGCACGGGCCGCCGTCGAGCGCATCCTGCGCGAGGCCGCCGTCGCCTACACCGAACCCGGCCACCCGCACGGCTGCCTCGTCGTCCACGCCGCCGCGAACTGCTCGAACCCCGAGGTGGAGCAGTCCCTGCGGGACCGCCGCAACGCCAACATCGCCGCGTTCGAGAGCCGTATACGGGCCGACGTCTCCGCCGGCGTGCTGCCACCGGCCACCGACGCCGCCGCCCTGGCCCGTCACACCGGAGCGATGATCCAGGGCATGTCACAACAGGCCCGCGACGGGGCGAGCCGGGAGGAACTGGAGGCCGTCGCGGAAATTGCCCTGTCCATCTGGCCCCGCACAGGAACCCACACGGGTTAGGCTGCCTGCTGGGCGCCCGTGCGTCCGACGCGTCGCGGAAATGACAACAACGAACAGCCTCCAACGCATGGACACCCGCAAGTGGTCTAGTCCACAATGCGTGACGAGAGCGCGTGTGCAACGCGCATCAGCCTCCGTTTTCCCCGCACAGGAAGACGGACCGAGGAACCGAGGCTCTCTGCCCTGACTGCCCCGGCTCCTCAACCTTCGGCCGACCGGGACCGCACACCCCACGGCCGATGCTGCTCCGGGCTGCGGTGCCGGGAGGGTTGAGGGTCCCTCTCAGGCGCCGCGGCCCGCGGGTGTTTCAGGGCCGTACGAACCCCCGGGTACGCTCGCACACGTGCCCTCCATGAACGAACTCGTACGCCAGCACACCGCCCTCGACGACACCGATCTCGAGTGGCTGCACCTGCTGGTCTCGGAGTGGCAGCTGCTCTCCGACCTCTCCTTCGCCGACCTGGTCCTGTGGGTTCCCACCAGCGACGGCACGCGGTACGTCTCGGTCGCCCAGATGCGGCCCAACACCGGCCCGACCTCGTACCAGGACGACATGGTGGGCCACCTCGTCCCGCGCGGCCGCCGCCCGATGCTGGACGCCGCCCTCGACGAGGGCCGCATCGTGCGCGAGGGCGACCCCGAGTGGCGCGAGGAGGTTCCCGTCCGGGTCGAGTCGATCCCCGTACGGCGGGAGGGGCGCGTCCTCGGTGTCATCGCGCGCAACACCAACCTCCTCACCGTGCGCACCCCGAGCCGCCTCGAACTCACCTACCTGCAGAGCGCCTCCGACCTCGCGCAGATGATCGCGGCCGGTTCCTTCCCGTTCGCGAACCAGCAGCTCGACATGGACGCCTCGCCCCGCGTGGGCGACGGCCTGATCCGGCTCGACGCCGACGCCATCGTCCAGTACGCCTCCCCGAACGCCCTGTCCGCCTACCACCGGCTCGGCCTCGCCTCCGACCTCGTCGGCCAGCACCTGGGCAGGACCACCGCCGAACTCGCCCCGACCCGTGGCCCGGTGGACGAGGCACTCGCCAAGGTCGCCAGTGGCTGGGCGCCGCGCGAGTTCGAGATCGAGGCCAGCGACGGGGTCATCCAGTTCCGCGCGATCCCGCTCAAGCCGAAGGGCACCCGCATCGGCTCCCTCGTCCTGCTGCGGGACGTCACAGAACTGCGTCGCCGTGAACGCGAGTTGATCACCAAGGACGCGACGATCCGCGAGATCCACCACCGCGTCAAGAACAACCTCCAGACGGTGGCGGCGCTGCTCCGCCTCCAGGCCCGGCGCATCGAGTCCGACCGCGGGCGCGAGGCCCTCGAAGAGGCGGTGCGGCGCGTCGGATCGATTGCGATCGTGCACGAGACGCTCTCCCAGAACCTCGACGAGCGGGTGGAGTTCGACGACATCGCCGACCGCGTGCTGGCCATGGTCGCGGAGATCTCCCCGGGCAAGGTCGCCGGCCGGCGCACCGGCCGCTTCGGCATTCTGGACGCCGAGGTCGCGACGCCGCTGTCGATGGTGCTGACCGAGGTGCTGCAGAACGCGCTGGAGCACGGCTTCCGTGAGGGCGACACCGGCACGGTGGAGGTCTCGGCGGTCCGCGGCGGCACGACCAAGGAGGCCCGGCTGCTGGTCACGGTCCAGGACGACGGGGTCGGCCTGCCGGACGGGTTCGATCCGCACACCTCCGGCAATCTCGGTCTCCAGATCGTGCGGACCCTGGTGGAGGGCGAGTTGGGCGGCACCTTCGACATGGTCCCGGCCCCGGAACGCGGCACCCGCGTGATCCTGGACATCCCGGTGCGGTCGCAGAAGTAAAGATCCGGAGCCGCGGACAAGGGGCCGCGAAAAGCAATGAGCCCCGGGCCACCAAGTGGCCCGGGGCTAAAGCTCGTTGCTGCTTAACTAAGCGCATCGGGGGAACTGCGCGCTGCGGCTCGGGGGCGGGAGATGCGTGCTCGCTGCACGCGCCGCCAAGCTCAGGCTGTCAGCAGGGGTGGGTTGTCAGGCGGAGGCCTGACGGGCCCGGTTGCGGGCGGCGCGGCGCTTCATGGCGCGGCGCTCGTCCTCGCTGAGACCACCCCAGACGCCGGAGTCCTGACCGGACTCGAGCGCCCACTGCAGACACTGCTCGATCACCGGGCAGCGACGGCAGACGGCCTTGGCTTCCTCGATCTGCAGCAGCGCAGGACCGGTGTTGCCGATGGGGAAGAAGAGCTCGGGGTCTTCCTCGCGGCAAACGGCGTTGTGACGCCAGTCCATGGCTGCTACCTCTCCTTGGTATTACGTGCAGGGCTTGCTTGTGAATGTGAACGCTTTCACGAATCCCTCAACAAGTGAAGGGCCGACTGCCAGGTTCCCCGGCGAAGGTCCTGTGGATTGAAGAGGGGTTCTGGTGATCAGTGGAGGCCGGTGTTGCGGGCCGTCTCGATCGCCACGTAGAGACTCGCAAACCTCAGCGGCGGATACAACCCCTTCTGGAAAGTTTTTTTTGATTCTTCGGTGTCGACTAGGTCACAGCCGTACTTCCATGGGGTGGATCCTGGCCTAAACGTTCGAGTGAAAGGACTTTAGCCAGTTCTGCTCACACAATCACACGCAGTGCACGGCGTACGCCTGTGAACGTCACGCTTGTTCGCAACCCCAGGTGGTCACCGTCCATCTGGAGGGGGAGCGGGACCTTCGAATGCAAGGTGAACTCTGTCAAGTCATGCAGAGAGGTGGCGTGCTTGCCGTGGGGTCCACGCTCGGGGGACGAAGCGAGCAACTGGGTGCCATACCGGGCAACCGCCGCGGTGGACAGACGGCTGAGACCGAAGAGATCGAGGCCGGTATCGAACGAGGCTTTAGGTGCCGCATAGATCGGGCGATTGCCCAGAAACGTCCACGGGGAGGTGTTCGAGACTATGGACAGCACCAGATCGATGACGGGGTCCTCGCCGGCCCGCTCCAGCGTGATCGTCCCGTTGCGGCGGTTCGGCTCGCCGAGAAGCTGACGCACGACCTGGCGCACGTAAAGAGCGTGTGTGGATTTCCGGCCGCGTTCGCGGTGCTGCTCCACACGGCCCACCACACCGGCGTCGAATCCGAGACCCGCGTTGAAGGTGAACCAGCGGGACGGCACCGCCTCGTCCTCCGTCCCCGGTGTGCCCGAGGTCAGGCCCAGGCCGACGGTTCGTTCGCTGCCGTCGCGCAGGGCGTCCAACAGGGCGCCGGTGGCCTCCACGGCGTCGTTGGGCAGGCCCAGGGCACGGGCGAAGACGTTGGTGGAGCCGCCCGGGACGACGGCGAGGCGGGGCAGATGCCCCGGGGCGGGGCCGGCGTGCAGAAGGCCGTTGACCACTTCGTTGACCGTGCCGTCGCCGCCGAGGGCCACCACCAGGTCGATGTCGTCGCTGTCGGCCGCGTGCCGGCCCAGGTCGCGCGCATGGCCGCGGTACTCGGTGGTGACAGCTTCCAGCTTCATCTCGCTGGCGAGCGCATGGATCAGTACGTCGCGTGTGCGCGCACTTGTGGTGGTTGCCGCCGGATTGACCACGAGGAGTGCACGCATGACTGGCAGCGTACCTACTGGGTGGTACCGGGCCCATACCGAGGTAGGGATCAGGTAAGAGAGCGGGGGTGAACCGCGCCACGGGGGGCGTGTGCGACGGGGGCTACTCTTCAGGGGTGAGCAGTGAGCAGCCCCCCACCACCGAGGAAACCACCGGCCCCCGCCCCCGGCGTCTGACGTACGCCGCGCTGCTGGCCGCACTGGAGGGGCTCGCGCTGGTCGTCGGCGGCGTCTGGATCCTCGTCCTCGGGCTCACGGGCCATCCGGACGACCGGCAGCAGGCCGTGACCGGAGGCATCACGCTGGTCGTGCTCGCGCTGCTGCCGTTGCTCGCGGCCCGCGGACTGCTCGCGCTGCGCAGCTGGAGCCGAGGCCCGGCCGTCATCACCCAGCTCATGGCGCTGCCGGTGGCCTACAACCTGCTGCAGGCCGACAGCATGGCCATTCCGGCCGGGATCGCCCTCGCGGTCGTGGCGGTCGCCTCGCTCGTGCTGCTGGTGAACCCCGAGACGACCCGGGCCCTCGGGATCCGCGGGCCCGGCAACCCGGGCAACCTGGAGAAGTAGCCGTCACTCCTCGACGAGGAGCTTCTCCCGCAGCTGCGCCAGGGTGCGCGCCAGCAGCCGGGAGACGTGCATCTGCGAGATGCCGACCTCCTGCGCGATCTGCGACTGGGTCATGTTGCCGAAGAACCGCAGCAGCAGGATCCGCTTCTCGCGCGGCGGGAGATCCTCCAGCAGGGGCTTGAGGGACTCCCGGTACTCCACGCCCTCCAGCGCCTCGTCCTCCGCGCCGAGGGTGTCCGCGACCGCCGGGGACTCGTCGTCCGTGTCCGGGACGTCCAGGGACAGCGTGGAGTACGCGTTGGCGGACTCCAGGCCCTCCAGGACCTCCTCCTCCGAGATCGCCAGCTTCTCGGCGAGCTCATGGACCGTGGGAGAACGGCCGTGCAGCTGCGAGAGCTCGGCCGTGGCCGTGGTCAGCGCCAGGCGCAGCTCCTGCAGCCGGCGCGGGACGCGCACCGCCCAGCCCTTGTCGCGGAAGTGCCGCTTGATCTCACCGACGACCGTCGGGGTCGCGTACGTCGAGAACTCCACGCCGCGGTCCGGGTCGAAACGGTCCACCGACTTGATCAGGCCGATCGTGGCGACCTGGGTGAGGTCGTCCAGTGGCTCGCCGCGATTGCGGAAGCGGCGCGCGAGATGCTCCACGAGCGGCAGATGCATCCGGACCAGCTGGTTGCGCAGCTCCGCGTACTCGGGGCTGCCGCTGCTCAGGGTGCGCAGTTTGAGGAACATCTCGCGCGCCCCGCTGCGGTCCGGAGAGCCGTGCTGCGCACCCTGTGCGTGGTGCGCGCGCGGCGCCTGCTCCTCGGAGTGTCGCTCGTGCTCGCTCATCGTCCCGCCCGTCGCCCTTCCCCGAGCCCTCGCCTCCTCCGCCACTCTCGACTCCGCGGGAGTGGGGGGACCCCCCTGGGCCGGGGATGCGGAGCTCCCCCCGCCCGGAGGCGCGCTCCGCGCGGCACCGTCCCGGTCCAGCCGCCCGCCGCCCGGGAGGACGGCACCCGCGGAGTCGTCCTCGGGATGCGGGCGGGCCTGCTCGGGGATGCCGTCGATGCCGTCCGCCATGCGCCGGGCACCGCTCGGGCCGCTCGTGCCCGTGCTCGTGCCTTCGGCCGGCAGCTCTCGTGTGCCGCGCTCTTCGTCCCGCACCGGCCCGTCCTCGCTCCTCACGCCGGCCCGGGTCCCGCGCCGCGCTGTTTGTAGAGGCTGATCGAAACGGTTTTGTCCTTGTCCACGGCAGAGGAGACCTTGCCCGCGAGAGCGGACAGGACGGTCCAGGCGAAGGTGTCCCGCGAGGGGGCATGACCATCCGTGGTCGGTGCCGAGACGGTGACCTCGAGTGAGTCGTCGACGAGGCGGAAGACACAACTGAGCACCGAGCCGGGCACGGCCTGCTGAAGCAGGATCGCGCAGGCCTCGTCCACCGCGATGCGCAGGTCCTCGATCTCGTCGAGGGTGAAGTCCAAACGGGCCGCGAGACCGGCCGTGGCCGTACGCAGCACCGACAGGTAGGCACCCGCGGCCGGCAGCCGGACTTCCACGAAGTCCTGCGTCGCGGGCTCGCCTGCGATCTGGGACACCCTCACCTCCATGGTGGTACAAGCGTTTCAGGGCCGAGGGTCGCCCCCCGGGAAACGCGATTCGTGGTTCAGCGGTGACGCTATCGCGCTCTCGACGGTCCTGTCCCCGGGACCCCAACCCCTTGTCGTCACTCACAGTAAACCTGTGGATACGCTCCGTGTCTAGGGGTTGGGCGGGCCCAAATGGGAAGAGCGCGCGCCGGGTTGACGTACCCAGACGTCAGACGGTCGAACCGTCCGGCGCCGGGGACCCGTCGCGTCACACCAGGACATGGTCGACGAAGCACCAACGCCAGGTCTCCCCGGGCTCGTGCGTCCGCATCACGGGGTGACCGGACTCCTTATGATGCTCCGCCGCATGCCGCCCGGGCGAGGAGTCGCAGCAACCGACGTGACCGCAGCTGAGGCACAGCCGGAGTTGCACCGGATCCATGCCCTCTGCCAGGCACTCCGGACACGTCTCGCTGAGCGGGCCGGGCTCGGGGTGCGGCAGCGCGTCGGCGTGCGTGCACTGTTTCATGATTGCCAGGTTACGACGGTCGGGCGGAAGACCGCGTCGAAAAATGAGGGTGGGCGAGAACGATGGACGTGATGCCACTGCTGCTGCTCGTGGCGGGCAGTGCGGCGATCGCCGCGGCAGCGCGGCGCACCCCGGTGCCGGCGCCGCTGCTGCTGGTGGCCGTGGGACTGGCGGTCAGCTACGTCCCCGGGGTGCCCGAGTACACGCTCGACCCGCACATCGTCCTGCCGCTCATCCTGCCCCCGCTGCTGCACACGGCCGCCACCGACAGCTCC
Organism: Streptomyces sp. NPDC093598; assembly: GCF_044764825.1. Lineage (NCBI taxonomy): Bacteria > Bacillati > Actinomycetota > Actinomycetes > Kitasatosporales > Streptomycetaceae > Streptomyces > Streptomyces sp. NPDC093598. The sequence goes on along the minus strand of NZ_JBIWIV010000008.1, from coordinate 177,849 downwards.
TACCTCGACCTGCGGGCGCAGCTGCGGCCGGTCGCGATGCTGTCCGTCGGGTACGTGCTGTTCGCGACCTTCGCCGTCGGCTGGGCCCTCTACGTGATCGTGCCGGACATGCCGCTGACCGCGGCCCTGGTCTTCGGGGCGGTGGTGGCGCCCCCGGACGCGGTCGCGGCGACGGCGGTGGCCCGCCGGGTGGGGCTGCCGTCGCGGATCACCACGATCCTCCAGGGCGAGTCGCTGCTGAACGACGCCACCGCGATCACCGCCTACCGGGTGGCCCTGGCCGCCGCCGTCGGCGAGGGTGCGACCTGGGCCGGGGGCATCGGCGAGTTCCTGCTCGCGGCGGTCGGCGGCGTGGTGATGGGCCTGGTGCTGATGGCGCCGATCCACTGGCTGCGCACGCACGTGAAGGAGGCACTGCCGCAGAACACGCTCTCCCTGCTGACCCCCTTCGTCGCGTACGCCGTCGCCGAGCAGGTGCACGCCTCCGGTGTCCTCGCGGTCGTGGTCGTCGCGCTCTACCTGGGGCACCGCGCGTGGGAGGTCGATTTCGCCACGCGTCTGCAGGAGGAGGCGGTCTGGAAGATGGTCGCCTTCGTCCTGGAGTCGGCGGTGTTCGCGCTGATCGGCCTGCAACTCCCGGTGGTCCTGAGGGGCCTCGGGGAGTACGAGGGGGTCGAAGCGGCCTGGTACGCGGTCGCCGTCTTCCTGGTCGTCGTCGCGGCCCGGTTCGTCTGGGTGTACCCGGCCACCTTCCTGCCGCGGCTGCTGTCGGCCCGGGTGCGGGAACGGGAACAGAACCCGACGTGGAAGGGGCCGTTCGTCATCGCGTGGGCCGGGATGCGGGGCGTGGTGTCGCTGGCCATCGCCTTCTCGATCCCGCTCACCCTGCACGACGGCGAGGAGCCCTTCCCGCAGCGCAACCTCATCCTCTTCCTGACCTTCACGACGGTCATCGGGACCCTGGTCGTGCAGGGCCTGACCCTGCCCCCGCTGATCCGGCTGCTGAAGTTCCCCGGACGGGACGCGCAGACCGAGACACTCGCCGAGGCCAACGCCCAGGCGCAGGCCTCCCGGGCCGCCGAACGGCGCCTGGACGAACTTCTCGCCGACGAGCGCAACACCCTGCCCGCCCCGCTCGCCGACCGGTTGCGCATCGTCCTGGAACGCCGCCGCAACGCCGTCTGGGAGCGGCTCGGGCAGGCCAACCCGATCACCGGGGAGTCCGTCGACGACACGTACAGGCGGCTGTCGAGGGAGATGATCAGCGCCGAGCGCGAGGTGTTCGTCAAGCTACGGGACGGCCGCTACATCGACGACGAGATGCTGCGGACCCTGCTGCGCAGGCTGGACCTGGAGGAGGCGGCGGCCTTCCGGGAGGCGGCGTGACGGCGGAGCGGCGCCTCAGGGGAAGGGACGGCCGGTGACCACGGCCGCCACCGCCGTCCCGCGCGGGAAGGCGCCTTCAGCGGCCAGGGCGACGAGTCCGTACAGGAGCTTGGCGACATACAGACGTTCGACGGGCAGGCCGTGCCGGTCCTCGAAGTCCGCCGCGAAGACGTCGAGCTCGGCGGGCACGCGCGCGTAGCCACCGAAATGGAAACGGTCGTCCAGGCTCCAGGTGCCGCGCCGGGCGCCGAAGGCCTCACGCTGCAGGGCTTCCGTCCCGGCGGACAGGAACCCGCCCTTGAGGACCGGCACGCCCAGGGCCCGCTGGCCGGGAGCGAGGCCGGCGGCCAGCCCCGCGAGCGTGCCGCCGGTGCCGCAGGCCACGGCGACGACCTCGGCCCGGCCGCGCAGCTCGGCGCCGAGGGCACGGCAGCCGCGTACGGCCTCGGCGTTGCTGCCGCCCTCGGGGACGACGTACGCCTCCTCGGCGTCCGCCGCGCGCAGGATGCCGGCCGAGGTCCCTGGCTCGGACTTGCGGCGGTAGGTCGCCCTGTCGACGAAGTGCAGCCGCATGCCGTCGGCCGCACAGCGGGCCAGAGAGGGGTTGAGGGGCCGGCCGGCCAGTTCGTCGCCGCGTACGACACCGACCGTCGCAATGCCGAGAAGGCGGCCGGCCGCGGCCGTGGCGCGCAAGTGGTTGGACCAGGCGCCACCGAAGGTGACGACGGTACGGCCGGCCGCCGCGGTCAGGTTCGGCGCGAGCTTGCGCCACTTGTTGCCGATCAGCTCCGGGTGGATCAGGTCGTCCCGCTTCAGCAGCAGCCGCACGCCCCGGCGCTCGAACCGGCCGTCCACGACCTCCTGCACCGGCGAGGGCAGCCTGGGGCGCAGCGCGGCGAGTCCGGGGCTGTCGGGGCTGGTCACCGGGCCATTGTCACCCGGGAGTGGGGGAGGCGGGGGCGCGGGGCTGACGCCGTTCTCCGCGGCAGGGCACCCCGGCGGCGGAGCACCCGGTCCGAGGCCCGGACACGGGCGCCTTCGAACGCCGAACGGGCCTCCCCTGCCCAGCAGGGCAAAGATCCATTCCCGCTCTTTCGGGTAATAGCACCGCGACGTTGAGTGGGGAAGGCTTGCCCGTGCACATCGATGCCCGAGGCATATGGGCGTCGGTCACAACCGGGAGGGCAGTTCTCTATGTCGGTAGGCGAAGAGGTCCGCACGGAGCAGACCAAGCCGCAGCAGAGTCTCGGCACGGCGGCCGCGCGGAACCTGGCCACCACGACCAAGTCCGTGCCACAGATGCAGGAGATCAGCTCCCGCTGGCTGCTGCGGATGCTGCCGTGGGTCGACATCCAGGGTGGCACGTACCGGGTGAACCGGCGGCTGACGTTCGCCGTGGGCGACGGCAGGCTGACGTTCGTGAAGACCGGCGAACGTGTCGAGATCATCCCCGCTGAGCTGGGCGAACTGCCGGCGCTGCGGTCGTACGAGGACGAGGAGGTGCTCTTCGAGATCGCCCGCCGCTGCGAGCAGCGGGAGATTCCGGCGGGAGAGGTGATCGTCTCGTTCGGCAGCCCGTCCGACGAGGTGTACCTCCTGGCGCACGGCAGGGTGGAGAAGGTCGGCACGGGCCCGTACGGGGACGACGAGTCCCTCGGAGTCCTCGCCGACGGCGCCTACTTCGGCGACGACGCGCTGATGAACGAGGACGCGATCTGGGAGTACTCGGCCCGCGCGCTCACCGCGTGCACCGTGCTCGTGCTGCCCCGCCAGGAGTTCGAGCAGATCGCGGAGCGCTCCGACACGCTGCGCGAGCACCTCCGGCAGCGCCGCTCGATCCCCTCGCAGCGCTCCAACAAGTACGGCGAGAAGGAGATCGACCTCTCCTCCGGCCACTCCGGCGAGCCGGACATCCCGCACACCTTCGTCGACTACGAGGCCCGGCCGCGTGAGTACGAACTGAGCGTCGCCCAGACCGTGCTGCGCATTCACACCCGCGTGGCCGACCTCTACAACCAGCCCATGAACCAGACCGAGCAGCAGATCCGGCTGACGGTCGAAGCCCTGAAGGAGCGCCAGGAGCACGAGCTCATCAACAACCGCGACTTCGGGCTCCTGCACAACTGCGAGTACGACCAGCGCATCCAGCCTCACGACGGCGTGCCCGGCCCGGACGACATGGACGAGCTGCTCAGCAGGCGCCGCGGCACCAAGATGCTCCTCGCGCACCCGCGCGCCATCGCCGCGTTCGGCCGCGAGCTCAACCAGCGCGGGCTGGTTCCCGAGACCATCGACATGGCCGGCAACCGCATCCCCACCTGGCGGGGCGTGCCGATCTTCCCGTGCAACAAGATCCCGGTATCGGACGCCCGTACGACGTCCATCATCGCCCTGCGTACCGGCGAGGCCGACCAGGGTGTCATCGGCCTGCGCGCCTCGGGCATCCCGGACGAGATCGAGCCGAGCCTGTCGGTGCGTTTCATGGGCATCAACGAACAGGCCATCATCAAGTACCTGGTCACGGCCTACTACTCGGCTGCGGTCCTGGTACCGGACGCGCTCGGCGTCCTGGAGAACGTCGAGATCGGCCGCTGGCGGTGACGCTCCCGGTACGCCGGCCGTGTCCCCGCCCGCCGGGGCGGGTACATCCTCGGGGTACGAGCCCAGCGGCAGCGGAAGCGCCACCGTCCGCTCATCCTCCGAGGCGGTCCCATGGGTGAGTCCCTCACGGAGTCCAGGTCGGAGCCGACGCTGTCCGCACCGGGTGGACAGCGCGGCGCCCAACCCCGGCTGTCGGCCGGGGCTCCGGAGAGGCGGGGGGCCATCGGGACAGCGTGCGACGGCGGGCCGGGACCGGCCGAAGGGCACGAGGCGGTCCTGCTGCTGGAGCGGGCCCGGGCGGAGGTCGACCCGGCGCTGCGGGCCGCGCTCGGCTCGCTGCCCGGGCCGATGCGCCGGATCGCGCTCTACCACTTCGGCTGGGAGCAGGCCGACGGCACCCCCGCGGACAGCGGCTCGGGCAAAGCGATCCGGCCCGCGCTGGTCCTCGCGGCGGCGGCCGCCCTCGGGGGGCCCGAGGCGCGGGCGGGGGCGGTCCGGGCGGCCGCGGCGGTGGAGCTGGTCCACAACTTCACACTGCTGCACGACGATGTGATGGACCGGGACACCACCCGCCGTCACCGGCCCACCGTGTGGACCGTGTTCGGCGACGCCGATGCCATCCTCGCCGGGGACACCTTGCAGGCGCTGGCCCTGCGGCTGCTCGCACAGGACCCGCATCCGGCGGCCCCGGGCGCCGCCGCCCGGCTCGCGGACTGCGTCGTCGAACTGTGCGCGGGGCAGCACGCGGACACGGCCATGGAGCGGTGCGCTCCCGAAGAGGTCACGCTCGACGAAGTGCTCGCCATGGCGGAGGCGAAGACGGGCGCCCTGCTCGGAAGCGCCTGTGCGATCGGCGGGCTCTATGCGGGCGCCTCGGACGCGGAGGTGGCAGCGCTGGACGCGTTCGGCCGGGAGGCCGGGCTCGCCTTCCAGCTCATCGACGACGTCATCGGCATATGGGGCGACCCGACTCGCACCGGCAAGCCCGTCGGTGCCGACCTGGCCGCCCGCAAGAAGTCCCTGCCGGTGGTCGCGGCCTTCGCCTCCGGCACGCCGGCGGCGGCCGAACTCGCCGAACTGTACGCACGACCCAGCGAGAAGGAGGACCTGGACCGCATCGCCCTGACCGTGGAGCGTGCCGGAGGCCGAGACTGGGCACAGGGCCAGGCAGCCGACCGGATGGCCCGGGCGATGCAGCAGCTGGCCCGCGCGGTGCCGGACCCGGAGGCGGCGGGCGGTCTGCTGGCACTCGCCGAGTTCGTGACCCGGCGCACCAGTTGACGACCGGCAGCGCTCGTCGGCCGACAGCAGTGGAGGACCGCGGTGGTTGTCAGTCGCCGGTGTTGCGGGGCGCCGGTGCTGTCGGCCGGCAGTTGGTCGGCCGGCGGCAGTCGATGACCTGCGCGACGACCTTCGGGCGACCGAAGGGCAGGACCCCGGAGCGCCAGGGGCCGTGCGGCTCCTGACCCCGCACGGCCACCGGCCTCCGGTCGGCGGGTCCCGCACTGCCCCACGGTGTGCGGGGCCCGCCACCCTTCCCGTATCGATCGACTTTGGGCATACGTTCGACTGAATCCCGCCAAGATCCTGCCCATATCCCCCCGCGAGGGCAGCCGCCCCTACGATCAACGCCCGTCGGGACGAGCGAAGGGGCGGGGCATGGGTGTGGCCATCCGGACGGCGGGCAAAGGGGACAGGGAGCTGATCGTCCGGCTTCTGGACGACGCGTTCCAGGACGACCCCGTGAGCGGCTGGGTCTTCCCCGACGCGGTGGATCGCCGCGCCAAGCACCCCGGGCTCATGGCCGCTTTCACCGACATCGTGCTCGCGGCCGGCCGTGTCGACGTCACCGAGGACGGCTCGGCCTGCGCGCTGTGGCTGTCCATGCCCGCCGGTGACGGCCATGACGGCCATGACGACCACGACGGCGACGCCGAGGACGAAGGCCCGGCCCAGGTGCGGGAGGCCGTCGACCCGGACAACGAACGCATCGAGATGATCGGCCGGCTGACGGCCGCCGTCCATCCCACCGGGCGCGCCCACGAGTACCTGTGGATGATCGGCGTGGCCCCCGGCCGCCAGGGCGAGGGCCTGGGCACCGCGCTCATCGAGGGGGTCCTCGACCGCTGCGACCGCGAAGGCGTGGCCGCGTACCTGGAGGCCAGCAACGCGCGCAGCCGCAAGCTGTACGAGCGCCTCGGCTTCGAGCCCGTCGGCCCGGGCCTCGACCTCCCGGACGGCCCCACGATGTGGCCCATGTGGCGCGAGCCCAGGGTGCACCGGCCCGCCCAGGCCCTGTCGCGGGAGGGCGCGCCCGCCGCGTGATGCCCGGCACGGCCTCTCACTGCCGCTCCTTCGGGTGACGACGCCACCTTCACACCAGGCCGCAGGCCGCCTACGTCCCGTCCCGCCGGTCCTCCTCCGGCAGCACCGCCGCCACGATCCGCTCCACCAGCCCGTCCGGCACGTCCACCCCGGGCAGGACGCCCTCCAGCACGCCCGGAAGGGTCAGATGCTCCAGGAGCAGCCCGAGCATGGCCAGATACAGCACGGCGACGGACTCGTCGCCCCCGGGCAGCCCGGCCGCGCGGTGGAACTCCATGGCCTCCTCCAGGTCCGCGCGCACCGACTCGGTGTAGGAGGCGAGCAGTTCGGGGCGCCGGGTGGCCTCCAGACGTAGCTCCATCAGGGCCAGATAGCCCGTGCGGTCGTGGGTCGCGCGGGCCATGAGGTCGTGCATGAAGGCCGTGACCAGCGAGCGGTCCTTCGGTCGCGTCATCAGCTCGGCGACCACCTCGGGGTCGGGGGCGAGCCGTGCGTGCAGCCGGGTGTCGATCTGGCGCAGCAGGTCGGCGCGTCCGGTGAAGTAGTTGGAGGCGGTGCCCACGGGCACGCCGGCCTCCGCGTCCACCGCGCGGAACGTCAGCCCGCGCGCCCCCTCGCGCGCGAGAACCTCGACACCTGCGTCGACGAGCGCGGCCCGGCGCCCGGGATTGCTGACCATGCGGAGTCCCTTCTCCCACTTTCGATGACTCGCGGTTATCCCCTTGCAACCACTACATCAGGAGTACTACAACTGAAGTCGTTACAGCGGCAGCCTACGAAATGAGACCGGCTTGCGAAAGCTCACGTACTTCATCGCCTGCTCCATCGACGGCTTCATCGGCGACCCGGAGGGCGACGCGACGTCGATGTTCCCCTTCGTCGACGAGGAGTTCTTCGCCTTCCTGAAGGCGGAGTATCCGGAGACCGTGCCCTCCCAGGGCCGCCGGGCCCGGGGCATCGACGACCTGCCGAACAAGCGGTTCGACACGATCATCCAGGGCCGTGGCAGCTACGACCTCGCCCTGAAGGGCGACGACCCCAGCCCGTACGCCCACCTGCGCGAATACGTCGCCTCCAGCACCATGAAGGAGTCACCCGACCCCAACGTCGAGATCATCGCGGACGACCTGGTCGGAAAGGTCCGCGAACTGAAGGCGGAGGAGGGCGAGTTCGGCATCTACCTGTGCGGTGGCTCGCGGATCGCGGGGGAACTGCTCGACGAGATCGACGAGCTCGTCATCAAGACCTACCCGCTCGTGTACGGCTCGGGCATGCCGATGTTCGGCTCCGGCTTCGCGATCTCGGAGTTCACGCTGGAGTCGGTGCGGACGTTCGGCAACGGCGTACTGGTGCGCACGTACGGCAGGAAGCGCTGAGCTTCCGACCGGCCTACCCTGAGGACATGGGCAGCGAACGACACGTCTGTCCGGCCTGCGGACAGCCAGTGGAAACAGTCGTCCGGCGCCACAAGACGCTGGGCACATGGGTCCCGCTCTGGGTGGCGGGCCCGTGCCGCAACCCCGCATGCGGGGCCGACGACACGGAGGGCGCCGGCAGCGGCACCACCGGCGACGGCACCCGGTCGGCGAAAGGCCCCCGGCCCGCCGGGAACGCCCGGGACGCCGACCGAGCCAGGCCCGCCGAGGGCACCACTCCGCCTGCCACGACCCCGCCATCGGCCCCGGGAGACACGACCCCGGGAGAAACCGTCGCGAAGAACTCCTGAGTCCGTGTCGAGATGCGCGGCCCGGCTCCGACGTCCCTTGTGAAGAGCCGCCCGGCGAGGTGGTGAGAGCAGAAGGAGCGGACTGATGAAGTACCTGGTCATGGTGCAGGGCACACAGGCGGACTACGAAGCCATGCGCGGCAAGGCGTCGGCGAACTCCCCGGCTTGGAGCGAGGAGGAGCTGCGGACCATGTTCGCCTACATGGGGGCCATCAACGACGACCTGGCCGAGACGGGCGAGTTCGTCGACGGGCAGGGCCTGGCCGAGCCGGCGCAGACCCGGCACGTCACCCTCGGCGACGACGGCAAGGCCGTGATCACCGACGGCCCGTACAGCGAGACCAAGGAGCTGCTGGCCGGCTACTGGGTCCTGGAGTGCGAGAGTCTGGAGCGGGTCACGGAGATCGCCGACCGTGTCGCCCGGTGCCCGCAGCCGGCCGGCGCCCCCGAATACCCCGTCGTGATCCGCCCGATCATGGACGGTTCCGGGGACATCTGACGCACCGGACGGCAGCGACGGACACGCCGGTGAGGAACACACCCGGGATCGAGGACCTGCTGCGCCGCGACGCGCCGCAGGTCCTCGGCGCGCTGGTCAGGCGGTACGGGCACTTCGACGCCGCCGAGGACGCCGTACAGGAGGCGCTGCTCGCGGCGGCCGGGCAGTGGCCCTCGGCGGGCGTGCCCGGCAACCCGCGTGGCTGGCTGATCAGGGTCGCCTCGCGGCGGCTCACCGACGCTCTGCGCAGCGACGAGGCCCGGCGGCAGCGCGAGGAGCGGGCGGCGGCGCTCACGCCCCGCGACGCCTTCACCGCGCCGCCGCCCGGGGAGCGGGCGCCCCGCGAGGACGACACCCTCTCGCTGCTGTTCCTGTGCTGCCATCCGGACCTGACACCGCCCGCGCAGATCGCGCTCACGCTGCGAGCCGTCGGGGGTCTCACCACGGCGGAGATCGCCCGGGCGTATCTCGTCCCGGAGGCGACCATGGCGCAGCGTGTCAGCCGGGCCAAGCAGAAGGTGCGCGGCGTGCGCTTCGGCCACCCGGACCACTGGGAGCAGCGGCTGCCGTCCGTGCTGCACACCCTCTACCTGATCTTCAACGAGGGCTACACGGCCACCTCCGGCGCCGCGCTCCAGCGCCGCGACCTGGCCGGCGAGGCCGTGCGACTGACCCGCACGGTCCACCGGCTGCTGCCCGACAACTGCGAGGCGGCCGGCCTCCTCGCACTGATGCTGCTCACCGACGCCCGGCGTGAGGCGCGCAGCGGACCGTACGGCGACCTCGTCCCCCTCGACGAACAGGACCGGGACCGCTGGGACAGGGCCGCGATCGAGGAGGGCGTCGCGCTGGTCACCCGGGCCCTGTCCCGGGGCCGGCCCGGGCCGTACCAACTGCGGGCCGCGATCGCCGCCGTCCATGACGAGGCGCCCACCCCCGAGGCGACCGACTGGGCCGAGATCCTGGGCCTGTACGACGTCCTGGTCGGCATGGTCCCCGGCCCTGTCGAACGCCTCAACCGCGCGGTCGCCGTCGCCATGGTCCACGGCCCGCACGCAGGTCTGACCGAACTGGACGCCCTCACCGACGAGTTGAGAGGTCACCGCCTGGACGCCGTACGCGGTCACCTCCTGGAGCGCGCGGGCGAAGCCGAAGCCGCCCGGGCCGCCTACGAGTCGGCGGCCGCCCAGACCCTCAGCCTGCCCGAGCAGCGCTATCTCCGGGCCCGGTCGGCGCGGTTGAGCGACTAGCGTGTGCGGCATGGGCGGACCGGGGGAGCGGCGCGGCGGGATGTGGCGCCGGGTGGTGATCGCGTGGGCACTGGTCGTGGCCGTCGCGGGCGGGCTGACACTGTGGATGCAGGACTCGACGGAACCTCGGGGGCCGTACGTCTGGCAGAACACGAAGCCCGGCGAGACGCCTGACCTGCCGCCCTGCCCGACACCGGACAGGGCCGGAGTGCCCGCGTGCGCGTACGCCGAAGCGCCTTAAGCGCACGATCCGCGGACCCCGCCTGTGACCGGATCCCGGGTCGTCAGGCAGTACGTGCCGCCCGCCGGGTCGCGCATCACGGTCCAGCCGGAGAAGCCGGCCACGAAGACGGCCCCGAGTTCCTCGTGCCGCGCCCGGGTCGCCGCGACGTCCGCGCAGGCGAGGTCCAGGTGGGCGGAGGCCGGGCGTTCCTCGTCGAGGCGTTGCAGGAGCAGACGGACCGGCAGACCGGGCGGCGGCTTGACCACGTGGAACTCGGGGAGGGCGCCCGGCCGTGACTCCCAGTCGGCGAGCAGCGCGCTCCAGAAGGCGACTTCTGTGTCGTAGGCCGAGGGCGGGACGTCCACGCACACCTGGTCGAGCCGGCTGCCCCGCACCACGCCCGGACGCGACGACTGCCCGCGCCACGGATCCGCGCAGAACAGCTGCCCGCCGGGCGAACGCAGCACGACGAGTGACCCGAGGTCGGCCACCACGCCCGCGCCGAGCCGGACCGCCGCGGCGGCGAACCCCGGTACGTCGTCCACGCAGAAGTCGATGTGCGCGCCCCCGGAAGCCGGCCCGACCGCCTGTACCTTCACGCACGCGTCCGCGCCGTCGGGCAGCAGGGTGGCGAACTCGTCGTGATCTCCGCGCAGTTCGGACAGCCGGGTGTCCGTGACCGCCGTCCAGAAGTCGCAGGCGGCACCGAAGGCCTCACGCGGGCGGTCGATGAAGGCGTACGTCCAGCTGATCGTCATGGGCGCGATCGTAGAGGGGGATGCGCCACCGCCACCCGCGTGAACCTTGACGAGCCTTTGCCGCACCGTTCCCCCTCCATTGGCCTGCGCTTGTTTGCATTCAGGAATGGACCACATCACGTTCCTCGTGGCGGTCGTCATCGTCACCGCACTCGCCTTCGACTTCACCAACGGTTTCCACGACACGGCGAACGCGATGGCCACGTCCATCGCCACCGGCGCTCTCGCTCCCCGTACGGCGGTCCTGATCAGCGGTGTCCTCAACGTCGTCGGTGCCTTTCTGTCCACGGAGGTCGCCAAGACCATCTCGGGCGGCATCGTGGACGACACCCTCGTCTCCCCGGGCATGATCTTCGCGGGGCTCGTCGGCGCGATCCTCTGGAATCTGCTGACCTGGCTCGTCGGGCTGCCCTCGAGCTCGTCGCACGCCCTGTTCGGCGGGCTGATCGGGGCAGTGTGGGTCGGGGCGGGCAGCCAGGGCGTCAACTTCGACAAGGTCGTCGAGAAGGTGCTGGTGCCGGCGGTGGCCTCGCCGATCGTGGCCGGTCTCGCCGCGCTGCTCGCCACGTACCTCGCCTACCGGCTCACCGACCGCGCCCGCAAGGACTCCGTCACCAAGGGCTTCCGGATCGGCCAGATCGCCTCCGCCTCGCTGGTCTCCCTCGCCCACGGCACCAACGACGCGCAGAAGACCATGGGCGTCATCACCCTCACCCTGATCTCGGCCGGAGCGCTCGGCCACGACGCCGGCCCGCCCTTGTGGGTCGTCGCGTCCGCGGGCCTCGCGATCGGCCTCGGCACCTACCTCGGCGGCTGGCGGATCATCCGCACCATGGGCAAGGGGCTCACCGAGATCCAGTCACCCCAGGGCTTCGCGGCCGAGACGGCCTCCACGACCGTCATCCTGACCTCCGCCCACCTCGGCTTCGCCCTGTCCACCACCCAGGTGGCCTCGGGCAGCATCCTCGGCGCGGGTCTCGGCCGCAGGCTCGCGGAGGTCCGCTGGGGCGTCGCGGGCCGGATGGCGGTCGCCTGGCTGGTCACCCTGCCCGCCGCCGCACTGGTCGGTGGGCTGGCCGCAGCAGTCGTGCAGAGCGGCGGGGACGTCGGCACGGCGGTCGTCGCGCTCGTCGGCGTGGCCCTCGCCGCGGGCATCGTGGTCATGTCGCGCCGCAATCCGGTGCACGCGCACAACGTCAACGACGCGCACGAGGTCAGCATCAGCACCGAGCCGCCGGCCAAGGTCGGCGCGGCCGCCTGAGCGACAGGGAGTCGGACATGCATCCGGACTGGACCGCACTCGGCCGGGTCGCCGCGGTGAGCGTGGGTGTCACCGTCGCCGTGGTCGTCGTCTTCGCCCTCGGCGTCCTCGGCCTCGCCCGGCTGGAGGGCATCCGCGAAGAAGAGGGCGCCACGTCCGCCCTCGGCCTCACCCAGGCCACCCTGTGCTTCCTCGCCTGCGCGGCCGTGGTGGCGTACGGGATCCACCTGATCGTCCCGAGCTAGGGCGCCCACGGCGAAGGGGCCCGACCGGTTCTCGGTCGGGCCCCTTCGCCGTACGAAGGCGATCAGGCCTTCTTGGTCTCCCAGAAGATCTTGTCGATCTGGGCGATGTAGTCCAGCGCCTTCTGGCCGGTGGCCGGGTCGGTCGAGCCCTTGGCGGCCGAGAGGGCCTTCAGGGTGTCGTTGACCAGCTGGTGCAGCTCCGGGTACTTCTCGAAGTGCGGGGGCTTGAAGTAGTCGCTCCAGAGCACCGAGACGTGGTGCTTGGCGAGCTCGGCGCGCTGCTCCTTGATGAAGGTGGCGCGCGCCTGGAAGTGCGGGTCGTCGTTGGCGGCCATCTTCTCCTGCACGGCCTTCACCGACTCCGCCTCGATGCGGGCCTGGGCGGGGTCGTACACACCGCAGGGAAGGTCGCAGTGTGCACTGACCTTGACCTTGGGGGCAAACAGGCGGGAAAGCATGGAGCATTCCTTCCTCGTGATCGTCTTCTCACAGGGGACATTACTCCGTGAGGGACGGCTTTTGGCGGGTGCCCCCATGGGCTTAGGACAAAAGTCCGGGGTGAGACTGAGACTGGTGGACGAAGAACCGGGGAGGTGCCGGGTGATGCCGGAGCTGTCGCAGGAGTCCGAGCGGGGGAGGCCGGCCCCGCCCTTCGGGGTGGCCGAGGTGACCGGGCCGTCCATGGTGCCCACGCTGTATCACGGGGACCGGCTCCTGGTGCATTACGGGGCCCGGGTCAGGCCCGGGGACGTCGTCGTGCTGCGGCACCCCTTCCAGCAGGACCTGCTGGTCGTCAAGCGGGTCGCCCAGCGGCGCGAGAGCGGCTGGTGGGTGCTCGGGGACAACGCGTACGCCGGCGGCGACAGCACGGACTACGGCGTGGTGCCCGACGAGCTGGTGCTGGGGCGGGTCAGGTTCCGCTACCGGCCCCGCAGGCCGGACCGGCGCTCGCCCTGGGCGCTGCTGGGCTGGGCGCTGTCGGCGGCCAGGCCCGTCCTCTCGGGCAAGCCGGGCCGGGCGGCCTCCAGGCGTTTGCGGGCGCGGTAGGCCGCCACGTTGGCGCGGGTCGCGCAGCGGTCGGAGCAGTAGCGCCGGGAGCGGTTGGTGGAGGTGTCGAGGTAGGCGTTGCGGCAGGGCGCGGCCTCGCACAGGCCGAGGCGGTCCACGCCGTACTCGGTCAGGTGGAACGCCAGGCCCATCGCCGCGATCGCCGCGTAGCCCGCGGTGGCGTTCGACGGGTGGTCCGCCAGGTGCATGTGCCACAGGGGGCGGCCGTCGTCGTCGCGGAAGTCGTGCCCGGAGATCTGCGGGCTCACCGGGAACTCCAGCAGCAGCGAGTTCAGCAGGTGGACGGCGAGCCTCTCGTCGCCCGAGTCGGCCGCCTCGAAGACCGCCCGCAGCCGGGCCCGGACCGAGCGGAAGCGGGTGACGTCCGCGTCGGTGGCGCGTCGGGCCGCCGACTGGCTGGGCCCGAACAGATCGCGGACGGCCTCGACCGACGTCAGGGCGTCCTTGCCCCGGGCCGGTTCCTCGGTGTTGACGAGGCGCACGGCGTAGTCCGAGTAATAGGCCAGTTCCACTTGTAGTCCTTACGGAGGGGCTTTAGGGTCGTGAGCGCGCACTGGTAACAGCTGATGGTGCTTCCAGGGTATTACGATGGAGGGGCTCGATGACGGACGCCGACATGACCACGGCCACCACTGACTGGCACGCCTGGCAGGAGAGCTGGGACCGGCAGCAGGAGTGGTACCTGCCCGACCGCGAGGAGCGGTTCCGGGTCATGCTCGACATGGTCGAGGCCCTCGTGGGAAGCGCGCCGCGCGTCCTCGACCTCGCCTGCGGCACGGGCAGCATCACCGCCCGGCTGCTCGCCCGCTTCCCGGACGCCACCAGCACCGGAGTCGACCTCGACCCTGCGCTCCTCGCCATCGCCGAGGGCACCTTCGCGGGCGACGAGCGGGTCGCTCTCGTCACCGCCGACCTCAAGGACCCCGACTGGCCGGCGAAGCTGCCGTACGACTCGTACGACGCCGTCCTGACCGCGACGGCCCTGCACTGGCTGCACCGGGAACCCCTCGCGGACCTCTACGGCCGGGTCGCGGGACTCGTCCGCGCCGACGGTGTCTTCATGAACGCGGACCACATGATCGACGAGTCGACGCCCCGGATCAACGCGGCGGAGCGGGCGCAGCGGCACGCCCGTATGGATCAGGCCAAGCGGGACGGCGTCCTCGACTGGGCCGAGTGGTGGCAGCTCGCCGCGAAGGACCCGGTCCTCGCGGAGCCCACGGCCCGGCGCTACGAGATCTACGGCGAACACGCGGACGGCGACATGCCGTCGGCGGCGTGGCACGCGCGCGTGCTGCGCGAGAAGGGGTTCGGCGAGGCCAGGCCGGTGTGGTGCTCGCCCTCGGACACCCTGCTGCTGGCCGTGAAGTAGCACAGGAGAAGGGGGCGGTACGGCGACCCCCGTACCGCCCCCTCCCCGTGCGCAGTATCAGAGCACCTTGGACAGGAACGACTTCGTCCGCTCGTGCTGCGGGTTCGTCAGCACCTCGCGCGGGTGGCCGGATTCGACCACCACACCGCCGTCCATGAAGACCAGGCTGTCGCCCACCTCGCGGGCGAAGCCCATCTCGTGGGTGACGACGATCATCGTCATGCCGGACTCGGCCAGGTCGCGCATGACGTCCAGGACGTCGCCGACCAGCTCCGGGTCGAGCGCCGAGGTCGGCTCGTCGAACAGCATCAGCTTCGGGTCCATGGCCAGGGCCCGGGCGATGGCGACGCGCTGCTGCTGGCCGCCGGAGAGCTGCGAGGGGTAGTTGCCCGCCTTGTCGGCCAGGCCCACCCGGTCCAGGAGCTCCTGGGCGCGCGTGCGGGCCTGGCTCCGGCTCACGCCCTTGACCTGGACCGGCGCCTCCATGACGTTCTCCACGGCCGTCATGTGCGGGAACAGGTTGAAGCGCTGGAAGACCATGCCGATGTCCCGGCGCTTGACCGCGACCTCGCTGTCCTTCAGCTCGTAGAGCTTGTCGCCCTTCTGGCGGTAGCCGACCAGCTCACCGTCCACGTACAGGCGGCCGGCGTTGATCTTCTCCAGGTGGTTGATGCACCGGAGGAAGGTCGACTTGCCGGAGCCGGAGGGGCCGATGAGGCAGAACACCTCGCCGGACTTCACCTCCAGGTCGATGCCCTTGAGGACCTCTACGGGACCGAAGGACTTGTGGACGCCCTCGGCCTTGACCATGGCGGTCATGCCTTGCCTCCCGTCGGCTTGGAGCGGCTGGACAGGGAGAGCACGTTCGCCCTGATCTTCTGGAACGGGGTGGCCGGCAGGGACCGGCTCGAACCACGCGCGTAGTACCGCTCCAGGTAGTACTGGCCGACGCTGAAGACCGAGGTCAGCAGCAGGTACCAGGCAGCCGCGAGGAACAGCATCTCGGCGGGGGCGCCGGAGGTCTGGCCGATGTCCTGGGCCGCGCGGAGCAGCTCGGGGTACTGGACGACCGAGACCAGCGAGGTCGTCTTCAGCATGTTGATGA
Organism: Streptomyces sp. NPDC093598; assembly: GCF_044764825.1. Lineage (NCBI taxonomy): Bacteria > Bacillati > Actinomycetota > Actinomycetes > Kitasatosporales > Streptomycetaceae > Streptomyces > Streptomyces sp. NPDC093598. Next base: position 162,030 of record NZ_JBIWIV010000008.1, on the reverse strand, counting down.
CCTCGTTGCCCGTCGGCGGCACGATCACGCGCATCGCCTGCGGGATGACGATCCGGCGCAGCGTCTTGGCGTGGCTCATGCCCAGCGCGTGCGACGCCTCGGTCTGGCCCTCGTCGACCGAGAGCAGACCGGCCCGGCAGATCTCCGCCATGTAGGCGGCCTCGTTCAGGCCGAGGCCCAGCAGCGCCGTCAGGAACGGGGTCATGAAGTCCGACCACTCGTCCTTGTAGAACGGCCCGAGGTTGATGTACTCGAAGACCAGGCCCAGGTTGAACCACACGATCAGCTGCACCAGGACCGGGGTGCCGCGGAAGAACCAGATGTAGAACCACGCGATCGACGAGGTCACCGGGTTCTTCGACAGGCGCATCACGGCGAGCAGGACGCCGCCGATGATGCCGATCGCCATGGACAGGACGGTCAGCAGGAGCGTCTTGCCGACGCCGTCCAGGATGCGGTCGTCGAAGAAGTAGTCCGGGATCGCGTCCCAGTTGATCTTGCCCTGGGAGAACGCGTAGACGACCCCGACCAGCAGGGCGATGGCGACGACGGCGGACACGTACCGCCCGTAGTGCCGGACCGGGATGGCCTTGATGGCCTCCGGTCCGGCCGGGGGCGTGTCGGCCGGCGTCTTGTCGATGTCAACAGTCACGGGTGTTGCCTTTCAGTGCCGCTAGGGCGCGGTCACTTGCCGCCGTTGATGGTGGCTTCCTGCACGGAGCCGTCCGTGACGCCCCACTTCTTCATGATCTTCTCGTACTCGCCGTTCTTGATGACGGCGTCGAGGGCGGCCTTCAGGGCGTCCCGCAGCTGCGTCTGGTTCTTGGCGACCGCGATGCCGTACGGGGCGGCCTCGACCTGCTCGCCGACCAGCTGGAAGTCCTTGCCGCCACCGGAGGTCTTCACCGCGTACGCGGCGACCGGGAAGTCGGACGAGCCGGCGTCGGCGCCGCCCGCGCGCAGACGGGTCTGGGCCTGCTGGTCGTTGTCGAAGGGCTCGATGGCGATCTTCTTGCCGGCCGGGCACTTCTTCGACTCCGCCTTGGCGAGGTCCTCGGAGACCGTGCCGCGCTGCAGCACGATCTTCTTCCCGCACAGGTCGGACCAGGTCTTGATGCCCTGGTCGTCGCCCTTCTTGGTGTAGATCGAGACACCGGCGGTGAAGTAGTCCACGAAGTCGACGCCCTCGCCGACCTTCTTGCCCGTGTCGGAGTCGATGCCCTCCTGGCGGTCCTTGGTGTCGGTCATCGCGGACATGGCGATGTCGTACCGCTTGGAGCGCAGACCCGTGATCAGCGTGTCGAAGGTGCCGTTCTCGAACTGGAAATCGACCCCGAGCTGCTTGCCCATGGCGGCGGCGAGGTCCGGGTCGATGCCGACCACCTTGCCCGAGCTGTCCTTGAACTCGACCGGGGCGTAGGCGATGTCGGAACCGACCTTGATGACACCCTTGTCGCGGATGGCCTGAGGCAGCTTGTCGGCGAGCGGGGCCGAGGCCGCCGTGTCGCTGGAGCCGGTGTCCTTGGTCTGGTCACCGCAGCCGGTGAGCATCAGCGCGCCTGCGACCGCGATCGCACCGACCGCTGCTAGCCGGGAGTGCGCGGCGGTCGTACGACGGGTGGAGCTTGCGGTCATGGTGGGTTCCTCCGGCGGATGGGTGGAGTTGCCGATGGGGCGGGCCGCTGCCGATGGGGTTCGGCAGCGCCGTGGCACGCCGAAGGTTTCGGCAGTGCCGTGGGTCGACGAGAGCACACCTCTTCGAGTGTCGCGACCTCGTGTGATTACGGCATCTTGCCATTCGGACTGCGCCATTCTGGGGGCCAGCCATGTCAAAATCGGATAACGGGCGACCCCCGAACCGCACCACTCCGGTACATCACGGCCGGACCTTCTATGGGAATCAACCCTTCCGGCCGGAAGATCTTCGGTAAATCCCGGGATTTCGACACGGGGCCGAGGGCTTCGCCGACGGTTGAGTGGTTGTCGCTGGTTTGTCCAGGTCTTGTCCCGATTTTGGACGAAGAGTCAGGGCCGCGTCATGTGACCTTCGCGTTATGGACTCGTCGTCGATGCCGTCCGTCCGGTAAGAAGGGTCTTTACACCCCTCATCCGGGGCTCAGGGCGCGTGTGCGGCGCGCCCGTCGCGTACGCGCCCGTACGTATCACGTACACAGCACGACATGGGCCTACGCGGTGCCCGCCCACGCCTCACCAGGAGTGGCCACCCTCAAAACCAATGAAGATTTAAGGGGTAAAACCAAGTGGCAGCGGAGATTGTCAATCCTCGCAGCGAGAGCAAGACCGGCGATACGGATCACGAGGGCGGTGCGGAGCCCCTCGACTCCTTCGACCCGGCGTTCGCGTTGCACCGCGGCGGCAAGATGGCTGTGCAGGCCACCGTGCCGGTCCGTGACAAGGACGACCTGTCCCTGGCGTACACGCCCGGCGTCGCGAAGGTGTGCAGCGCGATCGCGGAGCAGCCGGAGCTCGTGCACGACTACACGTGGAAGTCGTCGGTCGTGGCCGTCGTGACCGACGGTACGGCCGTGCTGGGGCTCGGTGACATCGGGCCCGAGGCCTCCCTCCCGGTGATGGAGGGCAAGGCGATCCTGTTCAAGCAGTTCGGTGGCGTGGACGCCGTTCCGATCGCCCTGAACTGCACGGACGTCGACGAGATCGTCGAGACCGTGGTGCGGCTCGCGCCGTCGTTCGGCGGTGTCAATCTGGAGGACATCTCGGCACCGAGGTGCTTCGAGGTCGAGCGGAAGCTCCAGGAGCGGCTGGACATCCCGGTCTTCCACGACGACCAGCACGGGACGGCCGTGGTGACGCTGGCCGCCCTGCGCAACGCCGCGCGGCTGAGCGGGCGGGCGCTGGGGGAGCTGCGGGCCGTCATCTCCGGCGCCGGCGCTGCCGGTGTCGCCATCGCGAAGATGCTGGTCGAGGCCGGCATCGGGGATGTCGCGGTGGCCGACCGCAAGGGTGTCGTGTCGGCGGACCGGGACGACCTCACGCCGGTGAAGCAGGAGCTGGCCGGGTTCACGAACAAGGCCGGGATCACCGGGTCGCTGGAGGCGGCGCTGGACGGGGCCGATGTCTTCATCGGCGTGTCCGGTGGGACCGTTCCCGAGTCGGCGGTGGCGACGATGGCCGAGGGCGCGTTCGTCTTCGCCATGGCGAACCCGAACCCCGAGGTGCACCCCGAGGTCGCGCACAAGTACGCGGCGGTCGTCGCGACCGGGCGGTCGGACTTCCCGAACCAGATCAACAACGTGCTGGCGTTTCCGGGGATCTTCGCGGGGGCGCTCCAGGTGCGGGCCTCCCGGATCACCGAGGGGATGAAGCTGGCTGCCGCGGAGGCGCTGGCCGCTGTGGTCGGGGACGACCTGGCCGCCGACTACGTCATCCCGTCGCCGTTCGACGAGCGGGTCGCTCCTGCGGTCACGGCCGCGGTGGCGGCGGCGGCTCGGGCCGAGGGTGTGGCCCGGCGCTGACGTCGACGCCGCGCCGGCGTTTGTGCGATGTGGCTCCGTCCGGGATCGGGCGGGGCCACTTCTTTGCTTTCGGGTGGGGCTGTTCGAGTGGTGTGGTGGGTGCGGATGGCTGCGCCTGGCGGTGGGTGGTGGGTCGGGGCCGCGCCGGGGGGAGGGTCCGTCCTCGGAGCGGCGCGGGGGTCTCACGCCGACTCCGTTGACGCGCCGACCGCTGCGGGCGGACACCCCCCGACACGTCCCCTTCTCGCCCTGCGGGCGCGGGCCGCTCGTTCGGCGGCACCGACCCCTGGACGTTGGCAAGAGGGTGTGTCTCACAGACGTCGGTGGTTCCACTCGGCAGGTGGTGGAACCTATCGTCAAGGTCATGTTCGCTGTCTACGCCGCCCGAATCGACCGCGACCAGCCGCTGTCCGGCCTGGAGTTGGGAGAGCGTCCGGCTCCCGAGGCCCGTCCCGGCTGGAGTACCGTCACGGTCAAGGCCGCTTCCCTCAACCACCACGACCTCTGGTCCCTGCGTGGCGTAGGCCTCGCAGAGGACAAGCTGCCGATGATCCTCGGCTGTGACGCCGCCGGCATCGACGAGGACGGCAACGAGGTCGTCCTGCACTCCGTGATCGGACAGAGCGGGCACGGGGTCGGCCCCGAAGAACCCCGTTCCATCCTCACCGAGCGCTACCAGGGCACCTTCGCCGAGCAGGTCGCCGTGCCGACCTGGAACGTCCTGCCCAAGCCCAAGGAGCTCTCCTTCGAGGAGGCCGCCTGTCTGCCCACGGCGTGGCTGACCGCGTACCGGATGCTGTTCACCAACGCGGGTGTCCGCCCCGGCGACTCCGTGCTGGTGCAGGGCGCCGGCGGTGGTGTCGCCACGGCCGCCATCGTGCTGGGCAAGGCCGCCGGGCTCCGGGTCTTCGCCACCAGCCGGGACGAGGCCAAGCGCAAGCGGGCCGTGGAGCTCGGGGCCGTGGAGGCGCTGGAGTCCGGGGCGCGGCTGCCGCAGCGGGTCGACGCCGTGATCGAGACCGTCGGGGCCGCCACCTGGTCGCATTCCGTGAAGTCGCTGAAGCCCGGCGGCACGCTGGTCATCTCCGGCGCCACCAGCGGCGACCGGCCCTCGCACGCCGAGCTGACCCGGATCTTCTTCCTCGAGCTCAAGGTCGTCGGGTCCACGATGGGCACCAAGGACGAACTGGAGGACCTCCTCGCGTTCTGTGCCGCCACCGGTGTGCGGCCCGTCATCGACGAGGTCATGCCCATGGACCGCGCGCGGGAGGGCTTCGAGCGGCTGGCTTCGGGTGAACAGTTCGGGAAGGTCGTGCTGACGAATCCCTGAGCATTGCTGAGGGTGCGTTGACGGTCGGTCCGGGGCGGGCCGGCCGTTTTCGTATGTCAACTGTGGTTGACGCGAGCGCGGCGTCAACGTAGGTTGACATCATGACCGAAGCAACCGATCTGGCCGAGCGCGCCGGTGACCGTGATCCACGGGTCGGCCTGCGGGCCGTTGCCGCGCTGCGCCGGCTGCTGGAGCAGTTGGAAGCCGTGCAGGTGCGCAATGCGCGGATCCAGGGCTGGTCGTGGCAGGAGATCGCCACCGAACTCGGTGTGAGCAGGCAGGCCGTGCACAAGAAGTACGGGAGGCATTGATGTTCGAGCGGTTCACGAAGGACGCCCGGGACGTGGTGAAGAGCGCTTACGAGTATGTCGAGGGGGGTGGTGGGGGAGGGCAGTGTGTGGAGCCGGAGCATCTGCTGCTGGCACTGCTCGACCGTCGGGGCAGCCGTGGCTCCTTCGCGCTCGCGGCACTCGGGCTCGGTGAGCGGCGGGAGTCCGTGCGGGAGGCGCTGAGTGAGGCGCGGCGGCGGGCCGGGCTGACGCAGGCCGAGACCGATGCGCTCGCCGGGCTGGGGATCGATGTGGAGGAGATCGTCGCCCGGGTGGAGGAAGTGCACGGGGCCGGCGCCATGGCCGGCGACCGGAAGGACAAGCGGCGGTGGTCGGGGCGCACCTCCTTCGGCCGGGGGGCCAAGGACGTGCTGGAGCGCTCCCTGCGGGTCGCTCTCGCCCAGCGGGACCGGCACATCGGGGACGAGCACATCCTGCTGGCCCTGACCGTGCGCCCCGGTGTGCCGGCCGAGGTCCTCGCCGACCACGGGGTGACGTACGAGTCCCTGGTGCGGGTGCTGTACGGGAGTGGCGGCGAGGCCAAGGCCGGCTGAAGGGCCGCACCCCGGGCGGCTACTTCCTCTGCGTGCGCAGGAGGGCTCCTATGTGGGCCGCCGCCGTCGACAGGTGGCGGCGGGCGTCCCGCAGCTGGTCGGGGGTGACGCCGTGGTCGCGGGCCGCGTCACGGATGTCGTCCCGGAAGCGGTCGAGCAGGCGGTCCAGATCGCGGGCCGGGTCGCCGGTGGAGTCCGCGGCGTTCTCGTGGGCCCAGGCCGGTTCGTAGGCGGCCGGGAAGTCCTCCGGGGGCTGTGCGTGGGCCGGCTCCGCGGCCGGCTTGCCGGTGCCGGTCCAGTCGAAACCGAGGTCCTTGCCGAAGTCCTTGCCGTAGTCCTTTCCGAACTCGCCGACCTCCTTGACCAGTTCGCTCAAACCCTCGCGCAGGCCCGTCGGCCAGTCACCGCGGGCGAAGTGGTCCTGCACCTGCTCCTGGACGCGGCGGGTGATGCGCTGCACCTGCTCCTGGGCCTGGGCCCGGGCCTGCTCCTGCGCCTCCTTCGCCTGGCGGCGGGCGCGCTGGGCGTCCTCTCGGGCACGGCGGCTCTCGTCCTTGGCGCGCCGGGCCTGCTCCTTCCACTCCTGCCGGGCGCGGCGCATCTCCTCCTTGGCGATGCGCCAGGTCTCCGTGTCGCCGTACTGCGAGAAGTCACCGTAGGGGGTGCCCGCCGGTCCGTCGGTCCTGGTGCCGGTGTCCCGGCGGGCCTCGGTCGCCGCCGCACGCATCTCGCGGCGCAGGTCGCCGGCGGCTCCGCGTACGTCGGCCTGAATCTCCGCGGCCAGTTCCGCGACCGACTCCCGAATCTCCAGCTCCAGGTCGGCCAGTTCGCCGCTGCGGTCGGCCAGTTCGGCGCGGCCCGCGTCCGTGATCGAGTAGACCTTGCGGCCGCCCTCGGTGGTGTGGGTGACCAGGCCCTCGGTCTCCAGCTTGGCCAGGCGCGGATAGACCGTGCCCGCCGACGGGGCGTACAGCCCCTGGAAGCGCTCCTCCAGGAGGCGGATCACCTCGTAGCCGTGGCGCGGGGCCTCGTCGAGCAGCTTCAGCAGGTAGAGGCGGAGGCGGCCGTGGGCGAAGACGGGGGGCATGTCAGAGCACCTTCTTGTCGGTCGTGCCGTCGGCCGGGACGGTGGTGGGGGCATCGCCCGGGCCGGAGACGGAATTGTCTCCCGAGCCGCCCTGGGGGCCCCTCGCCGGGGCTGCCGCCGAGCCGCTGTCGCCGGGCCGGGTGTCCCACGGCTCGTCGCAGTCGTCCTCACGGGCCGGCCTGCGCAGCAGGGCGATCGACCCGGAGACGGTGGTGGCCCGGAGCTTGCCGGTGCCCGCGCCGAGCCGGCCCGTGATCTTGTGGGCGCCCCACTGCCCGTGCACCCGCAGGCCGTCGAAGGCGTTGGAGACGGAGCCGCTCGCCGTGTTCGCCTCGACATCCGCGTCCGCCGGATACGGCAGCCGGATCGCGATCTCGCCCGAGACGCTGGTCAGCCGCACGTCCGTCGGGCCGTCCGGGTCGAGGTCGACGATCATCGAGCCGCTCACCGAATCGGCCCGCACGGAGGGGCCGGAGCCCGCGACCACCGTGAGATCGCCGGAGACGGAGTTGAACCGCAGGTCGCCGGTCACGTCCTGGGCCTCCAGGCTGCCGGAGACCGTGCCGGCGCGGACCGGTCCTGACAGGCCCACGAGCGTCGTGTCGCCGGTGACGCCCTTGACCACCGACGGGCCCTGGATCCCGGAGATCACGGCGGCCGCGCCCACCACACCCACCTCCACACGGGTGCCCGCCGGGACGGCCAGGGAGACCACCGCGCTGCGGCGCCAGCCCTTGCGGTCGAGCCACTTGAGGAAGCCCTTCCAGGGCAGGTCCTCGTAGGCCACCGTGAGGACGCCGTCCTGCTGGGTCACCACCAGGGGCGGCCCCTCGATCTCGGAGATCTCCAGGCGGGCGGAACCTTCGTCCGAGCCCACCACGTTCACCGTTCCGTTGACGAGACGCACGTGCAGAGCGCTCACGGGCTCGTCGAAGGTGAGCTTCCTCGGTTCCGTGACGGACCACTCGGACATGGTGCAGACCTCCCCGACTCGACGCGTCATAACGCGTCGTCTCACATTCACGATATATCTCGGTCAGGGAAAGTCAAGACACCCGTTCCGGGGACGGCCGGGCGGACAAAAGTGCTCAGAGTGCGACGTTTCGCCCTAGCGTGTGACCATGTCGACGCCAGCTGCCCGTACCGGTCCCGCACCTGGGGCGCTGCTGTTGTGCCGGGCGGCGCCCGGGTCCGTCGCCCCCGTCGCCCATCTGCTGCGCGAACCGATGCAGCTCACGCGCGCGGGCGACGCGTGGAGCGTCCTCGTCCCCGAGGGCCGGCCCTGGCGGGACGGCGCCGAACCCGTCGACCGCGTGGTCACCGGCTGGGCCACGGCCCTCGCCGTCGGCGCGCCCTGGCCCGTCCTCGCCCTGTGGTGGGACACCGACCACGCGGGATTCACGCTCGCGTCCGGCTTCCGCCGACCGGTCGGCTTCGTCTGGCTCGCGAGCGGCGTCCCGGTGGGGGAGGACGAGGCGATGCGCACCTTCGCCGCACGCATGGGCCTCGACCCCGTCCTGGACGTCCAGGCCCTCGACCAGCTGACCAGATCCGGCTCCGCGGCCGACGCCCGCACCCGGCTGCGCGGCCTGCTCGCGGTCCTCACGCGCGCGGGCGTCCTGCTGCCCGCCGAACTCGCCCCCGGCGAACCCGCCGACCGTCTCCGGGAGGCAGCCGCCCGGCAGCCCGACACCGTGCCCGTCGAGTGGCCGGGCTGGCGCGAGGCGGTAGGGGAGCGCGACGCCGTCGACCACAGCCGCCTCGGCCCCTGGATGCCCTGGACCGGCGGCCCCAGGGCCGGCGCCCTGGCCCTCGCCCAGATGGCGGCGGGCATCCCGCTCATCGCCCGGGGCCTGCGACGGCGCAGCGGCGGCTGGGCCACGGCAGGTGCGCTGCTCCTCGCGCACGGCGCACTGGGCCTGGCGTACGCCCTCACACACCCACGCGACTGACGACCCGACGGCGACGCGACGCGTCTGCTACTCGTCGTCCTCGTCGTCCAGCCGCGCCAGCCACGTCGCCAGCCGCTCCACCGGAACCTCGAAGTCGGGATTGAGATCGACGAACGTCCGCAGCTGCTCGGCGAGCCACTCGAAGGTGACTTCCTCCTCGCCGCGCCGCTTCTCCAGTTCCTCGATGCCACGGTCCGTGAAGTACATGCCCCCAAGGATATGGGCGCGCAAACGGCCGGGCCGCACCCCCGAAGCGGGGATGCGGCCCGGTCACAAGGACGCGCGAGGGCGATTACGCCTCGAACACCTCACGCACCAGCTGCTCCTGCTCGGCCTGGTGCCGCTTCGCGGAACCCACCGCCGGGGACGAGCCGTGCGGGCGCGAGATGCGCCGCAGCCGCTCGCCGTGCGGGACGTCCGCGCCGACCGCCAGGTCCAGGTGGTCGATCAGGTTGAGCGCGATGAACGGCCAGGCACCCTGGTTCGCCGGCTCCTCCTGGGCCCACAGGTACTTCTCGGCGTTCGGGTACTTCTTGATCTCCGCCTGGAGCTCGGCACCCGGCAGCGGGTACAGGCGCTCGATGCGGATGATCGCCGTGTCCGTCACACCGCGCTTCTGACGCTCGGCCTCGAGGTCGTAGTAGACCTTGCCCGCGCAGAAGACGACCTTCCTGACCGCGGCCGCATCCACCGACGCGTCGCCGATGACCGGCTGGAACTGGCCCGTCGTGAACTCCTCCGCCTTGGCCGCCGCCGCCTTCAGGCGCAGCATCGACTTCGGCGTGAAGACCACCAGCGGCTTGTGGTGCGGGTTGTGCACCTGCCACCGCAGGAGGTGGAAGTAGTTCGACGGGGACGTCGGCATCGCGACCGTCATGTTGTTCTGCGCGCACATCTGGAGGAAGCGCTCCGGGCGGGCGGACGAGTGGTCCGGGCCCTGGCCCTCGTAACCGTGCGGCAGGAGCAGGACGACGCCGGAGGTCTGGGCCCACTTCTGCTCGGCCGACGAGATGAACTCGTCCACGACCGTCTGCGCGCCGTTGACGAAGTCGCCGAACTGCGCCTCCCACATCACGAGCGCCTCGGGACGGGCCAGCGAGTAGCCGTACTCGAAGCCCATCGCCGCGTACTCGGAGAGGAGGGAGTTGTAGACGTTGAGCCGCGCCTGGTCCTCGGAGAGGTACTGCAGCGGCGTGTACTCCTCGCCCGTGCTGCGGTCGATGATCACCGCGTGGCGCTGGCCGAACGTACCGCGCTGCGAGTCCTGGCCCGCCAGGCGGACCGGGACGCCCTCCAGCAGGAGGGAGCCGATCGCGAGGGTCTCGCCCATACCCCAGTCGATGGTGCCGTCCTCGACCATCGCCGCCCTGCGCTGCAGCTGCGGCAGCAGACGCGGGTGGACGGTGATGTGGTCGGGGATGTTGACCTGCGACTCGGCGATCCGCTTGACGACCTCCGTGGTCACCGCGGTGTTCACGGCGACCGGGAACTCGGCCTGCGGGTCGGACGTCTCCACGATGTTCGGCTGCGAGGTGGCCTCGCGGACCTCCGTGAAGACCTTCTCCAGCTGGCCCTGGTAGTCCTGCAGCGCCTGCTCGGCCTCTTCCAGGGTGATGTCGCCGCGACCGATGAGGGACTCGGTGTAGAGCTTGCGCACCGAGCGCTTCTTGTCGATCAGGTCGTACATCAGCGGCTGGGTGAAGGCCGGGTTGTCCGACTCGTTGTGACCGCGGCGGCGGTAGCAGATGAGGTCGATCACCACGTCCTTGTTGAACGCCTGGCGGAACTCGAAGGCGAGCCGCGCGACGCGGACCACGGCCTCCGGGTCGTCGCCGTTCACGTGGAAGATCGGGGCCTCGATCATGCGGGCCACGTCCGTGGCGTACATGGAGGAACGCGAGGACTCGGGGGCCGCCGTGAAGCCGACCTGGTTGTTGATGACGATGTGGACCGTGCCGCCGGTGCGGTAGCCGCGCAGCTGCGACATGTTCAGGGTCTCGGCCACCACGCCCTGGCCCGCGAAGGCCGCGTCGCCGTGGATCGCCACCGGCAGCACCGTGAAGTCCGTGCCGCCCTTGTTGATGATGTCCTGCTTGGCGCGCGAGACGCCTTCCAGGACGGGGTCGACGGCTTCGAGGTGCGACGGGTTCGCGACCAGGGAGACCTTGATCTGCTCGCCGTCGAGACCGGTGAAGGTGCCCTCGGCGCCCAGGTGGTACTTCACGTCACCGGAGCCGTGCATCGACTTCGGGTCGAGGTTGCCCTCGAACTCGCGGAAGATCTGGGCGTACGACTTGCCGACGATGTTGGCGAGGACGTTCAGCCGGCCGCGGTGGGCCATACCGATGACGACCTCGTCCAGGCGGGACTCGGCGGCCGAGTCCAGCACGGCGTCGAGCAGCGGGATGACGGACTCGCCGCCCTCCAGGGAGAAGCGCTTCTGGCCGACGTACTTCGTCTGCAGGAAGGTCTCGAAGGCCTCGGCCGCGTTCAGCCGGCGCAGGATGCGCAGCTGCTCCTCACGCTCCGGCTTGGAGTGCGGGCGCTCCACGCGGTCCTGGATCCACTTGCGCTGCTTCGGGTCCTGGATGTGCATGAACTCGATGCCGGTGGTGCGGCAGTACGAGTCGCGCAGGACACCGAGGATGTCGCGCAGCTTCATCATCGACTTGCCGGAGAAGCCGCCGACGGCGAACTCGCGCTCCAGGTCCCACAGGGTGAGCCCGTGCTCGGTGATGTCCAGGTCGGGGTGCTTGCGCTGCTGGTACTCCAGCGGGTCGGTGTCGGCCATGACGTGGCCGCGGACCCGGTAGGAGTGGATCAGCTCGAAGACGCGGGCGGCCTTCGTGACGTCGTCGTCGTGGGACGCGTCGATGTCCTTGAGCCAGCGGACCGGCTCGTAGGGGATGCGCAGCGCCTCGAAGACGTCGTCGTAGAAGCCGTTCTCACCGAGGAGGAGGTTCGCGACGATCCGCAGGAACTCGCCGGAGGCGGCGCCCTGGATCACCCGGTGGTCGTAGGTCGACGTGAGCGTCATGACCTTCGAGATGCCGAGCTTGTTCAGGGTGTCCTGGGACGTGCCCTGGAACTCCGCCGGGTAGTCCATGGAGCCGACACCCATGATCACCGACTGGCCGGGCATCAGGCGCGGCACGGAGTGGACGGTGCCGAGGCCGCCGGGGTTGGTCAGGGAGACCGTGACACCGGTGAAGTCGTCCATGCCCAGCTTGCCGTCGCGGGCGCGGCGGACGATGTCCTCGTAGGCCTGCCAGAACTCGAAGAAGTTCAGCGTCTCGGCCTTCTTGATGCCCGCGACCACGAGCTGGCGGTCGCCGTTGGGCTTGACCAGGTCGATGGCGAGGCCGAAGTTGACGTGCTCCGGCTTGACCAAGGTCGGCTTGCCGTCCTTCTCCGCGAAGGAGTAGTTCATCGACGGCATGGCCTTGATGGCCTGCACCATCGCGTAGCCGATCAGGTGCGTGAAGGAGATCTTCCCGCCCCGGGCGCGCTTCAGGTGGTTGTTGATGACGATGCGGTTGTCGAAGAGCAGCTTCACCGGGACCGCGCGCACGGACGTGGCCGTGGGCACCTCCAGGGAGGCGTTCATGTTCTTCGCGACCGCGGCGGCCGGACCGCGCAGCACGACCTGCTCGGGGCCCGAGGGAGCCTCAGCCGCGGGCTCGGCCTTCTTCGCGGCGGCGGGCTTGGCGGCCGGCTTCGCGGCCGGGGCGGCCTGCGCCGGGGCGGGGGCCTGCGCCGGAGCGGGGGCCTGCGCCGGAGCGGGAGCCTGGGCCTGCGCGGCTGGCTTCGCCTGGGCCGGAGCCGGGGCGGCGGCGGGCTTCTCGGCCGCCGGGGCGGGGGCCTGGGCGTCAGCGGCCGGAGCGGCCGCCGGAGCGGTGGTCCCCGCGGCCCCCGCGGCCGCGGTACCCGCCGGAGCCGAGGCGGCAGCCGCCCCTGGCTTGTAGTCGGCGAAGAAGTCCCACCAGGCTCGGTCTACCGAATTCGGGTCCTGGAGGTACTGCTGATAGATCTCGTCGACGAGCCACTCGTTGGCACCGAACGACGCGGCAGGGTTCTTCCCCGCTTGGTCGGTGTCGGTCGAGATGCTCGAGTTACTGGGGGACTGTGGCGACACGGCGGCAACCGCCCTCTTCCGCTTCACAAGATGATGGACAGCGGGAATCAAGGCTACGCCCCCTGGACGGGGAAGGTCAGGCCGGGCCCGTTCAACGTCGTGCAAGTCACATCTGAAAGCGTGTTTCGGGGCTTGAAATGGCGGGAAACAAGCGTGGTTCCGCTTCACGAGGGAAGGGCGAGGCCGGGCCCCGGGCGCCGATGGCGCGGGCCTGTGCCTGATCACACGTGTCCGTCAGCGCGGACGCCCGTGGATCTTGTGGCTCCGCTTCGAACTTTACGTCAACTTGGCACAGATGACAGTCCCGGAAGAGTGACAAGAATCCGGCAACCTCGCTCGGATTCGGCCACTCCGATCCGGCCCCCGTGCAGGTCCACCGCCCAGCGGGCGATCGCCAGGCCGAGCCCCGTGCCGCCGTCGCTGCCGGGCCCCTGCGGCCGCTTGGCGCTGCCGCGGTTGAACCGCTCGAAGACGCGGTGCCACTCGGACTTCGGAATGCCGGGGCCCTCGTCCAGGACCTCCAGCTCCAGCGACTCCGGCAGGGCGCCGCGCCGCGCCTTGACCGTCACCCGGCCGTGCGGCGGGCTGTGCTTGACCGCGTTGTCGATGAGGTTCGCGACGACCTGGTGGATGCGCTCCGGGTCCGCGTGCGCCGTCAACTCCGGCGGGTGGACGTCGAGGTGCAGATGGACGTCCGTACGGGTGTGGCTGCCCGAGCCGGTGGCGATGCCCGCGCGCACGGAGGCGACCATGTTGGCCTCCTTCAGCACGCCGGACAGATACGGCCACACCTCGAACCGCCGCTGTTTCAGCGGGACGACGCCGTTGTCCAGGCGGGACAGGTCCAGCAGCGTCTCCACCAGCCGGCCGAGCCGCTCGGTCTGCTTCAGCGCCGTGCGCATCGTCTCCGGGTCGGCCTGTGTGACGCCGTCGACGATGTTCTCCAGCACCGCGCGCAGCCCCGCGATGGGGGTGCGCAGCTCGTGCGAGACATTCGCCACGAGTTCCTTGCGCTGGCTGTCCTGTGCCTCCAGCTCGTCGGCCATGGCGTTGATCGTCACGGCCAGGTCGCCCAGCTCGTCACGGCGGTTCTCCCGCGTCCGGCGGGTGTAGTCGCCCTGCGAGATGGAACGGGCCACCGCGGTCATCTCGTCCAGCGGTGCGGTGAGCGAATGGGCCACGAACTGCGTAATGAGCAGTGTGGCGATCATCGAGAAGACCGTGATGAAGCGCAGCTCCGTCTTCGTGTGCACCGCGATCACCGACAGACCTGTGGTGATCAGCACGGAGATGACGACCAGTGCGCCCAGCTTGGTCTTGATCGAGAACGGGCTCACCCCGCCCCAGGGTTCCGGCTCCCCGGGGTTTCTGCGTGCGGCCGGCCCGCCGCTCATGGCGTCGGGGTCTCCAGGGCGTAGCCCACGCCGTGGACGGTACGGATCCGCTCGGCGCCGATCTTCCGGCGCAGCGCCTTGATGTGGCTGTCGACCGTGCGGGTGCCGGAGGCGTCCGCCCAGTCCCAGACCTCGGCGAGCAGCTGCTCACGGGAGAGCACCGCACGCGGGGTGTTCGCCAGGCAGACCAGCAGGTCGAACTCGGTGGGCGTGAGGTGGACGTCCTCGCTGCGCACCCGGACCCGGCGCTGCGCGTGGTCGATCTCCAGCTCACCGAGGCGCAGGATGCCGGAGCGGGGGGTGGCCGCCGCGATGGCGGCCCGCTCCACCCGGCGCAGCAGTACGTGCACGCGCGCCGCCAGCTCCCGCATGGAGAAGGGCTTGGTCATGTAGTCGTCGGCGCCGACGCCGAGTCCGACGAGCATGTCGGTCTCGTCGTCGCGCGCGGTGAGCATCAGCACCGGTACCGGGCGGGCGGCCTGCACGCGCCGGCAGACCTCCAGGCCGTCGAAGCCGGGCAGCATGATGTCGAGGATCAGCAGGTCGGGCTGCCATGCCTCGGCGGTGTCGACCGCGGCGGGACCGTCACCCGCAGTTTGCACGAGGAATCCCTCGGCCCGCAGGCGGGTCGCGATGGCGTCCACGATCGTCGCGTCGTCCTCGACCACCAGGACCCGGCGCTGTGCGCCCGGAGTAGCCGTCGCTGAACCGTTGTGGGAGGTCTGTGTCTGCTCCATCGCCCGCCCCTGGGGTGTGCTTTCCGGAATCAGTGGGGTGATTCCTTCTGACTGGCTATGCCTGCGCATGGTTGCGATTGACGCTTGAATGATCGGCGTCAGGGGAGCAGCGTACGGGGAGTCAGTACGCCTTTGCTATCCAGGGCTGATGGCGAGGTGCACGACGTCCGGAACGCCCCGGGCAACCGGGATCTCTTCGGTACGCACCTGTTGGAACCCGGCATTCCGCAAGGTTTCTTCGAATTCCGGAGACGGCTGGGCGGACCAGACGGCCAGAACCCCGCCGGGTCTCAACACCCTTGCGCAGCTTGCCAGTCCGGCCTCTCGGTAGAGATTTCCGTTGCCCTCCGTGACAGTCCAGCCGGGTCCGTTGTCGATGTCGAGGCACAGGGCGTCGTACGTGTCGGATGTCTCATTGACGTGTGCGACCAGATCGGCCTCGACGATTTTCGTGCGGGGGTCCGCCAGGGCCCGGGCGGAGAGCGCGGAGAGCGGGCCGTCCCGATGCCATTCGACGATCGCGTGCTCGCGCTCCACCACCGTGATCCCTCCCCAGCGCGGGTCCGCCGCGGCGTGCGCCAGGGAGAAGCCGACGCCGAGTCCGCCGATCAGGACGTCGGGGCGGTCCCGGCCGGCCAGGGCGTCCAGTGCCGCGTCGACCAGCCGCCGCTCCGAGCGGCCGTCGGAGGTGTCCATCAGGAAACAGCCGTTGGCGATGATCTCCAGCCGGTCACCGTGCCGTCGCAGCACCACCTCACCGTGCGGGCCCTCGCGACGGTCCAGCACATCGGGAATGTCGTACGGGGTAGGCATGGGGGCATCCTCGCAGGGGAGGGGGGTGTGGCGCCTCGCATTTCGCCGTGCCCCGCGGGGGACGCGGGGTGAGGCTTTCGGGTTGCTGTGAATCGGCACTCGCGTGGCGCGGGTCACAGACAGCGGAGTGTCCGGGGCGAAGGCTGGGACATGACGGAAAGGAGCGCCCGTTGACGCAACGCACCGCGCCGCCCCGGGAGACGGCCGAACCGTCGCCGCAAGGCGCGCCCGGCGGCGACGGTTCGGGGCTGCTGGACGGCGTGCCGCGGCAGCGGGGCCCGCGCGAGGCGGTCGGCACGCGCGTACCGGAGCCCGCTCTTGCGGCAGGGTCCCGGCTGTGCACACCGCGCCCCTGGCGGCTGCTGCCCACCCCCACGGGAACGCCGTTCACCTTCGGCTACGCGATCGTCCTCTGCGTCACCTCGCTGATCACCGCGTACGCGGACCCGGCCCTGGTGCACGCCCTGCTTCAGGGCTCCAGTACGGATGTGACGCACCTGGTGCGCATGCCGGAGCTGGTGCTGATCGGCAGTGCGCTGTGGGTCGCGGGCGGGGTGACCTCACCCTTCGCCATCGCCTTCGTGCTGGTGCTGACCGCGTTGGAACGACGCCTCGGGGGCCTGCGCACGGCCGGTGTCTTCCTGCTCGGGCACGTGCTGGCCACCCTCGCGACCGAGGTGCCGGTCGGCCTCGCGGTCCTGGCCGGGCACCTCCCGGACAGCTCCCTGCACCGCCTCGACTACGGCGTCAGCTTCGGTGTCGCCGCAGGCATCGGCGCCCTGGCCGGCCTCCTGCCGCTGTGGCTGCGCCTGCCGCTGCTCGCCGGCTTCGGCTGGATGCTGCTCCAGGACCTGCTCGCCTTCACCGACCCGATGACGAACTGGGGGCACCTCATCGCCCTGGGCATCGGGATCGCGACCTGGCCGGTGGTCCGGCGGTGGTACGCGACGCGCCTCGGCACGGGCGGGGGCTGAGCGCGAGGCCCTTCAGGTTCGGGCGGAGGCCGGCGGGCCGTGCTTGGCGCTGGTCAGCGGGGCCACCACCTCCCAGCCCAATGCCTCGTAGAGACCTCGCCCGGCGGGTGTCCCGGCCAGGACGCCGGTCCGTGCCCCCTGCCGGACGGCGACGTGCTGCAACGTCCGCATGACGAGACTGCCCAGACCCCTGCGGCGGTGCTCGGCGGCCGTCTCGACCTGGTCGACGACGGCGGTCTCGCCCGTCGGCGCGATCTGGCCGCGCGCCGCCAGGGACCCGTCCGGCGCGGCCACCATCACACGGGTCACTCCTGCGCGCGACCACTCGCGCAGCCGGTAGCCGTCGGGGGCGGCGGGAGCGCCGTCCGCCGCCAGCGGGATCGTCATCAAATAGCCGGGCTCCGGGTCGATCCACCAGGTGTCGTCCAGCCAGCCGGAGACCACCGAGGGGTCCCGGAACGCCTTCAGCCACACGCCGTCCCCGGTCACCGCCCCGGCCACCTTGCGGACGGTCGTCTCGTCGAGGCCCTCGCCCGTCGCGCCGAACACGTGCCGCGTGACATGCCCGTACATCCCCATGTCGATCGTCCAGCCCCACGGCTCGGGCAGCGGCGGAGCGGCCCCGCGCGACACGACCCAGCCGTTCACCCATGCCTGCACGGTTCCGTCCAATGCCATCCCCTGTAATGAGCGTGAGGCCTGATCATCTATTACGCACAGGACCTTACGCGCCCTCCCGCTCCCGATGTCACGGGTGATCGCTGACAGCGAACAGCGGGTAGGGAACATCCGGCCCCGCTCGAGCATTGAGTCGGCATAGCTCAACTTGACTGCCGAAGGGGAGATCATGGCTTCGACGTCCACACCGCTCACCCTGCCCGTGCTGCCGCTCGACGGCGAGGTCGTGCTGCCCGGCATGGTGGTCCCGCTGGACCTGAGCGATTCCGAGGTCCGTGCCGCTGTGGAGGCTGCTCAGGCCGCTGCCCGGTCAACGCCCGGAAAGCCCCGGGTACTCCTGGTGCCACGCATCGACGGGACCTACGCGAACACCGGTGTGCTCGGCACCGTCGAGCAGGTCGGCCGGCTGGCCGACGGCGACCCGGGCGCGCTGATCCGCGGCCGGGGGCGGGTGAGGATCGGTGCGGGGACGACCGGACCCGGCGCCGCCCTGTGGGTCGAGGGCACCAGCGTCGGCGAGACCGTGCCGGAGCCGTTGCCCGGGCAGGTTGCCGAACTGGTCAAGGAGTACAAGGCCCTCGCCACCGCCTGGCTGCGCAAGCGCGGTGCCTGGCAGGTCGTCGACCGGGTCCAGGCCATCGACGACGTCTCGGCGCTCGCCGACAACTCCGGCTACTCGCCGTTCCTGACCACCGACCAGAAGGTCGAGCTGCTGGAGACCGCCGACCCGGTGGCCCGGCTCAAGCTCGCCACCCAGCAGCTGCGCGACCACCTCGCCGAGCAGGACGTGGCCGAGTCCATCGCCAAGGACGTCCAGGAGGGCGTCGACAAGCAGCAGCGCGAGTTCCTGCTGCGGCGTCAGCTGGAAGCCGTCCGCAAGGAGTTGCGCGAGCTCAACGGCGAGCAGGAGGGCGAGGAGTCCGACGACTACCGCACCCGCGTGGAGGCCGCCGACCTGCCCGAGAAGGTCCGCGAGGCCGCGCTCAAGGAGGTCGACAAGCTGGAGCGGTCCTCCGACCAGTCGCCCGAGGGTTCCTGGATCCGCACCTGGCTCGACACGGTCCTGGAGATGCCGTGGAACGAGCGCACCGAGGACGCCTACGACATCCGGGGCGCCAAGGCGGTCCTGGACGCCGAGCACTCCGGGCTGGAGGACGTGAAGGAACGCATCACCGAGTACCTGGCGGTGCGCAAGCGCCGTGACGACCGGGGTCTCGGCGTGGTCGGCGGGCGGCGCGGCGGTGCCGTGCTCGCGCTCGTCGGGCCGCCCGGCGTCGGCAAGACCAGCCTCGGCGAGTCCGTCGCCCACGCGATGGGCCGGAAGTTCGTCCGCGTCGCCCTCGGCGGCGTCCGCGACGAGGCCGAGATCCGCGGACACCGGCGTACGTACGTCGGCGCGCTGCCGGGCCGGGTCGTCCGGGCCGTCAAGGAGGCCGGGTCGATGAACCCGGTCGTGCTCCTCGACGAGATCGACAAGGTCGGCTCGGACTTCCGGGGCGACCCGGCCGCCGCCCTGCTGGAGGTGCTCGACCCGGCACAGAACCACACCTTCCGGGACCACTACCTGGAGGTCGAGCTGGACCTGTCGGACGTCGTTTTCCTGGCCACCGCCAACGTCCTGGAGGCGATCCCGGAAGCCCTGGCCGACCGGATGGAGATCGTCCGCCTGGACGGCTACACCGAGGACGAGAAGGTCGTCATCGCCCGTGACCACCTGCTCCCGCGCCAGCTGGAGCGGGCCGGCCTCGACAAGGACGAGGTGACCATCGACGAGGGGGCGCTGCGCAAGCTCGCCGGCGAGTACACCCGCGAGGCCGGCGTGCGCACCCTGGAGCGGTCCGTCGCGCGCCTGCTGCGCAAGATCGCCGCCCAGCACGAACTGGGCGAGCGCGAGCTGCCGTTCACCGTCCGCGACGAGGACCTGCGCGACCTGATCGGCCGGCCGCACCACGTGCCCGAGTCCGCCCAGGACCCGGCCGAGCGGCGGACGTCCGTGCCGGGCGTGGCCACCGGGCTCGCGGTGACCGGAGCGGGCGGTGACGTGCTGTTCGTCGAGGCGTCGCTGGCCGACCCGGAGACGGGCGCGGCCGGGCTGACCCTGACCGGACAGCTGGGTGACGTGATGAAGGAGTCCGCGCAGATCGCGCTGAGCTTCCTGCGTTCCCACGGCGCCGAACTCGAACTGCCGGTGGCCGATCTGAAGGACCGGGGCGTGCACATCCACTTCCCGGCGGGCGCGGTCCCCAAGGACGGCCCGAGCGCGGGCATCACGATGACGACGGCCCTGGCGTCCCTGCTGTCCGGCCGGCTGGTCCGCACGGACGTGGCGATGACCGGTGAGGTCTCGCTGACCGGGCGGGTCCTGCCGATCGGCGGCGTGAAGCAGAAGCTGCTCGCGGCGCACCGGGCCGGTGTCACCACGGTGATCATCCCCAAGCGCAACGAGCCCGACCTGGACGACGTCCCGGCGGAGGTGCTGGACAAGCTCGACGTCCACGCCGTCACCGATGTCCGCCAGGTCCTGGAACTGGCGCTCGCGCCCGCGACCAGCGGGGCGGCGCCGGAGGTCCCGGTCGCGGCGTGACGGACGCGATCGGACCGGTGAAGGCCCGGGTTCTCGTGAGGGAGCCCGGGCCTTCGCCGTGTGGTGGCGACCCGGCCCTTCACCATGGGGCGGCCCCGTGGACACGGACGCCCTGACCTGCGGAATACTTGCCGAACTGCGGTGATGGCGGCAGGTGGCGGAAAATTCCAGTACCGGATTCTCACGACCGGGCGACGACCGAGGCAGGGACTGACGTGCGCGACGGCGGCAACGACGACGGACACCGCGACGCCGGTGTGGCCGGAAGCGGTGTGGATCAGCCCGCCTTCCTGGCGCTGGAGCGCGAGCTGACCGTGCTGCTGCGGCGCGCCCGGGCCAGCCAGGGCGAGATGGCCCGTGAGGTCCACCCCGACCTCGAGTCGTCCGCGTACGGCCTGCTCGTCCGGCTGGACGAGTGCGGACAGCAGCGGGCGACCGAGCTCGCCGCCTACATCGGGGTCGGCAAGGCGACGATGTCCCGCCAGCTGCGGGCCCTGGAGGAACTCGGGCTGGTCGCGCGCGAGCCCGACCCCGCCGACGGACGGGCCTGGCTGGTCGCCCTCACCCAGGAGGGCCACGGCCGCGTCCGCCGGGTCCGGGAGGCCCGCCGCGCCCGCTACGCCGGCCGCCTGGCCGACTGGGACTCCCGCGAGGTCACGGAACTGGCCCGGCTGCTGAACCAGCTCAACCGCGGCATGGAGAAGTAGGGCCGGACCCCCTCAGAACTCGACGAACACCACCGTCGCGTCGTCGTGCCTCTTGCTCCTGCCCAGGAACGTCGCGGCGGCGTCCGACCGCTCCAGTGCCCGGACGCGGTCCACCAGTGCCTGTGGGCCCTCCTTGCGGACGAGGTGGAAGCAGTCCGTCCAGTCGCCCTCCTCGAACCGCTCCACCCAGCGCGTGGCACCGTCCGTCAGCGCGGCCAGGGCGCACACCTCTCCGCGGGGCAGGGTGCCGGTCACCGCTCGCCGGGCCACCGAGGGATCCGCGGCGGCCGTGAAGAAGCCGCCCTCCAGGTTGCGGAGCGTGGAGTCCACCAGCGCGTCCGTCGCCAGCGCCGAGCGGGGGAGCAGGGACAGCCGGTCGTCGAGGACGGGGGTCACCACGCCGTCCGGGGACTCCAGGAGAAGAGCCGAGTCCGACAGGACCAGATACTCCACCGTGGCCGGATTCCAGCGGGTCGCGACCACCGTGGCCTGAGGTGTCCGGGGGTGAGAAAGGTCACAGGTTGCGGCGTGTGCGTCGGAGGTACGCGCGATGGCGCGGGACAAGGCGTCGACGAGGGGAACATCCGGGAGTGAAACGGTCAGTTCGGTCAGTGCGCCGCCGAGGCGTGCGGTGAACCAGGGGACGGAATGCAGACAGCCCGTCCCTGCCTTCGGTGGGGTGACCCCGTCGAGGACGACGACCGAACCGCCCTGCCCCGAGGCCGGTAGTCCGACACTGGCGAAGTCCTCGTTGGGGCGGTCGGCGTCTCCCGGCTCCGAGGCGAGTTCAGTTCGCATCCAGCAAGTCTGCACGAGCCCTTCACAAGGGCCGCAAAGGGTCGGCCATGGGTGCCGGACCGGCGCAGCCACGCAGGTCAGGTGCCAGGTTTGGGGTGGAATGATTTGTTCCGGGAAGGCGTGGTGGCGAATACTGCCACCGGCCGTTCCCGTCGTCCAACCGGCGTGCCGCACAAGGCCCCTGCACAGGCCTGCGGAACTTGCCCCTCAACTCCCGTCCGGGGTTCACTCCTTCGGGTGGCGGGTCAGGTGATGCGCGTGCGCCGCCCACCGGCGCTGGGAGGGTCGGGAAGTGTACCGGGAGTACGCGTCAGTTGACGGAGCGTCACCCGGGCCCAAGGGTTCACGAGTCAGGAATGCGAGCACCGGTGCAGAAGACGCGGCCTCGTCGCACAGGCAAGCAGACGGCCCCAGTTCAGGGCGCTGAGCCGACGCCCCCCACCGGCAAGGGCCGCCCCACGCACGTACGCAACCGGCTGATCGTGGCCGTGGCCGTGGTCGCCGCGGCCATCGCCGGTGCCGGCGCCCCGTCCGTCCTCGCCGCCTCCGGGGAACTCCACGACTCCCAGAAGCTGGTGACGCTCGCGGAGCAGACCCAGGACGCGCTCGCCCTCGCGCACTCACTCGCCGACGAGCGGGACGACGTCACCTCCTACATCGCGGCCGGGCGACCCAAGTCCAAGGCCCCCTCCGAGCAGCGCAGCGCCCGGGTGGACCGGCAGGTCGAGGAGCTGCGGTCCGACACCGACACGCCCGCCTCGCTCCGTTCCGACCTCGACGGCATAGCGGCCGTGCGCCGGGCGGCGCTCACCGGCAAGAGCAGCGCCCTCGAAGCGCACCAGGCGTACTCCACCACCATCACCGAACTCCACCGGCTCGCCGAGCAGCTGGCGCAGCAGACGCCGCCGCGCGCGGGTGCCGGCGGTTACGCGCTGGCCGAGCTGGACTCCGCCGTCCAGCAGGCCGCCGCGGCCCGCGGCCTGCTGCTCGCCGCGCTCAGCGTGCCGCGCAGCACCGAGACGGTCATCGACCCCGTCACCGGCCTGCCGACCGAGACCAGCACCTCCTCGGACGCCGAGACCCGGCAGCGCGACGCCCTGAGCGCCGCCGCCCAGCAGGCCCGGTTGCGCTCCGACGCGGCCCTGGCCGACTTCCGCGGCACCGCGCCCAAGCCGGCCCGCGCCTCCTTCGACTCCACGGTCACCGGAACCGAGGTCAACTCCGCCGACAAGTACCTCGCCACGCTGACCGACCAGCCGACGCTCTCCCGCAGCGATCTCGCCACCGGGACCAAGAGGCTGGACGCGGCCCTGTCCGCGCGCGTCGACCTGATGCGGGGCGTGGAGTCGGCCCTCTACGACCGGCGCACCAAGGACCTCGAGGCGCTGCGCGACGACGACGTCACCGCGCTGGAGATCCGCATCGCCGTCCTCGGCGCCCTCATGCTGCTCGCCGTCGGCGTCGCCACGGGCATGGCCCGCAGCCTCACCCGCCCGCTCGCGGTCCTGCGGCTGGGGTCGAAGCGCCTCGCCGAGGCCGACGACCCGGCGGCCGAGGAGCCGGTGAAGTTCACCGGCCGCAACGACGAGTTCGCCCAGGTCGTCCGCTCCGTCAACGCCCTGCACGCGCACGCGGCCGCCCTCACCGAGCGGATCACCACGCTGGAGTCCGACCGCAAGCACCTCGTCGGGCAGCGCCAGAAGATGGCCGACGCCCGCGAGGAACTGCGCGGCGAACTCGCCGAGTCCGCCGCCCAGCTGGAGCGGTTGCGCTCGGCCATCGGCGGGACGTTCGTCAACCTCGCCCTGCGCACCCTCGGTCTGGTCGAGCGGCAACTGGCCGTCATCGAGAACCTGGAGGAGCGCGAACAGGACCCGGACCGGCTCGCCACGCTGTTCAAGCTCGACCACTTCGCGACGGTCATGCGCCGGCACAGCGAGAACCTGCTGGTCCTCGCCGGTACCGAGCATGTTCAGCACGCCGCCGGGCCCGTTTCGCTGGTGGACGTCGTCCGTGCCGCGGTGAGCGAGATCGAGCGGTACGAGCGGGTCCGGATCGCCGCGCTGCCGCCCCACGCGCACATCGCCGGGTTCGCCGCCGACGACCTCTCTCACCTGCTGGCCGAACTCATGGAGAACGCCACCTCGTTCTCCCCGCCCGACCTGCCCGTCGAGATCTCCGGCTGGCTGCTGGAGAACGGCGAGGTCATGCTCTCCGTCCAGGACGAGGGCATCGGGATGGCCGAGGAGCGGCTGGACCGCCTCAACTCCCGCCTCGCCGACTTCGACCCCGAGGCGCCCTACGACCAGGAGGGCGACGACGGTCTGGGCCTCGGCCTGTACGTCGTGGCCCGGCTCGCCCACCGTCACGGCGTGCGCGTCCAGCTGCGCGAGCAGAAGCAGGGCGGTGTGGCGGCGGTCGTCGTCCTGCCCCGCACGCTCCTCGCCGCCGCCCCGCCCGTGACCGTCCCGGCCTCCGGCCCCCTGGCCGGTACGACCCCCTCGTTCTCCTTCCCGGGCGCCGACGCCGAGGCCAACTCCAACGTCCTGCCCGGCCGCATGGCCGGTGACGACCCGCTGGTGGCCCTGGCGGAGCAGGCGGTACGGCAGGACGAAGCAGAGGAGAGCACCGCCGCCAAACAGCACCCGGAACCGGCCGGGGGGCCGGAACCGGTGGTGGAGCCGGAACCGGCCATGGAGCCGGAACCGGCCATGGAGCCGGAACCGGCCGAGGCGACAACCCCGCCCGCACCCACCGAACCGGCGGCACCCTTCGACCCGGCCGAGACCGCCGCACCCGTGGAGTCCCCCGCGGAAACCACGATGGAGCTGCTGATCCCGGCGCAGCAGGGGGCGCCGGACCCGACCGGGCGCGAAACCGCGGCCGCCGGTGGCGAGACCGGCTCCCAGCGGCCGCTCGCACCCGAGGACGCACCCCGCACGGGCGATGCGGACGGGGACGAGAGCACGGAGCACGAGCGCGCGTCCGACGAGGAGGAGGACCGCGTCACCGACAAGGGCCTCCCCAAGCGCACCCCGAAGATCACCGCACCGACCACCGCCCCGCGCCAGCGCAGCGGCTCCGTCGACGCCGAAGCCCTGCGCCGCCGCCTCGGCGGATTCCGCCAGGGGGCGCAGGCCGGCTACCGCGACGTGGAGGCGGAGATCGCCGAGGGGACGGCCTCGCACCAGCGGCCGGCCACCGGCGCAGCACGACCAGCTGAATCCGAAGAAGCCACGGGGGGCACAGTCGAGGAGGCAAGCAGTTGACCGCTCCCAGTACCTTCGGACTGATCGGACTGAGCAGTGAGGCCCGCAACCTGCACTGGCTGCTGACCAACCTGGTCGAGGAGGTACCCGGCATCCTCTCGGTCGCGGTCGTCTCGTCCGACGGACTGCTCCTGCTCTCCTCCGACGACACCCGCAACAAGGAGGCGAGGGAGGCCCTGCAAGCCGGCGGGACCCGGCGCACCGGCCCGCGCGGCTCCGCCGCCGACCTGGCCACCATCGTCTCCGGCATCGGCAGCCTCACCGTCGGCGCCGCCAGGCTGATGGACTTCGGCGGGGTCCGGCACACGATGGTCGCCATGGACGAGGGCAGCCTGTTCGTGATGTCGATCAGCGACGGCTCGCTGCTCGGCGTCCACGGCTCCGCGGACTGCGACATGAGCGTGGTGGCGTACCACATGGCCCTGTTCGTAGGCCGGGCCGGCCATGTGCTGACGCCCGAACTCCGCAGCGAGCTCCGTAAATCCCTGGAGGATTCCCAGACGACGGGGAGTGCCCGATGAGCAGTACGCCCAAGCACCACCTCCCGGTCCGCGGCGGTGACCGCAAACCCGCCCGGGTCCGCCCCTACTCGCTCACCGGCGGCCGCACCCGCTTC
The DNA here is from genome assembly GCF_044764825.1 of Streptomyces sp. NPDC093598. Taxonomy (NCBI): domain Bacteria; kingdom Bacillati; phylum Actinomycetota; class Actinomycetes; order Kitasatosporales; family Streptomycetaceae; genus Streptomyces; species Streptomyces sp. NPDC093598. The sequence continues at coordinate 136,579 of NZ_JBIWIV010000008.1, read as the reverse complement.
GGCCACGTCCTCCTCGTGGAGACCTTCGTGGCGAGCACGGCCGCGCTGGACGCCCCGGAGGAGCGCAAGGAACTGACGAACGGCCACCTCTCCACCCGCGTGATGCCGGAGCTGCGGGCCATCGTCGAACTGTGCCGCCGGATGCGTACGGTGGCCGAGATCGCCGCGCTGCTGAAGATGCCGCTCGGCGTGGTCCGCGTGCTCCTGAGCGACCTCGCGGACCAGGGAAAGATCCGTGTGTACGGAACGGGCACCGGCCATGGCACGGGCCGCCCGGACCGGGCTCTGCTGGAAAGGGTGCTGAGTGGACTCCGTCGTCTCTGACGCCGCTCACGGCGTCTCTGGTTCATCCCCGTTCGGTCGGCCGGACGACAGCATGCACGCCTGGGAGACGGACCGTACCCGTGCCCCCATAGCCACGAAGATCGTGGTGGCGGGCGGCTTCGGCGTGGGCAAGACCACGCTGGTCACCGCCGTCTCGGAGATCACGCCCCTCCAGACCGAGGCGCTGATGACCGAGGCGAGCGAGGCGACCGACGACCTCACCGCCACCCCGGGCAAGACCACCACCACCGTCGCCATGGACTTCGGGCGCATCACGCTCGACGACGACCTGGTGCTCTACCTGTTCGGCACGCCCGGCCAGCAGCGGTTCTGGTTCATGTGGGACGACATCGTGCGCGGCGCGATCGGCGCCGTGGTCCTGGCCGACACCCGCCGGCTGAAGGACTGCTTCCCGGTCCTGGACTACTTCGAGAGCTCCGGACTGCCGTACGTGGTCGCGGTCAACCACTTCGACGGCAGCGACCTGTTCGAGCCGGAGGATGTGCGGGAGGCCCTGACCATCCCGCGACACATACCTGTCATGATCATGGACGCGCGTCGCCGGATCTCCGTGATCGAGACCCTCCTGGCCCTCGTGGGCCACGCGCTCGACGAAACCCCCGAGTAGAGGACAGCCCGCATGCGGAAGATACTCGTCGTCGGAGCCGGTCAGTCCGGGCTCCAGATCGCTCTCGGCCTCCAGTCACAGGGGTACGAGGTCACCCTCATGTCCAACCGGACGGCGGACGAGATCCGCACCGGCCGGGTCATGTCCACGCAGTGCATGTTCCACACGGCCCTGCAGCACGAGCGCGATCTCCAGCTGAACTTCTGGGAGTCCCAGGCCCCGAAGATCGAAGGACTCGGCGTCTCGGTCGCCGCCCCCGGTTCCTGGGCCGAAGGCCCCTCCGCCCGCGCCATCGACTGGCTGGGCACGCTCGACGGATACGCGCAGTCCGTCGACCAGCGCGTGAAGATGGCCGGCTGGATGGAGACGTTCGCCCAGCGCGGCGGCCAGCTCGTCATCCACGGCGCGGCCGTCGGCGACCTCGACTACTTCTCCCGCACCTACGACCTGGTGCTCGTCGCGGCCGGCAAGGGCGAGCTGGTCCAGATGTTCGGCCGCGACGCGGAACGCTCCCCCTACAGCGAGCCGCAGCGCGCGCTGGCCGTGGCGTACGTCCACGGCCTCGGCCCGCGCCCCGAGCACCCCGGCACCGAAGCGGTCCGCTGCAACCTCGTGCCGGGTGTCGGCGAACTGTTCGTCATGCCGACCCTGACCACCTCCGGCCGTGCCGACATCCTGTTCTGGGAGGGCATACCCGGCGGCCCGCTCGACGCCTTCAACGGCGTCAAGGACCCCGCGGAGCACCTCTCCCTGACCCTGGAACTCATGGAGCGGTACGTCCCCTGGGAGTACGCGCGGGCCACCAAGGTCGAACTGACCGACGCAGGCGGCACGCTGGCCGGGCGCTACGCCCCCACCGTCCGCAACCCCGTCGGCCGCCTCCCCGGCGGCGGACTCGTGCTGGGTGTGGCGGACGTCGTCGTGGCCAACGACCCGATCACCGGACAGGGCTCCAACTCGGCGTCCAAGTGCGCCGCCGCGTACCTCTCCTCGATCGTCGAGCACGGTGACAAGCCGTTCGACGAGGACTGGATGCGGGCCACCTTCGACCGCTACTGGAACACCGCCCAGCACGTCACCAAGTGGACCAACGCGATGCTCGCGCCGCCGCCGGAGCACATCCTGAACCTGATCGGCGCCGCCGGTGAGATCCAGCCGGTCGCCGACCGCTTCGCCAACGGCTTCAACGACCCGGCCGACTTCGAGAACTTCTTCTACGACCCGGCCAAGACGCAGGCCTACCTGGCCGACGTGTCCGGCGCGGGCGCCGCGTAACCCTCGAAGCCCTCGTCCGGCCCGTCCGTGGCGCCCTCGGGGAGCTCCGGCGGCTCGTAGCGCCGCAGGGGCTTCCCCGTCGGGTCCGGGCGCACGGCGCCCAGGACCGGGTTGGCCGCGATCGGTGACACCTTCACCTTCGCGCCCGGACGGGGTGCCTGGACGACCATGCCGTCCCCGAGGTACAGCGCCACGTGCGTGGCCTCGGGGAAGTACACGACCAGGTCGCCCGGGCGCAGCTGGTCCAGCGGGATCCGCTCCAGCTGCTCCCACTGCTCCTGGCTGGTCCGGGGAATGGGCATCCCGGCCTCGGCCCAGGCCTGCGACGTCAGCCCCGAGCAGTCGTACGTCCCCGGGCCCTCCGCGCCCCACTCGTACGGCTTGCCGAGCTGCCGCACGGCGTAGCGCACGGCCCGGTCGCCCTCGGCCGACGGGGTGCGGACGCTGCTGCTCCCGCCGTGACCGAGCGCGCCGGACGCCATGAACTCCTCCTGCGCCTTCGTGACGCCGTTCCGCTCGAACGCGGCGAGCGCGGTGAGCTGCTCGCGGCTGAGGGAGGCGAGCACTTCCTCGACGTCGTGGAGGCGGGCGCGGACCTCGTCCCGTTCCTTCTTGCGCCGCTCGGTGAGGGCGAGCTGCTCGTCGAGGGCCTTGCGGGCCTTGCGGGCCAGCTCGTGGGCCTTGTGCTCGTTGCCGGTCAGCCGGCCGACGGTGTCCGCCCGCTCCTGTGCGAGCCGGCCGATCACATGCCCCTGCTCGATCGCGTGCTGCGGGTCGCGGGCCAGGAGCAGGCGTACGTAGGGGGAGATGTCGGTGCTGCTCTGGTACTGCTGCCGGGCCAGCCGGCCGGCCGCGCCCCGGCTGTCGTGCAGGGAGAGCCGGGCGCGGGCGAGGGCCCGGTCCAGGCGGTCGGTCTCGGCACGCTGCTCCTTCAGCTTCTCCTCGGTGGCGTTGTAGGCCTCGGTGGCCTTCTCGGCCTTCCTGTACAGCGTCTGAAGATCTGTCAGAAGCTCGGCGACGTGGCGCTGTTCCGTGTCCGGCTCGGGGACGGCCGTGGCCGGGACGGGCACCAGAACGGTTCCGGCCGCCGTCGCCGCGACGCAGACCAGACGCAGAAGCTTTCCTGACATGCCGTCACCTCCGTTGTGCGGGCGGCGTGGTGCCGCCGGACATCGTGAGGATCAGGCGTGGGCGTGCGGTGCGCGCGGTGGGTGTGCGCGGTTCGGCGCAACGGGGTCACCCGTCGGCGTCGTCCGGCTTGCCGGGCGGCGTGGCGTCTGGATCGACGGGGGGTGTGGGGTCCGGCTTCGACCAGGGCCAGTTCAGGCGGCGGGGCGGGACGCCCTCCGGGGCGTACTCGTACTTCCAGCGGTTGGTCAGGCCGACCTTGCCCGGTCCCCGGGGGACGCGGCGGTAGACGAGCACGGTGTCCGGCCCGCCGTCGGGGTCCGGGACGGGGATGCGGTACGTCTTGGGCGGGTGGCCGGTGATGCCGAGGAGGACGGGCAGGACCCTTCCGTCCATGGGGCCGCCCTCGAAGGGGGTCTCTTCGCTCTTCACGGGATCAGTGTCGGACATCCCCGGCGAGGGCCTGGACCAGGGCGTCGGTCTGCGGGTCGCGGCGGGCGGTCACCGTCAGCATCGCCACGAACTGCTCGACGAGCCAGTCGCGGAGTTCCCCGGCGGGCGGTTGCTTGTCCTCGTCGAGCCAGATGAGCGACGACGCCTCCACGGCCGTGATCCACATGCGGACGGTCATGCGCAGGCTCGGACCGGGGCCGGTGACGCCCAGGTGGCTGAGGATGTGCTCGGCGGCGACGCGGCGGACGCCGTCGACGATGGCGGTGGTGCGTGAGGTCTCCACGACGCTGCCGCCCTGGAGGAGGGCGCTGAAGCCGGTGTCGTGCTCGTCGACGAAGGTGAGGTAGCGGTCGAGGGCGCGGGAGAGGCGGCGCAGGAGGGGGCCCTCGCGGGGTTCGTCGAAGCAGTGCTGGAGCTCGTCGGCGGCGGAGCGCAGGGCGGCCTCGTAGAGCTGCTGCTTGCCGCCCGGGAAGTACCGGTACACCAGGGGCCGCGAGACCCCGGCCGCCTCCGCCACGTCGTCGAGGGACACCTCCTCCGGGGCGCGGTGGGCGAACAGGTCCAGCGCGGAGGTGAGCAGCTGGCTGCGGCGTTCCTCGACGCTGAGTCGCCGGTAGGCGGGGGTGGGGGCGGCTGGTGTCATGCCTCGCAGCGTAATCGGGGTGCCGGGGGCTGCGTAGCGGTGGTGCGTGCGCCTCCGCCTGCGGGTGCCCGCGCCTGAGGCCGGGTGGTGGGTCGGGGCCGCGCCGAGGGGCGTCCTGAGACGGCGCGAAGGGATCGCGTACCGGTTCACTCCCCGTCGACGCGCCCACCGCCGCGGGCGGACACCCTCGACCCTCACACCCCCTACGCCAGCAGCCCCGACGACTTCCACAGCCGGCGCCCGACGCCCCGCAGCACCCCGATGTCGTCGAGGAAGTCGGTCAGCCGCTTGGAGCCGTTCTGCATGACCTCCCGGCGGTGGCCGCTCGCCCGTACCTGGGCGAGGGCCTCGCGCCTGTCGAGGCCCACGTTCGTGTAGACGTCGGGATTCACGAAGGCCACCGAGAAGACCCGGGCGAACTCGCCGGAGGTGATGCGGGTGAACTCCTGGGACCACTTGGGGGCCGTCACCATCTGGCGGCGGAGTTCCTCGCGGGCGTAGCGGACGTGGCGGGCCTCCTCCACGACGTGGATGCGGGTGACGCCGCGGACCAGGGTCTGGACGCGCTCGTCGGGGAACGTCAGCCGCTGCATCCAGTCGAGGACCTCCTCGCCCAGCAGGGTCGCCGTGAAAGAACCCGGCGTGGTCGAGATGGTCTTGAACAGACGGCCCAGGTGCTGGTGCGCGCGGCTGACCGGGTACCAGGGCGTGTCGCCCTGGGTTATCAGCCGGGCGAACATCTTGGAGTGCCGGCACTCGTCCTCGATCTCGGTGAGCGCGTAGCGGACGTGCGCGCTCGTCGCCGCCTTGTCGTAGATGTGCCGGACCAGCAGCTGCATCAGGATGATCTCGAACCAGATGCCCAGGGAGGCCAGCGCCGCCGCCTCGTGCTGGGAGAGCAGGATCCGCTGCTCCTCGCCCATCCGCTTCCACAGCGGGGTGTCGTAGAGCGACACCAGCTCCGGCGGCCAGAAGTACTTGCCCTCCTCGAAGGGCGCGTCCCAGTCCAGTTCCTCGTCCGGGTCGAAGGAATGCTTGGCGGAGGAGTCGAGCAGCCGCTGGGCCACCTGCTCCCGGTCCTTCAGCAGGCCGAGGGCATCGCGCAGGCCGTCGAGCGCGTCGGCTTCCGTCAGGGTCGTCATGGCTGCCCACCTCGTTGTGCACACGTCACTGTCGCTCTTATGAGACTGCCTGTCAGCAAGCGCGTCAATCCCCCGCGCGCTACTTGTTGACCCGATGTCTACCTCGTGTGAGCCTGCGGGCATGCCGACCTTCGACCTGTACGCCAAGGAACCGGAAGAGCCCGTCCGACAGGTGCCGGCGAGCGGCGCGGCCCGTTTCAACTGGGAGTACGACGACGGCCGCGAGCGCCTCCTGGCCCTCTACCAGAAGGGCAAGGACAAGCAGTGGGACGGCCAGCAGCGGATCGACTGGGAGCTGGAGGTCGACCCGTACGATCCGCTCGGGACCCCGGACGAGGCGATGTCCCTCCACGGGACGAGGCACTGGGCCAAGCTGACCGAGAAGGACAAGGGTGACCTGCGCCGGCACTACGCCTCCTGGCAGTTCAGCCAGTTCCTGCACGGCGAGCAGGGCGCGATGATCTGCGCCGCCCGCATCGTGGAGTCGGTCCCCGACCTGGACGCCAAGTTCTACTCCGCGACCCAGACCATGGACGAGGCCCGGCACGCCGAGATCTACGGCCGGTTCCTGCACGACAAGATCGGGCTGCTGTACCCGATCAACGACAACCTCCAGTCCCTGCTGGACGACACGCTGCGCGACGCCCGCTGGGACATGCCGTACCTGGGCATGCAGGTGCTGATCGAGGGCCTCGCGCTGGCCGCCTTCGGCATGATCAGGGACACGACGGACAAGCCACTGCCGAAGCAGATCCTCGCCTACGTCATGCAGGACGAGGCCCGGCACGTGGCCTTCGGGCGGATGGCCCTGCGCGACTACTACCGGCAGCTCACGGACGCCGAGTTGAGGGAGCGCGAGGAGTTCGTCATCGAGGGCTGTCACCTCATGCGCGACCGGCTGCGAGGCGTGGAGGTGCTGGAGAACTTCGGCATCCCGAAGGCCGAGGCGGAGGAGTACAGCGAACAGTCCGAGTTCCTCACCCTGTTCCGCAAGCTCCTGTTCAGCCGCATCGTCCCCTGCGTCAAGGACATCGGCCTGTGGGGCCAACGCCTCCAGCAGGCCTACGTCGACATGGGCGTCCTGGAGATGGGCGACTCCAGCCTGGACCTGCTGATGTCCCAGGACGAGGAGATCGCCGAGAAACTCGACGCCGAGCGCTTCGCGGCGGAGGAGAAGGAGCGGGTCGCGGAGGTGCGGGGGGCGATCGACGCGGGGCGGCGAGCCGACGGGTGAGTGCGCTAGAGCGCGCAGCCCAGCCCCTCCGGCACCTCGCCGGTCAGCGGCGTCGCCCCCTGGGGCGGGAACGACGTCCGCAGGGTGAAGGCGTACGGGGTCGGGCCGTGGGTGCGGATGTGGAGGAGGCGGGATTCCGCCTCGGCGACCGTGGGCCGGTGGCCGGCGGGGACCCACCACAGGGTGACCATGGCCTCCTGGACGCGCTCGAACCACTCGCGGCGGCGGGCGAGCATCTCACGGTGCCTGCCCTGGTACATGTACGCGGTCAGGGTGTCGATGTCGCGCCACACCGACATGTTGAGGATCAGCCAGGAGTCGCCGAAGACGGACACGTCCGTGGCGTTGCCGGTGTCGCTCTGAAGACGCCAGACGAAACCGTCGGCCGCGTCGGCGTCGGCGTTCACCGGATCGAGGGCGTCGACGAAGTCCTTCAACTGCGGGGAGTCCAGCGGTGCCTTGAGACGGGCGATGTTGACCTCGGCGAGTTCGTGAGCGGTGGCAGGCTGAGTCATGAACCGAACGTTAGGTCGGGAGCTCCCCGCTGCGGTAGACCCGTCTCACCAATCGGGCGCCCCTCAGCGGGACTTCAGCACCGCCTCCATGACCGCCCGTGCGATCGGCGCCGCGTCACCGCCCCCGCTGAGGTCCCCGCCCTCCGCCTCCGCGTCCTCCACGACGACCGCGACCGCCACCCGCGGCGTCAGTTCGCGGTTCCCCTGCGCCCAGGAGATGAACCAGGCGTACGGCGTACCGCTGTTGCCCAGGCCGTGCTCGGCGGTGCCGGTCTTGCCGCCGACCGTGGCGCCGCGGATCGCGGCCCTGTGTCCGGTGCCGTTCTCGACCACGTCCCGCATCATCGCCCGCAGCCGGACCGCTGTGGACGGGTACATCGCCCGGCGGCTCGCCCGCGAGCCTGCCGTCGCGAGGGTGCTGCCGCCCGGCCGGATCGTGCGCTCCACCAGGTAGGGGTCCCGCACCTGGCCGCCGTTCGCCACGGCCGCCGCGACCATCGCCATCTGGAGCGGTGTGGCCCGGGTGTTGTACTGGCCGATCGACGACAGGGCCAGCTGGGCCTTGTCGAGGGTGGTGTCGAAGGTGGACCGGGCCACCGGGAAGGGGATCCTCAGCTCCGCGTTGTCGAAGCCGAAGGCGTGCGCGGTGGCCGTCATCTCCGTCACGCCCACTTTCACACCGAGCCTGGCGAACACCGTGTTGCAGGACAAGACGAAGGCCTCCCGCACGGAGGCGTCCAGGCAGCCCTCCGACGCGTTCGTCAGCCGCGTCCGCGTCCCGGGCAGCCGGTAGGGGTCGGGGGAGTCGGTCGGCGCTGCGAGGTCGGTGACCACACCGGCGTCCAGCGCTGCGGCCGCCGTGACGACCTTGAAGGTGGAGCCCGGCGGATAGGTCTGCCGCACCGCCCGGTTGAGCATCGGCCGGTCCTTGTCCGCGTGGAGCCGCCTCCAGGCCTCGGCCGCCGCCACGCCGTTGCCGGACAGCGGCTGGGGGTCGTAGGACGGGGCGGACACCAGGGCGAGGATCCGGCCGGTCGACGGCTCCAGCGCCGCCACGGCGCCCTTGCGGCCCGCGAGTCCCCGGTACGCCGCCTGCTGTGCGGCCGGGAGGAGTGTCGTGACGACGTCCCCGCCGGCGTTGCGGGCGCGCGTGAAGTCGTTCCACAGGGGGAACGGCGCGAGCATCGGGTCCGCGCCGGACAGCACGCCGTCCTCGGCGCTCTCCAGGAACGTCGTCCCGTACAGCTGGGAGGCGAAGCCGGTGATCGGCGCGTACAACGGGCCGTCGCTGTAGGTCCGTTCGTAGCGGAGGTGCTCGCGGGTGTCCCTGGAACCGGTGACGGGCCGGCCGCCGACCAGGATGTCGCCGCGGGGCAGCTCGTAGCGGGTGATGTCGGGGCGCCGGTTGGCGGGGTTGCGGTCGTACGACGGGGCCTGGAAGACCTGGACGCGGGCCGCGTTCAGCAGCAGCGCCACCAGCAGCAGGGCGCAGAAGTATCCGGCGTGCCGGATGTGCCGGGTCACCGGGCGTCCTGCCCGTCGTAACTCCGCCGGGCCGAGTCGCTCACCCGGACCAGCAGCGCCACGATCGACCAGTTGGTGACCACCGACGACCCTCCCTGGGCGAGGAACGGCATCGCCATGCCGGTCAGCGGGATCAGCCCGGTCACGCCGCCCGCGATGACGAACACCTGGAGTGCCACCAGTGAGGCGAGGCCGACCGCGAGCAGCCGGCCGAAGGGCTCGCGCTGCGCGAGACCCGCGCGGAAGCCGCGCTCCACCAGCAGGGCGTAGAGGAGGTAGACGGCGCAGAGGCCGGCCAGGCCGAGTTCCTCGCCCGCGGTGGCCAGGATGAAGTCCGACTTCACGGCGAAGCCGATGAGGAAGGAGTGGCCGAGTCCGAGGCCCGTGCCGAGCATGCCGCCCTCCGCGAAGGCGAACAGCGACTGGGCGAGCTGGTTCGCGCCCTCGCCCGCCTCGATGGAGGCGAAGGGGTGCAGCCAGGTCTCGATCCTGCTGTGCACGTGCGGCTCCAGCCGGCCGACGGCGACCGCACCCAGCGAGGCCAGCACCAGGCCGACCGCGATCCAGCCGGTGCGGCCGGTGGCGACGTAGAGGAGGACCACGAACAGGCCGAAGAACAGCAGCGACGTGCCGAGGTCGCGTTCCAGGATCAGCACGCCGACGCTCACCAGCCAGACGGCGACGATCGGGCCGAGGACGCGGCCGGTGGGAAGCTGGAGCTTCCAGATGCGGCGGCCGGTGTAGGCGAGGGCGTTGCGGTTCGCCGCCAGGTACGCGGCGAAGAACACCGCCAGCAGCACCTTCGCGAACTCGCCCGGCTGGATGGAGAACCCGGCGATCCGGATCCACAGGCGGGCCCCGTTCACCGCCGGGAACAGGATCGGCAGCGTGAGCAGCACCAGGGCCGCGACCACGCAGACGTACGTGTAGCGCTGGAGCACCCGGTGGTCGCGCAGCAGCAGGACGACCAGGATGAACAGCGCCACGCCCAGCGTCGACCACACCAGCTGGGCCGGTGCCGCCCGGTCGCCCGGGGTCTCCAGGTCGAGCCGGTAGATCAGCACCAGGCCGAGCCCGTTGAGCAGCACCCCGATCGGCAGGAGCAGGGGGTCGGCGTACGGGGCTCGCAGGCGTACCGCCAGATGGGCCAGCAGCGCCAGCACTCCGAGCCCCGCGCCGTAGCCGGCGGCGCCGGGCGGAAGCGCTCCGTGCCGGGCCAGGCCCACGGCGCAGTAGCCGTACACCGACAGCAGGACGGCCAGCACGATGAGGGCGAGTTCGATGCCCCGGCGCCGGGGGAGGGGGCGGACGGCGGGCGCGGGCGGGTCCGCCGTCGCCACGGTGATTCCGGCCTTGCTCATGTCCGGAACTTACCCAAACAGTGCATCTTGTGTGCCTTCGGGTGACCGAGTGTCAGCACCAGCGTGGCGCGGGGCCGATGTTGTCGATGTACCGGGCCGCACCCCAGGCCCAGGTGCCGTCGGTCAGGAGGTACCAGAGCGGATTGCCCCGCACGGTCTCGCCGCCCGTCTTGCAGAAGATCTTGACGACGTCGCCCCGGTGGACGTACCGGATGATCCGCGAACCGCGGTTCGGGGCGCTGCGCAGCGCCAGCCTGTCCGCTGTGACGACGCCCTTGTAGAGGCGCGGGTCGTGGTGGCCGTTGGGGTCGTGGTGGCCGTTCCCACCGCTCGGGTCGTGGTGACCGTTGCCGCCGTTCGGGTCGTGGTGGCCGTTGCCGCCGTTGGGGTCGTGGTGGCCGTTTCCACCGCTCGGGTCGTGCTGGTGGTTCCCGTTGCCGCCCATCGGGTCCCAGTCGTCCTGCGCATCGGCGGCGGCAGGCGTGACGGCGGCCGCGGCGGCGAGGAGTCCGGCGGCGGTGGCTATGCAGAGGCGGAAGCGCAGGGACATGGGGCTTACCTCCATGTGGGGGCGAAAGTGCTGAAGCTGACTAATCGCCACATTAGGAGCGCCTCTGGAGCGCCGCCCCTCACGCTGGGCCATAGGAGGACGTGCCCCGAGCCCTCACTCCGCCGCCAGTCTCAAGGTGGCCATCGCCCCGCCCTCCGGCGCGTTCGCGAACTCCAGCCGCGCGCCCAGCACCTCGGCCTGCCCCGACGCGATGGTCAGTCCCAGCCCGTGCCCCCGCGTACCGCCCTCCGTGCGGAACCGCTGCGGCCCGTGCGCGACCAGGTACTCCGGAAACCCGTCACCGTGGTCGCGAACGGTCACCACGGGCCCGTCCACGGTCAGCACCACCGGCCCCCGTCCGTGCTTGTGCGCGTTCTCCACGAGATTGCCCAGCACGCGCTCCAGCCGCCGCCGGTCCGTCTCCACGGACACATCCCGTACGACCCTGACCTCCGTGCCGTTCCCCGCCGCCCGCACCGCCCGCTCGGCCAGCGGCCCCAACTGCTCGGTGTCCAGCTCCACCCGCTCCCGCCCGGTGTCCAGCCGCGAGATCTCCAGCAGGTCCTCGGTGAGGGTGCGCAGCGCCGCCACCCGGTCCCGGACCAGCTCCGTCGGACGGCCCGGCGGCAGCAGTTCGGCCGCCGCGTGCAGCCCGGTCAGCGGCGTGCGCAGTTCATGCGCCACATCCGCCGTGAAGCGCTGCTCGGCGAGCAGCTTGCCCTGGAGCGACGCCGCCATGGAGTCCAGCGCGGCGGCGACCGCGGTCACCTCGTCCGGCGGTCCGGCCTTCGTGCGCGGGCCCGTACGGGGGTCGTTCACCCGCGCGTCCAGGTCGCCCGCGCTGATCCGCCGGGCCACCAGCGCCGTGGTGTGCAACCGCCGCGTCACCCGCGTCACCGCGAACGCCCCGACCAGCAGCGTCGCCCCGATCGCCAGGCCCGACGACCACACGATCGCCCGGTCGAGGCCGTCGATCGTGCGGGCCTGCTGCGAGTAGTCGACCGCCACGGCCAGCGCCCGGCCGCCGTCGACGGGGCCCGCCGCCCACATCGTGGGGCGTCCCGCGCGCTCGGCGACCATCGTGCCGCGGTCCCCCGCCACCGCCAGGTCTCGCAGCTCCCGGGGCAGCTCCGGCGGATCCACCCCGGCGCCCGGCCGGAGCGTGTCCCCGGCCTCGTACCGCTCCGTCGCCTGCGTCAGCCGCTGCAACGCCTGGACCCGGGCCTGGCCGACCGTCTGGTTCGTCACCTGCACATGCACCAGGACGCCGAGCAGCGCCGCCAGCGCGCAGCACATCACCGTGATGAAGGCGGCGGCCTTCGCGGCGAGCGTCCCGGACCACTGGGGGAGCACGGGTCTCATCCGCCGCTCGCCGAGGGAGAGACGGACGGGGAGTCGGACGGGGAGTCGGACGGGGCGTCGGACGGGGCGTCGGACGCGGAGACGGACGGGGAGTCGTTCGCGGAGACGGCAGGCGAGGCCGACGGGTGCCGGGAGTGCTTGCGCGGACCGGTGCGCAGCATCTCGTCATGGGTGAGCAGCATGGCCCGCTGGTCCCGGTCCCAGGTCCACTGGAGGCGGTACTCGTACCCGGCGACCTCCGACGGCGAGCGGATGACCAGGGAGCGCCCGGCCAGCTCCACACCGCTGAGCGCGTCCTCCCACGCCATCACCTGCACCAGCCGGTGCTTCTCGACGGTGTAGACGCGGACCGCGGTCGTCTTGCCGGGCAGCAGCGGGAAGCCCAGCGTCAGATCGTCGCGCCCGTCGCCGGTCAGGTCCCGGTAGTACGGCCTGAGCACCGGGCACTTCCCGTGCCCCGTGCCCTTCGCGCAGTCGGCCATCTCACGCCTCGTGTCGCGGTAGGGCGCCTTGGCGCCGTCGTAGTCGCCCGGGTTCCCGGCGATCTCGGCCCGGACGATCTCGACCGGGTCGACCCGTCGGATGTCGTCGCCGGGGACCTTCACCCCCTTGACCACCTCGGTGTTCACCTCGCCGATCTCGAAGGCCGGACTCGACGCCGGTGTCAGCTCCGGCCAGAGCCGGGCCGGCCCCTGCGCCGTCGGGGTCGACCCCGCGCCCTCCAGGCCACCGGCGTCCCCGCAGCCCACGGCGGTGGCCAGCACGAGGGCGACGACGGCGAGGCGACGGGCGGCCTTTCCGGGGCGGCTGAGGGGCACTGCACTCCTGGCGTTTCGTGGGTGATCGCACGGGCGGACGCGACCGTCGGCCGCGTACACCTTATTCGTAGGGAAGTCCCATTTGCGCGAGAGGGCAGCCGTATGCGCGCAGCCGTACGCACGCAGGCGCCTGTCTGTCGTGCTACTCGGTGAGCTCCTCCAGCAGCCGGGCCGTGGCCAGCCCGGCCCGCAGGTACTCGACGAACAGGTCGTTGTGCAGGGCCCAGGGCGAGCGGCGGGCCCGGATCAGCCGGATCGCCGCCTCGGCGGAGCTGCCCTGGCGCATCAGCGCGTGCGCGACGACGAGACCGGAGCGGTTGTACCCGTGGTAACAGCGGACCAGGACCCTGCGCCCCTCGCCGATCGCCTCGCACGCCGCCTCGGCCAGCCGGATCACCCCGGCCAGCTGCGTCCCGTCCAGCGGCCCGTCGGGGATGGGCCACACATGGTGCCGGACGCCCGGATCGGGCCCGTGCCCCGGCAGCCGCAGCAGCGTCTGCACGAGATCGAACTCGTTCCGTACGACGGCGAACTCCAGATGCCCCAAGGCCCCCGTGTACTCGTGGCCGCCCATCCAGAGGCCGGGGACGACCTCGCTCCACGGGCTCTGGGGAGCGGGTACGTCGGGTTTACTGCGGGTACGCAACGGCGCCTCCCCACCATCACCGCCCGAGGGTCCGCGGGCAGGCCCAACTCCTCACAAAGGTAACCGGGTTCTTGCCCCCGCAGCACCCCGCCTGTTCCCATGGACTGGGGTGATGGTGCATGAACGGACTGCGCGTCATACCGACCTGGCGGCACGGCCGTGAGCGGCTGTACGTCTGCCTCCCGGACGGCCGGAACATCGCCTGGTACGACCGTGAGGCGGCCCGGGTGAACCTGCTCGGCGAGGACCGCGAGGACGACGTCCTGCGGGCCCTCGGGCCCTTCATCACCGGTGAGGTGACGGTGGGGCCGCCCCCGGTGCCGACCCCCGCCGAACTGGCCCGCCTCGCTCTCCACCCCGACGACGACCTGGCCCCCAACCGCCCCGGCGAGGCCCTCATCGTCGCCCTCGATCGCGACCCCGGCCCGACTCGCCGGCTGCGCCCCGATCCCCGCCGCAGGGCCCTGGCCGCCGAGCAGGCAGTGGGAGACGCCCTGGACCGCCTGGACGGCGCCGGCTGGCACGCCCTGCACTCCGTGCCACTCCCCGGCGGCGACCGCATCCACCACCTGCTGATAGGCCCCGGCGGCCTCTACGCCGTCCACACCCTCCACGCCCGCAAGCAGCGCGTCACCATCACCGACCCCATGATCACGCTGGGCCGCCGCGACCCCCACCCCCTCCTGCGCCGCCTCCGCACCGACGCCGACCGCGCCTCCCACGCCCTGACGGCAGAGGTCCGCCCGGTACTCGTCCTGGTCGACCCGGCGGGGGTGTCCGTCCCGACCGCCCCACGGGAGGTCCACGTCCTGACGGCCACGGAGATGGAGGGACTGGCCCACCGGGGCGGAGTCCTGAAACCGGCGGACGTGGAGGCCCTGCACGCGATGGCCCGTGACCGGAACACGTGGGCTCGGGTGTGAGCGTGAGGTGTACCGGAGTCGGCCGGGCGGGTCGAGGGTGCTCCGGGGGCCGGGAGCGGGCCTGCCGCTGCCGAGCGGGTGCCGGCTGATCGCGTCCTGGCGCCGGGCGAACGGCGTGAGCGCCTGCCCGGGCAGTCCGGCCGCGTGCTCTCCGACCGGTTCTCCAGCACGAGCATCCGCCGACTGACGGCCCGGGCCGCGTGCCCCGGGCCGGACGGGACACCTGACCACGGCGGCGGCCCGGCGTCGTCGAGAACCGGAGCCGGCAGGGCCGTCGTGGCGCTGTCCGTGCGCAGGCGATGTACCGCGCCCGGTGCACGGAGGCCACGGCGGGCCTCGCCACCGAGGATCCGGCTGCTGCCGCGCCGCGATCCGCCGGCTGTCCGGCTACGGCAGCGTCCCCGCCGCGTCCGCGTCCAGCAGCGGAGCGAGCAGGTCCCCGTAGTCCTGGACCCGCGGGGCGATGTCCCCGGCACGGAAGTCCAGCCGGCCGGGCCCACGGCACTCCTCGATCTCCTGCCAGGTCACCGGCGCCGAGACGGTCGGTTCCGCGCGGGCCCGGAGGGTGTAGGGGGTCGCCGTCGTCTTGCGCGCGGCGTTCTGGCTCCAGTCGACGAAGACCTTCCCCGGGCGCAGACTCCTGGTCATCCGGTGGAGCGCGAGCCGGGGCATGGCCTTCTCGGCCTCGACGGCGAGCGCCTTGGCGTACTCGGACACCCGCTCGGAGGAGGCCCCGCGCACGGCGGCGAGCAGATGCAGCCCCTTCGAGCCGGAGGTCTTGGCGTAGGTCTCGATGCCGTCCCGCGCGAGCCGTTCCCGCAGCCACAGCGCGACCTCGCAGCACTGCACGATGCTCGCCGGCGCCCCCGGATCGAGGTCGAAGACGATCCGGTCGGCCTCGTTCGGCGTGTCGACGAGCCACTGGTGGGTGTGGAACTCGGTGACGAGGTTCGCCGACCACATCAGGCTCGGCAGATCCTGCACGAGGACCATTCGCGAAGGCCCCTCGACCCGGGGCACTTCTGCGGTGGTGACCCACTCGGGCGTACCCGGCGGCACGTTCTTCGTGAAGAACACCTGCCCGTCCGGCCCGTCCGGATACCGCAGGAAGGACACCGCCCGACCGCGCAGATGGGGCAGCAGGACCTCGGCGACGGTGGCGTAGTAGTGCAGCACCTCGCCCTTGGTGAAGCCGGTGGCGGGATACAGCACCTTCTCCAGATTGCTGAGAGGGAGCCGTCGCCCCTCCACCTCCGTGATAGGCGCCATACGATAAGAATCCCACGCAAACCATGACGAACACTCCCGAGCGTGACCGGAAGGGTGCTGCACGTGAGATCCATCTGGAACGGCGCCATCTCGTTCGGCCTGGTCAGCATTCCGATCAAGCTGGTGAACGCCACCGAGAGCCACTCGATCTCCTTCCGTCAGATCCACACCGAGGACGGCGGCCGCATCCGCTACCGCAAGTTCTGCGAGCTGGAGGACCGCGAGGTCACGCAGGGAGAGATCGGCAAGGGCTACGAGGACGCGGACGGCTCGATCATCCCGATCACCGACGAGGACCTGTCCAGCCTGCCGATCCCCACGGCCAAGACGATCGAGATCGTCGCCTTCGTCCCGGCCGACCGGATCGACCCGCTCCAGATGGACGCCGCGTACTACCTTCAGGCCAGCGGCGCCCCGGCGGCGAAGCCCTACACCCTGCTGCGCGAGGCGCTGAAGCGCAGCAACAAGGTGGCGATCGCGAAGTTCGCCCTGCGGGGACGGGAGCGCCTGGGCATGCTCAGGGTCGTCGGCGAGGCCATCGCCATGCACGGCCTGCTGTGGCCGGACGAGGTCCGCGCCCCCGAGGGCCTGGCCCCCGACACCAACGTCACCGTCCGTGACCAGGAACTGGATCTGGCGGACGCGCTGATGGACACCCTGGGCGAGGTCGACCTGGAGGACCTGCACGACGAGTACCGCGAGGCCGTGGAGGAGGTCATCGCCGCGAAGGCCGCGGGCGAGGCCCTGCCCCAGGCCCCGGAACCGGCCTCGGGCGGCAAGGTCCTGGACCTGATGGCGGCCCTGGAGAGCAGCGTCCGCGCGGCCCGCGAGTCCCGGGGCGAGGAGGCCGAGCACGCCGAGGTCAAGTCGCTCCCGCAGCGCAAGACGACCCGTGCGGCCCCCAAGCAGACCGGCGGCAAGAAGTCGACCTCCACCGCGAAGAAGACGGCGGCCAAGAAGACCGCGGCGGCGAAGAAGTCGACGGCCAAGTCGGGCCAGGACACGGCGAAGAAGTCGGCGTCGAAGAGCACCGCGAAGAAGACGACGGCGAAGAAGTCGGCGTCCCGCAAGCGCTCGGCCTGACGGTACGGCCGGCTCCCGCCCGGGTACTCCAGCTCAGGGGCGAGGCACGGGTACTCCACCTCAGGGGGAGGGCACGGGTACCCCACCACCTCAGGGGGAGGCGCGAGCACTCCACCTCAGGGGGAGGCGCGAGCACTCCACCTCAGGGGGGAGGCGCGAGCACTCCATTTCAGGGGGGAGACCGGAGGGCACCATGCCGCAGCCCACGGACCACCACACCGACGACGCGATCGACATCCACTTCATCGGCAACGCGACGGTACTGCTGTCCTACGGCCCGCTCACCCTGCTCACCGACCCGAACTTCCTGCACCGGGGTCAGTACGCCTACCTCGGCTACGGTCTGCTGAGCCGCCGTCTGACCGAACCGGCCGTCGACGTCCACGAGCTGCCCCGCCTCGACGCCATCGTGCTGTCACACCTGCACGGCGACCACTGGGACCGCCGCGCCCGTCGCCACCTGGACCACACGGTGCCGATCCTGACCACACCGCACGCCGCCCGCCGCCTCAGGGCCGTGCACGGATTCCACCGCACGGCGGGGCTGCGCACCTGGAAGGCGCTCACCCTCCAGCGCGACGGCGCCCAGGTCACGGTCACCGCACTGCCGGGCCGGCACGCCGGCCACGCGATGCTGCGCAGGATGCTGCCGCCGGTGATGGGAAGCATGCTGGAGTTCGGCCCCGCCGGGGGACCGCCCCGGATGCGGCTCTGTCTCTCGGGCGACACCCTCGTGTACGACGGCCTCGACGAGATCACCGAACGCTTCCCGGCCGCCGATCTCGCCGTCCTCCACCTGGGCGGCACCCGCCTCCCCGGCGGCTTCGTGGTCACCATGGACGGCTCCCAGGGCGCCGAACTGGCCCGCCGCCTCGATCCCCGGCTCGTGCTGCCCGTGCACTACGGGGACTACACGGTGATGCGCTCGCCCCTGTCCGACTTCCTGGCCGAGGCCGACCGGATCGGCCTCGGCGAACGGGTCATCCACTGCGGCCACGGCGAACACGCCCGCGTGCCGTGCGCTCCCGGGGCGGCCCCGAAGGTCTACTGACCGGGACCCTCGGCCGACGAGCGGCAGCAGCCCTCAGGCCACCCGCCTGCCCTCCTGCTCGGACTCGTCCTCCTCTTCCTCATCCGGCAGATGGACGTCGCCGACGGCGATGTTGACCTCCACGACCTCGAGTCCGGTCATCCGCTCCACCGCGTTGATGACGTTGGTCCGGACGTCCGCGGCGGTGTCGGCGATGGCGGCGCCGTACTCGACGACCACATCGAGATCAACGGCGGCCTGGCGCTCGCCGACCTCCACCTTCACCCCCTGGGCGACCCCACTGCCCCCGCCCCCGCCCGGCACCCGCTGACGCACAGCCCCGAAGGCCCTGGTCATCCCGCCACCGAGGTGGTGCACCTCCGGAATCTCCCGGGCCGCCATGCCCGCGATCTTCGCGACGACCGGGTCCGCGATGGCGGTGCTTCCGCGGGTGCCGGGAGCACCCTTGCCGTCCTGCGATGTGTTCCTGCGCTGAGTGGTCTCCGTCATGACCGTCACCTCGATGATCGGTGAGGGGATGAGCAGCATCGTTCCTCTCCACGGTAGAACAATGGTGCATATGGGGCGAAAGTACCCTTCTGTTCCCCACCCTTCCCGGGTGTGGCCGCCCGCGTCCTGCCGCGCGCACGCTGGGAAGGGCACGACCTCGGCGACATGGAAACGAGGTAGCGGGCATGACCACCACGCACCCGGGAAGCGCCCCTGCGTCCCTGGGTCCCTGCGGGAATGGGCCACCGGCCTGACCGCTTTCGCGGCATCGTGCCCATGATCAGCGGCATCTCGACATCATGCCGGGCATCGCGGAGATCGCCGAGGACGACATCTTCGCCTCGACACGGAACTACGTCTTCGCGTTCGACCTCAGCGCCTGGGGCTGGATCCACCTCGCCCTCGGCATGCTCGCCTTCGTCGTCAGCTTCGGCCTGTTCATGGCATCGACCTGGGCTCGCGTCCTGGGCGTGGGCATCACCGGCCTCGTCATCATCGCCCTCTCGGGGTTCATCATCCGGGCCCTGTGCGTGATGAGAGGCGTGATGAGAAAGGACGACGCGTCCGTCCCGTTCGAGAGGGCACCGAACACCTGAAAACGGGGTCTTGCCGTGTTCCTGCCCGAATCCGCAGCGGAAAGGGCATCCGCCGGGGACTAGCTTCCGCTGCGCATCATCGACATCAGCAGTCCGTGGGTCTCGTCGTCGGCGGCAACCACAAGCCCACCCCCTGCCTCATCCACCGGGGCGCCGTCGATCCCGGTGACAACGCAGCCGGCGGCCCGGCACAAAGCGATGCCGGCCGCGAAATGCACGCTCCCGGAGAAGTCGTTGCCATCGGTGACGTACGCGGCGCGCTTGCCGGCAGCGACCCAGGCCAACGCCAGTGTCGTGGAGACGACGCGCGGCCGGAAACGTGCGCCGAACTCAGGGTGGGCCAGCAGATCCACGGCCCGGAATCCGGGCGCACCGGGGAACGGCGGATCCAGGTTCACGTCCACCAATCGGGTAGCGGGCGTGGGCGTCAGCAGTGCGTCGTCCGCCCTGTCATGCCGCACCCAGGCGGTCTCCCCGTCGGTGAAGAACACCTCGCCGCTGAACGGGTCGGCCACCGCCGCCGCCCCCTCGCGCAGCGCCACGTTGACGGCAACCAACATGTTGCCGACGGCGTAGTTCAGCGTGCCGCACAGGGGATCCACCAGCCACTGACGCGCACCGTCCGCGGCACCCTGGTGCCCGCCTTCCTCCCCGAGCACCGCGTCATCGGGCCGTGCGGCACGGATGACGCCGAGGATCGTCTTCTCGGCCTCCACATCGGCGGCGGTGGCAAAGTCCCCGGCACCCTTGTCGATGCGGTGGAGCCGCTGGCCGTACATCTCGCGCACCACGCCCGCGCCCCGGCTATCGCGACCGCAACATCGTCGGAACTCGCGTATGAGTCGATCACGCCGTGCACACTACCGAGGCGAAGCTACGGCCCCCGCGAACCTCCCCGGTCAGAGCACCAGCAGTGCGGCGCCGGAGGCGAAGTGCCATCGGTTGTATCGGGAGCAGCTCGATCGCAGGTTCGTGGCGATCAGCGCGCAACAACGACAAAGAGCGGGACCCAGTAAGACTGACTCCCGCTCTCTCACGTCGGCATCCGCCCAGGTCACATACCAAATTTGGTAGGTGGTTTGGCGAGTGCCCCCGGCAGGATTCGAACCTGCGCACACGGCTCCGGAGGCCGCTTGATGGTTGCGTGTCTCTGCTGGTCAGAGGTATGGAGGGTGCTCGGCAAGTGTGCCCCCGTCCACGTATAGGCCGCGCTTCACATACCCGACGTTGAGCGAGTTCTCACCGGCTGACGGCGAGAGCTAGTGCCTTGCGGGGTCCGTGTGGCGCGGCGCGCAGACTGGTGCAAGCGGATCAACCCGTACCGGTGCCCGCCGGCGCCGCTGAGTGGATGCGGAGAGCGTGATGACCTCGGACAACGTCGCAGGGTGGTCACGTCAACGACGCCACCAGCATGGAGTTGTGGGGTGACCCGATCCTTTCGTGGTCCCGGACCGACGACCTACGAGGATGTAGTCCTCGACGAGCAACGATCGCTTCTCCCAGCATCTGGCGATCTTGCTGTACCCGTGACTGGTCGAATCTTGATCGCCTACGCTGCACAACAAGACGCATGTAGAGCAGTGGTGGGGGACAGCTATGCCCGACGAGGTCGCATTAGAAGCGGTAGTGGCACCACGCGCCTCAGCACTGATGGACTCGCTTCGCGCTTTCGGCTACGACATGGCTACTGCGCTCGCCGATCTTGTCGACAACAGCCTGGCAGCCTCGGCTGGGGAAGTACGTGTGGAGTTCAGCACCGATGAGGGTGCTGCCTGGGTCGCAGTCGTCGACGACGGCGATGGCATGACCGAGCAAGAGCTTCATGAAGCTGTCCGCTTCGGTGGAAGCGGCCCCACGAAGGAGCGGAAGACAGGCGATCTGGGGCGTTTCGGCCTTGGACTGAAGACGGCATCTCTGTCGCAGTGTCGCGTGCTCACTGTACTGTCCCGCACGCCCCATGGCCTCGCATGTCGAACGTGGGACATAGACCTGGTCCGTGCTGCTGACGACTGGCGAGTCCGTGTCGTGGCCGATGAAGAAGCCGCCGACATCGCGACGAGAATCGGCTTCACCGGGGCGGGCACCATGGTTCTGTGGAGGCGGCTCGATCACGCTGGCGAAGGGCCGGTACTCGCCCGGAAACTGGGACAAAGTCGCAGCCGACTGCGTATGTGGTTCCACCGTTACATCGCGCGTGGCCGGCTGCGACTCATCGTCGGTGGCCACGTACTGACCCCGTGGGATCCATTTTGCCGCCAGCACGTGGCGACGCAGGACTTGGGGACCGAGCGGTTGGAGGCCGGAGGGCAGGTTCAAGTCATTCCGTACGTCCTGCCCCATCCATCCCGGCTGAGTGAGGCCGAGATCAAAGACGGTGCGGGACCTCGTGGCTGGAACGCGCAACAAGGCTTCTACGTCTACCGCGGGGACAGGATGGTTTCTGCTGGTGGTTGGCTCGGCCTGCCCGAGATGGTCATAGCGCCGCAGACTCGCCTGGCGAGAATAGAGATCTCCATGGACCCCGCTTCGGACCATGTCTGGCAGGTGGATGTACGCAAGTCCCGGGTACACCCGCCTGCTGGTCTCGAGGAAGATCTCACGAGACTCGCCGTCGCTGCCCGCGAGGCGTCGGTCGCTGTGTTCCGCCGGAGGGTCACCCAGGCGGCGGGACGGCAGGGACGGGACCGTGAGCTCACCTTCGGGTGGATCCAAGAACGCAGACACGGCACGTCTCGGTATCTGGTCAACCGTCAGCATCCGGTTGTGCAAGCCGCGCTGGCCGCGGATGGAGGAGCACATGTCGAAGCCGTGCTCCGCATGGTGGAGCGAACCCTGCCTGTTGGTGTGATCGCCATCGAGGCTGAGAACGACTTGGGGCGCACACCCCAAGCGGCGCTGGAAGGGGTGGAGGAGGCCGAAGCCAGGGCAGACCTTGCAGTGATGCTTGCGGCTCTACCCGATGATGCGCAGGCCCGGGCAACTGCCGTTCGTGCTCTGGCGTCTGTTGAGCCGTTTAACCGATTCCCCGACATGGTCGCAGAGATCGTCGGTCAGATGAGCCCGGGAGTGTGACGTTGAGTAGCGATCCTATGACCCTCGCTCTGCGTATGGCTGAGGCGATGCTGCTGGAAACGGAGAAGTCGAACCGTACGCCGGAAACACTCAGGAGTATCGCGGAGACAGTCCGGACCATGTTGGCCGCGACGGGGAAGGACGTCTCCGCAGAGCAGATCGCTCGGGAGTTGGAGGCCCGATTTGACGTGTGGGTGCCCCCTGCGGTCCATATCGAAGACCCGTACGATCACCAGCCCTGGCTGTCGGACCGTCAAGAAAAGATCGAGTGGGCATACTGGGATCGGTACAGGACATGGCTGACGCATCGTTCGGGATGGAAGCCACCCACGGTGGAGGCGCTCAGCGATTCCACGAATACAGTGCTCTCTTTGCTTGAGAGTCCTGAGCGTCCGGGTGAATGGTCGGTGAAGGGCCTGACCTACGGACAGGTGCAGTCGGGCAAGACGGCGAACTACACCGGCCTCATCTGTAAGGCTGTCGATGCTGGCTACCAGGTTGTCGTCGTTCTCACCGGCGCACACGAGAGCCTCCGTCACCAGACACAGGCCAGGTTGGACCTGGAGTTCCTCGGTTTCAACAGCCGCTTCACACGCCAACAGACTGACGATTCGACCTACATTGGGGTCGGGAACCTGAGCATGAAAAACCCGCCGTTGTGTCTGTCGATCACGACTCGGGACAAGGACTTCAGCGCGAGTGTCTTTGAGAGCACGCCCGTAGATCCGCGTCGTGTTCGCCTGCTGGCCGTTGTAAAGAAGAACGCCCGAATCCTGGAAAACCTGAGAGACTGGCTGGGGAACTTCACAGCCACGCAGGAAGATGGCCGCCGGCTCATTAGGGACCTGCCGCTTCTCTTGATCGACGACGAGGCTGACTATGCGTCGGTGGACACCCGAAAGCCCCGGCGCGGAAAGAGCGCCAGCGACTCGGAGCACGATCCGACGCGGATAAACCAGTGTATCCGCGACCTGTTGAACCTATTCGAGAAGCGCGCGTACGTAGGGTACACAGCCACGCCCTTTGCGAACATCTTCATAGACGACCGGACCGATCACCCCGACTATCGGGATGATCTATTTCCCCGCAATTTCATGGTGGCGCTACGTCCGCCGACCAATTACTGCGGTCCTGAAATAGTATTCGGCTTGGACGACGCGTCGGCAGACGTCATCCGCGAGCCGCTGCCCGTCATCCGGGCGGTGGCGGACGAGGCGCTGTGGGTACCTGACGGCCACGGCAAGGAGCATCAGCCCCACCGGTTGCTGCCCAACTCCCTGCGACAGGCGCTGGATTCTTTTGTGTTGGCGACAGCGGTACGCAAAGCCCGGACCGAGTATCTGGGCAGTCGGTCCGGCCACAACACGATGCTCGTGCATGTCACCCGGTACAAAGCGGTTCAGTTCGCGGTAGCCCGGCAGCTGACGGACCATTTCACCGGTATGGACAACCTTTGGGGGGACCGGGGGGCTGCTGGATCCGCACTCCGGTTGCGTCTGAGGGAGTTGTGGGAGAACGACTTTGTTCCCACGTACACGGAGCTCTCCGAGCGCAGCGACCTTCCCGGGCTGATAGGTGAGTCGGTCACCTGGGAGCAGGTTGAGTCGTTGATCGCTGGTGTCCTCTCCGAGTGCGCCGCTGGAGTGAAGACCATCAACGGTGATGCCGCCGACGTCTTGGAATACGAGGCGAGCACGCCGGCGACCGTGGTTGCGGTCGGCGGTGACAAGCTCTCCAGGGGCCTGACCCTGGAGGGACTCACGGTTTCCTACTACTTGAGGACGTCCAAGACCTACGACACGCTCATGCAGATGGGGCGCTGGTTCGGTTACCGGCCCGGCTATCTGGACGTCACCCGGCTCTACACCACCAAGGAGCTAGTGGATTCCTATGTCCACGTGACTCGCGCCAGCCGCGAATTGATGGACCTTGTGTCCTACCTGGCTGAGACCGGCCGTACGCCGGAGGACGTGGGAATGCGTGTGCAAGACGGCTACGAGCACCTGCAAGTCACCGCAGCGGCCAAGATGCGCAACTCCACCTCAGTGTCTCTGTGCTCCTCCGGACAACGGCCGGAGACCCTCTACATGCGCACCAATGAGAAGGCTCTGCGGGACAACCATGCGCGCTTGGAGCGGCTGGTGGCCGCGGTGGAAGGCTGCGACGAAGTACCTCAACCATTGCGGCGCGGTGCGCAAGGCTTCTTCCGCCAAGGCGTGCCTGCTTCGGCCGTGGTGCAGTTTCTTGATGGGTTCGCTGCCTCTCCCCGCACCCTGCAGGCCAACCCGCAGACTCTCGTCGACTACATCTCTCAACAGAACAGCCGCGGTGAGTTGATCAGGTGGACCGTCGCGGTGACGACCGGCAATGCGCCTCGCACTTTCACGCTCGACGGCCGGGAACTGCGCATGGTCAAGCGCAAGCTGGCAGGCCTTCAGGAGACCATCGCTGCGGGCACGGACTACCAGGTGGGTGTGCTGGTGAGTCCGGTCCATGAAGCTATCGGTCTGCCGGTTGAGGCCTACCGGCAGCTGGCCAGCGGAGCGGAGAGTAAGGAAGGGGCGACCGGTAGGGCGGCCTCGCGGGCCAGTGGCCATGCGATCCGCAGCCGCAGGGACCCGGCTGAGGGTCTTCTCCTCGTCTATCCGGTGGACCCAGGCGACCAGGTCGACGGCGTCCGGCCCAAGGGACTTCCCCTAGTGGGCTATGCACTGTCCCTGCCGGTCTCCACCACTGCACGACCAAAGCGCTACCGGGTCAACGACATCTATC
The DNA here is from genome assembly GCF_044764825.1 of Streptomyces sp. NPDC093598. Classification (NCBI taxonomy): domain Bacteria; kingdom Bacillati; phylum Actinomycetota; class Actinomycetes; order Kitasatosporales; family Streptomycetaceae; genus Streptomyces; species Streptomyces sp. NPDC093598. The sequence continues at coordinate 111,721 of NZ_JBIWIV010000008.1, read as the reverse complement.
TGCGGGAGCTGCAGAAAATGCTTTCCGGAGCGGGCGACGATCCCGAGGAGGGCGACGAGTGACGCGGGTAACTCCCCAGAATGTAGCCGAGTCCTTCACCGCTATCGAGCAAGCCCGGGCCGCGTCCCACGGCAGTTCAAGGCGTCGGCTCCTACCTGACCACCCCCTCGACGTCTTCCTCGAAGTGCGGTTTCCCGGGCGAGAGCGCGCCCTGGTGATCGCGAGCGGCGAGCGGCTAGGGGACAGACAGCTCGTCATGGCCAATGGTTTGACCTGCTCGTTTCGGGAGGGGTACGTAGAAGTCGTGGCGCAGCCGACCACGGACGCGCACATCTTCTGCACCCTGCTTGCCGATCTCGTCGATCACCTTGAGCGCACGTCAGTCGCCCCTGCTGCGGCAGTGGTGCGCAGGATCGCCTCCTGGCAGCGGGTGCTGGGCCGGGGATTGGGAGGGGTGCTGAGGCCCGAGGCCAGGATCGGTCTCTTTGGTGAGCTACTGGTCCTGCGGGACGTCGTTCTCCCTGCCTGTGGTCGGGACGCCGTTTCGAGATGGTTGGGGCCGGCGGGCGGAGTGCGGGACTTTGCCTGGGGGGCGTGGGGCCTGGAAGTCAAGACGGTGTCTGGTGGCCGCCGCAACAACCCCCTGCGGTGCCGCATCCATGGAGAGGAGCAGCTGGATGAGGGCCCGCTCGACTACCTGGCGCTCGTGCACCAGCAACTGCGCAGCGATCAGGCGGGGTCGAGTTTGTGTGATCTCGTCGACGAGCTGCGGGCCCACCCCAGCGTTGAAGGGCAAGAGGCGGTACTAGAGAACTGCCTTGTCGAGGCCGGGTGGTTTGACGTGCATCGCAGTCACTATGAGGGCGAGCGCTGGCAGTTGGATGCGCGCCGGTGTTACCGGGTCACCGAAACTTTCCCGAGGCTGGTGCCACACCTGCTACCTGAGGGCATATCCAGCTTGTCGTACGATCTGGACCTTGGTGCCTGCGGGCAGGCCTTGGTCGAGGAGGCTCAGGTTCTGGCCGTGCTGGGCACCGGTGTGCACCACCCTGGGGAGGGGGACGGTTGAGCGAGAACGAGCTCACGGAGTTCGCGGAGTATCTCTATGAGGACGCGCGAGCGCGCACGGATTCTCCCGTGGGCACGAGGTTCAACGGTGCTTTCGTCGATGTCTTCCGCGAGTATCTCGTCGAGGACGGAGTCTTGGAGGACATCGAGCCCTGCTACTGCCGGAAGCAGCTCGGCCGCAGTACGGCTGAGGTTTATGGATATGCGCTTAACGATAGCGGATCGGTTCTGGACATCGTCACGGCGGAGCATGGATGGAAGGCCCAGACGATTCATAAAGCCGATGTCCAGCGTGCCCTGCGCCGGGCTCAGATCTTCGTGGAGAGGTGCCGTAAGGGCTTCCATCTGGAAATGGATGAGACTGACCCCGTTTATTCGATGGCGCAGAGAATTCACGAGGCTTGGTCAGACATCAACCGTGTTCGCATATTCCTCTTCACAGACGCCCGGCTTACCGTCGAGTCGATGCCTCCGGGGGAGACGGAAGGGCTGCGGTGTACCTATGAGTTGTGGGACATCGTCCGGCTGCACCGGCTCGCTTCTTCTGGGCGTCGTGAGGAAGAGACCGTGATCGAGCTCGCCGAGCCTCTCCCATGCCTGAATGCGCCAGGTGACGCAGACTTCGACTGCCTCCTGACGGTCTTGCCGGGCCAACTGCTGGCTGACCTCTACAAGGAGCACGGTGGCCGTCTGCTCCAACGCAACGTTCGCGCGTATCTACAGGCCCGTGGCAAGGTCAACAAAGGCATCAGTGAAACAGTGCGCCAGGAGCCCGGACGCTTCCTCGCGTACAACAACGGTGTGTCCGCTACTGTGACCACTGCGGACACAGCGGCGGTGCCGGGCGGCGGGTTGCTATTGACCCGACTGGTCGACCTCCAGATCGTCAACGGAGGACAGACCACAGCTTCTCTTCATCACATGATGCAGAAGGGTGTCGACCTTTCTCAGGTCAGAGTGCCGGCGAAAATCACCGTCGTTCGGCAGGAGATGCTGGACGAGCTCGTCCCGAACATCTCGCGCTTCGCCAACTCTCAAAATGCAATCAAAGAAGCTGATCTCCAAGCCAACAGCCCATACCATCGCAGGCTGCAGGCACTGTCACGGTCGATCTGGGCGCCAGCCCCCGAGGGCAGCACACGTCAATCTCGCTGGTACTACGAACGTGTCCGCGGACAGTACCAGGTGGACCTGAGCGCCCTAGAGAAGCAGGCAGAGAAGACGAGGTTCACGCGCGAGTACCCGCTGGCTAAGAAGTTCGGCAAGACAGATCTGGCCAAGTACGAGCTCACCTACCTGGGGCGCCCACACGACGTGTGTTTGGGAGCGGAGAAGTGCTTCCGAGTTTGGACGACGGATGTCGTCGACTGCTTCGAGGGCTCGCCTGACGCTGGCCATTTCAAGCACTTGGTGGCCAAGCGCATTCTCTTTGAGCACACCCGCAAGGCGATCCAGAAGATGAGACTGGGCGGCTACTTGGGACCGACCACCGCCTACGCAGTGGCGCTCTTGATCGACCGGTATCGCAACCAGGTTGATCTGGACGATATCTGGCGTGCACAGGCCCTTCCTCAATGGGTCGATGACCTCGTGCCTGAACTGGCGGTAGACATCGTACGACCGCTGCTGGTGGCTGCCCCGGGCTCGGGAAACGTCACCGAGTGGTGCAAGAAGTCCAAATGTTGGGACACGGTCCGCGCAGTGGACTGGGGCCCGCGCCCCTAACGGGCCGTCTGAAGAGGACCCGAGTGGGGTGGCACGTCCGTTCTGCCACGGACGGAAGGAAGCCCAGGTCAGGGAGCTAGGAGACCTTGCCTGTCTGGGTGGATGTATGGTCTCCTGGTGCTCGTTGTTGTCGTCAAATGGAGGTTGGACAGTGGGGGGTCACTACGGTGTGCCTCTCGAGCGGAGCGACTACCTCAAGCTCGATCCGCACGAGAACAGCTGTACACCTGAGACCTTCACGAACTGGCTTGCGGAGCACGGCGACCACCGTCCCCTGGCCGTTGACCTTTTCTCCGGTGCAGGTGGCCTGAGTCTCGGCCTCAAGCAGGCTGGCTGGCAGGTGGCGGCAGCGGTCGATGCTGACGCACGAGCCCTAGAGACTCATGCTGCCAATTTCCCTGGCTTGAGCCTCCACTTGGACCTGGGTAACCCCGAGCACCGGGAGCGGCTGGTCAAGCTGCTTCAGCCGGCCAGCATCGACCTTGTAGCTGGCGGTCCTCCGTGCCAGCCGTTCAGTAGAGCCGGACGCAGCAAGATCCGCAGTCTGGTGCAGAAGCACGGCAGGGATCCTTACGACCGGCGCAAGGAACTGTGGGTTGCTTACCTCGACATCGTTCTGGCGCTCAGGCCCCGGGCCGTTCTGATGGAGAACGTCCCAGATATGGGACTCGGGGATGACTTCTTCGTTACGCGCACGATTGAGGACAAGCTGCAGCAGGAGGGTTACGTCACCCAGGTTCGCCTCGTCGACGCCTGGGCATACGGAGTACCCCAACACCGCAAACGTCTCATCCTCTTGGCGCGCAACGATACCGATCGGCTTGAGTGGCCGGAATCGGTGAAGAAGCGGACTTCGCTGCGGGACGCAATAGGCGATCTGCCGACCATCGGTGAGGGCGAAACCGGCGGTCGTGCTCTTACTTATACTTACAGCGAGTCGGGCAGCCTGCCACTCTTCGCGCAACAAATGCGAGAGCAGGCACCTCCGGGAATCGTGTACGACCACATGACGCGGCACGTGCGGCCTGACGACCGGGAAATTTTCGAAGGCATGACCTCCCGTACTCTGTACAGGGATATCCCTGCACATCTGCGGCGATACGGCACCGAACATTTCAAGGATAAATACAAGAGGCTCGACTGGAACGACCTTAGTCGAACTATCACCGCACATATCGCCAAGGATGGATACGGATACATCCACCCGGAGCAGCACCGGACTCTCTCAGTGCGAGAAGCTGCGCGTATCCAGACCTTTCCCGATTGGTTCCGCTTCGCGGGAGTCCGCAGCGATGCCTTCCGACAGATCGGTAATGCTGTGCCGCCCATGCTCGGGCAGGCTGCGGCAGAAGCCCTGCGCCCTCTGCCAGCGGATGTTGTGTCAATGGCTCCATTGAGGGCCCATTGGTTGGATGTCCGCGATGATTTGACGGTGTGGGCAGAAAAGCAGCGTGACGCTGACGCTTGGTTCCATTTTCCCGGAGATGAGATGGGGCCTGTCCAAGCCGCAGTCGCAGCTGCCCTTTCTTCCTCGAAAATTGATGGCGCTGCACTGGTCCGCGCAATGAATCTAGTCAAGGGCGAGAAAACACTGAGGAGGTCAACTTTCGCGAAAATCCTGAACTTTGCCCCCACGGACCGGATGGTCATTTCTCTTGAGCGGCTGAGGCCACTCGTGGGTAGGTCAGTCGTCTGGAGAGAACCTCTGGAGATACCCGAAAGAGTTGGCTTCAAGGGGGCCGAAACTTCCTTGTACCGACTCCTTCTAGGGGAGGATCTTCTCCTCGTCGGGCAAGGACAGCTCCGCGTAGCTGCTCGCGTCAACGGCAGCAAGGCGGACCGGTCCAACCGGCTCAGTGATGGCCGCGTGGATTTGGCGCGGCTGATAGGAGCAGGTGAGGACGCACCCTTGCGAATGGCTGGAGTACGGCGTATCGGCATGACAGTCTGTCGTGAGAGTGAGCCCTACTGCACCGACTGCCCGCTCCGACCTCATTGTGTCCAGAGGGCCAACACGTTCTAGATGTATTGATCACGAGCGTTTGTTGGCACAGGCCGCCGCCAGTGGATAGAGCACGTCGTCCTGAGCGGTGTAGAGAGTGAGCACCGCTTTAGGAGTTCGATCGCTGCTCGGTGCTGTCGGGAAACTACCTGTCCACACTGGCCGTGTCGGACCGCTCAGGTGTGCTGGCGTCCGGCGCCGTTGATGTCACTCGTGGATGTGAGAACCGGAGCAACCTGCGCAGGCTCGCTGGCACGATGGTGCAGAGATGGCCAGCTTCGCCGCACGTGGCTGACCGCCGCCACCATCGATGCGGAGCCGCCTGAACCTTCGCCGGCAGTCAGCCACGACGGCGAAGCTCTCTGACCGATTACGCACGCGCTGCCTCGCGCTACACCTGAGCTGCGCTTCGGCGGCCAAGGACGCGGGCGGCTACTCGACCGCGGGGGCCCTTGTGACCCCGACTGATCCCTGCACCTGGCACAGTTGCGGCAAATCTCAGCCTAAAACCATGTGCCGAATATAGACCCTTGCGCAACGCTATTTCCGGTGATGCGCTCATACAGATTGATCGCCTGGTCTTCAGTGAGTGCACAGATATAGTCACACACCGCTCTTGCGCGACGCTCTTCATCGCTTCGATGGAAGCCACTTATTCGCTCATGCTTTTCCATGCGATCATAGATGTCGTCAAGTAGCTCTGGTACCGGGTGATCTGGATTCCGGCTACCCTTTCGATGACTTCCCAGCATCTCTATCAAGTCGTCAAATAGCGTACTGACAATCTTCTTTTGGCCTCGCTGAACCATAGCCAGGCTGGGGCGCCTTATTACGTAGAAGAAAGTCAATTCCTTGATCACCTCGACCCGGTACTCGGCGATTTCATCTATGGCAAGTTCCGGGCGGCCTGCCGAGTTGTTGATAGTAACCGCCTCAAAAAAGAGACCGAGTAGCTCGTGCTGAAATTGGTCCAGCATTTTGCGATCATCGCGCGTATCCCGCCACTTGCGGTCCGGCATTAGACGCTTAAGTTCCCGGTATTGCCGCACGAATACATCTTCGTCAAATTCTTCATAACCGGCGCCTCTTCGCGCCCTTGCAAAACCCATGAGTTCGTCAGATGATTCGTTATGCAGGGCGTGAAGGGGGATGAGGCCACCCCGGAAGTAGTCGTAGAGATCATGAGTTACATACGAGACGTCGTCAGCCCAGTCCATCAGGACAGCGGCTACGGAACGCTTCCCCGTACAAGTCTCGCCATCTCGCGCGAAGTTGAAATCCTGTTCCTCGCTCCGATAGGCGCCCCACTTATTCCCCCTGATCCTGTAGGGCCATTTTCGATCTGCGAATTCTGAACCCTCTTCTCCTTGGTACCTGGGGTATTTAAGGACTGCATTGAGAGATGCCCTGGTGAGGTTCAACCCATGGTCGACATGGGCGTGAACTGCTAGCTTGGTGAGTACTCTGAAGGTTTGCGCATTGCCTTCAAATCCCCCGTAGTGAGACATCTTTTGTTGCAGTACTTTATCGGCTGTGTGGCCGAAAGGTGGATGCCCGATGTCATGTGCAAGTCCTGCAGATTCCACGATGTCGGGGAAAGATGCTTCCTTTCCCGGAACTTGCTCAGCGAAAGCTGGATCCTTGCACAGGCGCTGAGCCAGGCGGCGACCTATTTGGGCAACCTTCAGGCTGTGGGTGAGGCGATTGTGTAGAAGGTGATGCTCTCTGACGGCCGCAACTTGCGTTATGCCTGCCAATCTCCGGAACGCCGAAGAGTAAAGTATGCGGTCACGATCGCGCTCAAACGACGTGCGAGGATCGGTGTCCAAAGGCGGGCCATGCCTGCGTTGAGCATGGAATTTCTCGTTCTCTTGCGAAGGCATTTTCGTCTCCTCGGTCATAATTGCCCGCATGCTCGCTGACGGATCGGCTCTGAGAAGGCGTTGAGCAGCAATGAATAAGGAGAATGGAAGAGGGTGCGACCTCTGTACTTAAGCTAGCATCGTCTTCTTGAGGTCGCGCGTTGATCAGCGGCTTTACCGTACAAGAACTCACAAGAAGGGGTCCCCGGTGAGGGCGGCGGAGCGGCTTTGGGGTGGCGCTGCTTTGGCGCGAGTGATCATGGCCCCGTAAGCTTCCGGCGCGTCGGGCAGTCTGTGGACCTGCCCGGTAAAGCACGACGTTGGGGCCATGATCTTCGAGGCTCGCGCCAAAGTGGCTCCGTAAAGCCGTGGAGCCGACCGCCCCCAGCCACGACGCACCCCTTCTACGGCAAGCGGCTGATTGCTGTGCGCGCGGCACGGGCGCCGGCCGGGCTGGAGCAGGGCGGAGACAGGAGCGCAGGCCCGGCCGGGGGCCGTGCCGCGCGCGGGGAGCGGAGCGAGCCGCCTTGAACCCGTGAAGAAGGTTGTTACTCAGTAGCGGCTGTGATGCGCCACAAGGGAGCGTCGTACTGCTCCGGACGGCTGCTGATGAGCAGCTGGCGCAGGTCCTCGCGCAAAGAGCCATTGAGTTCATCGCCCCGTACAACCCGGCCTGCTCCGTCGACGACTGATCACCGCCGGACTCCGTGGCGGCAAGGGCACCGCCGAACAGGTCGGCACACACCCGCGCGTCTTCGCCACCCTCACCGCACCGAGCTTCGGCCCGGTCCACAACCGCCCCTCCAGCGGGCGGCCCTGCCGCTGCGGTGCCCGGCACGACGACACAGACCCGGCCCTCGGTACGCCCCTCGACCCGGACGCATACAACTACGAAGCGGCCGTGCTCTGGAATGCCCACGCCGGAGCCCTCTGGCGGCGTTTCTCGATCTACCTGCGCCGTGAGATCGCCAAGCGCGCCGGACTCACCCAGCGCACATTTCGGGATCACGCACGTGTCTCCTTCGCTAAGGTCGCCGAGTACCAGAAGCGGGGCGCCGTCCACTTCCACGCGGTCATCCGCCTCGACGGCCCGGAGGGCGGCGACACGGCCCCTCCGGCCTGGGCATCCCCCGAGCTGCTGACCGACGCAATCCAGGCCGCCGTCACCGCCACACGCGTCAACGGACCGCACGTCGACGGCCGCGTCCACACCTTCGCCTTCGGCCGTCAGCTCGACGTGCGAACCATCCGCTCCGCCGACTTCGACGGCGGCCAGGAGCTGACCGAACGGGCCGTAGCGGCGTACATCGCCAAGTACGCCACCAAAGGCGCCGAGACAGCGACCGGCACCCTGGACCGGCCGATCCGCTTCCTCGCCGAACTGGCACAGACCCGGATCACCGACCACGCCCGACGCATGATCCGGACGGCCTGGACCCTCGGCGCACGCAAAGACCTCGAACACCTCCGCCTGCGCGCCTGGGCCCACATGCTCGGCTTCCGCGGTCACTTCTCCACCAAGTCCCGCCGCTACTCCACCACCCTCGGCGCCCTCCGCGACGCCCGCGCCGAATGGCGCCGCGCACAAGCCGCCACGGCCTCTCCCCAGGACGGCGAAACCACGCTCGTCCTCACTCACTGGGTCTTCGCCGGAACCGGCCTCAGCACCGGTGAAGCCTGGCTGGCCGCCTCCCTCGAACCCGCCCCTGGAACGGAAGGAGAACCGACATGGACGCCCGTCACGACGAGCTGATGACTGTTCGCCAAGTCCTGGACGAGCTCGGCGGTGTCTCCCGTCGGACGTTCTACCGCTGGCGAGAACTGGGGTACGGGCCGGCCGCATTCAAGCTTCCCAACGGAGAGTTGCGGGTTTGGCGGAGTGACTTCAACACATGGCTGCGACAGCTGGAGGAAGCAGCGTGAAGTCTCTCGATGTGAAGGTCTGGGGAGTCCGCAAGCGGGACACCAAAACGCCCTCGTACGGTGTTCGCTGGTCCGTCGCAGGCAATGTGTTCTCCGAGTCCTTCCGCACCAAGGCGCTTGCCGACCACTACCGCACGAAGCTCATGCGTGCCATGCGCGACGGCGAGGAGTTCGACACCGAGTCGGGGCTCCCGGCCTCGATGGAAGAGAAGAAGTCGGCCGTGTCGTGGTACGCCTTCGCCCTCCGATACCTCGCCATGAAATGGCCTCATGCCGCCCCCAACACGCGGGACGGCATCAACGAAGCCCTCACCAGCGTGACGCTGGAACTCCTCGACGAGCGCGCCGGACGACCGTCCGATGAGGAGATCCGCAGAGCACTGCGCAACTGGGCCTTCGTGCTGCCGGGGCCCGATGACCGGGAAGTCCCGGACGACGTGCGGAACGTTCTCCACTGGGTGTCCAAGGCATCCCGGCCGCTCGCCGATCTCGCTGAAGCGGCCACGGCTCGCACGGTCCTCGACTCGCTGAAGCTCAAGCTCGACGGCACGGCGGCAGCGGCGGAGACCGTGCGGCGCAAGCGTCGGACGCTCGTCAATGCCGCGAACTACGCCGTCGACCTGGGGGAGTTGCGTGAGAACCCCATCACGGCTGTCCGCTGGCAGAAACCGAAGGTGTCCACCCAGGTCGATCCGCGGGTTGTCGCCAACCCGGAGCAGGCACGGAACCTCCTGGCGGCGGTTTCTTACGTGGGCGGGTACCGGCGTGCCCGTGGTCGCCGCCTCGTAGGTCTGTTCGCCGCCATGTACTTCGGCGGTCTCCGGCCGGCGGAAGCGGTCGGCCTTGCCGAAACGGATCTGAACCTTCCTGAGCAAGGCTGGGGCTCGGCGCTGCTCCACCGGACCCGTCCGTCCGTCGGCAAGCAGTGGACCGACTCGGGGGAGACTCATGACGACCGCGGGCTGAAGAACCGGCCGACCGAGGACGTGAGGCGGGTGCCGATCCCGCCTCACCTCGTAGCCGTGCTCCGCGAGCACCTGGCCACCTTCGGCACGGCGGACGACGGGCGGCTGTTCTTCAGCGAGAAGGGCTCGGTCGTCCCGTCCTCGACCTACTACCGCGTGTGGCAGGAAGCTCGGCTCATCGCGCTTCCGCCGGCCGTCGCGGCCTCGCCGCTCGCGAGTCGGCCGTACGACCTCCGGCACTCGGCGCTGTCGACGTGGCTCAACGCCGGTGTCGACCCCACCGAGGTGGCCGAGCGCGCCGGCAACAGCGTGGAGGTCCTGCTGACCCGCTACGCCAAGTGCCTCGACGGGCGGCAGGACGTCGCCAACCGGCGTATTGAGGATCTGTTGCGCGAGTACGAGTGATCGCAGACGACGGTAGCTCCGATGCCCCCGGACTTGTTCCGGGGGCATCGGCATGCCTTGGCCGAGAGGGGCGTTCCTGTCGTCAGGAATTCCGCGCCGGTGGCTCCGGGGTGTATGTCGGGCCGGCCCATGAAGTCAGGCCGGCTTCCATCACTCGTTCAGAGGCGCCTCTCATGCGCATTACGCGCATGATGCCCAGAGTTGACCACGACTAGTTGCGTCTACTTGCACAGGGGTAAAGGATCATGCCGACGTTTGTTGCGTTGCTGAACTGGACCGACCAGGGAGTCCGCGGCTACAAGGACACCCCGCAACGCGCCGAAGCCTTCACGGCAGCGGCTCAGAAGCTCGGGGTGAAGGTCCTGAACCTCTTCTGGACCGTCGGCCCGTACGACATCGTGGCTGTCGTGGAGGCGCCCGACGACGAGACTGCCACCGCAGTGCTCCTACAGGTCGGCGCGTTGGGCAACGTCCGTAGCACGACCCTGCGAGCCTTCGGCCGGGAGGAGATGGGCCGCATCATCGCCAAAGCCACCGGCTGAGGGACTTCCCCGTCGAGGTTCTGTTGGTACGAGTGACACGCTCAAGGCGGTACCCCCCAAGGCCCCTGGACCTGTCCGGAGCCTGGGGGGGGGGGGACACGGCACGACCTGCGCTTACGTCCCAAGATCCCGTCCACGCCTCGTCCACAGCCCTCGACATACAGCCGCTCCAAGCGGCACACGCCTGCACAGACGCGAAGACCCCGTCCCAGCGAAAGCGCTGATGGCGGGGTCTTTGGGCACCTCATACAAGGTGCCCCCGGCAGGATTCGAACCTGCGCACACGGCTCCGGAGGCCGTTGCTCTATCCCCTGAGCTACGGGGGCGTGTCCGTCGCGTTGCTCGCGGCGACGGGTAGAACACTACCAGCTCCCTCGGTGTGGTCATGAACGGGTTTCCGCTGCCGGGGGCGGGGATGCGGGTCGTCCGTGCGGGGTGGAAGTGGGGAAAACCCGGACGCGATGGCCGGGGCCCACCTACTCTCGAGTTGTGCCAGGCGCGTCAGGCCGGGTGCTTGTTGTGGACGACAACAAGGTCATCCGGCAGTTGATCAGGGTCAACCTCGAGCTTGAGGGGCTGGAGGTCGTGACCGCGGCCGATGGTGCCGAGTGTCTTGATGTCGTTCATCAGGTGCGGCCAGATGTGGTGACCCTCGACGTCGTCATGCCCCGGCTGGACGGGCTCCGGACCGCCGCTCGGCTCCGGGCCGATCCGCGGACCCGGGACGTGCCCCTCGCCATCGTCAGCGCCTGCGGGCACCACGAGATCGAGGCCGGGCTCGAAGTCGGCGTCGACGCCTTCCTCGCCAAGCCCTTCGAGCCCGCCGAACTGGTCAGCATGGTGCGGCAGTTGATCGAGCGGGCCAGGGGCGGGGGCCGGCAGCGCGGTGGGGGTCCCGGCGGCGGTGGCGGAGACGGTGGCCCCCAAGCCAAGCAACAGGCGAAGGAAGTGGATCTACCCGCCGTGCCGTGAGCGGGCGGCACCTGCGCAAGCCCGGAACAGAGGACCCCGTCCACATCCCGGACCGTACCGAAACCGGCTCGCATACCCACCCCCTTCCTCCCATACGCTTGTCCCGTGACCCCCGTCGAGCTCTCCCGCACCGTGCTGCACGCCGTGCGTCGCGCTGTCGACGAGGGTGAGCTCAGCGTGACCGTGCCGGAGCGGGCCGTGGTCACTGCGCCGGGGCCCGGGGGCTGCGGCGACTACGCCACCAACATCGCCCTCCAGCTGGCCCGTGCCGCGGGGGAGCCGCCGCAGCGCGTGGCCGAGATCCTGCGGGCGCGGCTCGTGGGTGAGCAGCGCATCGACGACGTCGTCGTCACCGGGCCCGGGTTCCTCAACTTCAGCCTCGCGCGCACCGCCTCCGCCGACCTCGTCGAGGAGATCCTGCGGCGCGGACGGCGGTACGGGCACGCGACGACCGGGTTCAGCGGGACCGCCGTCCGGCTCCACTGCACGGCAGAGGTGCGTGCCGTCGTGGTCACGGACGCCCTGTCCCGCGTGCTGCGCAGCCAGGGGGACTTCGTCCGTGTCGAGTGCGACGGCCGGCCCGCCCCGGAGTGGGGCTCCGTCCTCGGGGCGGACGTCACCACCCGAGGGCCGCGCATCGCCGACAGGTACGTCACCATCCGCCCCGTCCCCGCCCCCGCCGACCCGCTGCCCCTCGGCAGGGACGCCGCCCGCTGGGCGCTGCTGCACCCCGCCCCCCACGACCGGCCCCGGATCCCCGGCGACCACCTCGTCCAGCGGGAGAGCAACCCCCTCTTCCGTGTCCGGTACGCCCATGCCCGCACCCGGGCCCTCCTGCGCAACGCCGCCGACCTCGGCTTCCACCCCGAGCCCGGCCCCGTGAGCGCAGCGGAAGCGCTGCTCGCCGCACTCGGCGACCACCCCCGCGTCCTCGCCGCCACCGCCACGCATCACACCCCCGACCGCCTGGCCCGGCACCTCCTCGTCGTCGCCGATGCCGCGATGCCCCTGCTCCCCGCCGTGCTGCCCCTCGGTGAGGAGAAACCCTCGGCCGCCCACCGCGCCCGGCTCGCGCTCGCCGAAGCCGCCGGGACGGTGCTGGCCGGCGGCCTGTCCCTGCTCGGCATCGACGCTCCCGACCATCTCTGAGAGACACGTACAGATCATGAGCCGTTCCGCACACCCCGCCGGGCCCCGTCACGCCGATGTCCTTCCCGAGGGCCACTACTCCGCGCCGCCCGCCGACCTCAACGCCCTGGACCCCAAGGTGTGGGCCCAGACCGTGACGCGTGACGAGGACGGCGTCGTGACCGTCGGCGGCATCCCCGTCACCCGGCTCGCCGAGGAGTTCGGCACCCCCGCCTACATCCTCGACGAGGCCGACTTCCGGGCCCGCGCGCGTGCCTGGCGCACCGCCTTCGGGGCCGACGCCGACGTCTTCTACGCCGGCAAGGCGTTCCTGTCCCGCGCTGTCGTGCGCTGGCTCGACGAGGAGGGGCTGAACGTCGACGTCTGCTCCGGCGGTGAGCTGGCCACCGCCCTGTCCGCCGGCATGCCCGCCGACCGCATCGCCTTCCACGGCAACAACAAGTCTGTCGACGAGATCACCCGGGCCGTCGAGGCCGGCGTCGGGCACATCGTCCTCGACTCCTTCCAGGAGATCGTCCGCGTCGCCCACATCGCGCAGGGCCTCGGCAAGCGGCAGAAGGTCCTGATCCGCATCACCGTCGGCGTCGAGGCCCACACCCACGAGTTCATCGCCACGGCCCACGAGGACCAGAAGTTCGGCATCCCGCTGGCCGGGGGCCAGGCCGCCGAGGCCGTACGGCGGGCGCTCCAGCTCGACGGGCTGGAGCTCGTGGGCATCCACAGCCACATCGGGTCGCAGATCTTCGACATGTCCGGGTTCGAGGTCGCCGCCCACCGGGTCGTCTCGCTTCTGAAGGCCGTCCGCGACGAGCACGGCGTCGAGCTGCCCGAGATCGACCTCGGCGGCGGCCTCGGCATCGCGTACACCAGCGACGACGATCCCCGCGAGCCGCACGAGATCGCCAAGGCGCTCACCGAGATCGTCACCCGGGAGTGCGAGGCCGCCAAGCTGCGCACGCCGCGCATCTCCGTCGAGCCGGGCCGTGCCATCGTCGGCCCGACCGCCTTCACCCTCTACGAGGTCGGCACCATCAAGCCCCTCGACGGGCTGCGGACCTACGTCTCCGTCGACGGCGGCATGTCGGACAACATCCGCACCGCGCTGTACGACGCCGAGTACAGCGTCGCGCTGGTCTCCCGCACCTCCGACGCCGAGCCGATGCTGGCCCGCGTCGTCGGCAAGCACTGCGAGAGCGGGGACATCGTGGTCAAGGACGCGTTCCTGCCGTCCGACCTGGCACCGGGTGACCTCGTCGCCGTACCGGCCACCGGCGCGTACTGCCGGTCCATGGCCAGCAACTACAACCACGTGCTCCGCCCGCCGGTCGTCGCCGTCGACGGCGGTGAGGCCCGGGTGATCGTCCGCCGGGAGACGGAGGAGGACCTGCTGCGTCTCGACGTCGGCTGAACACGGCACCGCAGGGCCGGGGCGGCGGAAGATCTCCTGTCTGCCGCCCCCGCGGAAATGAAATAGACATCTCACGATCCGGACCGGGGGCAGAAACTCCCGTCCGGTGAGTGAGACTGGTTCCACCGTAGACGGTAATGAGGAAACGAGGTCGGATGATGCGTACGCGTCCGCTGAAGGTGGCGCTGCTGGGCTGTGGAGTGGTCGGCTCAGAGGTGGCGCGCATCATGACGACGCACGCCGACGACCTCACCGCCCGGATCGGGGCCCCGGTGGAACTCGCGGGCGTGGCCGTGCGGCGGCCCGACCGGGTGCGCGAGGGCATCGCCCCCGAGCTCGTCACCACCGACGCCACCGCCCTCGTCAAACGCGGCGACATCGACGTCGTGGTCGAGGTCATCGGCGGCATCGAGCCCGCGCGCAGCCTCATCACCACCGCCTTCGAGCACGGCGCCTCCGTCGTCTCCGCCAACAAGGCGCTGCTCGCCCAGGACGGGGCCGCCCTGCACGCCGTCGCCGAGGAGCACGGCAAGGACCTCTACTACGAGGCCGCCGTCGCCGGTGCCATCCCGCTGATCCGGCCGCTGCGCGAGTCCCTCGCCGGCGACAAGATCAACCGGGTGATGGGCATCGTCAACGGCACGACGAACTTCATCCTCGACAAGATGGACTCGACCGGCGCCGGCTATCAGGAGGCCCTCGACGAAGCCACGGCCCTGGGGTACGCGGAGGCCGACCCGACCGCCGACGTCGAGGGCTTCGACGCCGCCGCCAAGGCCGCGATCCTCGCCGGCATCGCCTTCCACACGCGGGTGCGCCTCGACGACGTCTACCGCGAGGGCATGGCCGAGGTGACCGCGGCCGACTTCGCCTCCGCCAAGGAGATGGGCTGCACCATCAAGCTGCTCGCGATCTGCGAGCGGTCCGAGGACGGAGCCTCCGTCACCGCGCGCGTGCACCCGGCCATGATCCCGCTGAGCCACCCGCTGGCCTCCGTCCGCGGCGCCTACAACGCCGTGTTCGTCGAGTCCGACGCCGCCGGGCAGCTCATGTTCTACGGTCCCGGAGCGGGCGGTTCCCCCACCGCCTCCGCCGTGCTCGGCGACCTCGTCGCCGTCTGCCGCAACCGGCTCAGCGCCGCGACCGGACCCGGCGAGTCCGCCTACGCCGCGCTGCGGGTGTCGCCGATGGGCGACGTGGTCACGCGGTACCACATCAGTCTGGACGTGGCCGACAAACCGGGTGTTCTCGCCCAGGTCGCGACCGTCTTCGCCGAGCACGGAGTCTCGATCGATACGGTTCGCCAATCGGGGAAGGACGGCGAGGCCTCCCTCGTCGTCGTCACGCACCGTGCGTCCGACGCCGCCCTCACCGGGACCGTCGAGGCGTTGCGCAAGCTCGACACCGTGCGTGGTGTCGCCAGCATCATGCGGGTTGAAGGAGAGTAACCAGCAATGACTCACCAGTGGCGCGGAATCATCGAGGAGTACCGGGACCGGCTGCCGGTATCCGACACCACGCCGGTCGTGACGCTCCGCGAGGGCGGCACGCCCCTCGTGCCCGCGCAGGTGCTCTCCGAGCGCACGGGCTGCGAGGTCCACCTCAAGGTGGAGGGCGCGAACCCGACCGGTTCCTTCAAGGACCGGGGCATGACCATGGCCATCACCCGGGCCAAGGAGGAGGGCGCGCAGGCCGTCATCTGCGCCTCCACCGGCAACACGTCGGCCTCCGCCGCCGCGTACGCCGTGCGGGCCGGGATGGTCTGCGCCGTGCTCGTGCCGCAGGGCAAGATCGCGCTCGGCAAGATGGGCCAGGCCCTCGTGCACGGCGCGAAGATCCTCCAGGTCGACGGCAACTTCGACGACTGCCTCACGCTCGCGCGCGGCCTCAGCGACAACTACCCCGTGGCTCTGGTCAATTCGGTCAACCCGGTACGTATCGAGGGCCAGAAGACGGCCTCGTTCGAGATCGTGGACATGCTCGGCGACGCGCCCGACATCCACGTCCTGCCGGTGGGCAACGCGGGCAACATCACGGCCTATTGGAAGGGCTACACGGAGTACGCCGCCGACGGTGTGTCCACCCGGACCCCGCGGATGTGGGGCTTCCAGGCCTCCGGCAGTGCCCCGATCGTGCGCGGCGAGGTCGTCAAGGACCCCTCGACCATCGCCACGGCCATCCGCATCGGCAACCCGGCCTCCTGGCAGTACGCCCTCGCCGCGCGGGACGAGTCGGGCGGTTTCATCGACGAGGTGACGGACCGTGAGATCCTGCGCGCCTACCGGCTGTTGGCCTCGCAGGAGGGCGTCTTCGTCGAGCCGGCGTCCGCCGCGTCCGTCGCCGGTCTGCTGAAGGCGGCCGAGCAGGGCAAGGTCGACCCGGGGCAGCGGATCGTGTGCACCGTCACCGGCAACGGGCTGAAGGACCCCGACTGGGCCGTCGCCGGTGCCCCGCAGCCGGTCACCGTACCCGTCGACGCGGCGGCAGCGGCGGAGCGCCTGGGTCTCGCCTGAGGGCGCCCGGATCCGGCCTGACGTGCACCGACGCCCCGAGCGCCGGTGCACCGCCCGGCACGGTCCGGCGTAAGACGGCGCTTGCCCGGGGAGGTTCCCTACGGGGGGTGCACAGGGGGCTTACGACACGCATCGTGCGCCTCCTGTGCGCCCTATGTCGCCACAGAACCTTCCTTCGATAGGCTGTACTGAACCCGCCCGCCGCATATGCCTCCGCAAGGAGCACGGTGCCGCGCCGTCTCCGCGGCCGGGACAGCGGCCGGCCAACGCGGCCGGCAGCGGCCCGCAGGGTTCTCGTACGCCATCGAATGTCCACTGAACGTCATTCGACAATCACCGCAGCTCAAGGAGAGTCATCGAGCGATGGCCGGTCCAGCGTTCCGCGCCGCCGCCGTCCGGGTGCGCGTCCCCGCCACCAGCGCCAACCTCGGCCCGGGCTTCGACGCCCTCGGCCTCGCGCTGGGCTTGTACGACGACGTGGTCGTCCGGGTGGCCGACTCCGGGCTGCACATCGACATCGCGGGTGAGGGAAGCGAGACGCTCCCGCGCGACGAGAAGCACCTTCTCGTACGTTCCCTGCGCACCGCCTTCGACCTGCTGGGCGGGCAGCCGCGCGGCCTGGAGATCGTCTGCGCCAACCGCATTCCGCACGGCCGGGGCCTCGGCTCCTCCTCGGCCGCCATCTGCGCCGGGATCGTCGCCGCCCGCGCCGTGACCATAGGCGCCGAGGCCAAGCTCGACGACACCGCGCTGCTGGAGCTCGCCACGGAGATCGAGGGCCACCCCGACAACGTCGCGGCGTGCCTGCTCGGCGGCTTCACGCTGTCCTGGATGGAGGGCGGCGCGGCTCGCGCGATCAGGATGGAGCCCTCGGATTCCATCGTTCCGGTGGTTTTCGTCCCTGGAAAGCCGGTTCTCACGGAAACCGCGCGCGGCCTGCTCCCGCGCACCGTGCCGCACGTCGACGCGGCCACCAACGCCGGCCGGGCCGCCCTGCTCGTCGAGGCCCTGACGCGGCGCCCGGAACTGCTGCTGCCCGCCACCGAGGACCGCCTGCACCAGGAGTACCGCGCCCCCGCCATGCCCGAGAGCGCGGCACTGGTGGAGCGGCTGCGGGGCGACGGCATCCCCGCGGTGATCTCCGGGGCCGGACCGACGGTCATGGCGCTGGCGGACGCGGACACCGCCGACAAGGTCGAAGCCCTGGCGGGCCCGGAGTGGGCCGCGAACCGGCTGCGCCTCGACCAGCAGGGCGCGAGCGTGCTGCCGCTCGCGGCCCCCGGTGACATCTGAAAGCGCGCGATTGCCGGATTTCGAGAGGGGGAATGTTTGTTGGATCCGGTAGTGTTAACCTCAAGTCTGCACCCGACCCCACCATGGCGAGGTGCCTCGTGTCCCCGTCCGGGACAGACATTCTTCCGGGAGCCCCCCAAGCCGCACTGTGTTCCGTACGTCGGACCGTACGCCGTACAAGGACACTGAGCGGGGCGCAGGGCATGCTCCGGAACCGGTGCGACCACGCCGCGTGACACTGACACTGGGTGCCACGGCTCAAGGAAGCGCCATCACCAGATTCCTCCGCCGCTTAGGCGGACCACCGCCCCGGCACGGTTCACACCACACGGACCGAAGCCGGACAGCACAACCGGTCGCCGAGCCAGACAGGCCGACGTCCGCTCCAGGGAAGGACCCTTCGTGAGCGACACCACCGATCTGATGGGCGCACGTGTCGAGGAGACCGCTGCCGCGCCCGCCACGGACGCCTCCGCGCCTGCCACCGGTGCCGGCTCCCGGCGGCGCCGCGGTACCGGCCTCGAGGGCATGGTGCTGGCCGAGCTGCAGCAGGTCGCATCCGGCCTCGGCATCAGGGGCACCGCGCGTATGCGCAAGAGCCAGCTGATCGAGGTCATCAAGGAGGCGCAGGCGTCCGGCGGCGCCGCTCCGGCCGCGAAGGCCGACGCCCCCGCCGAGACCAAGCCCAAGCGCCGCGCCACCTCGCGGACCCGTACGGGCGACAACGCCGAGAAGGCGGACAAGAAGGCGGACGCCAAGGAGGCCTCCCAGGCCCCTGCGGACCAGGCCGACAAGGCCGTGGCCCAGCAGCAGATCGAGATCCCCGGCCAGCCCGCCGGGGGCGCCTCCCGGTCGAGCGAGAACGAGCGCGGCGGAGACGAGACGCCCGAGCGCCGCCGTCGCCGGGCCACCGCCGAGGCCGGAGCCCCGGCCTCCGCCACGGAGACCATCGTCGCCGAGGCGAAGAGCGACTCCAAGGCCGAGACGCCGGCCCAGTCGCAGCAGCAGTCGCAGAACAACGAGGCCAAGTCCGACGCCGGTGACGGCGAGGGCCGTCGCCGTGACCGCCGTGACCGCGGCCGGGACCGTGACCGCGGTGACCGTGGTGACCGCGGTGACCGCGACCGTCGCGGTGGCAAGGGCGACGACCAGCAGGGCGGCCAGCGCGGCCAGCAGCAGAACCAGGGCGGCGGCGGCCGTCAGGACCGCGGCCAGCAGCGGGCAGACGAGGACGACGACTTCGAGGGCGGCCGTCGTGGGCGTCGCGGGCGCTACCGCGACCGCCGGGGCCGTCGCGGCCGCGACGACATCGCCTCCGAGCCGCAGATCAACGAGGACGACGTCCTGATCCCCGTCGCGGGCATCCTGGACATCCTCGACAACTACGCCTTCATCCGCACGTCCGGCTACCTGCCCGGCCCGAACGACGTGTACGTCTCCCTCGCCCAGGTCCGCAAGAACGGCCTGCGCAAGGGCGACCACATCACCGGTGCCGTGCGTCAGCCCAAGGAAGGCGAGCGGCGCGAGAAGTTCAACGCGCTGGTGCGCCTGGACTCCGTCAACGGCATGGCGCCCGAATCCGGGCGTGGCCGCCCGGAGTTCAACAAGCTGACGCCGCTGTACCCGCAGGACCGCCTCCGTCTGGAGACGGACCCGGGCGTCCTCACCACCCGCATCATCGACCTGGTCTCGCCCATCGGTAAGGGCCAGCGTGGTCTGATCGTGGCCCCGCCGAAGACCGGCAAGACCATGATCATGCAGGCGATCGCCAACGCGATCACCCACAACAACCCCGAGTGCCACCTGATGGTCGTCCTCGTCGACGAGCGTCCGGAAGAGGTCACCGACATGCAGCGGTCGGTGAAGGGCGAGGTCATCTCCTCGACCTTCGACCGCCCGGCCGAGGACCACACCACCGTCGCCGAGCTGGCCATCGAGCGCGCCAAGCGCCTGGTGGAGCTGGGCCACGACGTGGTCGTGCTGCTCGACTCGATCACCCGTCTGGGCCGTGCGTACAACCTCGCCGCCCCGGCATCCGGCCGCATCCTGTCCGGTGGTGTCGACTCGACGGCGCTGTACCCGCCGAAGCGCTTCTTCGGTGCGGCCCGCAACATCGAGGACGGCGGCTCGCTGACGATCCTCGCCACCGCGCTGGTGGACACCGGGTCCCGCATGGACGAGGTCATCTTCGAGGAGTTCAAGGGCACCGGCAACGCCGAGCTCAAGCTCGACCGGAAGCTCGCCGACAAGCGCATCTTCCCGGCGGTGGACGTCGACGCGTCCGGCACCCGTAAGGAAGAGATCCTGCTCGCCAGCGACGAGCTCGCCATCGTCTGGAAGCTGCGCCGGGTGCTGCACGCCCTCGACCAGCAGCAGGCGGTCGAGCTGCTGCTCGACAAGATGAAGCAGACGAAGTCGAACGCCGAGTTCCTGATGCAGATCCAGAAGACCACCCCGACGCCGGGCAACGGCGACTGAGGCAGGTCGGCTGAGGTAAGGACTGCACAAGAGGGCCGCTCCCCGCACGGGGGCGGCCCTCTGTGCTGTGCGGGTGCGGGTAGGATCACGCTCTCTTCGAACTTGTGATCCCGAGGGGGGACATTCGTGGGTACACCCATGCCCGGGGGCGGTCGGCACAGACGCCGGATACGCATCGCACTGCCCGTCGCCGCGGCCGGTGTCGCCGCCGCCGTGGCCGGCGCGCTGCTGACGACGTCCGCCGGTGCGGCCACCCCGCTGCCGCAGCCGACGGTCAAGCCCGCTGTCAGCTCGCCGTCGCTCGCCGAGCTGGAGAAGCGCGTCGCGGGCGCCATGGCCGGTGACGACGTCGCCGGCAAGACGAGCAAGGCCTCGCTCAGCGCGAGCACCGGCACCAGCAGCATCGACCCCAAGGTCATCGGTGGCAACGAGACCACCATCAGCACGGCCCCGTGGATGGCGCAGCTCCACTACTACGACGACCGGGGCACCTCCAGCACCGGCGACGACATCGGCTTCTTCTGCGGCGGCGCCGTCGTCGCGCCGACGAAGATCCTGACCGCCGCGCACTGCGTCAAGGGCTACAACTGGAACGCCAACGGCGCCGTCGTCACCGGCACCTCCCAGCTGCCCTCGGCCGACGGCACCGACCTGCACGGCGGCACCGTCACCGGCGTCTGGCGGCAGTGGAACCACCCGTCGTACAACGCGACGACCATCGACAACGACATCGCGGTGCTGACCCTGCCCGTCCCGGTCAAGGCCACCCCGATCCGTATGACGACCTCCGGCGACACCACGTCGTACAAGGCCGGCACCAGTGCCAAGGTCTACGGCTGGGGCCGCACCAGCTCCACCAGCGACGACATCTCCGAGACGCTGAAGACGGCCACGCTGCCCATGCAGTCCGACACGACGTGCTCCGGCGCCTACGGCGCGGACTTCGTCAAGGGCCACATGGTCTGCGCGGGCAAGCCCGCCACCGGCAGCGACGCCGGCACCGTCTCCGCCTGCAACGGCGACTCCGGCGGCCCCCTGGTCGTGAACAACCGGATCGTCGGTGTCGTGTCCTGGGGCGTGACGGACTGCGTCGCGAAGGGCGCCTACAGCGTCTTCGCCAAGGTCAGCTCCTACGTCGGCGCCGCCTACCCGCGCCTCGACGACACCAACATCAGCGGCGACCACAAGGCCGACCTCTGGGTGCGCAACGCCTCCACCAAGACCGGCTACTCCAAGGACTCCAACGGCACGTCGTTCGCCGCCCGCCAGTCCTGGGGCAGCTGGGACGGTGTCAACGTGGTCCTGCAGACCGACCTCGACCGCGACGGCTACCAGGACCTGGTCTACCGGCGCAGCAGCGACGGCGACCTCTTCTGGACGCACTACGTCATCTCCAGCGGCACCTGGTCCACCAAGCAGATCGCCGACAACTGGAAGACCCGCACCCGCATCATCATCCCCGGTGACGTCACCGGCGACTACCTGCCCGACCTGCTCTCGGTCGACTCCGCGGGCGTCCTGTGGATCTACCCGGGCAAGGGCAACGGCACGTTCGCGCCCCGCGTGAAGGTCGGCTCCGGCTGGAACCAGTACAACTCCGTGCGCGGCAAGGGTGACTTCAACGGCGACGGCAAGACCGACCTGATCGCCCGCAGCAAGTCCGGCAGCGCCGTCTACCTCTACAAGGGCACCGGCACGGCCGGCTCGGGCGCTTTCTCGGCCCGGGTCAAGGTGCGCACCTGGGCCGACTACAACGCCTTCGACGCGCCCGGCGACGTCACGGGCGACGGCAAGGCCGACTTCCTGGCCCGCACCCCCGGCGGCACGCTCTACCTGTACGCGGGCACCGGCAAGGGGACCAGCGAGATCTTCGCCACAAGGAAGTCCGTGGGCACCGATTTCGAGCAGTACGACATCTTCGGCTGAAACCGCAGGTGAGCGGGGTTCACCCCGCTGTGACGAACACGGACTGTGCCCACCGTTCCACACGGTGGGCACAGTCCGTTGTGCAACCCTTTCCCGAGTTTCTCCGTCTGACCAGGCGGAGCGACGATGGTGCGAGGAAGGGTCTTTTCCGGCCACGCCTGGCACTGACCGCAGGGGGTAACCGACCGTAGAAGAGCTGAGGAGTACATGTCTGCCGAGAGCACGCCGGATCCGGGTATACCGGGTGAGGCCGGCACCAGCGGAGCGCGTCATCGCGGCAAGGGCCGACGCCGCAAGCCCCAGAAGCGTCGCAAGGGCTTGATGATCACGGCCTGGACCGCCGCGGGCATCGTCGTGCTGGGCGGCGCCGGGGCCGGATACATGTACTTCAAGCTCAACGGCAACCTCAAGAGCGTCGACATCGACCAGGCCCTCGGCACGGACCGGCCCGAGAAGGCCGACAACGGCTCCGAGAACATCCTCGTCCTCGGCTCCGACACCCGCGCCGGCGGCAACAAGAAGCTCGGCGGCGGCACCGACGACGGCAGCGCCCGCTCCGACACGGCGATGATCGTGCACGTCTACAAGGGTCACAAGAAGGCCAGCGTGGTCTCCATCCCGCGCGACACCCTCATCGACCGCCCCTCGTGCACGGACACCAAGGGCACCGAGCACCCCGCCGCCCACAGCGTGATGTTCAACTCCGCCTACTCCACCGGCGGGGCGGCCTGCGCCGTGAAGACCGTCGAGTCGATCACCGACCTGCGCATGGACCACTACCTGGAGGTCGACTTCGCCGGCTTCCAGAAGCTCATCGACGACCTCGGCGGCGTCGAGATCACCACGACCAAGAGCATCGACGACCCCGACAGCCATCTGAAGCTGAAGGCCGGGACCCACACGCTCGACGGCAAGCAGGCCCTCGGCCTGGTCCGCACCAGACACGGCGTCGGCGACGGCTCCGACCTGGGCCGTATCCAGCTCCAGCAGGCCTTCATCAAGGCGCTGGTCAACCAGATCAAGGACGTCGGCGTCTTCTCGAACCCGAAGAGGCTGCTCGACCTCGCCGAAACCGCGACCAAGGCGGTGACGACCGACTCCGACCTCGGCTCGGTCAGCAAGCTCGCATCCTTCGCGGGCGGCCTCAAGGGCATCAGCCCGTCCAACATGCACATGGTCACGATGCCGGTGGCCTACGACCCGGCCGACCCCAACCGCGTCCTCCTCCAGAAGAAGAAGGCCGACCAGATCTGGAAGGCCCTGGAGAACGACAGGCCGATCCCGAAGAGTGCGACGGAGGGCAACGCCTCAGGCGAGGCCAAGGGTGTCGTGAGCGGGCCCTAGGGGACACGTCCCCAGGCGCGCGGGAAACCGCGCGACAAGCCCCCACCGGCCCGCAGGGAACAAACAACGGCAACCCCCGGTTTTGGGAGTAGGCCCCAGTCCTGGCAGACTGGTACGTCGGCTCCGGTTCACGCTCCCGCACCCCGCGGCAGCGACCCGGCGCCCTCCCGAACCTAGGAGACACCTTGAAGCGCGACATCCACCCCGAGTACGTCGAGACGCAGGTCAGCTGCACCTGTGGCGCGTCGTTCACCACCCGCAGCACCATCGAGTCCGGCACCATCCGCGCCGATGTCTGCTCCGAGTGCCACCCGTTCTACACGGGCAAGCAGAAGATCCTCGACACCGGTGGCCGTGTGGCCCGCTTCGAGGCCCGCTTCGGCAAGGCCGCCGGCTCCAAGAAGTAGCGAGCCTCAATTCGCCGGTCCACGGAAGCGCCCCCACACCGGGCGCTCCGGGACCGGCGTTTTTGGTCGCCCGCCCTTCACCGCCGTCCGTCCACAGGAGCCCAAGATGTTCGAGGCCGTCCAGGAACTCGTCACCGAGCACGCCGACCTGGAGAAGAAGCTCGCCGACCCGTCGGTCCACTCCGACCAGGCCAACGCGCGCAAGCTGAACAAGCGTTACGCCGAGCTCACCCCGATCGTCGCCACGTACCGTTCCTGGACGCGGACGGGCGACGACATCGAGACCGCGCGGGAACTGGCCGCCGACGACCCCGACTTCGCGGCCGAGGTCAAGGAGCTGGACCAGCAGCGCGAGGAGCTCACGGAGAAGCTGCGCCTCCTCCTCGTCCCGCGCGACCCCAGCGACGACAAGGACGTCATCCTCGAGATCAAGGCGGGCGCGGGTGGCGACGAGTCGGCGCTGTTCGCCGGCGACCTGCTGCGCATGTACCTGCGGTACGCCGAGCGCGTCGGCTGGAAGACCGAGATCATCGACGCCACCGAGTCCGAGCTGGGCGGCTACAAGGACGTCCAGGTCGCCGTGAAGACCAAGGGCGGCCAGGGCGCCACCGAGCCCGGCCAGGGCGTGTGGGCACGGATGAAGTACGAGGGTGGCGTGCACCGCGTGCAGCGCGTGCCCGCCACGGAGTCCCAGGGCCGTATCCACACCTCCGCGGCCGGTGTGCTCGTCACGCCCGAGGCCGAGGAGGTCGACGTCGAGATCAACCCGAACGACCTCCGCATCGACGTCTACCGGTCCTCCGGGCCCGGCGGACAGTCCGTCAACACCACCGACTCCGCCGTGCGCATCACGCACATCCCGACCGGAGTCGTCGCCTCCTGCCAGAACGAGAAGAGCCAGCTGCAGAACAAGGAGCAGGCACTGCGTATTCTGCGCTCCAGGCTGCTCGCGGCGGCGCAGGAGGAGGCCGAGAGGGAGGCTGCCGACGCCCGACGCAGCCAGGTCCGCACCGTCGACCGCTCCGAGAAGATCCGCACGTACAACTTCCCGGAGAACCGCATCTCGGACCACCGCGTCGGCTTCAAGGCGTACAACCTGGACCAGGTCCTGGACGGTGACCTCGACGCGGTGATCCAGGCCTGCGTCGACGCCGACTCGGCGGCGAAACTGGCGGCTGCGTAAGGCAGGCACGAACACGAGCACGTACGAGCAATACGGAGGACTTGCGTGAACCTGCTGCTCGCGGAGGTGGCCCAGGCCACCCAGCGGCTCGCCGACGCCGGCGTGCCCTCGCCGCGTACCGACGCGGAGGAGCTCGCCGCGTTCGTGCACGGCGTCAAGCGCGGCGAGCTGCACTCCGTCAAGGACTCCGACTTCGACGCCCGCTACTGGGAGGTCATCGCCCGCCGTGAGGCCCGCGAGCCGCTCCAGCACATCACCGGGCGTGCCTACTTCCGCTACCTGGAACTCCAGGTCGGACCCGGGGTGTTCGTGCCGCGGCCCGAGACGGAGTCCGTGGTCGGCTGGGCCATAGACGCCGTACGGGCCATGGACGTCGTCGAGCCGTGCATCGTCGACCTGTGCACCGGCTCCGGCGCCATCGCGCTCGCCCTCGCGCAGGAGGTGCCGCGCTCACGCGTGCACGCCGTGGAGCTGTCCGAGGACGCGCTGAAGTGGACCCGCAAGAACGTCGAGGGGTCCCGGGTCGACCTGCGGCAGGGCAACGCCCTCACGGCCTTCCCGGACCTCGACGGCCAGGTCGACCTGGTCATCACCAACCCGCCGTACATCCCGCTCACCGAGTGGGAGTACGTCGCCCCCGAGGCCCGGGACTACGACCCCGACATGGCCCTGTTCTCCGGCGAGGACGGCCTCGACCTGATCCGCGGCCTGGAGCGCACCGCGCACCGGCTGCTGCGCCCCGGCGGCGTCGTGGTCGTGGAGCACGCCGACACCCAGGGCGGCCAGGTGCCGTGGATCTTCGCCGAGGACCGCGGCTGGACCGACGCCGCGGACCATCCGGACCTGAACAACCGCCCGCGTTTCGCCACGGCCCGCAAGGCGCTGCCGTGAACACACCGGGCACCCCGCGGTCTTCGCGGACCTCGCAGACTTCGCGGACTTCATCCCAGCAGCACGTGTACGAGGAGGCCAGCTAAAGATGGCACGGCGATACGACACCAACGACGCGACCGACCGTGTGACCGGTCTGCGCGAGGCAGCGTCCGCCGTCCGCCGTGGCGAGCTCGTGGTGCTGCCGACGGACACGGTGTACGGCATCGGCGCCGACGCGTTCTCCTCGGAGGCGGTCGCCGACCTGCTGGACGCGAAGGGCCGGGGCCGCAACATGCCCACCCCCGTCCTCATCGGGTCCCCGAACACGCTGCACGGCCTCGTCACGGACTTCTCCGAGCTGGCCTGGGAGCTGGTCGACGCCTTCTGGCCGGGCGCGCTGACGCTCGTCGCCCGGCACCAGCCGTCCCTCCAGTGGGACCTCGGGGACACCCGTGGCACGGTCGCCGTGCGCATGCCGCTGCACCCGGTCGCCATCGAGCTGCTGACCGAGGTCGGCCCCATGGCCGTCTCCTCCGCCAACCTGACCGGCCACCCGGCGCCGGAGAACTGCGACGCCGCGCAGGAGATGCTCGGCGACTCCGTCTCCGTCTACCTCGACGGCGGCCCGACCCCCGGCAACGTGCCGTCGTCGATCGTCGACGTGACCCGTGAGGTGCCGCTGCTGCTGCGCGCGGGTGCCCTCTCGGCGGACGAGCTGCGAAAGGTCGTACCCGACCTCGAGGTGGCGAATTGACGGCCCCTGGATCGGGGCGTGGCATAGGCAACGGGGAAAGCGCGGCGGAGATCACGACGACCTTCGTGGGACTTCCGCGCGACAGCTTCCGCATCCTCCACGTCAGCACCGGCAACGTGTGCCGCTCGCCCATCACCGAGCGGCTGACCCGCCATTTCGTCAAGGAGCGTCTCGGCATCCTCGGCGGCGGGCTCATCGTGGAGAGCGCGGGCACCTGGGGCCACGAGGGCGCGCCCATGGAGTCGCACGCGGAGACCGTCCTGGCCGACTTCGGCGCGGACGCCTCCGGGTTCACCGGGCGCGAGCTCCTCGACGAGCACGTGATCCGCGCCGACCTGGTGCTGACCGCCACCCGGGACCACCGGGCGCAGGTCATCTCCATGGGGCACTCGGCGGGCCTGCGGACCTTCACGCTCAAGGAGTTCACCCGCCTGGTGAAGGCCATCGACCCGGCCACCCTGCCGCCCCTGGAGGAGGGCGTGGTCGTCCGCGCGCGTGCGCTGGTCCGTGCCGCGGCCGCTCTACGCGGGTGGCTCCTGGCGCCGACCGCCGAGGCCGACGAGGTCTACGACCCGTACGGCGCGCCCCTGACGTTCTTCCGGTCCATCGGGGACGAGATACACCAGGCACTCGATCCGGTCGTCACGGCCCTCACGGGCGTTCCCGCACGGACGTAACGACCGAGCGCTCCGACGGCCCCGGGCCTACATTGGTCGTACGTCACCGTCGACGCCCGGAGCCCACCATGACGGTCACCCCTGCCATCGAGGCCGACGTCCTGCGCCGCCAGGACCCCGAGCTCGCCGACATCCTGCTCGCGGAGCGGGAGCGCCAGTCGACGACGCTCCAGCTGATCGCCGCCGAGAACTTCAGCTCGCCGGCCGTGCTGGCCGCCCTCGGCTCACCGCTCGCCAACAAGTACGCCGAGGGCTACCCGGGCGCGCGGCACCACGGCGGCTGCGAGATCGTCGACGTCGCCGAACACGTCGCCGTCGAGCGGGCCAAGGCCCTGTTCGGCGCCGACCACGCCAACGTCCAGGCGCACTCGGGCTCTTCGGCGGTGCTCGCCGCCTACGCCGCCCTGCTCCGCCCCGGTGACACCGTCCTCGCGCTCGGCCTGCCCTACGGCGGGCACCTCACCCACGGCTCGCCCGCCAACTTCTCCGGCCGCTGGTTCGACTTCGTCGGATACGGCGTGGACGCGGAGTCCGGGCTCATCGACCACGAGCAGGTGCGCACCCTGGCCCGTACACGCCGGCCCAAGGCGATCGTGTGCGGCTCGATCGCCTACCCCCGGCACATGGACCACGCGTTCTTCCGTGAGGTCGCCGACGAGGTGGGCGCGTACCTCATCGCGGACGCCGCGCACCCTCTCGGGCTCGTCGCCGGGGGAGCGGCCCCGAATCCGGTGCCGTACGCGGACATCGTCTGCGGGACCACCCACAAGGTGCTGCGGGGTCCGCGCGGCGGCCTGATCCTGTGCCGTGCGGAGCTGGCCGAGCGGGTCGACCGGGCCGTGTTCCCTTTCACACAGGGCGGCGCACAAATGCACACCATCGCCGCCAAGGCGGTCGCGTTCGGGGAGGCGGCAACACCGGCGTTCGCCGCGTACGCCCATCAGGTGGTGGCGAACGCACGGGTTCTGGCGGCCCGGCTGGCCGCCGAGGGGCTGGTCGTCACCACCGGCGGCACGGACACCCACCTGATCACCGCCGACCCGGCGCCGCTCGGTGTCGACGGACGCACCGCCCGGGGCCGTCTCGCCGCGGCCGGCCTGGTCATGGACTGCTGCGCCCTGCCGCACGGCGACGCCCGGGGACTCAGGCTCGGCACGGCGGCGATCACCACACAGGGCATGGGGGAGGCGGAGATGGCGCGGATCGCCAAGCTGCTCGCAGGGGTGCTCCGAGGCGTGACGGAGACCTCGAGAGCCCGTGAAGAAGTACGGGAGCTGGCCGGTGGATTCCCGCCGTATCCCGCGTGAGCCGGGGTAAGCGCACCAGGGTGCACAGCCACTCGTGCAACCATCATCGCTACCCGGAAGTCCCCACTCATATGCGCGCATCGCTAGGGTGTGGGGCTGAGATGGCCAGCGAGACCTGTGGGGAAGCCCGTGCGTGAATACCTCCTGACGCTCTGCATCACGGCCGCGGTGACGTATCTGCTGACAGGGCCGGTACGGAAGTTCGCGATCGTGGCCGGAGCGATGCCGGAGATCCGGGCACGTGACGTGCACCGGGAGCCCACTCCGCGCCTCGGCGGTATCGCGATGTTCTTCGGCCTGTGCGCGGGTCTGCTGGTCGCCGACCACCTGACCAACCTCAACCAGGTCTTCGAGACGTCGAACGAACCCCGGGCGCTGCTGTCCGGGGCGGCCCTGATCTGGCTGATCGGTGTGCTGGACGACAAGTTCGAGATCGACGCCCTGATCAAGCTGGGCGGCCAGATGATCGCCGCGGGCGTGATGGTCGTGCAGGGTCTGACGATCCTGTGGCTGCCGATCCCGGGCGTCGGCTCGGTCGCGCTCACCCAGTGGCAGGGCACCCTGCTGACGGTCGCGCTGGTCGTCATCACCATCAACGCGGTCAACTTCGTCGACGGGCTGGACGGCCTCGCGGCCGGCATGGTCTGCATCGCGGCCGCGGCGTTCTTCCTGTACGCCTACCGCATCTGGTACTCGTACGGCATCGAGGCCGCCGCCCCGGCCACCCTCTTCTCGGCGATCCTGATGGGCATGTGCCTGGGCTTCCTGCCGCACAACATGCATCCGGCCCGGATCTTCATGGGCGACTCGGGTTCGATGCTGATCGGCCTGGTCCTGGCAGCGGGCGCGATCTCGATCACGGGGCAGGTCGACCCGGACGCGCTCAACCTGTACGCGGGCTCCGAGAAGGAGGCCGTGCACCAGACGGTCCCCGTGTACATCCCGCTGCTGCTGCCGCTGACGATCATCGCGGTGCCGGCCGCCGACCTGATCCTGGCGATCGTGCGCCGCACCTGGCGCGGCCAGTCGCCGTTCGCCGCCGACCGCGGCCACCTGCACCACCGGCTGCTGGAGATCGGCCACTCGCACAGCCGCGCGGTGCTGATCATGTACTTCTGGTCGGCGCTGATCGCCTTCGGCGCGCTCGCCTACTCGGTCAACTCGGCGTCCATGTGGATCGTGCTCGGTGTGGTGTTCCTGAGCGCGATCGGTCTCCTCCTGCTGCTGCTGCCGCGCTTCACGCCGCGTGCCCCGCGCTGGATGGAGCGCTTCGTTCCGCCGCGCTACCGGCGTCGCGGCTCGGCCGCGGCCCTCTCACCCGAGGCGTCGATGCCGGCCTCCGCGGCGGACCAGTACGCGGAGGCCGGGTCCGAGAACCGCACCCCTGTGGTGTCCGGAGTCTCCGGTGTCAACGGTGCGACGGCCATCGGCCCCCGTTCCCGTCTGGCCGACCGGCGCAAGGCGGGGACCAGGTAAGAATCTGACTAGAGCATTGCCAAGTCGTGGGGTTGCGATGGGGGTGCGAAGCGCCCCAATACCAGACATCTTGGCGCCGTTCTCGCTCAGACGCGCAGGTTCACTCTCATGTGTGACAGTCCGCACACCTTCAGGTAAAGACTGCATCAAATAGTTTGTGATACGGTTCACGAGAACCCCCGGATAGAGCCGAAGGACCGCAGTGCGACGGTCCATTGGCGTGAGGTCTCCACTCAGCCCGGGACTACGCTCGTCCATGACGACACCCCTGCCCCCTGCGAAAGCGGAGTTGCCGCCATGCCGTCCAATGACGCCCGGAACCTCTTGCAGTGCGCTGTGCCCACAGCCGCTGCCGGTGCGGTCGTGGTCGCCGTCAGTGGCGTGGTGGCCGGAGGCAAGGGAGCCATCGGAGCGGCCGTCGGCACCGTACTGGCCATCCTCTTCATGGGGGTCGGTCTCTACGTTCTCCAGTGGACGGCAAAAACGCTCCCGCAGTTGTTCCAGGCCATGGGGCTGATGCTCTATGTCGCCCAGCTGCTGCTTCTCCTGATCTTCGTCGCCCTCTTCAAGGACACCTCTCTCTTCAACGCGAAGACGTTCGCCCTCGGGCTCGTCATCGCCACCGTCGTGTGGATGGCCGCGCAAGCTCGTGCGCACATGAAGGCCAAGATCTTCTACATCGACCCGGACTCCGAGAAGAGCGAGAAGCCCGAGAAGACCGGACCGTCGTCGTGACGAGTAGGGGCGCGATAAAGGGCAGTAGGAACTCCTGCTATCGTCCGGTGCCAACTGCGGCATCGCGGGCGCGGGCATCTGAGCTGACGCCTGCTCGAACGCGAGGCTCGATGCCCCCCAGCCGCCCTCACATCCGTAACACCTGTCCGGTGCCGATCCGCGGCTGCGCGCCGCGCCGACACAACGAGGTTGCCGTACCTATGCGTCACGCCGAAGGAGCCCGCGGTGAGTGCTGACCAGACCCAGCTCGCCTTTGACTGGAGCTGTCGGATCATGTCCGACGGGTGTGGTTTTCCGGCACCGGGCCTGCACTCGTTCCTCTTCAAGCCGATTGCCACGGTTGGAGGGTTCGAGTTCAACAAGGTGATGCTGCTCGCCATCATCACCACCATCCTCGTCATCGGCTTCTTCTACGCGGCCTTCGGCAAGGCGAAGGTGGTGCCGGGCAAGCTGCAGATGGTCGGTGAAGCCGGTTACGACTTCGTCCGCCGCGGCATCGTCTACGAGACCCTCGGAAAGAAGGAGGGCGAGAAGTACGTCCCCTTGATGGTCTCGCTCTTCTTCTTCATCTGGATCATGAACATCTGGTCCGTGATCCCGCTGGCACAGTTCCCGGTGTCGTCGATCATCGCGTTCCCGGCGGTCCTCGCCGTGATCGTCTACGTGACCTGGGTCTCGCTGACCTTCAAGCGGCACGGCTTCGTCGGGTTCTTCAAGAACATCACCGGCTACGACAAGTCGCTCGGCCCGGTGCTGCCGCTCGTGATGGTCATCGAGTTCTTCTCGAACCTGCTCGTCCGGCCGTTCACGCACGCGGTACGACTGTTCGCGAACATGTTCGCCGGCCACCTGATGCTGGTCATGTTCACCGTCGCCTCCTGGTACCTGCTGAACAGCTGGATGATCCCGGCGGCCGGCGTCTCCTTCGTCATGACCATCGCGATGATCGGCTTCGAACTCTTCGTGCAGGCTGTCCAGGCGTACGTCTTCGTGCTCCTCGCCTGCACGTACATCCAGGGCGCTCTGGCCGAGCACCACTGAGCCCCTCACCCCCGCAAGTCCCAAGAACGTCCGGTGGCCAACCCCCGCCGGTCCGTGAAAGAGAAGGAAGAAACAGCATGGCTGCCACTGAGACCCTCGCCGCTGTCTCCGGTTCGCTCGGCTCCATCGGCTACGGCCTCTCCGCCATCGGCCCCGGCATCGGCGTCGGCATCATCTTCGGCAACGGCACCCAGGCCCTGGCCCGTCAGCCCGAGGCCGCCGGCCTGATCCGTGCCAACCAGATCCTGGGCTTCGCCTTCTGTGAGGCGCTCGCCCTCATCGGCATCGTTATGCCGTTCGTGTTCGGTCAGTAATTTCCTGCTCACCGACACGTTTCGACGAAAGGCACTGATGTGATCGCCAACCTGGTGCAGCTGGCGGCCGAGGAAGAGCAGAACCCGCTCATGCCTCCCGGCCCCGAGCTGCTCGTCGGCACCATCGCCTTCGCCATCGTGTTCTTCTTCTTCTGGAAGAAGCTGCTTCCGAACATCAACAAGGTTCTGGAGGAGCGCCGCGCGGCGATCGAAGGCGGTATCGAAGAGGCCGAGACCATGAAGGTCGAGGCCCAGAGCGTCCTTGAGCAGTACAAGGCACAGCTCGCCGAGGCCCGGCACGAGGCCGCGCGTCTGCGCCAGGAGGCGCAGGAGCAGGGTGCCACGCTCATCGCCGAGATGCGGGCCGAGGGCCAGCGGCAGCGCGAGGAGATCGTCGCCGCCGGTCACGCCCAGATCGAGGCCGACCGCAAGGCCGCCGCGTCCGCGCTGCGCCAGGACGTCGGCAAGCTCGCCACCGACCTGGCCGGCAAGCTCGTCGGCGAGTCCCTCGAGGACCACGCCCGCCAGAGCCGCGTGATCGACCGGTTCCTCGACGAGCTCGAGGAGAAGGCCGAGGCCGGACGATGAACGGAGCGAGCCGCGAGGCCCTGGCAGCCGCACGTGAGCGTCTCGACGCGCTGACGGACTCGACGTCCGTGGACGCGGGCTCGCTCGCCGACGAGCTGGCCGCCGTCACCGCGCTGCTCGACCGCGAGGTGTCGCTGCGTCGGGTCCTCACCGACCCGGCGCAGGCCGGGGAGGCCAAGGCCGAACTGGCCCAGCGTCTGCTCGGCACCCAGGTCAGCGGCCCGGCCGCCGACCTGGTGGCCGGCATGGTGCGCTCCCGCTGGTCGCAGTCGCGCGACCTGGTGGACGCGCTGGAGCAGCTGGCGAACACCGCCGACCTCACCGCCGCGCAGCAGGCCGGCAAGCTCGACGACGTCGAGGACGAGCTGTTCCGGTTCGGCCGGATCGTCTCCGGCAGCACCGAGCTGCGCGCCGCGCTGACCGACCGCAAGGCCACCACCTCGGCCAAGGGCGAGCTGCTGCGCAGCCTGCTCGGCGGCCGGGCGCAGTCGGCCACCGAGCGTCTGGTCACGCGCCTTGTGACCGCGCCGCGAGGACGTAGCCTGGAGTCGGGACTCGAGTCCCTGTCCAAGCTCGCGGCCGACCGCCGGGACCGCATGGTGGCCATCGTCACCTCGGCGGTACCGCTGAGCGACCCGCAGAAGCAGCGCCTGGGCGCCGCCCTCGCGAAGCTCTACGGCCGCAAGATGCACCTCAACCTGGACGTGGACCCCGAGGTCCTCGGCGGAATCCGGGTGCAGGTCGGCGACGAGGTCATCAACGGCTCCCTGGCGGACCGCATCGAGGACGCCAGCCGCCGGCTCGCCGGCTGAGCAGCAACTCAATAGGCAGTACGTACTTACGACGGCCCTGGTTGGGCCGTGCAGAAGAATCCTGGGGGTCGCCCCCAGACCCCCAAAGTGAAACTTCGGGCCCAACAAGGAGAGCAGGGAACCCAGATGGCGGAGCTCACGATCCGGCCGGAGGAGATCCGGGACGCGCTGGAGAACTTCGTCCAGGCGTACAAGCCGGACGCGGCCTCGCGCGAGGAGGTCGGTACGGTCACCTTCGCCGGCGACGGCATCGCGAAGGTCGAGGGTCTGCCCTCGGTCATGGCCAACGAGCTGCTGAAGTTCGAGGACGGCAGCCTCGGCCTCGCCCTCAACCTCGAGGAGCGCGAGATCGGCTGCGTCGTCCTCGGCGAGTTCAGCGGCATCGAGGAGGGTCAGCCGGTCTCCCGTACCGGTGAGGTTCTCTCCGTTGCGGTGGGCGAGGGCTACCTCGGCCGCGTGGTGGACCCCCTCGGCAACCCGATCGACGGCCTCGGCGAGATCGAGACCGAAGGCCGTCGCGCCCTGGAGCTGCAGGCCCCGGGCGTCATGGTCCGTAAGTCGGTGCACGAGCCGATGGAGACGGGCTACAAGGCCGTCGACGCGATGACCCCCGTCGGCCGTGGCCAGCGTCAGCTGATCATCGGTGACCGCCAGACCGGCAAGACCGCCCTGGCCGTCGACACCATCATCAACCAGCGCGACAACTGGCGTACCGGCGACCCGAACAAGCAGGTCCGCTGCATCTACGTCGCCATCGGCCAGAAGGGCTCCACCATCGCCGGCGTGCGCGGCGCTCTGGAGGAGGCCGGCGCGCTGGAGTACACGACCATCGTCGCCGCCCCGGCGTCCGACCCGGCCGGCTTCAAGTACCTGGCGCCGTACACCGGTTCGGCCATCGGTCAGCACTGGATGTACCAGGGCAAGCACGTCCTGATCATCTTCGACGACCTGTCGAAGCAGGCCGACGCCTACCGTGCCGTGTCGCTGCTGCTGCGCCGCCCGCCGGGCCGTGAGGCCTACCCGGGTGACGTCTTCTACCTGCACTCCCGTCTGCTGGAGCGCTGCGCCAAGCTCTCCGACGAGATGGGTGCCGGCTCGATGACCGGTCTGCCGATCGTCGAGACCAAGGCCAACGACGTCTCGGCGTTCATCCCGACCAACGTCATCTCCATCACCGACGGCCAGTGCTTCCTGGAGTCGGACCTCTTCAACGCCGGTCAGCGTCCCGCGCTGAACGTCGGTATCTCCGTCTCCCGCGTCGGTGGTTCCGCCCAGCACAAGGCGATGAAGCAGGTCTCCGGCCGTCTGCGCGTGGACCTCGCCCAGTTCCGTGAGCTGGAGGCGTTCGCCGCCTTCGGTTCCGACCTGGACGCCGCGTCCAAGGCACAGCTGGAGCGTGGCCAGCGCATGGTCGAGCTGCTGAAGCAGCCGCAGTACCAGCCGATGGCCACCGAGGACCAGGTCGTCTCCGTCTGGGCCGGCACCACCGGCAAGATGGACGACGTCCCCGTCGCCGACATCCGCCGCTTCGAGAAGGAGCTGCTGGACTACCTGCACCGCAAGGAGCAGGGCCTGATGACCTCCATCCGCGAGGGCGGCAAGATGTCCGACGACACCCTCCAGGCTGTCGCCGAGGCCATCGCGGAGTTCAAGAAGCAGTTCGAGACCTCCGACGGCAAGCTGCTCGGCGAGGACACCCCGGCTGCCGGTAAGTGACGACGGAAGGGACCTGACTCATGGGAGCCCAGCTCCGGGTCTACAAGCGTCGCATCCGATCCGTCACCGCGACCAAGAAGATCACCAAGGCGATGGAGATGATCGCCGCCTCGCGCGTCGTCAAGGCGCAGCGCAAGGTGGCGGCCTCCACCCCGTACGCGACCGAGCTCACCCGGGCGGTCACGGCGGTCGCCGGCGGATCCAACACCAAGCACCCGCTCACGACCGAGCCGGAGAACCCGACCCGCGCCGCGGTCCTGCTCCTCACGAGCGACCGCGGTCTGGCCGGCGCCTTCAACTCCAACGCCATCAAGGCCGCGGAGAAGCTCACGGCGAAGCTCGAGGCCGAGGGCAAGGAGGTCGTCAACTACATCGTCGGCCGCCGCGGTGTCGCCCACTACAACTTCCGCGAGCGCAAGATCGCGGAGTCGTTCACGGGCTTCACCGATGAGCCGTCGTACGCGGATGCCAAGAAGGTCGCGGCCCCGCTGATCGAAGCGATCGAGACGGAGACGGCCGAGGGCGGCGTGGACGAGCTCCACATCGTCTACACCGAGTTCGTGTCGATGATGACGCAGACGGCGATCGAGGCGCGGCTGCTGCCGCTCAGCCTCGACGAGGTGGCGGCGGAGGCCAAGCCCAAGGGCGAGATCCTCCCGCTGTTCGACTTCGAGCCCTCGGCGGAGGACGTCCTGGACGCCCTGCTGCCGCGCTACGTCGAAAGCCGCATCTACAACGCGCTGCTCCAGTCGGCCGCCTCCAAGCACGCCGCCACGCGGCGCGCGATGAAGTCGGCCACCGACAACGCCGGAGAGCTCATCGAGACGCTCACCCGGCTTGCCAACCAGGCCCGCCAGGCCGAAATCACCCAGGAAATCAGCGAGATCGTCGGTGGCGCGAGTGCCCTGGCCGACGCGACCGCGGGGAGTGACCGATAAATGACCACCACTGTTGAGACGGCCACGGCGACGGGCCGCGTCGCGCGGGTCATCGGCCCGGTCGTCGACGTGGAGTTCCCCGTCGACGCGATGCCGGAGATCTACAACGCCCTTCGCGTCGAGGTCGCAGACCCGGCGCTTGCGGGCGAGAAGAAGACGCTGACCCTGGAGGTCGCCCAGCACCTGGGTGACGGCCTGGTCCGCGCCATCTCCATGCAGCCCACCGACGGTCTGGTCCGCCAGGCCCCGGTGACCGACACCGGTGCGGGCATCACCGTCCCGGTCGGCGACTTCACCAAGGGCAAGGTGTTCAACACCCTCGGTGAGGTGCTGAACAGCGACGAGGTCCACGAGGGCGAGCGCTGGTCCATCCACCGCAAGGCACCCGCGTTCGACCAGCTCGAGTCGAAGACCGAGATGTTCGAGACGGGCCTGAAGGTCGTCGACCTGCTCACCCCGTACGTCAAGGGCGGCAAGATCGGTCTGTTCGGTGGTGCCGGTGTCGGCAAGACCGTGCTGATCCAGGAAATGATCATGCGTGTCGCCAACCTCCACGAGGGCGTCTCCGTCTTCGCGGGCGTCGGCGAGCGCACCCGTGAGGGCAACGACCTCATCGCGGAGATGGAAGAGTCCGGCGTTCTGGACAAGACCGCCCTGGTCTTCGGCCAGATGGACGAGCCCCCGGGCACCCGTCTGCGCGTGGCCCTGGCCGGCCTGACGATGGCGGAGTACTTCCGTGACGTCCAGAAGCAGGACGTGCTGTTCTTCATCGACAACATCTTCCGCTTCACCCAGGCCGGTTCCGAGGTGTCGACCCTGCTCGGCCGTATGCCCTCCGCGGTGGGCTACCAGCCGAACCTGGCCGACGAGATGGGCACCCTCCAGGAGCGCATCACCTCGACCCGTGGTCACTCGATCACCTCGATGCAGGCGATCTACGTCCCCGCGGACGACCTGACCGACCCGGCCCCGGCCACCACCTTCGCCCACCTCGACGCGACGACGGTGCTGTCCCGTCCGATCTCCGAGAAGGGCATCTACCCGGCCGTGGACCCGCTGGACTCGACGTCCCGCATCCTCGACCCGCGGTACATCTCGGCGGACCACTACAACGCCGCGATGCGCGTGAAGAACATCCTGCAGAAGTACAAGGACCTTCAGGACATCATCGCGATCCTCGGTATCGACGAGCTCGGCGAGGAGGACAAGCTCGTCGTCCACCGTGCCCGTCGCGTGGAGCGCTTCCTGTCCCAGAACACCCACGCCGCCAAGCAGTTCACCGGCGTGGACGGTTCGGACGTGCCGCTGGACGAGTCGATCGCCGCGTTCAACGCGATCTGCGACGGCGAGTACGACCACTTCCCGGAGCAGGCGTTCTTCATGTGCGGTGGTCTCGAGGACCTGAAGAAGAACGCGAAGGAGCTGGGCGTCTCCTGACCCGGGCCACGCTCGAGTCATGAGGGGGCGGGGTTCGTCCCGCCCCCTCTTTCACGCCTACTAGACTTGTAACCAACACCCGGCACTCCCGCCGGGTGGTGACCCGAGGAGCCACCCTTGGCTGCTGAGCTGCACGTCGCGCTGGTCGCGGCCGACCGTGAGGTCTGGTCCGGCCAGGCCACCCTGGTCGTCGCGCGCACCACGTCCGGCGACATCGGCGTCATGCCCGGTCACCAGCCGCTGCTCGGTGTGCTGGAGTCGGGCCCGGTGACCATCCGTACGAGTGAGGGCGGGACGGTCGTCGCCGCGGTTCACGGCGGATTCATCTCGTTCGCGGACGACAAGCTCTCGCTGCTGGCGGAAGTCGCCGAGCTGTCGGACGAGATCGATGTCCAGCGCGCAGAGCAGGAGCTTGAGCGCGCGAAGGCGGAGGACGACGCGGAGGCCCAGCGCCGCGCGGACGTCCGTCTGCGAGCTGCGACGGCGGCACGCTGACCCTGTCCGCCGCGTGATGATGTCACTCAGCCGCGGCTGGGTACCGGAGAGATCCGGACCCAGCCGCGGCTGAGGCGGATGTGGGTGATTTTTACGTTCCGTTACCTAGGAGACGAGGAGGTCGGTGTCGATGGTCCTCGCTCTGACTGTGTGCGGAATCGTGGTGGCCCTCGTGGTGGTGGGCCTGTTCGTCTTCGGCCTGCGCCGCCGGCTGATCCAGCGGTCGGGCGGCACCTTCGACGCCAGCATGCGCTGGGACGCCCCGGCCGAGGGCGACACCAACGGCAAGGGCTGGGCGTACGGCGTGGCCCGCTACAACGGTGACCGCGTCGAGTGGTACCGCGTCTTCTCGTACTCGCCGCGTCCGCGCCGCGTCCTGGAGCGTTCCGCGATCGAGGTGGCGGGCCGCCGCGTCCCGGAGGGCGAGGAGGAGCTGGCGCTGCTCTCCGACCATGTGATCCTGGCCTGCCTGCACCGGGGCACGCGTCTCGAGCTCGCGATGAGCGAAGACGCGCTGACCGGTTTCCTCGCGTGGCTCGAGGCAGCCCCGCCCGGACAGCGGGTGAACGTGGCGTAGCCATGTTCACCCGCTGGGTGGGGGTCCCCCCGGACGAAGTCTGGGGGAGCGTCAATGTCGCCTAGGGTCTATGACCCTTCGAACTTCGCTTTGATCCCGGCCTACTTCAGGCCGCTGTCGATGGCGTTCGCCAGCTCTCCGTTCGCGGTGTCACCGCTGAACTCCCAGAAGAACGCGCCGCCGAGGCCCTGGTTCTTGGCCCAGCTCATCTTCCCGGCGATCGTCGACGGAGTGTCGTACGACCACCAGTTGCTGCCGCAGTGCGCGTACGCCGTGCCGGCGATGGTGCCGGTGGCCGGGCAGGAGTTCTTCAGCACCTTGTAGTCCTCGATGCCCGCCTCGTACGTGCCCGGAGCCGCGCCGGTGGCCGATCCGCCCGGGGCGGACTGGGTGACACCGGTCCAGCCGCGGCCGTAGAAGCCGATGCCGAGCAGGAGCTTCTTGGACGGGACGCCCTTCGCCTTCAGCTTGGCGATCGCGTCGGCCGAGTTGAAGCCCGCCTGCGGGATCCCCGGGTAGGACGTGAGCGGGGAGTGCGGGGCGGTCGGGCCGTCCTTGTCGAAGGCGCCGAAGTAGTCGTAGGTCATCACGTTGTACCAGTCGAGGTACTGGGCGGCGCCGCCGTAGTCGGCCGCGTCGATCTTGCCGCCGGAGGAACCGTCGGCGGTGATGGCCGCGGTGACCAGGTAGTTCGGGCCGAACTCGGCACGCAGTGCCTGGGAGAGGGTTCTGAAGGCCGCCGGACCGGAGGTGTCGCAGGTCAGGCCGCAGGCGTTCGGGTACTCCCAGTCGATGTCGATGCCGTCGAAGACGTCGGCCCAGCGCGGGTCCTCCACGACGGCCTTGCAGGACTTGGCGAACGCGGCGGCATTGGCCGCGGCCTGGCCGAAGCCGCCCGAGTAGGTCCAGCCGCCGAAGGAGTACAGCACCTTGATGTGCGGGTACTTGGCCTTCAGCTGGCGCAACTGGTTGAAGTTGCCGCGCAGCGGCTGGTCCCAGGTGTCGGCGGTGCCGCTGACGGACTGGTCGGCGGTGTAGGCCTTGTCGTAGGCGGCGTAGGTGTCGTCGACGGTGCACTGGCCGTTCTTGACGTTGCCGAAGGCGTAGTTGATGTGCGTGATCTTCGACGCCGAGCCCGAGGTCACCAGGTTCTTGACGTGGTAGTTGCGACCGTAGACGCCCCACTCGGTGAAGTAGCCGAGCTTGACCTTGTCGCCGGTGGGCGGGGGCTCGGTGGTGCCGCCGGTGGTGCGGACGCGGACGGCGCCGCTGACCGGGCCGGTCTGGTCGGCGGTGTCCCGGGCCTGGACGGAGTAGGAGTAGTCGGTGCCGGCGGTGAGGCCGGTGCTGGTGTACGACGTGCCCGTCACGGTGGCGACCTTGGTGCCGTCGCGCAGGACGTCGTAGTTCTTGACGCCCTTGTCGTCGGTGGCGGCGGACCAGGACAGCTTCACCGAGGTGTTGGTGATGTCCGAGGCGGTGGGGGTGCCGGGGGCGCTGGGAGCGCTGTCGCCTGGCTCCGTGGTCCCGCCGTCGCAGCTTCCGCCGTTGAGCCTGCAGTGGGTGGGGGAGCCGGTGCCGCTGCCGTTGAAGCCGAAGGAGACGGAGGCGCCGGGGGCGAGGGTGCCGTTCCAGGACTTGTTCTTGGCGGTCCAGTGGGTGCCGGAGGAGGTGACGTCGGCGTCCCAGGACGAGGTGACGGACGTGCCGGTGGGGAAGTCCCACTCGACGGTCCAGGAGCTGAGGGTCGTGGTGCCGGTGTTCTTCACCGTCCACTTGCCCTCGAAGCCGGAGCCCCAGTCCTGGGTCTTGGCGTAGGAAGCGGTGGCGGACGTCGCGGCCTGGGCCGGGCTCGCCAGGCCGACGAGGCCGGCCAGCGGGAGCAACAGGGTCGCGAACCCTGCCGCGGCTCTGTGTCTGAAGCGCATGCTGCGCCTCCTTGATGGAGTTGTGGGGGCGTGACTGAGCCTCACGCCCACTCATGGTGCGGTGAGAATAGAAAGGTCTGGACCACCGGTCAATAGGTCTGGACCACCACGCACCGAACTCGGATCAGATACCCAACTCCTGGGCCAGCACAGCGGCTTGCACCCGGCTCCGCAGCCCCAGCTTCCCCAGCAGCCTGCTGACATGGGTCTTCACGGTCGCCTCGGCCATGTCGAGCCGCTCGGCGATGCCCGCGTTGGACAGGCCCTCGCCCAGACAGGACAGCACCTCGCGCTCGCGCCGGGTCAGCTCGTCGAGCACCGCCGGATCGGCCGCTGGCTCCCGCGCCGGCTTCGCGGCGAACTCCGCGATCAGCCGCCGCGTCACCGCCGGGGCGATCAGCCCCTCCCCGCGCGCGACCGTCCGTACCGCCTCCAGCAGGTCCCTGGCCTCGGTGTTCTTGAGCAGGAAGCCGGACGCACCCGCCCGCAGCGCCCCGAAGACGTACTCGTCGAGATCGAAGGTGGTCAGTACGAGCACGTCGGCGAGCCGTTCCATGACGACCTGCCGGGTCGCCGACACTCCGTCCAGGCGTGGCATCTGAACGTCCATCAGCACCAGGTCCGGCCGCAGCTCCCGGGCCAGCGCCACCGCCTGCTCACCGTCCGCGGCCTCGCCGACCACCTCGATGTCGGGCGCGCTGCGCAGGATGAGGACCAGTCCGGCGCGGACGGCGGACTGGTCCTCGGCGACCAGGACGCGGATCATGCGGTGACTCCTTCGACGCTGTCGTGGACGGGGAGGGTGGCGCGTACGGCCCAGATCTTGCCCTCGGGCGAGTCCTCGGGGGCGGCTTCGAAGGTGCCGTCCAGCAGGGCCACGCGTTCTCTCATGCCGACCAGACCGGCGCCGGAGCCGGGGGCGCGCGGGGCGTCCCGGTCTCCGTACGGGCTGGTCACGCCGATGACGAGGGAGCCGTCCCGCCGGGCGAGGGACACGGTGACCCGGCCGGGGGCGGCGTGCTTGAGCGCGTTGGTCAGCGACTCCTGCACGATGCGGTAGGCGGCGAGCTCGACGGGCGCGGGCACCTCGCCCTGTGTGGAGTCCAGCGTGACGTCGAGACCGTTGGTGCGGGCGTTCTCCACCAGCGAGCCGAGGCCGTCGAGCGTCGGGGCGGCGGACGGTTCCACATCGCCGCTGCTGTCGCGCAGGATGCCGATCAGCCGCCGCATCTCGGCGAGCCCCTCCACGCTGTTCTCCCGGATGACCACGAGCGCCTCCTGAGAGGTTTTCGGATCGTCGAGGGAGAGCGCGGCGGTGGAGTGGATGGCGATCGCGGACAGGTGGTTGGCGACCATGTCGTGCAGTTCGCGTGCCATCCGGGCGCGTTCGGCGGTGACCGCCTGCGTGCGGTCCATCTCGGCGAGCAACGCGGTCTGTTCGGCGCGCAGCCGGGCCGCCTCGGCGGCGTCGCGGTGGTTGCGGACGATCAGGCCGGTGGCGGCGGGGCCGAAGGACACGAGGCCGGTGACCACGCCGATCAGCAGAGCCTCGGGCTCGCGCCAGATCGCGAACGGCACCACCGCCCCGGCCACCGAGAGCAGCCCGGTGATCCGCGGGATGCGGTGGGCCGAGGCGGGCGGGCCGTACAGAACGGCTGCGTACATCAGGTCGGTGTACATCAGGATCGTGACCAGGTTGCCCTGGGTGACGGTGTCCAGGACGATCGCGGGCGTGCCGATCAGCAGGGCCGTGCGGGGGGCGTCCCGGCGCAGCAGCTCGCAGCCCGCCATGACGACGAGCGGCAGCAGAAGCGGCCAGCGTCCCGGCAGGAGCACGTACGGCTCGGTGTGCGGACGGGTGGCCAGGCCGACGCCCCACAGCAGCAGCCCGCCGAGCAGGCTGCCCACTGCGACGTAGATGTCGAAACGGCGCGGGCGGGGGAGTCGTACGGCCATGACACCATCCAACACGGCCGTCGTGGCCTGCGCGTGAGCCGCGCGAAGGGTCCCGGGCTGCATCTTTCGATGTAGCGCGGGTTCGTCAGTCGCGACGACGATTCCGGCCGAACCGCCCGGGAGCCTGGAAGGGTGACCGAGAGGAGCGAACCGTGATCGTCGCCTTGATCGCCGCCTGTGAGATCGGCTTCTGGGTGCTGCTGGCGGCCGGGCTGAGCGCCCGCTACCTGATGCGCATGCCACGTCTGGGGCTGGGCCTGCTGCTGTGCGAGCCGCTGCTGGAGGTCGTGCTGCTGGTCGCCACCGCACTGGACCTGAAGAACGGTGCCGAGCCGAACTGGACGCACGGGCTGGCCGCGCTGTACATCGGCTACACCGTCGGGCACGGCCACCGCACGGTGAAGTGGCTCGACGGCCACGCCGCCCACCGGCTGGGCGGGGCCCCGAAGCCGATCGGCCCACCGCGCTACGGCACGCCCCGGGCGCGCCACGAGGGCAAGGTCTGGCTGGGCACGCTGGTGGGCGCCGTCGTCGCGACCGTGCTCCTCCAGCTCGCGATCTGGTACGTGGACGACCCGAGCCGCGTGACCTCCCTGGAGAGCTGGCGCTATACGGCCTGGCGTACGGCCGGGATCCACGGACTGGTCGCGCTGAGTTACTGGATCTGGCCACGGAAGGCCCCTGTGGGGGAGCCTGAGGGGCTGCTCGAGAAGGAGCGGCTGCGTCGCTGATGCCCGTGCGTCGTGGCTGGTCGCGCAGTTCCCCGCGCCCCTGTCAGCAGCGCTTCAGCGCTCCCCGCCCGGGACCCACAGCACGTCTCCGACCTCCTTGTTCGCCGTCCTCGCGAGGATGAACAGCAGGTCGGAGAGGCGGTTGAGGTAGGTCGCCGTCAGCGGGTTCATCACCTCGCCGTGCACCTCCAGAGCCGCCCAGGTCGAGCGCTCCGCCCGGCGTACGACCGTGCAGGCCTGGTGGAGCAGGGCCGCGCCCGGGGTACCGCCGGGGAGGATGAAGGAGCGGAGCTTCTCGAGCTGCTCGTTGAAGCGGTCGCAGTCCGCCTCCAGCTTGTCGATGTAGAACTGCTCGACCCGCAGGGGCGGG
Organism: Streptomyces sp. NPDC093598; assembly: GCF_044764825.1. Classification (NCBI taxonomy): domain Bacteria; kingdom Bacillati; phylum Actinomycetota; class Actinomycetes; order Kitasatosporales; family Streptomycetaceae; genus Streptomyces; species Streptomyces sp. NPDC093598. The sequence goes on along the minus strand of NZ_JBIWIV010000008.1, from coordinate 67,831 downwards.
AACTCCGGGTTCCCCACCACCGGCGTCGACAGGTCCGCACCCACGTCGAACAGGTCGTTCTGCACGCGGGTGAGGACCGTGACGATCTCCTCGTCCAGACCGCCCAGTGCGATCGCCGTGCCGATCACCGCGTTCGCCTCGTTGGCGTCGGCGTACGCGGAGATCCGCAGGTCGGTCTTGGCGACCCGGCTCATGTCGCCGAGGGCGGTGCTGCCCTGGTCGCCGGTCCTGGTGTAGATGCGCGTCAGATTGACCATGGGGCCAGCGTAGTTAGGCTCAGGCGGTTCGGAACACGCGTGTGCCCACTGTCACGGACAGCGCCGTGAGGGCGACGGCCACCAGCGCGCCGTAGAGCATGTGGGGTGTCGCGTAACTGCCGACGTACGCGTCCCGCACCGCGTCCACCAGATAGCGGAACGGCATGAGGTGCGACAGGACGTCCAGCCAGGCCGGGCCCAGCGTCATCGGCAGCATCAGGCCGGAGAGCAGCATCGACGGCATGGTCAGCGCGTTGATCGCCGGGCCGAAGCTCTGCGGGGTGTCCATTCTCATCGCCAGCGCGTACGACAGGGCGGCCAGCGAGACCGTGAGCAGCGCGACGAAGACGAAGCCGACCAGGACGCCGGCGAGGGGTGCCCGCAGGCCCATCACCACCGCCGCCAGCACCAGCAGCACGGCCTGGAAGACGAACACCGTGGCGTCCCGCAGCACCCGGCCGAGCAGCAGGGCCAGCCGGCTGACAGGGGTGACGCGCATGCGCTCGACCACGCCGTGCCCCTTTTCGATGATGATCGAGAAGCCCGCGAACGACGCCCCGAACAGGCCGAGTTGGAGCAGCAGCCCGGGGACGAGCACCTGCCAGGAGCTGCCTTGCCCGCCGAGCGGGAGATCCGTGAGCAGGGGGCCGAAGAACAGCAGGTACAGCAGCGGCATGAGCACCCCGAAGAGCAGCGCGAAGCGCGAGCGGAGGGATTGCCGGAGGTAGCGCCCGTAGACGAGGGCGGTGTCGTGCAGCAGCATCGTGGGTCCTGGTCCTGTTCCTGGTCCTGTGAGTCCGTGGGGCCTATACGGCGACGGGGGCCTGGCCGGCCGGTGCGGCGTTGCGGCCGGTGATGGCGAGGAACGTGTCCTGGAGCGAGGCGTCGAGCGAGCCGCCGTACCGCAGCTTCAGGGCGGCCGGAGTGCCCTCGGCGACGACCATGCCGTGGTCGACGACGACGAGCCGGTCGGAGAGCGCGTCGGCCTCGTCGAGGTAGTGCGTGGTCAGGAACACCGTCGTGCCGTGCTCGTCGCGCAGCCGGCGCACCAGGTCCCACAGATCGGCGCGGCTGCCCGGGTCGAGGCCGGTCGTCGGCTCGTCCAGGAAGAGCACCTTCGGGCGGTGGGTGAGCGCCATCGCGATGTCCAGCCGGCGGCGCTGCCCGCCGGAGAGCGCGCCGCACGTGCGGTCGAGGAGCCCGGTGAGGGCCATGTCGCGTGCCAGTTCCTCGGCGCGCCCGGCCGCCTGTGCCCTGGTCAGCCGGTACAGGCGGCCCTGGGTGATCAGCTCCTCCCGCACGCTGATCTGCGGATCGACCCCGCCGGACTGCGCGACGTAACCGCAGGCCCGCCGCACCCCGGCCGCGTCGGTCGCCAGGTCGCACCCCGCGACGGTGGCGGCACCGCCGGTCGGCTTCAGCAGAGTCGTCAGCATCCGGAGGGTCGTCGTCTTGCCCGCGCCGTTCGGGCCGAGGAAGCCGAGGATCTCGCCCTCGCGGACGGTCAGGTCGATGGAGCGCACGGCCTCCACGGGGCCGCCCTTGGTCAGGAAGGTACGGGCCAGTCCGGCCGTGCTGATGATTGCCATGCCCCCAGAAAAACAGAGTCTCTTAAAGTTTGCAATGACTCCAAGTTTTGGGGGCCTCCAGGGAAGTTAGGATTCGGACATGGCTGAGGGGCTCAGGGAACGGAAGAAGCGCGAGACGAGGCAGCGCATCTCGGACATCGCCACCGGGCTGTTCCTGGAGCGCGGGTTCGTGACGGTGACGATCGCGGACGTGGCGGAGGCGGCCGACGTCTCCGTGAACACCGTCTACAACTACTTCCCGGCCAAAGAGGACCTCTTCTTCGACCGCTCCCAGGGCGTCGTCGACCGGCTCTCCCGCTGGGTGCGCGGCCGGGACGCGGGGGAGTCGGCCACCCGGGCGGTGCTGCGCGAGCTGCGCGCCGAGATCGAGGCCGTCTCGCCCCGCATCGGACTCATCGAGGGCTACGACCGCTTCATGCGCTGCATCGAAGAGGCGCCGCCGCTGCGCTCCCGGCTGTGGAGCATGCAGCAGGAGCTCCAGGGCAACCTGGAGGCGACCCTGCGCGAGGAGACCGGCGCCCCTGCCGGCGACCCGCTGCCCGCGCTGATCGCCGGTCAGATCTGCTGGGTCCACGGCACCGTCTTCGTCGCGATCGGCCGCGAGATGGTCAAGGGGCGCAACCCGGACGAAGTGTCACGGGAGATGCTCGTCGTTCTCGACGACATCGAGGAGCTGTTGAGCGAGAAGGTGCTCAACTACGCCGTACGAGGCGCCGCATGACCCACGTCGGTGTGATGTCCGTCATGTGAGACGTGACGCGCATTACTTACTGGTCACACAGCCCCTCACGAGCGCTAGTGTCCGCCCGAGAGGCAGACATAAGCAGCGCGTCAGGGGAGTCGCACAGTGGCACGGAAGCTCGCCGTCATCGGAGCCGGCCTCATGGGAGCCGGCATCGCCCAGGTCTCCGCTCAGGCGGGCTGGGAGGTGGTCCTGCGTGACGTCACCGACGAGGCACTGACGCGCGGCACCGACGGCATCAAGGCGTCGTACGACAAGTTCGTCGCCAAGGGCAAGCTGGAGGCGCACGACGCCGACGCCGCCCTGGCCCGTATCACCGCGACCACCGACCTGGACGCCGCGGCCGACGCGGACGTGGTCGTCGAGGCCGTGTTCGAGAAGCTAGAGGTCAAGCACGAGATCTTCCGCGCGCTCGACAAGATCGTGAAGGACGAGGCGATCCTCGCCTCCAACACCTCCGCCATCCCGATCACCAAGATCGCGGCGGCGACGGAGCGCCCGGAGCGGGTCGTCGGCACGCACTTCTTCTCGCCGGTGCCGATGATGCAGCTGTGCGAACTGGTCCGCGGCTACAAGACCAGCGACGAAACCCTCGCCACCGCCCGGGAGTTCGCCGAGTCGGTCGGCAAGACCTGCATCGTCGTCAACCGCGACGTCGCCGGCTTCGTGACGACCCGTCTCATCTGCGCCCTGGTCGTCGAGGCCGCGAAGCTTCAGGAGTCGGGCGTGGCCAGCGCCGAGGACATCGACCTGGCCTGCAAGCTGGGCTTCGGTCACGCCATGGGCCCGCTGGCGACGGCGGACCTGACGGGCGTGGACATCCTGCTGCACGCCACCAACAACATCTACACCGAGTCCCAGGACGAGAAGTTCGCGGCTCCCGAGTCGATGCGCCGGATGGTTGACGCCGGTGACATCGGACGCAAGAGCGGGCAGGGCTTCTACAAGCACTGAAACCGCACATGCCCCGGGGCCCATCACACGCCGGGGTGAATTCGGTATCGGTTCGCTTACAAGAAGCAACCTCTGAGTCCTCCACACAGTCAGAGGTTGCATCACCCACATCAGAACGCGGAGCACGATTCGCACGCACGGGGAGCGCATATGCACATCAGGGGCGACCATGCCGAGCTGGTCGTCGGGGGCCGCCTCGACGTCCGGAGCGCGGCGGACGCCCGTACGGTCCTGCACTCGGCCGTCGACGACGGAGTCGGCGACCTGGTGCTGGACCTGTCCGAACTGGACTCCTGGGACGCCACCGGACTGGGCGTGATCATGGGGGCCCACCGGCGGGCCGGCCGCTGCGGCCGGCGCCTGGTGCTGCGCGGTGTACCGCCGCAGATGCAGCGCCTGCTGGTGGCCACCCGCCTGCACCGGATCCTGGCGATCGAGGGGGGCATCGGGGTGGAGTCACTTCCCCGCGTGTGACGCCTCGTACGGGTGTGAGCCGGGCGACCGGGGAGACCCGGACGCACGTCGTCGAATCGTGCGACGCGCACAATCCTCACGAGACCGTGACGTTACGGACGGCGCGGTACCCCGGACTGTCGTAGATACTGTGCGAAGGTTTAGGGTTCGGCTGCCCGCTGCCTTGACACCCTTCGAGCGGGACCGGACCAGAAGCGACAGCGCGGTGTGCAGCAAGGCCGGGAGGGGCTTTTCCAAGCACACAGACGCTTTTGGGGGGCTTGACCTATGGATCCTGACAACCAGGGACCCGAGGAGTACGGCCATGACGGTGACGGCCCCGCGCCGCGCCAGCGCCCTCCCAGGGAATCCCTCACACCCGACTTCGCGCAGCACGCGCCGGCCCTCGCCCGCACGGTGCAGCTCGTCTCCGGTGACTTCCTGCTGACCGTCAACCCCGTCGACGGCAGCGAGATAGAGGTCTGCCCGCCCGCCGAACGGCCCGCCCGGCCCGTGAAGCTCACCGCGGCCGAGCGCGCCGAGGCCGACCGCGCGGCCCGCCCGCCCGTTCCGCCCGGCCCCGCGCGGCCCGCCCTGCCGTTGCTGGCCCGGCAGGACGAACGCGAGCGCCTGGTGCGCCTGCTCGCCCGCGGCCGCTCCACCCGCCTCACCGGCCCGGCCGGCTCCGGCCGCACCCGCCTGCTCGACCTCGTCGCCGAGGACTGCTCCGACCTCGCCCCCGACGGCGTCGTCCGTCTGAACGGCTTCGGGCGCACCTCCGGCGACCTGCTGTACGACCTGTTCCACGCGGTGTACAACGCCCCCCTGCACCGCCCGGACCGGGACGAAGTGCTCACGTACGTCCGTGACATCGGCGCGGTCGTCGTCCTCGACGACCTGGAGTTCGGCGGTGCGGCGCTCGACGAGCTGCTGGAGGCGACCCCCGAGTGCGCCTTCCTGCTCGGCGCCACGCCGGACGTGCCGGCGCCCTCCCCGGGCGCCGGCGTCGAGGAGGTCCTCCTCGGCGGGCTGGAGCGCGCGGCCGGGCTCGACCTGCTGGAGCACGCCGTCGGCCGGACCCTCACCGAGGACGAGTCCAACTGGGCGGGCGACCTCTGGTTCGAGTCCGAAGGTCTGCCGCTGCGCTTCGTGCAGGCCGGCGCCCTGCTGCGGCAGCGCGACCGGCTGCGCGCCGGCACCGGTGCCGTCGACGAGTTCGGCGTCTTCGAGGACGCGCCCCCGGCCGGCACCGCCGAGGCCTACGACCTCGGTGACGATGTGCCACTGCCCGCGCTCGGCGAGGCCGCCGCACCCGCGCCGCTGCTCGCCTCCCGGCTGAGCGCCTCCGCCCGCGCCACCCTGCGGTTCGCCCTCGCCCTCGGCGGCGAGATCCCCCACCAGGCGCATCTGCCCGCCCTGGTCGGCGACACCCACGCGGACGCGGCGCTCGGCGAACTGGCCGCCTGCGGCCTGGTCTCCCCGGTCGGCTCCCGCTACCGCCTCGCGGCCGGCGTGCCCGCCCAGCTGGAGGCCGCCGGGTACGCCGACGAGGCCGAGGCCGGCGCCCGCAGCGCCGCCCAGCACTACTCCTGGTGGGCCGGGCACCCCTCGGTCACCCCGGAGCGCGTGTGCGCGGAGGCCGACGCGGTCCTCGCCGCCCTGACCGTCCTCGGACCGGCCACCCGCCCGCCCGCCGAGGGCGAGGAGAGCGCGGCCGTGCACCTGGCCCGCACCGCCGCCCCCGCGCTCGCCGCCGGACTGCACTGGAGCGCCTGGGAGCGGGCCCTCCGGGCCGGCGCCGAGGCCGCCCGGCTCGCCGGGGACGTCGCCGAAGAGGCCTACTTCCATCACGAGCTCGGTGTCCTCGCCCTGTGCGGTGGGCAGCTCGACCGGGCCCGCGCCGAACTGGAGGCCTCCATCGGCCTGCGCGGCGCCCTCGCCGACAAGCGCGGCACGGTCGCCGGCCGCCGCGCGCTCGCCCTGGTCGCCGACCGCTCGGGCACACCGATCGGGCTCGGACCGACCGCGGGGGAGGAGGTGCCCGACGCCCGTGGCGAGGAGTCGGCGTCCCCGCCCGGTGGTGTTCCGGCGGCCTTCCCGACGCTCCAGCAGCCGCCCTCCCCGGCCCTGGTCACCCACCGCAGCTCGCCCGCGCCCTCGCGAGCCGCCCGTGGCGGTCTCAAGGGCCTGGCCCGGCGCAACCTCGTGGCCGCCGGTTCGGGTGCCCTGCTCGTCGCCGTCCTGGGCACGGTCGTGACGCTGGGCGCCACCTCCGACAACAAGCAGAACCCGCCGTCCGACCAGGTCGGCGTCAACCCGTCCGCCAGCCAGGGCGTCAACGACGGCAGCCTGGGTGCCGACCGGCCGGCGAACGACGGCGGCGACGACACCGGCGCGGTGACCAGCCGCCCGACGGACCCGGGCCCGGACGGCACCCTCGGCACGTCGGACGACCCGACGCCGACGGGCTCCCCGAGCGGTTCGCAGGACCCGAGCGATTCCGCGTCGCCGTCGAAGCCGCCGTCGTCCTCGAAGCCGCCGGCCACGTCCAAGCCGCCCGCGACGTCCAAGCCGCCCGCGACGTCCAAGCCCCCCGCGACGTCCAAGCCGCCGACGTCCGAGCCGCCGACCTCGCAACCGCCCACCTCCGAGCCGCCCACCTCCGCGCCGCCGACGACCAGTCCGTCCACCTCCGACTCGGCCAGCGGCCCGGCGCCGAGCGCTCCCACCAGCACCACGGCGAGCGCCTCGCAGAGCACCACGGGCACGCCGAGCGGTTCGGAGACGGTGATCTGACACCCGGCACATGACAGGGCCGGGTCCGTTCCGCGGACCCGGCCCTGTTCGTCGTCGTACGGGCTGTCAGAACAGCCGCAGCTTGTCGTCCTCGATGCCCCGCAGCGCGTCGTAGTCGAGGACCTGGCAGCCGATGCCGCGGTCCGTGGCGAGGACGCGGGCCTGCGGCTTGATCTCCTGGGCGGCGAAGACGCCGCGTACCGGGGCGAGACGGGGATCGCGGTTCAGCAGTTCCAGATAGCGCGTCAGCTGCTCCACGCCGTCGATCTCACCGCGCCGCTTGATCTCCACCGCGACCGTCTTGCCGTCGGCGTCCCGGCACAGGATGTCGACCGGCCCGATGGCCGTCGGGTACTCGCGGCGGATCAGTGTGTAGCCCTCGCCGAGTGTCTCGATGCGGTCGGCGAGCAGCTCCTGGAGGTGTGCTTCCACGCCGTCCTTGATCAGGCCCGGGTCGACGCCCAGTTCGTGCGAGGAGTCGTGGAGGACTTCCTCCATCGTGATGATGAGCTTCTCGCCCGCCTTGTTGACGACGGTCCAGACGCCTTCTTCCTCGCCGGTGCCCTCCTTCAGCGTGCAGGGCGGCGACATCCAGTTCAGGGGCTTGTAGGCCCGGTCGTCGGCGTGGATCGAGACGCTGCCGTCCGCCTTCACCAGGATCAGGCGCGGGGCCGAGGGAAGGTGGGCGGTGAGCCGCCCGGCGTAGTCCACGGAGCAGCGGGCAATGACGAGACGCATGGTCGGCAACGCTACTCGACGGGCACCTGTCCACGCGATTCGCCCTGGAAAACACGTGTTCGGTAATGGCCGATTGTGTGCATGGTGTGTCCAGCGGGAGTGCCTCATCTGCGCATTTTCCTGGTGCCGTCACCGTCCGTTGCTTACCGTATGAACGGGAGGTCGCGATGCGTGTACGCAGCGTGTCCGGTGTCGCGAACTCCCTTATCTGTCAGGCAACCCCTGCTCGTTGGGGGTGCGAGAGGAGAACTCATGTCGCTCGACGTCTCACCGGCCCTACTCGAACAGGCCGAGCGAGGCGAGGTCGACGAAGCGGAATTCGTCGACTGCGTCCGGACCTCCCTGCCGTATGCGTGGGAGATGATCAGCTCCCTGGTGGCCCAGCTGAAGGTGGACGGCGGTGCGTTCGCCGACAACCAGACGCCCCCGCCGGACGAGCAGGCACGCGGCCAGCTGCTGCGTGCGCTTGCGAGTGACGCGATACGCGGCGCGCTGCAACGGCACTTCGGTGTGCGCCTGGCTTTCCAGAACTGCCACCGGGTGGCCGTGTTCCCGCTTGACTCCTCGGTCGACGAGAAGCTGGGCCGCTTCACCTCGGTCCGCAGTCAGGTGCTGAACCAGTCGCCCGAGTTCCGGGACTGCTGACGCGGCGCCGCTTGCTTGCCGCTCCGTACGCGGGAGGTGCAGTTCTGTACCGGAGCGGCAAGCCCCCAGGAATGCACTCCGCTCTCAGACGAGTTGGGGGAGCACCTCGGCGCCCAGCCGCCGCACGTTCTCCTCGGTCGCCGCGAAGTCCCCGGAGCCCTCGACGAGCAGCGCGAAGCGAGAGATGCCCGTCCGCTCGCTGGTCGCCGCGAGCCGGTCGGCGCACAGCCGCGGGGTGCCCACCGGGTGCAGCCCGCAGAGCAGTTCGGTGTACGCCAGCGGGTCGCGCATCCGGCGTGTGCGCCCGTCGACCGTGACATGCGCCTCCAGGCCCTGCTTCAGCCAGCCCGGCATCGCCTTCATCAGCGTCTCCGCCGCGTCGACCCGCCGGTCCGCGATCTGGCAGACACCGGCCGACACATGGGACGCGCCATGGATCTCCTCCGCGGAGCGACCGCACGCCCGCGCGTGCTGCCGCCACAACGCGACCATCTCGGCCTTCTCCTCGTCCCCCACATGCATCCCGAGGAGCATCGACAGACCCCGCTCGGCGGCCAGCCGCACGCTCGCCGGCGAGGTGCAGGCGACGACGATCTCGGGCCCCGGGACCTCCGTCAGGGCCTCCGACGGCCGCGGCACCACCGGGACTTCACGGAAGCGGAAGCGCTCCCCGTCGGCCGCCACGGACGACTCGCGCAGCCACCGCACCAGAAGCTCCAGTGACTCCGGGAACCCCTTCTCGTACGCCTCCAGGCCCGCGCCGAACACCTCCAGATCCACCCACGGGCCGCCGCGCCCGACGCCGAGCGTGAAACGGCCGCCGCTCGTGTGGTGCAGCAGCGCCGCCTGTTCGCCGAGGGCCACGGGGTGGACGGTGGGGAGCACACTGACCGCCGTACCCACCCGGATCCGACGGGTGCGACCCAGCAGCAAGGCGGCCAGGGTGATGGCCGACGGGCACGTGCCGTACGGCACGAAGTGGTGCTCGGCCAGCCATACCGTGTCGAGCCCGGACTCCTCGGCCACCTCGGCCGAGCGAACCGCGCGGTGCAGCGCCTCTCCCTCGCCCTGACCGGGGAACTGGGCCGCCAACACGAAACTTCCAACGCGCATTGCTTTCCTGCTTCCTTGGCTCCGACAGGGAGCTCCCCCACAGGGCATAACCGTCTGACACGTGCCGAGGACACGGCCGGCCGGAGTATTTTGCGGATTGTCTGCAGAATGGGGCGTTCCGCCGGGAGCCCTGGGGAAGGGCACCCGGGGTGAGCCCACCGCGCCCGCGAGGGACTTATGGCGATTGGTGCCGTACGCCTACCCTCGTGCGCGCCGCGTAGGCTGGACGCGGCCCCAGCTTCCTGTATAGCCCCGAGAGGTGTCCCGTGTCCCCGCGTCGCAACCGACCCAAGGGCGCTGCTTCGTTCGGCCGGAGCGTCGAGGACGACCGCCCCGGCCGCTACGGCGGCTGGCAGTCCTCGGCGAACTGGCAGGGCGAGAACTGGAGCGTTCGGCATGTGGCCGGCGCGAGCGCGCAGGGCAAGTCGTACCGCTGCCCCGGCTGCGACCAGATGATCCCGGACGGGGTGCCGCACGTGGTGGCCTGGGCGGAGCACACGGGCGTCGACGACCGCCGGCACTGGCACAAGGCCTGCTGGAACGCGCGGGACCGCCGCACCCCGGGGGTGCAGCGGTCCCGTAACGCGCCGAAGTTCTGAGCGGACTCAGACGTCCCGCTTCTCCAGCAGCGCGAAGGCGCCGGCGAACGCGGCCGCCGTGACGCCGAGGATGATCCACAGCGGGTCCCAGCCGGACGGGCCGGACTGGCTGAGGGAGGCGGAGTAGAAGACGCCGAGCTGGCTGGGAATCGAGTACTCGAACAGGGCGTCACGCACGGCCTCCAGCGAAGCCGAGAACATGAACAGCGCGATCACGAGCGGGGCGAGCACGGCACCGACCATGAGGGTGATGGCACCCGCCGAGTGCCGGATGATCGAGCCGACCGCCAGCGAGAGCAGGCCCAGCAGGGCGACGTACAACGCGACGCCGACCGTGCCCTTCAGCCACTCGCCGCCGGAGGGGGACGTGGCGCCGTCGCTCTCCAGCATGGCCACGTGCAGGAAGGCCACGAGGGACACGGACACGAGCGTCACCACGAAGGCCACCAGGAAGAACACCATGGCCTTCGCCGCCAGGACCCGGCCACGGCTCGGGCACGCGACCATCGTGGTGCGGATCATGCCGGTGCCGTACTCCGAGGCCGTGGTCAGCACGCCCAGAGTGATGATGCACATGCTGCCCAGCAGCAGGCCGAAGAAGCCCAAGCCGAGCGGACTCTCCCCGTCCAGGGCCGGATCGGAGTTCGCCACGACGATGCCGGTCAGCAGACCGATGCCGACGACGAGCAGGACGAACACGCCGAGGGTCCACATCGTGGAGCGCACCGACCTGATCTTCGTCCACTCGGAGGCGATGGCGTTGCCGAGGTGCGTGCGTACGACCGGGATCGGCGAGGTGTAGCCGGGGCCGCCGGCGTACGGGGCGGAACCGGGCGCCGCCTGCCAGGCGGGCGCGGCCTGCGGCGTCTGGGGCTGGGGGCTGCTCATCGGGCGTCCTCGGGCTTGGTCAGGTCGGAGGTCGGGGCGGCGGCGGGCGCCGACTGCGCCGGGGCGGGCTGCGCGGGGGCCGAGGCGACCGGCTGGGCGGCGGGGGCCGCGGGGGCCTGCGGTGCGGGCTGCGCGGTGCCCTGAGGCGCCTGGGGCGCGGGCTGGGCGTACGGGTTGGGCGTTCCCGCGTCGGGAGCGCCAGGGGCGCTCGGAGCGACGCTGGGAGCCCCCGGGGCGCCGTACGGGCCCGCCGGAGCCTGGCCCGGTGCGCCCTGCGGCGGGGCCGGGAACGGCCGGCCGCCCTGCTGGGGCGGCGGCGGGGCGTACCAGCCCGGCTGGCCCTGCCCGGGCACCGGCATCGGCGGCTGCGCGCCGGGCGGCAGCGGCTGCTGGAGCCCTTCCTTCTGGTCGATCGTCGAGCGGTAGTCGACGGCGCCCTGCGTCATCCGCATGTACGCCTCCTCCAGGGAGGCCTGGTGCGGTGACAGCTCCCACAGCCGTACGCCGTGGTCGTGCGCGATGTCGCTGATGCGCGGCAGGGGCAGCCCCGTCACGCGCAGACCGCCGTCCTGCTCGGGCAGCACGTGCCCGCCCGACTCGGTCAGCGCGGCCGACAGCTTCTCGCGCTGCTGCGGCTCGGTGTCGGGCGTGCGCACCCGCGCGAAGTCCGCGGAGTTCGCGGAGATGAAGGCGGTCACGCTCATGTCGGCGAGCAGCTGACCGCGCCCGATCACGATGAGGTGGTCGGCGGTCAGGGCCATCTCGCTCATCAGGTGGGAGGAGACGAAGACCGTACGGCCCTCCGCCGCCAGCGCCTTCATCAGGTTGCGCACCCAGAGGATGCCCTCGGGGTCGAGGCCGTTGACCGGCTCGTCGAACAGCAGCACCTGCGGGTCGCCGAGCAGTGCCGCGGCGATGCCGAGCCGCTGTCCCATACCGAGGGAGAAGCCCTTGGACCGCTTCTTGGCCACGTCCTGCAGACCGACGACCCCGAGCACCTCGTCCACCCGCCGGGCCGGGATGCCCGACAGCTGGGCCAGGGACAGCAGATGGTTGCGGGCGGAGCGGCCGCCGTGCACCGCCTTGGCGTCCAGCAGCGCGCCGACCTGACGGGCGGCGTTGGGCAGCCTGCGGTACGGAAAGCCGCCGATCGTCACATGCCCGGCCGTCGGGTTGTCCAGGCCGAGGATCATCCGCATCGTCGTCGACTTGCCCGAGCCGTTCGGCCCGAGGAAGCCGGTGACGGCTCCGGGCCGCACCTGGAAGGAAAGGTTGTACACAGCGGTCTTGTCGCCGTAGCGCTTCGTCAGGCCGACTGCTTCGATCATGCTCCGCACCCATCGCAAGGTTCAGGACAGCGGGGCACACGCCCCCGTAAGGGTTAGGAGGATATCGAGGCGCTGACGGTTCCGCCCAAGAGGAGGTAAAAGGTCAGGCCGAGCCTGCTCTTCTAGGCGTCGCGCTTCTTCAGCAGCACATAGCCGCCGATCAGTGCCCCGAGCACCCACAGCCCCATGATCCCCAGGCCGCCCCACGGCCCGTACGGAGTGTCGTCGCCGATCGGCGTGACCACCTGCATGATCTTGCTGCCGGCCTGGTCGGGAAGGAACCGGCCGACCTTCTTCGTCGCGTCGACGTTGCCCAGGATGTTGGAGATCAGGAAGAAGAACGGCATCAGGATGCCCAGCGACAGCATCGGCGAGCGCAGCATCGCGGCGACGCCCATGGAGAACATCGCGATCAGCGCCATGTAGAGGCCGCCGCCGAACACCGCCCGCAGCACCCCCGGGTCGCCGATCTCCGCCCGGTGCGAGCCCAGCATCGCCTGCCCCAGGAAGAAGGCGGCGAAGCTGGTGACGAGCCCGACCAGCAGAGCCAGCGCCGAGGCGACCGCGATCTTGCTGAACAGGAAGGAGCCGCGCTGCGGCACCGCGGCCAGCGAGGTGCGGATCATGCCGGTGCTGTACTCGTTCGACACGACCAGCACACCGAAGACGATCATCGCGAGCTGACCGAGACTCATCCCCGCGAAGCTGATGAACGTCGGGTCGAACTCCGCCCGGTCCCGCGCGTTCATGGAGTCGAACTCGCTCTTCGACAGGGCCGAGATCAGCATGCCGAGGGCGACCGTCACGACCACCACCAGCGAGAGTGTCCACACCGTGGACGCCACCGACCGGATCTTGGTCCACTCCGACCGTACGACCTGTGTCGTCGCCATGCTCAGCCCCTCTTCCAGCCGTCGCCCCACTGCTGCCGCGCCGGCTCGGGGCCCGTCGCGCCCGTCTCGCTGTGTGCGTGGTACTCCACCGACTCCGCCGTCAGCTGCATGAACGCCTCCTCCAGCGAGGCCTGTTGCGGGCTCAGCTCGTGCAGCGTGATCCGGTGCTGCGCCGCCAGCTCACCGATGTGCTCGGCCTTGCCGCCGTCCACCTCCAGCACCCCCTCACCGCTCTCCACGGCCACGATCCCGGCCTGGTGCAGCACGTCGAGCAGCCGCTCCCGCTGCGGGCTGCGGACCCGGACGTACGAGCGTGAGTTGCGGTCGATGAAGTCCGCCATGGAGGTGTCCGCGAGCAGCCGCCCCTGCCCGATGACGACGAGGTGCTCGGCCGTCAGGGCCATCTCGCTCATCAGGTGGGAGGAGACGAACACGGTCCGCCCCTGCGCGGCGAGCGACTTCATCAGGGTGCGGATCCAGTGGATGCCCTCGGGGTCGAGGCCGTTGACCGGCTCGTCGAACATCAGGATCCGCGGGTCGCCGAGCAGCGCGGCCGCGATGCCGAGCCGCTGCCCCATGCCCATCGAGAAGCCCTTGGTCTTCTTCTTCGCGACCGCCGTCAGCCCGACCGTCTCCAGCACCTCCCGCACCCGGCTGCGCGGAATGCCGTTGCTGTGCGCGAGGCACAGCAGGTGGTTGTAGGCGGTGCGTCCGCCGTGCCAGGCCTTGGCCTCCAGCAGGGCGCCGATGTACGTCAGCGGGTCCTTGAGCTGCTGGTAGTGCTTGCCGTCGATACGGACGTCGCCGGCGGTCGGGTGGTCGAGACCCAGGATCATCCGCATGGTCGTGGACTTGCCGGCGCCGTTGGGCCCGAGGAAGCCGGTGACGATGCCCGGTCTGACGGTGAAGGACAGGTTGTTGACCGCCACCTTCTCGCCGTACCGCTTCGTCAGCCCCTCGAGCTCAATCATGCCGCCACGCTAGAGCGTGGCAAAGCCCTCTGCCACCCGAGCGGCAGAGGGCTTTGCGGAGGTTCAGACTCCGTATACCCCGGTGTTACCGGGACTGCTGGGCCGGGACCCCACGGGAGATCGGCTCGTCCTCGGCCGGCGTGCCGGCGGCGGCCACCGCGGCGCCCGTGAGCGTCGCGAGCATCTCGCGGACGTTCGTCAGCTGGGCGTTGATGCTGTCGCGGCGGTTGGTGAGGGCGGCCAGCTCGCGCTCGGATTCCGAACGGATGCGGTCGGCCTTGGCGTTGGCGTCGGCCACGATGTCCTCGGCCTGACGCTGGGCCGTCTCCACCGTCTGGCGGGCGCGGCGCTCGGCGTCCGTGCGCAGCTTCTCGGCCTCCAGGCGCAGCTGCTCGGCGCGGTGCTCGATCTCGGCGAGGCGCTTCTCGGCCTTGGCCTGACGGGATGCCAGGTCACGCTCGGACTGCTCGCGGCGCTTGGCGAGGTTCGTCTCGAAGTCGGCGGCGGCCTGCGCGGCCTTGGCGCGGGTCTCCTCGAAGAGGGCGTCCGCCTCCTCACGCTTGGACTGCGCGTCCTTCTGCGCCTCGGAACGCAGCTGGGCGGCGTCACTCTTGGCCTTCTCGACGATCCGCAGGCCCTCGTCCTCGGCCTTCGCCTTGCGCTCCGCGGAGTACGACTCGGCGTCGTTGCGCACCTGCTGGGCGGCCGACTCGGCGAGCTCGCGGTGCTGCTCCGCGGCGCGCCGGGCCTCCTCGCGCAGGTCCTTCGCCTCTTCCTCGGCGAGGCGGAGGATCTTCTCCACGCGCGCACCGAGACCCGCGTACGACGGCTCGGCGTCGGTGATCTGGGCCTGGGCGTTCTGCGTCTCGAGGTGGAGCTCTTCGATGCGCTTTTCCAGAGCGGTGATGCGGGCGAGAGCGCTGTCACGGTCGGAGACGAGCTTGGAGATACGTTCGTCCACCTGAGCGCGGTCGTACCCACGCCGCACAAGCTCGAAGCCGTAGGGGGAAGTGTCGCTCATGGGGTTCCTGTCGAATGAGACCGGTGAGGTGATAGGTGGAATCCTAGGGGCCGAAACGGTGTGTCATCGAGCGGATGCGCGTTTGATCTGGAAAATGACACCCCTTTTGGGTGGCTAACCCCCGGACCGCTTGCCAAAGACTTGGTCAAAGACCCCAGCACACACCGGATTCGCCCCGTTTGGCTAGCTATCCGAGGACTTGCCACCCGAACGGGGTGCGCCGACCGTCGCACCCGCCTTGACTCCGTTGTCCTTGCCCGTGGAGGGGGCCTCGAAGGATTCCAACGCCTCCAGGACGTCCTGGACACGGGAGATCTCGGCGTTGATGTCCTCGCGGCGGCGGACCAGGACCTCCAGCTCGCGCTTGCCCTCCTCGACGGTGCGCTTGGCCTCGCGGATCGCCTCGGCCTTGAGCTCCTCGGCCTCCCGGACCAGCGTGGACTTCTTCTGCTCGGCCTCCTTGAGCAGACCCTCCGCCTTCTTCACCGCGGCGATACGGACCTTGCCCGCCTCGGAGTTGGCCTCCGAGACGATCTCCTTGGCCTTCGCCTGCGCCTTCGCCAGCTGCTCCTCGGCCGCCTTGACGAGCGCGTCGCAGCGGTCGCCCGCCGACTTCATCGTCTCGGCCGACTCGCGACGGGCCCGCTCGTGCAGCTCCTCGATCTCGGAGGTGATGCGGTCGCGCAGCTCCTCGGCCCGCTCCCTGATCTGCGTGGCGTCCCGGCGCGCGCCGACCAGCAGCTCGTCGGCGTCCGTACGGGCCTTCTCCACCAGCAGGTTGCCCTCGACCGTCGCCTCGGACACCAGCCGGTCGGCCTCCGTGCGGGCCGCGCCCACCATCGTGTCGGCCTGCGACTCGGCCTCCGCGGTGGTCTTGTGCGCCTGCTGCTGCGCCTCGGTCAGCAGCTTGTCCGCCTCGGCCGTGGTCTCCGTGATGAGCTTGTCGACCTGCTCGGCCGCCTCGGAACGCCGCTTGTTGGCGTCCTTGCGAGCCGCGTCCAGCGTACGGTCGGCCTCCTCGCGCGCGGAGCTGACCAGCCGCTCCGCCTCCGCCTCCGCCTCCGACTTGACGCGCTGGGCCTCGTTGCGGATCCGCTCCGCGTGCTGCTGCGCCGAACCGACCGTCTCGGCGGCCTCGGCCCGCAGCCGCTCCGCCTCGCCGGTGGCGTCCCCGACCAGCTGCTCGGCCTTCGCGACCGACTCCGCCCGGACCCGCTCGGCCTCCGTGGCCGCCTCGGCCCGGACCCGCTCGGCCTCGGAGATCGCCTCCGTGCGGACCCGCTCGGCCTCGGTGACCGTGTCCATCCGCAGCCGGTCGGTCTCCTGGACCGTCTCCGTCGTGAGCCGCTCCGCCTCGTTGCGGGCCTCGGTGATGAGGGTGTCCGCCTGCGTCGCCGCGTCCGACCGGATGCGGTTGGCGTCCTCCCGGGCGTCCGCCCGGGTGCGCGAGGCACTCTGCTCGGCCTCGGCGATCGTGTCCGACGCCTCCGTGCGCACCCGCTGGGCGTGCTCGGCGACATCGGCGCGGATCCGCTCCGCCTCCGCGATCGCCTCGGACATCGTCCGCTCGGCGAGCGCCTTGGCGGCCTCGGACTCCTCGTGCGCCTCGCGCCGCAGCCGGCCCGCGTCCTCGCCGGCCCGCTCCCGCTCGGCGTAGGCGTCGGAGCGGACCCGGTCAGCCTCCTCCTGGGCCTCCCGGCGCGTACGGTCCGCCGCGTGCTCGGCGGCGGAGCGCAGCCCCGTGATCTCGTCCTGGGCCTGCTCGTGCAGCCCCGCGACGGAGTCCCGGACCTGCTGGGCGTGCTGCTCGGCCGCCGACACCATCTCCGTGGCACGGCGGTCGGCCTCCTCGACCAGCCGTACGGCCTCGGTCTGCGCCTCCTCCACACGCTTGCGCGCCGACGCCAGCAGCTCCTCGCTCTGCTCGCGGGCCCGCTCACGCTCCTGGTCGGCCTCCTGCCGGGCGCTGCCGAGGAGTTCCTCGGCCTCGCGGCGGCGCCGGTTGGCCTCCTCCTGGGCGGCGGCCAGCGTCTCGGACGCCTCCGCGGCGAGCCGCTCGGCGGCGGCCTGCGCCTCCGCGCGCATCCGGTCGGCGCTCTCCTGCGCCTCCGACTTCAGCCGCTCGGCCTCGTTCGCCGCCTCCGAGCGCAGCCGTACGGCGACGGCCTCGCCCTCGGCACGCGCAGCGGACGCGTCCGACGCGGCCTCGTCGCGCAGCCGTTCGGCCTCCGCCTCGGCCTGCTGCTGGAGCGTACGGATCCGCTCGGCGGCCTCGGCACGCAGCCGCTCGTTCTCCTCGGCGGCCTCGCGGCGGATCCGCGCGGCCTCCTCACGGGCGTCCGACAGCGCCTGCTCGGCGGCCGTCAGCCGCTCCTCCGCCTCCGTCTGGAGCCGCGTCAGCTCCTCGGCGGCCTCGGCGCGACGGGCCGCCATGGCCCGCTCGGTCTCCTCGTGCAGCTCCCGCGCCGCGCGCTCGGCGTCCTCCTTGAGCGCCTCGGCCTGCTCGACGACCTCCTCGCGGTGCCGTTCGGCCTCCTGCCGGGTGCGCTGGAGGGTTTCCTCGGCCTGCCGGCGCAGGGTCGTCGCCCGCTCGATGGCCTCGGTGCGGACCTTCTCGCTGTCCGCCTGGGCCGTCGTGCGCAGCTCGTCCGCGTCCGCCTTGGCCTTGGCGAGCAGCTCCTCGGCGGACTTCGCCGCCTCCTCGATCTGCGCCACGGCCTCCTTGCGGGCCTCGGCGCGGATCTTCTCGCCCTCGTCGACCGCGTCCGCCCGCAGCTGCTCGGCCTCGCCGCGCAGCCGGCGGGCCTCCTCCTGCAGCTCGACCGTCTTGGCGCGGTACTCCTTGGTGTCGTCCTTCGCCGCGCCCTTGAGCTGCTCGGCGATGTCGTGCGCCTCGGCCCGCAGCCGGTCCGCCTCGGCCTCGGCCTCCGAGCGGATCCGCTCGGCCTCCTCGGCCGCGGCCTTCGTGGTCTTCTTGGCGTCCTCCGACGCTTTGTTGAGGACCTCCTCGGCGGTCCTGGCCGCCTTGGACAGCTGGGTCGCGGTCTCCTCGGCGGTGAGCGTGCGGGCCTTCTCGGAGGCCTCCGCGACGATCTTCTCGGCCTCGGCACGGGCGTCGGCGACCAGCTGCTCGGCCTCGGACTTGGTGTTCTCGGCCTCCTTCGTGGCCTCCTCGACCAGCCGGGCGACCTGCTCCTTGGCGGTGCGCGTGCGCGTCTCGTTCGCGGACTCGGCGCTCGCCAGGGCCTTGGCGGCGGCCTCCTTGGCCTCCGTGACCAGCTTCTCCGACTCGGTCTGCGCCTTGCGCAGGGCCTCTTCGGCCTCGGCCATCCGCTGCTCGGCGGCCCTGCTCAGCTCCTGGGCCTCGCGGCGCGCGGACTCCGACTCCGTCACGGTGGACGTGCGCAGCTGCTCGGCGTGGTCGGTGGCCTCCTGGGCCTGCGTGGAGGCGGCGTTGAGCAGGCGCTCGGCGTCCGTGCGGGCGCGGCGCAGGATCTGCTCGGCCTCGGCCCGGGCCTCCTCGGCCGCGCCCGTCAGCCGCTGCCGGGCCTCCGTCGTCAGCCGCTCGGCCTCCGCGCGGGCGGTGGCCAGGGCCTGCTCGGCCTCGGCGCGGGACTCCTCCAGCAGCCGGCGGGCCTGCTGCTCGGTGCGGGCCCGCAGCTGCTCGGCCCACGCCACGTTCTCGTTGACGTGCGACTCGACCGTCTGGCGGCGCTCGGCCAGCTCCTGGTCCAGCTGCTGGCGGCGCGTCACCGCCTCCTGGTGCAGCTCGGCCTGGAGCCGGGCCGCCTGCTCGGCGTGCTCCTGGAGGATCCGCTGGGTCTGCGCCCGGGCCTCGCTCAGCTCGCGGTCGGCGTCCGCGCGGATCTGGTCGGCCTGCATCTGCGCGTTGCGCAGCAACTGCTCGGCCTGCCAGCCGATGTCGCCCCCCTCGAAGGAGGGCCGGGACATGATGGTGCGCCGCGCCTCGTGCAGCTTGGCGCGCAGCACCTCGACCTGGTAGCCGAGGTCCTCGGCGTGCTGGATCGCCTTTTCCCGTTCGGTCTTCAGCCGCTTCATCTCGGCTTCGAACCGAGAGAGGTGGTCGACGTCAGCCGCCGGCTCTCGCTCCTGGCTCTCGTAGCCCCGCACTGCGCGGTCCCATCCGTCCCCTGGTCGCAACTCTTTCCGAACGAGCTCCGTCCATCCGCCGAACGGGGCCCCCGGGGAATGGTGTCAGATCATCGGCGGAGCAGAGGCTGCTGCCCCGACGCTCGTCCCCCGAAACCCGGACCCCGGTGGTCCTGCCGTCGCACGGCGGGACCGCGGTCACCCTGGACTGAGCGGCGACCGCCCCCAACCCTACCGGCCCCTATGTACGAGGGTCAGTGCTCAGGTGACTCAACAGGCGCCGAAGTGACCAGTTCTGTCAGTACGCCATGGCAGTCCTTGGGGTGCAGGAAGGTGATCCGTGACCCCATGGAACCGCGTCGCGGCTCTTCGTACAGCACGCGTACGCCCTTGCCCTTGATCTCCTCGGCGTCCCCGTCGACATCCGCCGTACCGAATGCGATGTGGTGGACGCCCTCCCCGTTCTTCGCGAGCCATTTCGCGACGGTGGAGTCCTCGCGGGTCGGCTCCAGGAGCTGGAGGTACGAGGCGCCGCCGTCGGACGTATCGTTGATCTTGAGCATGGCCTCGCGCACGCCCTGCTCCTCGTTGACCTCGGAGTGGAACACCTCGAAGCCATAGGTGGCACGGTAGAACTCGACGGTCTTGTCGAGGTCGAAACAGGCGATCCCGATGTGGTCGATTCGCGTCAGCATGAGTTCAGTGCAGCGCCCCGGAGGTGGTTACGCAACGTGCGCGCGATCACACCGACAGCCCGATGACGGCACGGAGTGCCACTCAGTACATTCGAAGTAAACCCTCGTTCACTCCTCGGCTGTGCAGCCGGTAAGGGGATCGCAGCTCATGTCATCTGCAACGACCAGCTCGGTGATCGTCTCGGGCGCGCGTACGCCCATGGGACGGCTGCTCGGCTCCCTGAAGTCCTTCTCCGGAGCCGACCTCGGCGGCTTCGCGATCAAGGCCGCCCTCGACCGTGCGGGGATCGGCGGCGACCAGGTGCAGTACGTGATCATGGGGCAGGTGCTCCAGGCCGGGGCGGGGCAGATCCCGGCCCGCCAGGCCGCGGTCAAGGCCGGCATCCCGATGAACGTCCCGGCGCTGACCATCAACAAGGTGTGTCTGTCGGGCCTCGACGCCATCGCGCTCGCCGACCAGCTCATCCGTGCGGGTGAGTTCGACGTGGTCGTCGCCGGCGGTCAGGAGTCCATGACCAACGCCCCGCACCTGCTGCCGAAGTCCCGCGAGGGCTTCAAGTACGGCGCCGTCCAGATGCTCGACGCCATGGCCCACGACGGTCTGACCGACTCCTTCGACGGCGTCGCCATGGGCGAGTCCACCGAGAAGCACAACACCCGCCTCGGCATCGCGCGGCCCGAGCAGGACGAGATCGCCGCGCTGTCGCACCAGCGGGCCGCCGCCGCGCAGAAGAACGGCCTGTTCGAGGCCGAGATCACGCCCGTCGAGATCCCGCAGCGCAAGGGCGACCCGGTGCTGTTCAGCAAGGACGAGGGCATTCGCGGCGACACGACCGTGGAGTCGCTCGGGAAGCTGCGTCCCGCGTTCTCCAAGGACGGCACGATCACGGCCGGTTCCGCCTCGCAGATCTCCGACGGTGCCGCCGCCGTCGTGGTGATGAGCAAGGCCAAGGCGCAGGAGCTCGGCCTGGAGTGGATCGCCGAGATCGGGGCGCACGGCAACGTGGCCGGGCCGGACAACTCGCTCCAGTCGCAGCCGTCCAACGCGATCCTGCACGCGCTGAAGAAGGAGGGCCTGGAGGTCTCGGACCTCGACCTCATCGAGATCAACGAGGCCTTCGCGGCCGTGGCCGTGCAGTCCATGAAGGACCTCGGGGTGTCCACCGAAAAGGTGAATGTCAACGGCGGCGCCATTGCCCTGGGTCACCCGATCGGGATGTCCGGTGCGCGGCTCGTGCTGCATCTCGCGCTGGAGCTGAAGCGGCGCGGCGGTGGCGTGGGCGCGGCCGCGCTGTGCGGTGGCGGTGGGCAGGGTGACGCGCTGATCGTGCGCGTGCCCAAGGCCTGAGTTTCGGTACGTCCCTTATCTGAACGGAGCTGTGATGCAGGACGTCTCCACCCTGGTGGCCCAGGCCAGGGAAGGCCGGCCGCGGGCCGTGGCCCGGCTGATCTCCCTGGTGGAGGGGGCGTCCCCGCAGTTGCGGGAGGTCATGGCGGCGCTCGCGCCGCTGACGGGTGGGGCGTACGTGGTGGGGCTGACCGGGTCGCCCGGGGTCGGCAAGTCCACGTCGACCTCGGCGCTGGTCTCCGCGTACCGCAAGCAGGGGAAGCGGGTCGGCGTGCTCGCCGTCGACCCGTCGTCCCCGTTCTCGGGCGGTGCGCTGCTCGGGGACCGGGTGCGGATGTCGGAGCACGCGTCCGACCCGGGCGTGTACATCAGGTCGATGGCGACGCGCGGGCATCTGGGCGGGCTGGCCTGGGCGGCCCCGCAGGCGATCCGGGTCCTGGACGCCGCCGGCTGTGACGTGATCCTGGTCGAGACGGTGGGGGTCGGGCAGTCGGAGGTGGAGATCGCCTCGCAGGCGGACACGTCCGTCGTGCTGCTGGCGCCGGGGATGGGCGACGGGATCCAGGCGGCCAAGGCCGGGATCCTGGAGATCGGTGACGTGTACGTCGTGAACAAGGCCGACCGGGACGGGGCGGACGCGACGGCTCGCGAGCTGAACCACATGCTGGGGCTGGGGGAGTCCCGGGGGCCGGGCGACTGGCGTCCGCCGATCGTGAAGACGGTCGCCGCCCGGGGTGAGGGCGTCGACGAGGTCGTCGAGGCGCTGGAGAAGCACCGGGCCTGGATGGAGGAGCGGGGAGTGCTCGCGGAGCGGCGGGCGGCCCGGGCTTCGCGCGAGGTCGAGACGATCGCCGTGACGGCACTGCGGGAGCGGATCGGAGACCTGCACGGGGACCGGCGCCTCGGGGCTCTGGCGGAGCGGATCATCGCGGGCGAACTTGATCCCTACCGGGCGGCTGACGAGCTGGTGGCGGGGTTGACGGAGGGCTGAGCGGGCGGGCTTCGTCCTACGCCGGGGGTGCGCGTCTTCGCCTTCCGCCGGGTGGTGGGTCGGGGCCGCGCCGGGGGGTGTCCGTCCTCGGAACGGCGCGATGGGCCTCCACACCGACTGACTGGCGTTGACGCGCCAACCGCTGCGGGCGGACACCCCCCGACACGTCCCCTTGCGTACGACGGCGGGTGCCGGTCCGCTTAGCTGCGGGCATGCGTGCCGCTAAGGGCGGCACGGGTGGGCGCAGCGGCACCCCGCCACGCCGGGCTGCGGACCCACCCGGCCTCGGCACCGACGCAGCGGCACCCAGTTCCGCCGAGTTGCGGACCCACCGGCCCCAGCCAACCCGCTGCGCGGCGACGCCCCGGCGTCCGTGTGGACGCCGGGGCCGTGAAGAGGGGCGGCTGCTGGTCAGTCCTGGTCGTCGGCGTCGTCCGCGTCGTCGTCCTGCGCGTCGGCGCGGTCCGCCGTGACCTTGCCCGACGTGAGGTCGACCTTCCAGTCCTGCTCGGCGCCGCCGGACTTGCGCGTCTCGGCCTCCCAGGACGTGTTCTTGCCGTCCTCGTCGAGGCCGACGGACGTCACCACGCCCTTGGCGGCGGCAGCCTTCGCGGCGTCCTCGGCCGTCACCGACGAGCCCTTCAGCGCCGCCCGCACCTGCGCCGTGTCGTCCTCGTCGTCCGTGTGCGCACCGAGGACCTTGCCGTTGGCCGGGTCGACGCTCACGCTGTGCCAGGTGTCGTCGCCCGACAGGACGTCGACCTTCCAGACCACCTTGTCGCTGTCGTCCTCGTCGTCCAGCTCGGCGGAGACGGCCGTACCCGACGTGTGCTTCAGCGCGGAGGCGATGGCCTCGGGCGCGGTGACCTTCGATGAAGCCGCCTGGGCGTCGTCGCCGTCGTCCTGCCCGTCGGCGCCGTCCTGGTCGTCCCGGACGTCGTCGTTCGACAGCTGGGTGTCGGCCGCCTGCCGCGCCGAGCCCCCGTCGTCACCGGTGGTCGCGAGAGCCGTGGCCGTACCGCCTCCGATCAGAGCGGCGGCGGTCACAGCGGCGATGACGATGTTGCGCTTCATGCGGATTCCTCCCGAGTCGTTTCGTTTTCGACGTCTTCGACTCTGGCTGATCCAGGCTGAGAGGAACCTGAAGGCCCCTGAAGGGATCTTCAGGTTGCTTTTGCCACTCTTTACGCATGCGCCTGTTGATCGTGGAGGACGAGAAGCGGCTGGCCCTGTCGCTCGCCAGGGGCCTGACGGCCGAGGGGTACGCCGTGGACGTGGTCCACGACGGACGGGAGGGGCTCCACCAGGCCTCGGAGGGGACGTACGACCTCGTCGTCCTCGACATCATGCTGCCCGGCCTCAACGGCTACCGGGTCTGCGCCGCCCTGCGCGCCGCCGGGCACGACGTGCCGATCCTGATGCTGACCGCCAAGGACGGCGAGTACGACGAGGCCGAGGGGCTCGACACGGGTGCGGACGACTATCTGACCAAGCCGTTCTCGTACGTCGTGCTCGTGGCCCGGATCAAGGCGCTGCTGCGGCGGCGCGGGCAGGGCGCGGGGGCCTCGCCGGTGCATGTGCACGGGGATCTGAAGGTGGACACCGCGGCCCGGCGGGTGTTTCTGGGTGAGGACGAGATCGCCCTCACCGCCAAGGAGTTCTCCGTGCTGGAGCAGCTCGTGCTGCGGGCCGGCGAGGTGGTGTCCAAGTCGGAGATCCTGGAGCACGTCTGGGACTTCGCGTACGAGGGTGATCCGAACATCGTCGAGGTGTACGTCAGTACGCTGCGGCGGAAGCTGCGGGCGGGGCTGATCCGGACCGTGCGCGGGGCCGGGTACCGGCTGGAGACGTCACCGTGAGGCGGCTGTTCGGGTCCGTCCGGGCGCGGGCCACGCTGGGAGCGACACTCGTGGTCGCGGTGGCGCTGGTCGCGGCCGGGACCGCCGTCCTGCTGTCCCTGCGCTCGAACCTGATCGGCGAGGCCGGTACGCAGGCGGAGCGCTCCGCGCGGGCGGTCGCCTCCGAGCTCGCGGCCGGCACGCCGTACGACAAGCTGTCCGGACTGGACGGCGACGACGGGCCGGTGCAGATCCTGGACGAGCACCGGCGGCTGGTCGCGGCCAGTGAGGACCTGGAGCGGATCAGCGGGACGGACACCGACCAGGTGAAGCCGCAGCCGGCGGCGACGCCTTCCGGGGACGACGATGACGACGCCGAGGACCCGGGCGAGGCCCTCGAACCCGGCGAGATCTCCGGGGAGAGCGTCTTCAGCAACGGGTCCGCGACGATCGACGGCGAGGCGGAGGACTACCGGTTCGCCGCCGTCGAGGTCGAGACCCAGGACCGGGGGCACCTCAAGGTCTACGCCGGTTCCCCGCTGGCCGCCGAGCACGGCGCCGTGCGGACCGCGCTGACGGTGATGCTGATCGGGTTCCCACTGCTGCTCGGTGTCGTCGCGGGTGTGACCTGGCTGGTCACCCGGCGGGCCCTGCGGCCCGTGGAGGGGATCCGGCGCGAGATGGCGGCGATCACCCACTCCGAGGACCTCGCGCGGCGCGTCCCACAACCGGACACGCACGACGAGATCGCCCGGCTCGCCAGCACCACCAACGAGACGCTCGCGGCGCTGGAGACGTCCGTGGAGCGGCAGCGGCGCTTCGTCGCCGACGCCTCCCACGAGCTGCGCAGCCCGATCGCCTCGCTGCGGACGCAGCTGGAGGTGGCCGCCGCGCACCCCGAGCTGCTGGATCTCGACGGGGCCGTGGAGGACACCGTCAGGCTCCAGCGGCTGGCGGCCGACCTGCTGCTGCTCGCCCGGCTGGACGCGGGGGAGCGGCCCCATGACGCGAAGGTCGACCTCGCCGGGCTCGCCCGGGACGCGGCCGAGGGACGGACGGGTGTCACCGTGGACGCGGAGCCGGTGGAGGTGGCCGGATCGCGCGGGCAGCTGGGACGGGTGCTCGCCAATCTGCTCGACAACGCCCAGCGGCATGCCCGGTCGGCCGTCACGGTGAGCGTGCGGCGCGAGGGTGACCGGGCCGTGGTCGGGGTGGCGGACGACGGCGACGGGGTGCCCGAGGACGACCGGGAGCGGATCTTCGAACGGTTCGTCCGTCTGGACGCCGCCCGCAGCCGCGACGACGGCGGGGCCGGGCTGGGCCTCGCCATCGCCCGGGACGTCGCCGTCCGGCACGGCGGCACGCTCACCGCCGGACGGGGGCCGGCAGGCGGAGCCCTGTTCGAACTCCGCCTGCCGCTCGCCTAGCCGCGGTTACGGGCGTCCCCGCTGGCCGCGCAGGTGCTCCGCGATGGGCTTGAGGGCCTTGTCGAGCTCGGTCAGGGCCTCGGGGGACAGCAGGTCGATGAAGTGCCTGCGCACGGACGCCACGTGGTGGGGCGCCACCTTCTGCATCGTCGCCATGCCGTGGTCGGTCAGGACCGCGTAGAGCCCCCGGCGGTCCGACTCGCAGTTCTCCCGCCGGACCAGATGCGCGTTCTCCATCCGCGTGATCTGGTGCGAGAGGCGGCTCTTGGACTGGAGGGTGGCGGAGGCGAGGTCGCTCATCCGCATCCTCTGGCCCTCGGACTCGGAGAGATTCACCAGGATCTCGTAGTCGTTCATTGTCAGGCCGAACGGCTGCAGGTCCTTCTCGAGCTGGTACGTCAACAGCCTGTTGACCTCCAGGTGGGTGCGCCAGGCGCACTGCTCCGCATCGGTCAGCCAGCGGGTGGCCGTCTCGGTCTCCATGAATGAAGTCTACCTAAAAGGTTGAAAGGCGAACTAGTGAGGGTTTTCGTGTGACGGAGGACACCTGCCGAACAAGCATGTGCAGGCGTTCGATGTCACACTCCGCAGACTACCGCTCACAGCCCGAAGCGACGCTGGAGGTCCCCCAGCTGTCCGGGAAGGCGCGGTACGCCGGACTGCCCTGCCTGGGGGCTGTGCGCCCCGCCTCCGGGTACGCCGGCCTGGTGCGGAACGGCCCCCGTGGACTGCTCGGCCATCAGTGTCTCGGACGACTGGAGCAGCACCGTCCCGGCGCCGACGAACTCGAACTGGTGCTCCTCGCCGGAAGCTCCGCCGAGGCCCGTCAGTGCACGTAGACCGCCCATGACGCCGGTCATGTACCCGTGGTCGTAGTGGTGGCACGGGGAGGGGCAATCGGCCCAGCCGACCAGGGCCTGGGGGTCGACCCGGATCGGGGGTTCCATGAACACCACCGGGCCGCTGGACGCGGCCACGAACTTTCCGGTTCCGATGAGGGTCAGAAAACCCGGCACGATTGATTGCTTCAGTGCCAGAGTTGGCTGAAAAGCGAGGAGGTTGCCCGAGCGAATGGTCAGGTTGCCGTCCTCGAGGTCGTATGAATTCACGTCGAAGGCCCGGTCGGCGAGGAGCATCTTGCCCGAGCCCTCCGCCACGACCCAGTCGCTCGCGTGCAGTGGCGAATGGAAGGACGTGCGCACGAGACGGTCCAGCCGGCCGTGTCCGACGCCGTTGAAGTCGATCGAGCCGTAGTAGGCGATCATCTTCCCCTTCTGGAGGAACCACTGGCTCCCCTTGAGCTCCACGCAGAAGGTGTACGCGTTGACGTTGTCGTCGGGCGGCAGCGTCGCCGGGTCGAAGACCACGGGGCCGGCGCCCGGGGTTCCGTAGGTGCTCACAGCTTCTCCTCCGACGCCTGGACGTACACCGCACCGCTGCCGCTGAGCTCCAGCTGGAACGCCTCGCCCGAGCCGCGGCCCACCATGTCCCGCCAGCCCAGGGCCGTGGACAGCTTGTTGCGGACCTCGCCGTGGTGGGCGACGTAGGCCTGCGGGTCCACATGGACCGGCCGCTGGGGGGTGATCGGGATCTCGATGACACCGCCGTGCGCCATGACCGCGACCGCCCCGTGCCCCTTCAGTGTGGTCGTGAAGAGCCCCTGGCCGCTGACCTGGCCGCGCACCATGCCCATGACGCCGCCCTGGGAGCCCAGGAACATCGTGCCCTGCTGGAGCGAGCCCTCGAAGGCCAGGAGGCGGTCCGCCTCGACGTACAGCGTGTCGCCGGTGAGCCGGATCACCTGGATGTGGTGCCCGCCGTGCCCGAAGAGGACGGTGCCGTTGCCCTCGACGGTCATCAGGGGCGTGTCCTCGTCGGCGACGCGGCGGCCGATCATCGACATGATCCCGCCCTGGCCGCCCGCCGTGTTGGGTGTGAAGGACACCTCGCCCCGGTATGCGAGCATGGCGCCGCGCTGGCTGAACAGCCGCTGACCCGGCGCGACCGTGGCCTCGATCATCTTCGCGTTGATCTCCCGGAAGGCCATCACACGTCTCCCGCGATCGTGTTCCGCTCGCTCGGCTGCACGTACACCAGCCCGTCCCCCTCGAACCGCATCTGGAAGGCCTCGCCGCCGCCCTCCCCGAGCAGCGTGCGGAACGTCACCCCGGACTGGAAGGACTGCCGCAGGTTGCCCTGGTGCGCCACGTACGCCCCCGGGTCGACGGTCAGCGGGTACTGCGCGCTCACCCGCAGCACCACCGCCGGGCCGTCCGACATGATCGCCGCCTGGCCGTGGCCCTCGACGGTCGTCGTGAACAGCCCGTTGCCCTGCGAGGCGCCCCGCAGGCCGGTGAACTCCGTGCCCGTGCGCAGCCCGCCGTCGGTCGCGAGCAGGTTGCTCGACTCGACGTAGAGCTTGTCGCCCTGGATGCTGACCAGGTTGATCTCGGAGGCGCGGTCCGCGAACCAGCAGGTCCCGCGCCCCTTCACCTCCATCAACGTCATCTGCTCACCGGTCAGCCGCCGGGTCACCATCCCCCGGATGCCCTCGCCGCCGCCGCTGAGCTTCTTGAAGGCCATCTCCCCGTCGTACGCGACCATCGAGCCGTTCTTCGCCTTCACGGCATCCCCGGTCATGTCGACGGCGAGCACCTTGCTGCTCTGAAGTCGGAACATCGCCACGACTGGAAGGTATCCGCAGGCCGGGCCCCGCGGACAGGGCCCGTGGGGGGAGAACGACCCTGACCGCACCCCTAGGGGCCTGGCGTCCCAGTGGTTTGCCACAATGGGCGAGACGCTTGTGCGTGCGTTCACAAACCGTTCTCTCCCACCGAAGGTGACCCGTGGACCTCAAGACCGCCACCGCCATCCGCCGCCTCCGCCTGGTCTCGGCGCCCGAGGCGATCTCCTTCCTCCTCCTGCTGGTCTGCTCGGTGCTGAAGCGGACCACGGACTTCAACGCCGTGCCGGTGATGGGCATGGTGCACGGGGTGCTGTTCGTCCTGTACGTGATCTTCTGGGCCGACGCGTGGAACCGTGCGAAGTGGCCGCTGAAGACCGCCGCGCTGTACTTCGTCCTCTCGGTGCTGCCCGCGGGCGGGTTCTTCGCCGAGCGCATGCTGAGGCGTGAGGCGGAGGACGCGGTCATCGCGTCCCGCGCCCGCAAGGAAGGCGTGGTGGGCGCGTGATCGTCGCCTTTTCCGTGACGCCGCTCGGGGTCGGCGAGGACGTGGGGGAGTACGTCGCCGACGCCGTGCGGGTGGTGCGCGAGTCGGGGTTGCCGAACCGTACCGATGCGATGTTCACGTCCGTCGAAGGAGAGTGGGACGAGGTCATGGACGTCGTCCGGCGCGCGGTCGCCGCCGTCGAGCGGCGTGCGCCCCGGGTCTCCCTCGTTCTCAAGGCGGACATCCGCCCCGGCGTGACGGACGGCCTCACGTCCAAGGTGGAGACGGTGGAGCGGCACCTCGCCGAGTAGGTGCCGAGAACGGCGGGGATGCGGTGGCCCCGCGACGGCCCGCCCGAAGGGCGAGACGGGGCTGACCACCATGTGACCGGCCGGTAAGGTCGGGTTCGTGCCGAAGCCGCTCAGTCTCTCCTTCGATCCGATCGCGCGCGCCGACGAACGCTGGAAGCAGCGCTGGGGAAACGTGCCGTCCATGGCCGCGATCACCTCGATCATGCGCGCCCAGCAGATCCTCCTCGCCGAGGTCGACGCGGTGGTCAGGCCGTACGGGCTGACGTTCGCGCGCTACGAGGCGCTGGTGCTGCTCACCTTCTCCAAGTCCGGCGAGCTGCCGATGTCCAAGATCGGCGAGCGGCTCATGGTGCACCCCACCTCGGTGACGAACACCGTGGACCGGCTGGTGAAGTCGGGTCTGGTCGCCAAGCGGCCCAACCCGAACGACGGCCGCGGCACCCTCGCCAGCATCACCGACAAGGGCCGCGAGGTGGTCGAGTCGGCCACCCGCGACCTGATGGCCATGGACTTCGGGCTCGGGGTGTACGACGCCGAGGAGTGCGCGGAGATCTTCGCGATGCTGCGGCCGCTGCGCGTGGCGGCGGGCGACTTCGAAGAGGAGTGACCCGGGGCAAGATCTCCCGGAACGGGTCGTTACGCTCGACCGCATGAAAAAGAGCGTGCTGACTCGCTACCGCGTGATGGCCTACGTCACCGGCGTGCTGCTGGTTCTGCTGACCTTCGGCATGATCGGCAAGTATGTGCTCGACCTGAACGGCGCGGCCGACTTCACGCGCGTCGTCAGCATCGCGCACGGCTGGCTGTACGTCGTGTACCTGATCTTCGCCTTCGACCTGGGCTCCAAGGCGAAGTGGCCGGTGGGCAAGCAGCTGTGGGTGCTGCTCGCCGGAACCATCCCGACGGCCGCGTTCTTCGTGGAGCGCAGGATCAGCCACGAGCTGGAGGCCCGGATCGCCGAGGACGCGCCCGCGCCCGCCAAGGCGTAACCGCACGCAGGCGCCACCGCCGCACGCGCGCGTGCGGCGGTCGTTCTCACCCGTTCGCCAGGTCACTCCCGTCAGCCATCGACATTTACTAGGACGTCCAAGTAAATTCGAAGGTATGGACGCTGACGCCATCGAGGAGGGCCGCCGCCGCTGGCAGGCCCGGTACGACGCCGCGCGCAAGCGCGAGGCCGACTTCACCACGCTCTCCGGCGACCCCGTGGAGCCGGTCTACGGGCCGCGGCCCGGTGACAACTACGACGGGTTCGAGCGGATCGGCTGGCCGGGTGAGTACCCCTTCACCCGTGGCCTGTACGCGACCGGCTACCGGGGGCGGACGTGGACCATCCGGCAGTTCGCCGGGTTCGGCAACGCCGAGCAGACCAACGAGCGCTACAAGATGATCCTCCGCAACGGCGGAGGCGGGCTCTCGGTCGCCTTCGACATGCCGACCCTCATGGGCCGTGACTCCGACGACCCGCGCTCGCTGGGCGAGGTCGGCCACTGCGGGGTCGCCATCGACTCGGCGGCCGACATGGAGGTCCTGTTCAAGGACATCCCGCTGGGCGACGTCACGACGTCGATGACCATCAGCGGCCCGGCCGTCCCCGTCTTCTGCATGTACCTGGTCGCCGCCGAGCGGCAGGGCGTCGACCCGTCCGTCCTGAACGGCACGCTCCAGACGGACATCTTCAAGGAGTACATCGCCCAGAAGGAGTGGCTCTTCCAGCCCGAGCCGCATCTGCGGCTCATCGGCGACCTGATGGAGTACTGCGCGGCCGGCATCCCCGCCTACAAGCCGCTGTCCGTCTCCGGCTACCACATCCGCGAGGCCGGGTCGACGGCCGCGCAGGAGCTGGCGTACACGCTGGCGGACGGCTTCGGGTACGTGGAGCTGGGCCTGTCGCGCGGGCTGGACGTGGACGTCTTCGCCCCCGGTCTGTCCTTCTTCTTCGACGCCCACGTCGACTTCTTCGAGGAGATCGCCAAGTTCCGCGCCGCGCGGCGGATCTGGGCCCGCTGGATGCGTGACGTCTACGGCGCGAAGTCCGAGAAGGCGCAGTGGCTGCGCTTCCACACGCAGACCGCGGGGGTCTCCCTCACCGCGCAGCAGCCGTACAACAACGTCGTACGGACGGCCGTGGAGGCCCTGGCGGCCGTGCTCGGCGGGACGAACTCGCTGCACACCAACGCGCTCGACGAGACCCTCGCCCTGCCGAGCGAGCAGGCGGCGGAGATCGCGCTGCGCACGCAGCAGGTGCTGATGGAGGAGACCGGCGTCGCCAACGTGGCCGACCCGCTGGGCGGTTCCTGGTACGTCGAGCAGCTGACCGACCGCATCGAGGCGGACGCGGAGAAGATCTTCGAGCAGATCAAGGAGCGCGGACTGCGGGCCCACCCCGACGGGAAGCACCCCATCGGCCCGATCACCTCCGGCATCCTGCGCGGGATCGAGGACGGCTGGTTCACCGGGGAGATCGCCGAGTCGGCGTTCCAGTACCAGCGGGCGCTGGAGAAGGGCGACAAGCGGGTCGTCGGCGTGAACTGTCACGACGGGTCGGTCACCGGGGACCTGGAGATCCTGCGGGTCAGCCACGAGGTGGAGCGCGAGCAGGTCCGGGCGCTGGGCGGGCGCAGGACGGCCCGTGACGACGCCGCGGTGCGTAGCGCACTGGACGCCATGCTGGCCGCAGCCCGCGGCGGCGCCAACATGATCGAGCCGATGCTGGACGCGGTGCGGGCGGAGGCCACGCTCGGGGAGATCTGCGGGGTGCTGCGGGACGAGTGGGGGGTGTACACCGAACCCGCCGGGTTCTGAGCTAGCTGTTCAGCCCGTGCAGCAGGACCCTGGTGAAGCTGCGGACCCATTCCTCGTCCGCCGGTTCCGCGCTCACCAGGGTGCGGTGCACCACCGCCCCCGCCACCATGTCGAAGATCAGGTCCACCGTGCGGGCCGCCGAGGCGGTGTCCGGTTCGGGGGGGAGTTCGCCCCGGGCCTGCGCCCGCGCGCGGCCCTCCAGGACCAGGCGCTTCTGACGGTCGACGACCGAGGCCCGGATGCGTTCCCGCAGTGCCTCGTCGCGGGTGGCTTCCGCCACCACCGCCATCAGGCCGCTCCTCGCCTCCGGAAGGGCCAGGATCGCGGCGAACTGGAGGACCACGCCCTCGATGTCGGCGGCCAGGGAGCCGCGGTCGGGCAGCTCCAGCGCGTCGAAGAGTTCCGCGACCGCGTCGACGACCAGTTCGTTCTTGCCCGCCCAGCGGCGGTAGAGCGTGGTTTTCGCAACCCCGGCGCGCGTCGCGACGTCTCCCAGGGTGAGCTTGGACCAGCCCAGTTCCACGAGAGCCTCGCGGGTCGCGGCCAGGATCGCGGCGTCCGCCGTGGTGCTGCGCGGACGCCCGGTGCGGCTGGCTGGGCTGCGGCTCTGCATCTTCTGACCATAAACCGGCGGTTCCCGTGGGGGGCCGTGAGGGAGATCACCGGGGGGTGGTGTCCCCGGCGTGCGGCGTGGCATTACGCTACGACTCGTAGCGAAAGCTCGTGAGGGACGTACACGGGCTTCGGCACACCGGCGTGGGGTGGGGACCCGGCGCCGAAAGGCACCGGACCGGCCTGGCTTTCACACCGTTTTTCACACGCGCGCGCAGTACGGGGGAGGATAGACGCATGCAGCCACGGAACATGTCCATGAGCGGAGTCGTCGACCTCGCCGCGGTGAAGGCGGCCCAGGAGGCCAAGGCGAAGGCGGAGCAGGCGCGCGCGCAAGCAGCCCGGGAGGGCGGGGCGGGGGCGATCTCCCCGGCCGATCTCGTCATCGACGTCGATGAGGCGGGGTTCGAGAGGGGCGTCCTGCAGCGTTCCGCCGAGGTGCCCGTCGTCATCGACTTCTGGGCCGAGTGGTGTGAGCCCTGCAAGCAGCTCAGCCCGGTGCTGGAGCGGCTGGCCGTCGAGTACAACGGCCGCTTCCTGCTCGCCAAGGTCGACGTCGACGCCAACCAGATGCTGATGCAGCAGTTCGGCATCCAGGGAATCCCCGCGGTGTTCGCGGTCGTCGCGGGGCAGGCGCTGCCGCTTTTCCAGGGAGCGGCGGGCGAGGCGCAGATCCGGCAGACGCTGGACCAGCTGGTGCAGGTCGGCGAGCAGCGCTTCGGTCTGACCGGTCTCACCGTCGACCCCGAGGCCGAGCCGGGCGGCGCCGCGGCGGCTCCCGAGCGTCCGGCCGGTCCGCACGACGGGCTCCTCGAGGCCGCCGTGCAGGCGCTGGACTCGGGTGACCTGGCCGGTGCCGTCCAGGCGTACAAGAACGTACTGAACGAGGACCCGGGCAACGAGGAGGCCAAACTGGGTCTCGCCCAGGCCGAGTTGCTCCAGCGGGTGCAGGGCGTCGACCCGCAGCAGGTGCGCCGGGACGCGGCCGACAAGCCGGCCGATGTGCAGGCGCAGATCGCCGCCGCCGACCTGGATCTGGTGGGCGGCCATGTGGAGGACGCGTTCGGCCGGCTGATCGAGACCGTGCAGCGCACGGTGGGTGACGACCGGGACACCGTACGGATGCGGCTGCTGGAGCTGTTCGAGGTCGTCGGGCCCGACGATCCCCGCGTGATCGCGGCGCGCAGGGCCCTGGCGCGCGCCCTGTTCTGACCAGTCGTTAAACACGCGGGCATGTGGTGCCCGCGTGAAAAGTTTGCCGTGAGAGGCTCACTGCGGCCGCGCTTTACCAAATCTTGGTAATCGCGGCCGCTGTTACTACGAGTAAGTCCTGGGCGTTGATCTGTCGGATTCTGTCCATCGATCAACAGCTTTGTGCCGCCGTTCGGCACCACCCTGTGTCGCCGACCGAGACCGATGGGTCGTTGTTCGGTTATCCGGCCGTTACTAGCGAGTAACGAACCCCCTTGTGCGGGCGGCGAGAATGCACCACGATCGGCCACGCTCGGTCCAATCCCGTACCCCGGCAGCCGGTTGGGTCGCGGGACGTCCTGGGTCCCCACCGAGCAGAGCCGGCGGCAGTGGCGCCGGCTCTTGGACAGGGGGGTCTTCGCCCTTCCGGTGAAGCCTGTCCAGCAGGGTTGTGCGTGATGCGTGTCAGGCGCGACCAGTGGTTGTCGCTCGGGGGTGATCGCCGGTGATTCGGGCGCAGTTGCGCCGCCGAGTGCAGGCGCTCTCCTTCCCGAGGACGTAGCACTTCTCCCATCCCTGCCCGGCTGAGCCTCGCATCGAGGCTGGTCAGGACAGGAGATGTACGTCCGAGAAGGAGGAAATATGGAGTCCCAGGTGCGTGGCGGGACCAGATGGAAGCGGTTCGCTGTGGTCATGGTGCCCAGCGTCGCCGCCACGGCTGCGATAGGTGTCGCCCTCGCGCAGGGCGCTCTCGCCGCGTCGTTCAGTGTCTCCGGGCAGTCGTTCAAGGTCACGACCGACCAGCTCGTCGGTGAGGGCTTCTCGCAGTACGGCGCCCTCGACGAGGGATACACGCTCGACGGCAAGAAGTCGGTGCACCCGGTCGCGGTCTCGTCGTTCAAGACGGCGACGATCAAGAACCTGTGCCAGTCGGTCGTCACCCCGAACATTCCGGTGCTCGGGAACGTCAGCCTGATCCTGCGTGCGGGACAGGGGGCGAAGCCGGTAGAGGCGCAGAACCTCTACATCGACGTCGCCGACCTCAGCGCCGACGCGACGTTCGAGAACATCGACATCGGTGTGGCCGCCAAGGACGCCACCAAGGGTCCGGCCATGAGGAAGGGCGAGACGGCGAACCCGTACGGCTTCGCCCAGCAGGCGGACAGGGCGACCCTGACCGACGTGAAGCAGACGGCGTGGGCGACCACCGCCGGAACCTTCAAGCTCAGCGGCCTGAAGATGTCGCTGTCGACGGGTGTCAAGGAGTGCTACTAAGCACTCGATGACGGGCGGGGGAGCCGGTGGCGCCCCCGCCCGTCCACCTTCCGGCCGCGCCTTCACGCGGGGCCCACATCACCACCACAGCAACGCTGTACCAGGGAGCTGTTTTTCCATGAGCGCCGAGACTCCTGCCGCCACCGGCCAGTTCACCCTCCGGAGGCAGCAGTTCCGCGCCTGGCGGGGTGAGCGGCCGTTCTGGGCCGGGCTGTTCGTCCTCCTCAGTGGACTGCCCATCGCCTACTTCCCGTACGCGAACCTCCAGATCGGTCACCTGACGCTGGCGATGGCAACCACCGCGGGTGCCGGGTCCCTGATCATCGGCGTGCTGCTCGTCGTACTGGGCGTCAGCCTCTGGTTCCAGAAGCACGTCCGCGTCTTCGCGGGAGTCGCGGCGATCCTGCTGGCGCTGGTGTCCATCCCCGTGTCGAACATCGGCGGCTTCCTCGTCGGCTTCCTCCTCGCCCTCGTGGGCGGGGCGATGGCCGTGGCCTGGGCGCCGGGCGCACGTCCCGCGGGACAGCCCG
The DNA here is from genome assembly GCF_044764825.1 of Streptomyces sp. NPDC093598. Classification (NCBI taxonomy): domain Bacteria; kingdom Bacillati; phylum Actinomycetota; class Actinomycetes; order Kitasatosporales; family Streptomycetaceae; genus Streptomyces; species Streptomyces sp. NPDC093598. The sequence continues at coordinate 32,541 of NZ_JBIWIV010000008.1, read as the reverse complement.
CCGCCATGGCCAGCACCGGCACGGGCGGGACTCCCGAGGCCACCGACCACGACACCACGGTGCTGAAGCCCGTGGACGGGGTGGACGAGCCGAACGATCTGTCAGGAACGAACCCGGCCAACGGGGCGAACGGGAGGCACAGTGCCGGCTGACGAGGTGACCCACGGGGCTGATGTGGAGGCGTTCCGTGTGAGAACCGGGCCGCGCCACGCGGCACCCAAGAAGCCGCTGTTCACCAGGTTCAACAGGCCGACCGGCAAGGCGATAGCCATGGCGGCGATGCCGACGGCGGTGCTCATGGGTATGGGCTTCACGTCGACGCTCGCCATCGCCGACAGCGACACCCCGGCGGCGCCGACGTCGAAGAGCCTGACGGCCGACGAGTACAAGGACTGTGTGGCGGCCCTGGAGGACTCCGGCAAGGACTCCGGCAAGGACGCCGAGGGCGACGCCTCCGCCTCGCCCACGCCGTCCCCCTCGGCGAGCGACGGCGCGACGGACGAGAAGGACGACCAGGGCGACACCGCCCCGAAGCCGTCCCCCTCGGGTGGCACGGATGCGGACAACGGCGGTTCCCCTTCGTCGGATTCAGGTTCCGACGACGAGGCCGAGCCGAAGCCGACCCCGTCCACGAGCGCGCCCGCCACGGGCGGCGACGACGCGGCCGCCACTGCGTCCCCGTCGCCGTCCGAGAGCGGTGGCAACGTGCTGGAGGACATCGGCGACGCGATCGGCGGCATCTTCGACGGCGGGGACAAGGACGGGGCGAGCCCCGGCCCGACCCCGTCCGCCTCGGCCTCGGAGAGCACTGAGAAGCCGGCCGAGGACGCCCCCGGCGCCGAGCAGGACCCGGCCGAGAAGGCCACCGGCACGGTCGAGGACACCGTCAAGGACACCACCGGCAAGGCGTCCGAGACGGTGAAGGACACCGGCAAGACGGTGGAGGACACCACCAAGGCCGTCGAGAAGGCGGCCGAGGACGCGGCGGAGAAGGCGAAGGAGGCCACCGCCTCGCCCAGCCCCTCCCCGAGCGCCACCACGGACCCCGACGACTGCCCGGCCGCGACCGACGCCGAAGGCGGCGTCGACAACAAGGTGCCGCTGCCCGACGACCCGTGGTTCCTCAACGCCAGCTCGCTGACGCTGAAGGGCGCCGACTACAAGGGCGTCGTCGAGGTGCGCACCGCCAACGGCTCGGTCAAGAAGGTGCTGAAGTACGTCATCTCCGGCGGCACCGACATCGGCGACCTGCACCAGACGGTCCAGGACAAGCAGTCCGGCAAGACCTACCACGTGCAGGCGGCCAAGGGCTCGACGTCCACGATCACCGGTGGCGACACGGTGATGTACACGGAGAGCATCTCCGGCAACCTGCTCGGACTGATCCCGATCACGTTCGACCCGGAGCACCCGCCGCCGCTCAACATCCCGCTGATCTACTTCACCAACGTGAAGGTCCAGCAGGCCGGCCAGTTCGGCGGGACCCTGCATGTGCCGGGGCTGCACAACTTCATCACCGACTGAGCGCCCCTCAGAGCCCGTTCGGGAGCCGCACACACCGAGGGCGCCCCCTGGAATCCCAGGGGGCGCCCTCGGCGCGTACACGGGCCCTCAGGGCCCTTTCCGGATCAGCCCTTGGCCTCGCCCAGGTGGTGGACCCGCACCATGTTGGTGGTGCCGGGCACGCCGGGGGGCGAACCGGCGGTGATGACCACGATGTCGCCCTCGTTGAAGCGGTTCAGCTTCACCAGCTCCTGCTCCACCAGGTCGACCATCTCGTCGGTGCTGTTCACGAACGGCACCACGTACGGCTCCACGCCCCAGCTCAGCGCCATCTGGTTGCGGGTGCCCTCGTCGGTGGTGAAGGCGATGATCGGCTGCTGCGCGCGGTAGCGCGACAGGCGGCGGGCCGTGTCACCGGACTGGGTGAAGGCCACCAGGCCCCGGCCGCCGAGGAAGTCGGCGATCTCGCAGGCCGCACGGGCCACCGAACCGCCCTGCGTGCGCGGCTTCTTGCCCGGGACGAGCGGCTGGAGGCCCTTGGACATCAGCTCCTGCTCGGCCGCGGTGACGATCTTCGACATCGTCTTCACGGTCTCGATCGGGTACGCGCCCACGCTCGACTCGGCGGACAGCATGACCGCGTCGGCACCGTCCAGGATCGCGTTGGCCACGTCGGAGGCCTCGGCGCGGGTCGGACGGGAGTTGGTGATCATCGACTCCATCATCTGGGTCGCCACGATCACCGGCTTGGCGTTGCGCCGGCACAGCTCGATCAGGCGCTTCTGCACCATGGGGACCTTCTCGAGCGGGTACTCGACGGCCAGGTCACCGCGGGCGACCATCACACCGTCGAACGCCATCACGACGTCCTCCATGTTCTGCACCGCCTGCGGCTTCTCCACCTTGGCGATGACCGGGACGCGGCGGCCCTCCTCGTCCATGACGCGGTGCACGTCCTGGACGTCCTTGGCATCGCGGACGAAGGACAGCGCGACCAGGTCGCAGCCCATGCGGAGGGCGAAGCGGAGGTCCTCGACGTCCTTCTCGGACAGAGCGGGCACGTTGACGGCCGCGCCGGGCAGGTTGATGCCCTTGTGGTCGGAGATGACGCCGCCCTCGATGACGATCGTCTTCACCCGGTGGCCCTCGACCTCGGTGACCTTCAGTTCGACGTTGCCGTCGTTGATGAGCACCTGGTCGCCCTTGGTGACATCGCCGGGCAGGCCCTTGTAGGTCGTCCCGCAGATCGTCTTGTCGCCCGGGACGTCCTCGGTGGTGATGGTGAACTCGTCACCGCGCACCAGCTCCACGGGACCCTCGGCGAAGGTCTCCAGACGGATCTTCGGGCCCTGGAGGTCGGCGAGGACACCGATGGCCCGGCCGGTCTCCTTGGCGGCGGCACGGAGCCGGTCGTACCGGCCCTGGTGCTCGGCGTGGCTGCCGTGGCTGAAGTTGAAGCGGGCCACGTTCATGCCGGCTTCGATCAACGCGACAAGCTGATCGTGGGAGTCGACCGCGGGGCCGAGAGTACAGACGATTTTCGAACGGCGCATGGGCGCGATCCTATCGGTTTGTTTCCCAGCGGAATATTCCGTCTGGCGGAAAATACAAAAGGGCGGGATGCCGCTCAGGTGTGATTCCCCGAACCAATTACCAGCGCGTAGGTCTGTGTCGCGATCTCCAATTCCTCGTCAGTAGGGACCACCGCCACGGCGACCCGGGCACCCTCGGGCGAGATCAGCCGTGCCTCGTCGCCGCGCACGGCGTTGCGCTCGCCGTCCACCGCCAGGCCCAGCTCCTCAAGGCCCGCCAGGGCGGCCGCCCGCACGGGAGCCGCGTTCTCGCCGACACCGGCGGTGAAGGCGACCGCGTCCACCCGCCCGAGTACGGCGTAATAGGCGCCGATGTACTTCTTCAGCCGGTGAATGTAGATGTCGAACGCCAGCTCCGCCTGCTCGTCGCCCTCGTCGACGCGGCGGCGGATCTCCCTCATGTCGTTGTCACCGCACAGACCGATCAGACCGCTCTTCTTGTTGAGAAGAGTGTCGATCTCGTCGGCGGACATTCCACCAACACGCATCAAATGGAAGATGACGGCCGGGTCCATGTCTCCCGAGCGCGTACCCATCACGAGCCCCTCCAAAGGCGTCAGCCCCATGGAGGTGTCCACACAGCGACCGCCCCGCACGGCCGAGGCAGACGCCCCGTTGCCCAGGTGCAGCACGATCACGTTCGTCTCGGCGGGGTCCTTGCCCAGGAGCTCCGCCGTGGCCCGGGAGACGTAGGCGTGCGAGGTGCCGTGGAAGCCGTAGCGCCGCACGCGGTGCTCGTCGGCGGTCTTCACGTCGATCGCGTAGCGGGCGGCCGACTCCGGCATGGTCGTGTGGAACGCGGTGTCGAAGACGGCGACCTGCGGCAGGTCGGGCCGCAGCACCTGGGCCGTGCGGATCCCGGTGAGGTTGGCCGGGTTGTGCAGCGGGGCCACCGGGATGAGCCGCTCGATCTCGGCGAGCACCGCCTCGTCGATGACGGTCGGCTCGGTGAAGGTCTTGCCGCCGTGCACCACGCGGTGCCCGATCGCGGCCAGTTCGGGCGAGTCGAGACCGAGGCCGTCCTTGGCGAGCTCCTCGGCGACGGCCTTGAGGGCGGCGTCGTGGTCGGCGATCGCGCCGCCGCGCTCCCGGCTCTCGCCGCCGGCCGGGGTGTGCTTCAGCCGGGAGGTCTGCTCGCCGATGCGCTCGACCAGGCCCACCGCCAGCCGGCTGCTGTCGCGCATGTCGAGCAACTGGTACTTGACCGACGAGGAACCGGAGTTGAGGACGAGGACACGGGTGGGACTCACTGGGCGGTCGCCTTCTCGCTCGGGGACGGGGCGGGGGTCTGGGCCTGGATCGCCGTGATGGCGACGGTGTTGACGATGTCCTGGACGAGGGCGCCCCGGGACAGGTCGTTGACCGGCTTGCGCAGACCCTGGAGCACCGGGCCGACCGCGATCGCGCCGGCCGAGCGCTGCACGGCCTTGTACGTGTTGTTGCCGGTGTTCAGATCGGGGAAGATCAGCACGCTCGCCTGCCCGGCGACCTCCGAGCCGGGCAGCTTGGTCGCCGCGACCGACGGCTCCACGGCGGCGTCGTACTGGATCGGGCCCTCGATCTTCAGGTCGGGCCGGCGCGCGCGCACGAGCTCGGTGGCCTCGCGCACCTTGTCCACGTCGGCGCCGGAGCCGGAGGTGCCCGTGGAGTACGACAGCATGGCGATGCGGGGCTCCACGCCGAACTGCTCGGCCGTGGTCGCCGACTGGATGGCGATGTCCGCGAGCTGCTGGGCGTTCGGGTCCGGGTTGACCGCGCAGTCGCCGTAGACGAGGACCTTGTCGGCCAGGCACATGAAGAACACCGACGAGACGATGTCGGCGTCCGGCCTGGTCTTGATGATCTCGAAGGCCGGCCTGATCGTCGCGGCCGTGGAGTGCACCGAGCCCGACACCATGCCGTCGGCGAGGCCCTCCTGGACCATCAGCGTGCCGAAGTAGTTCACGTCGGAGACCACGTCGTAGGCCAGCTCCACGGTGACGCCCCGGTGCGCGCGCAGGGCCGCGTACTTCTCGGCGAAGGCGTCGCGCAGGTCGGAGGCGGCCGGGTCGATCAGCTGGGACTCGCCGAGGTCGATGCCGAGATCGGCGGCCTTCTTGCGGATCTGGTCGACCGGGCCGAGCAGGGTCAGCTCGCACACACCCCGGCGCAGCAGCACCTCGGCGGCGTGCAGCACACGCTCCTCGGTGCCCTCGGGCAGGACGACCCGGCGCAGGTCGGAGCGGGCCTGCTCCAGCAGTTTGTGCTCGAACATCATCGGCGTCACGCGGTCGCTGCTCGGCGCGGAGACGCGGCGGGCGAGGTCGCCGGTGTCGGCGTACCGCTCGAACAGGCCGAGTGCCCGCTCCGCCTTGCGCGGGGTGGCCGCGTTCAGCTTGCCCTCCAGGGAGAACAGCTGCTCGGCGGTGGGGAAGCTGGTGCCGGCCACCGACAGCACCGGGGTGCCGGGGGCGAGGCGGTCGGCGAGGGTGAGGATGTCGTCTCCGGGCACCTCGTCCAGGGTGAGCAGCACGCCCGCTATCGGCGGGGTGCCGGCGCTGTGCGCGGCGAGCGCGCCGACGACCAGGTCGGCGCGGTCGCCCGGGGTGACGACGAGGCAGCCCGGGGTCAGCGCGCCCAGGAAGTTCGGCAGCATCGCGCCGCCGAAGACGAAGCCGAGCACGTCCCGGGCGAGCCCCGAGTCGTCGCCGAGCACCACCTTGGCGCCGAGGGCGTGGCCGATCTGCGACACGGTCGGCGCGGACAGCGCGGGCTCGTCGGGCAGGACGTAACAGGGCACGGGCAGCCGGGAGTCGAGCTGGCCGGCGATCTCCTCGCGGTCCTCGCGGGCCACCCGGTTGGCGACCATGGCCAGGACGTCGCAGCCCAGGGTGGCGTAGGCGCGGTAGGCGTTGCGGGTCTCCGCGAGTACGGACTCGACGGTCTGCTTGCGTCCGCCGACGACCGGGATCACCGACGCGCCGAACTCGTTCGCCAGCCGGGCGTTGAGTGACAGCTCGTCCGGGAGCTGGGTGTCGGCGTAGTCGGTGCCGAGGACCAGGACGACGTCGTAGTCCCGGGCGACCAGGTGGAAGCGGTCGACGAGCGTGGACACCAGCTCGTCCGTGCCGGCCTCGGCCTGGAGGGCGGACGCCTCGTGGTAGTCCATGCCGTAGACGGTCGCCGGGTCCTGGGTGAGCCGGTAGCGGGCGCGCAGCAGCTCGAAGAGGCGGTCGGGCCCGTCGTGGACCAGGGGACGGAACACACCGACCCGGTCGACCTGCCGGGTGAGGAGTTCCATGACCCCCAGTTCGACGACCTGGCGTCCGTCGCCGCGGTCGATGCCGGTCACGTACACGCTGCGGGTCACGCGCGCTCTCCGTTTCGTCTCGGATGGGGGGGCAGGCCTCACACCCACGGCTTTCCAGCCTGGGGCACAAAAATCGCCCACCTAGGTGAGCAGAACCCTCTTGACAATACCTCTGCCGCTAGATAAGGCGCCCGTCAGGCCGGGGTGCCGCACCGGGCTGTGGGGCGTGAAACAATCGGCAGTGGCTCACCGGTGTCAACAGCGAGCAGGAGACACAGCACGATGCGTATCGGAGTTCTCACCGCAGGCGGCGACTGTCCCGGCCTGAACGCCGTGATCCGGTCGGTCGTGCACCGGGCGGTCGACAACTACGGCGACGAGGTCATCGGCTTCGAGGACGGCTACGCGGGCCTGCTCGACGGCCGCTTCCGCAGTCTCGACCTGGAGTCCGTCAGTGGCATCCTGGCCCGCGGCGGCACCATCCTCGGGTCGTCCCGGCTGGAGCGCGACCGGCTCCGGGAGGCCTGCGAGAACGCCTCCGACATGATCCACGAGTTCGGCATCGACGCGCTGATCCCGATCGGCGGCGAGGGCACGCTGACGGCCGCGCGCATGCTGAGCGACGCGGGTCTGCCCGTCGTGGGCGTCCCGAAGACGATCGACAACGACATCTCCTCCACGGACCGCACCTTCGGCTTCGACACCGCGGTGGGTGTCGCCACCGAGGCGATGGACCGGCTCAAGACCACCGCCGAATCCCACCAGCGGGTGATGGTGGTGGAGGTCATGGGCCGGCACGCCGGCTGGATCGCCCTGGAGTCCGGCATGGCGGCCGGTGCACACGGGATCTGCCTGCCGGAGCGGCCGTTCGACCCGGCCGATCTCGTGAAGATGGTCGAGGAGCGGTTCGCCCGCGGCAAGAAGTTCGCGGTGGTCTGCGTCGCCGAGGGCGCCCATCCCGCCGAGGGCTCCATGGACTACAACAAGGGCGCCATAGACAAGTTCGGCCACGAGCGCTTCCAGGGCATCGGCACCGCCCTCGCCCACGAGCTGGAGCGGCGCCTCGGCAAGGAGGCCAAGCCGGTCATCCTCGGCCACGTCCAGCGCGGTGGAGTGCCGACCGCCTACGACCGCGTCCTCGCCACCCGGTTCGGCTGGCACGCGGTGGAGGCGGCGCACCAGGGCCGGTTCGGCCGGATGACCGCCCTGCGCGGGACGGACATCGTGATGGTCCCGCTCGCGGAGGCCGTGACCGAGCTGAAGACGGTGCCGAAGGACCGGATGGACGAGGCCGAGTCGGTCTTCTAGCCGGCCTCCAGGTCGGTGTCGTCCTGGAGCTTCGTCCAGAAGTGCTCCACGATCCGGTCCAGGAAGTCCTGGCCGGCGCCCCCCGCGTCACCGCTGCCGCCGCCCCAGCTCAGGGTGGCGGCCATGTGCCCCTGGTAGTCCTCGTGCAGGCCCTGAAGGGCAGATTCCAGGAACCGCCGGTCCAGGGGCACCAGTTTGGCCACCGGGCGGACATAGGCCTGCCAGCGGGTGGTGGCGGCGCTGCGCAGCAGGTCGCCCAGTTTGCCGTCCCGGCCGGTGACGGTGACGAAGTCCGGCAGTGCGAGCCCGAGCAGATCGGCCAGGGCGGCGGACTGCCGGTCCGTGCCGCGCCAGGTGTCGGTCTCCTCCATGCGCAGATACGCGTGCACGTCGTGCCCCACGGCCCGGGCCACGTCCTCCGGGGCGAGGCAGCGGGCGATGCGGTGTTCGCGCAGGGTGCGCGGTCTGCCGATGAGTTCGGCGGGCGAGCACCACAGCACGCCCGCGAGAGCGGTGAGTTCGGAGTTGGTCGGGGCGGCCGCCCCGCGTTCCCAGGCCATCACGTGGTCCGGGGTGATGTGGGGATGCCCGTACGAGACGCGCATGCCGTAGGCGACGTGCTCGGGGGCCATGCCGAGGGCCGCGCGCAGCCGGCGGGCGGCGGGGGCGTTGAAGGGCGGGACCGCGGGGGCGGACTGCGGCGGGGGAGAGGGCGGGGACTGGCTCGGTCGGGCTGAAGGTCGGCGCACGGCCCACAAGCTAGGGCGGCGGGGGTGGACTGACTACGGTCTGTTCGGCCAGGATCACGGATTGTAGGAAGCTACGGCTACCCGCGGGTTCGACCGGGGCTGAAGATCGTCTGTCGGCCGGGGCGGAGGCGGGGCGAGGATGGCGCCGGGTCCCGTGATCGCGGGCCCGGAAAGGTAGTGACTCACGTGAACGGCAAGCTCAACGGGCATATTCGCGAGCGTCTTCTCGCGCCGAACTTCTGGCATCTCGCGACGGTGGGGGCGGACGGGGCACCTCAGGTGTCGCCCATGTGGGCGGACATCGAAGGGGAGTACGTCATGGTCAACACCTCGGTGGGGCGGGTGAAGGAGGAGAACCTGCGGCGCAATCCGTACGTTTCGCTGTCGCACCACGACCCCGGGAACCCGTACGACCGGGCGGAGATCCGCGGGAAGGTCGTGCGGTTCGTGGAGGGGGAGGCCGCGGAGCGGGCCATGGACCGGCTGGCGCGCAAGTACCTCGGCGAGGACCGGTACCCGTGGCTGCTGCCGGGTGAGCGCCGGGTGATGCTGCTCATCGAGCCGACGCGGGTGCGGAGGCTGGAGGGGGTCGAGCCGTTCCGGGCGGGCGTGCTGCCGGAGGGGGCGGCCGGCTGACCCAGGGCAGGGCCCGGGCGGGCGCCGCACCGTGGATCGCCCTGCCGGCGCACGGCTCCCGGTGCCCGTCGGGCGCAGGTCGGCGAGCTGCGCCCTGCCGAGCGCTGCTGCTGCGCGGCACGCCGAGGTCGTTCGACGTGGAGCGGCCGGGTCCGGTGCGTGACAGCGGCCGTGCCCGACAACTTCCCCACCCGCTTCAGCCCTTGACCGCCCCACCCAGTGCGAAGCCCCCTCCCAGGCGCCGTGCGATCAGGACGTACAGGAGGATCACCGGCGTCGAGTAGACGATGGAGAACGCCGCCAGCTGGCCGTACGCCACCATGCCGCGGTTGCCGAAGAAGTCGTTGATGCTGACCGACGCGGGCATCTGGTCGGGGGTGAGCAGGAGCATGAAGGGGACGAAGAAGTTGCCCCACATCATGACGAAGGAGAAGACCGTCACCACCGCCACGCCCGGGCCCATCAGAGGCAGCACGATGCGGAGCAGGGACTGGAGCGACGACGCCCCGTCGGTCCAGGCGGCCTCCTCCAGTTCCTTCGGTACGCCGTCCATGAAGTTCTTCATCAGCCAGATGGCGAAAGGGAGTTGGGACGCGGTGAAGAAGAAGATCGTGCCCTGCACGGTGTCGATCAGGTCCACTTGGACGAAGAGCGCGTAGACCGGAACCATGATCGCGGTGATGGGCAGGCTCGTGGCGAAGAGGATCGTCAGCAGGAACGGGCGGTTGAAGCGGGAGCGGAAGCGGGAGAGCGGGTAGGCGGCCAGGGCCGCGCAGACCACCGTCAGCAGGGTCGCACCGCCGCACAGGATCAGACTGTTGAGGAGGGGGGTGAAGGTGATCTCGGGGGTGAGGATCGCGTCGAAGTTGTCGAGAGTGAGGCCGTCGGGGGTTTTCACCCTCAGGTTCGCGTGGGGGTCCAGGGCCGAGAGGACCACCCAGGCCAGGGGGAGCACGAACGCGGCCGCGACCACCAGGAGGCCCGCGTCCGCGGCCAGACGGCGGGTCGTGCGGCGGGATCCCGGCGTGAGGGCCATGCGCGTCAGACCTCCGTCCGCAACAGGCGCAGGTAGATGAGGGAGAAGAGCGAGCCGACCAGGAGAAGCAGCAGGGCGACGGCCGTGCCGTAGCCGATCAGGCTGTTCTGGAAGGCCTGTTCGTACATGAAGAGCGGGAGCGTCTGGCTCCTGCCGCCGGGGCCGCCTCTCGTCATCACCCAGATCAGGCCGAAGACCGACAGCGTCTGCAGGGTGTTGAGCATGAGGTTCGTGCCGATGGAGCGGCGGATCATGGGCAGGGTGATGTGCCACATGCGCTGCCGGCCGCCGGCTCCGTCGACCTCGGCCGCCTCGGTGATCTCCTTGGGGATCTCGTTCAGCGCGGCCGAGTAGACCAGCATCGAGAAGGCCGTGCCGCGCCAGACGTTGGCGAAGGACACCGCCAGGATCGGGAGGGTGAACAGCCAGTTCTGGGAGGGCAGGTGGAGCCAGTCCAGGACGGCGTTCAGTGTGCCCTCACGGCGGAAGAAGGCGTAGAGGAGGAAACCGGCGACGACCTCCGGCAGGACCCACGCCGTGACGACGATGCCGCCGGTGAGGGTGCGGACCGGCTTCGACGCGCGCTGCATCAGCGCGGCGAGGGCCAGGCCGAGGGTGTTCTGCCCGATCAGGGACGACACGACCGTGAACACCAGGGTCAGCCACACGGCGTTGAGGAACGCCTCGTCCCCGAAGGCCCGGGTGAAGTTGTCGAAGCCGACGAACGACTCCTGGGCCTGGCCGGTGAGCTGGAGGTCCGTGAAGGCGATGGAGACGCAGTAGGCGATCGGACCGGCGAGGAAGAGGAGCAGCAGGACGACCGCGGGGGCCAGGGGCAGGAGCCGCACCGGCAGGCGGGGGCCGCGTGCCGGGTGCGTGTCCTCGGTGGTCTTGGTGAGTCGCGGGTGGGGTGCGGTGGCGGTCATGTCCCGAGGCCCTCGCTCACCGCTCGACCACCTGGTTGTCCGTCGCGTCCTTCAGCGCGTCCGTGTAGGAGCTGGTCGCTTCCTTCACCGAGGTGTCGCCCGTGGTCACGCCCTCCATCGCCTCCTGGACAGCCGTGGAGACCTTGGGGTAGGCCGGGTAGGCGGGGCGGTAGTGCGTGGTCGCCACCAGGTCGGTGAAGAACTTGATGCCGGGCTGGGCGTCGACGTACGCGGGGTCCTCGGCGACGTCCTCGCGGACCGCGATGCCCGAGTTGGCCACGTACCACTTCTGCGCGTTCGCCTTGGTCTGCATCGTCTTGATGAACTCGAAGGCCAGATCCGGGTTTCCGGCCTTGGCCGGGATGGACCAGGTCCAGCCGCCGGACATGCTCACCTTGCCGGGTGCCTGGCCGTTCTGGGTGGGCATGGCCGCCAGGCCCAGCGTCCTGGACCACTCGGGCCACTCGTGGCCGCTGCCGGGCAGCCAGTCCTGCGGGAGCCAGGAGCCGTCGAGGGCGATGGCCAGCTTGCCCTGCGGCAGCCACTCGCCGCGGACCCGGGTCATGACGTTCGGGTCCAGGGCGTCCGAGACGTCAGGCCCGAGCTTCTCCCGGTAGACCGTCTCGACGAAGGAGAGGGCGTCCTCGAAGCCCTTGCCGCCGGCGATCCACTTCTTGGAGCTCTTGTCGTAGAGCGGGTCCGTGCTGCCGTCGCCCGTGCCGTAGAGCAGCATCTCGAAGGTCTGCATGGTGGCCGCCTCGCCGACCGGCTTGCCGGTGTAGGCGTTGAGCGGGATGACGCCGGGGACCTTCTTCTTGATGGTGCGGGCCGCGCTGAGGACGTCGTTCCAGGTCTTCGGCTGCCAGTCGGCGGGGAGGCCGGCCCTGGCGAAGATGTCCTTGTTGAACCACAGGCCGCGGGTGTCGGTGCCGTCGGGGACGCCGTACGTCTTGCCGTCCTCGCCCTTGGCGGCGGCCTTCGCCGTGTCGATGAACCGGTCCCAGTCCCGCCACTTGGCCAGGTACGGGTCGAGGGGTTTCAGATAGCCGCTGGTGATGTCCGAGTTGATGAGGAACGTGTCCTCGTAGACCAGGTCGGGGGCGGTCTTGGGGGAGCGGAGCATCTGCTGGAGCTTGGTGTAGTACTCCGAGTCCGGGGCCTTGATCGGGACGAGCTCGACCTTCTTGCCGGGGTGGGCCTTCTCGAACTGCCTCTTGATGTCGGCGAGATAGGTGTCCATCACCTTGATGGAGTTGTCCGTGGACTGTTTGAAGGAGACCTTCACGGTGTCCGGGTCGCTGCCCGAACCCCCGCCGCAGGCGGTGAGGGCGGTCGAGGCGAGGACCAGGGCGACGAGGGGAGTGGCGGCGGCGGTGGGGCGCACGGGCACGACCTCCTACGGGCGCACTTCGTTGTGGCCGGGACGGCTGCGTCGTGAACCTAAGTTGGGTGGTCTAGTCGGGTCAATGCGTGTGCGTCGGTTCGATCGGCGGCTGATGGCCCGTCACTGGCCGGTGACCCAGCGGTACTGCAACTCCGGGCGCCCCACCGTGCCGTACTGCGGGCGGCGCGCCGCGCGGCCCGCGTCGACCAGATGCTCCAGGTAACGGCGGGCCGTGATGCGGGAGATGCCCACGGTCTCCGCGACTCCGGCGGCCGTGAGGCCCTCCGCGCTGTCGCGCAGGGCCACCGTCACCCGCTCCAGCGTCGGCGCGCTCAGACCCTTGGGCAGGGCGGCCGGGCCCGGCGCGCGCAGGGCCGCGAGCGCCCGGTCCACCTCGTCCTGGCCGCTCGCCTCACCGACCGCCGCGTGGAACTCGGCGTAGCGCACGAGACGGTCGCGCAGGGTCGCGAAGGTGAACGGCTTCAGGACGTACTGCACCACTCCGAGCGAGACGCCCTCGCGTACGACGGCCAGATCGCGCGCCGACGTCACCGCTATCACGTCCGCGTGATGGCCGGCCGTCCTGAGGGAGCGGGCCAGTTGCAGCCCGTGCACGTCCGGCAGGTGCAGATCGAGCAGGAGGAGGTCCACCGGGGTGCGGTCCAGGGCCCGGCGGGCCTCCGCGCCCGAGTGCGCCTTGCCCACGGCCACGAACCCGGGCACCCGGCCGACGTACAGGACGTGGGCGTCGGCGGCGACCGGGTCGTCCTCCACCACCAGGACGCGGATGTCCTTCTCGCTGCTCGTCATGCGTCGCCTCCAGCGCCTCTGGCCATCGAGGCCCCGGATGTCACACCCATGTCCGCCGTCCCGGGCTCCCGCAGCGGCAGCCGCACCTCGAACGCCGCCCCGCCCCCGTCGGCCTCCGTCACCGTCAGGGAGCCGTCATGCCGCTGGGCGGCCTGCCGTACGAGCGCCAGCCCGAGGCCCCGGCCGCCCGGCCCCGCCGGCTTCGTCGAGAAGCCGCGCTGGAAGACCGCCTCGGCGTGCTCGGGGTCCACGCCCGGGCCGGTGTCGGAGACCCGCAGCACCAGCTCCGGGGCGTCGCCGTGGTTCCGGGTGTACGCCGCCACCGTCACGCGGGCCCGCACGCTGCCCTGCGCCGCGTCCACGGCGTTGTCGATCAGGTTGCCGAGGATGGTCACCAGATCCCGCGCGGGCAGGGTCTCGGGCAGCAGGCCGTCGTCCAGGCTGCTGTCCTCCGACACCATCAGCTCCACGCCCCGCTCGTTCGCCTGGGCCGTCTTGCCCAGCAGCAGGGCCGCCAGCACCGGCTCGCTCACCGCCGCCACGACCTGGTCTGTGAGGGCCTGCGCCAGCTCCAGCTCGGCCGTCGCGAACTCCACCGCTTCCTCCGCCCGGCCCAGCTCGATCAGCGAGACGACCGTGTGCAGCCGGTTCGCCGCCTCGTGCGCCTGTGAGCGCAGCGCCTGGGTGAAGCCCCGCTCGGAGTCCAACTCGCCCATCAGTGACTGCAGTTCGGTGACATCGCGCAGAGTGACGACCGTACCGCGGCGCTCACCGCCCGACACCGGCGAGGTGTTGATCACCAGGACCCGGGAGGCCGTCAGATGCACCTCGTCCACCCGCGGCTCCGATGCCAGCAGGGCACCCGTCAGCGGGGCCGGCAGCCCCAGCTCCGCCACCGACCTGCCCACCACGTCCCCGGGCACGCCGAGCAACTCCCGACCTCCGTCGTTGATCAGCGCCACACGGTATTGCCCGTCCAGCATCAGCAGCCCCTCGCGCACGGCGTGCAGGGCGGCCTGATGGTAGTCGTGCATCCGGCTGAGCTCGGTCGCGTTCATGCCGTGGGTGTGACGGCGCAGCCGGGCGTTGATGACGTACGTGCCCACCGCGCCCAGCACCAGCGCGCCGGCCGCGACGCCGAGCAGGGCCGTCAGCTGGTCCTGCACCCGCTGGGTGATCTGCTCGACCCGGATCCCCGCGCTGACCAGGCCGACCACCCTGCGGCCGTCCTTGATCGGGGTGACCGCGCGGACCGACGGGCCGAGCGTGCCGGTGTAGGTCTCGGTGAAGGTCTGGCCCTTCAGGGCCTGCTCGGTGTGCCCCTGGAAGGTCTGGCCGATCTGCCGGGGGTCGGGGTGTGTCCAGCGGGTGCCCCGCGGATCCATGATCGTGATGAAGTCGACCTCGGTGTCCCGCATCACCTTCAGCGCGTACGGCTGGAGCTCGGCCGTCGGGTCGGGCGTGCGGGTCGCCGCGAGCACGGACGGGGAGTCCGCGACGGACCGTGCCACCGCCCTGGCCTGGCGCGTCGCGGCCTCCTCGGCCTGGCTGCGGTCGCTGACGTAGGAGAACAGCGCGTATCCGGCCACGACGACCGCTATCAGCACGGCCTGCATGGCGAAGAGCTGGCCCGCAAGACTGCGGGGACCGGGGACGGTGAGGCGCATGTCGTCAGTCTGCCTCGTGGCTGATTGTGAACTAAATGAACGGAAGGGTGACCGCGCTCACAGAGCAGGACATAGTCACGGCATTCCCCATAACGCATCTCCGGGAGCCCCCCGCTCCCTTTCCCCCGGACGTGAGCCGCACGCCGGTGATGCCGACGACGTCGTCAAGGAGGGCCGCCGTGACCAGCGCAGCCGATACGGCACCTGCCGCACGCAAACCCAAGCGGGACCGCACGCACTATCTCTACATCGCGGTGATCATCGCGGTCGCCGCCGGTATCGCGGTGGGTCTGGCCGCGCCGGACTTCGCGCAAGAGCTGAAGCCGATCGGCACGGGGTTCGTGGCCCTGATCAAGATGATGATCTCGCCGATCATCTTCTGCACGATCGTGCTGGGTATCGGCTCGGTGCGGAAGGCCGCCAAGGTCGGTGCCGTCGGCGGTATCGCCCTGGTCTACTTCACGATCATGTCGCTGGTCGCGCTGGGCATCGGCCTGGTCGTCGGCAACATCCTGGAGCCGGGCACCGGCCTCGCGGTCACGGACGCGATCAAGGACGCCGGTCACGCCCAGGTCGACGCCGAGGCCAAGGGCACCACCGAGTTCCTGCTCGGCATCATCCCGACCACGATCGTCTCGGCGTTCACCAACGAGTCGGTCCTGCAGACCCTGCTGATCGCTCTGCTCGCCGGCTTCGCGCTGCAGGGCATGGGCTCGGCCGGCCAGCCGATCCTGCGCGGTATCGAGCACATCCAGCGGCTCGTCTTCCGCATCCTCGCCATGGTGATGTGGGCCGCCCCGATCGGTGCCTTCGGCGCCATCGCCGCCGTCACCGGCTCGGCGGGCGTGGACGCGCTCAAGAGCCTCGCCGTGCTGATGCTCGGCTTCTACGTCACCTGTTTCCTGTTCGTCTTCATCGTGCTCGGCGCCCTGCTGCGCGTCGTCTCCGGCCTGAACATCTTCACGCTGTTCAAGTACCTCGGCCGGGAGTTCCTGCTGATCCTGTCCACGTCCTCCTCCGAGTCCGCGCTGCCGCGGCTCATCGCGAAGATGGAGCACCTGGGCGTCAGCAAGCCGGTGGTCGGCATCACCGTCCCGACGGGCTACTCCTTCAACCTCGACGGCACCATGATCTACATGACCATGGCCTCGCTGTTCATCGCCGACGCCATGGGCACGCCGATGTCGATCGGCGAGCAGATCCCGCTGCTGCTCTTCCTGCTGGTCGCCTCCAAGGGCGCCGCCGGTGTCACCGGCGCCGGCCTCGCGACCCTGGCCGGCGGTCTCCAGTCGCACAAGCCGGCCCTGGTGGACGGCATCGGCCTCATCGTCGGCATCGACCGCTTCATGAGCGAGGCCCGCGCCCTGACCAACTTCGCGGGCAACGCCGTGGCCACGGTGCTGATCGGCACCTGGACCAAGGAGATCGACAAGGAGCGGGTGGGCCAGGTGCTCGCCGGTCAGCTGCCCTTCGACGAGAAGACGCTGCTGGACGACGGCCACGGCGGCCCGGCCGGGGACCACGTCGAGGCCGAGGTGCCCGAGCCGGGCGGCGAGAAGGAGCTGGCGAAGGCCTGACGGCCGCGCCGCTCCCCGGAGACTCCGGGCGGCTGGGTGTCCCCCCGTCGCTCAGCCGCCCGGTCCTTTCCCGCAGAGATTCAATCGTTCAGCTTCGCCACCATCTCGGTGGCTTCAGAGGCGGGCACGCCCGCCGCGGTCAAGATCGTGACCGTGGCGCAGCGGCCCGCCTCTTGCGCTGCCACGAGCCCGTCGTTCACCGCCTCCATCAGCGCGACCAGCATCTGCTCCTGCACATACGCCAGGGCGGGCGCGGGCAGCGGTGAACTGAAGACGCCTCGGTCGAGGCCACGCTGGAGCATCCCGGCGGCGGCCTCCCGGACGGGGGCGAGCCGCTCCCGGATGCCCTGCATGGTGACCGTGCGCTGGGCGAGCGCGATCAGCAGCCGATAGCGGTCGGCGAGCTCCCACACCGCCAGCACCGAGCGCGCCACCGCCTCCGCCGGGTCCCGCACGCCCTCACGACCCGCGGCGTGCGCGCTCGACAGGGCCTCCACCGCCTCGTCGACGAGGGTGCTGATCAGCGCCTCGCGGCTCGGGAAATGCCCGTACACCGTGCGCCGTACGACGCCCGCGGCCCGTGCGATCTGGTCCATGGACGCGTCGGGGTCGCGCAGCAACTCGGCGAGGGCGACGTCGAGGATGCGGCGGCGGTTGGCGTCGGCGCGGCTGGTGTTACCCGTGGTCATGGACGTCATTGTGCCCCTTCCCTCATCGATTTGCACAGTGCTGTGCAGCGATGTAGATTGCACAGCGTTGTGTAAATGCACACCCATGTGCAAATCCGTGAGGAAGGCAACCCCTGCCATGCGACTCGTCACGACCGAACCGGCCGAGAGGATGGACCGCCCCTACGCACGCCGCTGGTGGGCGCTCCTCGTGCTCTGCCTGAGCCTGCTGATCATCGTGATGGCGAACACCGCCCTCACCGTCGCCGCGCCCGACATGACCGAGGACCTCGGGCTGTCCAGCGCCGACCTCCAGTGGGTGATCGACGGCTACACCGTCCCCTACGCCGCGCTGATGCTGCTGCTCGGTGCGATAGGCGACAAGTACAGCCGCCGGGGCGCACTCGTCCTCGGGCTGGTCGTGTTCGCGGGCGGCTCCGTCTTCGGCTACCTCGCCGACAGCTCCACGACGGTCATCGCCGCACGGGCCGTGATGGGCGCCGGCGCCGCGATGATCATGCCCGCCACGCTGTCCCTGCTCGCCGCGACCTTCCCGCGCGCCGAACGGGCCAAGGCCATCACCCTGTGGACCGCCACGGCCGGGCTCGCCATCGCGGCCGGACCGCTGGTGGCCGGGGCGCTGCTGGAGGACCACGGCTGGTCCTCGTCGTTCCTCATCAACGTGCCCATCGCGATCCTCGCCCTCGTCGGCGCCCTCGTCCTCGTACCGCCGTCCAAGGCCGCGGACCGCGGGCGCATCGACTACGGCGGCGGGCTGCTGTCGGTGGTGTGGATCGCCGCACTGGTCTACATGATCATCGAAGGGCCGCACTTCGGCTGGGGCGTCAAGGCCGTCACGGCGGCGGTCGTCGCCGGTGCCGCTCTCGTCGCCTTCGTCCTGTGGGAGCTGCGCCACCCGCGCCCGCTCCTCGACGTCCGCCGCTTCACGGACCGCGGCTTCGCCGGATCCAACCTCGCCGTCGCCCTGTTCTTCCTGGCGGTCTTCGGCGCCTTCTACTACCTGACGCAGCACCTCCAGTTCGTCCTCGGCTACGACGCCCTGGACACGGGGCTGCGCATGCTGCCGCTGGCGGGCGCCGTGTTCGTGGGAGCGGCCCTCACCGGCTTCCTCACGCCCCGGGTCGGCATGAAGTGGACCGTCACGGCGGGCATGGTCGGCGGCACGGCGGCCCTGGCGCTGCTCACCCAGGTCGACGCCGGTTCGTCGTACGGCGACTTCGTCGCGCCCCTGGTCGTCCTCGGCCTCTCGATCGGGCTCGCGCTCTCGCCCTGCACGGACGCGATCATGGGGGCGTTCCCGGAGTCCGAGCTGGGCGTCGGCGGCGCGGTGAACGACACGTCGCTGGAGCTCGGCGGTTCGCTGGGCATCGCCATCCTGGGCTCGCTGCTGGCGACGTCGTACTCCGGCCACCTCTCGGACGCCACGGCCGGCAGCAAGCTCCCCGCCTCCTCCCTGGCCACGGCCCAGGACTCCGTCGGGGCCGGGTACGCCGTCGCCCGGGGCATCGGCGACAAGGCCCGCCGGCTCGCCGAGCAGGCCGCACACACCAGCGACCCCCAGCAGGCGGAGCGACTCCGGGCGCAGGCCGAGCAACTCGGCGGCGGCGCCCGCCGGATGGCCGATGCGGTCGGCTCCGCGTTCTCCGACGCGGTCGCGCACACCAGCCTGATCGGGGCCGTGATCCTGGGCGTCGGCACGGTGCTGGTGGCGCTGCTGCTGCCCGGCAAGGAGAAGACGGTGGGCGAGCCCGCCGAGAAGGACGAGGAACCGGAGTCCGCCGGGGTCCGCTAGTGCCGGGCCCCGCCGGGGCAGGCGGGACTCTCCGAACAGCACACGTGGGACCGGTCGCGACTGTGGCGCCACCGCCGAAGGGCGGCAGGCGCCACACTCGCGACCGGAGTCAGGCGCGAACCGGCCCGGCCGCCTCGTCCAGCCGGTTCCTTTCCTCCGCGGTGAGCAGCAGGTCCGCCGCGGCCGCCGAGTCCCTGATCGTCTCCGGACGGCTCGCCCCCGGGATCGGGACGACCGCCGGGGACCGGGCCAGCAGCCAGGCCAGGCCGACCCGTTGGGGACTGACACCGCGCTCCGCCGCCACCGCGTGGAAGGCACCGAAGCGCTCGGCCCCCTCCGTGCGCGACGGCCCGTCCAGGGAGCTGCGGGACAGCCCGCCCAGCGGGCTCCACGGCAGGAACGCCAGCCCCAGTTCCGTGCACAACCGCAGCTCCGGCTCGCTGTCCCGGACGGCGGGGGAGTACCGGTTCTGCACCGACACCAGCCGGTCGCCGAGGATGTCGCGTGCCCGGCGGATCTGGTCCGCGTCCGTGTTGGACACGCCGGCCAGCCGGATCGTGCCCGCGTCGAGCAGCTCGCGCAGCGCGCCCACCGACTCCTCGAAGGGCACCGCGGGGTCGGGCCTGTGCAGTTGGTAGAGGCCGATCGCCTCCACGCCCAGCCGCTTGCGCGAGGCCTCGGCGGCGGCCTTGAGGTGGCGGGGGGAGCCGTTCACCGTCCAGTCGCCGCCCGCCGGGCGGCCGCGGCCGCCCTTCGTCGCCACCAGGACGCCGGAGGTGTCACCGCCCCGGGCGGCCAGCGCGCGGGCCACCAGACGTTCGTTGTGGCCGGGCTCCGCGCCCGGCAGATGGTACGAGTCGGCCGTGTCCAGCAGGGTCACGCCCGCGTCGAGCGCGGCGTGCACGGTGGCCACGGCGCGCTCCTCGTCCGGCCGGCCCTCGATGGACAGCGGCATCGCGCCGAGCCCGACCGCGCTCACCCGCAGCCCGCCAAGCGTCCTGTACCGCATGTCAGCCGCCCTTCCCGAGCGTCTCGGCGACGGCACGCGGCAGCCACTGCCGGGTGCCGGTGAAGGTGAAGCCCAGCCGGACGGCCCGGGTGTTGTCCATGCCGTAGGAGCGGCGGAAGGAGAACGGCGAGACCTCGCCGACCTCCACGGGCCGGAACACGGTCCGGCCGCCCGGGAGATGAGCGGCCACCGCCTCGCACAGCTCCTCGGTGGTCAGCGCCCCCGGCGCGGCGGCGTTCACCGGCCCGGTGAAGTCCTCGCCCGCCGCCCAGGCCAGGAAGCGGGCGATCTCCTCGACGTACACATAGGTGGCCGGCCGGTTCACCGTCGGCACGGCGATCGGCTCGCCGCTGCGGATCCGCTCGGCGTAGTGGGCCAGCCTGCCCGTGAAGTCGTCGTCCCCGCCCAGCACATGGGCCACCCGCACCGCCGTGGACGGGAACGCCGCGCCGCCCGCGGCGAGAACCGCCTCCGCCTGCCGCTTGCCCTCCCCGTAGTGGGCCTCGAGGAACGCGGGATCGTCCCAGGGCAGATCGAGGTCGACGGTGACGGTGGACGGGTCGACGGCCTCCTCGCGCACGAGGGCGGGGGAGTCCTCGTACGCGTACACCTCGACCGTCGAGGTCATCACATAGCGGCGGGTCCGTCCGGTGAAGACGCGGCGGGCGATCGCGGCCTGGCGCGGGGTGTAGCAGACCTGGTCGACGACGACGTCGAAGACCCGGGAGCCGAGCGCACCGGTCAGCGACCGTTCGTCGTCCCGGTCGGCGCGCAGGTGCTCCACCCCGGCGGGCGGCGGGGAGGACCCCCGGTTCAGCACGGTGACGCGGTGGCCTTCGGCGAGCAGCCGGGCGATCAGACGCTTTCCGACGTAACGGTTTCCGCCGATGACCAGGACGTCCAGAACCTTTTCCATGGCCATAATTCTCCCGGCGTACATCCACGTCCTGAAGGGGGAAGCATGGGAGTTCAGGCTGCCGCGCCGAAAGAACCACGGCATCTGCGCACCGCCGCCGACGAAACATCGGTGGCCTTCGACGCACTGGACCGGCAGATCCTCCAACTGCTCCAGACCGACGGCCGGATCAAGCTCAGCGAGCTGGGCCGGCGGGTCAGGCTCAGCCCCGCGGCCGTCACCGAGCGGGTGCGGCGGCTGGAGGCGGCGGGTGTGATCAGCGGCTACGGCGCCCACGTCGTGCCGGCCCGGCTCGGCTACGGCATCCAGGCGTTCATCCGGGTCGACCCGCACGGCGGCTACACCCTCAAGCACCCCAGGACCCTGGAGCTGATCGAGCGTCCCGAGATCACCGAGGTGCACCACGTGGTCGGGGAGGACTGCTGGATCCTCAAAGTCGCCGTCCGGCACACCGTCCACCTGGAAGAGGTCCTGGAGGCGGTCTCCGCACTCGGCCGCACCACGACGTCGATCGTGCTGACCTCCCCGGTGGAGCGGAAACCGCTGTTGCCTTGACGCCGGGGTCAAGGATTACGGTCGAGCGCATGCGAATCGGCGAGCTGGCCGCACGGGCCGGGACCACGACGCGGACGCTGCGGTACTACGAGTCGCGGGGGCTGCTGCCCGCGCGGCGCATGGATGGGGGTCCCCCCTGCTCGAGCGAAGCCGAGAGCTTGGGGGAGGATACCGGACGTACGACGAGAGCGACCTGCGGCTGCTCCGGCAGATCAGGACGCTCCAGGACTTCGGGTTCGGCCTGGAGGAGACGCGGCCCTTCGTGGAGTGTCTGCGCGCCGGGCACCCCGAGGGCGACTCGTGCCCGGCGTCGCTCGCGGTCTACCGGCGCAAGCTGGACGAACTCGACTCGCTCATCGGCCAGCTGAGCACGGTGCGGGAGACGGTCGCGCGGCAGCTGGCCCGGGCCGAGCTGGCCGCCGAGGCGGAGGTTCCGGGTGGTCCGGAACCTGCTTGCGAGCTGGGAGGGGACCCATGGTGACCGACGTGACCGATGTGACGGACGGGGACTTCGAGGCGGAGGTGATCGGCGCGGAGCTGCCGGTGCTGGTGGAGTTCACCGCCGACTGGTGCCCGCCGTGCCGGCAGATGGGGCCGGTGCTGAAGGCCCTCGCCGCCGAGGAGGGCGACCGGCTGAAGGTCGTGCAGCTGGACGTCGACGCCAACCCGGAGACGACCAACGCCTACAAGGTGCTGTCCATGCCGACGTTCATGGTGTTCCGCGGCGGCGAGCCCGTGAAGTCGATGGTCGGCGCGCGGGCCAAGCGGCGGCTGCTCCAGGAACTCGCCGACGTGCTCTAGGCATGCGCCCCGAGAACAACAAATCCCCCGAGCAATTGCGCTCGGGGGATTTCCTTGCGTATATTTGTCTGTTCGTGACTTCAATCGATTGATGTCACGGAGAAGTTCAGTGAGCACAGTATATCCGGGCGGGAGTGGAATTGTCAAACACCGAATTTCCGGACGATGAATTGCGCCAGGAACAGGAATTCATCGACGGGTTGTACGCGCGCGTGGACGCGCTGCGCGGCGACGCCGAGACCTCCGTCACGGACGCCCTCGCGCAGGGCAACACGCCCATGCAGGCCAGACTGGAGCGGGACATCCTCGTGGCCGAGCGCTCCGGGCTGCTCGCCGCGCTGAACGCGGTGGACGGCTCCCTGTGCTTCGGCCGGATCGACCTCACCTCGGGCATCACGCACCACATCGGCCGGATCGGCCTGCGCACCGACGACGCCGAGCGCACCCCCGTCCTGATCGACTGGCGCGCCGATGTCGCCCGCCCCTTCTACCTGGCCACCGGCCACACCCCGATGGGTCTCAGGCGCCGGCGGCACATCGCCACCGACGGCCGCCGGGTCAGCCATCTGCACGACGAGATCCTCGACCTCGGCGACGAGACCCGCACCGGCCACGAGGACCCGACGGGCGACGCCGTCCTGCTCGCCGCCCTCAACTCCGCGCGCACCGGCCGCATGAGCGACATCGTGCAGACCATCCAGGCCGACCAGGACCGCATCATCCGCGCCCCGCACCGGGGCGTCATGGTGGTGGAGGGCGGCCCGGGCACCGGCAAGACGGCCGTCGCCCTGCACCGCGCCGCCTACCTGCTCTACGAGCACCGGGAACTGCTCGCCAAGCGGGCCGTGCTGATCGTCGGGCCCAACCCGGCGTTCCTCGGCTACATCGGCGAGGTGCTGCCTTCCCTCGGCGAGACCGGCGTGCTCCTCGCGACGGTGGGCGAGCTGTTCCCCGGCGTGAAGGCGACCGCGGCCGACACGCCCGAGGCGGCCGCCGTGAAGGGCCGTGCCGACATGGCCGATGTCCTCGCCGAGGTCGTGCGCGGCCGGCAGGCGCTGCCGGACCCGGTGATCACCATCGAGCACGACCGCGAGGTCCTCATGCTCGACGACGGCCTGGTCAACGTCGCCCGCGAACGCGCCCGCGCCGCCAAGCTGCCGCACAACGCCGCCCGCGAGCACTTCGAGGGCCACATCCTCAACGCCCTCACCGACCTGTACGCCGAGCGGATCGGCACCGACCCCTTCGACGGATCCAGCCTGCTCGACCCCAGCGACGTCACCCAGATCCGCGACGACCTCGCCGAGAATCCCGAAGTCTGGTCCGCCATCGACCAGTTGTGGCCGGTGCTCACTCCGCAACGGCTCGTGGCCGACTTCCTCGCCGCCCCGGAGGAGTTCCTGCCCGCCCCGGACGCCGACGCCGTACGACGCCCCGTGACCCGGCGCTGGACGGTCGCGGACGTGCCGCTGCTCGACGAGGCCGCCGAACTCCTCGGCGACGACGACCGGCTCGCCCGCGAGCGTGCCCGGCGCGAGCGGGAGCAGCAGATCGCCTACGCGCAGGGCGTGCTGGAGGTGTCGTACGCGTCCCGGACCTACGAGTTCGAGGACAAGGAGGACAGCGACCCCGAAGGCAGCGAGGTGCTGTCCGCGCACGACATCATCGACGCCGAGCGGTTCGCCGAGCGGCACGAGGAGGACGACCACCGCAGCGCCGCCGAGCGGGCCGCCGCCGACCGCACCTGGGCGTTCGGGCACATCATCGTCGACGAGGCGCAGGAACTGTCGCCGATGGCGTGGCGGCTGCTGATGCGGCGCAGCCCGACCCGCTCGATGACCCTGGTCGGCGACCCGGCGCAGACCGCGGAGGCGGCCGGGGTGGGCTCCTGGTCGGGCATCCTCTCGCCGTACGTGGAGGATCGTTGGGAGCACACGCGCCTGGGCGTCAACTACCGGACCCCGGCCGAGATCATGGACGTCGCGGCGGCCGTGGTGCGCGCCGAGCACCCGGAGTTCGAGCCGCCCAGCTCGGTCCGTTCCACGGGCGTACGCCCCTGGGCCCGCGCCACCGACGACCTTCCGGGCGCCGTCGCCAAGGCGGTCGGTGAGCTGACTCCGGCCGAGGGCAGGCTCGCGGTGATCGCGCCGCGCGACCTGCACCGCGGCATCGCGGCCCGGCTGGACGGCGTCACGGCGGGCGTGGAACCCGACCTCACCCGGAGCGTCGTCCTGCTCGACCCGCGCCAGGCCAAGGGCCTGGAGTTCGACTCCGTCCTCGTGGTCGAGCCCGGCCGGTACGGCACCAGCGATCTGTACGTGGCCCTCACCCGGGCCACCCAGCGGCTGGGCGTGCTGTACACCGGGAACCTGCCGGAGGCTCTGGCGGAGGCCTTCGTGTGACGGAGCGGCCCCGCACCCGCCGGGGTGCGGGGCCGGCCTACCGCAAAAGCGACTTCGGATCCCGCAGGGCGTGCCACAGTCCCGCGGCGAGCGGTACGACCGTCATGGCGAAGAACACCCAGAACAGGAACTCGGCCCCGGGCGCGAGGTCGTAGACCGTGCCGTCCTCCCACGCGCAGTAGGCCCGTGGCGGAAACGGGACGGAGATCCCCGACACCTTTCCGCTCCCGATGACGCCTTCCTGGTACGGCTCCCTGGGGCAGGGGGCGGTCTCCGGGAACAGGAAGGGATCGTCCGCCGCCATGATGAACACCCAGGTGACGGCGGTGAGCGGCACCGCCCAGAAGACCGACATCTTCACCCACAGCGGCAGCAGCGGATGCGCCAGCAGCCCGCACAGCGCGACCCAGCCGACCACGAGCCCGGCGAAGACGGGAAGCAGCGTCATGACGTCAGGGCCGCTTTCCGGGCACGCAGTTCGCTCGCGTAGCCGGCGCCGATGACGAGCAGGGCGGCGGACAGGGCGAGGGACGCGCTCGCCGCGTTCATCCAGCCGTAGTCCGGATCACCGGAGTAGACGGAGCCGTCCTCGCGGACGCAGTCGAAGCGCAGCGGCAGGTACGAGGACCGGTGGTGGCTCAGGCCCTCGATCGTGGCCGGGTCGAAGCCGTCGCGGCAGGCCGGGGCCGGGACCGAGTTCGCCCCGTCGTCGAAGCCCCACTCCGATGCCAGGACGGTGCAGAACCCGAGCGCGTACACGGCCGCGGCCGCCCACGCGGCCATCGCCGCCGCACGGCGCATCAGATGCTCCGGCCACGGCTCGGGCCGCCCGGGAAGCGCCATCGCGACGACCCCCACCCCGGCGACGAGCGCACCGACGGCACAGGCCATGGAGACACCGAAACCCATCAGCACGGCAGGACCTGCGAAGTGAACGGTGGGGCATCCATGCGGCCACCCCACCAGCACCGGACCCGGCGGGCTGTGACGGAGGCCACTCCTCCGGTCACAGCCCTGTCACAGGGGACCGCCCTCGCCCGCCCCGCCGCCACGTGAATCGCCGGCCTCGCGCCGCGCGTCACACCTCCGCTGGTCGTGGAAGCGGCCAGGACGTCATCCCCGGCGTGACGAACGGCGAGCCGCACGGCCTGACGGGAGCGGCCGCGTGAGCCGCTCCCGTGCCACCCTGGCGCTGACCCTGCCCCCCTACGCCGGACGCAGCCACACCGTCGCCAGCGGCGGCAGGGTCAGGCGGATGCTGGCCGGGCGGCCGTGCCAGGGCTGGGCTTCCGGTTTGACCGGGTCGGGGTTGGTCACGTCGCTGCCGCCGTAGCGGGCCGCGTCGGTGTTGACGGCCTCGTGCCAGGCGGGGACGTCGTCGGGGACGCCCAGGCGGTAGTCCTGGCGGACGACCGGCGCGAAGTTGGACACCGCCAGCACCGGGACGCCGTCCGGGTCCAGCCGCAGGAACGCGAGGACGTTGTCGTCGGCGGCGTCCCCGACGATCCACTCGAAACCGGCCGGGTCCGTGTCGAGGCGCCACAGCGCCGGGGTCGCCCGGTAGACGGTGTTCAGATCGCGGACCAGGTCGCGCACGCCCCGGTGGTCGGGTTCGGCCCCGTAGCCCGGGTCCAGCAGCCACCAGTCGGGGCCGTGCGCCTCGGACCACTCGGCGCCCTGCGCGAACTCCTGACCCATGAAGAGCAGTTGCTTGCCCGGGTGGGCCCACATGTAGCCGAGGTAGGACCGGACCCCGGCCCGCTGCTGCCACCAGTCGCCGGGCATCTTCGACACCAGGGAGCCCTTGCCGTGCACGACCTCGTCGTGGGAGATCGGCAGGACGTAGTTCTCGCTGTAGGCGTACACCATCGAGAAGGTCATCTCCCCGTGGTGGTACTTGCGGTGCACCGGCTCGTGGCTCATGTACTGGAGCGAGTCGTGCATCCAGCCCATGTTCCACTTCAGCCCGAACCCGAGCCCGCCGAAGCCGCTCGGGCCCTTGTGGTGGGTGGCCCGGGTGACGCCGTCCCAGGCGGTGGACTCCTCGGCGATCGTGACCACGCCGGGCACCCTGCGGTACAGCGTCGCGTTCATCTCCTGGAGGAACGCCACCGCGTCCAGGTTCTCCCGGCCGCCGTGCTCGTTGGGCGTCCACTGGCCCGGCTCGCGCGAGTAGTCCAGGTAGAGCATGGACGCCACCGCGTCCACACGCAGCCCGTCGATGTGGAACTCCTCGCACCAGTACACGGCGTTCGCCACGAGGAAGTTGCGCACCTCGTTGCGCCCGAAGTCGAACTCCAGCGTGCCCCAGTCGGGGTGCGCGGCCCGCAGCGGATCCTCGTGTTCGTACAGCGGCCGGCCGTCGAACTCGGCCAGCGCCCAGTCGTCCCGCGGGAAATGCGCGGGCACCCAGTCCATGAGCACGCCGATACCGGCCTGGTGCAGCTTGTCGACCAGGAACCGGAAGTCGTCCGGCGTGCCCAGCCGGGCCGTCGGCGCGTAGAAGCCGGTGACCTGGTAGCCCCAGGAGCCGCCGAAGGGATGCTCCGCGACCGGCATCAGCTCGACGTGTGTGAAGCCCAGGTTCTTCACGTACCCGGGCAGCTGATCGGCCAGCTGCCGGTACGTCAGGCCCGGTCGCCAGGACGGCAGATGGATCTCGTACACCGAGAACGGCGCCTCGTGGGCCGGGGCCTCGGCGCGCCGGGAGAGCCACTCGGCGTCGCCCCACTCGTACTGCGAGGACGTGATGACCGACGAGGTCGCGGGCGGCACCTCCGTGCGGCGGGCCAGCGGATCGGCGCGCATCGTCCTGGAACCGTCGGGCCGGGTGATCTCGAACTTGTACAGCTCGCCCTCGCCGACGTCCGGCAGGAACAGCTCCCACACCCCGGACGAGCCCAGCGACCGCATGACGTGCCCGGTACCGTCCCAGAAGTTGAAGGTGCCGGCCACCCGCACCCCGCGCGCGTTCGGCGCCCACACCGCGAACCGGGTGCCGGTCACGCCCTCGTGGGTCATCGGGTGCGCACCGAGCGCCGTCCACAGCTCCTCGTGCCGGCCCTCGCCGATCAGGTGCAGGTCGAGTTCGCCGAGCGTGGGCAGGAAGCGGTACGCGTCCTCGGTCTCCAGGACCGCCCCTTCGTACTGCACGACCAGCCGGTACGCGGGGACCTCGCGCAACGGCAGCAGCCCGGAGAAGAACCCTTCCCCGTCGGCGTGCAGCTCGGCTCGCAGCTCCCCGGCGACGACCGTCACCGACAGCGCGTACGGCCGGAACGCCCGGAAGGCGATGCCGCCGGGCACCGGGTGCGCGCCGAGCACGGAGTGCGGGTCGTGGTGCGTACCGCCGAGCAGCCGCTCCCGGTCCACCGCGTCGACGGCGGGCGAGACGGCGACCTCCATCTCCGGAGGCAGGACCTGGGCGGCGGACGCGCCCTTCTCGGCGGGAGCCTTGCGCGCAGGGGACTTCCTGGCGGGGGCCTTGGCGGCGGTGACCGCTTCGACCGTGGTCCTCTTGGCGGCCGTCTTCTTGACGGCCGTCTTCTTGGCGGTCGCCTTCTTCGTTGCCGTCTTCTTGGCCGTCGCCGTCGCCGGGGCCGCCTCGGCGGCCGACGCCTGTGCGGCCGTGGACTTCGCGGCAGCGGACTTCGCAGCCGTGGCCTTCGCGGTGGCGGCCTTCTTCGTGACCTTCTTGGCCGCGGCCTTCGTCGCGGCAACCTTCGCGGGCACCGCCTTCTCGGCCGGGGCCTTCTCGGGCGTGGCCTTCTTCGCGACGGCCTTCGCGGGTGCCGTCTTCTTCGCCGCCGTCTTCGCGGGCGCCGTCTTCTCGGCTGCCGCCTTCTTGGCGACCGCCTTCTTCGCGCTCGTCTTCGCCGGCGTCGCCTTCTTGGCCGCGGCCTTGGCCGCCGGTGACTGCGCGGCGGCCGTCTTGGTGACAGCGGCCTTCTTGGCGGCGGCCGTCTTCTTCGCCGCTGCCTGTTTCGGCACCGCCGTCTTCTTCGCGGCGCTCTTCTGCTGGGCGGCCGTGGGCTGCTCGGGGATCTTCTCCCCGGCGGTCCCCTTGGGACGCGAACCGCTGGACTCAGGGCGGGGGGTCACGGGCGGAGCCTCCAGGGCGAGGGGTCGGTCAGGTCAGGTGGCCGGACGAGGCGAGCCGGTCTATGGCGGCCAGGGGCACCGGCAGCCAGTCGGGGCGGTGCCGGGCCTCGTACACCACCTCGTAGATCGCCTTGTCCGTCTCGTAGGCGCGCAACAGCACCGGGTCGGTGCGCGGGTCGCGGCCGGAGGCCTCCGCGTAGCCGGAGCAGTACGCGGAACGGCAGGTCTCGGCCCAGTCCGGCTGGACAGGATCGGCCGAGCGTGCCGCGTAGTCGAAGGACCGCAGCATCCCGGCGATGTCCCGCACCGCCGGCTGCGGCATGCGCCGTTCGGCGAGCGGCCGGGCCGGCTCGCCCTCGAAGTCGATCAGGCACCACTCGCCGGACGGCGAGCGCAGGCACTGCCCCAGGTGCAGATCGCCGTGCACCCGCTGCGCGGTCCAGGCGCTGCCCTCGGCAGCCAGATCGCCCAGCGCCGTGAAGGCCGACCGCAGCCCGCCGGCGTACGGCCGCAGCGCGGCCACCGCCTGCACGGCGGCGTCCAGGCGCTCGATCATGCCGTCGACCATGAGCCGCACCTGCATGTGACCGAGCGTGACGGTCGGCAACGCCCGGGCCAGCGCGGTGTGCACCTCTGCGGTGGCCCGCCCCAGCGCTCGCGCCTCGGCGGCGAAGTCCTCGCCCTTGGCCAGTTCGCGCAGCGCCAGCTCCCAGCCGTCGGTGGCGCCTTGCAGGAACGGCTGGAGCACTCCCAGGACGTACGGCTGGCCGGCCGCGTCCGTGGGGCCCGCCGAGACGACCGGGTCCGCCGCGGGGGCGATGTCGGCGACCATCCAGGCCGTCGGGGCGGGAACCCGGGGGCAGCCCTCGCGGGCCAGCGCGAGCGGCAGCTCCAGATCGGGGTTGACCCCGGGCACGATCCGCCGCAGCAGCTTCAGGATGAACGTATCTCCGTAGACGATCGACGAGTTGGACTGCTCGGCGGTCACCACGCGCGGCACCAGCCCGGAGCGGATGTCCTGCCCGGGGTCCCGGTCGAAGCGGAGCCTGCCGACCCGGGCCCGGGTGCGCAGCGCCTCCAGGAGCAGCTCGGCCGGCCTGGTGTCGTGCAGGGCGTCGTAGACCGTCCGGCCCGCCAGTGGCCCCGTCGGCACATGTCCGATCAGCGCGGGCGCCAGCCGAGGCGGCAGCGCCTCGCGCACGCCTATCAGCAGCTGGTAGCAGTCACCGGGGTGACCGGGCGCCCCGTGGGACGGCACGACGGGCTGATGGGCGCGGACGAGCAGGTGGTACAGGCCCAGCTTGGACGTGGCCGGGAGCAGCTCGGTGGCCTCGACCAGCGTGAACCCGGTGACCGGCCGCCCCTTGCCCGCGAACCAGCGCTGCCGCGGCAGCCATTCCCGCAGCAGCGGATCCAGGGAGGCAAGAAGGCCGGGCGGGGTGGTGACGGTGCGTGTGACGGCTTCCGACATGGCGTCGCGTCCTTTCACCCATTTGTGGTGCGCCTCCGGCGCCTGCGGCCGGCCCCGGACGGCGCCCCTCCGGCTCACGCGGGTGGGCGGGGTGTTACTGATGCGTGCCCCGGGCGGGGCGGAGGAAACGCCCCGCCGCGGGGGTTTGCCGCCCGCCCCGCTCATCAGGCCTCAACAGGCCTTTTCAGGCCTCACATGGTCTCCTTGCGGAGCCTGAACCAGTAGAACCCGTGGCCCCCGAGCGTCAGCAGGTACGGCAGCTCGCCGATCGCCGGGAAGCGGACCCCGCCGAACAGCTCCACCGGGTGCCGCCCCTCGAAGGCGCTCAGGTCCAGTTCCGTGGGCTGTGCGAAACGGGAGAAGTTGTTCACGCAGAGCACCAGGTCGTCCTCGTACTCCCGCAGGAAAGCCAGCACCGCCGGGTTCGTCGACGGCAGCTCGGTGTACGAGCCGAGTCCGAAGGCCGGGTTCTGCTTGCGGATCTCGATCATGCGGCGGGTCCAGTGCAGCAGCGACGACGGCGAGGCCATGGACGCCTCGACGCTCGTGACCTGGTAGCCGTAGACCGGGTCCATGATCGTGGGCAGGAACAGCCGCCCCGGATCGCACGAGGAGAATCCGGCGTTGCGGTCCGGCGTCCACTGCATCGGCGTGCGGACCGCGTCGCGGTCGCCGAGCCAGATGTTGTCGCCCATGCCGATCTCGTCGCCGTAGTACAGGATCGGCGAGCCCGGCAGGGACAGCAGCAGGGCCGTGAACAGTTCGATCTGGTTGCGGTCGTTGTCCAGCAGGGGTGCCAGCCGCCTGCGGATGCCGATGTTGGCGCGCATGCGGGGGTCCTTGGCGTATTCGGCCCACATGTAGTCGCGCTCTTCGTCGGTGACCATCTCGAGCGTGAGCTCGTCGTGGTTGCGCAGGAAGATGCCCCACTGGCAGTTCGACGGGATGGCCGGGGTCTTGGCCAGGATCTCGGAGACCGGGTAGCGGGATTCCCGCCGTACGGCCATGAAGATGCGCGGCATGACCGGGAAGTGGAACGCCATGTGGCACTCGTCGCCGCCGCTCGGGTAGTCGCCGAAGTAGTCGACGACGTCCTCCGGCCACTGGTTGGCCTCCGCCAGCAGCACGGTGTCCGGGTACTGCGCGTCGATCTCCTTGCGCACCCGCTTCAGGAAGTCGTGCGTCTCCGGGAGGTTCTCGCAGTTGGTGCCCTCCTGCTGGTACAGGTACGGCACCGCGTCCAGCCGGAACCCGTCGATGCCCAGGTCCAGCCAGAACTTCAGCGCCGAGATCATCTCCTCCTGCACGGCCGGGTTCTCGTAGTTGAGGTCCGGCTGGTGGGAGAAGAAACGATGCCAGTAGTACTGCTTGCGGACCGGGTCGTAGGTCCAGTTGGAGGCCTCGGTGTCGACGAAGATGATCCGTGCGTCCTGGAACTGCTTGTCGTCGTCGGCCCACACGTAGTAGTCGCCGTAGGGCCCGTCGGGGTCCTTCCTCGACTCCTGGAACCAGGGGTGCTGGTCGCTGGTGTGGTTCATGACGAAGTCGATGATCACGCGCATGCCGCGCTGGTGGGCGGCGTCGACGAACTCCACGAAGTCGGCCAGGTCGCCGAACTCCGGCAGCACGGCCGTGTAGTCGGAGACGTCGTAGCCGCCGTCGCGCAGCGGGGACTTGAAGAACGGCGGCAGCCACAGACAGTCGACGCCGAGCCACTGGAGGTAGTCGAGCTTGGCGGTCAGGCCCTTGAGGTCGCCGACGCCGTCGCCGTTGCTGTCCTGGAACGAGCGGACGAGCACCTCGTAGAAGACGGCGCGCTTGAACCACTCCGGGTCACGGTCCCTGGCAGGAGTGTCCTCGAAGGTGTCCGGAACGGGTTCGTTGACGATCATGTTGTGGGTGACCCTCCGATCTCCGGGGTGGACGGTCGCAGGACCGTGAAGACGTGCGCGGGCCTGTGGCCCGGTTCGAGGCGCACATAGTTGGCCCTGCCCCAGTGGTAGGTCTCGCCGGTGAGCTCGTCGCGCACCGGCACCGACTCGTGCCAGTCCAGGCCGAGTTGCGGCATGTCCAACGAGACCGTGGCCTCCTGGGTGTGGTGGGGGTCGAGGTTGGCGACCACCAGAACCGTGTTCGAACCCTTCCGCTTCGAGTAGGCGATCACCGCTTCCTGGTCCGCGTGGTGGAAGTGCAGGTCGCGCAGCTGCTGGAGGGCCGGGTTCTCCCGCCGGACGGTGTTGAGCCTGGTCAGCAGCGGGGTGATGGTGCGGCCCTCGCGTTCGGCGGTCTCCCAGTCGCGGTGCCTGAGCTGGTACTTCTCCGAGTTCA
>NZ_JBIWIV010000007.1:0-321796 GCF_044764825.1 Streptomyces sp. NPDC093598 | reverse complement strand
AAACGCCCGGTTACATTCCGAACCCGGAAGCTAAGCCTTACAGCGCCGATGGTACTGCAGGGGGGACCCTGTGGGAGAGTAGGACGCCGCCGAACTCCTTTTAGAGCTCTGGCTCTTGGGCACGCAGCCCAAGAGCCAGAGCTTTTTTGCGTTGAGGTAGGGTCAGGGGGCATCGTTGGCACGTTTCCCACAGGAGGCCCCCGGGTGGAGGTTCAGGAGACTCGCGTCCAGACGGACCGTGTGCTCACCATCCCGAACATCCTCAGCATGGCCCGCCTCGTCGGCGTGCCCGTCTTCCTGTGGCTGATCCTGCGGCCTGAGTTCGGTGGCCCCAAGAGTGACGGCTGGGCCCTTCTGGTGCTGGCTTGGAGCGGCATCAGCGACTACTTGGACGGGAAGCTCGCGCGGCGGTGGAACCAGATCAGCAGCCTCGGCCGGCTCCTCGATCCTGCGGCCGATCGGCTCTACATTCTCTCGACCTTGGTCGGCCTCACCTGGCGCGAGATCCTGCCCCTCTGGTTGACCGCTGTACTTCTGGCGAGAGAGCTCGTGCTGCTGGTCATGGTGGGTATCCTCCGCCGGCACGGCTATCCGCCACCTCAGGTGAACTTCCTGGGTAAGGCCGCCACCTTCAACCTGATGTATGCCTTCCCCCTGCTTCTGCTCAGTGACGGAACTGGCTGGATCTCGTCACTGGCTGCTATTTTCGGATGGGCGTTCGCTGGATGGGGTACAACGCTGTACTGGTGGGCAGGAGTCCTCTACGTGGTACAAGTCCGCCGCCTGGTCCGTGCGGACGCCACGGCCGATTGAACTCCCGGATGGTCCTGCTGCCGTAGCGGAGCGATGGCCCGTGCTGGATAAGTGCGGGACAATCCTGGCGGGGGAAGTCGGCTAGACCGTCTCTTCGAGGAGGACGCTTCCGACATGAAGGCCGTCGTGATGGCCGGAGGCGAAGGCACGCGCCTTCGCCCTATGACCTCAAGCATGCCCAAGCCGCTCCTGCCGGTGGCCAACCGGCCGATCATGGAGCATGTTCTGCGGCTGCTCAAAAGGCATGGGCTCAACGAAACAGTCGTGACTGTCCAGTTCTTGGCCTCGCTCGTCAAGAACTACTTCGGTGACGGCGAAGAGCTCGGGATGGAGCTCACTTATGCCAATGAGGAGAAGCCACTCGGTACCGCCGGAAGCGTCAAGAACGCCGAAGAGGCGTTGAAGGACGATGCCTTCCTCGTCATCTCCGGCGATGCTCTGACGGACTTCGACCTCACTGAGCTCATCAATTTCCACAAGGAGAAGGGCGCGCTGGTCACGGTCTGTCTGACGCGTGTGCCCAATCCGCTGGAATTCGGTATCACCATTGTCGACGAGGAAGGGAAGGTGGAGCGCTTCCTCGAGAAGCCCACCTGGGGCCAGGTCTTCTCCGACACTGTGAACACCGGCATCTATGTGATGGAGCCCGAGGTCTTCGACTACGTCGAGCCCGACGTGCCCGTCGACTGGTCCGGTGACGTCTTCCCTCAGCTGATGAAGGAAGGCAAGCCCATCTACGGCTATATCGCCGAGGGCTACTGGGAGGACGTCGGTACCCATGAGAGCTATGTGAAGGCGCAGGCCGATGTCCTGGAGGGCAAGGTCGACGTCGACATCGACGGGTTCGAGATCTCTCCGGGCGTGTGGGTCGCCGAGGGCGCCGAGGTCCATCCCGACGCTGTTCTCCGCGGGCCCGTCTACATCGGTGACTACGCCAAGGTCGAGGCCGGCTCCGAAATTCGCGAGCACACCGTCGTCGGCTCCAACGTCGTCGTCAAGAGCGGCGCGTTTCTCCACAAGGCCGTCGTCCACGACAACGTCTACGTGGGGCCGCACAGCAATCTGCGCGGCTGCGTGGTCGGCAAGAACACCGACATCATGCGCGCGGCGCGGATCGAGGACGGGGCGGTCATCGGTGACGAGTGCCTGGTCGGTGAAGAATCGATCGTCCAGGGCAATGTGCGGGTTTACCCGTTCAAGACCATCGAGGCCGGCGCCTTCGTCAACACCTCGGTGATCTGGGAGTCCAGGGGCCAGGCGCATCTCTTCGGTGCCCGCGGTGTCTCCGGCATCCTGAATGTGGAGATCACGCCGGAACTCGCGGTGCGTCTCGCCGGTGCGTACGCGACGACCCTGAAGAAGGGCTCGACCGTCACTACGGCCCGGGACCACTCGCGTGGTGCCCGTGCGCTGAAGCGGGCGGTGATCTCCGCGTTGCAGGCCAGCGCGATCGACGTGCGGGACCTGGAGAACGTGCCGCTGCCCGTGGCCCGGCAGCAGACCGCGCGGGGCAGTGCGGGCGGCATCATGATCCGTACCACCCCAGGGGTGCCGGATTCCGTCGACATCATGTTCTTCGACGGTCAGGGCGCCGACCTGTCGCAGGGCAGCCAGCGGAAGCTGGACCGGGTGTTCGCGCGGCAGGAGTACCGCCGTGCCTTCCCCGGGGAGATCGGTGACCTGCACTTCCCGGCCAGTGTCTTCGACTCGTACACCGGGTCGCTGCTGCGGAACGTCGACACGACCGGGATCGCGGAATCCGGGCTGAAGGTCGTCGTGGACGCGTCCAACGGAAGCGCCGGCCTCGTGCTGCCGAGCCTGCTCGGCAAGCTCGGTGTCGACTCGCTGACGATCAACCCCGGGCTCGACGAGTCCAGGCCGACTGAGACGGCCGACATGCGGCGGTCGGGGATGGTGCGTCTCGGGGAGATCGTGGCGTCCTCGGGTGCCGCGTTCGGCGTCCGGTTCGACCCTGTCGGTGAGCGGCTGTCCCTCGTCGACGAGAAGGGCCGGATCATCGAGGACGACCGGGCGCTGCTCGTGATGCTCGACCTCGTCGCCGCCGAGCGGCGCAGCGGCCGGGTCGCGCTGCCGGTGACCACGACCCGGATCGCCGAGCAGGTGGCGGCGTACCACGGGACACAGGTCGAGTGGACGACCACCTCTCCCGACGACCTCACGCGCGTGGGCGGTGAGGAAGGGACGATCTTCGGCGGTGACGGCAAGGGCGGCTTCATCGTCCCCGAGTTCAGCAGCGTGTACGACGCCACCGCGGCCTTCGTACGGCTCATCGGGCTCGTGGGGCGGACGCAGCTCACGCTCAGCCAGATCGACGCGCGGATCCCGCGGGCGCACGTCCTGAAGCGGGATCTGGCGACCCCGTGGGCCGTCAAGGGTCTGGTGATGCGGCGGGTCGTCGAAGCGGCCGGAGACCGCTTCGTGGACACCACGGACGGGGTGCGTGTGGTGGAGACCGACGGCCGCTGGGTGATGGTCCTGCCCGACCCGGCCGAGGCCGTCACCCACCTGTGGGCGGAGGGGCCGGACGACGCCTCCGCGCAGGCCCTGCTGGACGAATGGTCGGCGGTCGTGGACAGCGCCGGCCGGTAGAACGGGCTGCACGCGTGCGTGCCGGACACGTGTCCTCAACGGGGCCTGTCCGGCACGCCGGTGGGGCCGTTCGGAGGTAGCGCTCGCGACGTGCGACGATGTGCGGCATGCCGCAGCCACCCCCCATTCGGAGCACTCCCGCGCGGCCCCGGCGCCCGGATGCGTCCATGTCGTTGCTCACCAACGTCATGGACCACAGCCTCGACGACGGTTATGCCGAGGCCGCCGCGCGCAAGAAGGCCGCGGGCGACAGCGGCATGCCGAAGACGCTCAGGGCGAAGCTCGGGCTCGCCGCCGGCCTGGTGCTGGCGGCCCTCCTCGTGACCGTGGGAGCGGCGCAGGCACGGGTCGCCGCTCCGGTCGTGGCCAAGGAACGGGGAGAGCTGGTCGACCGCATCGACCGGGAGACCGAGGCGGCGGACAAGCTGGAGGACTCCGTCGACGAGCTGCGCGCGGACGTGAGCGCGCGGCAGCGCGAGGCACTGAAGCACAGCCGCGGCAGCGCGGACTCCGACCTGGCGGCAATCCTGTCCGGCGCGGTCGCGGTGCACGGCCCCGGTGTGAAGCTCGTGGTGAACGACGCCAAGGAAGCCGCCTCGGGCGGCGACGGCAACCCGCGCGAGGCCTCCGGGTTCTCCGACACCGGCAGGGTGCGTGACCGGGACATGCAGCGGGTGGTCAACGGGCTGTGGGAGTCGGGTGCCGAGGCCGTCTCCATCAACGGGCAGCGGCTGACGGCGCTGTCCGCGATCAGGGCGGCGGGGGACGCCATACTGGTCGACAACAAGCCGCTGGTGCCGCCGTACACGGTGCTCGCGGTGGGGGACGGGCAGCGGCTGAGCACGCGGTTCCAGAACAGTGCGGACGGGTTGTATCTGAACGCGCTGCAGGAGAGCTACGGCATCAGGACAGGCATCTCCGTGGAGGACGACCTCCGGCTGCCTGCCGCTCCGAGTGTGACCGTACGTACAGCACAGCCGAGCATTGAGAAGAGCGAGAAGGGCACATCGTGATCGCCGTACTGGGCCTCGTCGTGGGAGTCGTGGCCGGCCTGTTGGTCCGGCCTGAGGTTCCGGCGGTGGTCGAGCCTTATCTGCCGATCGCTGTCGTGGCGGCGCTCGACGCCGTCTTCGGCGGTCTGCGGGCCATGCTCGACGGCATCTTCGACGACAAGGTCTTCGTGGTGTCGTTCCTGTCGAACGTCGTCGTGGCCGCGTTGATCGTGTTCCTGGGCGACAAGCTGGGCGTGGGTGCCCAGCTGTCCACCGGTGTGGTGGTCGTCCTCGGCATCCGGATCTTCTCCAACGCCGCGGCGATCCGCCGGCACGTGTTCCGGGCGTGAGGCCGATGAGCGATCACGACGAGACGCCCGCCGAGGAGCGGGGCGACACGCGCGCCGGCGGCGGCGATTCGGGGAACAGGCTGCGCAAGGAACTGCCCCAGGAGGTGCCCGCGGCGGCGCCTGCCGCGGAGGAGGCCCCGCAGGAGCCGGAGCCCGAGCAGGCACCGGATCAGCAGCCGGACCCCGAGCCGCGACTGACCGGACGGCAGCGGCTGGTGCAGGGGGTGTGGCCACCGCGGGTCACCCGGGCCCAACTCATCGTCGCGGTGCTGCTGTTCGGCCTCGGGTTCGGGCTGGCCGTGCAGGTGGCCTCGAACAGTGACAGTGACAGCGCCCTGCGGGGAGCGCGGCAGGAAGATCTTGTCCGCATCCTCGATGAACTGGATGACCGTACTCAGCGTCTAGAGGACGAGAAGCAGGGTCTCGAGAAGCAGCGCGACGAGCTGGAGAACAGCTCGGACCAGGCCGAGGAGGCCCGCAAGCAGACGATCGAGAAGGAGAGGCAACTCGGCATCCTGGCGGGCACCGTGGCCGCGCAGGGGCCCGGCATCACCATGACGATCCAGGACACGAAGGGGACGGTCGAGGCGGACATGCTGCTCGACGCGATCCAGGAGCTGCGTGCGGCGGGTGCCGAGGCGATCCAGGTCAACGGCGTTCGGGTCGTCGCGGGCACGTATCTCACGGACTCGGGCAAGGGCGTGGGCGTCGACGGGAACAAGATCAACGCGCCCTATCGTTTCAAGGTCATCGGCAAGCCGCAGG
Organism: Streptomyces sp. NPDC093598; assembly: GCF_044764825.1. NCBI lineage: Bacteria > Bacillati > Actinomycetota > Actinomycetes > Kitasatosporales > Streptomycetaceae > Streptomyces > Streptomyces sp. NPDC093598. The sequence continues at coordinate 316,266 of NZ_JBIWIV010000007.1, read as the reverse complement.
ACCTCGAGCCGGCGCTCAACATCCCCGGAGGCGTGGTGCAGACTCTTGAGAAGGAACAGGCCACCGTCACGATCGAGCGGTCGACCAAGATCGTCGTGGACGCCTTGCGAGCAGCGAAGCGGCCTGACTACGCTCGGTCGTCCTCGCAGTGAACCGGGGGTGCATGGGCGGCGTCGGGCGAGGGCATGAGGTTGCGGGGGGTCGGCGCACCGAATGGGCGGTGCGTGGTGGAAACTGTCTGGTGCAGACGGACGTTGTCAGGATGTCCGGGTCGGCCAGAGTGTTCAGTCAGGGTTCGTCCTGCCCCACGGGCGGGTCTGTTTCGGTCAAGGGGAATCGCCCGTGAAGTTGTTTGCGAAGTTGTTCGGCAAGAGCGCGCGAGAGGGCAGCGACAACGCCACCGCCCGTCATCGCGCACAGCCTGACGCGGAGGGCCAGCGGCCGTTGTTCCGGGACCAGGTCGGTGGCCCGGGCGGCGGTGTTTCCGGTGGTCAGGGCGCGCCGTCGGTTGACCCTGCGCAGCCCGGCGGCATAGGTTTCGGGCAACCGTCAACCTCAAGTGCGGGTGGAGGGTTTTCCGACCCGTACGCGTCCAACGCCCCCGGTGGGCAGCCGCGGCAGGAGGATCCGATGTCGGCCCTGGTGTGTACGAGGTGCGGTAACCGCAACGCGGAGAACAGCCGTTTCTGCTCCAACTGCGGCGCGCCGCTGCGGGCGGGGGCGACGCCGGAGCGTCCGTCCGAGACGACCTCCACGATCTCCATCTCCGGTCTCGAGGCCTACGACAGTGAGACCACCGGCCAGACGCCGATGCCGACCCTGTCCCCCGAGGCGCAGGCGGCCGTCGACGCGCTGCCGCTGGGTTCCGCGCTCCTGGTCGTGCGCCGTGGGCCGAACTCGGGCAGCCGTTTCCTGCTGGACGGCGATCTGACCACGGCCGGCCGGCACCCGCAGAGCGACATCTTCCTGGACGATGTCACGGTGTCCCGGCGGCATGTGGAGTTCCGCCGTGGTCAGGACGGCTCGTTCACGGTGGCCGACGTGGGCAGCCTGAACGGCACGTATGTGAACCGGGAGCGGATCGACCAGGTCGCCCTGAACAACGGCGACGAGGTGCAGATCGGCAAGTACCGGCTGGTCTTCTACGCCAGCCAGCGGGGCTACTGACCGGCTCCTCCGGGGAGGCCCAGCGAAGGTCCGTCCGTCAGGAAAGGTCCATGCTTCAAACACCGAGCGGCGGTGCCCGGCACGGCACCGCCGCCACGGACAGTGGGCTGATGAGCATCGGCACGGTGCTGAACGTGCTGCGCGACGAGTTCCCCGAAGTGACCATCTCCAAGATCCGCTTCCTGGAGTCGGAGGGGCTCATCGAGCCGCAGCGGTCCCCGTCGGGGTATCGCAAGTTCAGCGCCCGCGACGTCGAGCGTCTCGGTCACGTCCTGAGGATGCAGCGGGACCACTATCTGCCCCTGAAGGTCATCCGGGAGCACCTGGCGGCCATGGAGCGTGGTGATGCCGTCCCGCTGCCGGTCGTGGGCCGTCAGCGGGACGGTGAGCCCGCGCCCGAGGGGCCCACGGCGGCCAGGATCGGGCGTGCGGAGCTGCTCGCCGCCGCCGGCGTCGACGAGCAGGAGCTCAGGGAGTGGGAGTCCTACGGGTTGCTCACTCCGCTGGAGGACGGGGCCTACGACGCGGAGGCGGTCACGGTCGCCTCGCTCATCGCCGAGCTCGGGCGGTTCGGGATCGAGCCGAGGCACCTGCGGGTGATGAAGGCCGCCGCCGACCGGGAGGCCGGGCTCGTGGACCAGGTGGTGGCCCCACTGAGGCGGCACCGGAACCCGCAGACCAGGGCTCACGCCGAGGACCGCATCAAGGAGCTGGCGGGGCTCACGGTGAAGCTGCACGCCGCGCTGGTGCAGACGGCGCTCGGGGTGCGGCTGCCCTGACGGGGCCCGGTGCCCGGGGGCCGGATCAGGCGCCTCATCCCGGCCCGACTACCCAAACGTCCCGAGCACGGCCTAGGGTTGCTGTGTGAACGAGCTCGATGTCGTAGGTGTCCGGGTCGAGATGCCCTCCAACCAACCGATCGTGCTGCTGCGTGAAGTGGGAGGCGACCGTTACCTCCCCATCTGGATCGGACCGGGGGAGGCGACGGCGATCGCCTTCGCCCAGCAGGGCATGGCTCCCGCGCGGCCGCTGACCCACGACCTGTTCAAGGACGTGCTGGAAGCGGTCGGCCAGGAGCTCACGGAAGTGCGCATCACGGACCTGCGTGAGGGCGTCTTCTACGCGGAGCTGGTCTTTGCCAGCGGCGTCGAGGTGAGCGCCCGCCCGTCCGACGCCATAGCGCTCGCGCTGCGCACCGGGACGCCGATCTACGGCAGTGACACGGTGCTCGACGACGCCGGTATCGCGATCCCGGACGAGCAGGAGGACGAGGTGGAGAAGTTCCGCGAGTTCCTCGACCAGATCTCCCCGGAGGACTTCGGCAGCAGCAGTCAGTGAGCCGCGCGGTCGGCGGCAGGAATCTCAGAGGCGTGTGGGCGGCCCGGCGGACGATGTGGTCCGCGGCAGGGCCGCCCGCCGTATGTGTCACGGGTGAAATGCCCGCATGTGCCGGTGGCGAGTGAGAGCGTCACACGGCCCGTGCCGAAGGCATTCGGCTAGCCTTTCCCCGCGGCGGGGCACGGGAAACCACTCTCAGGGTGATTATCACTCGGCGTGGCGAGTGTGGCGATCGTTGACGCACCCCTGGTGACTGCCTACCGTCGAGAAGGCAGGTCAAGGACGGAGGTCGGCGTGAGAAGCAGCGGCGACGGTACGGCTGGGGGCGGCCCCGAGCGCAGTCTCAGGGCGAGCGGTCCGTACCCTCCCCCCGGCTCACGGCCCCTCCCGGGTGGAGGGTGCCCCCAGCCCGGTGGCGCGGCCGATCACGCTCCGCAGCGGCCGACGGCGGTGCCGAGCAGCGGAGGGACGACGTCCATGGCGTCCGAGCAGATCGGCTATCGCGGCCCCACGGCCTGTGCGGCCGCCGGTATCACCTACCGCCAACTGGACTACTGGGCCCGCACGGGGCTCGTCGAGCCGAGCGTGCGCCCCGCCTACGGGTCCGGGACGCAGCGGCTGTACAGCTTCCGGGACGTGGTCGTCCTGAAGATCGTCAAGCGGTTCCTCGACACCGGGGTGTCGCTGCAGAACATCCGCACGGCGGTCCAGCACCTCAGGGAACGCGGTTTCAGCGACCTGGAGCGCATGACGCTGATGAGCGACGGCGCGACGGTCTACGAGTGCACCTCGCCCGACGAGGTCCATGCCCTGCTCCAGGGAGGCCAGGGCGTGTTCGGGATCGCCGTGGGCGTGGTGTGGCGGGACGTCGAGAGCGCGCTGTCCCAGCTGCACGGCGAGCGGATCGACACCGGCGAGACCCTGGTCGGGCCCAATCCGGCGGACGAACTGGCGCGTCGGCGGAACCGCGCTGTCTGAGCCGCCCGGCAGCGCGGGGCGCACGTGGCCGCAGGAGGCCGGACGTTTCCGCGCCGGGCCGTAAGCGGTTTCCCGTGGGGCCGGCAGGGCAGTCGCGCGGGGCGTTGTCAGTGGCGTAGGGCAGCATCGGAGGTGTGAGAACCGCGCCCACGATCCTGCATCTCGACATGGATGCCTTCTTCGCCTCGGTGGAGCAGGCGTCCAAGCCGAGTCTGCGCGGGAAGGCCGTGGTCGTGGGCGGGCTCGGACCGCGAGGCGTGGTGGCGACCGCCTCGTACGAGGCGCGGGTCTTCGGGGTGCATTCGGCGATGCCCATGGGGCAGGCCCGGCGGCTCGCGCCCAACGCCGCGTACCTCGTGCCGCGCTTCACCTTCTACCGGTCGATCAGCGAGCGCGTGATGGAGCTGCTGCGTGCGCTGTCGCCGCTGGTGGAGCCGCTGAGCCTGGACGAGGCGTTCGTGGACCTGGAGGCCGGGGGAGTGGCCTGGGACGAGCGGTCGGCGCGGCTGGCCGGGGTGAAGCTGCGCGCGGACATCCGGGCCGCTACGGGGCTCACGGGGTCGGTGGGGCTCGCCGCCTCCAAGATGCTCGCGAAGATCGCCTCGGAGGAAGCCAAGCCCGACGGGCTGGTGGTGATCGAGCCGGGGACCGAGCGGGCGATGCTGGGGCCGATGTCGGTGCGGACGCTGCCCGGGGTGGGGCCGGCGACGGGTGACCACCTGCGGCGGGCGGGGATCACCACGGTCGAGGAGATCGTCGAGGCGGGTGAGGACGAGCTGGTCCGGCTGCTGGGGAAGGCGCACGGGCATGGTCTGTACGCCATGGCCCTGGCGCGGGACGACCGGCCCGTGGTGGCGGAGCGCGAGGCGAAGTCGGTGTCGGTCGAGGACACCTACGACGTGGACATCCACGACCGGACGCGGGTCGGGCTGGAGGTGCAGCGGCTCGCCGAGCGGTGCGTGCGGCGACTGCGCGGAGCCGGGTTGTCGGGCCGGACCATCGTCCTGAAGGTGCGGCGCTACGACTTCTCGACGCTCACCCGGTCCGAGACGCTGCGCGGGCCGACGGACGATCCGGCGGTGATCCGTGAGGCGGCGGGCAGATTGCTGGACTCGGTCGACACGACGGGCGGGGTGCGGCTGCTGGGGGTGGGCGTCAGTGGGCTCGCCGACTACACACAGGAAGACCTGTTCGCGCAGGCGGCGGGGGAGCGGACGGTCGCGGAGGGCCCGGTCGAGGAGCCCTCCGCCGCGCCGGCCGAGGAGCGGCCGTCGCTCGCCGAGCGCAGATGGCCTGCCGGGCACGACGTGCGGCACGCCGAGTTCGGCCACGGATGGGTGCAGGGCAGCGGCCTGGGGCGGGTCACCGTCCGCTTCGAGACGCCCTCCTCGGAGCCCGGGCGCGTGCGGACCTTCCGGGTCGACGATCCGGAGCTGGAGGCGGCGGATCCGTTGCCGTTGGTGTTACGAGGGCCGGAAGCGGGAGGCGGGGCCCCCGGGGCGGGGTCTCAGGCCGTCTCGTCGGTGCCCGCCAGCTTGCCGAAGTCGTGGTCCGGCAGCGGGGGCGGGGCGGCGACGTCGAGGCCGTAGTGGTGGTAGAGCTGCAGTTCCTGCTCGGGTGAGAGATGGCGGCCCACGCCGAAGTCGGGGGCGTCCTTGATCAGGGCGCGGTCGAAGGGGACGTGGAGGGCGCCCTCGATCAGTTCGCTCGGCTCCAGGGGGACGAAAGCGTCCCTGCTGAACAGGCCGGTCCGTATGGCCGCCCACTCCGGTTCGCCGGTGGCGTCGTCGAGGTAGACCTCGTCGATCGTGCCGATCCTGGTCCCGTTGCGGTCGAACGCCTTGCGGCCGATCAGGTTGCGCGGATCGATATCGGTTCGCACGGGCCCTCCACATGGTCGCACCTCATCCGTAAGCACTACAAAACGGCACAAGCGGGGATGCGGCCACTCGAAGGTTCGTGCGTTGACCTCGCTGGTACGCTGGCAGCGGCTGTTGACCCCGTGCGGGAGAGTCCTCCAGACACCATCGGAGGCGCCGAAGGAGCAAATCCTCCCCGGAATCTCTCAGGCTCACGTACCGCACGGACGAGGTCACTCTGGAAAGCAGGGCGGGTGTCGACGGCTTCCGCTCTCACCGACGGTGAAAGCCGGACGTCTTCGGGCGCTCCGGTGAAGCTCTCAGGTTGAGATGACAGAGGGGGAGGCCGTCCGGGTACCCGCGCCGTGGTGCCCCTCGAAGGTCGTGTCGACCAGGAGGCCTCCGCAATGACCGCCCACCGCATTCCGCTCTCCGAGCTCGAAGAGGCAGTCCCCTTCGAGCAGCGCCACATCGGCCCCGACCACGAGGCCTGCGCCAAGATGCTCGCGCAGGTCGGCTACGGCTCGCTGGACGAACTCACCACCGCCGCGGTCCCGGCCGTGATCGCGAGCGCCGAGGCACTGGACCTGCCGGGTGCCCGCAGTGAGGCGGAGGTGATCGCCGAGCTGCGCTCCCTCGCCGACCGCAACCAGGTCCTCGGCTCGATGATCGGCCTCGGGTACTACGGCACGTTCACGCCGCCGGTCGTCCTGCGCAACGTCATGGAGAACCCGTCCTGGTACACGGCCTACACGCCGTACCAGCCGGAGATCTCGCAGGGCCGGCTCGAGGCGCTGCTCAACTTCCAGACGATGGTCGCCGATCTGACCGGACTGCCGACCTCCGGTGCCTCCCTGCTCGACGAGGGCACCGCGGCCGCCGAGGCCATGGCGCTGTCGCGGCGTCTGGGCAAGAACAAGAAGGGCCTGTTCCTGGTCGACGCGGACGCGCTGCCGCAGACCATCGCCGTGATCCAGACCCGCGCGGAGCCGACGGGCGTCGAGGTCGTCGTCGCCGACCTCGGCGACGGCATCCCCGCCGAGGTCGCCGAGCGCGAGATCAACGGCGTGCTGATCCAGTACCCGGGCGCCTCCGGTGCCGTGCGGGACATCAAGCCGGTCATCGACCGGGCGCACGAGCTCGGGGCGCTCGTCACCGTCGCCGCCGATCTGCTGGCGCTGACGCTGCTGAAGTCGCCCGGTGAGCTCGGGGCGGACATCGCGGTCGGCACGACGCAGCGCTTCGGTGTGCCGATGGGCTTCGGCGGACCGCACGCCGGTTACATGGCGGTCCAGGACAAGATGGCGCGCAGCCTGCCCGGGCGGCTGGTCGGCGTCTCCGTGGACGCCGACGGGAACAAGGCCTACCGGCTGGCGCTGCAGACCCGTGAGCAGCACATCCGCCGGGAGAAGGCCACCAGCAACATCTGCACCGCTCAGGTGCTGCTCGCCGTCATGGCGGGCATGTACGCCGTCTACCACGGCCCGGAGGGCCTGAAGGGCATCGCGCGGCGCACCCACCGGTACGCCACCGTCCTCGCCGCCGGGCTGGCGAACGGCGGCGTCGAGGTCGTGCACGGCGCCTACTTCGACACCCTGACCGTGCGGGTCGAGGGCCGCGCCGCCGAGGTCGTGGCCGCCGCCCGGGACAACGGGGTCAACCTGCGTCTCGTCGACGCCGACCACGTCTCGATCGCCTGCGACGAGACCACGACGCGTGCCCAGCTGCGGGCCGTGTGGGCCGCCTTCGGGGTCGAGGGTGTCGTCGAGGCGCTGGACGCGGCCACGGAGGAGGGGCTTCCGCACGCCCTGCTGCGGACCGACGACTACCTGACGCACCCCGTCTTCCACCAGCACCGCTCCGAGACCGCCATGCTGCGCTACCTGCGCCGGCTGGCCGACCGCGACTACGCGCTCGACCGGGGCATGATCCCGCTGGGCTCCTGCACCATGAAGCTCAACGCGACCACGGAGATGGAGCCGGTCACCTGGCCCGAGTTCGGGCAGCTGCACCCCTTCGCGCCCGCCGAGCAGGCCGCGGGCTACCTCACGCTCATCCATGAGCTGGAGGACCGGCTCGCCGAGGTCACCGGCTACGACAAGGTGTCCCTCCAGCCGAACGCCGGGTCACAGGGCGAGCTGGCCGGTCTGCTCGCCGTCCGCGGGTACCACCGGGCCAACGGGGACGAGCAGCGCACCGTGTGCCTGATCCCGTCGTCCGCGCACGGCACCAACGCCGCCAGCGCGGTGATGGCGGGCATGAAGGTCGTCGTCGTGAAGACCGCCGAGGACGGCGAGATCGACGTCGAGGACCTGCGGGCGAAGATCGAGCAGCACCGCGACGAGCTGGCCGTGCTGATGATCACGTACCCGTCCACGCACGGTGTGTTCGAGGAGCACGTCGCCGACATCTGCGCGCAGGTGCACGAGGCGGGCGGGCAGGTCTACGTCGACGGGGCCAACCTCAACGCGCTCGTCGGGCTCGCCAAGCCCGGGCACTTCGGCGGCGACGTCTCGCACCTGAACCTGCACAAGACCTTCTGCATCCCGCACGGCGGCGGCGGTCCCGGCGTCGGCCCGGTCGCGGTGCGCGAGCACCTCGCCCCCTACCTGCCGAACCACCCCCTGCAGCCCGAGGCGGGCCCGGAGACGGGCGTCGGTCCCATCTCCGCGGCGCCGTGGGGCTCCGCCGGCATCCTCCCGATCTCGTGGGCGTACGTCCGGCTCATGGGCGGTGAGGGGCTGAAGCGGGCCACGCAGGTGGCCGTGCTCAGTGCCAACTACATCGCCAAGCGGCTGGAGCCGCACTACCCGGTGCTTTACACCGGCCCCGGCGGTCTCGTCGCCCACGAGTGCATCATCGACCTGCGGCCCCTGACCAAGGCGACCGGAGTGAGCGTCGACGACATCGCCAAGCGGCTGATCGACTACGGCTTCCACGCGCCGACCATGTCGTTCCCGGTGGCCGGGACGCTGATGATCGAGCCGACGGAGTCCGAGGACCTGGCCGAGCTGGACCGGTTCTGCGAGGCGATGATCGCCATCCGCGCGGAGATCGAAAAGGTCGGCTCCGGCGAGTGGCCCGCCGACGACAACCCGCTGCGCGGTGCCCCGCACACCGCCGGCGCGCTCGCCGGGGCGTGGGAGCACGCCTACAGCCGTGAGGAGGCCGTGTTCCCGGCCGGGGTGTCGACCGCCGACAAGTACTGGCCGCCGGTGCGCCGCATCGACCAGGCCTTCGGCGACCGGAACCTCGTGTGCTCCTGCCCGCCGCTGGACGCGTACGAGGACTGACCGGCGGACCGGTCACAGGGAGGGGCTCCGCGGTGCGGGGCCCCTCTCGCCGTTCGCCGGCGAGTCATGCGGTGGCGAGTGACACCTCGGTCGCCTTGATCAGGACGACGACGGGGATCCCGGGCGACAGGGCGAGATCGTCCGCGGCGTCCCTGGTGATCGCGGCGGTCAGCTCGCCGCCCTCGACCGTGACGCGGACGGACGCCATGGCCTCCCCGGCCGCGACGTCCGTGACCGTACCGGGGAGCTGGTTGCGGATCGACAGGCCCTCGACGGGGGCCGTGGCCAGCGACAGCTCCGTCGACTTCATCAGGGCGCGCACGGCGCTCCCGGGAGCGAGGCGGAGGTCTGCCGCCGCCTCGCGGGTGATCGCCGCGGTGAGGTCCTGGCCGCCGGTGAGGCGGACCCTGACGGTCGCCATGGCCTCGCCGGGGGTGACGTCGGTGACGGTGCCGGGGAGCTGGTTGCGGATGCTCAGGCTCATAGGCGCACGGTAGCCCCGCGGGTGCGTCAGGCCCGGTATGCGTGCGTCTGCGTCGCCCGCACTGTCACCCCGGGCTCAGACGCGGTCGATGTGGACGTTCGTCGACTTCACGCGGGCCGTCGCCTCCATGCCGACCTCCAGGCCCAGTTCCTCCACCGCCTCGCGGGTGAGCAGGGAGACGAGCCGGTGCGGGCCGGCCTGGATCTCGACCTGGGCGGCGACGTCGCCGAGTTTGACCGCGGTGACGATGCCGGGGAAGGCATTGCGGGCCGAGGTGTACGGGGCGTCCTCCTCGGCGGCGCCGGACCGGGCGAGTTCGACCGAGAAGGCGGCCAGGTCCCGCCCGTGGATGAGCCGTCGCCCGGCCTCGTCGCGGTGGGTCGTGACGCGGCCCGCGTCCGCCCAGCGCCGGGCGGTGTCCGGGCTCACGCCGAGCAGCCGCGCTGCCTGGCCGATCGTGTAGGACTGCATGCCGGTCACGATATGGGGCGGGGGAAGGGAACGGTGGATGCGGGGTTGGCCGTTGGGTATAACGCGATATAGCGTCAGTGGTCGAGCTCGCCGTGCTGACGGCGGATCTGCCCGCGGTGGCCGGTGGGACATCCGGCGAGGCCGAGGACATCGTCCGGATCCGGCAGGAGGGCCTCCATCCGACGGGGCGACGGCTGGGTGGTGCCGCGGCGGCTGGAGATCCGTTCGGCGTGGGGCGAGGTGACGCTCGACTTCTCCGACGCGGTGATCACGCACGACACGCTGGACATCGATGTGGATCTGCGCGCCGGCGCCCTGAAGCTGCTGACCCGGCCGGGGGTCGTGGTGGACACCGGCGACCTGGTGGTGAACTACTCCGGGATCAAGGCCCGCCGGCCGGCTGACGCCCCGGTCCTGCTGCGCGTTCGGATCACCGGTGAGATCGACTTCGGGCAGGTCGTGGTGCGGCCGCCGCGCCGGGGCCTCGGCCGCAGGAGAGGGACGGCCTGACTCAGCCCACGTGCACCCTCGGCCGCCGCCTTCGGTCCGGTTCCGCCTCACGCAGCACCTCGCGGGTCACCGGGGCGACCTCGCCCTGGCCGAACAGGAAGAAGCGCAGGAGGTTGGCGAAGGGCCCGCCCTCGGTCCACTCGAAGTAGATGTGGGGGGTGCGGCCGGTCGCGTCGCGGACGTACAGCAGGAGAGCGGCCAGGGCGTTCGGGATGGAGGACGACTCCAGGGTCAGGACGCGGTAGCGGCCGTGCAGCACCTCTCCGCGTACGGTCAGGCCCGCCTCGAACTCGGACGGGTCGGTGACCGTCACCTCGACGAAGACGAAGTCCTCCTGGCCCGGTACGTCGTTGTCGTGCCGGATCTGCTCGATCTTGTCGCGGTACTCGGCGATGTCGCGCCGGTCGGGCTCGTTGGCGATGAACCGTATCCGGCGGCTGGCCATGTCCCGGACGAAGCGCTGCGCCATGTCGTCCAGCGTCACGCTGGTCACGCGCAGTTCGAACGCCCGGGCCAGCCGGGACAGCAGGGAGACCAGGATGATGCCGGCGATGAAGCAGGCGCCGATCTTCACGCCGTCCGGGCGCTCGATGACGTTGAGCACGGTCGTGTAGAGGAACACCGCGGAGATCACCGCGAACCCGATGGTCCAGTTCCGCTGGCGGGCCTTGCGGGCGGCGATGGTCACCGCGATCGCGGCGGAGCTGATGAGGACCAGCACACCGGTGGCGTAGGCGCCGCCCTGGGCGTTGACGTCGGCGTCGAAGATCCAGGTGACCAGGAAGGCGATCAGGGTGAAGACGATGACCATGGGCCGTACCGCGCGGGCCCAGTGCGGGGCCATGCCGTAGCGGGGCAGGTAGCGCGGCATCAGGTTGAGCAGGCCGGCCATCGCGGAGGCGCCGGCGAACCAGAGGATGGCGATCGTCGAGACGTCGTAGACGGTGCCGAAGGTGTTGCCCAGGTAGTCGTGCGCCAGGTATGCCAGCGCACGGCCGTTGGCCTGGCCGCCCGCCTCGAACTCCTTCTCCGGGATGAGGAGCGTGGTGATGAAGCTCGTGGTGATCAGGAAGACGCTCATGATCAGAGCGGCCGTGGTGAGCAGCTTCTTCGTGTCACGGATGCGGCCGCTCGGCCGTGCCTCGGTGTCGTCCGGGTCGCCCTTGACGTGCGGCATCACGGCGACGCCGGTCTCGAACCCGGAGAGGCCGAGTGCCAGCTTCGGGAAGACGAGCAGGGCGACGCCGATCATGGCGAAGACGTTGCTGTGCTGGGTGGTGAGGGCGTTCGACCAGTCGGTGACCACATGACCCGCGGTGATGACGTGGTAGAGGCCGACGGCCACCACGACCACGTTCAGGGCGAGGTAGGCACCGACGAGGGCGACCGCGACGCCGATCGCCTCCAGGAAGCCCTTGAGGAACACCGCGCCGAGCAGCGCCACCAGGACCAGGGTGATCAGCATCTGCCGGTCGTGCAGGACACCGGTCAGATGCGGGTTCTCGACGAGGTGGGTGGAGGCGTCGGCGGCCGACAGGGTGATGGTGATGAGGAAGTCGGTGGCGGCGAAGCCCAGCAGGGTCAGTACGAACAGCTTGCCCTGCCAGAAGGAGAGCAGCCGCTCCAGCATCGCGATCGAGCCCTCGCCGTGCGGGCTCTCCTCGGCCACGCGGCGGTAGACGGGCAGGGCACCGGCCAGCGTGACGACGACCAGGACGATGGTCGCGATCGGTGACAGCAGTCCGGCGGCGAGGGCCGCGATGCCCGGCTGGTAGCCGAGGGTCGAGAAGTAGTCGACGCCGGTCAGGCACATCACCCGCCACCAGGGCTGACCCCGGTGCGGGGGCTCCGGTTCGGCATGGGGCCCGGTGTGGCCGCCGCCCTTGCCCATGTCGGACAGGCCCTCCAGCATCCAGGCGCGCAGGCGGCTGGGTGGGGTGGGCTCAGGACGGCTCGGTGCCGGGTGCTCGGTGGTGGCCATCGACGTGCTCCCGATGTGCGGCTCAGCGTGGTTCCGGCCATCACTGGACGGCCCGATCACTGTAAGCGGAGCGTGATGCCGTGGCCCGTGGATGAGGGGGCCGTGCGCGTCAAGCTTCCGTTAAGACTGATGGCCGAGACCGCCGCACCTGTGAAAACGCGAGCTGAGAGGGCGTGGGACGGCCCTGCCGGAGGGGAGCGGGGCGTCGATCCGTCGGCGCGTGGGCGACACCCTGTGTGATCACCGCTGCGCCGACTTCGTAAGGTTCGACTGCTACTTCGAATGTTTCGTCCCGCTCATCCCGTCCCTTTGTCGACGAAAGATTCACCGTGCCCAAGGGGTTGCCACCGTTTGGCCGCTGTCTCTAGGGTGCGGCAACAGCGAAGCTTTCTGGATCTCATTCGAAACTTTCGAGGAGCGCATGATGGGCGACCCGGCACTGTCTCGCCGCTGCTTCCTGGCGGCCTCCGCCGCGGCCGGTCTGGCAACCACGGCACTGACCGCATGCGGCGGGGACTCGGACGGAGGGGCGTCCGGCACGACCACGATCGAGTGGTGGAACATCTCCACCACCCAGCCGGCCAAGGACGTCTGGGCCGCCCTCGCCCGGAAGTTCGAGGCGCAGAACCCCAAGGTCAAGATAAAGATCGTCCAGCTGGAGAACGACGCCTACAAGTCGAAGATGACGGCCCTGACGGCCTCGGGGAAGCTGCCCGACCTCTTCCACACCTGGGGCGGCGGCGTACTGAAACAGCAGGTCGACGCCGGACTCGTCGAGGACCTCACGGACCGGACCAAGCCGTGGGCCGACGCCCTGCTCCCGGTCGCCAAGGAGCCGTACCTGCTCGACGAGAAGGTCTACGGCATCCCGTTCGACATCGGCATGATCGGCTTCTGGTACAACAAGGCGCTCTTCAAGAAGGCCGGCATCGCCGAGCCGCCGACCACCTGGGACGGCTTCCTGGACGCCGTACGCAAGCTGAAGACCGCCGAGGTCACACCCCTGGCCCTGGCCGGCAAGGAGAAGTGGCCCGGCATGTACTACTGGGCCTACCTGGCGATGCGCACCGCCGGCGCCGAAGCGCTGCAGAAGGCCTACGAGGACAAGGACTTCACCGGCGCCCCGTTCGTCGAGGCTGGCGAGCACCTGGACGAACTCGTCGCTCTCCAGCCGTTCCAGAAGGGCTTCCTGGGCGCCGCCTACTCCTCGCCCACCGGGCAGGCCGCCACCGTCGGCAACGGCAAGGCGGCCATGGAGCTGATGGGCCAGTGGGCGCCCACCGTGCAGGCCGACGCGGGCAAGGGCCTCGGCAAGGACCTCGGCTTCTTCCCGTTCCCCGCGGTCGAGGGCGGCAAGGGCGCCATCACCGAGGTGTTCGGCGGGGGCGGCGGACACGCTCTGCGCCGGGGCGCCCCGCAGGCAGCCGTCGACTTCCTCGAGTTCTTCGCGTCCGAGGCCACCGACCTGGAGCTGGTCAAGAAGACCGGTGTCCTGCCCGTGGTCCCGGCGGCCGAGAGCGCCATCGCCGACCCCAACATCAAGGCCGTACAGGCACAGTTGAAGGCGGCCACCGGCTTCCAGCTCTACCTCGACCAGGCTTACGCGCCCGCCGTCGGCCAGGAGGTCAACGACAGCGTGGCCGCGCTCATCGCCGGCTCCAAGTCACCCGGGCAGGTCGCCCAGTCGATCACCAGGACCGCGAAGGAAGAGCAGTAGCCGGCGATGACCTCCACGTTCCTGCCGGACAAACGGACCGGCCCCGGCACCGGTTCCCCGCCCCCGGCGGCTGACCGGCCCGACGGGCGGGCCCGGCGACGCGCGCTGCACTGGCTCACCGCGGTCGGCTTCCAGCTCCCCGCCCTGGTGCTGTTCATGGGGCTCGTGCTGCTGCCGATGCTGTTCGCCCTGTACGCCGCGTTCTTCCGCTGGGGCGGCTTCGGCATGCCCTCCGACCACATCGGCGGCGAGAACTTCACCCGGCTCTTCCAGGACGACGTCTTCCTCGGCGACCTGTGGCGCTGCCTGGTCCTGGTGGTGCTGTCGCTCGCCCTCCAGCTGCCGTTCGCGCTCGCCATGGCCGTCCTGCTCAACCAGCGGATGCGCGGCCGGGCGGTGTACCGGATGCTGTTCTTCGCCCCGTACGTCCTGTCCGAGGCCATCACCGGCATCCTCTTCGGCATGATCTTCGCCCCGGACGACGGCTTCGCCGACCAGGTCCTCGGCAGGATCGGGCTGGACGGGCTGGGCGGGGAGTGGTTCGCGGATCCGTCCACCGTCATGGCCACCGTGTTCCTGGTCATGACCTGGAAGTACTTCGGCTTCCACATGATGCTGTACCTGGCCGGGCTCCAGGCCGTTCCCCGGGAACTCACGGAGGCGGCGCTCATCGACGGGGCGAGTGCCTGGCAGCGGTTCCGCAACGTGACGCTGCCGCTGCTCGCGCCCACCCTGCGCATCAGCGTGTTCCTGTCGGTCATCGGGTCGATCCAGCTCTTCGACCTGGTGTGGGTCACCACCGCGGGTGGTCCCGACCATCACTCGGAAACCATGGCCGTGACCATGTTCCAGTACGGCTTCAAGCGCTATCAGGTCGGCTACGCCAGCGCGATCAGCGTGGTCATGTTCGGCATCAGCCTCGTCTTCGCCCTCGCCTACCAGCGGTTCGTCCTCCGGCGCGATCTGGAAGGGGCCACCACGACCATGCGGGGTGACGGAAAGTGACAGCGAGTCAGAAGATCCGTGGGGGCAGGAAGACCTGGAGCCTGCACCTCGTCCTGACCGTCGTCGGAGCGGTCATGGCCGTCCCCCTCCTGTATGCCGCGCTCTCCGGCTTCAAGTCCACCGACGAGCTCTCCCGTAACCCGGTCGGCCTGCCCGAGTCGTGGGTGACCTCCAACTACACCCAGATCCTCGGCTCGGGGGACTTCTGGCGGCTGATCGGCAACAGCACGCTGATCGCCGTGGGCACGACCGTCCTGGTCGTCGCGGTCTCCGCCCTGTCGGCCTTCTCCTTCGCGCGGTTCGCCTTCCGGGGCCGGGAGGCGCTCTTCACCCTGTTCACCATGGGGCTGATGTTCCCGTTCGCGGTGGCCGCCCTGCCGCTGTTCCTGCTGCTGCGCTCGCTGGACCTGCTGGACAACCCCCTCGGCGTGATCCTCCCGCAGGCCGCCTTCGGACTGCCGATGACGATCATCATCCTGCGGGGCTTCTTCCGGCAGATCCCCGGTGAGCTGGAGGAGGCGGCCACGCTCGACGGGTGCAGCTCGTTCGGCTTCTTCTGGCGGGTGCTGCTGCCCATGGCCCGGCCCGCGCTCGGCACCGTCTCCGTGCTGGCCGTCGTCACCAGCTGGAACAACTTCTTCCTGCCGCTGCTGGTGTTCACCGACGCCCAGTGGTGGACGCTGCCGATCGGCGTCCAGCAGTTCCAGGGGCAGTACTCCGCGGAGTACGCCAAGGTCTTCGCCTACCTGGTGCTGGCCATGGTTCCCGCCCTCGCCTTCTACTCGGTCGCCGAGCGTCAGCTCGTCGGCGGCCTCACCGCCGGCGCCACCAAGGGCTGACGCGCACCGCGAACGTACGGCTCTGTTCTCCCCGTCCCCGTCGTGAGGAGTCGCACCATGCGCAAGAACCGTCTGAGACTCGTCGGCGCCGTCACGGCGCTCCTGGTCGCCGCCGGCATCGGCGCCGGCACCCCCGCCCAGGCCGGGCACCATCAGCCCACCCTCGCCGACCTCGCCCAGCGGCACGGCCGCTACTTCGGCAGCGCCACCGACAACCCCGAGCTCGTGGACGGGCCGTACACGGCCGTGCTCGGCAGCGAGTTCGACCAGATCACCCCCGGCAACGGCATGAAGTGGTACGCCACCGAGCCCCAGCAGGGTGTGTTCGACTTCTCCCAGGGCGACGAGATCGTGGATCTCGCCCGGGCCAACCGGCAAAAGGTGCGCGGCCACACCCTGGTCTGGCACAGCCAGCTGCCCGGGTGGATCACGAGCAGGGAGTGGACGGCCCCCGAGCTGAGGTCCGTACTGAAGAAGCACATCCAGACGGAGGTACGGCACTACCGGGGCAAGGTGTTCGCCTGGGACGTCGTCAACGAGGCGTTCAACGAGGACGGCACCTACCGCGAGTCGGTGTTCTACAAGACGCTCGGCCCCGGCTACATCGCCGACGCACTGCGCTGGGCGCACCAGGCCGATCCGCGGGTCAAGCTGTACCTCAACGACTACAACATCGAGGGGATCGGCCCGAAGAGCGACGCGTACTACAAGCTGGCCAAGGAGCTGAAGGCCGCGGGCGTCCCGCTGCACGGCATCGGCCTCCAGGCCCATCTGGCCCTGCAGTACGGCTATCCGGCCACCCTGGAGGACAACCTCCGCCGCTTCTCGCGGCTCGGCCTCGACACCGCGCTCACCGAGGTCGACATACGGATGCAACTGCCCGCGACCGAGGAGAAACTGGCCCAGCAGGCCGAGTGGTACGCCGACCTGACCGAGGCGTGCCTGGCGGTCCGCCGGTGCGTCGGCATCACCTTGTGGGACTACACCGACAAGTACTCGTGGATCCCGGCGTTCTTCCCCGGGGAGGGTGCGGCGCTGCCGTGGGACGAGGAACTGCGGCGGAAGCCGGCGTACTTCGCTCTGCGTGAGGCGCTCGGAGGGAGGTAGCGGGGGTGGGCGGCGCCCTGCCGGACAGGGGGTGGCGGGGCGCCGTTCCTCGCGCCGAGGTCAGGCCGGAGGTGCTGTGCTCGCCCGGACCACCAGGTCGGTTCCCAGCTCCACCCGCGGTGAGTCGGGCTGCTCGTCGCGGGTCAGCCGGAGCACCGTGCGCACGGCCAGTTTGCCCATGTCGGCCAGGGGCTGGCGGACCGTCGTCAGGGGCGGCGCGGACCAGCGGACTTCGGGAAGGTCGTCGAAACCGACCACGCTCATGTCCTGCGGCACCCGCAGCCCGCGCCGGCGCAGTGCCTCGATCGCGCCGAGTGCCATCTGGTCGCTGGCCGCGAAGAGGGCGGTCGGCGGCTCGGGCAGGTCGAGCAGGGCGGTGCAGGCGGTGAAGCCGGACTCGGGGCGGAAGTCGCCGGTGACGACGAGGGACGCGTCCATCGTGATGCCGGCGCCTTCCAGGGCCGCGCGGTAGCCGTCCAGGCGGGCCCGGGAGCACAGCAGGCGGGACGGGCCGGCGATCAGGCCGATCCTCCGGTGTCCGAGGGACAGCAGGTGCTCGGTGGCCGCCAGACCGCCCGACCAGTTCGCGGCGCCGATCGTGGGGGCATCCAGGGAGGGGGAGCCCGCCGGGTCGACGACCACCAGGGGCACGCCGAGGATCCGCAGCTCTTCGTGCAGCGTCGGATCCAGGGCGGACGTGACGAGGATGACGCCGTCGGAGGCGCGGGCCCTCAGGTTGCGCATCCACTCGCGGGCGTCGCCGGAGCGCCCGTGGATGGCCGACACCACCGTGCCGACCCCGGCCGCGTGCGCGACCTCCTCGACTCCGCGGATGATCTCCACGGCCCAGGGGCTGTCGAGGTCGTTGAAGACCAGATCGAGCAGGGCGGCACGGGCGCCCGGGGCCGCGGGGCGTTTGCGGTAGCCGTGCCGGCGCAGCAGGTCCTCGACACGGGCCCGGGTCTGCGGCGACACGTCGGACCGGCCGTTGACGACCCGGGACACGGTCGGTACGGAGACCCCGGCCTGCCGGGCGATCTCCGTGATCGTGACCTTGCCTGCGGCGTCGGCCTCACGTGCTCCCACTTGCCCCACCTCCGTCGACGGGTGACCGCGAAACTTCCAGGAGTCTTCCGGAAAACGGGCAGCCGTGGGAAGGCTACGAGCCGGGAACGGGACGTCGCGGGTGGTGACCTTACGTGACGACCTCCGGACATGCGTCGGGGCCGGTTCGCAGGGTGTCCCACGGCCGGCCCCTCATGTCGGGCGGCGGGGCGTCCCCCCGCCGAGCGGCCTCAGGCGGCCGTCATCACCTGGCCGGCCAGCGGACGGTGCGGGGCGATGACCCGGCCGTCCGGCAGGAGTTCGCCGGTGTCCTCGAAGAGCACCACGCCGTTGCACAGCAGGCTCCATCCCTGCTCCGGGTGGTGCGCCACGAGGCGGGCGGATTCCCGGTCGGCGGAGTCGGCTGAGGGGCACTGGGTCTGGTGCTGGCACATGGGTGGGATCTTTCGCTGGGTCGAGATGGACGATGAGACCGAGTGGGTCGAGTTGGCTGTCGTGTCTGTTCCGCGGCTGGAAGTATCGCTCATGGCCGCCCCCCGTTGTTTAAGTCGTCGGAACCCAGTGTTGCCCCACGGGCGTCAATCCGCAGGGATTTCGCGGCACCGCCTCTCACAGGTTCAGGACGCGTCACCCACGCGGACGGTTCACTCCAACTGGACTGTCCCTTCGGGTGGTTCGCAGTGGCCGGATGGGGCTAGTCCGCTCGGGTCGGCGGCAATTCTGGCTCGTACGAGCCATTTGATGCTCGTACGAGCGATCGTCTGAGCGGAAAGGCGATCGTGCGAGCGTCCGGGCGTCACATGACCGACCCCGCCGCCGGAATTCGGCGACGGGGCACGGGGAACGTCGTGGCTTTTCAGGCGGGTGAGCCGAGCAGTCTGGTGGGAGTCACCCGGTGGGTCAGCACCGGGAGGAGTTCGGCGACCCGGTGCGGACGATGGGCCGCGATGCCGGGGGGTGCGGGCGCCAGCGGGACGAGCAGGTCGGTGGCGGCGGGGTGGCCGGCGGCACCGTCGGCGGTGCAGTCCTCGTGGAGCCAGAGCGTCAGCATGTACAGGCCGGGCACCGACAGCAGACGGGGCTGGTACGGCTGCGGCATCGTCTCCGCCTGGCGCAGGGCGCGCTCCGTGGAGGTGATGTACGGGCCCTCGAAGAAGTGGGAGAAAGCCCAGCCGTCGGGAGTCAGCATGGTCTCCGCCGCGGCCACGGCGCGATCACCGCAGCGGATCAGGAAGCGCCACCCGGCCAGCCGGGTCGCGGACGCGCCCTCGGCCGTGACGTGGTCGAGCACGTGGACGGGCAGGGGGAGCTCGGGTGTGGCAGGTCCCTGAGTGCCGAGCAGGGAGGGAGTTCGGGCTTCACGGACCGCTGTGGGAGAGGAGAGCGCGGTGAGGACGGAACGGAGTGCGGGCGCGGGAGCCGGAGGGACATGCAGCGGCATGGTGGGTCGCCTCTCATTCAAAGGCACGGTGGCGCGAGGGCGGGGCGGACGGCGCTGTCAGCTCACGAGGGTCAGAGAGGCAGGGGCCGGGTCTGAACGAGAGGGGGGTGGGGTCCGCGTCGCCTCGACGGCCGGACCCATCGACCGTGGGCGCCAACCTTCTGCCTTGTTCGCGGAGTTTATACGACACGGGTTCGAACTGTGTTTCGTCTAGCCGTTTCCGGTGAGTAGAACAAGGGTACATTCGGTCGGCGATACGCGAGAATTATCCCGATTCCGGGCGGAGGTGTACGACGATGACCTCGGCGAATGTCCGCGAACCGGTCGGCCTATTCTCGTCGGCGTTTTTCACGAGTCCGGCAGGGCCCGAAACCTGTCCGGTGCGTCATGCCGAGGGAATGTGCCACCGGTCACACATGCCCAGCGTAGCGGTCGGCGGGCCCGCCGGGGACGTTATCGATCGCTTTCGCTGGGCATCCTCCACCTGACCGGGACCCAGGCGGCCGGATCCCGGCCCGTATCACCGAGAAGGGACGCTTCGATGGGGGAGAAGGTCGTGGCAGGCCGGTTCGACCTGTCCGATCGCCAGCGCTACCGCGACAAGCTGCGTCAGTGCCTGACGGGCTTGGAGCGACTCCTGGCGGAGAAGCGGTTCGATCGCCCCAAGAACCTCATGGGGCTGGAGATCGAATTGAATCTCGCGGGCTCCGACGGCATGCCTAAAATGTTGAACGGGCAAGTCCTCGAGCGCATCGCGAGCCGCGATTTCCAAACAGAACTCGCCATGTTCAACCTGGAAGTGAACATTCCCCCACACCGTCTGGGGGGCCGGGTATTCGACCGGCTCGCGGAGGAACTCCGCACGTCACTGGCATATGCCGACCGAAAAGCGGGAGAGGTCGACGCCGGTATTGTGATGATCGGTATTCTGCCGACTCTCGACCGTGACGACCTGGTGTCGTCCAACCTCTCCGACGTCGACCGCTACACCCTCCTCAACGACCAGATCGTGGCCGCCCGCGGCGAGGAGTTCACCCTCGACATCGACGGCGTGGAGCACCTGAGCTGCACCTCGAAGTCCATCGCGCCCGAGGCCGCCTGCACCTCCGTGCAGCTGCACCTCCAGGTGACCCCCGCCCGCTTCGCCGACGTGTGGAACGCGGCCCAGGCGGTCGCCGCCGCGCAGATCGCGGTCGGCGCCAACTCGCCCTTCCTGTTCGGCCGCGAGCTGTGGCGCGAGTCGCGGCCCCCGCTGTTCCAGCAGTCCACCGACACCCGCCCGCCCGAGCTCCAGGCCCAGGGCGTCCGGCCGCGCACCTGGTTCGGGGAGCGCTGGGTCACCTCGGCGTACGACCTCTTCGAGGAGAATCTGCGCTACTACCCGGCCCTGCTGCCGATCTGCGACGACGAGGACCCACTGAAGGTCCTCGACCAGGGCGGCACGCCCTCGCTCGCCGAACTCGTCCTGCACAACGGCACGATCTACCGCTGGAACCGGCCGGTCTACGGCATCGCCGACGGCGTCCCGCACCTGCGCGTGGAGAACCGCGTCCTGCCGGCCGGGCCCACCGTCATCGACGTCATCGCCAACGCGGCCTTCTTCTACGGAGTCGTCCGGGCGCTCGCGGAAGAGTCCCGGCCGGTGTGGTCCCGGATGCCGTTCGAGGCGGCCGCCGCCAACTTCGACGCAGCGTGCAGGGACGGCATCGACGCCCGCCTCACCTGGCCACGGCGCGGCCGGTACAGCGGCACCGCCGAGGTCGACGCGGTGAGCCTGATCCGCGACGAGCTGCTGCCGCTCGCCGAGTCCGGGCTGGACGCCTGGGGTGTCGAACCGGCCGACCGCGACCTGTACCTGGGAGTGATCGAGGAACGGTGCCGGCGCCGGGTGAACGGGGCGAGCTGGCAGGCCGCCACCTTCCACAAGGCGCTGGACGCGGGCCTTACCCGGGAGGACGCCCTGGCCGCCACGACCCGGCGCTACCGCGAACTGATGCACAAGGGAGAGCCGGTGCACAGCTGGCCGGTGGGACTGCCGGAGCCGGTGTCGCTGGGCTGACGCCGCCGCCGGGGTGACATCCCGCTGCCGCCATACTGATCCGACAGATCGGTGAAGTGGAGGCAGGTGTGCAGGCGGAGGCGAGCCCGGTGGGCGATTCCATTCCCCGGCAGGGGCTCTCGCGGCGGATGCTCCGCAACGAGACACTGCTCGTCCTCGCGCTGTCTCTGGGCGCGAGCGGAGTGTCCGCGCTGATCAGCTTCATCGGGTCGGTCACCGAGCCGGGCGGGCTCAAGGACCAGGCGGCCACGATGAACGCCTCGGCCGCTCCCGGCCGGCCCTGGCTCGACCTCGCCTGGCAGCTCTTCGGGATCACCACGGCCCTCGTGCCCGTCGCGCTCGTCGCGCACTTCCTGCTGCGCGAGAACGCGAGCCTGCGCACGATCGGCTTCGACCGCACCCGCCCCTGGCCCGACCTCGGCCGCGGGGCGGCGGTCGCAGCCGTCATCGGCAGCACCGGCATCGCCTTCTACCTCGCGGCCCGCGGCCTCGGCTTCAACCTCACCGTGGTGCCCGAGGCGCTGCCCGGGGTGTGGTGGAAGTACCCGGTGCTGATCCTCTCGGCGATCCAGAACGCCGTGCTGGAGGAGGTGATCGTCGTCGGCTATCTGCTGCGCCGCATGGGCCGGCTGGGCTGGACCCCGACGGCCGCGCTGGCCGGCAGCGCCGTTCTGCGCGGCTCGTACCACCTCTACCAGGGCATCGGCGGTTTCGTCGGGAACATGGTCATGGGCGTCGTCTTCGTCTGGCTCTACCGCCGGTGGGGGCGGGTCGGCCCGCTCGTGGTGGCCCACTCACTGCTCGACATCGGCGCGTTCGTCGGGTACGCGCTGCTGGCGGGCAAGGTGGGCTGGCTGCCGACGGCGTGAAGCGATGAGGGAAGGGGCGTACGGCGGTGTCGTACGCCCCTTCGTTCGTCTCAGGCCAGCAGGTCGCCGTCGATGACGGTGACCGCCCTGCCGGTCAGCAGGGTGCGGTCGCCCCGCAGCTCCGTGCGGACGCGGCCGGAGCGGGGTGAGGCCTGGAGTCCGGTGAGGGAAAAACGGCCCAGGCGCTCGGACCAGAACGGGGCGAGTGCGGTATGGGCGCTGCCGGTCACCGGGTCCTCGTCGATGCCGACGTTCGGGAAGAAGCAGCGCGAGACGAAGTCGTAGCCCCGGGCGGGATCCTCGGCGCGGGCCGTGGCGATGACGCCGCGCTCGGAGTGAGCCGCGAGCCTCTTCAGGTCGGGGGTGAGGGCGTGCACCGTCTTCTCGTCGGCCACCTCGAGGAGCAGGTCGCCGACGGTCGGGCCGGTGTCGAGGACCGTGAGCAGGTCGGTGCCCAGGGCCTCGGCGAGGCCGTCGGGCGGATCGAGGCGGGTGAGCGGGGCCGTCGGGAAGTCCATCGTGACGGAGCCGTCCGCGGCGGGGGTGGCGACCAGGACGCCGCTGCGCGTGGCGAACCGCACCGGGCCCTCGTGGGCGCCGGTCGTGTGCAGCACGTGGGCGGTGGCGAGGGTCGCGTGGCCGCACATCGCCACCTCGGCGGCCGGCGTGAACCAGCGCAGCGCCCAGTCGGCCTCGGCGCCCTCGGGGAGGGGGTGGGCGAAGGCCGTCTCGGCGTGGTTGACCTCCAGGGCGACGTTCTGCAGCCAGGTGTCGTCCGGGAAGACGTCGGTGTCGGTCAGGAGCAGGACCCCGGCCGGGTTGCCGGAGAAGGGGCGATCGGTGAAGGCGTCGACGATTCGGATCCGCATGCCCCGACGCTAGGGCTCCACCGAAGCCGCAGGCCAAGGCCAATTCATGAGTGGCGGCCCGGTTCCGGCGACCGGAACCCACGAGCCGGGTCTTGCCTCCGCAGTCGTACCGATATATCGTTGAAGCATCGCGACAGATCAACGATGGAATGGAGAGTGGCTTCGATGCGTACCCACGGATTCGAGCGTGGACATGGACACGGCGGCCCGCATCCCGGTCGGGGCGGTTTCGAAGGGCTGCGTGCGGCCTTCGGTCCGTTCGGGCCCGGCGGCCCCGGCTGGGGCGGACCCGGTGGACCGGGCTTCGGTCCGGGCCCCTGGGGTGGACGAGGACGCGGGGGGCCGAGGGGCAGGGCGCGGCGCGGTGATGTACGCGCCTCGATCCTGGCCCTGCTGAAGGACCGGCCGATGCACGGCTACGAGATGATCCAGGAGATCGCCGAGCGCAGCGGCGGGGCGTGGAAGCCCAGCCCCGGTTCGGTGTACCCCACCCTCCAGCTGCTGGAGGACGAAGGGCTGATCGCCAGTGCGTCCGAGGGCGGCAAGAAGCTGTTCTCGCTCACCGAGGCGGGCCGCGAGGCCGCCGAGGAGGGGCCCGAGGCGCCCTGGGAGGAGGCCTCCCGCGGGGTCGACTGGGAAGCTCTCGGTGAGATCCGCCAGGCCGGCTTCGGTCTGATGGAGGCCTTCGGCCAGGTCTGGAAGACCGGCAGCAAGGAGCAGCGGGAGAAGGCGCTCGGTGTCATCAACGAAGCGCGCAAGAAGCTGTATCTCATCCTCGCCGACGAGGACTGAACCGCACAGGACGACAAGCGCCCCCGGAGTGGTCCGGGGGCGCTTCTGTGTGCCGGGGGCTCAGGTCACCAGCCCGTCCAGCCTGCGCAGCGACTCGTTCAGGGCCGCGGTGGCGGAGTCCTTGAGCTTGCCCGCCATCAGGGACACCGTCGCGCCCGTGAACTCTCCGTCGATGCGGACCGTCGTGGCGTCGCCGTCGGGCACGAGGGTGTAGCGCGTCGCGACGGTCACCGCCATCGGGCCCTTGCCGCGGATGGCGAGCACGCGGGCCGGTTGGAGTTCCTCGACGGTCCAGGCCACTTCGGCCGGGAAGTTCATGAGCCGCATGTTCTCCTGGAACGTCGCCCCCACTTCGAGGGGTTCGGGGCCGCCCGCCGGGAAGCTCGTGTGGGTCGCGTTCCACTCGCCGTACGCGGACCAGTCCGTGAGTCTCGTCCACACACTCTCGGCCGGCGCCCCGATGCGTGCCTCCGCGCTGACTTCGGCCATGCGACCACCTCTTCGTGTCCGGCTGAGTGTCGGGCTGAGTGTCGCGGAACGTAGCCGCGGCGGCCGCAATGTTCAATACTGACGAACTGTCAGCCAGGCCGGAGCCTCATCGAATCCGCCTGATCTCCTCCCTGAGGAGGAGATCGCGGCCTGTCGGGTCCACTTCCCGTGGGACGCGAAGATGCTTCCCGCCGGGGATGACCCGGCCCCGCGGGACTGATGGGGTGGGGATGTGCAACCCCGTACCCCCCGGCAGTCGGCCCATGAGCTTGGCATTCAGCGCGTGGACAACGATGCCAGGCTCAGTGACGAGCTGGCGTCGGTGGTCGGTGGTGCCCGGCGCCGGGCGGTCCGGGACGGGGACCGGCAGATCGACACCGCCCATCTGCTTCACTCTCTGCTCGAGTCCGACCCCGAGGCGCGTGCCGTCTTCGGTGAGGGACCGCAGATCGCGCGGCTGCTCGGCTATCTCGTCCAGCGCAGCATCGGCTACGGCCTGCGCTGGCAGAGCGGTGTCGAGGACTCCGGCGCCGTCCCCGTGGTGACGGGGGCGGCGGGCTTCTCCCCGCTCGCCGCCGCCTGCATGGAGTACGCCTGTGAACGCGCCGCCGAGCACGGCGGACCGGCCCGTGGCACCGACCTGCTCGCGGCGATCGTCGTCGACCCGCAGGCGCGCGCGGTCGAGGTGCTCGAACGGGCCGGCATCGACCCGCGCGAGGTGTACGCCCGGCTGGACGACTGGTCCGGCATCACCGAGGAGTGCGGCGAAGCCACTCACTGAGCGGCGCGGCCCGGGGCCGTCCGCGCCGTCCAGGCTGTGAGACAGGTGCCATAGAGGATGACGCTCCTGTCATGTCCTGCCATCATGTGCCGGTGCGTACCTCTGACAGCAGCGCGAGCGGGCGCGGCAGGGGTGTGGGGCTCGGCCTCGCGCTCCTGTCCGCGGTGGCCTTCGGCGGATCCGGTGTCGCGGCCAAGCCGCTGATCGAGGCGGGTCTGGACCCGCTGCACGTGGTGTGGCTGCGCGTGGCCGGGGCGGCCCTGGTCATGCTGCCGCTCGCCGTACGGCACCGAGCGCTGCTGCGCCGGCGACCCGGGCTGCTCGCCGGGTTCGGGCTGCTGGCCGTCGCCGGTGTCCAGGCCTGCTACTTCGCCGCCCTCTCCCGGATCCCCGTCGGGGTGGCGCTGCTCATCGAATACCTGGCGCCCGCACTCGTGCTGGGCTGGGTGCGGTTCGTGCAGAAGCGGCCCGTGACGCGTGCCGCGGCCGTCGGTGTCGTCCTCGCGGTCGGCGGACTCGCCTGTGTCGTCGAGGTCTGGTCGGGCCTCGGCTTCGACGCCCTCGGGCTGCTCCTCGCGCTCGGCGCGGCCTGCTGCCAGGTCGGCTACTTCGTGCTCTCGGACCAGGGCAGCGGCGCCGGGGACGAGGCGCCCGACCCGCTCGGCGTCATCGCCTACGGGCTGCTCGTCGGCGCGGCCGTGCTGACCGTCGTCGCCCGGCCCTGGACCATGGACTGGCCGGTGCTCCAGGGCACCGCGAGCATGGACGGCAGGCCCGTCGCCGCCGCCGTCCTGCTGGCGTGGATCGTCCTCGTCGCCACGGTCGTCGCCTACGTCACCGGTGTGGTCTCGGTGCGCCGGCTCTCCCCGCAGGTCGCGGGGGTCGTGGCCTGTCTCGAGGCGGTCATCGCCACCGTCCTGGCCTGGGTCCTGCTCGGCGAGCACCTCTCCGCGCCGCAGATCGCCGGTGGCGTGATCGTGCTGGTGGGCGCGTTCATCGCGCAGTCCTCGGCGCCCGCCAAGGGTTCCCCGCAGCCGGTGGCGAGCGGCGGCCCGGAAAGGGAATTGTCCGGGCGCGGGACCAGCGCATAGGGTGTCGATCATGCCTTCGAACGCACTCGTTCTTCCGCCTCCGGCCGCCTGAGGCGGGCCCTCCGGAAACCGTGCCCGGCGATTGGCCGCCGGGCCGAACGGTGCTGCCCGCAGACGAAGTCCGCGGACCCCGCTGATCCTTACTGATCCGGGGCCCTTCCCGAACTTCCGCGCACCAGCCGCCGCCCGACGCGGGTGCGGCACGCCGTGCGCGTCTGCGGAGAGAACACGTGTCGAACACTGCCTCCGGCCTGCCCATCGGGCGAGGCCTCCTCTATCTGATCGTCGCCGGTGTCGCCTGGGGCACCGCGGGCGCGGCCGCCTCTCTGGTCTACCGGGCCAGTGACATGGGGCCCGTCGCCCTCTCCTTCTGGCGCTGCGCCGCCGGTCTCGTGCTGCTGCTCGCCGTCCGCCTCATGCGGCCGCGCGCCGCGACGCCCGTGCGGGAGCCGCTCGGCCGCCGGGTGCTGCGGGCCGGGGTCACCGGGCTCGGGCTCGCCGTCTTCCAGACCGCGTACTTCGCGGCCGTCTCCGCCACCGGCCTCGCCGTGGCCACCGTCGTCACCCTGGGCGCGGGCCCCGTCCTCATCGCGCTCGGCGCCCGGCTGACCCTGGCCGAGCGCCTGGGCCGGGGCGGCACCGTCGCCGTCGTGGGTGCCCTCGCCGGGCTCGCGGTTCTCGTCCTCGGGGGCGGAGGCACGGCCGTACACCCGGTGGGTGTGCTGCTCGCGCTGCTGTCCGCGGCCGGATACTGCGTGATGACACTGCTCATCCGCCGGTGGGGCCGCGACGGCGAGGCCGACGCCTCCCGGACGACCGCCGGGGCCTTCGCCGTCACGAGCCTGTGCCTGTTGCCGTTCGCCCTGGCCGAGGGACTGCTGCCGCACACCGGGGATCCCGGCAGGCTCCTCCTTCTGCTGGCCTATGTCGCCGCCGTGCCCACGGCGCTCGCCTACGGCCTCTACTTCGCGGGCGCGGCCGTCGTACGGTCCGCCACCGTCTCGGTGATCATGCTGCTCGAACCGGTGAGCGCGGCGGTGCTCGCCGTCGTCCTGCTCGGCGAGCACCTCACGGCGGCGACACTGGCCGGGACGCTGCTGATGCTCGGCTCGGTGGCGGGCCTCGCGGTGGGGGAGGCGCGAGGTGCCCGGACGCGCGAGGAGCCGGTGATGGCTGGGTGAGGCGGGGCCCCGCGGCCTACGCCTCCCGCCTGCGCAGGAGATGGTCGCGAGCCCTCGAGTCGCCCGGACCGCCGCGGGCCGCGAGGCCCGCGGCGATCCGGTCCCGGATCTCGGCCGGCTTGTGGTTCGCGTACTTGAACTTGGCCCGCACGTCCGTCACTTCGAGGCGCAGACCACGAATGCCGGCGAGCATCCTGCCGTACGGGGCCTGACCCGCCGCTGCCCGTGCGGAGCCGCCGCGCGGCTGGAAGTGGTCGACCTGGCGGTTGAGGAGCGCGGCATTCTCCGCCGGGTCGTCCACGACATGGGCGCGGCAGCGGAGCTGTACGGCCGCGTAGAAGCTCGTAGGGGTGCCGTGCTCGGGCGGGACGTCCGGAGCGGCCTGCCAGGGGCCGGGCACGAACACGTAGTCGTCGACCACGCTCAGCAGGACGTCCGGGTGGGCCTCCAGCGCGCGCCAGAGCGGGTTCGGGCGGGCGAGGTGGGTGACGACCTCGCGGCGCCCGGCGTCGTAGGCGAAGTGCAGGGGCTGGACGTGGGGCGGTTCGCCCGGCAGGCCGTTGACGGCGAGCTGGCCGAAGTCGTGACCTGCCAGCCACTGTTGCCATTCGGTGTCGTCGCGGGGCGCGTCCCAGGGGTGGACCAGCATCACAGGGTTTCGAGGTAGCCGGGCAGTTCGGTGCCGGGAGCCAGGCCAGGGTCGGGGACCGGCGCGCCGTAGGTGCGCCGTACCGGGACGACACCGGCCCAATGGGGGAGCGCGAGGTCCTCCGGTTCGTCGTTGACGCCGCCGGTGCGGAGCTTCGCGGAGACCTCGTCCAGGTCCAGGCGGATCACGGCGGTGGCGGCCAGCTCCTTCTTGTCGGCGGGCCGCGAGTCGGCGGAGCGGCCGGGCACGACGTGGTCCACCAGCGCGTCCAGGGCCTGCCGCTTCTCCTCGGGGTCCGTCACGTCGTGGGCGACGCCGTGCACCACCACGGACCGGTAGTTGATCGAGTGGTGGAAGGCCGAGCGGGCCAGGACCAGACCGTCGACGTGCGTGACCGTCAGGCAGACCGGAAGGCCGGGGTCGGCCTGACCGGCCGCCCGCAGCGGACGCGAGCCCGTCGAGCCGTGCACGTACAGCCGCTCGCCGACCCGGGCGTACAGCGTGGGCAGCACGACCGGCGCCCCGTCGCGGACGAACCCGAGATGGCAGACGTAGGCCTCGTCGAGTATCGAGTGCACCAACTCCCTGTCGTACGAGGCCCGGTCCGGGGAGCGGGTGGGGACGGTGCGGTCGGTCGGGCGGTAACCGGTGTCGGGCTGCGACGGCGTCTGCGCGGTCCCCTGCATGGCGTTCTCCATTGCACTAGTGCATAATCTACTTTGTGCTAGGAGAGTATCCGATCAGTGGGCGTCGCGCAGCGGACATTTCCGCGAGCATCGAGCGCGCGGTAGGGGCCGGTGAGCTGCGGCCGGGTCAACTGCTGCCTCCCATGCGGCAGTTGGCGGAGAAACTGGGGGTGAACCCCAACACGGTCGCGGCCGCGTACCGGACCCTGCGCGAGCGCGGGGTCATCGAGACCGCGGGGCGGCGCGGAAGCCGGGTGCGGCCGGCACCGGCGACGACCGGGCGGGATCACATCAGGGTGGACGTCCCCGAGGGCGTGCGGGACGTCGCGCAGGGCAACCCCGACCCGGCGCTGCTGCCGCCGCTCGCCGGCGCGTTCGCGGCGGCGGCCGCCGACGGCGACCGGGCGCCCGTGCTCTACGGGGACACCCCCGTGGAGCCGGAGCTCGCCCGGATCGCACGAGCCGGGCTCGACGCCGACGGGGTGCCGGACGGGCCGCTCGCCGTGGTCTCCGGGGCCCTCGACGGCGTCGAACGGGTGCTGGCGGCCCACCTCAAGCCCGGCGACACCGTCGCCGTCGAGGACCCCGGCTGGGGCCGCACCCTCGATCTCGTGCCCGCGCTCGGGCTGCGGACCGTCCCCGTCGGCGTCGACGACGAGGGGCCGCGCGCACAGGACGTGCGCCGGGCGCTGGAGGCCGGGGCGCGGGCCCTGATCGTCACGGACCGGGCGCAGAACCCGACCGGCGCCGCGGTGAGCGCCCCACGCGCGCGTGCCCTGCGAGCCGTGCTGCGCGAGCACCCGGAGGTCCTCTTGATCGAGGACGACCACGGCCACGGCATCGTCGACGTGCCCCTGCATCCGCTGGCCGGCACGACCCGGCACTGGGCGTTCGTGCGCTCTGCCGCCAAGGCGTACGGCCCCGATCTGCGGCTCGCCGTACTCACCGGGGACGACGTCACCGTCGACCGGGTCCGCGGGCGGCACCGGCTCGGACCGGGCTGGGTGAGCCGGCTGATGCAGCGGGCCCTGGTCCGGCTGTGGGCCGACGGCGCGGTGGACACGGCGGAGGTGGCGGCGTCGTACGGGCGGCGGCGGGACGCGCTGATCGGCGCGCTCGACCGGCGCGGTGTCGTGGCGTACGGGCGCAGCGGCATGAACGTGTGGGTGCCCGTGCCGGACGAGACCGGCGCCGTCGCCCGGCTGCTGCACGCCGGCTGGGCGGTGGCCCCCGGCGCCCGCTTCCGGCTGAGCGCGCCGCCCGGCATCCGGGTCACCGTCTCGACGCTCGCCGGCGACGAGATCGAGGCGCTGGCCGACGCGATCGCCTCGGCCGTCGGGCCCGCCCCCGCGCGCAGCTACGACTGAGACACGGCCTCGGCCCGCGCAGACATCACCTCGGCCCTCGGGAACCAACGTGGAGCTGTGAGTGGGACACCCGGCCTTGGCCCCAGGGGGCCCGGCCCGGGGTCACGACCGGGGCACCGGCTTTGTCCCTGGGGCCCGCCCTCCGGGCGAACGACGCGACTTTGCGGACACCCCCTAGGGCCGCCCCGCAGCTACGGCTGAGGTGCCGGACGGGGCTTCGGTCGCACCTGGGTGAGCGCCGCGCCCGTCAGGACGATCAGCGCCCCGACCGGTGTCGACCAGGTGACCGCCTCGCCGAGGAGGGCGACGCCCGCGGCCGTGGCGATGACCGGGACGAAGTACGTGACCATCTGGGCGGTCGTCGGGCCGACCTCGGCGACCAGGCCGTACTGCAGGAGCACGGCGAGGCCGGTGCCCAGGGCGCCCAGGGCGGCGATCGCCAGCAGCGGCACGACGGACACGCGGGTGGGCAGGGTCGTGAACAGCGGCGTGACGACGGCCAGCTGGGCCGTCGCGAGCAGCAGCTGGGCGCCGGTCATCGACAGATGCGAGTGGCCGGTGCCGGCCAGGGTGCGGCGGACGTAGATCCAGCCGATCGGGTAGCTGAGGGAGGCGAGCAGGGCCAGTGCCGTTCCGGTGGCGTCCAGGCCGTGGAAGCCCTGCCAGGCGCCCAGCACCGTGAGCACCCCGAGGAAGCCCAGCCCGAGCCCCGCGACCCGCACCCGGGTCGGGCGGTCCTCCGACAGGGCCACCAGCGACAGCGCCATGCCCCACAGCGGTGAGGTCGCGTTGCAGATGCCCGCCAGCGTCGACGGGATGGTCAGCTCGGCGTACGCGAACAGGGAGAACGGCAGGGCGTTCAGCAGGAACGCGGCGACCGCCAGATGTCCCCAGAGGCGTGCCCCGCGCGGCAGCCGCTCGCGACGCACCACCATCGCGGCGGCCAGCACCGCCGTGCCGAACACCAACCGGCCGAGCGTCACCTGGAACGGCGCGTACCCGTGGGTGCCCACCTTGATGAGGAGGAAGCTGAAGCCCCAGATCAGGGACAGGGCAGCGAATCGGAGACGCCAGTCGAGACGGCGACGGGGCGGTGCGGACGGGACGCCGGCGACCCGGCCGGGCGGGGTGGTGACGGTGCTCATGCCGGCCACGATGCTGCACCGGAACCTCGTAGCACAATCGAGATTTCACACTCGGTACTGCGTAGCATTGCTTACATGTTGAACCTGGAGCGCCTGCGCACCCTGGACGCCCTCGCCCGGCACGGCTCGGTGAGCGGTGCGGCCGAGGGCCTGCACATCACGACCTCCGCCGTCTCGCAGCAGCTGTCCAAGCTGGAGCGGGATGTCGGCCAGCAGCTGCTGGCCAAGAACGGCCGGGGCGTGCGGCTCACCGACGCGGGCCGGCTGCTCGCCGAGCATGCCGCGCGCATCCTGTCCCAGGTCGAACTCGCCCAGTCGGATCTGGAGGCCCAGCGCGGGCAGGTCGTCGGCGAGCTCAGACTCTCGGCGTTCCCGACCGCCGCACGCGGCCTGTTCCCCCACGCGCTGGCCGCGCTGCGCGAGCAGCATCCCGCGCTCCGGCTGCGCTCCTGCGAGCTCGAACCGGAGCACGGCATCGCCGGAGTCGTGCGGGGCGACCTCGACCTCGCCGTGGTGCTCGACTGGTACAACAAGCCGATGGCGCTGCCCGACGGGCTGGTCAAGGCGCCGATCCTGGACGACCCCGCCGAGGTCGCCATGCCCGTGGGCCACCGGCTCGCGGAGCGCGAGGAGGTGGATCTCGCCGAGTTCGCCGACGACGAGTGGATCACCTGGGGCGAGGGCGAGTTCTGCCACGAGTGGCTGATGTTCACGCTGCGTTCCAAGGGCGTCGAGCCGATCGTCGGGCACCGCGCCGCCGAGAACCACACCCAGCTCGCGCTGGTCGCCGCGGGCCTCGGCGTGTGCATCGCCCCGGTGCTCGGCCGCCGACCCGTCCCCGCCGGGGTCGTGACCGTCCCCCTCAGGCAGCGGGTCCGGCGGCACGTGTACGTGGTCTGGCGCGCGGACGCGGACCGCCGCCCCTCGATCCGGGCGGCGGTGAAGGCCCTGCGGGCGGCGGGGGAGAGCGTCGGCTGAACGCCCCCGTCAGACCTGCTGCCCGGCCAGCTTGCGGAAGTCCCAGGAGACGATCTTCTGTGGCGTCAGACGGATCCAGGCGTGCCGGCCGTCGTGCGGCATCTCCTCCAGACCGAAGTTCTTCCGCCCGAACAGCGTCTCCGGCACGTCGAGTTCGGCGCGCAGCTCGCCCGTGCGCGGGATCTCGCCCACGAACTCGACGGTGCCGGAAAGCTCGGCCCCACGCAGCTCGTCGTACTCCTCGCCGGTGTCGACCACGATCGCCACGCGAGGATCGCGCCGCAGGTCGGTCCACCGCTTGCTGCGGACGACCGAGTACAACCACATCGAGGCGCCGTCCCAGGCGAACCACAGGGTGCTGACGTGCGGCGCGCCGTCGGCCGACACCGTGGCGACCCGGCAGGTGCGCTGTGTGGTCAGGAAATCGTCCAGCTCGCCCGGCGTCATCATGATCTTCCGGCCCCGGCGCTGCTGCATGACGGTCATGCTCCCCCTCTTTCTCCCACGTCGTGCCAGAGGAGATCCTCTGACATCACGTCAGAAAAGGATGAGTGCTCTTCCGTCCGTGCGCAACGGTGGCTACGCTCGCCCGCCCAGCCGCCGGCGACAGGGGGAGACGTGCCCTCGTACGAAGCGCTCAGCGAACTGCTCGATCCGGACACCACCGTGCTGCTCACCGTCGAGTGCCAGGAGGGCGTCGTGGGGGCGGACAGCGCACTGCCCGCACTCGCCGCCGAGGCACGCGCCGGCGGAGCCCTCGACCATGTCGCCCGCCTGGTGGCCGCCGCCCATGACGTCGGTGTCCAGGTTGTCCACGCCGTCGCCGAGCGCCGCCCCGACGGCCGTGGCGCCGGCCGCAACGCCCGCCTCTTCCGCGCCGCCGCACGCCTGCCCGTCCAGCAGCTGTCCGGCACGCCGGCGGTCCGGGTGGC
Organism: Streptomyces sp. NPDC093598; assembly: GCF_044764825.1. Classification (NCBI taxonomy): domain Bacteria; kingdom Bacillati; phylum Actinomycetota; class Actinomycetes; order Kitasatosporales; family Streptomycetaceae; genus Streptomyces; species Streptomyces sp. NPDC093598. The sequence continues at coordinate 283,123 of NZ_JBIWIV010000007.1, read as the reverse complement.
CGCCCCGATCGAGGTCACCGAGCAGGACCTCGTCGTACGGCGGCTGCACGGGCTGTCACCCCTGCACGGCACCGACGTCGATCCGCTGCTGCGCAACCTCGGCTGCCGCACGCTGATCGTCACCGGGGTCTCGGCCAACGTGGCCGTGCCCAACGCCGTGTTCGACGCCGTCAACCTCGGCTACACCGTCGTCGTCCCGGCGGACGCCATCGCGGGGGTGCCGTCCGACTACACCCCCGCGATGATCCGGCACACCCTCGCGTTGGTCGCCACGGTCGCGACCACGGACGAGGTGCTGGCGTGTCTGGAGCGTCCGCGTGGGGTCAGGCGAGCGTGATGGAGTCGCCGTTCACCGTCACCTGCTTCGCCTCCAGCGGCTTGACCGCGGGGCCCTTCTTCACGCTGCCGTCGAGGACGGAGAACTGACTGCCGTGGCAGGTGCAGGAGATGATGTCGTCCTTGAGGTCCACCATCGGGCAGTTCTGGTGGGTGCAGATCGTCGAGAAGGCCTTGAAGTCGCCCGCGGCCGGCTGGGAGACCACGACCTTCTCTTCCTTGAAGATCTTCCCGCTGCCCTCGGGGATGTCGGCGGTCTTCGCGAGCGCCGCACCACCGGCTCCCGCTCCGGCGGACGAACCGCCCTCGGTGTTCGTCGCGCCGCCGCCTCCGGCGCTCTGTCCGGTGGACGGTTCGGACGCCTTGTCGTCAGAGCCGCACGCTGTCAGCGCCACGGTGAGCCCCGCCGCGCCGACCGCCGCCACGACGGTACGGCGGTTCGGTCCCGACATCGGCTGAACTGATTCGCTGGTCATGCTGACGTTCCTTCCGGGGGTTCGTGATCTGCCGAGAGGTACGGCCCCTGGGGACCGGCTGTTCAGACACCGTCGAAATCCTGACCCGTCCGGGGAGGGGCGTGGGTAAAGCCGGGCTGTCGGTTCGCTGTCGGGTTCCGGGGCCGGCGCCGCGAGGCCGACGCCGGGGTCCGGGCCGGCGTCAGTAACCTGGGGCGATGCTCAAGGAAGTGATCGCGACCCGGTTCATCACGCCTCTGCGCGAGGGCGGTTCGCTGCCGGGTCTCGTCGAGGCCGACGACTTCGGCACCTACGTCCTGAAGTTCACCGGCGCGGGACAGGGCCGCAAGACACTCGTCGCCGAGGTGGTCTGCGGGGAGCTCGCCCGCCGCCTGGGGCTGCGCATGCCGCGCCTGGTCACCGTCGAGCTCGACCCGGAGCTGGGGCTCGGTGAACCCGACGAGCAGGTGCAGAGCCTGCTCCGGTCCAGCGGCGGCACCAACCTCGGCATGGACTTCCTCTCCGGCGCGCTCGGCTTCGACCCGCTCGCCTTCTCGGTGAGCCCCGAAGAGGCCGGACGTGTGGTCTGGTTCGACGCGCTGATCAACAACGTCGACCGGTCCTGGCGCAACCCCAACCTGCTGAGGTGGCGGGACGAGCTGTGGCTCGTCGACCACGGCGCGTCGATGATCTGGCACCACAACTGGCCCGGCGTGGAGGCCTCAGCCGCGCGCCCGTACGACGCCTCCGACCACGCGCTGGCGTCCTTCGCGCCCGATGTCGCCTCCGCCGCCGCCGAGTCGGCACCCCTGGTCACCGAGGAACTCCTCGCCGACGTGACCGCGCAGATCCCGGACGCCTGGCTCACGGACGAACCCGGCTTCGCCACTCCGGACGACCTGAGGCGGGCCTACGCGCGACCGCTGCTCGCCCGGGCCGCCGTCATCCACGACCGCATCCAGGGGCTCAAGTGAACGACCGGCACATCATCAAGGGCGGGCCGCGGGACCGCCACGTCTACGAGTACGCCGTTCTGCGCGTCGTCCCGCGCGTCGAACGCGGTGAGTGCATCAACGCCGGCGTCCTGGTCTACTGCCGCGCCGAGGCCTACGTCGGTGCCCGCACCCACCTCGACGAGACCCGCCTGCTGGCCCTCGACCCCCGGGCCGACGTGGCCGGGGTCCGAGCCGCCCTGAGGGCCGTGGAGGGGCTGTGCGCGGGCGGTACCGCGGCCGGCCAGGCGGCCTCCGACGACCCGGGCCGCCGCTTCCGCTGGCTCGTCGCCCCCCGCTCCACGATCGTCCAGCCCGGCCCCGTGCACACGGGCCTGACCACGGACCCGGCGGCGGAGACCGAGCGGTTGCTGGACCTGCTGGTGAGATGACGCAAGCCCCCGGCCGTCAGCGTCGGCGGCGCTTCACCACGTAACCGGCGGCGACGGCGGCACCCACCGCGAAGGTCAGGCCGATGGCGACGTCCCAGTCGCTCGGCCCGGAGGCCACCGCACCTCCGATCCCGCCTCGCACGCCCCGGGTCGGGGCGCTCGTGGGACTGGCGGTGACGGGAGCGGAGGGGCTGATGGCGGGACTGACGAAGGGACTGGGGAAGGGGTGGGGCGAAGTGGTGGGGGAGATGACACCGCGGTGGGCCAAGGCCTCACACGCGATGCCGTCGTCCGGGCCCTGGTCCTCGTCGAGTCTGTGGGGATCGCTCGGATCCGCGTCGAAGAAGGACTGCGCGTCCTCCTGGAAGGAGAAGTCACGGCAGTTCAGGTCCTGCCGGGCATGAGCGGGGTCGGCCAACGGCACGATCGCGGCGATCGCGAACAGTGTGCCTATGGCGCCGGTACGACGGTGCATGGAGTGCCTCTCTTCCGGCCGCGAGTGGCTCGCGCTCCGACGCTATGCGCCGAGGGGCACGGCGGCGCGCCGCCGTAGGCCGATCGGGTTCCCGGGGGACGCCGCCGGGCAGGGTGGGTCCGGGTGATGGATCACATGCCGCCCTCGGCCGTTGACACCGCGTGCCAGGGCTTCTAGCGTCACACCCACTGAAGGTACTAAGCGGTCGCTCACCTGAGGAGAAGCAGTCATGTCCACCACTGAGCAGCGGGTTGCCGTCGTGACCGGTGCCGCGCGCGGTATCGGTGCCGCCACCGCCGTACGACTGGCCGCCGAGGGCCGCGCGGTCGCCGTGCTCGACCTCGACGAGGCGGCCTGCAAGGACACCGTCGAGAAGATCACCGCCGCGGGCGGCAAGGCCCTCGCGGTCGGGTGCGACGTCTCGGACGAGGCACAGGTCGAGGCGGCCGTCGCCCGGATCGCCGAGGAGCTCGGCGCGCCGACGATCCTGGTCAACAACGCGGGAGTGCTGCGTGACAACCTGCTGTTCAAGATGAGCGTCTCCGACTGGGACACCGTCATGAACGTGCACCTGCGTGGCGCCTTCCTGATGTCCAAGGCCTGCCAGAAGCACATGGTGGACGCGGGCTTCGGCCGGATCGTCAACCTGTCGTCGTCGTCCGCGCTCGGCAACCGCGGTCAGGTGAACTACTCGGCCGCCAAGGCGGGTCTGCAGGGCTTCACCAAGACCCTCGCCAAGGAGCTCGGCAAGTTCGGCGTCACCGCCAACTCCGTCGCCCCCGGTTTCATCGCCACCGAGATGACCAAGGCCACCGCCGACCGGGTCGGCATGGGCTTCGAGGACTTCAAGGCCGCCGCCGCCACCCAGATCCCGGTGGCCCGGGTGGGCGAGCCGGAGGACATCGCCAACGCCATCGCCTTCTTCACCGGCGAGGCGGCCGGGTTCGTCTCCGGCCAGGTGCTGTACGTGGCCGGCGGACCGCTCGACTAAGGGACGAAGAACATGACTTCCGTGGAACTCTCCGGCAAGGTCGCCCTCGTCACGGGCGCCAGCCGCGGCATCGGCTACGGCGTCGCCGAGGCGCTGGTCGCGCGCGGTGACCGCGTGTGCATCACCGGCCGCAACGAGGACGCCCTCAAGGAGGCCGTCGAGCAGCTCGGCGCCGACCGCGCGGTCTACGTCGCCGGCAAGGCGCACGACGAGGCCCACCAGGCCGTCGCCGTCGAGCGCACGATGGAGGCCTTCGGCCGCGTCGACTACCTGGTCAACAACGCGGGCACCAACCCGGTGTTCGGGCCGATCGCCGACCTCGACCTGAACGTCGCCCGCAAGGTCTTCGAGACCAATGTCGTCTCGGCGCTCGGCTTCGCCCAGCGGACCTGGCACGCCTGGCAGAAGGACAACGGCGGCGCGATCGTCAACATCGCCTCCGTCGCCGGCCTCTCGCCCTCACCGTTCATCGGCGCGTACGGCGTCAGCAAGGCCGCGATGATCAACCTGACCGTGCAGCTCGCGCACGAGTTCGCGCCGAAGGTGCGGGTCAACGCCATCGCCCCGGCGGTCGTGAAGACCAAGTTCGCCCAGGCCCTGTACGAGGGCCGGGAGGAGGAGGCCGCCGCGGCCTACCCGCTGGGCAGGCTCGGCGTGCCCGCCGACATCGGCGGGGCGGCCGCGTTCCTCACCTCCGAGCAGTCCGGCTGGGTCACCGGCCAGACGCTCGTCGTGGACGGCGGCATCTTCCTCAACGCCGGGACCGGCTGACGGGGACCGCGCACGCGGATCGGCACGGGCGCCCGTTGACACGAACGGCGCCCGTGTCGGCGTAAAGGCATCGCAAAGGGCGATGACAACGTCGTCAAAGGTTTATCGATCAAGAGGTCATGCACCGGGGAGGGCCGACGGGCGCGGCACTGCGGTATGGTCTGCCGACCCTTGGTATGGCAGATCGAGGAGCGTGCGCGTGTTCAACCGGAATCGATGCCTGCGGCGGGTGGCGGCCATCGCGTCCATATCGTCCCTGCTCGCCGGATGCGGCGTGCTGTCGTCCGACACCCCGGAGGACGAAGGACCGATCGTCGTGGGCACCACCAGTGCGCCCAGCACGCTCGACCCTGCCGCTTCGTGGGACAGCTCCTGGGAGCTGTTCCGCAACATCTACCAAACGCTCCTGAGCTATCCGACCGGGTCGAGCGAGCCCCAGCCCGACGCCGCCGAGAGCTGCGGCTTCAGCGACTCCTCGAACCAGGTGTACCGCTGCGAGCTGCGCGAGGGCCTGAAGTTCTCCAACGGCGACGCGCTCGACGCCCAAGCGGTGAAGTACTCGATCGACCGGATCCGCAAGATCAACGTCAACGGCGGCCCGGCCGGACTGCTGGGCAGTCTCGAACGGGTCCAGGCGCCGAACGACCGTGAGGTGATCTTCCACCTCAACAAGCCCGACGCGACCTTCCCGTTCGTGCTCGCCACCCCCGCCATGTCGATCGTGTCCCCGGAGGCCTACCCGGAGGACAGCCTGCGCAAGAGCGGTGACGTGGTCGGGTCCGGGCCGTACACCCTCGACTCGTACTCCGACGGCAAGGAAGCCGTCCTCGTCCGCAACGACGCCTACAAGGGCTACGCGGAGCGCCGCAACGACGCCGTGACCGTCCGGTACTTCCAGGGTTCCGACGCCATGGTCAAGGCCCTGCGGGACAAGGAGATCGACGTGACCTACCGCGGTCTGGCCGCCGGTGACGTCGTCGAGCTCCAGAGCAAGACCTCCACGGACGAGGAGATCCAGCTCGTCGAGGGCACCGGCACCGACATCAACTACCTGGTGTTCAACCCGAAGGACCCCTGGGCGAACAAGAAGGCCGTGCGCCAGGCCATCGCGCAGGTCGTCGACCGGGCGGCGATCGCCCACAAGGTCTACAAGGACACCGTCGACCCGCTGTACTCCATGGTCCCCAAGGGCCTCACGGGCCACACCACGGGCTTCTTCGACGACTACGGCGACCCCGACGTCGCCAAGGCCCGCAAGATCCTCACCGAGGCCGGCATCAACCAGCGCGTCCCGCTCACCTTCTGGTACACGAGCGACCGTTACGGCTCCGAGACCGCCGGGGAGTTCAAGGAGCTGGAACGCCAGCTCGAGGCCTCCGGCCTGTTCACGATCAGCCTGAAGAGCCGCCCCTGGAAGACGTACGTCGAGGGCTACCAGAAGGGCGAATATCCGGTGTTCGGACGCGGCTGGTTCCCCGACTTCCCGGACGCCGAGAACTTCATCGCGCCGTTCGTCGGCAACCAGAACGCTCTCGGTACGCCCTACCCGGCCCCCGAGATCACCGGTGACCTGCTGCCCCGGTCGCGCCGGGAGAGCGACCGCGCGAACGTGGTGAAGGAGTTCGAGGAGGCCCAGCAGATCCTCGTGGACGACGCGCGGCTGCTGCCGCTGTGGCAGGGCCGGCAGTACGTGGCGGCGAGCCGGGACGTCTCGGGCGCCGAGCGGGCCCTGGACCCGTCGACGATCATGATGTTGTGGGAGCTGCACCGCAAGACGGCCTGGTAGCGGGCCGGCCTCGGGCTCTCCCGGGCACGTTGTCAGTGGTCGCCTGTAGGTTCTGTGGCCTGAAGTGACCGCACATCGTGAGGACGTTGACGTGACCGACATCGCCATGCTGCCCGAGTCCTGGCGCGGGGTTCTGGGTGACGAGCTGCAGCAGCCCTGGTTCAAGGAGCTGACGGAGTTCGTCGAGGAGGAGCGGGCGAAGGGTCCCGTCCATCCGCCGCGCGAGGAGGTCTTCGCCGCGCTGGACGCCACGCCGTACGAGGGGGTCAAGGTGCTGATCCTCGGCCAGGACCCGTACCACGGCGAGGGGCAGGGGCACGGGCTGTGCTTCTCGGTCCGGCCGGGTGTGCGGATCCCGCCGTCCCTGCGCAACATCTACAAGGAGATGCATGAGGAGCTGGGCACGCCGATCCCGGACAACGGCTATCTGATGCCGTGGGCCGAGCAGGGCGTGCTGCTGCTCAACGCGGTGCTCACGGTCCGCGGCGGCGAGGCCAACTCGCACAAGGGCCGGGGCTGGGAGAAGTTCACCGACGCCGTGATCCGGGCCGTGGCCGAGCGCCCCGACCCGGCGGTCTTCGTGCTGTGGGGCAACTACGCGCAGAAGAAGCTCCCCCTGATCGACGAGTCCCGGCACGCGGTCATCAAGGGCGCGCATCCCTCGCCCCTGTCGGCGAAGAAGTTCTTCGGCTCGCGTCCCTTCACGCAGATCAACGAGGCGGTGGCGGCGCAGGGCCACACCCCGATCGACTGGACGATCCCGAACCTGGGCTGAGGCGCGCCGGCCGTACGTCCGTGACGGGCCCGGCGGTGTCCGGAGCCGCCTGAGCCGGATCGCCCTCGCCTGCGGTTAGCGTCGGCGGGAACAGCCGGCGAGTGCGCGGAGGGTGTCGTGGCGGAGCGACAGGGGCAGGCGGTGCCGGATGCCGTGCTGACGCGGATCGGGCAGGTCGTCATGCTGCACCACGCGGGGGACCGGGAGGAGGCCCGGCACCGGTTCCTCGGCCTGTGGGCGGAGATCGGCGAGCACGGCGACCCGCTGCACCGCTGCACCCTCGCCCACTACCTGGCCGACACCCAGGACGACCCGGCGGACGAACTGGCCTGGGACCTGCGCGCGTTGACGGCGGCCGAGGAGGCCAGGGAGAAAGGCCCCGCGCTGACCGCGGTGACCGCGTTCTACCCCTCCTTGCACCTGAACCTGGCGGACGACTACATCAGACTCGGTCGGCGCGATGCCGCCCGCACGCACCTGCGGTGGGCCCGGGAAGCCGCCACCGCCCTCGCCGACGACAGCTACGGCGGCGGCGTGCGGGCGGCCATCGGACGGCTGGAGTCCCGGCTGGGAGAGGGCGGCCCGGGAACGTGGACACCGCCACGCCAGCGGCCCTGACACGGCAGATCAACGCCCGTACGCGTCGCGGCAGATCGTCGCCTCCGGGCTGTCCGCCCGCCACCCCCCGTAGCGCCTGCCGAGCGCGCACACGTGGGAGCTGTCCGGGACGCTCTTCTCGACGTCCCGCCGTACCGACTCGGAGACGTCGGGCAGGCCGGCGTGCGACCGCTGGGGGCCGTGCGGGGCGGGCTCGGGGCGTTCCGGACGCGGGGGGTGCGGACGGACGCCGCGGTGGCCGGGCTGCGGCTGCCCGCGTTCCGGCGAGGCCGCCGGGGGCGTGGCCGGGCGGGGGACCGAAGCGGCCGGCTCCGGGCGACGGGACGCCTCTTCGATGAGTTGCAGGGCCTCACGGGCCGGTGCCTGCACGACCTGCGTCTCCGCCTCCCTCTCCGGCTGCGGCGCCGACGGCCCGGACGGCACCGCCGAGGGCCCCGGCGCGGGGGGATGCGGGACCGTCGTACAGCCGGAGAGGGCCGAGACCGCCACGGTTACCAGGAGCGTCGCTGTGGTCGTCGTTCGATGCACCCGCGCAACTCTGGTGCGTCCGGCCCGAGATGGGGCGGCGGACGGGCGGACGATGCCCCGGACGGGTGATCTCGCACCCTGTACGAAGGGCTCGGGCGTGACGGGGGTGACGTCAGTCGCCGGTCGCGCCGTCGATGCGCTCGCGGATCAGGTCGGCGTGGCCGTTGTGCCGCGCGTACTCCTCGATCATGTGGGTGTAGAGCCACCGCAGGTTGAACCGCTCGTCGGTGCGCCGGTGCTTGCCCTCGGTGATGTCGTCCAGGCCGAAGCGGGCCGCGTTGCGCCGGGCCGTGTCGATCTCGGCCTGCCAGGTGTCGTACGCCTCCTGCCAGGTGTCCGCCCCGGTGAGGTGGAACTCGCCGTCCGGGTCCTCGTCGCTCCAGTAGATCGGCCCGACGTCCTCGCCCGTCAGCACCCGGCGGAACCAGCTCCGCTCGACGTCCGCCATGTGCCGCACCAGCCCCATCAGGGACAGGTCGGAGGGCTCCACCGCTGCGGACCTGAGCTGCTCGTCGCCCAGGCCCTCGCACTTCCAGGCGAGGGTCTGCCGGTGGAAGTCCAGCCAGCCCTCCAGCATGGTGCGTTCGTCGGCTGTGGGGGCGGGCATGCTGCGCTCGTTCGTCATGGACCCATCCTTTCCGAGCCACCCCTGGCGCACCACAAGATTTTCAGCCCCTGAGCATCCCCTCCAGCAGTTCCCGCAGCCCGGCCCGCACCTCGTCCAGGCTCGGCACCTCGGCACCGAACGACCCCGCCACGCAGCTGAACATCAGCCCGTCCGCCCAGGCGATCAGCGACAGGGTGTGCCGGGCCGGGTCCGTCGAGCCCATGCCGGTGACCAGGACGGAGAGCTGGTCCCGGAAGCGGGCGCCGGTGGCGTCGAAGTAGGCCCGCAGCTCGGGGCGGCGCGTCGCCTCCAGGGCCAGTTCGTAGCGGGCGAGCGTGAGTGCGCGGTTGCCCGTCAGGGCCCGGTGGGTCGCCAGGGCCAGCGCGTCCACCAGGGGGCCGGTCCCGGCCCGGGGGTCCGGCAACTCGTGCAGCCCCAGCACCCGCGCCTCACGGTCGGCCAGGCGCCGCACCGCCAGTTCCAGCAGGGCCTGCCGGGTCCGCGCGAGGTTGGAGGTGGAGCCCTGGGGGAGCCCGGCCGCCTCGTCGACGGCCCGGTGCGTGAGGCCGCGCATCCCGCGCTCGGCGAGCAGGGCGAGCGCGGTGTCGGCGACGAGGTCGGAGCGGGCGGGGCCGGCGGTGCGTACGGACATGGGGCTCACGCTACCGGTCTGACTACACCTGTAGTAACGTCGACGGTGTCACTACAGATGTAGTCGGATACCAGGAGGAGCCATGACACAGCCGAGGCGTGCCGTCGTGATCGGCGGCGGTATCGGGGGCCTGACCGCTGCGGTCGCCCTGCACCGGCGCGGCCTGCGGGTCACCGTGCTGGAGCGCGCCCGCTCGCTGGAGCCGGTCGGTGCCGCGATCTCCCTCGCGCCCAACGCCCTGCGCGCACTGGACGTCATCGGCCTCGGCGACGAGATCCGCGGCCTCGCCGCCTGGTCGGGGGACGGGGGCTTGCGCACCCCGAGCGGGCGGTGGTTCTCCCGCTCCTCCGCCGAGGCCGCCGCCGCGCGCTTCGGCGGCCCGCTCGTACTGCTGCACCGCGCCACCCTCATCGAGTGTCTCGCCGCCCTGCTCCCGGCGGACGCCGTCCGCACGGACGCCGCCGCGGCCCTCGCCGACAGCGGCGGCCCCGGCCGGCCGGCCCGCGTCACGACCGCGGACGGCGAGCTCGAAGCCGACCTGGTGGTCGGTGCGGACGGCCTCCGGTCCGCCGTACGCGGGGCACTCTTCCCCCGCCACCCGGGGCCCGTCTACTCCGGCTTCACCACCTGGCGGGTCGTGATCCCCGTCCCCGGAGCCCGGTTCGCCTCGCACGAGACCTGGGGCCGGGGCCGCATCTGGGGCACCCACCCGCTGAAGGACGGCCGCGTCTACGCCTACGGCGGCGCCCTGACCCCCGCCGGCGGCCGGGCACCCGACGACGAGAAGTCCGAGCTGCTGCGCCGCTTCGGTGACTGGCACGACCCGATCCCCGCCGTGCTCGCCGCCACCCGCCCCGAGGACGTCCTGCGCCACGACGTCCACCACATCGCCGAGCCCCTGCCCGCCTACCACCACGGCCGGGTCGCCCTGCTCGGCGACGCCGCGCACGCCATGCCACCGAGCCTCGGCCAGGGCGGCAACCAGGCGATCGAGGACGCGGTCGTGCTCGCCCACCACTGCGACGACCTCGCCGCCTACACCGCCGCCCGGCTGCCGCGTACGACCGCCATCGCGCGCCAGGCCGTGAGGGCGGCCCGGCTCAGCCTCATGAGCAGCCGGGCCGGTATCGCCCTGCGCGACACGGCCGTGGCCGCACTGTCGAAGGCCGGGCCCGCCCTGTTCCTGCGCAGCTTCGACGGCATCGCGGACTGGGCGCCCCCACAGCGGCCGTATGCTTCCGAGCAGACCCCGGCAGGCAACGGCTAGAGGAGATCACCCCGTGAAGGTCGGCTGCATCGGACTCGGTGACATCGCGCAGAAGGCCTACCTCCCCGTCCTCGCCTTCCAGCCCGGGGTCGAACTGCACCTGCAGACCCGTACGCCCGCCACGCTCGACCGGGTCGCCGACCACCTCCACCTCCCGCCGGAGCGGCGGCACACCACCCTCGACTCCCTGCTGGCTGCGGACCTCGACGCGGCCTTCGTGCACGCGCCCACGCTCGTGCACCCGGAGATCGTGACGCGGCTCCTGGAAGCGGGCGTACCGACGTACGTCGACAAGCCGCTCGCCTACGAACTCGACGACTCCGCGCGGCTGGTGGCACTCGCCGAGGAGCGCGGCGTGAGCCTCGCCGTCGGCTTCAACCGGCGCCACGCCCCCGGCTACACGCAGTGCGCGGACCATCCGCGCGAGCTGATCCTGATGCAGAAGAACCGCATCGGGCTGCCGGAGGACCCGCGCTCGATGATCCTCGACGACTTCATCCACGTCGTCGACACCCTCCGGTTCCTGGTGCCCGGCGAGATCGACGACGTGACCGTGCGCGCCCGTGTCCAGGACGGTCTGCTGCACCACCTGGTGCTCCAGCTCGCCGGGGACGGCTTCACCGCGCTCGGCGTGATGAACCGGCTCAGCGGTTCCGCCGAGGAGATCCTGGAGGTGTCCGGGCAGGACACCAAACGGCAGGTCGTCAACCTCGCCGAGGTCGTCGACCACAAGGGGCAGCCGACCGTGCGGCGGCGCGGGGACTGGGTGCCGGTGGCCCGGCAGCGCGGGATCGAGCAGGCGGTGCTCGCGTTCCTCGACGCGGTCCGGGCGGGCAAGGTGCTCAGCGCCCGGGACGCGCTGGAGACCCATGAACTGTGCGAGCGGGTGGTACGCGCGGTTCAGGAGCGGACCGCCTGAGCCGCAGGGTCCGTACGCCCTCGCCGGCGGCCCACAGGGCGAGGATCAGCATCGCCGCGTGCACCGTCCAGTCACCGTGACGCACGTAGGGCGTGGTGCCGTGGGCGAGGGGGATCTCGTAGACCCGCGCGGCGGAGGCGTCCGTACCGAGCCACGATCCGACGCGCTGTCCGCCCGGGCCGAAGACGGCGGAGACGCCCGTCAGGGTCGAGTGCACCATGGGGCGGCCGGTCTCGGCGGCCCGCAGCGCGGCGAGCGACGCGTGCTGCTCGGGCGCCCAGCTGTGCTGGAACGTGGACGTCGCCGACTGACCGATCAGCACGTCGACGCCCTCCCGCGTGAGGTGGCGGGTCATGTCCGGAAAGGCCGTCTCGAAGCACACCAGCGGGCCGACGCGCAGATCGTCCCCGATGTTCATCACGATCGGCTGCGAGCCGCGCCTGCGGTCCTCGCCCGCGGCTTTGCCGACGGAGGTGGCCCAGCCGAGCAGGGACCGGGCCGGGATGTACTCGCCGAACGGCACGAGCCGCATCTTGTCGTAGCGCTCGCCGGTCAGACCGTCGGGCCCGACCAGGACGGAACTCTTGTAGATGCCGGGCTTGTCGGAGCGCCGGGCGTCCACGTTGACCAGGATGTCGGCGCCCGTCGCGCGGGACAGGTCCGCGAGCCGCCGGGCGTGGTCGGGCCGGTCGCCGAGGTCGAAGCCGACGCTGCTCTCGCCCCAGACGATCAGGTCGACGTCCTGGCCGGCGAGCCGGCGGGTGAGCTGCTCCTCGCGGGCGAACCGGCTGTCCGGGCCCGCGATGACGCCCGGCTGCACGACGGCGATCCTGACCTGGCCGTCCACGGCGGGGCGGGGCGAGAACGTCCAGGCGGCGGAGCCCGCAGTGGCCGTGACGACCAGAGCGGCCACCGCGGGCACCCGGGCCCTTCGGACCGCGACGAGGACGGCGACGGCGACGTTGACGGCCACGAGCAGGAAGCTGAGCAGCCACACCCCGCCGACCGAGGCGAGCCGCAGCGCGGCCTCGACCTGCCACTGACTGCTGCCGAGCATGCCCCAGGGGCCGCCGAGCCCCTGCCAGGAACGGACCAGCTCGACGGCCAGCCAGCCCGAGGGCAGCACCAGCAGCGCCACCGCGACCTGTCCCCGGGTGGGGACGGCGCCCAGGAGACGGCGCACCAGATAGCCCCACGGGGCCCACAGGGCGCCGAGAAGGGCGGCGAGGACGAACGTGAACACGTGCAGGCTCGGCAGCAGCCAGTGGTGCATCACCAGCATGAACCCGAAACCGCCGCACCAGCCGTCCCATGCGGCGCGCTTCCCGGTCGGCGCGGTGCGCAGCAGCAGGAGCCAGGGCACCAGGGCGATGTACGCCCACCACCACAGGGACGGCGCGGGGAAGGCGAGGACGGGGAGGGCGCCCGCGACCGCCGCGGCGACCGAGCGGCGCCGGGGGGAGTCGAGCCAGTGGCCGAGCGTCTTCATAGGCGCCTCCTACCCGCTGGTGCCTCCAGTGTGCGCCCCGCGGACGATCTAGGACACCGGACGCCGGGTCAGTGGACCACAGGTGCCGTCCGCGGCTCGGGAAGGCGCCGCCACTTCTCCCGTACGACCACCTCGCTCAGCCGCCAGCCGTCGTCCGTGCGCAGCACCGCGAAGCCGTACCGGCCGCCGCACACGAAGTCGGGGGAGGGCCCGGCGGTGGCCATGGGGTTGACGTAGTCGGCCTGGACCTCGGCCGTGTCGCCGGTGTCCTGCTCCCAGATCCCGAAGCGCACCCGCCGGTTGACGATCAGATGCTGCCGCATCGGGAACAGCCGCAGGCTCTCCGCGAGCCACGCGGCGACCGCCCCGGCCTCTCCCTCGATGCCGCCGGCCGAGCGGTAGTCCGCCCGTCCCCGGGGGGCGAACAGCTCCCGGTACGCTTCCCAGTCGCCGTCGTCGACCGCCACCGCGTAGTCGGTGATCAGCCCGTCGACGGCCAGTCGGTCTCTCACGGTGGCGAGCTCCACGCGCTGCGTCATCGCCTCAGTGTTGGGCATGGCGGGGGGTGGGCCAAGAGCCGTGCGGGTGCGATATTGGGTGGCCGCCGACGGGCACCCGGGCCCAGCCTGTCCCTCGTGAACGATCGACACGAACCGAGATTCCGGATACGCGCCCGCCACACCGACTCCACGATCACCGTCTACCAGGCCTACCGCCCGGAGATCGGCGGCCCCGCCGCCCGCCTCGGCCGCTTCCCGTCGTCCTGGAAGCGGGAGCGCATGACCTGGATCAAGCCGTCGTTCCTGTGGATGATGTACCGCTGCGGCTGGGGCACCAAGGAGGGCCAGGAGACGGTCCTGGCGATCGAGATCGACCGTGCGGGCTTCCTCTGGGCGCTGCGCAACGCCTGCCTGTCCCACCACGTGCCCGCTGTGCATGGCGACCGGGCCGACTGGAAGCGGCAGTTGAGGCAGGCGCCGACGCGCGTGCAGTGGGATCCGGAACGGGATGTGCGTCTCAACCCGCTGCCGTACCGGTCGCTTCAGCTGGGGCTGGCGGGGGAGGCGGCCGCGCGGTACGCGGACGAGTGGATCGTGGGGATCGAGGACGTCACGCCGCTCGCCGCGAAGATCCACGGGCGGGTGCGGGCGGGTCGACTGGAGTCGGCCGCGGGGCTGTTGCCCGAGGAGCGGCCGTACGACGTCGATGACGAGGTGCTGGCGCGGCTGCGCGCCTAGGAGCCTCGCGTCACGGGTCGGGAGGGGGCTGGCGGAGCTGCTCAGGCCGCCCTGACGACGCCGCCTCGGATCGCGGCCGCCCACTCGACGACGAGGAGCTCGTACTCCGCGCGCTCCTCGGCCGACAGGGTGCCGCCCGTGCGCTGCCACAGCGCACGGATCTCGTCGTTGACCTCGGCAGCGGACCGCACGGAACCAGGGGTCACGAAATCGGGGGACATGCGGACAAGCCTAGGGGCAGCCACTGACAGCCCGCTACCGGACGGCTACCCGATCGCTATGCGGTTGGTCACGAGACCCGGGTCACAGGACCCCGGGTCAGCCCGCCGACTCGGCCGCGTGCGGGCTCAGGGCACCCATGCTGACCAGGACGATGATGAGGATGCCGAGCGCGATGCGGTAATAGACGAACGGCATGAAGCTCTTGGTCGAGATGAACTTCATGAACCACGCGATCACCGCGTATCCGACCCCGAAGGCGATGATCGTCGCGAAGATCGTGGGGCCCCACGAGACATGGCCGCCCTCCGTGGCGTCCTTGAGCTCGAACAGGCCGGAGGCGAGCACCGCGGGGATGGCGAGGAGGAAGGAGTAGCGGGCCGCGGCCTCGCGCTTGTAGCCCATGAACAGGCCGCCGCTGATGGTGGCGCCGGAGCGGGAGACGCCCGGGACGAGCGCCATGGCCTGGCAGACGCCGTAGATCAGGCCGTCCCGTACGCCCAGGTCCTCGAGGGCCTTGCGCTGCTTGGGCGCGCGGTGCTTGCCGCCGCTCTCGTCACGGGCCGCGAGCCGGTCGGCGATGCCCAGGACGATGCCCATGCCGATCAGCATCGTCGCGGTGATCCGCAGATCGCGGAACGGCCCCTCGATCTGGTCCTTCAGCGTCACGCCGAGCACACCGATCGGGATCGAGCCGACGATCACGAGCCAGCCCATCCGGGCGTCGGGGTCGCTGCGCAGCGACTTGTCCGTGAGCGAGCGCGTCCACGCCGAGATGATCCGCCCGATGTCCTTGCGGAAGTAGATCAGCACGGCGGCCTCCGTGCCGATCTGCGTGATCGCCGTGAAGGCCGCGCCCGGGTCGTCCCAGCGCGCGAAGGCCGCCGTCAGGCGCAGGTGGGCGCTGGAGGAGACGGGGAGGAACTCGGTCAGCCCCTGGACGAGTCCGAGGATGAGTGATTCGAACCAAGACATGAGGTAGCGGAGTCCAAGTGCCGATCGTGGGACGGACGACGGGCGCACCGGGCCGCCGTTGCGATGAACGGGGGATCATGTGTGCCGAGGGGGAAGCGTAGCGTCCCCAGGAGGCCGCTCGGACACAGGGGTTTGGAAGCCGCTCGCGACCAGCGATGATCAGGCGGCGGTGGGTCCCGTCACCGTCCAGCCGGGCGCCTGGGGGCGGGCCGTGAGGTCCTCGTGGCGCACTTCGTCGCCGCAGGCGCGGCAGGTGACGGCCGGGGCGAGGGGGCGGCCGCAGGAGTGCTCCAGGACCATCGGGCGGTCACCGTCGGCCCGGAGATGGCGGTCGCCCCACGCCATGAGGGTCATCAGCACCGGCTCCAGCTCCAGTCCCGCCCGGGTCGGCCGGTACTCGAAGCGCTGCGGGCGCTCGCTGTAGAGGTGCTTGGCCAGGATTCCGGCGTCGACGAGCCGACGCAGCCGGGTGGCGAGGATGTCGCGCGGGGCGCCGATGTTGCGCACCAGCTGGTCGAACCGCCCGTTGCCCAGGCACACCTCCCGCAGCACGAGCAGCGAGTACTTCTCGCCGACGAGCGCCAGGGTGTCGGCGATGGAGCAGGGGCGCGGGTCTTTGGGGGCGGCCATGGGGCTCAGTCTAGAAGAGGGTTGGAATTTCCAACCCTGCGGGCTACGGTGAGTTCGGATTTCCTACTCACCGGTAGTCGTGGAGGCCCGCACATGCGTGACGCAGTCATCGTCGAAGCCGTACGCACCCCGATCGGCAAGGGCAAGCCGAACGGCGCCCTTGCGCACGTCCACCCCGTGGAGCTCCTCGCCCACACCCTGCGCACCCTCGTCGAGCGGTCCGGGATCGACCCGGCGCTGATCGACGACGTCATCGGCGGCACCGTCGACCAGGTCGGCGAGCAGGCCATGAACACCACCCGCTACGCCGTGCTGTCGGCGGGCTTCCCGGAGTCGGTGCCCGCGACCACCGTGGACCGCCAGTGCGGCTCCTCTCAGCAGGCCGTGCACTTCGCGGCGCAGGGCGTTCTCTCGGGCGCGTACGACCTGGTCGTGGCCTGCGGGGTGGAGTCGATGAGCCGGGTGCCGATGTGGTCGAACGTGCCCGCGGGCGCGGATCCCTTCGGCCCCGGGGTCGCCGCGCGCTACCCGGAGGGGCTCGTCCCGCAGGGGATCAGTGCCGAGCTGATCGCCGCCAAGTGGTCGATCGGCCGCGAGCAGATGGACGCCTTCGCCGTCTCCTCGCACCAGAAGGCCGGCGCGGCCTGGCAGAGCGGGCTCTTCGACGCCGAGGTCGCGCCGCTGGAGGGGGTCGCGCGCGACGAGTGCGTACGGCCCGGTAGCACCACCGAGATCCTCGCCGGGCTCAAGCCCGCCTACCACGACCCCGTCTTCGCCGATCGCTTCCCGCAGATCGAGTGGAACGTCACGGCGGGCAACGCCAGCCCGATCAACGACGGGGCCTCGGCGGTGCTCATCACGTCGAGCGAGACGGCGGCCCGGCTCGGGCTGCGCCCGCTCGCCCGGCTGCACAGCTTCGCCGTCACCGGTTCCGACCCCCTGCTGATGCTCACGGGCGTCATCCCGGCGACCGAGAAGGTGCTGCGCAAGGCGTCGCTGACCCTCGACGACATCGACCTGTTCGAGGTCAACGAGGCGTTCTCCAGCGTCGTACTGGCCTGGCGGCAGGAGACCGGCGCCGACCTCGCCCGGGTCAATGTGCACGGCGGCGCCATCGCGCTCGGGCATCCCCTCGGTGCGAGCGGTACCCGTCTGACGACGACGCTGGTGCACGCGATGCGGGAACGCAAGGCCCGGTACGCGCTCCAGACCATGTGCGAGGCGGGCGGGCTCGCCAACGCCATGGTGCTGGAACGGGTGTGACCGAGCGGGTGTGACGGTTCGTCAGAGGTGGCGCAGCTGGTGCCGCTTGCGCCAGGCAACCACCACGCCCGCCAGCGCGGGCAGGGCGATGCACGCCAGGGCGATCAGGAAGGCGGGAGAGGTCGGGGCGGAGGCGCGGGCGCCCGCGACGACATACGCGGCGGTGTTCGGGATCGAACCGAGGCCCGTGGCCAGCAGGAACGGCAGCAGGCCCATGCGGGAGACGGAGGCGCAGTAGTTCGCGGCCCAGAAGGGCACACCCGGGAACAGCCGCACCGCCAGCATCGAGCGGAAGCCGTGCCGGCTGAGCTGGCCGTCCGCGGCCTTCAGCCAGCGCCCCCGCAGCAGCGGCCGCAGGGCGTCCTGGCCCAGCGCCCGGCCCAGGCAGAAGGCGATCCCGGCACCGAGCACCGTGCCCGCCAGGGCGACGCCGAGGCCGAGCTGAGAACCGAACAGGGCGCCCGCGGCGAGGTTCAGCAGCGGCCTCGGCACGAACGCCACGGTGCACACGCCGTACGCCACCGCGAACACCGCCGCCGCCGCGGCTCCGCCGAGCTGCGGCGGCCAGCCCTCCGTCAGCAGCCGCTGCGGCTCGAAGAGCAGCACTCCGCACGCGCCGGCGGCGAGCAGCGCGACGAGCAGGGACAGCCGCGACCACGGGGAGAGCAGAACTCTCGTGCAGCGGGCGGCGAAACCGGTGGGTACGGCGGGCGAGGCGGTCGGTGCCGGGGGAACGGCGACGGCGAGCTCCGCGGCGGTGGCCCGGGGAGAGGCCGTGGCGGTGCCCCCAGAGCGGGTGGTGGCATCGAGCATCCGGTGACACTAACCGACAAATGTGTGTGATCGCCGTATGGTTCGTCTCACGAGCGTCACAGGTCGCCGTGCGCAACCCCCTGTGCAGGCAACCGAAAACCATTCGACGTGCGGTAAAGCGTCGGCAATGATCGACCTCATGTTCCGGCACGCCTTCACCCTCGCAGCATCCGTGGTCACGGATGCCCCGAAGGCTGCCGTCGCCGTGCTCACGGCCGTTGCCGACGGCGCCCGAAGCTGACCCTCTCCGGTTCGTCCGGCGGCCCCGCAGGGGGAGGGTCGGGCAGGTCCTCGGGGTCCCACTTCCTTCTCCGCTGATCAGACGCTTCGAGGTACAGCCATGTCCAAGACGGCCTACGTCCGCACGAAACCGCATCTCAACATCGGCACGATGGGTCATGTCGACCACGGCAAGACCACCCTGACGGCCGCCATCACCAAAGTCCTCGCCGACCGCGGCAGCGGCGCGTTCGTGCCGTTCGACCGGATCGACCGGGCGCCCGAGGAGGCGGCGCGCGGCATCACCATCAACATCGCGCACGTCGAGTACGAGACCGACACCCGGCACTACGCGCACGTCGACATGCCGGGCCACGCCGACTACGTCAAGAACATGGTCACCGGCGCCGCCCAGCTCGACGGGGCGATCCTCGTCGTCTCCGCGCTCGACGGAATCATGCCGCAGACCGCCGAGCACGTCCTGCTCGCCCGGCAGGTGGGCGTCGACCACATCGTGGTCGCCCTCAACAAGGCCGACGCGGGGGACGAGGAGCTGACCGACCTGGTCGAGCTGGAGGTCCGCGACCTGCTCACCGGGCACGGCTACGGCGGTGACTCCGTACCCGTCGTACGGGTCTCCGGCCTGAAGGCGCTGGAGGGGGACCCGCGCTGGACGGCGTCGATCGAGGCGCTGCTCGACGCGGTGGACACGTATGTGCCGATGCCGGAGCGGTATCTGGACGCGCCGTTCCTGCTGTCGGTCGAGAACGTGCTGACCATCACCGGGCGGGGAACCGTGGTGACCGGGGCGGTCGAGCGGGGCGTGGTGCACGTCGGCGACCGGGTCGAGGTCCTCGGGGCGTCCGTCGAGACGGTGGTCACCGGGCTGGAGACCTTCGGGAAGCCGATGGAGGAGGCGCAGGCCGGGGACAACGTGGCGTTGCTGCTGCGGGGGGTCCCGCGGGATGCCGTCCGGCGGGGGCATGTCGTCGCCGCGCCGGGCAGTGTCGTGCCGAGTCGTCGGTTCACCGCGCAGGTCTATGTGCTGTCCGCACGTGAGGGCGGGCGCACGACGGCTGTCTCCAGCGGTTACCGGCCGCAGTTCTACATCCGTACGGCGGACGTGGTCGGTGACGTCGACCTGGGGGAGGCCGCTGTGGCCCGGCCCGGGGACACGGTCGTCATGACCGTGGAGCTGGGGCGGGACGTGCCGTTGGAGGCGGGACTCGGGTTCGCCATTCGTGAGGGCGGGCGGACTGTGGGGGCGGGGACCGTGACCGTGGTGGGTTGAGGTCGCGCCCCTCGAAGGCCTCCCGCACAAAGGCACAATGGAGAGGTGAACGAAGCCATACCCGTCGCCCGCTCGGTCGATCACGGGTTCGCCAAGCTGATGCCGGACATCGATCGGGAACGGGCCTGGTTGCTGACCGTGGACGGGGCGCCGCAGTCCTACGTCGATCTCGACGATCCCGCGCACCTGGAGTTCGAGTACACGCGGCGGCTCGGCCATGTGCTGGATGTCGTGGCCGAGCCGGGGCTGGCGCAGGACGTGGTGCATCTCGGGGGTGGGGCGCTCACGTTGCCCCGGTACCTGGCCGCGACCCGGCCGGGGTCCCGGCAGGACGTGGTCGAGGCCGACCGGGGGCTGCTGGAGCTGGTGGCCGAGCGGCTGCCGCTGCCGGAAGGCGCGGGCATCGCCCTGCACGCGGCGGACGCACGGGTCTGGCTGGAGAGCGCCCCCGCGGCCTCGGCGGACGTTCTCGTCGTGGACGTCTTCAGCGGGTCGCGGGTGCCGGCGCACCTCACCTCCCTCACCTACGTCCGTGAGGCCGCGCGGGTGCTGCGGGACGGCGGGGTGTATCTCGCCAATCTCCCCGATGCGGCGCCGTTCGGCTTCCTGCGGTCGCAACTCGCCACGCTGGCCACCGTCTTCGAGGAACTCGTGCTGATCGCCGAGCCGGGGGTGCTGCGGGGGCGGCGGTTCGGGAACGCGGTGCTCGTGGCCGGGCGGCGGTCCGTCGACGTCGCCGCCCTCGCCCGGCTCACCGCCGCCGACGCCTTCCCGGCCCGGGTCGAACACGGCTCCGCGTTGCGGGAGTTCATCGGGGATGCGCGGGCGGTGCGGGACGAGGACGCCGTGCCCTCACCCGAGCCCCCCGACGGGGCGTTCGGCATCGGCTGACGCGCGCCCGGTGCCGCCCCGGGCCATCGGTGTGGTCCGGCGGCGCAGGTTCAGGACGTCGGCCGAGACCATCGTGCGGTGCCGGGGCAGCCGGTCGGCGACGGCGCCGCCGATCAGCAGGAACAGCACCAGCGGCAGGGTCCGCGCCGCAGCCCGCCCTGATGGGTCTGCGGGGGCTCCGGGAGGAGGCGGTGGGGGACGTCACGGGCGACTGCCCGGGGCCCGTGTGACCGGGACTGCGCCAACTGCTCCGGCAACCCCTGGGTCTGCATCGGCAGCCGCCGGGTCGACGACGAGTGCATCTCGGGGCGCCGGGTCTACCGCGGGCACCTGAAGGGTTGCCCCCTCGCGATGCTTCGGTGAGCCGGGCCCGCCCCTGTCGCGGGGGGCGGGCCCGTTCCGTTTCCGGGTCAGCCGCCGGTCGGCTCGCCGTGCAGCCGGACCGTGCTGAGGATCTTCATGACGGTTTTCTCGGGCACTTCGCCCTTGACGCCCTTGGCGCCGAAGAAGCTCCACGCGACGAAGTCGCCGGCGGAGTTCTTGAAGCCGAACGTGACCGCCTTGCCGTCGCTCGCGCACTTGCCCTTGTCGGGCGTGTTCTCCGAGTGCGCCCAGGCGACGCTGCCCTTCACGCCCGAGGCGGTGGTGTAGGGCTTGGCCTTGTCGTCGGTCTTGACACTCTTCTTGTCCGGCTGCGTGTACCCGCCGTACACCCACCAGGCCACCTGGTTGACCGCGACCTCGTCCGTGTTCTTCGCGCCGTCGGCACCCTTGGTGCCCGCCCCGGCCAGCGACTCGGTCTCGGTCCTGCCGTCCTTGTTGTCGTCGCTCGTGCACCACTTGGACTTGTAGAACGCCGGTGCCGACATGATGATCAGTGGCTTGCCGTCGTCGGACTTCTCGTCCTCGAAGAAGACGGACGAGGTCGGGGAGGCCACCTCCCAGTCCGCCGGGACGTCGAAGGCGGTGCCCCACTTGGGGTTGATGACGACCTTCCAGCCCTTGACCGTGGGCTGCTCCCCCTCGCCGCCGCGGGGGTTGTCGCCCGTGGCGGGGGTGCTGGGCTCCGCGGCCGACGGGCTCGCCGACGTCTGGTCGCTCTTGCCGGTCTTGCCGCCGTCCGCCGTGTCGTCCTTGTCGCCGCCCAGCACCAGGAAGCCGGTCACGCCGGCCGCCACGACCACCGCCGTGGCGGCGATGATCGCGACCAGCTTCGTCCGGTTGCCGCCGCCACCGCCCTGCGGGGGCTGCGGCGCACCGGCCGGAGCGGGGGTGCCCCACTGCGGCTGCTGCCCATAGGGGTTGGGCTGCTGCTGGTACCCCGGCTGCTGCTGGTACGGATTCGGCTGCTGGTACCCCGGCTGCTGGTACGGGTTGTTCCCTTGCGGGTTCTGCTCGCCCCCGGGCGGCTGCTGTCCTGGCCACATGGGCAGCCACCCTAGCCGCGCCCCGGACACGATTCGGTCACCGCCCGTGGACGCAGACGTGACAACCCGGGGACGGGGGGTGGGGCGGATGCCGTGCGGCCCGGTGCGGCGGTCGTCACACCTCCCTGGTCAGCTGTCTCTACTCGTGAGTAACATGCGGTCATGAGCGCAGACCAGATGTCCATCGGCGAGATGCTCGCCGCCACGGTGCCCATGGCCCGGACCCTGAACCTCGAGTTCCTGGAGACCTCGCCGGAGCGGGCGGTGGTGTCGCTGCCGGACCAGAGCGAGTACCACAACCACGTGGGCGGCCCGCACGCCGGAGCGATGTTCACGCTCGGCGAGTCCGCGAGCGGGGCGATCGTGCTGGCCGCGTTCGGGGACCAGCTCTCGCGCGCGGTGCCGCTCGCGGTCAGCGCCGAGATCTCCTACAAGAAGCTGGCGATGGGCGCCGTCACCGCGACGGCCACCCTCGGCCGCCCGGCCGCCGAGGTCGTCGCCCAGCTGGACGCCGGTGAGCGCCCCGAGTTTCCGGTGGCCATCGCCATCCAGCGGGCCGACGGTGCCGTGACCGGCGAGATGACGGTCGTGTGGACCCTGCGGCCCAACGGCTGATCAGGCTGTCGTGTGTGCGGGACCCCGGCCGGGCGCCGGGGCTTTCGCATGTATCAGGCCGCCACGTCCCGGTGCCCGGGACGCGCGCCGTCCAGCTCCCCGAGGAACCCCCTGAGTCACGCCACGAACTCCGGCCCCGGGTCGGGCCGTTCGCAGGCCGGCCTCACCACCCTCCGCAGATAGCCGGCCTTGTCGTCGGTGTCGTGGCGCAGGCCCTTGAAGACGACTCCCGCACCGTGCAGCCCGCGGCCGGCTCCCGCAGGGCGTCGGTCAGCTGGATCTCGCCGCCCCGGCCGGGCGGGGTGCGCTCCAGGACGGAGAAGACGGCCCGGTCGAGGACGTAGCGGCCGATGACCGCGTAGCGGCTGGGCGCGTGCTGCCGGGCCGGTTTCTCCACCGGGCCCGTGACGCGGACGACGTCCTCCTCGCCGGTCGGCTCGACGGTGGCGCAGCCGTAGCGGTGGATCTGCTCCGGCGGGGCCTCCATCAGGGCGATCACGCTGCCGAGCCGGCGGTCGCGGACGTCGAGCATCCGGCTGAGAAGGGTCTCGCGCGGGTCGATCAGGTCGTCGCCGAGGAGGACGGCGAAGGGCTGGTCGCCGACATGGCCCGCGACCTGATCAAACGGCAGGTCCGAGGCCGAGCGGCTCGCCCTGCCGGATGTGGCCCATGCCGGCGCGCGGAGTCGGGAGCGCGTCGGGAGCCGCATGGGAGAGCGCTGTGAAGTTGGAGATTTCGTGGACCAACCGCCTTTGCGTGCCCACAACTCGCGTCCTGAGCAACCGTGTTTTCGAAAGCCGGTGCGGATACCGCCGGTAACATATCTGAATTCGCCGCGTTTTGAACCTGGGTCATCCGAACTCCTTGTTACCTGTCAGTCGCGTGTGCGAAAGTGAGCCGCCTCACAGCCGAGTCCGCAGCTGACGCGGCACAGGTATGCACCAATCACGCACCTGCTTTCCGACGGACGCGCAATTCGCCTGCCCGTTCTGCGGCTGGAAGGAAATGGTTCCGTGCAATCCCCCTACCCCCCACGCCCGCCGTACCCGCCACGACCCGGAGCGGGACCCACGGAGTCCGACCGCAATCTCCTCGCCCGGGCCGGCTCTCCCGACGAAGGGCCGCGCGCCGTCGCGCTGTTGCTGGCGCGGCACTGGCGCGCGGTCTACGAATACGCCGTGATCTGCCTGGCCTCCTCGGAGTATTCCGCGTCCATGGCGGCGGCCGCCGCCTTCCGCGGCGAACTGGCCCGGCCGGGCGGCGGCGCCCTGCGTCCGCGGCTGCTCGCGGCCGTCCGGGAGACGGTCGGACAGTGGGCCGCCGACGACGGCATTTCCCACGTCCTGCCGGAACTCCGCAAAACCGTCGGAGCCCGCGGCCTGCGCGCCGCCCGGTCCAGTACGCCCGAAAGGCGACGTCTCGCGGAGCGCGCTTTCCGCGGCCTTCCGGGGGCTTCCCAATGCCTGCTCTGGCACACCGAGGTCGAGGCCGAGCCCATATCCGTACCGGCCGGTCTGCTGGGAGTGGATGCCGCTACCGCGTCGGCCGCCCTGGAGCAGGCACGCGAGCAATTCCGGACGGGGTGCGTGCGAGCGCACCGGGAACTCGCACCGACGCGGGAATGCCGCTACTACAACCGCCTGCTGGACGTTCCCATGCGTCGCGGCGGGGCCCTGCTGCCGGATGTGCAACGGCATCTCATGGCGTGCCGCTACTGCCGCCACGCCGCCGAACAACTCAGCCATTTCGAGGGCGGTCTGGAAGACCTGCTCGTCGAGACGGTGCTCGGCTGGGGCGCCCGCCGCTACCTCGAGTCACGGCCGGGCCGCGACGAGCACCGAAGCGTGCTGCCCGCCGGCGGACGCCACCGCCTCCGGGCCCGTGCCCTGCCGGCGGACGGCCGGCCCGGGTCCCCGAGAAGGCACACGAAGGCGCTGGCCGCCGCGGTCGGGGTGACCTCCCTCGTGCTGCTGGCGACCCTGCTCGCCGCCCGGGGCTGGACGGAGGAGAACGGCACCGCCGGCCCGCAGGCCACCTGGGGCGCGGTCAGCGGCCATTCCGTCGATCCGGACGGCGCGGGATCCTCGCCCGTGGGACCGGACTCCACGCGATCGTCCGAGGGATCCTCGTCCGCCGGCTCACCGTCGGCCGCCTCCGTGGGCAGCTCCGCCGAAGTGGCCCGTGGGCGACTGCGCAACCTCGACGCCGGCCTGTGCCTCGACGTCCTGGGCGGCCGGACCCGGGCCGACGCCCGCATCGTGCTGGCCGCCTGCTCCACGGTCGGGTCCCAGCGGTGGTCGTACCAGGACGACGGCGCCCTGCGCAGCGCCGCCGACCCCACCCTGTGCCTCGGCTCGGACACGGCCGGAGCCTCGGTCGTCCTGGCCGACTGCCTCGTACACGCCGGAGTCGTCCGCTACGACCTGACCGTGCGCGGCGAACTCCTGCCGCGCGGCGGCAAGGGACTGGCCGTCGCCCCCGGGAAGGGCCGGGACGTGATCGTCACCGGACGCGACGGATCCGAGGCGCAACGCTGGGTGCTCGAACCGGCGGCCACCCCCACGAGGCCGGGCGAGACCCGAAAGAAGCGTGCCGAGGACGCTCCGCGGGAGAGTCGCCGGGAGCGGAAGAAGCAGCCGTACGACGACGCCCCGCCCGGCCCCCGGCCCGGGCCGCCGCGCACCGGATCGCAGGAGCTGCCGCAGGAGCGGTACGAGACGCGGTTCGCGCAGGCGGACTGTTGTGAAGAGGCGGAGTCCGAGGCCGGTGGGGCCGGCCCGCGGCCCGGTCCCGACGCCCTCGGCTCAGCCGCCACCGCGACCGCCACCGTGGCCGACGCCGTGACGACGCTCCACTCCGCCGCGCTGCCGTAGAACGGCCGGGGTCGCCCACCCGGGCGACCCCGTGGACAGAGAATCACCCGCCCCGCCCGCGGTGCCCGACGGGGCGTCAGGCCGGGCCCGGCGGTCCGCCCCGCTGCCTGCTCGGTAGGGCGATCGCCGCCGCCGCGGCGCCCGTCCCGTCCCCACGCGCGGAGCGGAACCGCGTCCCGCGCGGAGGCGCTGCTCGCCCGGCTCACCCTCGACGAGCAGATCTCCCCGCCGCGCACGGATCACCGACCCACGCCCGCTCGGCCGGGCGGGCTACGTCCCGGAAATGGAACGCCTCGGTATCCCGCCGCTGCGACTGGCCGACGGCCCGTCCTCGTCGCCTTCACGCTCCGCGACACCGGCCCTCGCGACGAACCAGCCGGTACGCGTGCCGACCGGACACCGGCGGCTCAGCCGCGGCTGCGGCTGAACGCGAGGGTCGGCGGCCGACACCGAGCGGGGGCGGAGCGTGCCCGAGAGGCGCCTGGCATCGAACCGGAACAGACTGGTACTCCTCCTGAGGCCGTCCGCAGAACCCAGGGAGTCACCCATGCCCGAGGCCCCGCGCCCAGACAGCAGGACCACACCCACCGAGGAGGAACTGCGCACGCTGGACGCCCACTGGCGGGCCGCCAACTACCTGGCGGCCGGGCAGATCTACCTGCTGGCGAACCCCCTGCTGACCGAGCCGTTGCGGCCCGAGCACATCAAGCCGCGCCTCCTGGGCCACTGGGGGACCTCACCCGGACTGAACCTCGTCCACACGCACCTCAACCGGGTGATCAAGGCGCGTGAGCTGGACGCCTTGTGCATCTGGGGCCCGGGCCACGGCGGCCCGTCGGTCCTCGCCAACTCCTGGCTGGAGGGCAGTTACAGCGAGAGGTACCCGGACGCCACCCGGGACGCGCAGGGCATGGAGCTGCTGATGCGGCAGTTCTCCTTCCCCGGCGGTGTGCCCAGTCACGTCGCCCCGGAGGTGCCCGGCTCGATCCACGAGGGCGGCGAACTCGGCTACTCCCTGGCCCACGCCTACGGCGCCGCCCTCGACAACCCGGGCCTGCTGGTGGCCTGTGTCATCGGGGACGGCGAGGCGGAGACCGGCCCGCTGGCCGGGTCCTGGCACGCCAACAAGTTCCTCGACCCCGTCCACGACGGTGCCGTTCTGCCGATCCTGCACCTCAACGGCTACAAGATCGCCAACCCGACCGTCCTCGCCCGTCTCCCGGAGGAGGAGCTCGACGCGCTGCTGCGCGGCTACGGCCACGAGCCGATCCACGTCACCGGCGACGACCCGGCCACCGTCCACCGCGCGATGGCCGAGGCCATGGACACCGCGCTCGACCGCATCGCCGCGGCACAGCGCGCCGCCCGCGAGGAGGGCGTGACCGAGCGCCCGCACTGGCCGGTGATCGTGCTGCGCACCCCCAAGGGCTGGACCGGCCCGGCCGAGGTCGACGGCGAACCGGTCGAGGGCACGTGGCGCGCGCACCAGGTGCCGCTGGCCGGCGTCCGCGACAATCCGGAGCACCTGCGGCAGCTGGAGTCCTGGCTGCGCTCGTACCGGCCCGAGGAGTTGTTCGACGCGGAGGGCCGCCCGGTCGAGGACGTCCTCGCCTGCGTGCCCGACGGCACCAGGCGCCTGGGCGCCACCCCGTACGCCAACGGCGGGCTGCTCATGCGCGACCTGCCGGTCCCGCCCCTGGACGACTTCGCCGTCCCCGTCGACAAGCCCGGCACGACGACGCACGAGCCGACCCGGGTCCTCGGCGACCTCCTCGCCCGGATCATGCGCGACACCACCGACCGCCGCGACTTCCGCCTGGTCGGCCCTGACGAGACCGCCTCCAACCGGCTCCAGGCCGTCTACGACGCCAGCGGCAAGACCTGGCAGGCCGGGACCCTGCCCGTGGACGAGCACCTGGACCGGCACGGCCGGGTGATGGAGGTCCTCTCCGAGCATCTCTGCCAGGGCTGGCTCGAGGGCTACCTGCTCACCGGCCGGCACGGGCTGTTCTCCTGCTACGAGGCGTTCGTGCACATCGTCGACTCCATGGTCAACCAGCACATCAAGTGGCTGCGCACCTCCCGCAGGCTGCCCTGGCGGGCCCCCATCGCCTCCCTGAACTACCTGCTCACCTCCCATGTGTGGCGGCAGGACCACAACGGCTTCTCCCACCAGGACCCCGGCTTCGTCGACCACGTCCTCAACAAGAGCCCCGAGGTCGTCCGGGTCTACCTCCCGCCGGACGCCAACACCCTGCTGTCGGTCGCGGACCACGCCCTGCGCAGCCGCGACTACGTCAACGTCGTCGTGGCCGGCAAGCAGCCCTGCTTCGACTGGCTGTCGATCGACGAGGCCCGGGTCCACTGCGCCCGCGGCGCCGGCATCTGGGAGTGGGCGGGCACCGAGGACGGCAGCGAGCCCGATGTCGTGCTGGCCTGCGCCGGTGACGTCCCGACCCAGGAGACCCTGGCCGCCGCGCACCTGCTCCGCCGCCACCTGCCGGAGCTGTCCGTCCGGGTCGTGAACGTCGTCGACCTCGCCCGGCTGCTCCCGCAGGAGGAGCACCCGCACGGCATGGGCGACTTCGAGTACGACGGCCTGTTCACCACCGACAAGCCGGTGATCTTCGCCTACCACGGTTATCCGTGGCTGATCCACCGGCTCGCCTACCGCCGCACCGGCCACCGCCATCTGCACGTGCGCGGCTACAAGGAGGCCGGCACCACGACCACACCGTTCGACATGGTCGTCCGCAACGACCTCGACCGCTACCGCCTGGTCATGGACGTCATCGACCGCGTCCCGGGCCTCGCGGTGCGCGCCACCGCCGTACGCCAGCGGATGGCCGACGCCCGCACCCGTCACCATGCCTGGATCCGCGAGCACGGCACCGACCTGCCCGAGGTCGCCGAGTGGAGCTGGAACGCCTGAGCCGCGAGGGACGTCCTAAGAGCCGGTAGGCTGCCCGGGGCAGCAGGAAGCTCAGGGGAAGGAACCGGCGTTGCACGTCCAGGAGTGGCTCGAAACCGTACCCGCGGTCGCCGTCTACGCACTGGTGGGAGTGGTCATCGGCCTGGAAAGCCTGGGCATCCCGCTGCCGGGCGAGATCATCCTCGTCTCCTCCGCACTGCTCGCCTCGCAGCACGGCGAGATCGACCCCGTCGTCCTCGGTGCCAGCGCCACGGCCGGCGCGATCATCGGCGACTCGATCGGCTACGCCATCGGCCGCAAGGGCGGGCGGCCCCTGCTGGCCTGGCTGGGCAACAAGTTCCCCAAGCACTTCAGCGAGGGCCACATCGCCACCGCCGAGCGCTCCTTCGAGAAGTGGGGCATGTGGGCCGTCTTCTTCGGCCGCTTCGTCGCCCTCCTGCGCATCTTCGCGGGCCCCCTCGCCGGCGTGCTCCGCATGCCGTACTGGAAGTTCGCCATCGCCAATGTCCTCGGCGGCATCCTCTGGGCGGGCGGCACCACGGCGGTCATCTACTACGTCGGCATCGTCGCGGAGTCCTGGCTGAAGCGCTTCTCGTGGCTGGGTCTGGTGGCGGCGGTCCTGGTCGGCCTCACGTCCATGATGGTGATCAAGCGCAAGGCGAAGAAGGCCCAGCAGGCCCAGCAGGCCCAGCCGGTGGCCGTCGCGGAGTAGAACGGCCTTCCCGCTACGCGTGCACCTCGCGGTGCGCCTTCGCCAGCTCGGCGTACATCGTGCCGTTCAGGGTGACCCCCTGCCGCTCCTCCTCCGACAGCTCCCGCCGCACCTTCGCGGGAACCCCCGCCACCAGCGACCCGGGCGGCACGACCATGCCCTGCGGTACCAGCGCCTGCGCGGCGACGAGCGACCCGGCTCCGATCACGGCGCCGTTCAGCACGGTCGCCCCCATCCCGATCAGACAGTCGTCCTCCACCGTCGCCCCGTGGACCACCGCGTTGTGCCCGATGCTCACCCGCTCACCGATGCTCACGGGAAACCCCGGGTCGGCGTGGAGCGTGCAGTTGTCCTGGACGTTGCTGCTCGCCCCGACGGAGATCGCCTCGACGTCACCGCGGACCACGGCTCCGTACCAGACGCTCGCCCCCGCCCCCAGGGTCACGCCCCCGATCACCGACGCCGTCGGTGCCACGAACGCCGTCTCGTCGATCTCCGGCTCCCTGCCGCCGATCCCCGTGATCATCGCCCGCTGACCCATGTCCGCCTCCCAGCGTCGTAGACAACGCGCACACCGTACGCCACCCGGTAGGGCGAAGATCACAGGCATCCGACGCCGCGGGTGCAGCTACCGCTGAGTACCGTGAGCTCGTGCCGAAGCGCAAGAACACGTTCTCATCCTGGCGGCGGGGCCTGACGCAGCGCGCCGTCCACGCGGGCTGGGCCTGGGCGCAGCGCACGGGCTCCGTCACCGCCGAGCACCCGGGCCGCTACCGGTTCGGCGCGATGGGAACAGGTACCAGGCTCGCCTTCCCGCTCGGCACGGTCTTCGGCGAACCGTGGATCCATCTCGGCTCCCACTGCATCATCGGCGAGCAGGTCACCCTGACGGCCGGTCTGATGCCTGACCTCGACCTCGGCCCGGACTCGATCCTGCGCATCGGCGACGGCGTCGTCCTGGGCCGCGGCAGCCACGTCATCGCCGACACCACCGTCACGATCGGCAGCGACTGCTACTTCGGCCCGTACGTCTACGTCACGTCCACGAACCACTCCTACGACGATCCGCACGAGCCGATCGGCAGGCAGTGGCCGCGGATGGAGCCGGTGGAGATCGGGCCCGGCTGCTGGATCGGCACCGGAGCGGTGATCCTGCCGGGCGCCCGGATCGGACGGAACGTGGTGGTGGCCGCGGGCGCGGTCGTCCGGGGCACGGTGCCCGACCACGCCGTGGTGGCGGGCGCACCGGCCCGCGTCGTACGGCGCTGGACCCCCACCGACGGCTGGCAGCCACCGCTGCGCACCCCGGCGCCGGTGCCGATACCGGAGGGCGTCACGCCCGAGCAACTGCGCGCCCTGTCGGACCTGGACGAGGAGACGGCGGCCCGGCTGGCCGAGCTGGACGAGGAGGCGGTGGCGGGACTCGCGGAGCTGGAGCCGGAGTCCTGAACCGCCGGGCTCAGCCCGACGCCAGCAGCACCGTCCCCACCAGCGCCAGTCCCGCACCCGCAGCCTGCACGGCGCGCAGCCGTTCGCGCAGGACGCCCCGTGCCGCCACGGCCGTCACCACCGGGTACAGAGAGGCCAGCACGGCGGCGACCGTCACCGGGCCGTGCTGCGCGGCGATCGAGTACGTGCCGTTCGCGGCGACGTCCGCGAGGCCGACGAAGGCGAGGGCGGGCAGGGAGCGCCAGGGGAAGCCGTCCGCCGGAAGGGCGGGCGCACCGCGTCGCACCGATACCAGCAGGGCGAGCCCGCCCGCGGCGACGTTCGTCACCCGCTGGACGAACAGGGCGAGGAACAGGCCGGTCAGCGTCGTCGACGCCTCGGCGATCAGGGCCATCACCGCGCCGAAGCCGAACGCCGCGAGCAGGGTCAGGGCGATGGCCTGACGCTGGACGGGGGCGCCGCGGAACTGGGGGCCGCCCGCGAGGCAGACACCGGCGACAGCGACCAGGATGCCGACGAACTGCAGCAGACCCGGACGCTCGCCCAGCATGAGGCCCACCCCGACCGGCACGGCCACACCGATGGACCCCAGCGGCGAGACCACGCCCATCGGGCCCAGCGCGAGCGCCTTGTAGAAGGCGAGCATCGCCACCGGCCCGACCAGCCCGGCCGCGACGGCGAACCACAGCTGCGGCCCGGCCTCGCTCCAGCCCCCGGTCGCCACCACGAGGGCGCCGAGCACCACCACCGCGATCGACTGCGAGACCACGACCACCGTGAGCGCGGGCGTACGCCGGGTCAGCAGACCGCCGCCGAAGTCGGCCAGTCCCCACAACAGGCTGGTGGCCAGGGCGAAGAGCGCTGTCATGGGACGGATACCTCGCAGTACAGTTCAGTGAACGATCAGGTCAACCACACCATAGTGCAGCCTATTGCACTGTGTCATACAAAATATTGGACGGATAGTGTCGGACCTCGACCTGCTGACGCAGTCCCTGGCGCGCAGCGTCAAGCACTGGCGCGCGGTGCGCGGCTTCACCCTGGACGTGCTCGCCGCCCGGGCGGGCGTCAGCCGCGGCATGCTCATCCAGATCGAGCAGGCCCGCACCAACCCCAGCCTCGGCACCGTCGTCAAGATCGGCGACGCGCTCGGCGTCAGCATCACCACCCTGCTCGACTACGAGCAGGGCCCGAACGTCCGCATCGTCCCGGCCGAGCAGGCCGTGCGGCTGTGGCACACCGACGCCGGCAGCTACAACCGGCTCCTCGCGGGCACCGAGGCGCCCGGGCCGCTGGAGTTGTGGGACTGGCGGCTCATGCCCGGCGAGAGCAGCCCGTCGGACCCGCACCCCGCCGGCACGACCGAACTGCTCCACGTCACGGCGGGCGAACTGACCCTCACCGTCGACGGCGTCGAGCACCGCGTCCCCGCGGGCGCCAGCGTCCACTTCGAGGCCGACGTCCCGCACACCTACGGCAACACCGGCGACGCGCCCATGGAGATGGTCATGGCCGTCTCGGTGCCGCCCGTGACCTGAGACACCCGGCCCGCCGCCGGTGCGCGGTTGTTAGCGTGCGCCCATGCGCGCACCCCTCGGACACTTCGACGACGCCCGCCCGGCCCCCGCCTGCCTCGACGAACTCACCGCCCCGGTCGCCGACGCCGTACGCCACTGGCGGGGCAGCGTCCCGGCCGAGCAGATCGTCTACGTCGACACCGACCCGGACTGGGCCGACACCGCCACCTTCGTGGAGCACTACGGCCGGGACCTGCTGGAGCGGTCGGCGAACTGCGTGGTCGTCGCGGGCAAGCGGGGCGGCGAGTCCACGCTCGCCGCGTGCGTCGTGCTGTCCACCACCCGGGTCGACGTCAACGGTGTGGTGCGCCGGCAACTCGGCGCCCGCAAGGCCTCCTTCGCCTCGATGGACACGGCCACCGGCGAGACCGGCATGGAGTACGGCGGCATCACTCCGCTCGGGCTGCCGGACGGCTGGCCCCTCCTGGTGGACGCGGCCGTCGTCGACCTGCCGTACGTGCTGGTCGGCAGCGGCCGGCGGCGCGGCAAGCTGCTGGTCCCGGGCAAGGCGTTCGCGGAACTGCCGCATGCCGTGGTGCTGGAGGGGCTCGGGGTCTCCTGATCTACGCCGCGATGTGGTGGGCCAGCGGCTGATGGGGGTCGCTCTCGCCCGGGGCCGGCTCCGGATCCGCGTGCACCAGGGCCGCGGTCAGCCGCGGTACCGCGTGCAGCAGGGCGTGCTCGGCGTCCACGGCGATGCGGTGGGCCTCGCGCACCGTCGCGTCACCGTCCACCACGACCGCCACCTCGGCGCGCAGCCGATGGCCGATCCAGCGCAGCCGCAGCTCACCCACCCCGCGCACCCCGGGGACCTCGGACAGGGCCCGCTCGGCCCGGTCAACCAAGGCCGGGTCGACGGCGTCCAGCACCCGGCGGAACACCTCCCGGGCCGCGTCCCGCAGCACCAGCGCGATCGCCGCGGTGATCGCCAGCCCGACGATCGGATCCGCCAGGTGCCACCCCAGGGCGGAGCCTCCGGCGCCCAGCAGCACGGCCAGTGACGTGAAGCCGTCGGTGCGGGCGTGCAGACCGTCGGCGACCAGTGCGGCCGAGCCGATCGAGCGGCCGACGCGCATGCGGTAGCGGGCCACCCACTCGTTGCCCGCGAAGCCGACGAGAGCGGCCACGGCGACCGCCGGGACGTGCGCGACCGGGCGCGGATCCAGCAGCCGGTCCACAGCCGTCCAGCCCGCGAAGGCCGCGGACGCGGCGATCGTCAGCACGATCACCAGGCCCGCCAGGTCCTCGGCCCGCCCGTAGCCGTAGGTGAAGCGGCGGGTGGCCGCGCGCCGGCCGAGCACGAAGGCGATCCCCAGCGGTACGGCGGTCAGCGCGTCCGCGGTGTTGTGCACCGTGTCCCCGAGCAGTGCCACCGATCCGGAGACGGCCACCACGACCGCCTGGGCCAGTGCCGTCACGCCGAGGACGGTGAGCGAGACCCACAGCGCCCGCATCCCGCGGGCCGAGGACTCCAGCGCGGAGTCGACCTTGTCGGCCGTCTCGTGGGAGTGCGGGGCGAACAGGTGGCCCAGCCGATGGCGCAGGCCGTGCCGGTGTCCTTGGCGGTGCCCGTGGGTGTGGTCGTGCGGGTGGGTGTGCTCGTGCCGGTCGCTCACGTGGATCCCCTTCCTCTGCGCACGAGAGTGGACGTACCCGTGCCGTGGCGCCATTATGTGCGTATGAGCGCACGCATGCACCTGTCATCTGCGCATGATGCGCATCCGCACCACCCCGGCGAGGAGCAGTTCGCGCTCGCCGCGGAACTGCTCGCCCTGCTGGGGGACCGGACGCGGCTCGCGCTGCTGCACGCCCTGACCGGGGCGGAGGCCGACGTCACGACACTCACGGAGGCGTGCGGGGCGGCCAGACCGGCCGTCAGCCAGCACCTGGCGCGCCTGCGCCTCGCGGGCCTGGTGAGCACGCGCAAGGAGGGCCCACGGGTGATCTACTCACTTCGCGACGGCCATCTGCGCCGGCTCGTCGACGAGGCGCTGAACGTGGCCGACCACCGGATCGGCGACCGGCCCCCGCACGACTGAGTCAGTACCGCGCGGCCGCCCCGAGATACTGCTCGGCGAAGGCGGCGGCCGCCGCGGGCGAGGTGAACAGGCGGCGCAGCCGGGCGAGCGTGGTGCCCGCGCGGAACGGGTCGCCCGCCGCCGTGCCGTGGTACACCTCGGACAGCCACTGCGAGAACTCCTGGTAGTCCCACACGCGCCGCAGACACGCCTCCGCGTAGCCGCCGAGGCCGCTGCCGTCACCGGTGGTCAGCCGGGCGGCCAGGGCGTCGCCGAGCAGGAAGGCGTCGTGCAGGGCGAGGTTCATGCCCTTGGCGGCGATCGGGGCGACCAGATGGGCCGCGTCACCGGCGAGGAAGAGCCGGCCGTGCACCATCGGCTCGACCACGTAGTCGTGCATGTCCAGCACGCGCTTCTCGATCAGCCGCCCCTCGGTCAGCGGCGGCACACCGGCCGCCCCGAGCCGTTCCCGGAGCTCGGCCCAGACGCGCTCGTGCGGCCAGTTCTCGGGGTCGTCGCCCGGCGGGCACTGGAGGTAGTAGCGGGTCACCTCCGGGCTGCGGGGCATCTGGCCGGCGAACCCGCGCGCGTGGCAGCCGAACAGCACGCAGTCGGCGGACGGCGGTGCCTCGGCGAGCAGGGCCAGCCAGCCGATGCCGTAGTCGTGCCGCGCGATCCGGACCCGCTCGGGCGGCAGCGAGGCCCGGGTCACCCCGCGCGCCCCGTCGCAGCCGGCCACGAAGTCGCAGTGCGCCACCTGGCCTTCGCCCGTCTCGGGGCAGGTGTACGACACCCAGGGCCGGTCGGTGTCGAGGTCGTGGACCTGCACGTCCCGGACCCCGAAGCGTATGTGACCGCCCCGGACGTCGGCGTACTCGCGCACCAGGTCCGTCACCAGCAACGGCTGCGGGTAGACGAAGTGGTGACTGCCCGTCAGCTCACCGTACGGGAACCGGTACCGCTCCCCGTCGAAACGGAACTCGCACGCCGTGTGCAGCTCCGCCCGGTCGAGCAGGTTCCGGGCGAGGCCCCGCTTCTCCAGGCCGCGTACGGCCCATTCCTCGATGACCCCGGCCCGGGGCCGCTGTTCGATGAACGCGCGGGTCTCCGTCTCCAGCACCAGGCAGTCCACGGACGCGGCCCGCAGGATGTTGCCGACGGTCAGACCTGCGGGACCGGCGCCCACGACAACGACCGGGAAGCGTTGCGGGGCACCGGAGTCGGCGGGCGGAAGGGGGCGGGTCATGCGCACATTATGAGGGCCGGTCTCAGTGGACGGGCACCTCCGTGACGGCCACCTCCCCGATGCTCCGCTCGATCTCCCCGGACAGGGAGGCCGAGGCCCGCGCCCAGTAGTAGATCGCCAGCGAGAACACCGCGACGACCAGGATGTCCCACCACAGTCCGAGGTGCCCCTGGCCGCCGAAGCCGCCCTGCCAGGAGATGACGCCCATGCCCAGCAGGTAGACGGGCAGCCACTGGGCGGCCTTGAAGTCGAGCCGGGGCGCGTCGGGCAGACCCTTGCGGGTGGCGTACCAGGCGTAGCCGCCGAGCAGGACGTAGCCGAGGACGATGGCCACGCCGAGCCGCCACAGGGTGTCCCAGGTGGACCAGTAGATGATGAGGTTGGCCACCACGAACGACAGCGGCGAGAGGACCTTCCCGCCGGGCAGGCGGTAGGGACGCGCCCGGTGCGGCAGCCGGTCCGCGAAGACGCCGTAGGCCAGCGGAGCGCCCGCGTACATCAGCACGCTCGCCGAGGTGATGAAGCTGACCAGCTGCTGCCAGCTCGGGAACGGCAGGAAGCAGACCACGCCGGTCACGAAGGACACGATCAGCCCGAACCACGGCACACCGCGCGCGTCGGTGCGGACGAAGAGCTTCGGCGCGTAGCCGTTGCGGGCCAGTCCGTAGGAGACGCGGGAGGTGGCCGTCGTGTAGATCAGGCCGGTGCCGCCCGGGGAGACCACCGCGTCCAGGTACAGCACCACGCTCAGCCAGCCGAGGCCCACCAGGGTCGCGAGCCCCGCCCACGGGCCGCTGATGCCGGGGTAGTCCAGCTTGGTCCAGCCGTGCGCGAAGGAGCTCAGCGGCAGGGCGGCGATGAAGACGACCTGGAGCAGGACGTAGATGGCCGCCCCGATGGCGACCGAACCGATCGTGGCGCGCGGCAGGTCCCGCTGCGGGTCGCGGCTCTCACCCGCCAGCTGGATCGCCTGCT
Source organism: Streptomyces sp. NPDC093598 (assembly GCF_044764825.1). Lineage (NCBI taxonomy): Bacteria > Bacillati > Actinomycetota > Actinomycetes > Kitasatosporales > Streptomycetaceae > Streptomyces > Streptomyces sp. NPDC093598. The sequence continues at coordinate 246,707 of NZ_JBIWIV010000007.1, read as the reverse complement.
CGAAGCCCAGCAGGGCGAAGATGATGCCGCTGGAACTGACGGCGCTCAGCACGCCGTGGGCGCCGAACGGCGCGAAGCCGTGCTCGGTGAAGTTGCCCGGGTGGAAGTTGCCGGCCGCGATGATGAAGATCGCGGCCAGCGGCACGGCCACCTTCCACCAGGTGGCGGCACTGTTGGTGTGCGCCAGGATCCGCACGCCGAGGAAGTTGACGACGACGAACACGGCCATCAACAGGACGGCGACGAGGAAACCGCTCGTCGTCAGCGTCCCGTCCTTCGCGTGCTGGAAGCCCTGCGCCCAGTGCCAGTGCCCGGCGTAGCCGATCATGGCCTCGACCTCGATCGGTGCCACGGTCGCCGCCTGGAGCCAGGAGAACCAGCCGAAGGACATGCCGGCCAGTCCGCCGAACGCGTAGTGCGGATAGCGGGCCGTGCCGCCCGCGACCGGGAACATGCCGCCGAGTTCCGCGTGCACCAGGGCCAGCAGCACGATCGCCACCGCGCCGATGAGCCAGGACAGGATCGCCGCGGGACCGGCCGCCACGACGGCCTTCTCGGCGCCGTACAGCCAGCCCGAGCCGATGATGGAGCCGACCGAGGCCCACATGAGTCCGATCAGCCCGACATCCCGGCGCAGGCCGTCTCTTTCCATGAATCCAGGGCCTCTCGAAGATGAACTCAAGGAGTTCGGTGAGCAAGAGGCCTCAGGTTAGGAATCGGCCGGCCGACCGCAGAAGACGAGTTGTGCAGCCTTGACCGGGTGCGGGTATTTCGTGGGAAAGGCTTCAGGATTCCTGTACGCGGTGATGAGACAGCCGTGGGATCTCGATGGCAGGGCAGCGGTCCATCACCATCTCCAGGCCCGCCGCGCGGGTCCGGTCGTACGCCGCCTCGTCGATGACGCCGAGCTGGAACCAGACGCCCTTCGCCCCCTTGGCGACCGCCTCGTCCGCGACGGCTCCGGCGAGGTCGCTGTTCACGAACACGTCCACGACGTCCACGTCGAAGGGGATGTCCGCCAGGCTCGCGTACCCCTTCTCCCCGTGCACCGTCTCCGCCTTCGGGTGCACCGGCACGACCCGCTTGCCGAAGCGCTGGAGCACGGCGGCGACGCCGTACGCCGCGCGTTGCCGGTTCGACGACAGGCCCACCACGGCCCAGGTGTCGCCGAGCTCGGTGAGAATGTCGCGGACCGTTGCCTCGTCGCCGTACACCGGCGGCCTCCTCGGAGTCGTGGACGAACTGCTCCGAGGTCAACGGCGCCGGTTGCGCGGTGATTCCCCGCACGGGCGATTACGCCACGGCGGCCGGAAAACGGCGGACCTGCCTGCGTGTGCGCCTCCACCCGCCTACGCTCACCTCGTGCTGCGCATCATCGACGCCCGGACCGGCGAGCCGGTCGACGCCGCCCCGGCCCGCCGGGGCCTGACCCGTGTCGAGGTGCACGCGCCCGGCTCCGACACGACGAACCTGCGGGTACTGCTCGTCGGGGACCTGCTCGTCCGGGCCCTGGAACTCGGCGGCACACCGGTCTGGGCGCGGCTGACCGGCGGCCGCCGGCAGGCGGAGCTGCGCGCGGATGCCGCGACCCTCGGCATCCGCCCCTTCGAGGACAGCCCCGACGTCGGCGCCGGTCTGGGTGAGGCCCAGGTCGTCCATGTCGCCGCCGAGGGCGGGGCGGTACCCGACGGGGCGGTGCGGATCGCCGTCGCGCCGGTCGAGCCGGGTCCGCCGGACCACCCCGGCCCCGCCGCCCTGCGCCTCGCCCTGATCACCCGGCACCACAACGTCCCCGTCCGGCTGGAGCCGGCCGGACTCGACGACGCCCGCGCCACCCTCGCCCGCTGGCGCACCGCCGTCGCCCGCTGGGCGCGACAGCCCTCGCGGCCGACCCCCGACGACGTGCGCAGGCGGTTGCGCGACGCCTGGGAGGACGACCTGGACATGCCCCGGGTACTGGACGTCCTGCGCCACGTCGAGACCGCGCCGGAACTGGCCGACGGCGCCCGCTTCGAGACGTACGCCTACGCCGACCGGCTCCTCGGCCTCGACCTCACCCGCGACCTGGGATCCCCCTCATGATCGAACGCGCCGGGGCAGGCCCGCTGCGCCGCCTGATCGTGCTGCGGCACGCCAAATCCGCCTGGCCCGTGGACGTCGCCGACCACGAACGCCCCCTCGCCCCGCGTGGCCGCCGGGACGCCCCCGCGGCCGGGCGGGCCCTGGCCGACGCCGACCTCCTGCCGGACCTCGCGCTGTGCTCCACCGCCGTGCGCGCCCGCCGGACCTGGGACCTGGCCGCCGCCGAGTGGGGCACACCCCCGCCGGTCCGGCACGACCGGCGGCTGTACGCCGCGGGCCCGTCCGGCCTGCTGGCCGTCGTGCACGAGGTGCCCGCCGAGGTGGAGACGTTGCTGCTGATCGGGCACAACCCGGGCTTGGAGGAACTGGTCCTGGCCCTCGCCGGCGACGGCCTCGACGACACCCTGGAGCAGGTCCGTACAAAATTCCCCACCTCGGCGATCGCCGTCCTGTCCTGGCGCGGCACGGCCTGGCGGGCCCTCGCCCCCGGCACCGCGCTGCTCACGTCCGTGACCGTGCCCCGGGGCACGAAGAAGTAGCCCGCGCCCCACACCGGCACGGGGCCTTTCCGGTGATGTGCGCCGGGCTCGTGCGCGCACGCCCCCTGGCGGGTAGGGCGTCTGCGTCGAACGGCCTCGCCGATCGATGAGGAGAGCAGCCCCCGGCGAGGTCGTGGCTCACGGGTGGCGGAGGTCTCGGCGGCTCCGGCCGACCGCTCCGACGGGACGCCCCCGGCCACCGGATTAGGCTGGCCCGATGCAGCAGGACGAGTACCGCACGGTCACCGGCGCCGGAGTGCACGAGACGGAGGTCAACCGATCCCGCTTCCTGTGCGCCCTCGCCCCGGCGGCCACCGAACAGGAGGCCCAGGACTTCATCGCCACGGTCCGCAAGGAGCACGCCGACGCCTCCCACAACTGCTGGGCATACGTCATCGGCGCCGACGCCTCCGTCCAGAAGGCGAGCGACGACGGCGAACCCGGCGGCACCGCCGGTGTCCCCATGCTCCAGATGCTGCTGCGCCGGGACACGCGGTACGTCGTGGCCGTCGTCACCCGCTACTACGGCGGGGTCAAACTCGGCGCAGGCGGGCTCATCCGGGCGTACGGCGGAGCGGTCGGCGAGGCCCTGGACACCCTCGGCACCCGCACCCGCCGCAGGTTCCGGCTCGCCACGGTCACCGTGGACCACCAGCGGGCCGGAAAGCTCGAGAACGACCTGCGCACCACCGGGCGCGAGGTCCGGGACGTGCGCTACGCGGAGGCGGTCACGATCGAGATCGCCCTCCCGGACGCCGACGTGGACGCCTTCCGGTCCTGGCTCGCCGACGCCACCGCCGGGACGGCCGGCTTCGAACCGGGCGGCGAGGCGTACGGGGACGTGTGACGCGGGGCTCCGCGAGGCGTGTTTTCCGCGGTACACGTACGGACATTTCCCCTCAATCGGCGCCGGGTAGGCGTGACATGCCGAGGTTCGTGGGGGAGCAGATGCCCGCACGCGTTAGCGTGGTGGTGCTGACAGCGAGCCGTACCGGCTCGCGCTGGTGGTGCGGGAAAGCAGGGGAGACATGCAGGCCGGGGCGGGGTCGTGAGACTGCTGCACACGTCCGACTGGCACCTCGGCCGGGCCTTCCACCGGGTGAACATGCTCGGAGCCCAGGCCGAGTTCATCGGCCACCTCGTCACGACCGTGCGGGAGCGGGCCGTGGACGCGGTGGTCGTCTCGGGGGACGTGTACGACCGGGCGGTACCGCCGCTCGCCGCGGTCGAGCTGTTCGACGACGCGCTGCACCGCCTCGCCGACCTCGGCGTGCCGACGGTGATGATCTCCGGGAACCACGACTCGGCCCGCCGGCTCGGCGTCGGCGCCGGGCTGATCGGCCGGGCGGGCGTCCATCTGCGGACCGAGCCGTCGGCGGCCGGCACCCCGGTGCTGCTGGCCGACGCCCACGGCGACGTCGCCTTCTACGGGCTGCCCTACCTCGAACCGGCCCTGGTGAAGGACGAGTTCGGCGTGGAGAAGGCCGGGCACGAGGCCGTGCTCGCCGCCGCCATGGACCGGGTCCGTGCCGACCTCGGTGCCCGCGCGCCCGGCACCCGCTCCGTCGTCCTCGCGCACGCCTTCGTCACCGGCGGCGAACCCAGCGACAGTGAGCGGGACATCACCGTCGGCGGCGTCGCCGCGGTGCCCGCCGGGGTGTTCGACGGCGTCGACTACGTGGCGCTCGGGCATCTGCACGGCTGCCAGACCCTCACCGACCGCGTCCGCTACTCCGGTTCCCCGCTGCCCTACTCCTTCTCGGAAGCCGCCCACCGCAAGAGCATGTGGCTGGTCGACCTGGCCGCGGACGGCTCCGTCGAGGCCGAGCGCGTCGACTGCCCGGTGCCCCGCGCCCTGGCCCGGATCCGGGGCACCCTGGAGGACCTGCTCGCCGACCCGGACCTGACCCGGCACGAGGAGGCGTGGGTCGAGGCGACGCTCACCGACCCCGTCCGCCCGGCCGACCCGATGGCCCGGCTCACCGAGCGCTTCCCGCACACGCTCAGCCTCGTCTTCGACCCCGACCGCGACCAGGACGAGTCCGCGGTGTCGTACGCCCGGCGCCTCGCCGGCCGCAGCGACCAGGAGATCGCCGAGGACTTCGTCGCCCATGTGCGCGGCGCCGGACCCGACCGGCACGAACAGGGCGTGCTGCGCGACGCGTTCGACGCGGTACGGGCCGACGAGGCCGTCCGGGAGGTGGCCCGGTGAGGCTCCACCGGCTCACGGTCACCGCCTTCGGGCCCTTCGGAGGCACCCAGACCGTCGACTTCGACGAGTTGTCGAGCGCCGGGCTGTTCCTGCTGCACGGACCCACCGGCGCGGGCAAGACGTCCGTCCTCGACGCCGTCTGCTACGCCCTCTACGGCTCGGTGCCCGGCGCCCGGCAGGGCGGCGGGCAGGGCACGACGCTGCGCAGCGACCACGCCGCGCCCGCGACCCGCACCGAGGTCGTCCTCGAACTCACCGTCGCCGGACGCCGCCTGGAGGTCACCCGCCAGCCGCCCTGGGAGCGCCCCAAGAAGCGCGGCACCGGCACGACCCTGGACAAGGCCCAGACCTGGCTGCGCGCGTACGACGCCACGGCCCGGGCCTGGAAGGACCTCAGCCGCTCCCACCAGGAGATCGGTGAGGAGATCACCCAGCTGCTCGGCATGAGCCGGGAGCAGTTCTGCCAGGTGGTGCTGCTGCCGCAGGGCGACTTCGCCCGGTTCCTGCGCGCCGACGCCGAAGCCCGCGGCAAGCTGCTGGGCCGGCTGTTCGACACCCGCCGCTTCGCCGACGTCGAGAAGCGCCTCGCCGAGCGCCGCCGCGCCACCGAGGCCCAGGTGCGGGACGGGGACGCGGAACTGCTCGCCGACGCACACCGCATGCAGCAGGCCGCGGGCGACGCCATGGAGCTGCCGGAACTCGCCCCGGGCGAGCCGGGGCTCGCCGAGGCCGTACTGACCGCGGCCGCCGTCGCCCGCAGCACCGCCCAGGAGCAGCTCACCGTCGCCGCGTGCACGCTCACCGCCGCCGAGTCCGCACAGGCCGCCGCCGGCCGCGCTCTTGACGACGCACGCGAACTGGCCCGGCTCCAGCGGCGGTTCACGGAGGCACGCGAACGCGCGGCACGCCTGGCGGAGGGAGCCGAGGCCTACCGGGAGGCACAGGCGCTCATGGAGCGGGCCCGCAAGGCCGAAGCGGTCGCGCCCGCCCTGGACCTGCGCGATTCCGCGGAGGCCGAGCACCGTCGCGCCGCCGCGGCAGAGGCACGCGCCCGTGCCCTGCTGCCGGAGACCTTCGCCGACGCGGGCGCGGCCGGACTCGCCGCCGCCGCACGCCGGGCCGCCGAGGAACTGGGCGGACTCGACTCGGCCCGCCGTGCCGAGCGGCGGCTGGCCGAACTCCTCGACGAGCGTGCCGGCCTGGACCGCCAGGAGCGCGCCGACGCGGACCTCCTCCAGGAGGCGGAGGCCTGGCTGGACGGCTGGGAGGAGACGCGCACCGCACTCCAGAGCCGGGTGGACTCCGCACAGCAGGCCGCCGCCCTCGCCGAGCAGCTCGCCGTACGGCGCGAGCCCGCCCGGCAGCGGCTCCGGGCGGCCCGCCTGCGCGACCAGCTCGCCCAGGAGACGGACCGGGCGGTCGACCGGGTCCGCACCGCACAGGACCAGACCCTGCGGGCCAAGCAGCACTGGCTCGACCTCAAGGAAGAGCGCCTGAACGGCATCGCCGCCGAACTGGCCGCGCACCTCACCGACGGCGAACCCTGCGCCGTCTGCGGAGCCACCGAACACCCCGCCCCCGCCCGCAAGGTGGCCGGACACGTCGACCGCGAGGCGGAGGAGCACGCCCTCACCGCCTACCAGCGTGCCGACGAACAGCGCGCCGAGCACGAACGGCGACTCGGCGCCGGACGCGAGGCTCTGGCCGCCGCCACCGCGGAGGCCGGTGACACCCCCACCGGGCAACTCGCCGCCGACATGGCGCAGCTGGAGGAGGAGTACGCGCGGGCCCGCAGTGCCGCCGCCGAACTGCACGCCGCGCAGGAGCGCCTGCGGCAGGCCGGGCAGGAGCACGAACGGCGCCTCGCCGCCCGGCAGGAGGCCGCCGTACGGACCGCCTCAAGGGTCGGTCACCGGGAGCGGCTGGACCGCGAACGGGCCGCCCTGGAGGAGGAGCTGGACCGGGCGCGGGGCTCCCTGGACAGTGTCGCCGCGCGGGCCGCACAGCTGGAGCGGCGGACCGCGCTGCTCACCGACGCCGCCGACACCGCCCGCGTCACCGAGGACACCGCCCAGCGGCTCAAGGACGCCGACGCCCGGCTCGCCGACGCCGCGTTCCGCGCCGGCTTCGAGACGCCGCAGGCCGCTGCCGCCGCCCTCCTCGACAACGCTGCCCACCGCGAGCTGCAACGCCGACTCGACGCCTGGCAGCACGAGGAGGCCGCCGTACGGGCCGTCCTCGCCGAGGCCGACACCTCCGCGGCGGCCCGCGAGCCGCAGGCCGACCTGGACTCGGCGCAACGGGCCGCCGACGAGGCGGCCCGGCGGCTGCGTGACGCCGCCTCCGCCCATGACGCCGCCGGCCGGCGCTGCGCCGAACTCGACCGGCTCTCCGCCCGCGCGACCGCCTCCGCACGCCGGCTGGCCCCGCTGCGCGAGGAGTACGACCGCGTCGCCCGCATGGCCGGCCTCGCCGCCGGCACCTCGGCGGACAACGAACGCCGGATGCGCCTGGAGTCGTACGTGCTGGCGGCCCGGCTGGAGCAGGTCGCCGCCGCCGCGACCGTACGGCTGCGCCGCATGTCGTCCGGCCGCTACACCCTCGTCCACTCCGACGACCGCACCGGACGCGGCCGCAGCGGACTCGGACTGCACGTCGTCGACGCCTGGACCGGCCGCGAGCGGGACACGGCGACGCTGTCGGGCGGCGAGACGTTCTTCGCCTCGCTCGCCCTGGCCCTGGGCCTCGCTGACGTCGTCACGAACGAGGCGGGCGGGGTGCGGCTGGACACCCTCTTCATCGACGAGGGCTTCGGCAGCCTCGACGACCAGACCCTCGACGAGGTCCTCGACGTCCTCGACTCCCTGCGCGAACGCGACCGAAGCGTCGGCATCGTCAGCCATGTCGCCGACCTGCGGCGGCGGATACACGCCCAGCTCGAAGTGGTCAAGGGCCGCTCCGGGTCGACGCTGCGGCAGCGCGGTGCCGGCTGAGGTCAGCGGCCCAGGGGACGCCGGGGGAGGGGCGAGGAGTACACCACGCTCGTGGTCACCGAGCCCAGCGCCCCGATCCTCCCCGACACCTCCTCCAGGTGGCGCATCGAGCGGGCCGTGACCTTGATGACGAAACAGTCGTCGCCCGTGACGTGGTGCGCCTCCAGGATCTCGGGCGTGACGGCGACCAGGTCGTGGAAGGGCTTGTAGTTGCCGTTCGGATACCTCAGACGCACGAACGCCAGGATCGGCAGGCCCAGCCGCTCCGGATCGACCACCGCCGCGTAGCCCTGGATGACCCCGGCCTCCTCCATGCGGCGCACCCGCTCGGTGACCGCGCTCGCGGACATGGACACGGCGCGTGCCAGCTCGGTGAAACCGGCCCGGCCCTGCCGCTGGAGGACGTCGAGGATGCGCCAGTCGGTGGCGTCCGGGGAATACTCGGTCATCCCCGAGGGATAGCAGGGGAATCCCCGGCGGATCAAGCAGAGTGCCGGGGATCGTCGCTTCAGGGTCGGGACCGGCGGCCGTAGTTTTTCCGCATGACCACCACCGTGAACCCCGTACTGCGCGTCGCCCCCGCCGCTCCGGCCGAGGCCGCCGCCCACTTCCGCGCCGGTCTCGCCTTCCACACCGACGTGTCCGACGTCGCCGCCGCACTCGATGCCGGTGGTGACCCCGGCTTCGTTCTCGTCGACTCACGCTCCACTCAGGCCTGGGACCAGGGCCACATCCCCGGCGCGGTCCACCTGCCGACCGGGCTCGTCCCCGAGCAGGCCGGGCAGCTCCTCGACCGGTCGGTGCCGGTCGTGACGTACTGCTGGGGCCCCGGCTGCAACGGCGCCGCCCGCGCGGCCCTCGCCCTGGCCGAACTCGGCTACCGGGTCAAGGAGATGCTCGGCGGCTTCGAGTACTGGGTGCGCGAGGGCCTCGCGTTCGAGACCTGGCAGGGGCGCGGGCGCCGGGCCCCGGATCCCCTGACGGCCCCCGTGGACGCCGGCGACTGCGGCTGCTGAACCCCCGATCCTTTGCCGTGAGTTGGCCCTGTAGGTTCTTGCGCCATGGTGCGATACGCGGAGCCGGGCGCAGTGGAATGGGTGGAGTCGGGCGGCGGGCCGCTGATAGCGGTACCGGAGACCGTCCTGCCGTTCTGGGCGGGCGCCGACGGCGAGGAGACGGCCTCGGACTACGACCGGGCCTGCGAGGTGGACGGCCAGGTCGGCCTTCTCCCGGTCGGCGACTGCACCGCCCTGGTCCTCGGTGACGAGCCCGCCTCGACCGCCTACCTGCCCGACCACGGCATGTTCGTCCGGTGGTGCGCCGGCAACTCCGAGGACGAACTGCTGGCGAGCGTCCCGCCGGCGACCGCCACGGCGGAGTGGGGACCGGAGACGACCTGGAAGGTGGCCGGGCCCGTCCGCCTCTTCGACGCGGCCTGGCCCGGGACGGGCCTGGCGGGCACCGACCAGGTCCGGGTCGCCCTGGAACCGGGCCGGTACGGGGTCCGCGCGGCGAGGGTCCAGCCGGGCCCGGAGACCTGGCTGGACCTGATCCAGCTGCGCCTCCTGGCGCCGCGATAGCGACGCCGCGGGGGGCGCGGGGATGCTCCTACAGCCGCGACAGTTCGTCGACCAGGTCGTCCAGACCGAGCGAACCCTGCGACAGCGCCGCCATGTGCCACGCCTTCGGGTCGAACGCGTCCCCGTGACGCTTGCGCGCGTTCTCGCGGCCCAGCAGCCACGCCCGCTCGCCGAGCTTGTAGCCGATGGCCTGGCCCGGCATGGACAGGTAGCGGGTCAGCTCGCTCTCCACGAAGTCCGCGGGGCGGCTGCTGTGCGAGCCGAAGAACTCCTGCGCCAGCTCGGGCGTCCAGCGCTCCCCGGGATGGAAGGGCGAGTCGTCCGGGATCGTCAGTTCCAGGTGCATGCCGATGTCGATGATGACGCGCACGGCCCGCATCATCTGCGCGTCCAGGTAGCCGAGCCGGCGCTCCGGGTCCGTCAGGAAGCCCAGTTCGTCCATCAGCCGCTCCGCGTACAGCGCCCAGCCCTCGGCGTTGGCACTCACCATGCCGACGCTCGCCTGGTAGCGCGAGAGGTTCTGCGCCACGTGCTTCCACTGGGCCAGCTGGAGGTGGTGGCCGGGCACACCCTCGTGGTACCAGGTCGACACCAGGTCGTAGACCGGGAAGCGCGTCTCGCCCATGGTCGGCAGCCAGGTGCAGCCCGGGCGCGAGAAATCGTCCGACGGCGGCGTGTAGTAGGGGGCGGCGGCGCTGCCCGGAGGGGCGATGCGCGACTCCACCCGGCGCACCCGCTCGGCCAGGTCGAAGTGGGTGCCGTCGAGCGCGTCCATCGCCTCGTCCATCAGGCTCTGAAGCCAGTCGCGGACCTCGTCGACACCCTCGATGTGCGTGCCCTGCTCGTCGAGGTGGGCCAGCGCCTCCCATGGCGTGCCGGCGCCCGGCAGGATCTTCTCGGCCTCGCTCCTCATCTCGCCGAGGAGGCGGTGGTACTCGGACCAGCCGTAGGCGTACGCCTCGTCCAGGTCGAGGTCCGTGCCGTTGAAGTAGCGCACCCAGCGCGCGTACCGCTCCCGGCCCACCACGTCCGGCGCGCCCTCGATCGCCGGCGCGTACACGTCCCGCGTCCAGTCGCGCAGCCGGACGACGGCCTCGGTGGCCGAGCGGGCGGCGGTGTCCAGCTCCGACCGCAGGGCCTCGGGGCCGGCGGCGGCGTACTGCTCGAACCAGCCGTGGCCCTCGCCGTCGGCGTCGGCCCACTCGCCGAGCTGCTGCACGAAGGTCGCCGTGGCGCGGGGGCCGCCGTACAGCTTCCGCTCCAGGCCGAGCGCCAGGGACTCCCGGTAGCCCTCCAGCGCGGCCGGGACCGCGCGCAGCCGCTCGGCGATCGCCGCCCAGTCCTGTTCCGACTGCGCCGGCGTCACGGTGAACACCTGCCGCACGGCGTGGGCGATGGAGCTCAGATTGCTGACGGAACGCAGACTCTCGTCGGCCTCGTGCACGGCGAGTTCGGCGCTGAGCCGCTCGCGCAGCAGCCGCGCGCAACGGCGCTCGATGTCACTGTCCGCGCCGGGCAGCCGCTCGGCCTCGTCCAGTCGGGCCAGTGTCCGGCGTGCCAGCTCAGCGAGCGCCTCCTGACCCGCGGGCGAGGTGTCGGGCAGCCTGCTCGAACTCTCCTTGTCGCCGAGGAACGTGCCGGTGATCGGGTCGAGGGCGACGAGCTCGTCGACGTACGCGTCGGCGACTTCACGGGGCAGCGGACTCTTGATCTCAGACATGCGGCCATCCTCGTACGACGGACCGCGCACGTCACGCGGATTGAGCCGAGGGCGAAGGCGGCAGCAGCGGCCCGCACTCCCACTGCTGGAAGATCAGCCGGGTCTCCACCCGTGCCACCTCCCGCCGCGAGGTGAACTCGTCCAGCACCAGCCGCTGGAGATCGGCCATGTCGGCGACCGCGACATGGACCAGATAGTCGTCGGGCCCGGTCAGGTGGAAGACCGTCCGCGACTCCGGCAGGGCCCGGATCCGCTCCACGAACGGCCCCACGAGCTCCCGCCGGTGCGGCCTGACCTGCACCGACAGCAGGGCCTGAAGTCCTCTCCCCAGCTTGGCCGGATCCAGCTCCAGCCGGTGCCCGAGGATCACGCCCGAGCGGCGCAGCCGCGTCACCCGGTCCAGACAGGTCGACGGCGCCACCCCGACCTGCGCGGCGAGATCCCGGTACGTCGCCCGGGCGTCGTTCTGCAACAGCCGCAACAGATGGAGATCCACCGGATCCAGTACGACGGATTCAGCCATGAGCCGAACGTAGCACGGGACTTTCACCCGGCCACCCGGCAGATGTTCACCCTTGGCCACCATGGACATGGACACAGCGAGCACGCGCGCCCACGACGACATCCGCACCGCACCGCGAGCCCTCGCCACCGAGGCCGTGCACGCCGGGCGGGACGACCTCGCCCGGCAGGGGCTGCACGCCCCGCCGATCGATCTGTCCACCACCTACCCGTCGTACGACAGCCGCGGCGAGGCGGCCCGGATCGACGCGTTCGCCACCACCGGTGCCGAGCCGGACGGCCCGCCCGTCTACGGGCGGCTCGGCAACCCGACCGTCGCCCGCTTCGAGACGGCCCTGGCCCGGCTCGAAGGCACCGAGGCGGCGGTGGCGTTCGCCAGCGGCATGGCGGCGCTGAGCGCCGTCCTCCTCGTCCGCGGCTCGATGGGCCTGCGCCATGTCGTCGCCGTACGGCCCCTCTACGGATGCAGCGACCATCTGCTGACCGCCGGGCTGCTGGGCTCGGAGGTGACCTGGACCGACCCGGCCGGTGTCGCCGACGCGCTGCGCCCCGACACCGGCCTGGTCCTGGTCGAGTCCCCGGCCAACCCCACTCTCGCCGAGGTCGACCTGCGGGCCGTCGCCCACGCGTGCGGCTCGGTGCCGTTGCTCGTGGACAACACCTTCGCCACACCCGTGCTGCAGCGTCCCGCCGAGCAGGGCGCCCGGCTGATCCTGCACAGCGCCACCAAGTACCTCGGCGGACACGGTGACGTGCTCGCGGGCGTGGTCGCCTGCGACGCGGAGTTCGCGGGCCGGCTGCGCCAAGTGCGCTTCGCCACGGGCGGTGTCCTGCACCCCCTGGCCGGCTATCTGCTGCTGCGCGGCCTGTCCACCCTGCCCGTCCGGGTCCGGGCGGCCTCCGCCACCGCCGCCGAACTGGTCCGCCGGCTGGCCGCCGACCCGCGGATCGCCCGGGTGCACTACCCGCGGATCGGCGGCGCCATGGTCGCCTTCGAGGTGCACGGCGACCCGCACGAGGCCATCGCCGGCGTCCGCCTGATCACCCCGGCGGTGAGCCTCGGCAGCGTGGACACCCTCATCCAGCACCCGGCCTCCATCAGCCACCGCATCGTCGACGCGGACGACCGCAGGGGAGCCGGGGTGAGCGACCAGCTCCTGCGCATGTCGGTGGGCCTGGAGGACGTGGAGGACCTGTGGTCGGATCTCGACCAGGCCCTCTCCGGCCCTCATGGGGGCGCGGGGAACTGCGCGACGAGCCACAGCGCACCCGCACCCGCCCACTGACGGACGCCCCTACGGTGCGGAGGCCCTCCCGATCTCCTCGGCACCCGTGACCACCGGCTCACCCAGCCGCGCCGTGATGACCAGCGTCCCCTCCTCGACCTGGTAGTCGAGAGGCAGCCCGAGCCCGCGCATCGCGGCCAGCATCCCCGTGTTGGACGCCTGCGTCACGGCATACACACTCGAGCAACCGGCCTCGACGGCCATCCCGACCAACCGCCCCAGCAGCTCCGTCCCGACACCCCGCCGCTGCCAGGCGTCCTCGACGAGCAGCGCGACCTCCGTCTCGTCCCCGTCCCACAGGAGGTGGCCCAGCCCGACGATCCGGCCGGAGGCCGTCTGCACGGCGAGGGTGCGGCCGTAGCGCGGACTGAGCAGGTGGTTGAGGTACCGGTCGGCGTCGCCGAGGGGCCCGTGGTAGCGCAGCTTCAGCGTGTGCGCGGAGCACCGCTCGTGCATCGCCCTGGCCGCTTCGAGGTCACGCGTGTCGGCCCGCCGCACGGTGATGTCGCTGCCCTCGGCGAGCGTGAGCTCGTCCCGTCCGTGCGGCAGGCGCGGCCCGAGCCGGGCGTCCAGTTCCACCAGGGCCCTGGCCCGGGCGAACTCGGTCGGTGTGAACGGCAGATACGGCCGCTCCACGGTGATCACTCCGCCCTCCGGGGCGCGCAGCCGCATCACCGTGTCGTCCAGGGCCCCCTCCACCAAAAGGCCCCCCGGCACCCGGCCGCCGCCGATCGGAGCGGGACGGGAACGGATGGTGCACCGGCCCAGCAACTGCCGCAGTGCCAAGGGAAGTTCCGCCGCGTCCAGGGCGGTGCGGGCGGCGAGCCCGAGGACCCGGGTCGGCGCGTCCACCAGGTCGTGCGCGTCGGCCCGCTCGATCCAGGTGTCGGTGCCACCGGCCGACTCGACGGCCGTGGTGATCGCGGACGACGGCAGACCGGCCGGGCCCCGCAGCAGGAACTCGTCGACCGTGCCGACGGCCAGCGGGTGTGTCTGGAGGCTGAGGATGTCGACGCGATGTCCGGCCAGGGCCGTGCAGAGGGCCGCCAGTGACCCCGGTTCGTCCTGAACCGTGGTCCGCATCCGCCACAGGGTGTTCGCCCCCGGCACCGGCTCCGGTGCCGGGGACTCGGTATCACTCGTCGGCGGCGCGTGTTCGTGGCGTCGTGTTCGCCAGGCCCGGAAGGTCTCCGCGATCCGCTGCCACGGCGTGGCGGGGCGGCAGTCGTCGTCACGGTGCGGCACTTGAGTCAGTTCTCGCGTCATGCACCCACTGTGACGGAACGGTGTTGCGTGATCGAGAACGCTTTGTGACCGGCGGGTAAAGGGGGGAGTTTCCCCCCTTTGTCGCCGCTTCAAACGTTGCGTTCCGTACCTACTGGCCGACCCGGCCGGGCTGGAGCACCTGCGTGAACAGCACGGTGCCGTCCTGCTCCCGCAGACGGACCGTCAGCTCACCGCTGTGGCCGTCGATGTCGACCTCGCCGAAGAACTGGAAACCCCCGGCGGGGGAGACGTTGGCCGTCGTCGGTGCCTTCACGAACACACGGTCCGGGCCGAACGTGCCGTCCAGCGCGTTCGCCGGGAAGGCGCCGGCGTTGAGCGGGCCCGAGACGAACTCCCAGAACGGCTCGAAGTCGGTGAAGGCGGCCTTCGACGGCTGGTAGTGCTGCGCCGAGGTGTGGTGCACATCGGCGGTCAGCCACACCGTGCCCGTGATGCGCCGGTGCTTGACGAACCGCAGGAGTTCGGCGATCTGCAGCTCGCGGCCGAGCGGCTTGCCGGGGTCGCCCTGCGCGACGGCCTCGATGTTCGGCGCGTCCGGTACGACCAGTCCAATCGGCATGTCGGAGGCGATCACCTTCCACACCGCCCGGGAGCGGGACAGCTCGCGCTTGAGCCACTCCAGTTGCTCGCGGCCGAGGATGCCCTGCGGGTCGACCGGCTGGTCGTCCGGCGAGTTGGCGTTGCGGTAGGTGCGCATGTCCAGGACGAAGACATCCAGCAGCGGGCCGTGGTGCTGCACCCGGTAGACCCGGCCGTCCGGGCGGCGCAGGGTGGAGATCGGGAAGTACTCCGAGAAGGCCCGGCGGGCGCGGGCGGCGAGCACGTCGACGCGCTTCTCGGTGTACCGGGCGTCGGTGAGGACCTCGCCCGGGTACCAGTTGTTGGTGACCTCGTGGTCGTCCCACTGGACGATGGACGGGACCCGGGCGTTGAAGGCCCGCAGGTTCTCGTCGAGCAGGTTGTAGCGGAAGTTGCCGCGGAACTCCCCGAGCGTCTCGGCGACCTTCGCCTTCTCCTCGGTGGTGATGTTCCGCCAGGTCCGGCCGTCGGGCAGGGCCACGGTCCCGGTAATCGGGCCGTCGGCGTAGATGTTGTCGCCGCTGCACAGGAAGAAGTCCGGGTCCAGGGCGGCCATCGCGTTGTAGATCGTGTAACCGCCGAACTCCGGGTTGATGCCCCAGCCCTGCCCGGCCAGGTCGCCGGACCAGACGAACCGCACACCGTCGCGGCGTTTGGCGGACGCCGTGCGGAAGGTGCCGGTGACCGGCTCGCCGGTGCGGCGCGGATCGTCCGGGTCGGCGAGCAGCACGCGGTAGTGGATCTGCTCGCCGGACGGCAGGCCGCGCAGCCGGGTCGTGCCGGTGAAGTCGGTGCCCAGGCCCAGCAGCGGGCCGTGCCATCTGCGGGGGTTGCGGAACGACTCGGTCGCCGATGTCTCGACGATCATCCGGGCGGGCCGGTCGGAGCGCACCCACACCAGCCCGGAGTCGCAGGTCACGTCTCCCGCCTGCACACCCCACCCCGCGTGAGGGCGCCCCGAGCGCGCGAAGGCGGGCGCCGCGCCGAGGGCGGTGGGCAGGGACAGGGCCGCCGACGCGGCGAGTGAGCCACGCAGGACGCTACGGCGCCCGGGCAACGGACGGTGTGACATGGATACGCCTCCAGGGACGGGATCCGGCCAAGTGTGCAGAGCCACAACTACTGGCATGCCGCAGCGCACACACGAACCCCAAGTGAACAACTGACCGCAGGGTGAGGGAACCGGCGAACCGGTCGGCTCACCCGGTCGCGGCCTTGGCCATCAGGCGCACGCCCTCGGCGATCCGCGCGGGCGGCACATGGGCGTAACCCAGGACGAGCTGAATCTCCCCGGCTCCGCCGGACCCGGTCCGCGTATGGGCGTACGCCGACAGCGGGCGCACCGCCACTCCCGCCTCCGCCACGCGCGCCAGGAACCGCTCCTGGGGCCCGTACCGCCCCGGCAGTGTGGCGATCACATGCAGACCCGCGGCGATCCCGGACACCTCCGAGCCGGGGAAGTGCGCGTCCAGGGCGGCGACCAGCGCGTCACGCCGCTCGCGGTAGGCGCGCTGGCAGCGGCGCAGCTGGCGGTCGTAGTCGCCGCGCTCCAGGAAGCGGGCGAACAGCGCCTGGTCGAGGGCCGGGTGCCCGAGGTCCATGGTGCGCTTGCGTTCCACGATCTCCTCCGCCCAGGACTCCGGCACCAGCAGCCAGCCCAGCCGCAGGCCCGGGGCGAGGGACTTGCTGACCGAGCCCGTGTAGGCCACGTGGTCCGGGTCGAGACCCTGGAGCGCGCCCACCGGGGCACGGTCGTAGCGGAAGTCGCCGTCGTAGTCGTCCTCCAGCACGATGCCGTCCACCGACCGCGCCCAGTCCAGCAACTCGGCGCGACGCCGCGCCGAGTAGGCGATGCCGGTGGGGAACTGGTGGGCCGGAGTCGTCACCACGGCCCGTACGCCCGACGCCCGCAGCGGTTCCGGGGCGACCCCCTCCTCGTCCACCGGCAGCGGCACGGCGGTGACCCCGGCCGCGCCGTACAGCGCGTCGTGCTGGGGACTGCCCGGGTCCTCCACGCCGACCGTGCGCACCCCGCGCGCGTGCAGCGCGAAACCGAGCAGGGCCGTCGCCTGGGCCACCCCCGAGACGACCACGATCCGCTCCGGGTCGGCCACCACGCCCCGCCGCCGGGCGAGCAGTTCGGCCAGCGCGGCGCGCAACCGCGGCAGCCCCCGCGGATCGGGATACCCCAGCTCCTGGTGCGGCAGTTCCGCCAGCACCCCGCGCTGCGCGGCGGCCCAGGCCGAGCGCGGGAACAGCGCCAGGTCCGGCGTCCCCGGCACGAAGTCCGCCCGGGATCCGGGCGATCGGGGAGCGAGGTCGTGCGCCCGCGGCCGGGCGGCCCGGACGGCCGCGCCCACCCAGGTCCCGGCGCCCCGGCCGCTGCGCAGGTACCCCTCCGCCGTCAGCTGCTCGTACGCCTCCGTGATCAGCCCGCGTGACACCCCCAGGTCCGCCGCGAGGTCCCGGCTCGACGGCAGCCGCGTGCCCGGGGTGAGCCGGCCCGAGCGGACCGCCTCGCGCAGCGCCGCCTGGAGGGAACGGCCGCGCGTGCGCGCCGGTGCCGAGGCGGCGGGGAGCAGCAGTTCCCAGGCGGCGGACGCCGCACCTTCGCCAGGGTCGCTCTGCGTTGGCCTCATGAGGGGAGACCTTAGAGGCCCCGCCGCCCCCTTGTGCGGGTCAGCGGCTGCCGTCGAGCACCACCCGGGCCACCAGCGCCGGGTCGTCGTTCATCGGGACGTGCCCGCAGCCGGGCAGCCGCACCAGCCGGGCCCCGGGGATGACGCCCTTGGCGCGCACGCCCTGGCGGGGGATGAGCAGCCGGTCCCGGTTGCCCCACGCCACGGTGACCGGCGTGCCCACGATGTCGTCGGTGAACTGCACGGTCCGGCCGGAGCGCAGCGTCTCGGAGAACCCGTGGGCCCGGGCCAGCGCGAGCGTCTCGGCGACCACGGCCTCGGGCGAACGGCGGCCCGGACGGGCGTAGATGGTGCTCGTCAGCAGGGTGCGGCCGATGGCCGGGCGGGCCAGCCGCTCGACCAGCGGCGGCGGCATCCGGCGGGCGATCTGCCGCATGGCCGTCAGCACCGTGAAGGCGTAGCGGCGCTCGGCCTCGTTCCAGAAGCCGGCGGGGGACAGGGCGGTGACCGAGCGGACGAGCTGCGCCCGGGCCAGGTCCAGCGCCAGCAGGCCCCCCAGCGAGTTGCCCGCCACGTGCGGCCGTTGGATCTCCAGCGCCTCGCACAGCGCCGTGAGGACCGTGCTCATCGTGGGCAGGTCGTGCGCCATGCCGTCCGGGAGCGCCGGTGACTCACCGCAGCCGGGCAGGTCCACGGCGATCACGTCGCGCTCGGCCGCCAGCGCGGGGATCACCGGGTCCCACACCTGCCGGTGATGGCCGATGCCGTGCAGCAGGAGGAGCGGCTCGCCGCTGCCCCGGCGCGTGTAGGACAGGGTCACGCTCTGCTCGCCCTGCGCGGAGGCGACTTTGAAGGAGACGGTGGCGGACATGGGGTGCTCCTCGGCTGTACTCGCTGACGGACGCTGTAGACAGCTTGTCAGCAATTGCTACCCGCGGGTAGCCCCATGGTGTCGTCACCTTCACGGCACCGGGCGGCTCATCGGGCCCGGTGCACCTCCAGGTTGAACTCGCCGTGCCCGAACTTCCGGAGCAGGTCGACCCACAGAGGCAGCCACATCTCCACCGCACGGGCCTCCCGGATGCCACCGAGGTCGAGCACACGGTCGGCCGGCCAGCCGAACTCCCCGAGCAGGGCCGTCACCTGCTCCTTGGCGCCCTGGTCGTCCCCGCAGACGAAGACGTTGTGCTCGCCCGGCACACTGTCCGGTGCCACCATCACCCGGCAGTTGACCGTGTTGAGCGACTTCACCACGCGCGCGTGCGGGAACGCCCGCTGGATCTGCTCACCCACGCTGTCCGACTCGACAGGGGACAGCCGCAGCTCACCCTCCTCGAACGCCAGCGGATTGGACACGTCCACGAGGACCTTCCCGTCGATGTTCGCCGCCCCCGCCGCCTCCAGCGCGGCGAGGGCCACCCGCCCGCCGACCGCGTTCACCACGACCTCACCGAAGCGCGCCGCCTCCGCGAACGTCCCCGCGCCCGCCGCGGGGCCCGCGGCGGCGGCCCACTGCACGGCGGCCGTGTTGTCCCTCGTGCGCGAGCCGAGCCGCACCTCGTGCCCCAGCTCCACCAGCCGTCCGCCGAGCGTGCGGCCGACCTGTCCCGTGCCCAGCACCGCGTACCGCATCGCCACCTCCGCAGCCCTGCCGCCGACCAACGGCGTCCTGTCGGCCATTCTGTCCGGGAAGGGGCGATTCCGCCTGGACAGGGCCGCAACGGTGGGCTGGGATGGAGCGGTGACCACCGAGACCGCGACCGACGTCTTCGAAACGCACCGCCCCGTCCTGCTGGGCGTCGCCTACCGCATGCTGGGACGCGTGGCCGACGCGGAGGACGTGGTCCAGGAGGCGTGGCTGCGCTGGTCCGGCGCCGCCCGCGACGCCGTGCGCGAACCGCGCGGCTACCTCGTGCGGATCACCACCCGGCTCGCCATCGACCGGCTGCGCCAGATCAAGGCCCGCGGCGAGACGTACGTCGGACCCTGGCTGCCCGAGCCCTATGCCACCGATTTCGGCGACACCGTGCCGGACACCGCCGAGCGGGCCGTGCTCGCCGACTCCGTCTCCCTCGCCGTCCTCGTCGTGCTGGAGTCGCTGTCACCGCTGGAGCGGGCCGTGTTCGTGCTGCGCGAGGCCTTCGGCTTCCCGTACACCGACATCGCCACCATGCTCGACCGCGGCGAACCGGCGGTGCGCCGGCTGGCCGGGCGGGCCCGCAAGCACGTCGAGGAGCGGCGCCCGCGCTACGAGGTCGACCCCGCCCAGCGTCGCGACCTCACCGAACGGTTCCTCGCCGCCGCGGCCGACGGCGACCTCGAAGGCCTGATGGCGCTGCTCGCCCCGGAGGTCCGGCTCGTCGGCGACAGCGGCGGCAAGTCGCGGGCGCCGCTGCGGGTCCTGCGGACCGCCGACAAGGTGGGCCGCTTCCTCGTCGGCGCCGCGCAGAAGGGCCTCCCTGGTCTGTCTGTGCGGTTCCTGGAGCTCAACGGCGGCCCGGCCGTGCTGATCCTGTCCGGCGACAAGCCCGACTCCGTCTTCCAGGTCGACGTCGCCGACGGCCGCGTCCAGGCCGTCTACATCATCCGCAACCCCGACAAGCTGCGGTCGCTGACCGTCGCCTAGACGCCCCGCCGGGGCGGTCCGCGACCTCGCACGAACGCCCCGTGAACGTTCCCGGCCATTGGTCTTGACCAAGGATCAGGGCCGCCCTATGGTCGCAGAGAAGTGCAACAACCTTTAATAAACAAGGGCGCTAAAACGCTGCCGACCACGGCGATTGCGGAGGACAGGGTGGGGACCACGCAGCTGGAATCGGTGCAGGAACCGAAGTACTGGCATCTCAAGACCGTGCTCAGCCAAGCGCTCGACTCGGAGTTCTCGGTGGGGGAGATCCTGCCCAACGAGCGCGACCTCGCGGCTCGCTTCGGCGTCGCCCGCGCCACACTCCGCCAGGCCCTGGAGCAGCTCGAACTCGAAGGCAGGCTGCAGCGCCGCCGCGGTGTCGGGACGACCGTCGCGCCGCCGCGCGTGGGCGTCTCCCTCGGCACCGGCCCGCACACCTGGCCGGGCGGCCCCGAGGACGCCTGGCAGCCCGTCGACTGCACGGCGGCGGTGCCGCCGACGGCCGTCGCCGAGGCGCTGGAGACCGGCAGCGAGGAGTCCGTGCACATCGTGCGGCGCTCCCGCGTCTCGCACGGCCGGCCCGTGGCCGCGGAGCTGCTGTACGTCCCGCAGCCCTCGGTGGCCGAGCTCTCCGGCATCGACGCGCCGTCCGGAGCGGCACGCGCGCGTGCGGTGCTGCGCGAGCTTCAGCGGCTGGAGCTGGAGCGGCAGGAGAACGCGGTGGAGCTCGGCTCCGCCGGCGCCGACGAGGCGAAGGAACTGGACCGGCTGCCCGGGGCGCCCGTGCTGGTGGTGACGACGCGGTTCGTCGCCGGGGGGCGGACGGCTGCGCTGTCGGTGGCGACGTATCGCGCTGACACGTGCCGGTTGACCTTCGGTGATGCGGGGGGTGTGGAGATCCACCCCGGGCTTCAGAAGCAGGCGTCCTGAGCCTGGCGCCGTAGGGGTGCGGTGCGGGAGGCTGCCGGCGCGCTGTGGCTTGTCGCGCAGTTCCCCGCGCCCCTAAAGGGGGCGTTGCTCCACTGCGAAGAGTTGTTCCTCCACGTGGTCCAGGGCCAGGCGCAGGGCGCCTGTCGCCACCGCCGCGTCTCCCAGACTGGAGAGGGTCACCTCCGGGGGGCGCAGGCAGTAGCGGGCGAGTTCCTGCCGCAGGGGTGCCAGGACGCCGTCCAGGCCTGCCGCCCAGCCGCCGACGACGACCAGCTCGGGGTCCAGGGCGAGGACGAGGGCCGCCACGTCGTGGACCAGACGCTGGATGAAGCGGTCGACGGCCGCGCGGGCCCGCTGGTCACCCTCGCGGGCCTGCGCGAAGACCTCGGCGACCGCCTGCTCGTCGAGCGGGTGCAGCGGTTCGTCCGTGGTGGACAGCAGCGTCTCGGGCGTCACCCCCCGGCCCAGCAGATGCAGCGCGCCGATCTCGCCGGCCGCCCCGCCGTAGCCCCGGTGCAGCCGCCCCCCGATCAGCGAACCGGCGCCCGGGCTGAGCCCCGCCAGCACGAACACCACGTCGTCCGACTCGGTGGCCGCGCCCTTCCAGTGCTCGGCGACGGCGGCCGCGTTGGCGTCGTTCTCGACCAGCACCGGGCACTTGAACGACCGGCCCAGCCGCTCGCCCAGCCGCAGCCCGGTCCACCCCGGCAGCGCCGTGCTCAGCCGCACCGTGCCGTCGGCCTCGACGATCCCGGGCGTCGCCACGCCCACGGCCCGCAGCGAACCGCGTGCGACCCCGGCCCGCCGCAGCAGCTCGGCGACGGTCCCCCGCAGCCGCTCCAGCCGCTCGTCGGCACCGGCCGTCTCGGGGACCTCCCTGGCCTGGGCGCCTATCACCCGGCCGTCCAGGTCGGCCAGCAGTGCCGCCACCCGGTGCGCCCCGATCTCCAGCCCCAGCAGATGCCCGGCCTCCGCCCGGAAGCGGAACCGCCGCGCCGGACGGCCCTGCCGCCGGGCAGCGCCCTCCTCGGCCGCCTTCTCGACGACGAGCCCGGCTTCGATGAGCCCTTCGACGACGCCCTCGACGGTCGGCCGGGACAGCCCCGTCACCCGGGTGATCTCGGTCAGCGTCGCGCAGTCCGTGGCACGCAGCGCGTGCAGCACCACCGCGGAGTTGATCCTTCGCAGCAGCGAGGGGTCCCCGCCGGTCAGCCGCCCCACCGTCCGTCCTCCCAGGTCGCGCGCGTGTTGGCCGGATGGTACTTCGGCACGGCACACCCCGGCGAGGGGCGGGCACGGGCCCGGGGCGATCAGCCCGGCGCCACGAACCCCGACTCGTACGCCGCGATCACCGCCTGGGTGCGATCGCGCGCCCCCAACTTCGCCAGCACCGCGCTGACATGCGACTTCACGGTCTCGGTCCCCACGATCAGGCGGGTGGCGATCTCCGCGTTCGACAGGCCCCGCGCCATCAGCCGCAGCACCTCCGCCTCGCGTTCGGTCAGCTGAGCCCGCTCCAGCACGGCCCGTGCCGCGCGGTTCCCGCCGGTGTCACCGTACTCGGCGGCGAGCTGCCGCACCGAGGCCGGGAACAGCAGCGACTCGCCTTCGGCGATCAGCCGTACCGCGTGCACGATCTCGGCCGGGCGGGCCCGCTTGAGCAGGAAACCGTCGGCTCCCGCGCGCAACGCCTCGTACACGTACTCGTCGTTCTCGAACGTCGTCACCACGAGGATCCGGGGCGGCTCGTCGACCGTCCGCAGCAGCGCCCGGGTGGCCTCGATGCCGTCCAGCAGCGGCATCCGCACGTCCATGGCGACCACGTCCGGCCGCAGCTGCCGTACGAGCGGGATCACCGCCGCCCCGTCCGCGGCCTCCCCGACGACCTCGATGTCGGGCTGTGCCTCCAGCACGGCCCGCAGACCGGCGCGTACGAGGGGTTCGTCGTCGACGAGGAGAACGGTGACCGGCATCGGACCAGCGTAGATCAACTCAGCGGCAGTTCGGCATGGACCTGCCAGTCGCCTTCGTCGGGTCCGGTCCGGGCCCGCCCGCCGAGCAGGGCCGCGCGTTCGCGTATCCCGCGCAGCCCGCTGCCGCGCCCCGAGCCGGGAGCTCCGGTCGGCAGCGGATTGCGTATCGCGAGGACGAGGGTGCCGCCGGCGACGCGCACCCGGACGCGCACCGGGACCGCCCCTGCGTGCCGCAGCACGTTGGTCAGCGACTCCTGGAGGATCCGGTAGCCCTCCCGGGACACCGGTCCCGGCACCGTTTCCACCGGCCCGGTCACCTCGGCGTCGACCTTCGCCCCGGAGGCCCGGGCCGACTCCAGCAGGCGGTCGGCGTCGGCGAGGGTCGGTCTGCCGCTCACCGGTTTCCCCGACTCACGCAGGACGCCGAGCACCCGCTCCAGGTCCTCCAGAGCGGCCCGGCCGGTCTCCTCGATGGCACCCAGGGCCCGGTCGGTGAAGGCCGGATCGCCCGCCGCCCGGGCCGCCCCCGCCTGCACGACGGCGACCGTGAGCGCGTGCCCGATGGAGTCGTGCAACTCGCGGGCGATCCGGGTGCGTTCCAGGAGCTGTTCCGTGCGCTCCTCCAGTGCGGCGAGCCGCTCGGCGGGGGAAGGGCCGAGCAGGCGCCGGGCGAGCGCCGTGATGAAGTGCCCCGAACCGACCACGACCGCGGCCGCCAGGACCAGGGGCAGGGGCGCGAGCAGGACGTGCCACCAGTGGTGGCCCGTGACGACCAGCCAGGCACCGCCGGCGCGTTCGCCGCTGATCGCCGTCGACACCAGGTCCACCCCGAGGAGGAGCAGCTGGACGGCGAGGTGCGACACCAGGGCGCCGAAGAACAGCCGCGTCTGGAGCCACACCACCACCCGGCCGCGGTCGCCCCAGGTGGCCGAGGGGGCGACGACGATCTCCGGGCTCTCGCCACCGTCCCGGTGGCCGGTCAGCAGCAGCCTGGCCTGGAACCCCTCCACGACCCGCATGGCGGGGACCAGACCCGCGAGCCCCAGCAGCACGGTCGCCGTGCCCACCGTCCACCACGCCTCGTCGATGAACAGCCACAGGGACGGCCACACGATGGCCATGGAGAGATGCAGCCACCGCGTGTACGTCACCGCCCGGGTGAACGGGCGCAGCATGCGGACCATGGCGTCATCGTGCCAGCCGGCACGGACATCGAGCCTCCCCCGCACGGGGGAGGCGGTCCCCGCCGCCGGGGGAGGACCGCACCCCGGTCCGACCGTCACGCTGCTGCCATGACCAGCATCGACGTCCAGGACCTCACCAAGGAGTTCGGCAGCCGGCGAGCCGTGGACGGGCTCACCTTCCGCGTGCAGCCCGGCCGCGTCACCGGCTTCCTCGGCCCGAACGGCGCCGGAAAGTCCACCACCCTGCGGCTGGTGCTCGGCCTCGACCGGCCGACCGCCGGTTCCGCCACGGTCGGCGGCCGGCCCTACCCGACGCTGAGCGAACCCCTGCGCCACGTGGGCGCCCTGCTCGACGCGCAGTCCGCGCACGGCTCGCGCACCGCCCGCGACCATCTCCGTGTCCTGGCGGCGAGCAACCGCATCCCGGACCGACGGGTCGACGAGGTGCTGGAGGAGACGGGCCTGGCGTCGGTGGCCCGCCGCCGCGTGCGGACGTACTCCCTGGGCATGCGCCAGCGGCTGGGCATCGCCGCCGCCCTGCTGGGCGATCCGGAGGTGGTCATGCTGGACGAGCCGTCCAACGGCCTGGACCCCGAAGGCATCGTGTGGATCCGGCAGTTGCTGCGCCGGCTCGCGGATCAGGGCCGCACGGTCCTGGTCTCCAGCCACCTGATGAACGAGACCGCGTCCTTCGCCGATCACCTCGTCGTCCTCGGCCGGGGCCGGCTGCTGGCCGACACCCCGATGCGGGACTTCATCCACGCACGCGTGCAGCCACGCGTACGCATCCGGACCACCGACCCCGCCGCTCTCAAGAGCGCCCTCGCCCCGCACGGCTACGAGGCGGTGGAACACGAGGGCGGGCACTGGAACGTGCACCACGCGCGCGTGGACGACATCGGCCGCCTCACCTCCGCCGCCGGTGTGCCGGTTCTCGAACTCGCGGCGGAGGAAGGCACCTTGGAGCAGGCGTACTTCGACCTCACGTCGGCCGAGACCGAGTTCACCGCACCGCAGCCGAAAGAGGCCTGACCATGGAATTCACGCCCGTCCTGCGCTCCGAGTGGCTGAAGATCCGCACGCTCCGCTCGCTCCTGGGAGCGCTCCTCGCCCTGTTCGCCGCGACCACGGCGTTCTCCGCCATCGCCGGTGTCTCCGACACGTCGGAACCCGGGTTCGACCCGCTGTTCATGGCTCTGTCCGGTGTCATACCGGGGCAGATAGCGGCCCTCTCCTTCGGGGCCCTGGCCGTGTCCTCGGAGTTCCACTCGGGCGGGCTCCGGCTCTCGCTGGCCGCGGTTCCGCAGCGCGGACGGTGGTTCGCGGCCAAGGCGGCCGCCATCGCCGTACCGGCCCTCCTGGTGGGGCTGGTGACCGCCCTCGCCGCGCTCCTCGTGGCGCGGGCGGGGCTCGGGCCGGCGGCCGACGGGCTCAGCACCGGCGAGCAGGTGCGCGGTGTCGTGGGCTGCGGCGTGTACCTCATGCTCATGGCCCTGTTCGCCGCCGGGCTCGCCGCCCTGCTGCGCAGCGGCGTGGCCACGCTGTCCGTGCTGATCCCGTTCATCCTCGTCGTGTCGTTCGTGATCGGCGACGCGACGGGCACCGTCGCCGACTTCCTCCCGGACAAGGCGGGACAACTCGTTCTCCGGGAGACGTACGACGGGACCCTCGGCCCGTGGTCGGGGCTCGCGGTGACGGCGCTCTGGACGGCGGCGGCCCTGCTGGCGGGGGCGTGGAGCCTGCGTCGCAGGGACGCCTGACGACGGTCCGGTTGACGCTCCGCCAAGTGTCAGTGGGGGCGGGTTTACTGGACCCATGAACATCGCGCAGCACATCGCCCTCATCGACGAGCTGTGCTACCGCCCCTTTCCGGCGGAGCACGGCCCGTCGGACGTCGGTGTCTCGGGACCCGGTCACCACATCGCGGTGTTAGAGGCCGCGACCGACGCCGACCCGGCGGCCCGCGCGGTGACGATCGACCAGTACGAGAAGGACCGGGACGCCGTCTACGAGCTCCTCGCCTCACGCTGGGGCGACACGGACCCCTACAACCTGCAGACCGTCCTGCTGCGCACCGAGCATGAGGAGATGCCCCGGCCCTGGGCCGAACTGAGCGCGTGGGCGAGCGTCGCCCACCTGTGGGAGGTGGAGGGCACGGGCCGCTGGGTCGCCGTGGCGGTCGCCGACCGCGACGCGTCGCGGGAGGTCCAACTGCTGGCCCTGGTCACGGAGACGGACCCGCCGTAGGCGATCAGTGCTCGGCGGCTTCCCGCAGCCGTCCGAACTCCTCCGCCATCGTCTCGGCCGTCCAGTGCGCGTTCAGCCCGCTCGGATTGGGCAGCACCCACACGCGCGTGTCCCCGATCGTCCGCTCCTGCGGCCCGACCTGCGCCTTCCGGTCGTCGAACGCGGCGCGGTACGCGGTCACACCGACCACGGCCAGCCAGCGCGGCCGCAGCCGTTCCACCTTCGTCGCGAGCAGCCGCCCGCCCTCCCGGTACTCCTCGGCACTCAGTTCGTCGGCCCGGGCGGAGGCCCGCGCCACGACGTTGGTGATGCCGAGCCCGTACGACAGCAACTCCTGCTGCTCGGACGGCTCGAGCAGGCGCGGTGTGAACCCCGACCGGTGCAGCACCGGCCAGAAGCGGTTGCCCGGGCGGGCGAAGTGGTGGCCCGTCGCGGCCGTCATCAGGCCGGGGTTGATGCCGCAGAACAGGACGTGCAGGCCCTCCGCGACCACGTCGGGCACGACGCGGCCGCGGGCGGCCTCCAGTTCCTCGGGCGTGAAACGCGCCATCAGGGGCGGCGGGTCAGAGGATCGCCCCGGGCGTGTAGCCCGCGGCCTGGGGGTGCTGCTTCACGATCTCCTCGACCCGGGCGACGACGGCGGCGACCTGGTCGCCCGCGGCACCCGTGAAGGACAGCTTGTCGGCCATCAGCGCGTCCAGCTGGTCCCGGTCCAGCGGGATGCGCGCGTCGGCGGCCAGCTTGTCGAGCAGTTCGTTGCGCTCGGCGCCCTGCTCGCGCATCGCGAGCGCGGAGGCGACGGCGTTCTCCTTGATCGCCTCGTGCGCGAGTTCCCGGCCCACGCCCGCGCGCACCGCGCCCATCAGCACCTTGGTGGTGGCGAGGAACGGCAGGTACCGGTCCAGCTCGCGGGCGACGACCGCCGGGAACGCGCCGAACTCGTCGAGCACCGTCAGGAACGTCTCCAGCAGACCGTCCAGCGCGAAGAACGCGTCCGGCAGCGCGACCCGGCGCACCACCGAACAGGACACGTCGCCCTCGTTCCACTGGTCGCCCGCCAGCTCGCCGGTCATCGAGGCGTAGCCGCGCAGGATGACCATCAGACCGTTGACGCGCTCGCAGGAGCGGGTGTTCATCTTGTGCGGCATCGCCGAGGAACCGACCTGGCCGGGCTTGAAGCCCTCGGTGACCAGCTCGTGCCCGGCCATCAGGCGGATCGTCTTCGCCAGCGACGACGGGGCCGACGCCAGCTGCACCAGCGCCGTCACGACCTCGTAGTCCAGCGAGCGCGGGTAGACCTGGCCGACCGAGGTGAACGCCTGCGAGAAGCCCAGGTGCGTGGCGATCCGCTGCTCCAGGTCCGCCAGCTTCGCGGCGTCCCCGCCCAGCAGGTCCAGCATGTCCTGCGCGGTGCCGACCGGGCCCTTGATGCCGCGCAGCGGGTAGCGGCCCAGCAGCTCCTCGATCCGGTGGTAGGCGACGAGCAGCTCGTCGGTGGCGGTCGCGAAACGCTTGCCGAGGGTGGTGGCCTGGGCGGCCACGTTGTGGGAGCGACCGGCCATGACCAGCTCGCCGTACTCGCCGGCCAGCCTGCCCAGGCGCGCCAGGACCGCGACCGTGCGGTCGCGCATCAGTTCCAGCGAGAGGCGGATCTGGAGCTGCTCGACGTTCTCGGTGAGGTCGCGCGAGGTCATGCCCTTGTGTACGTGCTCGTGCCCGGCGAGGTCGTTGAACTCCTCGATCCGCGCCTTCACGTCGTGCCGCGTGACCTTCTCGCGTTCGGCGATGGAAGCCAGGTCGACGGTGTCGAGGACGCGCTCGTAGTCGGCGAGCGCCGCGTCCGGCACCTCGATCCCGAGGTCCTTCTGGGCCCGCAGCACGGCGAGCCAGAGCTGCCGCTCCAGCTTCACCTTCTGCTCGGGCGACCAGAGCGTGGCGAGCTCGGCGGAGGCGTAGCGTCCGGCGAGGACGTTCGGGATGCGGGGCTTGGCGGGAGCGGAAGTCACGTGCACGGATTCTACTGGCGATTCGTGCAGGCCAGCGCCGCGGGTGTCCTTGTCGGAACCTACGAGAGCGTCCGGGCCGTCTCCACCTGCGGCTACGCCAGATCCTCGTACGGCAGCAGCTCGGGCCGCTTGGGCGGCAGACCGTCGCCCGAGGAGCGGCCCGTCAGACGGCGGCCTATCCACGGCAGCAGGTGCTGCCGGGCGAAGCGCGCGTCCGCGACCCGCCGCATGACCCAGCCCGGCGGCAGCGTCGCCGGCATCGGCGTGTGCCACTCGGCGTCCTCGGGGTCGTAGCCGAGCGTCTGCCACACCGCCTCGGCGACCCGGCGGTGACCCTCGGCCGTCAGGTGCAGCCGGTCCACGTCCCACATCCGCGGGTCGCTCAGGGACGGCGCGCCGTACAGGTCGACGACGATCGCGCCGTGCCGGGCGGCCAGCTCGTCGACGCAGGCGAACAGCTCCTCCATGCGCGGCCGGAATCGCTCCAGGACAGGGCCCTGCCGGCCCGGGCTGCGCATCAGGACGAGCTGCCGGCACGCGGGGGCCAGCTTCTCCACGGCCTCCTCCAGGAGCCCGCGCACCAGGCCCATGTCGCACTTGGGCCGCAGCGTGTCGTTGAGCCCGCCGACCAGGGTGATCACGTCGGCACCCATGGCCGCAGCGACGTCGACCTGCTCGTCGACGATCTGCCGGATCAGCTTGCCGCGCACCGCGAGGTTGGCGTACCGGAAGCCGGGCGTACGGGCCGCCATCCGCGTGGCGAGCAGGTCGGCCCAGCCCCGGTAGGTGCCGTCGGGCATCAGGTCCGACATGCCCTCGGTGAAGGAGTCGCCGACCGCGACCAGGCTGCTGTAGGTGGGGTTCGTCTGCATGGCGACGGAAATGGTATCCCGTGCACATACCCAGCAGTCGGTCGGCCTCCGGGCCCTCGGCAGCGGGCTCCGCGGCCCGCCCGCTTCACGCCCGCTGACCGAACAGCTCCCGCAGCACGTCCTCCATGGTCACCAGCCCGGCCATCCGCCCGTCCGCCCCGAGGACGGCGGCGAGGTGCGTACGGCTGCCCCGCATCGCCGTCAGGACGTCGTCCAGCGGGGTGCGCTCCACCACGCGCGCGATGGGCCGCATGTCGCGCAGCCGGAACGGCACGTCGCGCCCGACGGCCTCCAGGGCGTCCTTCACATGGAGATAGCCCACGATCCGCCGCCCCTCGTCCACCACCGGGAAGCGGGAGAACCCGGACTCCGCCGACAGCCGCTCCAGCTCCTCCGGCGTGACGCCGACGCTCGCGTACACCACGCGCTCCAGCGGCAGCACCACGTCCCGCACCGGACGGCGGCCCAGCTCCAGCGCGTCGTGCAGCCGCTCCTGGGCACGGTCGTCGATCAGACCGGCCTCGCTGGAGTCCTTCACGATCTGCGCGATCTCCGCGTCCGAGTAGGAGGCGGCGACCTCCTCCCGGGCCTCCACACGCAGCAGCTTCAGCAGCGCGTTGGCGAACGCGTTCACCGTGAAGATCACCGGGCGCAGCGCGCGGGACAGCGCCACCAGGGGCGGACCGAGCGCCAGCGCGCTGCGCACCGGCTCCGCCAGCGCGATGTTCTTCGGCACCATCTCGCCGAGCAGCATGTGCAGATACGTCGCCAGGGCCAGCGCGATCACGAAGGACACCGCGTGTCCCGCTCCCTCGGGCACGCCCACCGCGTGGAACACCGGCTCCAGCAGGTGCGCGATCGCCGGTTCGGCCACCACGCCCAGGACCAGCGTGCACAGCGTGATGCCGAGCTGAGCGGCCGCCATCAGCGCGGACACGTGCTCCAGGCCCCACAGCACGCTCTTCGCGCGCCGGTCACCCCGGTCGACGTAGGGCTCGATCTGGCTGCGGCGCACCGAGATCAGCGCGAACTCGGCGCCGACGAAGAAGGCGTTGACGACGAGCGTCGCCAGTCCGATCAGCAGCTGGACGGCGGTCACAGTTCGACCCCCCTCTCGTCGGGCTTGCGGTCGTCGAGGGGGGCGCGCAGCCGGACGCGGGCGGCCCGGCGCCCCGTCGCGTCGAGGACCTCCAGGTGCCAGCCGGCGACCTCGAGGGTGTCACCGGCGGCCGGTATCCGGCCGAGCACCATGGCGACCAGCCCG
The DNA here is from genome assembly GCF_044764825.1 of Streptomyces sp. NPDC093598. Lineage (NCBI taxonomy): Bacteria > Bacillati > Actinomycetota > Actinomycetes > Kitasatosporales > Streptomycetaceae > Streptomyces > Streptomyces sp. NPDC093598. Next base: position 216,166 of record NZ_JBIWIV010000007.1, on the reverse strand, counting down.
GCGAGCGTCTCGTAGGGGCCCTCCGGCGCGCGCAGCCCGACGCGTTCCAGGTGGTCCACGCGCGCGGAGCCGTCGGCCGAGTACAGCGGGTGTCCGGCCTCGTCCGTGCCGGCCGCGGCCAGGTCGGGAACCTCGTGCGGGTCGTGTTCGTCGCGCACCTCGCCGACGACCTCCTCGACGATGTCCTCCAGGGTGGCCACGCCGGCCGTGCCGCCGTACTCGTCGATCACGACGGCCATCGTGCGCTTGCCGGAGAGCCGGTCCAGGAGCCGGTCGACGGTGAGCGTCTCCGGGACCAGCAGCGGCTCGCGCATCAGCTCGGAGACGTGGATCCGGGTCCGGCGCTCGGCCGGTACCGCCAGCACGTCCTTGACGTGGGCCGTTCCGACGACCGAGTCGAGCGTCCCGCGGTAGACGGGGAACCGGGACAGTCCGGTCGCCCGGGTCGCGTTCGCCACGTCCTCCAGGGTCGCCTGCACCTCCAGCGCGACGACCTGCACCCGGGGCGTCATCACGTTCTCCGCGGTCAGGTCGGCCAGGTTCAGGGTCCGCACGAACAGCTCGGCGGTGTCTGCCTCCAGGGCGCCCTCCTTGGCGGAGTGCCGGGCGAGGGCGGCCAGCTCCTGGGGCCCGCGCGCCGAGGCCAGTTCCTCGGCGGGCTCGACACCGATCCGCCGCACGACCCGGTTCGCCGTGTTGTTCAGATGGGTGATGAAGGGCCGGAACGCGGCGCTGAACCAGCGCTGCGCGTTGCCCACCGTCTTGGCGACCGCCAGCGGCGAGGAGATCGCCCAGTTCTTGGGCACCAGCTCGCCCACGACCATCAGGAACACCGTCGACGCGGCCGTGCCCAGCACCAGCGCGACGCTGTGCGACGCCGAGCGCGAGATGCCGAGGTCCTCCAGCGGCCCGGCGATCAGGGCGGCGATCGACGGCTCGGCGAGCATGCCGACCACCAGGTTCGTCACCGTGATGCCGAGCTGGGCACCGGAGAGCTGGAACGTCAGGTTCCGTACGGCCTTCAGTGCCCCCTGCGCACCCCGCTCGCCGCGCTCGACGGCCCGCTCCAGCTCGGCACGCTCGACCGTGGTGAGGGAGAACTCGGCCGCCACGAAGGCGCCGCAGGCGAGTGACAGCAGGATCGCCGCCAGGAGAAGGAGCACTTCGGTCATCGGTTCACCCCCGTTCCATGGTTCTCCAGGACGGGGCGGAACGCGCGGTGTCGCGCACGGGGAGGCTCGCCCATGGGCGGACGCTCACAACCTTTCATGCAGGACCGAGTGGCCATTCAAGGGTAAAGGATGGGCAAAGTCCTCACCCGGACCCGATCACGGGGCGGGCGCCGGGTCGGTGAGCGGCTTCACCCAGCGCCGCCACCGCTCCTCCGGCCCGTATCCCGCGGCGCCCCACGCCTGGTGCGCTGTCTCGTTGCGGGTGAGCACCATCGCGTCCGCGCGGCGACCGCCGAGCCGTACGAACCGCTCCTCCGCGGCAGCGAGCAGCGCGGACGCGATGCCCTGACGGCGGTGGTCCGGGTGCACGGCCAGCCGGTACAGGTGGCAGCGCCAGCCGTCGAACCCGGCGATCACCGTGCCCACCAGCTCGCCGCCGCGTTCCGCGAGGATCAGCGCCTCGGGGTCACGCGCGACCAGCCGCTCCACGCCACCGCGGTCGTCACTGATGCTCGTGCCCTCGGCGGCGACCTTCCAGAAGGCCAGCACGGCGTCGATGTCCTCGGGCGTCGCGGCCCGGATACGCAGGTCGGTCATCCCGTGATCACATCACTCACGCAGACCCGCGTCAGACCGTTTCACCATCCGGACGTCACTCGTGCGCGATGGCCGCCAGCACGTTCATGCGGGACGCGCGCAACGCCGGCAGCAGTGCCGCCACGACCCCCACCACCGCCGAGCCGACCACCACCAGCACGATCGTCAGCCACGGGATCGCCAGGGCCGTCATGCCCTGGAGCGCCAGCACCTGCTGGGTGCACACACCCCACACCAGCCCCAGCACGAGCCCGAGGACGGCGCCGAACACGGCGATCACCACCGACTCCAGCCGGATCATTCGCCGCAGCTGACGCCGGGCCAGCCCGATCGCGCGCAACAGGCCGATCTCCCGGGTGCGTTCGACGACCGACAGCGCGAGGGTGTTGACCACGCCCAGCACCGCGATGATGATCGCCAGCCCGAGCAGCGCGTACACGAGGTACAGCAGCACGGAGATCTGGTCGTGGACCAGCTGTTTGTAGTCGGCCAGGTCCCGCACCTGCACCTGCGGGTACGGGTCCAGCGTCTCCTCCAGATTCGCGCGCAGGTCGTCGTCGCTCGTGCCGCCGGCGGCGTTGACGTACAGCGCGGAGTCCTGCCCGCCCGGCGCGTACCGCTCCAGGGTGCCCAGCCCGAAGTACAGCCCGCCCTGAGTGCCGAACCCCTCGGCGGCGTCCTGGTCGGTGAGCGCGCCGACCGTCAGCTCGGCCGAGCGTCCGCCCTGGAACTCCACCGGGACGGTGCTGCCCACCCGGACGCCGTGGTCGCGCGCGAAGTCCCGGTCCATGGCCAGGCGCCCGCTCGCCAGCGCGGCCGCGGAGTCCCCTTGCACGTAGGCGATGTTGGCGACCTCGTCGAGCCGCGGATCGTAGCCCCCGGCGGTCGTCTCCACCCGGTCGCCGTCCGGGAGCCGCACCGCGACCGGTGTGAACCGCCCGCGCACGACGAGGCCCACACCGTCGGTGCCGCGCACCTTGTCGGTGACCTCCCTCGGGAACGGCTGGAAGTTGGTGTTCTGGATGACGAAGTCGGCGCCCAGCGTCTTGTCGATCTGCCGGTCGAACGACGCGGTCATCGACTCGCTCGCCACCGACATCCCGCCGACCAGGGCGATCCCCACCATCAGGGCGGCGGCGGTGGCCCCGGTGCGGCGCGGGTTGCGCAGGGCGTTGCGCTGACTCATCCGGCCGATCGACCCGAACAGCGCGGGAAAGGCCGCGCCGAGCACCCGGATCACCGGGCGCACCAGCAGCGGCCCGGCGATCACGGTCGCGATCAGGGTGAGCACCACGCCGAGCCCCAGCAGGGACGCCGCCGACGCGGTCTGCTCCGACACCGCGCAGCCCACGAGCGCCGCGACACCGGCCGCGCCGACGATCCCGCCCGCCACCGCGCGCATCCGCAGCGGCCGGCCCACCCCGGCGACCTCGGCGTCCGAGAGCGCGGCCATCGGCGAGACGCCCGCGGCCCGCCGCGCCGGGAGGTACGCGGCGACGAAGGTGACGCCGAGCCCGACGACGTACGCCGCCACCGGTGTCACCCAGCGGATCTCCATCTCGTCGGCGTCGATGTTCATGCCGAGCAGGCCCATCAGCCCGATCAGCCCGGCCGCGAGCCCGATGCCCGCGGCCAGCCCCAGCGTGGAGCCGACGAGCCCGAGCAGCAGTGCCTCGGTGAGCACCGAGTCGCGGACCTGGCGCCGGTCCGCGCCGAGCGCGCGCAGCAGCCCCAGCTCCCGGGTGCGCTGGGCGATGAGCATGGAGAAGGTGTTGACGATCAGGAACACGCCCACCAGCACGGCGATCCCGGCGAAGCCGAGCATCACGTACTTGATGACGTCGAGGAACCCACCCAGCTGCTCGACATCCGACTCGGCCTGCTCGCCGGCCGTTCTGAAGTCGTAGGTGTGCGCGCCGAGCGCGTCGGCCACGCGCTGTTTGAGCCGGCCGTCGCCGACGCCCTCCGCCGCGTCGACCGCGATGGCGGTGGCCGTCCCGGGCCGGCCCAGCAGCTTCGTCTGCGCGGTGGGGGTGTCGAAGTAGATCAGCGCCGAGCCGGGGTTGGTGGTCGTGAAGGTGACGATGCCGACCACCCGGACCTGGAACGACCCGGGGGGCGCGATGACGGTGAGGGTGTCGCCGATGCGCACGTCCTTGCGGCCCGCGGTCTCGGAGTCGAGCAGCGCCTCGGCGGGACCGCGCGGGGCATGGCCCGAGGTCAGCTTCACGGGGCTGCGCTCGTTCGGGTTCCAGGCGTTGCCGAGTGTGGGCGCCCCGGTGGTCGGGCCCACCGGTTCGTTCTCCTCGTCGACGACCGTGAGGCCGTTCACCTCCACGTCGGCGCGGGCCGCCGCGACCCCGTCGACCTGCCGGACCCGTTCGGCGAGTGCGGCCGGCAGGGTGGCCGTCCGGCCGGAGGGCACCGCCTCGTCCAGGCCCTCCTTCGGGCTGACCGTCACATCGGCCGCGGTGGAGGCGAACAACCGGTCGAACGTGCGGCTGACGGTGTCCGAGAAGATCAGGCTCCCCGTGACGAACGCGACGGACAGCAGGACGGCGAGCGCCGAGAGCAGCAGCCGCCCCTTGTGCGCCAGGAAGCTCCTCAGGGTCGCCTTGAGCACGGGCTCAGTTCTCCTCGGTCGGTACCGGGGCGTCCTCGTACCGGGTGCGGATCACGTCGAACCTCTTCATCCGCTCCAGTACCGCCTCCGCCGTGGGGCGCCGCATCTCGTCGACGATCCGGCCGTCCCCGAGGAAGAGCACCAGGTCCGAGTGGGCGGCGGCGCCCGGGTCGTGGGTGACCATGACGACGGTCTGCCCGAGCTGGTCCACCGCCTCGCGCAGGAAGCCGAGCACCTCGAGGCCCGCGCGCGAGTCGAGGTTGCCGGTCGGCTCGTCCGCGAAGATCAGCTCGGGCCGGGAGGCCAGCGCCCGCGCGCAGGCCACGCGCTGCTGCTGCCCGCCGGAGAGCTGCGACGGCCGGTGCTTGAGCCGGTCCCTCAGACCCAGGGTGTCGATCACCCGGTCCAGCCATGTCTCGTCGGGCTTCCGGCCCGCGATGTCCATGGGCAGGGTGATGTTCTCCAACGCGTTCAGGGTCGGGATGAGGTTGAACGACTGGAACATGAACCCGATCCGGTCGCGGCGCAGCCGCGTCAGCTCGCGTTCCCTCAGCCCGGTGATCTCCGTGTCACCGAGCCACACCTGACCGGCCGAGACCGTGTCGAGCCCCGCCAGACAGTGCATCAGCGTGGACTTCCCGGAGCCCGACGGCCCCATCACCGCGGTGAACCGGCCGCGGACGACGTCCACGTCCACCGAGTCGAGCGCGAGCACGGTCGTCTCGCCCGAGCCGTACGCCTTGGTCAGGCCGCGGGCGCGGGCCGCGATCCCGTCGGCCGGCGCGAGGCCGGGAGCGTGCTCCGCAGCAGGTGTGGACAAGGCCGCCTCCTCTGGGTGGACGTCAGGACCTCCTGGCCCTGCCCGAGGGTAATGTGACCCGGCCCACACTCGGTATCCTCCGTGGGTCGGACTCCGCTCTCGCCGGTGCCAGCCCCTCCGCGCCAGAGGTCTCTGGTCGCCGCCGTCGCCCGCCACCGGGCCGCCGTGTTCGGCGTCCCCGTCTACGACAGCCCGCACCCCGCGCCGCCGCACTGCTCCAGCTCCTCGCCCGGCTGGTCGAGAACGGCGAGGCGTCCGTACGGGACATCGAGCGGGAGCCGCGCCGGTGGAGCCTGGTGATCACCCGCTGACCGGCCGCCAGGCCGTCCCGAGCACGCAGTACGAAGTGGGCAGCTTCGGCCCCTCCGCCGGCATCAGCACCCGCCGGTAGGGGCCGAGTTCGAAGCCGGCCTCCCGCAGTGCCCGCACCGGCTCCCGCGCCACATGGCAGCCCCCGCTCAGCACCGGCCACACCGTCCGGTCCAGCGCGCGCTGCGTGCAGGTCATCGCCCGGCCACCGCCCCGGCCGTGCTCGAAGAACCGCACCTCGCCGCCCGGCCGCAGCACCCGCCGCAGCTCCCCGAGCGCCCGGGGCACGTCCCGCACACTGCACAGCACCAGCGACACCACGGCCGCGTCGAAGCCCTCGCTCTTGACCGGCAGCGCCTCGGCCGCGCCCGGCGCCACGTCCACCGGCACCTCGGCGCGCAGCGCGGCCTGAACGGCCAGCTGCCGCAGCCGCCGCTCCGGTTCGATGGCCACGACCTCCGCGACGGTGCCCGGGTAGTGCGCGAAGTTCAGCCCGTTGCCCGCGCCGATCTCGATCACCCGCCCGGACAGCCCGCCGAGCAGTCTCTCGCGCGTCCGGCCCATGCCCATCCTGGTCTCGGCGGCCACACTGACCCGGGCGTAGCAGCGGGCGAACAGCGGATGGTGCACGGCGTCCCGTGGCATCGTGCCGGAGCGGTGCGGCATGGGGACCTCCCTGAGGATGCCGGCCTTACCGGGATTCTCCCCGCGACGAGCCCGGCGCACCCATGCCGCCTACCGAAGGAGTACGCGGCCCAGGACCGGACGGTGGTCACTGCCGGTCGCCTCCAGCGCCGACACCTCCGTCACCTCGACCCCTCGCCCCAGCACCTGGTCGATCCTCGCCACCGGCAGGGCGGCCGGCCAGCTGAACGCGAACCCCGCGCGCGGGGCGTGCAGCCGGGAGGTGAGCGGGGCGAGACCGCGGTCCTGCACCGTTCCGTTGAGGTCGCCCACCACCAGGAGCCGGCCCGAGGGGTCGCCGTCGATCCGGGCGCCGAGCAGGGCCGCGCTCTCGTCCCGGGCCGCCGAGGCGAGGCCTGTCGTCCCGAGCCGGACGGACGGCAGATGGACCACGTACACCGCGATCCCGCCGCCCGGTGCGGACACCGTGGCCCGCAGACCCCGCTGCCAGCCCTCCGGGAAGCCCTCGGGCCGGATGTCCACCGGCCGCACGTCGGACAGCGGATGGGCCGACCAGAGCCCGACCGTGCCGTGGACGGCCCGGTGCGGATGGGAGGCGCCCAGGACGTCCTGGTACACGGGCCGCGCCGCGGGGGTCAGCTCCTGCACGGCCACCAGCCCCGCACGGGTCGCGAGCAGGGCCCGTGCGGTGCCGGCGGGGTGGGCGTCGTCGTCGGCCACGTTGTGCTGGACGACGGTCAGGTCGTACGGGCCCGGGGCCGAGGAGAACCACATCCCACCGAACATCCAGAGCCACACGGCCGTGGGCGCCAGGCAGGCGAGCGCCCCCGCCCACGACCGCTTGAGCAGGGCGAGGCAGCCGAGCACGGGCACGGCCGCCCCCAGCCACGGCAGGAACGTCTCCAGCAGGCTCCCCAGCCGCCCGACCCCGTTGGGCACGGCGGAGTGCAGGGCGAGCAGACCGGCGACACCGAGGGCACCGCTCACCAGCCAGGTGTCCCCCGACGACCTGCCGTCGAGGCCCACGCTAGGCGAGTTCCGCCGCCAGCAGCGCGGCCGTCCGGGCCACCAGCGGGTTGTCGGCCACGGCGTCCTCCTCCGGCTGCGTGGTCAGGACGGACAGCACGATCGGCGGGCCGTCCGGCGGCCAGGTGATGCCCACGTCGTTGTTGCTGCCGTACCGTCCGCCGCCGGTCTTGTCGGCGAGCAGCCAGTCGGCGGGCAGGCCCTTGCGGAACCTGTCGATGCTGGTGGTGTTGCGCAGCAGCCAGTCCATGAGCCGCGCCCGGTCCCGGGGCTCCAGCGCGGTGCCGAGCACGAGCCGGGCGTAGGTCGTGCCGATGGCGCGCGGGGAGGTCGTGTCGGTCACGCGCCACGGCTCCGCGGAGTTGAGCTCGGGCTCCCACCGGTCGAGCCGGGTGACCCGGTCACCGATCGAACGGCAGAAGCGCGTCACGGCGGTCGGCCCGCCCAGCTCCTTCAGAAGCAGGTTGCCCGCGGTGTTGTCGCTGAAGCGGATGGTGGCGTCGCACAGTTCGCCGACGGTCATGCCGGTCGCGACGTTCTTCTCGGTGACGGGGGAGTACCCGGACTTGCCGACGTAGGCCTGGGTGTAGTGGACGCGCCGGGACAGGAACTCGCCGGCGCGGTCGAGGTTGCGCAGGACGGCCGCGGCGGCGAGCGTCTTGAACACCGAGGCCATCGGGAAGCGTTCGTCGGCCCGGTACCGCACGGTCCGCCCGGTGCGCAGATTACGGGCGTACACGCCGAGCCGGGCGGTGTGCTCCTGCTCCAGTTCCCGCAGCCGCGCGGTGACACCACGGGTGCCGGGCGAGGCGTGAGCCGTGCCGCCGCCCAGCGAGAGAGCGGCGGCCGTGCCCAGTGCCAGGGCCGTACGGCGGGACGGGCGTGATCCGTTCGTGTGCAAGATGGTCCCTTCGGAGGCGATCACGTACGTGGTTCAACACGCGATCACGTCCGCGCCGGTTTCACCACACGCCCGTCCGACCCTCAGAACGCCTCGGGCGCCTCCCGTACCCGGAACGCCTCCGCGTCCCACGAGCCGTCCAGCCGGGGCGCCAGCCAGTGCGGTGCGGTGCCCCGGAAAGCGGTGGGGGAGAGGGCGCCCGACCCCGCCGGAACGGAGCCCAGCAGCGGCGCTCCGGCCACGTCCGGCAGGTCCGCGAGGTTGCAGCGCGCGGCGAGATCCGGGGCGGCGGGCCAGCTCCCGATCACGATCCCGGCCAGGTCCAGCCCCCGGGAGCGCAGTTCACGCGCCGTCAGCTCCGTCGTGTTCAGGGTGCCGAGCCCCGCAGCCGCCACGACCAGCACCGGCGCCGACAGCAGCCGGGCCGCGTCCGCCAGGGTTCCTCCGGCCGCGTCGAACCGTACGAGCAGTCCGCCCGCTCCCTCGACCAGCACCAGGTCGTGCTCGGTGGCCAGTTTGGCGGCGGCCTCCGCGACCTCGTGCGGATGCACCGGGGCCCGTCCGGCCCGGCGTGCGGCCGTGGCCGGGGCCAACGGCTCAGGGAATCGGGCGAGTTCGGCCGTCGTCACCGGACCCGCCAGGCGCGCCACCTCGGCGGCGTCCCCCGGCTCGTCGGGCCGCACGCCCGTCTGGGCGGCCTTCAGCACGGCCACCGAACGGCCGGCCGCCAGCGCCGTCGCGGCGACGGCGGCGGTCACGACCGTCTTGCCGACCTCCGTGCCCGTGCCCGTGATCACCAGTACCGGCATGTCATCCCTCCCGCGCCGCCGCGCACACCGCTCGCGCGATCCGTGCCAGGTCCGCGTCGCCCGTCACGTACGGCGGCATGGTGTAGATCAGATCGCGGAACGGCCGCAGCCACACGCCCTCGCGCACGGCCGCCTCGGTCGCCGCCCGCATGTCCACGGCGTGATCCAGCTGTACGACCCCGATGGCGCCGAGGACCCGTACGTCCTTCACCCCCGGCAGGTCCGAGGCCGCGGCCAGCCCGTCCCGCAGCCCCGCCTCGATCCGCTTGACCTCGGCGATCCAGTCCTGCCCGAGCAGCAGCTCGATCGAGGCGCAGGCCACGGCGGCCGCCAGCGGGTTGCCCATGAAGGTGGGGCCGTGCGCGAGCACCGGAACCTCGCCCCGCGAGATGCCGTCGGCCACCCGCGTGGTGCACAGCGTCGCCGCCATCGTCATGTAGCCGCCGGTCAGCGCCTTGCCCAGGCACATCACGTCCGGCGCCACGGCCGCGTGCTCGGCGGCGAACATCGCACCCGTACGGCCGAAACCGGTCGCGATCTCGTCGAAGACCAGCAGCACGTCGTGCGCGTCGCACGCCTCGCGCAGCACCCGCAGATACGCGGGGGAGTGGAACCGCATCCCGCCGGCGCCCTGCACCACCGGTTCGACGATCACCGCGGCCAGTTCACCGGCGTGGCGCTCGATCAGCGACCGCAGGTGCTCGGCGTACGCCTCCTCGTACTCCGCCGGGGGCGGGTCGGCGAACACCTGGCGCTGCAGCACCCCGGTCCACAGGTCGTGCATGCCACCGTCCGGATCGCATACCGACATCGGCTGCCAGGTGTCGCCGTGGTAGCCGCCGCGCCAGGTCAGCAGCCGCTGCTTGCCGGGGCGGCCCAGCGAACGCCAGTACTGCAGGCACATCTTGACCGCGACCTCGACCGACACCGAACCGGAGTCGGCGAGGAAGACATGCTCCAGACCCTCGGGCGACATGTCGACAAGGAGCTTCGCCAGCCGCACGGCGGGCTCGTGGGTGAGCCCTCCGAACATCACATGGCTCATCCGCCCGAGCTGCTCGCGCGCCGCCTCGTTCAGCACCGGGTGGTTGTAGCCGTGGATCGCCGACCACCAGGACGACATGCCGTCGACCAGCTCTCCCGAGCCGTCGGCGAGGCGCAGCCGCACCCCGCTCGCCGACTCCACGACGAGCGGTTCCTGCCGCCCGGGCATCGGGCCGTACGGATGCCACACGTGCCGCCGGTCGAGCTCCAGCAGCTCGGCGACCGTCGGCTCAGGCATTGGGCGCGAGGTCCGTCCCGGCGCCCCGGCGGCGCACGGCGACCAGATCGGTCCGGGGTTCGGCGCCTGTACGGGCGTCGGCGACCTGCGGCTCTTCGTCCGAGCCGCACGCCCCGCCACCGGAACCGCAGACTCCGCCGCCGTCGTGGCAGCCTCCCGCCCGGTGCTCGGGAAGCGTCACCTGGCCGGTGCCCTCCACCTCGAATCCGGCGTCCGCGATCATCTCCAGGTCGGCCTTGCCGGCCTGGCCCTCACTGGTGAGGTAGTCGCCGAGGAAGATCGAGTTGGCCAGGTGCAGGGCGAGCGGCTGCATCGTGCGCAGATGGACCTCGCGTCCGCCCGCGATCCGCACCTCGACGTCCGGGCAGACGAACCGCGTCATCGCCAGGATCCTGAGGCACCGCTGCGGGGTCAGGTTCCACTCCTTGCCGAGCGGGGTGCCCTCGAACGGGATCAGGAAGTTGACCGGAACCGAGTCCGGGTCCAGCTCACGCAGCGAGAAGACGACGTCCACCAGGTCCTCGTCCGACTCGCCCATGCCGGCGATCAGCCCGGAGCAGGCGGACAGACCGGCCGCGTGCGCCTTGTGCACGGTGTCGACGCGGTCCTCGTACGTGTGCGTGGTGGTGATCTCCCCGTACGTCGCCTCGGACGTGTTGAGGTTGTGGTTGTAGGCGTCGGCGCCCGCCTCGCGCAGCCGCTCCGCCTGTCCGTCGGAGAGCAGTCCGAGGCAGGCGCACACCTCGACGCCCTCGTTGTTCTCCTTGATCGTCTTGATCGTCTCGGAGACCCGGTCCACGTCCCGGTCGGTCGGGCCGCGCCCGCTGGCCACCAGGCACACCCGTTTGGCCCCTCCGGCCACCCCGGCCGCCGCCGCGTCGGACGCCTGGTCGGGCTTGAGCCAGGTGTACTTGAGGATCCCGGCCGTCGAACCGAGCCGCTGCGAACAGTACGAGCAGTCCTCGGGGCACAGGCCGGACTTCAGGTTGACGAGATAGTTCAGTTTCACCCGCCGGCCGAACCAGTGCCGCCGCACCTTTCCGGCCGCGGCCACCACATCGAGCAGGTCGTCGTCGGACGTCGCGAGGACGGCCAGTGCCTCGTCGCGGGTCGGCAGCTCGCGCCGAAGCCCCTTGTCCACCAGCGTGTTCAGCAGGTCCATGGAAGCCGATCCTGTCCTAAGGAGGTGCCCGGGGCCAAGGAGACTTCGCACAACAGAGTCGCTTCGAGGTGTGGGTATTGCCACACAGTGACCTGCTGGTCGTCCCGCTAGTGTCTGTGCACTGCCTACAAATTCCCCGGAGGACCACCCATGGCGTTCGGCTGGATCGACGAGCAGGCGCAGCGGCGCCGCCGCGCCGGACTCGTACGGACTCTGCGCCCCCGTCCGGCCGCTTCGCCGCTCCTCGACCTGGCGAGCAACGACTACCTGGGGCTGGCCCGCCACCCCGAGGTCACCGAGGGCGCGGCCCGGGCCGCGCGGACCTGGGGCGGCGGCTCCACCGGCTCCCGGCTGGTCACCGGCACCACCGAACTGCACACGGAACTCGAGCGGGAACTGGCCGATTTCTGCGGTTTCGAGGCGGCCCTCGTCTTCTCCTCCGGGTACACGGCCAACCTCGCCGCGGTCACCGCGCTGGCCCCGCACGGCTCCCTGATCGTCTCCGACGCGGGCAACCACGCCTCGCTCATCGACGGCTGCCGACTGGCCCGCGGCACGACACAGGTCGTGGCGCACGCCGAACCCGATGCCGTGCGCAAGGCGCTGTCGACGCACGAGGGCACGGCCATCGCCGTGTCCGACACGGTCTTCTCCGTCGACGGCGACGCGGCGCCCCTCACCGCGCTGGCCGAGGCCTGCCGGGAGCGCGGCGCCGGGCTGGTCGTCGACGACGCCCACGGCCTGGGCGTCCTGGGCGACGGCGGCCGCGGCGCCCCGTACGCGGCGGGACTGGCGGGCGCCGGCGACGTGGTCGCGACGGTCACGCTGTCCAAGTCGCTGGGCAGCCAGGGCGGGGCCGTCCTCGGCCCCGCGCGGGTCGTCGACCACCTGGTCAACGCGGCCCGGACGTTCATCTTCGACACGGGACTCGCCCCCGCCGCGGCGGGAGCGGCCCTGTCGGCCCTCCGGCTGCTGCGCCGCGAACCGCAACGGGCGGCACGGGCCCGCGCGGTGGCGGGCGAACTGCACGCACGCCTGACCGCCGCGGGACTGGAAGCGGTACGTCCGGACGCCGCGGTGGTCTCGGTGCGCGCGCCCTCTCCCGAGGACGCCGTGAACTGGGCGGCGCAGTGCCGAGCGGCGGGCCTGGCCGTGGGGTGCTTCCGTCCTCCCTCCGTGCCCGACGGCATCTCACGGCTCAGGCTGACCGCCCGCGCGGACCTGACCGGTCAGCAGATCGAACGCGCCGTACGGCTGATCGGCGAGACGCGACCATGAGTCGGCGTGACACGGCCGTGCGTCGCACGATGACGGTCTGATCGGACGCGGTTACATGCGGTCCACCCCGGCCGCGAAGGCCGCCCAGCTCCCCGGAGAGAAGAGCAGCGCGGGTCCGGCCGGGTCCTTGGAGTCGCGCACGGCGAGCAGTCCGGCCCAGGGCGGGGCATCCGGACACGCCGTCTCGACGCAGTTGTTCGCGCCGGTGCTGTAGCTGCTGCGCAACCACCGCACACCGTGCAGTTCGATGCTTGAGGGGACGTGACGAGGCAGTGCACGCATGGTGCCTCCTTACGCGCCGGCGGCTGTCCCGGCGATGAAATCCAACGAGTCCTCGGGCGAAAGGGCGTGGATCTGAAGGGCGTTGAAGGCCTCCGTGTAGGCCTGGAGGTCTTCTTTCCGTTCGAGGTAGAGGCTACTCGTCAAGTGGTCGAGAACAACCACATCCAGATCAGAAGTGCTCGAAAATGACAAGATAACGAAAGGGCCGGTGACACCGATGTGCGCCCCGGCGGCGAACGGCAGCACCTGAAGGCGCACTTGGGGCAGCCGGGCCGCCTCGACCAGCCGTTCCAGCTGGCGTGCCATGACCCCGGGCCCGCCCACCTCCCGGCGCAGCACCGCCTCGTCCAGGACGGCGCTCAGTTCCAGTGGGGGATCGGCGCGCAGCACGTCCTGCCGGGCCAGCCGCACCTCGACCAGCGTGTCCAGCCGGTCCTCCGGAAGCCCCTCCACCGCCGCCCTGGTCACCGCACGCGCGTACTCGGGCGTCTGGAGCAGGCCCGGGACGACCGTGGTCTCCAGCGTGCGCATCGCGCCGGCCTGCGACTCCAGGCTGATGAAGTCCCGGTAGGTCGGCGGCAGCACCCCCCGGTAGGCGTGCCACCAGTGATGACGTCCGCCGCTCTCGTCGGACCCCGCCAACGCCATGAGCAGCTCGCGAAGTTGGGAGTCCGCGACGGCGTAGGCGTCGAGGAGTAACCGCACATCGGCCGGTTTCGCCCCGCTCGTGCCCGTTTCGATCCGGCTCACCTTGGACTGGTGCCAGCCCACCAGCCGTGCCGCCTCACCGCTCGTGAGCCCCGCCGAGGTGCGCAGCGCACGCAGTTCGGCGCCCAGTTTCCGGCGGCGCACCGCGGGACCGTGCTGCATGGGCTCCTCCTTACTCCTTCCGAGCCACCCAAATACGGTCTCGCGTCGCAGAGTTCACCGCTTTGAGCGACAGATATATGCATATCTTGGTGGATCGCCGTCCTTCACGGGCGTACTGGTGGCAGTCTGGCGACGAAGCACCAGTCCGGGACCGTACTCGAACCATCCGCTCCGTGTCGGACTGCGGTCCCGTGGGAAAGGGACGACGTCGCCATGGCAGACCATTTGGAAGCATCCGTCACTCTGCCGAGCGATCCCGCCTCGGTCTCCGCAGCGCGCGCCTATGTGGTGGACACGCTGGCCGAGTGGGGCCTGCCGGAGGGCACGGAAGTGTCCGACACCGTCCGGCTGATCATCTCGGAACTCGCCACCAACGCCGTCCAGCACACCTTCGGTCAGTCGCCCACGTTCACCGTGGACGTCGCGCTCGACCGCGACGAGCAGCTGCGCATCGGTGTCACGGACAGTCACCCGCGCTTCCCCAAACGCCTGCCCGCGGCCGTCCAGCAGGACAACGGCCGTGGCCTGGTCATCATCCGCTGGCTGACCGCGGAATGCGGCGGCCGACTCCGCATCCGCCCCACCCGCGAAGGCGGCAAGACCATCTCGATCGAACTGCCCTGGGTCGTCCCGGTCCGGCCGGTGACGACAGCGGTCCAGCAGGAGCCGTAGCCGCTCACCGCAGGACCCGAAAGACCTCCCCGGCGGTTGCCCTCCCACGCCCCTGCCCGCGCGACCGACATCCGGGCCACCCCCGAGGCCACGATGCCCGCTCCGGGCGTCACGCCCCGCAGGAGCCCGCCGCCGTCACCGGTGTCGTGCCGGTGCCTCCCGGTGCGCTGCCGCTCCTCGAAGCCCAGACGGCTGCCTGACGGTGTGCCGCAGCTGTGCGGGGATCGTGGCGTCGTCCCGGGCCGGCTCCTCCTCGGTGGTGTCCCCGGTGCCGTCCGCCTCCGCACGCCGCCCCGCTCGCCGCACCAGCCGCGGGAGCAGCCCCCACAGGCCGACGCAGACCAGGAAGGTCGCGACGCCCGCGGCGATACCACCGGCCCGGCCCGTGGTCACATCGACCACCAGCAGCACGGAACCGCTGAACGCGAACACCAGCACGCTCAGGCCGGTGGTGGCCAGGCGCGAGGAGACCTGCACGATGCGGGGCTTGGCGCCCTGCTGGAAGAGCGAGCGGTGCAGTGCCGCCGGCGCGGTGAACAGCGCGGCGGCCAGGACCGCGAGCAGCAGTGTGATGACGTAGGTGACGCGCTGGACCGTGTCGAGGTCCTCGAAGCGCGACGTGAAGGCGAGCGACAGCAGGAAGGCGAAGAGGATCTGCATGCCCGTCTGGGTGACGCGGAGTTCTTGGAGCAGCTCGACGAAGTTGCGGTCGGCGCGCTGCAGCGGAGTCTCGTTGCGTGCGGTGCAGGGACGGTGCTCGGCCATGGAATGACGGGTATCCGGGCAAGCCCGTGTCACGCTCCGGCGTGCGGCGGCGCGTCAGGGACGCCGCCGCACGCCGGGCGGATCACTTCACGCGCCCGTACCAGACGCTCTTGGTCCAGATCTTCTGCAGCCGCACCACGTCCCCGCTCTTCGGGGAGTGCCAGAGCTTGTTCTTACCCGCGTAGATACCGACGTGGTACACGTTGCTGCCCGAGTGGAAGAACACCAGGTCTCCCGCCTTGCGGTTCTTGGCGGAGATGTGGCGCGTCTTGTTGTACTGCTGGGCGGCCGTGCGCGGAAGCTTCTTGCCGGCCTTCTTGAACGAGTAGAGCGTGAGCCCGGAGCAGTCGAACCGGTGCGGACCGGTGGCCCCGTACTTGTAGGGCGCACCCTTTTTCGAGGCCGCTATCTGGAGCGCCTTGGTCCCCGGTGTGGCTGCCGCGGCCTCCGAGGAGAAGCCGGGGGCCACGATCGAGCCGCCCACCGCGGCGATGGTGAGGGCCGAGGCCGTGCCGGCCCGAACCATGAGCGACGGGACACGATTGAGCGCAGTCATGCGCAACCCTTCGTCAGCCGCCTGTGAAGGATGACCTGTCGGATTCGGGCTGGCGAAGTTGCCCGGCCGCTGACGCGGCTTCACCCCAAGGGCTGCTCGGGGTCGGTCATGGCGTGACCGTCCCGGCGACCCGTCGTGCTTGGGTCCTCCACTCCTGCCGATCCACTCCTGTCGACCGGTCATCCGGGCGGCGGCAGGACTCGGCGTCCGCCCGGATCGCCCCGCCACAGCGGCGGGGGCTTGTCGTCAGACAGGGATCTTGGCTCATGACTGTCCTGATTTCCCAACTGAACCGCGTATTTGTGTTGTTACTCACCACTCACCCGTTCGGGTGGACACGTGTGCCTTCGAGCCACTGTCCACGGGTTCGCGGACCGCCGGACCAGCGACGGAATGCCCCATTCCGTCCATCGGCTCCGCATGTTGCGCAACCGGGACGGGCCGAAAATCGGTCTCCCGCCTAGTCCGAACAGGGGTACGTCTTTTGGTCCGTTTCGACTCAGGTCCGGACGCTCCGTATGCGAGGCGGGCGTCCGGACCGACGGTTCCGCGTCAACTGACGGACTCCGGGGGAAGGGTGAGCCGGGCCGTGCGCCGTTCACCGTCCAGCACCCGCAGCGCCCGGGCCAACGTCCCGGCGTGCAGTTCCGTCTCGCCTCGCCGGTGCATCAGGGCCAGCGCGTCGCGCAGCGCCGTCGCCTTGCCCACCAGCGCCTGGGCGGCGCGCAGTCCGCGGTAGGTGTCGCCGTGCCGCGCCGGGTTGATGCGGCCGAGCAGGTCGACGACCTCGAGGTAACGGTCGATCAACTCCGCCTCGGCGCGGGTCAGGGCGGGCAGCGGCGGGAGTTCGGGCGGGAGCACCGGGGCCTCACCGTCCGGTCGGCGGGACCAGGGTGGCCTTGCGGTTGGGGATGATCCCGTCCACCAGGCCGTACTCCACCGCCTGCTGGGCGGTGAGGATCTTCTCCCGCTCTATGTCCGTGCTCACCTGCTTCCGGGTGCGGCCGGTGTGCCGTGCGAGCATCTCCTCCATCCGGAGCCGGATGCGCGTCAACTCCTCGGCCTGGATCGCCAGATCACCGGCCTGCCCCCGGACCGGCTCGGGCAGCGCCGGCTGATGGATCACCAGGCGTGCGTCGGGCAGCGCGAATCGCTTGCCGGGCGTGCCGCCCGCCAGCAGCACCGAGGAGGCGGCACCGGCCTGACCCAGGCAGATCGTCTCCACGTCGCAGGAGACGTACTGCATGGTGTCGTAGATCGCCGTCATCGCGTGGAAGGTGCCGCCGGGGGAGTTGATGTACAGCGAGATGTCGCGGTCCGGGGCATGGTGTTCCAAGTACATGAGCTGGGCCATCACGTCGTTCGCCGAAGTCTCGTCCACGGGCGCCCCGAGGAAGACGATCCGCTCCTCCAGGAGCTTCGAGTACGGGTCCATCGTCCGTTGCCCGGACCCCGTGCGTTCGGTGAACTCGGGCAGCACGTAACGGGCGGACGGTCGGGTCATGGCGAACCCCTCCTCGCGGCGCAGCGGTCTCCGGCGACAGCTGTCTCTGTAAAAAATGTACAGGACGTACGTCACGTTATGATGGGGACATGGCCTATGAGATTCCGGTGACGCAAGCCCGGGCTGAGCTCGCCGACCTGATCAACCGCGTGGTGTACGCCGGCGAGCGCGTCGTCGTCACCCGGCACGGCAAGCCCCTCGTCGCCCTCGTCTCGGCCGATGACCTGCGGCGACTCGAAGAGGCCCCAGAGCATGCGGAGTCCGCGGAGGAGCAGGTGATCAGCGCGGTCTCCACGGTCCGCGAGGTCGCGTCCGCTCCTGGCGAACCCCAGCGCTTCGGCATCGCGGCCGAGCACCGGCGGGCCGGCCCGGCCTAGGTCCCAGTAAGCCCCTGAGGCACGAAAGACCGTGCGTCCCCGTCCGCCACATCGGGGACGCACGGTCGTCCAGCGCGGGCGTCGGTCAGCCGACGGCCGAGAGCTCCCGCCGGTCGGGCGCGGGCTCACCGCCCGCCCTCCGTGCCCGGAGCGAGCTGCCGAGCAGTACGGCACCCAGGCCCAGCGCCGCCCACCAGGTCAGGGTCAGGGCGGGTCCGGTCGCCGCCGCGCCGTCGAAGTACGACACCGAGCGCAGCAGTGTCGTCCCCGCGCCGGGCGGCAGCCACTGGCCGATCGCACCGGCCGGCTCCGGCAGCATCTGCGGGGCCGAGGTGGCGCCGGAGAAGGGGTTGCCCAGCAGCATCACCAGGGCGGCGCCGATGCCCGTGCCGGCCGGGCCGATCAGGGCGGCGAGCCCGGCGACGGCACCGCCGACGGCCAGCGTGGAGAGCGCGAGCACACCCGCTTCCGCCCACCAGTCGCCGCTGAGCGCCCCGAGCCAGCTGTGCGCGATCCCGGCCGCCACCACGCCCACCAGGGTGGACGCGCCGAGCAGTGCGATCGCGGCCCGGGCGCCGCGCAGTCCGAGCAGGGTGACCACCGCGCCCGCCGCGATGCCGGCCAGGGCGAGCGGCAGTACGGCCGCGTTCAGCGCCGTACCGCGCGGATCGCCGGCCGGGGTGGGCACGACATCGACCGTCTTGACCGCTGTGCCCCCGCTGGCGGCCTGCTGTGCCACGGCCTGCTGGAGGAACTGCGCGACGGCCGGTCCGGCCGCGGACGCGGTGAGCAGTTCGGGCCCCTGCGGCGTGACCACGACCGCGCCGTACACGCTCCGGTCCTCGATGGCGTCCCGGGCGGCGGCCTCGTCGGCGTAGCGGTGGATCTCGAAGGCGCCCTCGTGCCGCTCCAGCTGCCGCTCGACCTGGGCCGCCGCGGCGGGCGGTCCGGCCACGCCCAGCGGCAGGTCACGGGGGGCGATTCGGGAGGCCGGCCAGGCGAAGGCCCACAGCGCGAGGGCGGCCAGGACGGGCACGAGGACGACGACCGCGAGCACATGGCGGTTGCGGGAAGGCATGAGGTCTCCTGAGGCGAGCGGAAGCGGAGCGCTAAAAAGAAGGATCGTTCGTTTTGCTCTGCTCTCACCGTGCTCCGGTCGGGGCGTCTTGTCAAGAATGAATATTCGTTTTACGTTGTGGACCATGGCCCGCGTGTCCCAGGAACATCTCGATGCCCGCCGTCGCCAGATCCTCGACGGCGCCGCGCTCTGCTTCGCCCGCAACGGCTTCCACGCCACGTCCATGCAGGACGTGCTGAAAGAGGTCGATCTCTCGGCGGGAGCGGTGTACCGCTACTTCAGCGGCAAGGAGGAGCTGATCGGCGCGATCGTCGCCGAGGTGCTCGATTCGGTCCGCGTGGCCTTCGAGGAGGCGTCGCGGCAGAGCCCGCCCCCGCCGCCGGACGAACTCGTCGCCTCCGTCCTCGGCAAGACGCTCGCCGCTCGCGAGGCCCTGGTCGTCGACGGCCGGCCCGCCTTTCCGCGGCTCGTCATCCAGGTGTGGACGGAGACACTGCGCAACGAGGAGCTGGCGGTCGTCCTGCGGGAGGGTTACGGCTCGGTCCGCGCGGCCTGGGGGAGGATCGTCGAGGGCTATCAGGAGGCCGGGATGATGCGGGCGGACGTGGCGCCGGACCATGTGGCCCGCACGATGATCGCCGCCGTGCTCGGGTTCATCGCGCAGCAGTCCCTCTTCGGACCCGCCCCGGTCGAAGTCCTCCGGGACGGTCTGCGGGCCCTGACCAGTATGCGGAACGAGGACACCGCGACCGGTGGATCACAGCTCGGTTAACGTGCCCGAAACGCGGTCCCATTAGCCTGCCGATCCACGCCACCTGGCACTTTGCCCCGTGGCCGCGGCAGCCGGGCCCCGCACGGCTCGGGAGCGAGGACTGTGAGGTGGGACGTGCAACTGACCCCGCACGAGCAAGAACGACTGCTCATCCACGTGGCGGCCGACGTGGCCGAGAAGCGCCGGGCCCGTGGAATGAAGCTCAACCACCCCGAGGCGGTCGCGCTCATCACCTCGCACATCCTCGAAGGGGCGCGGGACGGCCGGACCGTCGCGGAACTCATGTCCTCCGGACGCAAGCTCCTGACCAGGGACGACGTCATGGAGGGCATCCCGGAGATGATCCACGACGTGCAGGTCGAGGCCACCTTCCCGGACGGCACCAAGCTCGTCACCGTCCACGAGCCGATCGTCTGACGGGGAGGCCGCCGTGATTCCCGGAGAAATCCTGTTCGCCGAGGACCCGATCGTCTACAACGAGGGCCGCGAGGCCACCCGGCTCACCGTCCTCAACTCCGCCGACCGGCCCGTGCAGGTCGGCTCCCACTACCACTTCGCCGAGGCCAACCCCGGCCTGGAGTTCGACCGCGCCGCCGCGCGCGGCAAGCGGCTGAACGTCGCCGCCGGCACGGCCGTGCGTTTCGAGCCCGGGATCCCCGTCGACGTCGAACTCGTTCCGCTGGCCGGTGCCCGTGTGGTCCCCGGTCTGCGCGGGGAGACCGGAGGTGCCCTCGATGCCTGAGATCTCGCGTGCCGCGTACGCCGACCTGTTCGGCCCGACGACCGGCGACCGGATCCGCCTCGCCGACACCGATCTGCTGGTCGAGATCGAGGAGGATCGTTCCGGCGGGCCCGGTCTCGCCGGTGACGAGGCCGTGTTCGGCGGCGGCAAGGTCATCCGCGAGTCGATGGGCCAGGCACGGGCCACGCGGGCGGAAGGAACCCCCGACACCGTCATCACCGGCGCGGTGATCATCGACCACTGGGGGATCGTCAAGGCCGACGTCGGCATCCGCGACGGCCGGATCACCGGCATCGGCAAGGCCGGCAACCCCGACACCATGGACGGCGTCCACCCGGACCTGGTCATCGGCCCGGAGACCGAGATCATCGCCGGAAACGGGCGGATCCTCACGGCGGGCGCCATCGACGCGCACGTCCACTTCATCTGCCCGCAGATCGCCGACGAGGCGCTCTCCTCCGGCATCACGACCCTCGTCGGCGGCGGAACGGGACCGGCCGAGGGCTCCAAGGCCACCACCGTGACGCCCGGCCCCTGGCATCTCGCCCGGATGCTGGAGGCCCTGGAGGCCCACCCCCTCAACATCGGCCTGCTCGGCAAGGGCAACACCGTCTCCCACGAGGCGATGCTGTCGCAGATCCGGGGCGGCGCGCTCGGCCTGAAGCTGCACGAGGACTGGGGCTCCACCCCGGCCGTCATCGACGCCTCGCTGACCGTCGCCGAGCGGACGGGCATCCAGGTCGCCATCCACACGGACACGCTCAACGAGGCCGGGTTCGTCGGTGACACCCTCGCCGCGATCGCCGGGCGGGGCATCCACGCGTACCACACCGAGGGCGCGGGCGGCGGGCACGCGCCGGACATCATGACCGTGGTCTCCGAGTCGTACGTGCTGCCCAGTTCCACGAACCCCACCCGGCCGTTCACCGTCAACACCGCCGAGGAACACCTCGACATGCTGATGGTGTGCCACCACCTCAACCCGGCGGTGCCGGAGGACCTTGCCTTCGCCGAGTCCCGGATCCGGCCGTCCACGATCGGGGCGGAGGACGTGCTGCACGACCTGGGCGCGATCTCGATCATCTCCTCCGACTCCCAGGCCATGGGCCGCGTCGGCGAGGTCGTCATGCGGACCTGGCAGACCGCCCACGTGATGAAGCGGCGGCGGGGCGCGCTGCCCGGGGACGGGCGGGCCGACAATCACCGTGTACGCCGCTATGTCGCCAAGTACACGATCAACCCCGCGCTCGCCCAGGGCCTGTCCCGGGAGATCGGGTCGGTGGAGAGCGGCAAACTGGCCGACCTGGTGCTCTGGGAGCCGGCGTTCTTCGGCGTGAAGCCGCAACTCGTCATCAAGGGCGGGCAGATCGCGTACGCGCAGATGGGCGACGCGAACGCCTCGATCCCCACGCCGCAGCCGATCCTGCCGCGGCCGATGTACGGGGCGATCGGGCGGGCGCCGGCCTCCAACTCCGTCAACTTCGTCGCGCCCCTGGCCGTCGAGGCCGGGCTGCCGGAGCGGCTGGGGCTCGGGAAGCGGTTCGTGGCGATCGAGTCGACGCGTGGGGTCACCAAGGCCGACATGCGGGAGAACGACGCGCGGCCCGAGGTCCGCGTCGACCCCGACAGCTTCGCCGTGCACATCGACGGGGAGCTGGTCGAGGCGGCGCCGGCGGCCGAACTGCCGCTGGCTCAGCGGTACTTCCTGTTCTGAGGTGGTCTGATGTCGCGTGCAGCGCTTCTCGTCCTGGCCGACGGGCGGTTTCCCGCCGGGGGACATGCGCACTCCGGCGGTGCCGAGGCGGCGGTCAAGGCCGGGCGGATCAGCGGGGCGACGAGCCTCAGCGAGTTCTGCCGGGGGCGGTTGCACACGACGGGGCTGGTGGCGGCGGGGCTGTCCGCGGCCGCGGCACTAGGGATCGATCCCGTCGCGCTGGACCGTGCCGCGGACGCGCGCACCCCCTCGCCCGCGCTGCGGGTCGCCGCCCGGAAGCTGGGGCGGCAGTTGCTGCGGGCCGCGCGGGCGACCTGGCCGTCCGCCGAGCTGGACACGCTCGGGAGGGAATTCCCCAAAGGGGCGCATCAGCCGGTGGTGCTGGGGCTGGCGGCCCGGGCGGCGGGCCTGGGGCCGGTGGACGCGGCGTACTGCGCGGCGTACGAGAGTGTGAGCGGGCCCGCGTCGGCGACGGTGCGGCTGCTCAGTCTGGATCCGTTCGACGCCACGGGGGTGCTGGCCCGGCTGGCGCCCGAGGTCGACCGGGTCGTGGACCGGGCGGTGGAGGCGGCGCGCAGGGTGGTGGACGAGGGGGTCGACGCGTTGCCGGCGGGATCGGCGCCGCTGCTGGAGATCGGGGCTGAGACCCATGCGGGGTGGGCCGTGCGGCTGTTCGCCTCCTAGACGGTCGCCGGGCCCTGCATCCACCACCCGCATCAGTCGGACAACAACGTAGGAGTCGCTTCCATGCATCTCGACCACAGCCACCCCGGTCCCGCCGCCGTCAGCGCCGACGCCCTGCGCCCCGACGGTCGCCGCCGTGCCCTGCGCATCGGGCTCGGAGGCCCGGTGGGGTCCGGGAAGACCGCCACCGTCGCCGCGCTCTGCCGGGCGCTGCGGGACGAGCTGTCGCTCGCCGTCGTCACCAACGACATCTACACGCGGGAGGACGCCGAGTTCCTGCTCCGAGAGGCCGTGCTGCCGCCCGAGCGGATCACCGCGGTGGAGACGGGGGCCTGCCCGCACACCGCGATCCGGGACGACATCTCCGCGAACCTGGAGGCGGTGGAGGATCTGGAGGACGCGGTCGGGCCGCTGGACCTGGTGCTCGTGGAGTCCGGCGGGGACAACCTCACCGCGACCTTCTCCAAGGGGCTCGTCGACGCGCAGATCTTCGTGATCGACGTGGCCGGTGGCGACGACATCCCGCGCAAGGGCGGCCCCGGCGTGACCACCGCCGACCTGCTCGTCGTCAACAAGACCGACCTCGCCCCGTACGTCGGCTCCGACCTCGCGCGGATGGCCGCCGACGCCAAGGCGCAGCGCGCCGAACTGCCGGTCGTCCTCCAGTCGTTGCGGGGCGAGACGGGGGTGGCGGATGTCGCCGCGTGGGTGCGTGCGCAGCTCGCCGCGTGGACGGCGTGAGCGTGCGCGCCGGCGCCGGGGTGCGGTCCGTCGCGCGGATCGTCGCCCGGGACGACGGGCGGGGCGGGACCTCGCTGCCCGTGCTGGAGAGCGACGGACCGCTGGCGCTGCGGCGTACCCGGGCGACCGGCTCGGAGGCGCGGGTCATGCTGGTCGGTGCGATGAGCGGGCCGCTCGGCGGTGACCACTTCACCGTGGAGGCCCGGGTGGAGAAGGGGGCGCGGCTGTCCGCCGGGTCGGCCGCCGCCACCATCGCGCTGCCCGGCCAGGCGAAGGGCGACGCCCGCTACGACGTCCGGCTCGATGTCGCCGACCATGGCGAACTGCACTGGCTGCCCGAGCAGTTGATCTCCGCCCACGGCAGTGACCTGAAGGTCACCACCCGCGTCGAGCTCGCCGCCACGGCCCGGCTCGTGCTCCGCGAGGAGCAGGTGCTCGGGCGCGTCGGTGAGGAACCCGGGCGGCTGACGAGCCGTCTGACCGTGCGGGTCGACGGGCAGGCCGTGCTCGACCAGGAACTCGCCTGCGGGCCCGGCGCACCGGGCGGCTGGGACGGGCCCGCCGTGCTGGCGGGGCATCGCGCGGTCGGGCAACTGATCGTCGTAAGGCCGGAGTTCGCCGCCGAACCGGTGGCCGCCAGGGTGCTGGGGGAGGGGGCCTCGGTGGTGCCGCTCGCCGGGCCCGCCGCGCTGGTGACCGCCGTGGCGCCGGACGCCCTCCGGCTGCGGCAGCTGCTCGACGAGACCCTGACGTCCCTCGCGTCACGACGGTAGCCGTCCGTAGAGCAGAACCGGTTCTCCGTTTATCGGATTGGCAAAGAAGGGCGTCCGGCCCTGTTGTCAGGGACCTCACAACCGAGAGGATCCCCCGTACTGATCGCAACGAGGTACGGGGAGGTTCCCCTTGAGGGGTTCGAGACCGAAGAAGCGGGTGGCGGCGCTCGGTTCGGCCGGCGCGCTCGTCACGGCCACGCTGATAGCCGGCGCCGTCGCGGCGCCCACGGCCAACGCGAGCGCGGGCAGCGGCCACGGCCAGGACCGGGAGGCCCGGGGCACCGCTATCGCCGCCGCCCGGGCCGCGAAGACCGGCATCGACTGGCAGGACTGCCCCGCCGACTGGAACCTGGCCAAGCCGATCCAGTGCGGGTACGTCACCGTGCCGCTCGACTACGCCAAGCCGTACGGCAAGCAGATCAAGCTCGCCGTCGACCGCATCGGCAACACGGGCACGAAGGCCGAGCGGCAGGGCGCGCTCATCTACAACCCCGGCGGCCCCGGCGGCTCCGGACTGCGCTTCCCGGCCCGGGTCACCAACAAGAACGCCGTCTGGGCGAACGCGGCCAAGGCCTATGACTTCGTGGGCTTCGACCCGCGCGGCGTCGGCAAGTCCACGCCCATCTCCTGCGTCGACCCGCAGGAGTTCGTCAAGGCACCCAAGATGGACCCGGTGCCCGACTCCGAGGCCGACAAGCTCGCCCAGCGCAAGCTGGCCCGCGAGTACGCCGAGGGCTGCCAGGAGCGCAGCGGCGCGATGCTGCCGCACATGACCACACCGAACACCGCGCGCGACCTCGACGTCATCCGCGCCGCCCTCGGCGAGAAGAAGCTCAACTTCCTCGGCGTCTCCTACGGCACCTACCTGGGCGCCGTCTACGGCACCCTCTTCCCGGGCCACGTGCGCCGGATGGTCGTCGACAGCGTCGTCAACCCGTCCCGGGACAAGATCTGGTACCAGGCCAACCTCGACCAGGACGTCGCGTTCGAGGGCCGCTGGAAGGACTGGCAGGACTGGGTCGCCGAGAACGACGCGACCTACCACCTCGGCACCACCCGTGCCGCCGTCCAGGCGAAGTGGCTCCAGCTGCGCGCCACCGCGAAGAAGAGCCCGATCGGCGGGGTCGTCGGCCCGGCCGAGCTCATCTCCTTCTTCCAGAGCGCCCCGTACTACGACTCCTCCTGGGCGCCGGTCGCGTCGGTCTTCAGCAAGTACGCCGCCGGTGACACCCAGGCGCTCGTCGACGCCGCCGCCCCCGACCTGTCCGACACGGCGGGCAACGCGGCCTCGGAGAACGGCAACGCCGTCTACACGGCCGTGGAGTGCGCCGACGCCAAGTGGCCCACCAGCTGGCGTACCTGGGACCGGGACAACACCCGGCTGCACCGCGACCACCCCTTCATGACCTGGGCCAACGCCTGGATGAACCTGCCCTGCGCCACTTGGCCGGCCAAGCAGCAGACGCCGGTGAACGTCAAGACCGGCAAGGGCCTGCCCGGCGTGCTCATCGTCCAGTCCGAACGGGACGCGGCCACCCCGTACGAGGGCGCCGTGGAACTGCACAAGCGGTTCAAGGGCTCCCGCCTGATCACGGAGAAGGACGCGGGCTCCCACGGCGTCACCGGCCTGGTCAACCCGTGCATCAACCCCCGGGTGGACAGCTACCTGCTCACCGGCAAGCTGGACGGCGCCGACGTGACCTGCGCGCCGCACGCCACGCCGAAGCCGTAGCCGTCGGCCGTACGGCGGTGAGGGGCGGCCGGGACACCGGCCGCCCCTTCCTCATGCCTGCCGGGCCGCGAACCAGGCGTCCTCCGCCGCATAGTCGAAGAGGTCCGGGTAGGCGCGGGCGAGGGTGGGGAACGCCTCCCGCCAGTCCTGCTCGGACAGCCGGCGCGTGAGCCACTCGACCGTCTCCGGTAGGCTGTCCGGGTAGGAGACGACCGGCCGGTAGCCCAGTTCCCGTTCCGCGGCGGACATGTCGCACACCACCGGCAGCTCCACCGACCAGGGCGAGCTGCCCACGGACGCCTGCGCCGGCCCGTCCAGCAGGACGGTCTCCGCCTCCGCTCCCATGACCGCGTCCACGGCGGCCCCGATCTCCGACACGGTCGGCGGCCGCGGGTCACAGGCGTTGAGCACCCGCGAGCCCGGCCGTGCCGCCGCCAGCCGGATCAGTTCGGCGATGTTGCGCGCGGCCGAGGTGTGGAAGCGGCTCTCGCCCCGGAAGGCGAGCACCCTCCTGCCCCGGCCGTCGAGGTTCCGCTTGACGAAGTACAGCTCCCGGGGGAGCGGGCTGTACGGCCCGTGGATCGCGCCCGGGCGCAGCACGGTCGTGGGCAACCGTTCGCCCACCGCCAGGAGTTCACGCTCCAGAGCCACCTTGCCGGTGCTGTACGTGGCGTCCCCCGGAAGGACCGTCACCTGGTCCTCGGCGATCGGCACGGGGTACCGCGGAAGACCGTCCGGCTCAGCCATGGTGTCGAAGCCGCGGCCCGTGCCGTCCTCGTACACCGACACGCTCGACACCACCACGGCCGCGCCGATCCGGTCGGCCAGGTGCGTCAACTGCCGTGCGTGCCGGGCCCCGTAGGCGACCATGTCGACCACGAGGTCGCAGCCGTCGCCGATCAGCGCGCCCAGCGCCGCGTCGTCCTCGCGGTCCAGCCGCCGCGTCCGCACCTCGCCGGGCCAGTTCTCGCCCCGGCCGCCGCCGCGCGACGCGGCCGTCACCTCCCAGCCGTCCCGCGCCAGCGCCTCCACCGCCGGCCGCCCGATCTGCCCGCCGGCCCCGATCACCACAGCACGTCTCATGCCGTGACCGTAGATCGCCGCGGTCCGGCCGGGGAACCGGCCTCTGCCGACAGCAGATCTCAGCTGCGGGGCATGCGCCGGAACTTCCGCTCCTTGGCGGCGGCCTCCTCGGCCTTCACCTCGGCCGCGTACCGGTCGACGTACTCCTGCTCGGACAGGGAGAGGATCGCGTACATGATCTCGTCGGTGATGGCGCGCAGGATGGCCTTCTCGTTCTCCATGCCCTCGTAGCGGGAGAAGTCGAGGGGCTCGCCGAAGCGGATCACGACGGGGTGGATGTTGGGAATGACCTTGCCGGGCGGCTGGGCCTCGAAGGTGCCGATCATCGCGCAGGGGATGACCGGGACGCCGGCCTTGAGGGCCATCACCGCGACGCCGACCTTGCCCTTGTAGAGGCGGCCGTCGTGGGAGCGGGTGCCCTCGGGGTAGATGCCGAGCAACTCGTCCTTGCTCAGCACGCCGAGGCCCTCGCGGATCGCGGCCTGGCCCGCGTCCTTGCCCGAGCGGTCGACCGGGATCTGCCCCGCGCTGCGGAAGAAGAAGGCCGTCAGGCGGCCCTTGAGGCCCGGGCCGGTGAAGTACTCGGCCTTCGCGAGGAAGGTGATGCGCCGCTTGAGGATCGCGGGCATCAGGAAGTGGTCCGAGAACGACAGGTGGTTGCCGGCGACGATGGCGGCGCCCTCCGCGGGAACGTGCTCCAGGCCTTCTATGCGAGGCCGGAAGACCAGTCTCAGCAGCGGGCCCAGCAGTACGTATTTCAGCAGGTAGTAGAACAAAGCGGGCGCTCCTCGACTCTCGCGGTGGACTCAACCGCCGCGTTCCAGCAGGTCAACCGGCATGTCGTGGGGTGCCAGTGTAGGTGCAGGCGCGACCACCGGGCACCTCGTGCGGCCGGACCGCACAGATCCTTCGCCAATTGACTGATGGTCAGTCAGGAGTGGGTGTCCGGTGGTGCTCATGCGGCTGGGGAGAACCGCGGGACCAGCGTGCTGCGCCGTGCCGGTGACGGGCAAGCCGAACGGGTGGCGTGGCGCGATGGCGGGGGTGCGTGGCGGGCCTGAGGCTCTTGCGCGCGAGGGGCTGTTGTGGGCCGGTGGCCCCGGCCGCTCCGGCGAGTAACCTGCCAGGTATGCGGATCTCTGTTTCCTCGGACATGGACGAACCCGTCGCCCGCTCCCTCGTCGCCGCCCTGCGCGAGCGCGGGCACGAGGTGCGCCCGCACGGCGCGCTGCGCCCGGGGGACGACCCGCAGTGGGCGGTGTGCTCCGAGGCCGCGGCCCGCGAGGTCGCCGACGGCATGGCCGACCAGGCGGTGGTGTGCTGCTGGACCGGCACGGGCGCCTCGATCGCCGCGAACAAGGTGCCCGGCGTACGGGCCGCCCTGTGCACGGACGCCTACACGGCCGACGGGGCGCGCCGCTGGAACGACGCCAATGTGCTCGCGCTCAGCCTGCGCCTGACGTCGGAGCCGCTGCTGACGGAGATCCTCGACGCGTGGTTCGCCGGCGAGCCCAGCGGGGACGCCGAGGACCGGCAGAACGTCGACCGCGTCCGGCTGCTCGACCACGGCAAGACCCGCATGTAGCTCACAGACGCACGATGACCAGCGCGGTGTCGTCGGTGGCGCCGCCGGGCGGCAGCAGCTGGGACAGGACGGTGTCGGCGAGAGTCTCGGGTTCCTGGTCCCGGTGGTCGCGCAGGGCGGCGGCGAGCCGGTCCAGACCCGTGTCGATGTCCTCGCGCCGCCGTTCGATCAGGCCGTCGGTGTAGAGCACGAGCGTGGCGCCCGGCGAGAACGTGGTCGCGGCCTGGGGCCTCGGGATCGGGTCCGGGCGGGCGTCGAGCGGCGTGTCCGTGGCCTGGTCGAGAAACTCCGTGCGGCCGTCGGCGTGGACGAGCACGGGCGGGAGATGGCCGGCGCTGCTGTACGTGATGACGTGGCGGTCGCAGTCGACGAAGGTCGTCACGGCGGTCGCGGACTCGGCCCCGTCGATCACGTGGGCGTAGCGCCCCAGCACGTCCAGGGCCTGGGCCGGGCCCGCGGCGACCCGGGAGGCGGCGCTGAGCGCACTGCGCAGCTGGCCCATCACACCGGCCGCCTCCAGCCCGTGCCCGACCACGTCGCCCACGGCCACGCCGATGCGGTCGCCGCCCACCAGATCGACCAGGTCGTACCAGTCCCCGCACACGTTGAGCGCGCCCACGGCGGGCCGGTAACGGACGGCGGCCCGATGGTGGCCGACCTGCCGGGGTGCGGGCAGCATCGCCTCCTGCAAGGCCAGCGCCACCTCCCGCTCCCTGGAGTGCGCCTGGCGCAGCCGCTCGTTGAGCTCCTGCAACTCACGGGCGCGGGTGTACAGCTCGGCCTCCAGCACCCGGGCCCGGCTGCCCCGGTTCGCCGGAGAGCCGCCCCGGGCCCGGATCAGCTCCGTGACCTCCTCCACGCGGTGCAGGATCAGCACGACCTTGCCGTCCGAGCCGAGCAGGGGCGCGTTCACCGGGCTCCAGTAGCGCTTCTGCCACTCGCCGGGGCGCTCGGGATCCTCGACGTCGTAGCGCTGGAGGGCCATGGTGTCGCGCTGCCCGGTGGCCAGGACGCGGTACAGCGAGGCCTCCAGGTTGCGCATGCCCGACGCGGCCGGGTCGTTGGGGTTGTCCGGGAAGACGTCGAACAGGTACTTGCCGATCAGCTGCTCGCGCGTGCGGCCGGAGCCGCGGACGAACTCCTCGTTGACGTCCGCGTACACGAGCTCGGGTGTCAGGAGAGCCACCATGCCGGGCAGCGCCTGGAAGACCGCCCCGTAGTCGATCGCCGTGTCCGCCATGGCTGCCGCCTCACCGCTGCCGGGATCACACCAGTTTCGCACGGTATGGGTGAACCTCACCCGGCTTCACTCCGACGGGTCCGTCAGAGACTGCTCGGCCCAGATGATCTTCCCCTCGGGGACGAACCGCGTGCCCCACCGCTGCGTGAGCTGGGAGACCAGCAGCAGCCCGCGCCCGCCCTCGTCCGTCGTACGGGGATGGCGCAGATGGGGCGCGGTGGCGCCGCCGTCGAGGACCTCGCACACCAGGGCACGCTCCCGGATCAGCCGGAGCCGGATGGACCCGGTGGCGTACCGCATGGCGTTGGTGACCAGCTCGCTCACCACCAGCTCCGTGGTGAAGGCCAGCTCGTCCAGCCCCCAGTGCGCCAGCTGCCGGGTGGCCGTGCGGCGGGCGTCGGCGACCACGGCCGGGTCCGAGGGCAGGTCCCAGGCCGCGACCTGCTCGGTGCCGAGACGTTTCGTCCGGGCCATCAGCAGCGCCACGTCGTCGTACGGGCGGGCCGGGACCAGCGCGTCGACCACGGCCCTGCAGTACGACTCGAGCGGGCCCTCACGCTCCAACGCGCGGCGCAGCCGCTCCCGGCCCGCGTCGACGGCCCAGGTCTCCCCCCGGGCCAGCAGCCCGTCGGTGTGCAGCGCGAGCGTGCTGCCCTCCACGAGGGGCAGCTCGACCGCCTCGAAGGGCGGGCCGCCCACGCCGAGCGGCGGCCCTTGCGGCAGATCGACGAACACGACCGAGCCGTCGGGCAGCACCACGGCCGGTGCGGGATGCCCCGCCGCGGCCATCGCACACCCGCCGTCGACCGGGTCGTAGACGACGTACAGGCACCCGGAGCCCACACACTGCGTGCCCGCGGAACCCACCGTGCCGGGCTCGGCACCCTCCTCCCGCGCCGACCGCGCCACCAGGTCGTCGAGGTGCGCCAGCACCTCCGCGGGCGGCAGATCCAGGGCCGCCAGGGTCCGTACGGCGGTCCGCAGCTGACCCATGGCCGCCGCGGCGTCGATGCCGTGCCCGGGCGCCTCGCCCACGACCAGCGCGACGCGCGCCCCGGACAGCGGGATGAGGTCGTACCAGTCGCCGCCGAGTCCGGTCAGCTCGTCGGCCGGCCGGTAGCACGCGGCCACCTCGACGGCGCCCTGTTCGGGCAGTCGGTGGGGGAGCAGGCTGCGTTGCAGGACGAGCGCGGCGTCCCGCTCGCGGGTGTAGCGGCGGGCGTTGTCCACGCAGACGGCCGCGCGGGCGACGAGGTCCTCGGCCAGCCGCAGGTCCTCCTCGTCGAAGGGTTCCCGGCTGTGGCGCCGGTAGAAGGTCGTGATGCCCAGGGTGGTGCCGCGCGAGCGGATCGGCACGGCCATCACGCTGTGCAGACCCAGCTCCCGGAACGTGGCCCGGCGGCCGCTCGGGGTGTCCGTGGTCCAGTCCCGGGTCAGCGGGTCGAGTCGCTCCTCGCGCCAGGACCGTCCCGTGGCCAGGCAGCGGAAGGGGGGCGTGCCGGCCCGGAAGGCGACC
The DNA here is from genome assembly GCF_044764825.1 of Streptomyces sp. NPDC093598. NCBI lineage: Bacteria > Bacillati > Actinomycetota > Actinomycetes > Kitasatosporales > Streptomycetaceae > Streptomyces > Streptomyces sp. NPDC093598. The sequence continues at coordinate 184,856 of NZ_JBIWIV010000007.1, read as the reverse complement.
ACCTCGCCGATCGCGATGACGGCCTCCGTGAGGTCGTCCTGCGCGGACCGGTAGCCGGCGCGGCGCAGCTCCACCGGCTCCTCCGAGTCCGCGAGCGGCCCGGGAGCCGGCTCGGCGCCCCCCAGCACCGACTCCAGCAGGTCCACGGTGACGAAGTCGGCCAGCCCCGGCGCGGCCACGTCCGCCAGCTCCTGGGCGGTGCGCGTGAGGTCCAGGCTGCGGCCGATGCTCTGGCCGGCCCGGTCGAGCAGCGCCAGCCGCTGCCGCGCGCGGTGCCGCTCGGTCATGTCCACGACCGTGTAGTACACGCCGATCGGATGGCCCCGGTCGTCCTCGAGCCGGGTGAACGACAGCATGTGCGCCGTCTCGCGCAACGGTGCCGAGCGCACATGGCCCACGTGCTCATAGCCGATCACGGCCTCGCCGGTCTCCAGCACGTGCCGCATCTGCGCCTCGACCGCCTGGGCGTCCATGCCCGGCTGGACGTCCGCGAAGCGCAGACCGAGCCGGCGCGCCGCCGGGCCGCCGCCGAACTGCTCCAGGGCGGCGTTCGACCACACGAAGCGCAGGTCCGTGTCCACGATCGCGATACCGACCGGGGCGCCCGCCGCCATCTGTTCCAGGACCGTGCGGCTCATGTCCCAGCCGGGGGCGTCGGCCAGCTCCGACAGGAGCATCAGCCAGCGCGACCCGCCGTGCGCCTCCTCGGCCGAGGCGATCCGGGCCACGACCTTCACCGGCTGCCCGTCCCTGCGGCGGGCCGTCAGCAGCCCCGTCCAGCCGCCGCTCGTGCGGCACCGCTCGACCAGGTCCGGCACCCGCTGCGCGTCCTCGGCGACCAGCAGATCGGCCAGTTTCCTGCCGACCGCCTCGGAAGCCGGGTACGCCAGCAGCCGCCGGGCACCGCTGGTCCAGCCCGTCACCACGCCCTGTGGATCGAGCAACAGGGGCGCCGCGTCGGCCACATCGAACCGCTGCCGGGCAACGCCGTACACCTCGTCTGCGCCCACGGCCGACCTCTCTGTCGCTGAGAGTGGTCTACCACCTCTTGCCTCAATCTTCACCCTTCCGGCGACAGCGGGCGGCCTGGGCGGGGCCGGGCGGGGTGGGGTCGTTCCGCCTCAGAGCCCCCGGGCCGGTCAGCGCGCGGAAGGGGACGACCCCCGACGAGCGGACCGGCATCGCTTCGGCCCACACGGATCCGCGCCTGCTCGGCCCGACGTCGCCGGAGGGCGCTGCGATCCCGCATCGAGGACGCGTGCCCACCCGATGAGGGTCGAGCCTGCTCGAACGCCCGCGAGCGCCCCCGCCAACTGCGGCAGGGCGCCGGCGTCGTCCGCACGTCCGCCCGCTCGGTATCGCCGCCGACCTGCCGCTGAAGGTCCTCCTCCAGCCCCTTACCCCAGTGCCTTCTCCAGCGCCGCGAGTGCTCCCCGCAGCTCCTCGGCCGTGATGGTGAGCGGCGGGGCCAGGCGGATCGTCGAGCCGTGGGTGTCCTTCGCCAGGACTCCCTCCCGCATGAGCCGCTCGCTGATCTCGCGGCCGGTGCCGAGCGCGGGGTCGACGTCCACGCCCGCCCACAGGCCGCGCGAGCGGAAGCCGACGACGCTCTTGCCGACCAGCCCCGTCAGACCGTCGCGCAGGATCACGCCCAGCTCGGCCGCCCGGCGCTGGAACTCGCCCGTCTCCAGCAGCTCGACCACCGCCGTACCGACCGCCGCCGCCAGCGGGTTGCCGCCGAACGTCGAGCCGTGCTCCCCGGGATGCAGCACCCCGAGCACCTCCCGGCGCCCGACCACCGCCGACACCGGCACGATGCCGCCGCCCAGCGCCTTGCCCAGCAGCAGCACGTCCGGCACCACCGGCTCGTGCTCGACCGCCAGCGTGCGGCCCGTGCGGCCGAGCCCGGACTGGATCTCGTCCGCGATGAACAGACAGCCCTTGCGGCGGGTCAGCTCCCGCACGCCGGCCAGATAACCGTCGTCCGGGATGATCACCCCCGCCTCGCCCTGGATCGGCTCGATCAGCACCGCCGCGGTCGTCTCGTCGACCGCCGCCTCCATCGCGGCCAGGTCGTTGTACGGCACCACCCGGAAACCCGGGGTGAAGGGCCCGAAGCCCGCCCGGGCCGTCGCGTCCGTGGAGAAGCTGACGATCGTCGTCGTACGGCCGTGGAAGTTGTCCGCCGCGACCACGATCGTCGCCCGGCCGTCCGGTACGCCCTTGACGTCGTAGGCCCACTTGCGGGCCACCTTCACCCCGCTCTCCACCGCCTCCGCACCGGTGTTCATGGGCAGCACCATGTCCATGCCGGTCAGCGCGGCCAGCCGCTCCGCGAACTCGGCGAGCCGGTCGTTGTGGAAGGCGCGTGAGGTGAGGGTCAGCCGGTCGAGCTGCCGATGGGCCGCCTCGATCAGCGCCGGGTGCCGGTGGCCGAAGTTGAGGGCCGAGTAGCCGGCCAGCATGTCGAGGTAGCGCTGCCCCTCCACGTCCTCCACCCAGGTGCCCTCGGCCCGGGCCACGACCACCGGCAGCGGGTGGTAGTTGTGCGCGAGGACCGGCTCCTCCGCGCGGATCAGCTCCTGCGAGCCACGGGTCTCCCGCGAGCCACGGCTCTCCTGCGGGTCCTCGGTGCGGACGGGTGCGGTCATGAGCGGGTCTCCCGGATCTCCTGGGTGCAGCACTTGATGCCGCCACCGGCCTTCTGGAACTCGGACAGGTCGACGGGGACGGGGACGTAGCCACGGCCGGCCAACTGCTCGGCCAGGCCCGTCGCCCCCGGTGAGATGAACACGTGGCGCCCGTCGGAGACGGAGTTGAGCCCGAACGCCATCGCGTCCTCACGGGTGGCGAGCACCGCGTCCGGGTACAGCCGGGCCAGCACCTCGCGGCTGCCCGGCGAGAACGCCTCGGGGTAGTAGGCGATGTTCCCGTCGTGCCCCTCGTCGAGGACGAACAGCGCCGTGTCGAGGTGGTAGAAGTACGGATCCACCAGCGTCAGGCTGATCACCGGCGTCCCGAAGTACTCCTGCACCTCGCTGTGGGCCTCCCGGGTCGTACGGAAACCCGTCCCGGCCAGGATCCAGCGGCCGGCCGGCACCAGGTCGCCCTCGCCCTCGCACACCGACTCGGGGTGGTACACCTCGAAGCCCTCCGTCTTGAACCACGCCTCGTAGGGCACGGACTCGGGACGGCGTTCGGGCGCGTGGAAGAGGGAGCCGAAGACGCGGCCGCCGACCACGACCGCCGCGTTCGCGGCGAAGACCATGTCGGGCAGACCGGGAACGGGTTTCACACTGTCCACGGTATGGCCGTGGGCACGGTAGGCGTCGACCAGCGCCTGCCACTGGTCCAGGGCGCGGATGACGTCGACGGGTTCGTCGGGATGCATCCACGGGTTGATCGCGTACTGCACGGCGAAGTGTCTGGGTTCGCAGACGAGGTAGCGCCGCCGGCGCGGCACACGGGAGTCGGGCACAGAGGGGTCCCTCCGCTTCCTCACGGTGTGTGACTGGGGGTTGACACAACGGTAGGAACCGACGGAGGTGCCCGACAAGAATCAAAGGTTGCGTGTTCGCGCAGGAACGCTGCGTCTTGTGACCGCTCAGCGCAGGTCTGCTGCGCGCCCCGGAGGCTCCTGCGGCGCCGGCTGGCTGGCCCCCGCCTCCGGGCTCTCCGGGAGCAGGTGGGACAGCACCATCACGCTGATCGTCTTCCTGATGAACGGCTCCTGCCGGATCCGCTCCAGGACCTCCTCGAAGTGCTCCACGTCCCGCGCCCGCACATGCAGCAACGCGTCCGCGCCGCCGGTCACGGTCATCGCCGCGGCGATCTCCGGGTAGTCGCGCACGACCTCGGCCAGCCGCCGCGGCGGTGCGGCGCCCTCGCAGTACACCTCGACATAGGCCTCCGTACGCCAGCCCAGCGCCGACGGCTTCACCGTCGCCGAGAACCCGGTGATGACGCCCGTCTCGCGCAGCCGGTCGACCCGCCGCTTGACCGCCGTGGCCGACAGTCCGATCGCCGTGCCGATCTCGGCGAACGACGTCCTGGCGTTCGCCATCAACGCCGTGATGATCTTCCGGTCGAGTTCGTCGAACGGCGTGGACGACCTGCTGTTCATGCGGGCACTGTATCCACGTGTCCGAACAGCGGGGATCGCCCCTACACTCCACGTTCATGCTGCGTGCCCTGGCTGTCGACGACGAACGCCCTTCCCTGGAGGAGCTGCTCTACCTCCTGCACGCCGACCCCCGCATCGGCAGCGCGGAGGGCGCCGGCGACGCCACCGAGGCGCTGCGCCGCATGAACCGCGCCCTGGAGTCCGGCCCGGGCGGGCCCGAGGCCATCGACGTCGTCTTCCTCGACATCCAGATGCCCGGCCTCGACGGCCTCGACCTCGCCCGGCTGCTCACCGGCTTCGCCAGGCCACCGCTCGTCGTGTTCGTCACCGCCCACGAGGACTTCGCCGTGCAGGCCTTCGACCTCAAGGCCGTCGACTACGTCCTCAAGCCCGTCCGCAAGGAGCGGCTCGCGGAGGCCGTCCGCAGGGCCGCCGAGCTGCGCGGCGCCGCCCCGCGCATCCCCGTGCACGAACCCGACCCGGACCACATACCCGTCGAACTCGGCGGGGTGACCCGCTTCGTCGCCGTCGACGACATCACCCACGTCGAGGCCCAGGGCGACTACGCCCGTCTGCACACCGACAAGGGCAGTCACCTGGTGCGCATACCGCTGTCCACCCTGGAGGAGCGCTGGCGCACCCGCGGCTTCGTCCGCATCCACCGCCGCCACCTCGTCGCCCTGCGCCACATCGGCGAACTGCGCCTCGACGCGGGCACCGTCAGCGTCCTCGTCGGCTCCGAGGAGCTCCAGGTCAGCCGGCGCCACACGCGCGAACTGCGCGACCTGCTCATGAGGAGGCCGTGACGGTGCCCCAGGACCACACCGAACGCCGCGTCGTCGTCACCGGCCCGCCCCGCCTGACGCGCCGGACCTCATCCGGCTACTACCGCCCGCGCACCGAGATCGACGAGCAGACCACCCTCGGCCACACCTACGTCCGCTCCCTGATGCGCACCCAACTGCGCGCCGCCCTCACCGTCTTCGCCGTCCTCGGCCTGCTCATCGGCCCGCTCCCGCTGCTGTTCGCGGCGATGCCCGACGCCCGCCGCCTGGAATGGGCCGTCCTCGGCTTCGGCCTCTACGCCCCCCTGGTCCTGCTCGCCCGCTGGTACGTCCGCCGCGCCGAGCGCAACGAGCGCGACTTCGTACGCCTCGTCGAAGACCGCTGAAGCCCCACCGATGAACTCCAGCTACGCCATCCCCGCCGTCGCCCTGGTCGTCGTCACGACGATCCTCGTCGGCGCCTTCGGCCTGCGCATCTCGCGCACCACCTCCGACTTCTACGTCGCCTCCCGGACCGTCGGCCCCCGCCTCAACGCCGCCGCCATCAGCGGGGAGTACCTCTCCGCCGCCTCCTTCCTGGGCATAGCGGGCCTCGTCCTGGTCCAGGGCCCCGACATGCTCTGGTACCCGGTCGGCTACACCGCCGGCTATCTGGTCCTGCTGCTCTTCGTCGCCGCCCCGCTGCGCCGCTCCGGCGCCTACACCCTCCCCGACTTCGCCGAAGCCCGCCTCGCCTCCCAGGCCGTGCGGCGGCTGGCCGGTGCGTTCGTCGTCGGCGTCGGCTGGCTGTACCTGCTGCCCCAGCTCCAGGGCGCCGGGCTTACCCTGACCGTGCTGACCGGGGCGCCCGACTGGCTCGGCGGAGTGATCGTCGCCGTCGTCGTCACCGCCATCGTCGCCGCCGGAGGCATGCGCAGCATCACCTTCGTGCAGGCCTTCCAGTACTGGCTGAAGCTCACCGCCCTGCTCGTCCCCGCCCTCTTCCTGGTCCTCACCTGGCAGAGCGACGGCGCCCCCCGGCACGCCTTCGACGAACCGGCCACCTTCCGTGAGCAGCGCGCCGTCCGCGTCGACGACAGCATCGACCTGAAGCTGGAACGCCCGCTGACCGTCACGGTGACCGGCACCGTCGACGGCCGCGCGCACACCGACACACGGCTCGACCTCCCCGCCGGTACCCACCACATCGAACGCGGCACCCGCCTCACCTTCGCCGCGGGCGCCCCCGTCCCCCGGGCCGAGCGCAGCGGCGGCGGCGACCTGTCCCCGTCACAGGCCGAGAGCCGCGAGGAACGCCCGCTCTACGCCACGTACGGGCTGATCCTCGCCACGTTCCTCGGCACCATGGGCCTGCCGCACGTCGTGGTCCGCTTCTACACCAGCCCGCACGGCGTCGCCGCCCGCCGCACCACCGTCGCGGTCCTCGGCCTGATCGGCGCCTTCTACCTCCTGCCACCCCTCTACGGCGCGCTCGGCCGCCTCTACGCCCCCGAACTCACCCTCACCGGCGACCCGGACGCCGCCGTCCTGCTGCTGCCCGACCGCATGATCGGGGGAGTGGGCGGCGATCTGCTGGGCGCGCTGGTCGCCGGGGGCGCCTTCGCCGCGTTCCTGTCCACGGCCTCGGGCCTGACCATGGCGGTCGCGGGTGTCCTCACCCAGGACGTGCTGCCGTCCCGGGGCGTACGGCACTTCCGGCTCGGGACGGTCCTCGCCATGGCCGTGCCCCTCGCGGCGAGCGTCCTGGTCGGTGGGCTGCCGGTCGCCGACGCCGTCGGGCTCGCCTTCGCCGTGTCGGCGTCCTCGTTCTGCCCGCTGCTCGTCCTCGGCATCTGGTGGCGTCGGCTGACCCCGCCGGGAGCCGCCGCCGGGATGCTGGTCGGCGGCGGCTCCGCCCTGCTCGCCGTCGCCGCGACCATGGCGGGCTACCCGGGCGAGGGAGCCGCCCTGCACGCCCTGCTGGCGTGGCCCGCGCTGTGGTCGGTGCCGCTGGGCTTCCTCACCATGATCCTGGTGTCCTTGGCCACCCCCGGCCGGGTCCCGCCCGGCACGGCGGCGGTCCTGGCCCGGTTCCACCTGCCCGAGGAACTGCGCACGGAGGTGACGGCATGAGCGGATTCCTGGCGGGCCTGTGCGTGGCCGTGCTCCCGGTGCTCGCCCTGGGGGTATGGCTCGGCCGGCGCACCGCACGGGCCAAGAGCCTCGCCGGCCTCGGCACCCCCGTCGAGCACGCCACCTTCGAGACCCTGCACACCGCGTCCCTCGCCGCGCCCCCGCTGCGGTCCGGCCTGACGGAGGAGACCGCCCGCAAGTCCGCCCGCAAACTGCGCTCCCTGCTCGGCACGGACGCCCTCTGCCTCACCGACCAGGGGCAGGTACTGGTCTGGGACGGCGACGGCGCCCACCACCGCACCGAGATCATGGAACGCCTCGCGGGCCCCCTGGAGACCGGCCGCGGCGAGGCCTTCCGGCTCACCTGCGACAGCCTCGACTGCTCGGTGCGCTGGGCGGTCGTCGCCCCGCTCACCGTCGACGACCGGGTGCACGGCGCCCTCGTCGCCTGCGCGCCCCGCGAGTCGGCGGTGCTCGTCCGCGCCGCCGGCGAGGTCGCCCGCTGGGTCTCGGTCCAGCTGGAACTGGCCGATCTCGACCAGTCCCGCACCCGCCTCATCGAGGCCGAGATCAAGGCCCTGCGGGCCCAGATCTCCCCGCACTTCATCTTCAACTCGCTCGCGGTGATCGCCTCGTTCGTCCGCACCGACCCCGAGCGCGCCCGCGAGCTGCTCCTGGAGTTCGCCGACTTCACCCGCTACTCGTTCCGCCGGCACGGCGACTTCACCACCCTCGCCGAGGAACTGCACGCCATCGACCACTACCTGGCGCTGGTGCGGGCACGCTTCGGCGACCGCCTCTCCGTCACCCTCCAGATAGCCCCGGAAGTGCTGCCGGTGACCCTGCCGTTCCTGTGCCTGCAGCCGCTCGTCGAGAACGCCGTCAAGCACGGTCTGGAGGGCAAGGCCGTGCCCTCCGGCAAGTGCCACATCCAGATCACCGCCCAGGACGCCGGTGCCGAGGCCCTCGTCGTCATCGAGGACGACGGCGCCGGCATGGACCCCGGCCTGTTGCGCCGCATCCTCGCCCGCGAGGTCAGCCCCTCGGGCGGCATCGGCCTCTCCAACGTCGACGACCGGCTCCGCCAGGTCTACGGCGACGACCACGGGCTCGTCATCGAGACCGCCGTGGGCGCCGGCATGAAGATCACCGTCCGGCTCCCGAAGTACCAGCCGGGTGTGCACCCGGCCGGCCGGCTGACCCGGGAGTGAGCCGTCAGGTGCTGCGCGTGGTGACCACCAGTCCCAGGGTGATCAGCCCCAGGACGACCCAGCCGAACCACAGCCAGCCATTGCTCCCGAGCGCCACCGTGTAGGCCGTCACCACGACCAGCCCGCCCAGCGTGAGCGCTCCCATGGTCTTCGTCGAGTTGGAACCGTTCGTGGAACCGGGCATCGCAACACCCTCCTCATGGTTCGGTCCCTTTATGGTGCCCGGCGGACGCCCGGCGCGCACGGCCCGTACACGAGCGGTGTTCAGCGCCCCTGCGTGTTCAGCGAGGCCAGATAGGCGTTGTACGCCTCCAGTTCCTTGTCCCCGTCGCGGTCGGCGGCCCGGTCCTCGCGCCTGGCCTGCCGCTGGTCCGAGGCGTACCACTGGAACAGCAGGGCGACCAGCACCAGCACGGAGGGGATCTCGCTGAACGCCCAGGCGATGCCGCCCGCCGCGTTCTGATCCGAGAGCGCCTCGATGCCGAGCGAGCCGGGCGGGTTCTTGAACGTCTCGACCATCGGCTCGGACGCCATCATCAGCGCGATCCCGAAGAACGCGTGGAACGGCATGCCCGCGAACAGCTCCAGCATCCGCATCAGGTAGCCCGGGCGGTGCGGGCCCGGGTCCACGCCCATGATCGGCCAGAAGAACACCAGGCCGACGGCGAGGAAGTGCACCATCATCGCGATGTGACCGGCCTTGGAGCCCATCAGGGTGTCGAAGAGCGGCGTGAAGTACAGCCCGTACAGGCTCGCGATGAACAGCGGGATGGTGAACGCCGGGTGCGTGACGATCCGCATGTACCGGCTGTGCAGGAACATCAGCAGCAGCTCACGCGGGCCCTTGCGGCCACGCCCCGCGGTCGGCAGCGCCCGCAGCGCCAGTGTGATCGGCGCCCCGAGCAGGATGAGGATGGGCGACACCATGCTGATGACCATGTGCTGCACCATGTGCACACTGAACATGACCATGCCGTAGTCGTTCAGCTGGGTGCACATCATGAGCATGATGCTCAGCACGCCCAGGACGTAGGCGACCGTCCGCCCCACGGGCCACTTGTCCCCGCGCCGGACGAGCCGCACGACACCCCACCCGTACAGGGCCAGCCCGGCCAGGCAGGCGACGAGGAAGAACGGGTCCGCCGACCACTCCAGCCCTCGTCCCAGCGTGAACGGCGGCAGATCCATGGTCATGCCGTGCCCGCTGTGATCCATTCCGCCGGCTCCTGTTTCGTGGGGGTGTGCAGCCATCTGTCCGCCCACAAGAGTAGAACCGCCCCCGGCCACGGTTGTGACCGGGGGCGCAGTCAGGCGCGGATCAGCTCGATCTCAGAGCACACACTCCGCCTCGTCGTACCGGTCCTCCGGCACGGTCTTCAGCGTCTTCACGGCCTCGGCGAGCGGCACCATCACTATGTCGGTGCCGCGCAGCGCGGTCATCTGCCCGAACTCACCGCGGTGCACGGCCTCCACCGCATGCCACCCGAACCGCGTGGCCAGCACCCGGTCATAGGCGGTCGGCGTACCGCCGCGCTGCACGTGCCCGAGGATCACCGGCCGGGCTTCCTTCCCCAGCCGCCCCTCCAGCTCCACGGACAGCTGCCGGGCGATCCCGGCGAACCGCTCGTGCCCGTAGATGTCCTTGCCGCCTTCGTCGAACTCCATGGTTCCCGGCTTCGGCTTCGCCCCTTCCGCCGCCACGACGATCGCGAAGCGCTTGCCCGCCTCGAACCGCTCACCCACCTTGCGGGTCAGCTCGTCGACGTCGAAGGGCCGCTCGGGGACGACGATGGCGTGCGCACCGGCCGCCATGCCGGAGTGCAGCGCGATCCAGCCGGTGTGCCGGCCCATGACCTCGACCACCAGCACGCGCTGGTGGGACTCGGCGGTGGTCTTCAGCCGGTCCAGGGCCTCGGTCGCCACACCCACGGCCGTGTCGAAGCCGAACGTGACGTCCGTGACCGCGATGTCGTTGTCGATGGTCTTCGGCACGCCCACGATGGGCAGGCCGCTGTCCGACATCAGCCGGGCGGCCTTGAGCGTGCCCTCGCCGCCGATGGGGATGATCGCGTCGAGGCCGAGCTCCTCGACATGGCCCTTGGCCCGCTCCACACCGTCCCGCAGATGGGAGGGCTGGACCCGGGAGGACCCGAGAATCGTGCCGCCGCGGGCGAGGATGCCGCCCACGGCGTCGAGGTCGAGCTTGAGGTAGTCGCACTCCAGGAGGCCCTTCCAGCCGTCCCGGAAGCCGATGACCTCGTCGCCGTGGTCGACGACGGCGCGGTGCACGACGGACCGGATGACGGCGTTCAGGCCGGGGCAGTCGCCGCCGGACGTGAGGACACCAATGCGCATAGCCCGAATACCTTCTCAACGTGGGCCGGGGACCGGACCACGTTGTCCGGCTCGAATCCCCGCCACCCTAGCGGCATCGAGGGGCCGGACCGAAGCACGCGTCCGCCTGCTGGACGACCCCGCTCACCTGTGCGGATGTGCCGTCAGACGGGCTGTTGACCAGCAGGTTGACGCCTCCCTCACGCGGGCCGCTGAGCAGCAGTGTTCACGCAGGCTGCTGCGCAGCGGCGATGCGCTCGTTGCGGAGCGCCTCGTACCAGCGGTCGTCGGTCGGCGGCAGCGCGTTGACGTCGAGGGCCAGCTTCAGCAGCAGGTCCGCGATCAGCGGGTTGCGTGCGAGCACCGGCCCGTGCATGTACGTGCCGAAGACGGTGTCGTTGTACGCGCCCTCCGTGCCGTCGCCCGTGCCGTTGCCGTTGCCGAAGCGCACCCGGGCGAGCGGGCGGGCGGTGGGGCCGAGGTGGGTGACGCCCTGGTGGTTCTCGAAGCCGGTCAGCGGGGGCAGGCCCAGACGCTGGTCGACGTCGCCCAGCACGTCACCGACGCACCGCGCGCCCTCGCCGCGCACCGACACCACGTCCAGCAGCCCGAGACCGGGCTCGCGCTGGCCGAGGTCGTTGATGAACTCGTGGCCGAGGATCTGGTAGCCGGCGCACACGGAGAACACGATGGCGCCGTTCTCCACGGCCCGGGTCAGTCCGCCGTCCCGGCGCAGCCGCTCGGCGGCGAGCCGCTGCGGCCGGTCCTCGCCGCCGCCGATCAGGTAGATGTCGCCCGAGGTCGGGATCGGCTGGTCGCTGCGCACGTCCAGCCGGGCCACGTCCAGGCCGCGCTGCTGGGCGCGGCGCTCGACGACGAGGACGTTGCCCTGGTCGCCGTAGGTGCTGAGCAGGTCGGGATAGATCCAGACGATGCGCAGTTGGTTGTCGCTCACAAAAGTCCCCTGACGTCTCGTGCTCAGTTGCCGACGCGGCGGCGCAGGTCCTGGAACGCCGTGTAGTTGGCGATGACCTCGATCCGGCCCGGCGGGCACGCGGCCACGGCCTGGTCGAGGTTCTCGTAGACCTGGAAGTGCTGGTCGGCGACCTCCAGGCGCACCGCCAGGTCCAGTCGCCGGTCGCCGACGACGCAGATCGGGTGGCCGGTCAGGCGCGAGTAGTCGACGTCCCACAGCCAGGAGGTGTCGGTGCCGTCGGCGGAGCGCGCGTTCACCGACAGGATGACCGGGGTGGGCGGCGGGTCGATCAGGGAGAACGTCTCGAGCCAGCCGGCGGGGTTCTTCGCGAGCAGCAGCCGCAGGTCACGGCCCTGGAACTGGACGACGTCGTACCGCCCGGCCACCGCCTGCACCTGGTACATGCGCTCCAGCGCGACCTGCGGCGGCACCCCGAACACGGCGGCGACGGCGGCCGAGGAGGCGGCGTTGGCCTTGTTGGCGCGGCCGGGCAGCTGGAGGTGGATCGGCCAGGCCGAGCCGTGCGGGTCGAGCACGTGGTCGCCGGAGAGCGCCCAGCTCGGCGTCGGACGGCGGAAGCCGCACTCGCCGCAGAACCAGTCGTCGCCCGGGCGCTGCATGACGCCACCGCACGACGGGCAGGACCAGGCATCGTCCTTCCACATCTGCCCGGCGGCCACCCAGATCACGTTGGGGGAGGACGACGCCGCCCACACCACCAGCGGGTCGTCGCAGTTGGCCACGACCACGGCCTTGGAACCCGCGAGTCCCTCCCGCCAGTTCTCGGCGAGCATGCGGGTCTCGGCGGCCCGGTCGAGCTGGTCGCGCGAGAGGTTGAGCAGGGCGATGCACTTCGGGGCGGTGTCCCGGGCGACGCCGGCGAGGTACTTCTCGTCGACCTCGATGACGCCGTAGCGGGCGTCCGAGCTGCCGGCGAGGGCCGAGGTGATGCCGGCCGGCATGTTGGCGCCGAGCGCGTTGGAGACGACCGGTCCCGCCGCGCGCAGCGCCTCGGCGATGAGCCGGGTGGTGGTGGTCTTGCCGTTCGTCGCGGAGACCAGGATCACGTCCAGGTTCTGGGCGAGCCGGGCGAGGAGGTCGGGGTCGAGTTTGAGCGCGACCCGGCCGCCGATCACCGAACCGCTGCCGCGCCCTGCGGCGCGCGATGCCGCCGCGACCGCCTTGCCCGCGGTCACGGCCAGCTTGGCCCGCGGCGAGAGCGGGTCCGAGTTGCCTGCCATCAGTTCTCGATCCTCCTTGCGTACGCGCCGCGCCTTGAAGCCTGACGGCCACGTGGTGTGGACCTCAGCCTATCGAGATCCATTCGCACTCCCGAACCGCGGCACTGTGGCGAACTCGTGTGGGAGGCGCGGACCGACAGGACCTTACTCTTGCCGCCATGCGACACAGCTCCATCCCAGGCGCCCACGGCCGCGTGAGACCCCTCACCCTGCACGGCGACCCGCTCCTGCACGCACCCTGCGCGGAGGTCACCGACTTCGGACCCGAACTGGCCCGACTCGTCGAGGACTTGTTCGCGACCATGTACGCCGCCCAGGGCGTCGGTCTCGCCGCCAACCAGGTCGGCGTGCCGCTGCGGGTCTTCGTCTACGACTGCCCGGACGACGAGGACGTCCGCCATGTGGGCCATGTGATCAACCCCCGCCTGACCGAAAAGGACGGTGTGGTCGTCCGGGGCCCGGAGGGCTGCCTGTCCCTGCCGGGCCTGGAGGCGGGCACGGAACGCCACGACCACGCGGTGGTGGAGGGCTTCACGGTGACCGGGGACCCGATCACCGTCCACGGCACGGGCTTCTTCGCCCGCTGCCTGCAACACGAGTGCGACCACCTGGCGGGCCGCGTCTACGCGGACCACCTCAAGGGCTGGCGCCATCGCAGACTGATGCGGCAGGTGGCCCGGGCCTCTTGGCGTGGGGTGCGGTGAGGCGTCCAGGGGCGCGGGGCTGTGTTCGATGTGCGGCTCCGCCGCGTGGGCGCGACCAGCCCCCACCGGTCCGCACGCGACACACGACGGTCAGAACCCGGGACCTCCCACCCGATCCCCCGCAGCCGCAAGCCGACCCCACAACAGATCGGCAAGACTCCGCACCAACTCCGCACGGGAACACGGCCGTTCCCCCAGCCACCAGTCCCCGGCCGCATGCATCATGCCGACGATCCCGTGCCCCCAGACCCGCGCCAGCTGCTGCCCGCCCGGCCCGAGATCCAGCCGCTCCTCGATGACCTGTGCCAGCTCCTCGCCCATCCGCCGCAGCAACGGCGCACTGTGCTTGCCGACATCGAACCCCTGATCCCCCGGCTGGCTCCCCTCCGCCGGATGCATCAGGAACCGGTACACCTGGGGCCGCGCCTCGATCGCCGCGAGGTACGTGTCCAACGTCGCCTCGACCCGCTCCCGTCGGTCCGCCGGCGCGTCCAGCGCCGCCCGCAGCGAGTCCAGCAGCGCGTCCGTGTGCCGCATGGCAAGGGCCGCGTAAAGTCCGCCCTTGTCGCCGAAGTGCCGGTAGAGAATCGGCTTGGTGATACCGGCTTCCGCCGCGATCGCGTTCATCGAGGCCTGCGGGCCGTCGCGCAGCACCACTCGGTCGGCGGCCTCCAGCAGCTCACGCCGGCGGCGGTCGGCGGACCGTTGCTGATCGGTCCGCTGCGTGGTGTCCATGGTCTCTCCCCACCCGTGCTGTTTCCATGACGCCTGCGCAAACTAACACTGAAGCGTGCCCAGGACACCGAACGGGTGCCGACCGGTCGGTAGGAGTTGACTTCGACTACCCGTCGGTAACAGACTGGTGTTACCGCAAGTAACATGCATGTGTACCGCTGGAGGGGACGAGATGGCCGAGTTCACCATGGAGCTCAACGACGAACAGAAGGAGGTCCGGGACTGGCTGCACGGCTTCGCCGCCGATGTGATCCGCCCCGCGGCCGCCGAATGGGACGAGCGTGAGGAGACTCCCTGGCCGGTCATCCAGGAGGCCGCCAAGGTCGGCATCTACTCCCTGGACTTCTACGCCCAGCAGTACTTCGACTCGACGGGCCTCGGCATCCCCATGGCGATGGAGGAGCTGTTCTGGGGCGACGCGGGCATAGCCCTGTCCATCGTCGGCACCGGCCTCGCCGCCGTCGGCGTCCTCGCCAACGGCACCGAGGAGCAGATCGGCACCTGGATCCCCCAGATGTACGGCGACGCCAACGACGTCAAGGTCGCCGCGTTCTGCTCCTCCGAGCCCGACGCCGGTTCCGACGTGGCCTCCATGCGCACCCGGGCCGTGTACGACGAGGCCAAGGACGAATGGGTGCTCAACGGCACCAAGACCTGGGCGACCAACGGCGGCATCGCCAACGTCCACGTCGTCGTCGCGGTCGTCGACCCCGAGCTCGGCTCCAAGGGACACGCGTCCTTCATCGTCCCGCCGAACACGCCCGGCCTGTCCCAGGGCCAGAAGTTCAAGAAGCACGGCATCCGCGCCTCCCACACCGCCGAGGTCATCCTCGACAACGTGCGCGTCCCCGGCTCCTGCCTGCTCGGCGGCAAGGAGAAGCTGGACGAGCGGCTCTCCCGCGCGCGGGAGAAGGCCAAGCAGGGCGGTGAGCGCGTGAAGAACGCGGCGATGGCCACGTTCGAGGCCTCACGCCCGGCGGTCGGCGCCATGGCGGTCGGCACCGCCCGGGCCGCCTACGAGGTCGCCCTCGACTACGCGAAGACCCGGGAGCAGTTCGGGCGTCCGATCATCGACAACCAGGGTGTCGCCTTCCAGCTCGCGGACATGCGGACGTCCATCGACGCGGCCCGGCTGCTGGTGTGGCGCGCGTCCTGGATGGCGATCAACGGCAAGCCGTTCACGGCGGCCGAGGGTTCGATGTCCAAGCTGTTCGCGAGCGAGACGGCCAAGAAGGTCACCGCCCAGGCGATCCAGATCCTCGGCGGCAACGGCTACACCCGCGAGTACCCCGTCGAGCGGATGCACCGGGACGCCGCCATCTACACCATCTTCGAGGGCACCAGCGAGATCCAGCGGCTGGTCATCGCCCGGACCCTCGCCGGCGTGCCCATCCGCTAACGGTGCCTGAGCGGGGTCAGCTGCTCGATGTCGTACCGCGCCCGTAGCTCCTCGATCGCCGCGTGGTCCGGCGGGCCCCCGGCGCCGAGGATCTCCAGCAGTTCCTCGAAGTACCGCTCGTGATCCGGCGGCGGACTGGCCTGGAAGAAAACCTTCGCGGGCTCGTCCGCCGGGTTCGCGAACGCGTGCGGGCAACCCGGCGGTACGACGATCACCGTTCCCGGTGTCGCCCGTACCACCCGGCTGCCCGAACGTGACTCCCACTGCTGCCAGTTGTCGGGAGTACGGACACGCGGCTCGAAGGCGAGGACGTCCAGCTCGCCCTCCAGGACGTAGAACAACTCCTCGCTGCGGGTGTGCACATGGGCACCGACGTCGAAGCCCGGGGGCACGACCACCTCGAAGGTGGAGGCCGAGCGGGAGTGCGTGCCGGTCACCTTGAAGGTGACGTGCTGGGCGGGGGCCGACAGCACCCGGCCGTGCCCCGGGGGGACGAGCAGCCCTTCCGTCGCCGTCATCGCCGGGTCACCACGTCACGGGCAGGGCCTCGGGCCCGTCGGTCGGCGTGCCGTTCCTGAAGGGCACCTCCTCGGCGGGAACGGCGAGCCGCAGGCCCGGTACGCCGTCGAGGAGCGCGTCGACCAGCAGTTCCGACTCCAGCCGGGCCAGCATGCCGCCGGGGCAGCAGTGCGGCCCGAAGCCGAAGGAGACGTGCGGGTTCGGGTCGGGGTTCGCGGCCGGGCCCCTGATCTCCCCGTCCTCCAGGGTGATCCGGGACAGGCCGACCGCGTGGCGGTGGGGGAGCCCACGCAGCAGTTCCTCGACGGCCCGGGGCCGGATCTCCGGTTCGGCGCGCAGCCGTTCGGCGAGCTCGGGCCGGGTCAGCAGGACGTGGACCAGCCGGCCGCTGTCGCCGGCGGCCGCCTCGCAGCCGATCTGGAGGAGGACCGCGAGTCCGACCGCCTCGTCCAGGGTGACCTCCCCGCGGCCCACAGCGGCGCCGAGCAGGGAGACGACGTCCTCGCCGCCACCTCCCCCGCGCAGCCCGATCAGGTCGGAGAAGTAGGCGCCCAGCTCCTTCCCGGCCTTCTCGCCGGCCTCGGCGCCGTGCGAGGGGGACAGGATCCGCCGGGTCCAGGCGTGCATGCCCTGCCGGTCGGCGGCGGGGATGCCCATCAGCTCGCAGATCACCGCGGTGGGGAACGGGCTGAGCACGGCCTCGGTCAGGTCGGCGGGCGGGCCGTCCTGGAGCACCTCGTCGACCAGTTCCGTCAGCATGTGGCGGGACCGCTCGCGCACCCGCTCCACCCCGCGCACCGTGAACGCGCCGGCGACGCTGCGACGCAGCCGGGTGACCAGCCAGGCCCGGTCCTCGCCGCCGGACAGGTCGGGCGCGGGCCGGTCCCGGACCGGGGGCAGGATTGCGCTGACCGTCTCTTCGCTCATCTCACGTCGTCTCGTCCGCCCTGTGCCAGCGGCCCAGGGTCATCTCGGCGGTGATACCGGGTCCGAACCCGGCGAGCAGCCCGCGCGCCCGGTGTCCGGCGCCGCCCTCGTCGAACAGCCGGCGCAGCGCGTCCAGGACGACGACGCTGGCGATGTTGCCGTACTCGGTGAGCGTGGCCCGGCTGAACCGGAAGGCGTACGGGTCGACCCGCAGGAAGGTGCTGAGGTCGTCGAGAATGCGCGGGCCGCCCGCGTGGACGATGTAGAAGTCCAGGTCGGAGGCGTCCCAGCCGTGGTCACCGGCCAGGTCTTTCAGCACCGGCGCGAGCGGCTCCATCGTGGCCGGGACCCGCTTGTCCAGCAGGAAGTGGAAGCCGGTCGCCCGCACGTCGTACATGATCCACTCTTCGGTCTTGGGGATCAGGTACGAGCCGTTGCGCTCCAGCCGGACGCCCTCGCCGCCCCGGCCGCGGACCACGGCGGCGGCGATGCCGTCACCGAACAGACCGTTCGACAGCAGTGAGCCGACACCGATGTCGGTCGGCTGGTAGCACAGCGAGCAGAACTCGCAGGCCACGATCAGCGCGTTGGCCTCGGGGTAGGCCGTGCAGAAGTCGTGGGCCCGGTTGATCGCCGCGCCGCCGCCCGCACAGCCCAGCTGGGCTATCGGCAGCTGCCGGGTGGTCGAGCCGAAGCCCATCTCGTTGATCAGCCAGGCTGTGAGCGAGGGCATCATGAAGCCCGTGCACGACACGTAGACGATCAGGTCCACTTCGGTGGTGAGCAGCTCCGCGTCGTCCAGCGCCCGCTGGACGACCGCGGGCACCCGCGCCTTGGCCTCGGCCTCGTAGAGCTTGTTGCGGTCCTCGAACCCGGGATGCTTCAAGGTCTCCTCGATGGGCTGCACGATGTGCCGGGTGCGCACACCGGTGTTCTCGATCAGCCGGAGGGCCAGCGGCAGTCGAGGGTGGCCGGCGTGGCGCTCACGCGCCAGCTCCAGCGTCTCCTCCATCGTGATCACGTGTTCTGGAACGGACACCGAGGGTCTGCACAACGTCGCCATGAACCGTCCCCGCTCTCGCCTCCCGGAAGGCCTTCGCCCCCCGGTCAGAAGGTGGCTCACCTCAAGGGGTGGTCCACCCACGATCTCCCGCCGGTACGGCGACTTCGCGCCGGACTAGTCCGTACCGGGGACGCCGTGCCACGCTCGTGCCGATGCCTCGACGACGGAGGACGCGATGACGCACCCGGCCCGGGACCTGCTGCGGACGACCACGGCGAACCTCGCCCCGGACCCTCATGCCAACCCCCTGGTCCCTTTGATCGCCCGCGGCACGGCCCCCCGTACCACCCTCGCCGCGCTGGCCCTGGAACAGACATGGGTGATTCCCGCGGACCGCCGGGCGTTCGCATTCCTGGCAGCGCGCAGCGAAGCGACGGACCCGAAGGCCGCGGCCTTCTTCACGATGCTGGCCGAGGGTGAGGCGCTGGCGGGTGAGCGCCTGACGGCGTTCGCACGGGCGTGCGGCGTGGACGAGGCCCGGGAGGCCTCGTACGAACCCCTCCCGGGCTGCCAGGCGTACCCCGCGTACGTGGCCTGGCTGGCCCTGAACGCCTCACCGGCCGACGTGGTCCTGGCCCTGACGGCCAACTTCTCGGCCTGGGGCGGCTATTGCGCGACGATCGCCACCGCGCTGCGCGAACGGTACGGCTTCACGGACGAGGCCTGCGCCTTCTTCGACTTCTTCGCCGAGCCGTCGCCGGACCTGGACCGACTGGCGACGGCGGCGGTGCGGGAGGGGCTGGACGCCGGCCGCCTCGACGAGAAACGAGCCCACGCGTACGGCCGCCTGCTTCAGAACTACGAGGCGAGGTTCTGGTCGACGCTGGGGGAGCCGACCTCCTAGGGGGTGTCCGCAAAGTCGCGTCGTTCGCCCGGAGGGCGGGCCCCGCGGCGTTCGGTGCGTGCTCTCGGCGTGCCGGGCGGGCACCCGCGTACTGGTTGTACTCGGGTGTTCGCCCGGTGCGGCGAGAGTGCGTGCCGGGCGTCGCGGGGCAGGCGGGACTTTGCGGACACCCCCTAGGGGCGCGGGGAACTGCGCGACAAGCCACAACGCACCCCCACTCGCCGGCGTTACGTCGCAGTCCCACTGCTGTGCGCGATACAGGCCACATCAATACGATCGGCGAGCTTCGCCAGCTCAATGGCCAACTCGGCAACGGTGTCCTCGTCCAGTCCCGACTCCCCGCCCTCCACGAGCCGCACCCACCGACCCCCCACCGTCCGCAAGAGCTTGCTGACATCCGCCGCGGCCACCTGCAAGGTCCCGCGGTCGTCGACGATCAGAGGCAGAGTCACTTCGCGGTTCACAGACGGGATCGTAGCCCCGCAACACTCACGCACCGTGCCAAACAGTGGTGATGTTGCAGAACTCCCGGATTCCGTGCCCGGACAGCTCACGCCCGTACCCGGACCGCTTCACACCGCCGAACGGGAACGCCGGGTGGGACGCCGTCATGCCGTTGAAGAACACCCCGCCGGCCTCCAGATCGCGTACAAAGCGGTCGACCTCCTCCTCGTCCCGCGTCCAGACGTTCGAGCTCAGTCCGAACGGGGAGTCGTTCGCGATCAGCACGGCCTCGTCCAGGTCGGCCGCCCGGTACAGCGTCGCGACCGGCCCGAACGCCTCCTCCCGGTGGATCCGCATCTCGCGGGTGATGCCGGCGAGGATCGTCGGCGTGTAGTACCAGCCCGGCCCGTCCGGCCGTTCGCCACCGCACAGCACCTGCGCTCCACTGCGCACCGCGTCGTCCACCAGTTCCTCCAGGTCGCGCAGTCCCTGCTCGCTGGAGAGCGGCCCGACCTCGGTGTCGTCGGACAGGGGGTCGCCGACCTTCAGCGCCTTCATGCCCTCGGCGAACCGCTCGGCGAAGGCGTCGTAGACGTCCGCGTGCACGATGAACCGCTTCGCGGCGATGCAGGACTGCCCGGTGTTCTGCACCCGCGCGGTCACCGCGACCTTCGCGGCCCGGTCGAGGTCGGCGGAGGGCATGACGACGAACGGATCGCTGCCGCCCAGCTCCAGCACCGTCTTCTTGATCATCTCCCCGGCGGTGGAGGCGACCGCGCGGCCCGCCGGCTCGCTGCCGGTGAGCGTGGCCGCCTTGACCCGCTCGTCGCGCAGGATCTCGTCGACCGCGGCGGAGCCGATCAGCAGGGTCTGGAAGCAGCCCTCGGTGAAGCCCGCCCGGTGGAAGAGGTCCTCCAGGTAGAGGGTGGTCTGCGGGACGTTCGAGGCGTGCTTGAGCAGGCCCACGTTGCCCGCCATCAGCGCGGGCGCGGCGAAGCGGATCACCTGCCACAGCGGGAAGTTCCACGGCATGACCGCCAGCACCGGGCCGAGCGGCCGGTAGCGGACCCGTGCGCGCGAGGCGCCGGAGTCCTTGACGTCGGCGTCGGCGGGTTCCTCGTCGGCGAGCAGTTCCGGGGCGCGGTCGGCGTACCAGCGCATGGCCTTGGCGCACTTCGCCGCCTCGGCCCGGGCCTGCTGGATCGGTTTGCCCATCTCGGTGGTCATCACGCGGGCGATGTCCTGCTGGTCCTCTTCGAGGAGGTCGGCGGCCCGGTGCAGCAGCCGGGCGCGCTCGTCGAAGGTCGTCGTCCGGTAGGTGCGGAACGTGGCCTCCGCGAGCTGGAGCCGGCGCTCGATCTCCTCCTCGCCCATGGCCTCGTATGTCTTGAGCGTCTCGCCGTTCGCCGGGTTCACCGTTGCGATGGGCATGGCTGACCTCCCTCGGAGCGGGCTGTGTCTCGACCTTCCCGCGCGGCGGAGGGGACCGCAACGCGGGAGCGTCTCCTCAGGGCGAGTGCTCCGCCAGGCGGTCGAGAAACGCCGCCTGCGCCTTGACGATCACCGTGCGGGCCCGGTCCAGGCCGAACCACGCCACCCGGTCCAGCTCGGGGAACTCCTGGAGCTTCCCCGACCTCGGCGGCCACTCCATCCGGAAGGTGCCGGGCGCGATCGTCGCCGGGTCGAGGTCCGCCTCGACCGCCCAGGCCCTGACGATCTTGCCGTTGGTCTGCCGGACCTCGCCGAGGTCGATGGGCGCACCGTCGGGCGGGGGCAGCCCCAGTTCCTCCTGGAACTCCCGGCGGGCGGCCTCCCAAGCGGGCTCGTCCGGCTCGTACTCGCCCTTGATCACGGTCCACGCCCCGGCGTCGCGCCGGGCGAAGAACGGACCGCCCATGTGGCCGAGCAGCACTTCGAGGCCGTGGTCCGTGGGGTGGAAGAGCAGCAGGCCGGCACTGCGCCTCACGGCTTCACCTCCGGGTGCGCGGCCAGCAGCGTCTCGACCGTGTCGGCGTCCTCCGGGCGCTTGTCCTCGCGGTAGCGGATCACGCGGGCGAAGCGGAGTGTGACGCCGGCCGGGTAGCGGGTGGAGCGTTGCAGCCCGTCGTAGGCGATCTCGACGACGAGTTCCGGGCGGACGGACACGACGTATCCGTTGTCGTCGACGGCGAGCTGCTGGAGCCGTTCGGTCTGCCAGGTGAGCATCGCGTCGGTCATGCCTTTGAACGTCTTGCCGAGCATGGCGAGGCCGCCGTCGGCGGTGCGGGCGCCGAGGTGGAGGTTGGAGAGCTTGCCGGTGCGGCGGCCGTGGCCCCACTCGGCGGCCAGGACGACCAGGTCGAGGGTGTGGACGGGCTTGACCTTCAGCCAGGAGGCGCCGCGCCGCCCCGCGCTGTAGGGGGCGTCGAGCGCCTTGGCGACGACGCCCTCGTGGCCGCGCTTCAGGGTCTCGGCGAGGAACTCCTCCGCCGTGGGCGTGTCGTCGGGGCCGGACACCAGCGTGCGCCGCACCCGCATCGGCTCGGGCACCAGGCGGGACAGCTCGGCGTGCCGCTCGGCGAAGGGCAGATCGAGCAGGTCGTGGCCGTCGACGGACAGCGCGTCGAAGAAGACGGGGGAGACCGGCACCGCGCGGGCGGCCGTCGCCACGTCCGTGCGGGAGCCGACGCGGCCGGCGGTCTCCTGGAACGAGCGGGGGCGCCCACCCTCGTCGAAGGAGATCACCTCGCCGTCCAGGATGAACCGCTCGCCCCGCAACTCCAGTGCCGCGGCCGTCACTTCGGGCAGGCGGTCGGTGATGTCGTCGAGGGTGCGGGTGTAGAGCCGTACGGTGTCGCCGTCGCGGTGCACCTGGACGCGGATGCCGTCCAGCTTCTCCTCCACCGCGCAGGCGCCGAGCTTGTCCACGGCCTCGGCGACCGAGGAGGCGCTGTGCGCCAGCATCGGCAGCACCGGGCGGCCGACGGTGAGGCGGAAGCGGTCGAGGGAGGCGGGGCCGTCCGCGAGCAGCGCCTCGGCCACGGCCTGGAGGGAGCCCGCGAGCATCACGGCCCGCCGTACGTCGGCGGAGGGCGCCCCGGTCGCCTGGGCGAGGCCCTCGACGGCCACCGCGTCCAGTGCGCCCTGCCGGACCTCGCCGGTGAGCAGCCCGAGCAGGAACCGCTGCTCGTCCTCGGTGGCCGCGCCCATCAACTCCCCCACCAGGCGGGTCCGTTCCGCCTGGGAGCCGGGGCCGGACACCTTGGCGAGCTCCGCCAGCCGGGCGTCCACCTCCCGCACGGTCAGGCCCGGCTCGGCCGCCGGGTCGACCGGGCGGCTCAGCACCTTCCACCCGACGCCGATCCGGCCCTGCGGCAGCCGTCCGGCCAGGTACGGGATGACGATCGGCACGTCCTCGGCCTCGGCGTCCCGGAAGAGCTCCGCGAGCAGAGCCGTCTTACGGGACCGCGCCGAGGTGGCGGCGACCTCCTGGGACACTCGGGCCAGCCGGTGCAGCAGCATGCAGCCATGGTGCACCGGAGGAGCCGCCTCTACACCCGGACTGTCGGCGACCACGGCGCTTCGGTGGCGCGGCACGATGATGTTGACATGCGCAGCACACTCGGATCTTCTACTGCGATGTCCGATCTTCGCATCCTGCAGCCCGACGACGACGGCGCGCTCAGGGACTGGCAGTACGTCCACAACACGATCATTCCCACGCACCTCCTGTCGATGGACGACGTGCGCGACCGCGCAGAGCGCCATCACCTGGAAGTCGCGTACCTCGGAGACGTACTCGTGGGCTGCAGCACCGTGCGTCCCCCGGCGGACGCCACCTCCACGGCAACGGTGATCGCACGCGTGCTTGCTCCTCACCGAGGGCAGGGATTCGGCGAGGAGCTGTATGCGCGCGGGGTCGGCCGGGCACGGAAGTGGGGCGCCGAGGTGATCGAAACGGTGGTCCTGTCCTCCAATGAGGACGGGCTGCGGTTCGCTCTCACACACGGGTTCGTCGAGACCGAGCGGTACCTGCTTCCGGGAGAGACGGTTCCCTGGATCGATCTGCGCCTCTCCTGACCCCGGTCGCAATCGTCACTCCGGCACGGCGGGTGCCGGAGTGCCTACGGCGTCAAGGTGAGCTCTGATTCCGGACGGCCGCGTCGAGGTCGGACATCAGCAGGTCCCCGACGATCGCGGACGCCGCCCGGTATCCGCCGCTCGCCGCGTGCACGACCTGCTCGGCGAAGCCGATCGCGTTGCCCGCGGCCCACACGCCCGGCACGCTCGTCAGACCGGTCGCGTCGACCACCGGATACGCGCCGAACGGCGTCTCGCGCAGCTCGGCGCCGAGCCGCTCCAGCAGGCCGGTCTGCGGAACGGCCCGCGGGGCGACGAACAGCACCGAGCGGGCGTGCGTCGTACCTCCCCCGGAGGGCCCCCCGGCGAGCCGGACGCCGGTGAGCCGGTCGTCCTCGACCACCAGCTCCGCGACCTCCCCCGGCACCACGTCCACCCCGGCCGCGGCGAGCCGGCGCAGATCCTCGTCGGACAGTTCCTCCTCGGCGACCGTGTGCAGGAAGAACCGCACGTCCTTCGACCACTGGGACACCATCAGCGCCTGGTGCACACTCGCCGGACTCGTCGCCAGCACCCCGAACGGCTGGTCGCGCACCTCCCAGCCGTGGCAGAACGGGCAGTGCAGCACGTCCCGGCCGAACCGCTCGGCGATCCCGGCGACCTCGGGCAGCTCGTCCCTCAGCCCGGTGGCGACGACCAGGCGCCGGGCCCGCACGCTCCGGCCACCGGCCAGCGCCACGGTGAAGTCCTCGCCCCTCTCGACCTCCACCACCCGGTCCCGCACCAGCTCCACGCCGTAGCGCGCGATCTCCTCCCGGCCGACGGCCAGGAACTCGGCGGGCGGCATGCCGTCCCGGGACAGATAGCCCTGCATGTGCGCGGCGGGCGCGTTGCGCGGCTCGCCCGCGTCGACCACCAGCGTGCGCTGCCGGGCCCGCCCCAGCACCAGCGCGGCGGACAGACCCGCCGCGCCCCCGCCGACGACGACCACTGCGTATGTGTCGGTCATGTGACCACCTCCGCTGCCGAGCGTCGCCCCGGCACTGCGGGATTGACAAACCACTTTGCCGAACCTGCAATACGACCATGACGACGGACGAGGTACTCGCGGGCGTGGGCCCCCGGCTGCGGCAGATGCGGAAGGACCGGGAGGTGACCCTGGCGGCGCTCTCCGAGACCACCGGCATCTCCGTCAGCACCCTTTCGCGGCTGGAGTCGGGCCTGCGTAAACCCAGTCTGGAACTGCTGCTGCCGATCGCGCGCGCTCATCAGGTGGCGCTGGACGAGCTGGTCGGCGCCCCGCCGGCCGGTGATCCGCGCGTGCGCTCGAAGCCGATCGTGATGGGCGGCCGCACCCACTGGCCGCTCACCCGCCAGCCCGGCGGCCTCCAGGCCTACAAGGTCCTGGAACCCCGGCGCCGACAGGAGCCGGACCCACGGACGCACGAGGGCTACGAGTGGCTGTACGTGCTGTCCGGGAGGCTGCGTCTGGTACTCGGCGAGCACGACGTGGTGCTCACGGCGGGGGAGGCCGCCGAGTTCGACACCCGGGTGTCGCACTGGTTCGGGTCGACGGGGGAGGGGCCCGTGGAGTTCCTCAGTCTGTTCGGGCCGCAGGGTGAGCGGATGCATGTGCGGGCGCGGCCGAAGGGCGCCTGACGTACGGGAGGCCTCCGCGCGGGAGATTGCCCGAAGACTGTTCCCTGATGGGCAAGCGACCGCTTAGTATGCGAACCGACCCCGGTCAGACGAAGCAGTCCCCCGTGGAGGCCCCGCATGCAGGCATGGCAAGTGCACGAGAACGGCGAGCCGGGCGAGGTGATGCGGCTCGAGGACGTGGAGCCGCCCACGCCCGGCGACGGCCAGGTCCTGCTGAAGGTACGGGCGGCCAGCATCAACTTCCCGGACGCCCTGCTGTGCCGCGGCCAGTACCAGGTCAGGCCGCCGCTGCCGTTCACCCCGGGCGTGGAGATCTGCGGCGAGACCGAGGACGGCCGCCGCGTCATCGCCAACCCGGCGCTGCCCCACGGCGGCTTCGCCGAGTACGCCGTCGTGGACGCCGCCGCCCTGCTGCCCGCGCCGGACGCCCTCGACGACGCCGAGGCCGCCGCCCTGCACATCGGCTACCAGACCGGCTGGTTCGGTCTGCACCGCCGGGCCGGTCTGGAGGCCGGCGAGACCCTGCTCGTCCACGCTGCCGCAGGAGGGGTCGGCAGCGCGGCCGTGCAGCTCGGGAAGGCCGCCGGCGCCACCGTCATCGGTGTCGTCGGCGGCTCCGGGAAGGCGGCCGTCGCCCGCGAGCTGGGCTGCGACGTCGTGATCGACCGGCGTTCCGAGGACGTCGTCGCCGCCGTCAAGGAGGCCACCGGCGGCCGGGGCGCCGACGTGATCTACGACCCGGTCGGCGGCGAGGCCTACACCCAGTCCGCCAAGGCCGTCGCCTTCGAGGGGCGGATCGTCGTCGTCGGCTTCGCCAGCGGCACGATCCCCAGCCCGGGCCTGAACCACGCCCTGGTGAAGAACTACTCGATCCTCGGCCTGCACTGGGGCCTGTACAACACCAAGAACCCCGAGCTGGTCCAGCACTGCCACGAGCAGCTCACCGAGCTGGCCGCCCGGGGTGCGATCAAGCCGCTGGTCAGCGAGCGCGTGCCGCTCGGCTCGGCGGCCGCCGCCGTGCAGAAGGTGGCGGACGGTCTGACCACCGGCCGGGTCGCGGTCGTCATGGAGGAGACAGCATGACCGACACCGAGGAACTGCGCCGCCGCACCCGCGAGTTGCTGGCCGCCCACCCGCCGGCCTCCACCGACCGGCTGGACTTCCTCCGGGCCCGCTTCGACGCCGGACTGGCCTGGGTGCACTACCCGGAGGGCCTCGGTGGCCTCGGTGCGCCCCGCTCCCTCCAAGCCGCCGTGGACGCCGAGTTGGAGGCCGCCGGGGCGCCCGACAACGACCCGCGGCGCATCGGCATCGGCCTCGGCATGGCCGCGCCGACGATCCTGCAGTTCGGCACCGAGGAGCAGAAGCGGCGCTTCCTGAGGCCGCTGTGGACCGGTGAGGAGGTGTGGTGCCAGCTCTTCAGCGAGCCCGGTGCCGGATCCGACCTCGCCGCGCTGGGCACCAGGGCCGTGCGCGAGGGCGAGGACTGGGTCGTCAACGGGCAGAAGGTCTGGACGTCCAGCGCCCACGTGGCCCGCTGGGCGATCCTCATCGCCCGCACCGACCCGGACGTGCCCAAGCACCGGGGCATCACGTACTTCGTCTGCGACATGAGCGACCCGGGCGTCGAGGTGCGGCCGCTGCGGCAGATCACCGGCGAGGCCGAGTTCAACGAGGTGTTCCTCACCGACGTCCGCATCCCCGACGGGCGGCGCCTCGGCGCGGTCGGCGACGGCTGGAAGGTCGCCCAGACCACGCTGAACAACGAGCGCGTGGCCATCGGCGGTATGCGACTGCCCCGCGAGGGCGGCATGATCGGCCCGATCTCCAAGACCTGGCGCGAGCGGCCCGAGCTGCGCACGCACGATCTGCACCAGCGGCTGCTGAAGCTCTGGGTGGAGTCCGAGGTCTCCCGCCTCACCGCGGAGCGGCTCCGCCAGCAGCTCGTCGTGGGCCAGCCCGGCCCGGAAGGCGCCGGCATGAAGCTGGCCTTCGCGCGCCTCAACCAGGAGATCAGCGGCCTGGAGGTGGAACTCCTCGGTGAGGAGGGCCTGCTGTACGACGACTGGACCATGCGGCGCCCGGAGCTGGTCGACTTCACCGGCCGCGACGCCGGCTACCGCTACCTGCGCTCCAAGGGCAACAGCATCGAGGGCGGGACCAGCGAGGTCCTGCTGAACATCGTCGCCGAGCGCGTTCTGGGCCTGCCCGCCGAGCCGCGCACCGACAAGGACGTCGCCTGGAAGGACCTGGCCCGGTGAAGAACGAGCGCGACCTGTTGTACTCGGAAGAGGAAGAGGCGCTGCGCGCCGCCGTCCGCGACCTGCTCACCGACCACTGCGACGCGCCCGGCGTCATCGCCCGCACCGAGTCGGACGCCCCGCACCACCGGGCCCTGTGGAAGGCCCTGACCGACGGCATGGGCCTCGCCGGCCTGCTGGTGCCCGAGGAACTCGACGGCCAGGGCGCCACGCACCGCGAAGCCGCCGTGGTGCTGGAGGAGCTCGGACGCGCGGTCGCGCCCGTGCCGTATCTGACGAGCGCGGTCGTCGCCACCGAGGCTCTGCTGGCCTGCGGCACCGACGACCTGCTCCGCGACCTCGCGACCGGGACGAGGATCGGCGCGCTCGCGGTCGCCCTCCACGTCGCACCGGGCGCCGCCTACAAGACCGTCCGGCACGACGACGGCGCCCTGCACGGGGAACTGACCGGCATCGCCGACGCGGCCGTGGCGGACGTCCTGCTCGTGCCCGCCGACGACGGTGGTCTGTACGCGGTCGACGCCTCGGCCGCGACCCTCACGCCCCGGACCTCCCTGGACCTGACCCGGCCGCTGGCCACCGTCACCCTCGACGGAGCGCCGGGCCGGCTGCTGGGCGACGCCGAGCCCGCAGTGCGCCGTGCCCTGCGCGCCGGGGCCGGGCTGCTCGCCTCCGAGCAGTTCGGGCTGGCCGAGTGGACGCTGACGGAGACCGTGCGCTACCTCAAGGAACGCACACAGTTCAACCGGCCCGTCGGCGGCTTCCAGTCGCTCAAGCACCGGCTGGCCCAGCTGTGGCTGGAGGTCGTCAACGCCCGCGCGGCCGCCCGCAACGCGGCCGACGCCCTGGCCACCGGCGAGGACGTCGACGTGGCCGTCACCGTCGCCCAGGCCTACGCGGCACCCGTGGCCGTGCACGCCGCCGAGGAGGCTCTGCAACTGCACGCCGGCATCGGCATGACGTGGGAGCACCCGGTGCACCTGTACCTCAAGCGGGCGAAGGCCGACTCGATCGCCTACGGCACCGCGGGCGCCCACCGGGAGGCCCTGGCCGGACTGGTCGACCTCCAAGCCCCCTGACGTACGACGACGTACATCCGGCCGACGCCGGGGAACGCACCCGGAAAGGCCCGGGCAAGCCCGGAAAGCCCGCCCCACCAGGGGCGGGCCTTTTCGTGCGCCCCGGTCCGGCGAAGTGAACGCGTGGCGGCAGTCCGGCCAACTCCGTGCGCAGGCCTGCTCCTTGAGCCGACCGGGACCCCATACTCGCAGGGTTCCCGTACGGCACCTCCAGGGAGGCAGAGCATGGCCCTCACAACCCGTCGCAGTGCCCTCACCACCCTCGGCGCGGTCCTCGCGGGCTCGATCGCCCTCCCCGCCGCCCCCGCACCGGCCGGCGAACGCACGCACCGGCCCCGCCCGTTGTGGCGCGCCCACGCCCACAACGACTACGAGCACCCGCGACCCCTGTTCGACGCCCTCGACCACCGCTTCGGCAGCGTCGAGGCCGACATCCACCTCGTCGGCGACCGGCTCCTCGTCGCACACGACCCCGAGGACCTCGACCCCTCCCGCACCCTCGAGTCCCTCTACCTCGACCCGCTCGCCGCCCGCGTCCGGGCCAACCACGGCTCGGTGTACCGGGGGTACCGCGGCTCGCTGCACCTGCTCATCGACATCAAGACCGAGGGCTCGTCGACGTACCTCGAACTCGACCGCCACCTCCGGCGCCACCGGCACCTGTTCACCACGTACGCCCACGGCCGCGTCCACCGCGGCCCGGTCACCGCCGTGATCTCCGGCGACCGCGCGGCCCGCGCGCCCATGGAGGCCCAGACCGTCCGGCGCGCCTTCTACGACGGCCGCCTCGCCGACCTCGGCGGCCGGGCGCCGGCCTCCTTCATCCCGCTGATCAGCGACAACTGGACACTCAACTTCACCTGGCAGGGCGTGGGCCCGTTCCCGGACGGCGAGCGGGAGAAGCTGCGGGACATCACGAGGACCGCCCACCAGCGCGGGCAGAAGGTGCGGTTCTGGGCGACCCCGGACCTGGCGGGACCCGCCCGCGACGCGCTGTGGGGCGAACTGCTCGCCGCCGGCGTCGACCACCTCAACACCGACGACCTCGCCGGGCTGGAGGCGTTCCTCGACGCCCGGCGGGCCCTCTAGGGCAGCAGGAGAACCACACGTTCGGCGGACAGGTCAGCCGCCCGGACGAACCCTTCGCTACGCCACACTTGCGGCCGAACGCCGTGAACCGGACATGGCGGCGTGGCGGAGGAGTTGACGATGGCCATTTCCATCTCTGTGGTGCTGCTGCTCGTGATCCTGGCGGTGATCTTCCTGCGCAACGGCGGGCTGAAGGTCTCCCACGCGCTGGTCTGCCTGCTGCTCGGCTTCTACCTGGCCAGCACCAGCATCGCTCCCACCATCCACAGTGGCCTCACGGCGACGGCGGACATCGTCAGTGGTCTGCGTCCCTGAGGTCACCCCGAGAACACGCCGATGCCGTTCGGGACGGGGCGTTCGGAGCCGCCGCTGGGGTGGTTGCGCACGGAGACCTGGCTCGCGCCCGGCTTCCGTGCGACCAGGGTCGACGACCCGCCGCCGTCCAGGCTGAAGGCGTCCTGCGAACCCAGCTTCCGCATGGTGTCGGCGACTTCGGCGATCGTCAGACCGCTGCGGTAGGCGGCGGCGCCGTCCAGTGCGAGCAGCAGCACACGCCGCCCGCCGTCGGAGATCCCCACCGCCGTACGGACGGCCGACGTCGTGTCGTCGAGCCCCGGCAGCGGCTGCCCGCCCGTGAGCACCGGGTAGCCGCCGAGGGCGAGCCGGTACGGGAGGCCGTCCGTGGCCGCCACGAGGCTGTGCTCGACCTCGACCGATTCACCGGTGGAGAACTTCCGCAGCTGCTGGGCGCCCGCCTCCCGGCCCACCAGCACGGTGGTCCCCTCCGCGATGGGTCCGCTGCCGGGGGTGTCGGCGGCCGAGACGACCCTGCCGTCGCGGACCGTCACCTCGTGGGTGTCCGTGCTGCACGGAGCGGCGCGGTCCGTGTCCGTGCCGCACGTCGCGCGGACCCGGGAGACGCTGCCCCATTCGGAGGTGAACGCGCCGACGGAACCCACCGGCAGCGCGTACTGGTTGAGTCCCCCGAGAGGCAGCCGCGCCTCGGCCGTACGGACCGAACCGGCGAGCGCCAGCCGGTCCAGCCGGGCCCGCCCGTCGCTGTCCACGCCGAACACGTCCTGGGTGCTGGTGCCGGGCGGCAGCTCCGGCCCGAAACGCTGACCGTCCGGCACGGCACCCTTGAGCGTCCGCCCGGCGGCGATCGCCGGACCCACACTCGCGCCGGTCGCCTCCACGCCCGGGTGCTGCGTCTCGGTGATGTTGAAGAAGTCGCCGTTGACACCGGCGACCGCCCCTTGGGTGTGCGCCATCGCCGAGACCCGCGCGCGCGAGGCCACCGCCCCCGGGTACAGCAGATCGACGCGGACCCGCGGGTTGTCCAGGTCGACCTTCAGCACATGTGCGTGCGTCACCCCCTTGGCCGCTTCGATGTCGAACTCCTCGTACGTCACGCCCGGCGCGACCCGTCCGCCCTTCTGGACGGCGCCGGCCGGCGCCGCCCCCACCAGGGCCGCACCGGTCAGCGCGCCGAACGCCGTGAGAAACGCCAGTACCGATCTGCCTGCTCTCCTACGCCTGTGACGACCTGTCACCGTGCCCCCTGATGCCTCGTCAATGGTCCGGACCCTCGGAGGCAGTGCACCAGACCGCGGGGCCCGGCAGGGTGGCTGAGCGCCGACCACGCGGGAACGGCTGAAAAACGCACCCCTCTGGGTGCTTCAGCGGTCGCCCGTTCCGGTGTCGTACGGCGTGAAGTGCGCGGGCGCGTGGTCGATCGGCAGACCGGGCCGCCACGCGGTGAGGGCCTGCGCGCTGCACACGAACAGCTGCTCCGGCAGCCGGTCCAGGCCGAACCAGCGCCAGCGGCCCACGCTCTCCCCGGGCTGGTCCGACGGCTCACCCCGCCAGGCGATGACCCGGGCGGCCACGGTCATGCGGACCACACCGCCCGCGTCGTCCAGGAGCGTCCCGAGCAGCCGGACGTCCTCGGGCCGGGCCGCGAGCCCCGTCTCCTCGCCGAGCTCGCGCACGACCGTCTCCTGCAGCGACTCCCCGGGCTCCACCGTCCCGCCGGGCAGCTCCCACGTCCCACGCCGGTGCCGGCCCAGAAGCAGCCCGCGCGGCCCGTACAGGAGGGCGCCCACCCCGAGCGCGGCGTGCGCCGGCGGCGGCTTGTCGACGCGCGGCCGGGAGGAGACCCGGACGGGACGTGTCACCCGGAAGAGCCGGTAGGAGGCCTTGTTGTCGCCCTGCGGCGTGTCGAGGACGTCGACCCCCTCCACGCGCAGCCCGTACTCGGTGAGCAGCGCCGTCCAGAGCTCCGGTGTGAGCACCCACATGTGGACGGTGACCTCGCCACCGCCCGCCAACCGCAGAACCTCCGGCCGGGCCACGACCCGGTCCGACGGTCCGTCACCACGACTGTTGGTGTGCAGCACCGTGAAACAGAGCCTGCCGCCCGGCCTCAGCGCCCTGGCGAGGGCGGGCAGCAGCCGGTGCGGATCGATGTACGGGACGGCGTTGACGGAGTAGACGACGTCGTACGGCTCCGCACCGCGCAGATGCTCCACCGCATCGCCCAGGACCAGCCGCAGCCCGGGCAGCGAGCCGTAGCGGGCGACGGCCCTCTGGTACTGCCCGGCCGAGGCGTCGACCGCGTCCACCAGCGCGCCGTGGGCCCGGACCAGATGGGCGGCGTGCCGGGCCGGACCGCACCCGAGGTCCAGCACCCGGCGGCCCGTCAGCTCCCCGAGCACCTCGCTCCCCGGGCCGCCGCCCTCGAACCCCCAGTCGATCCGTGCTGCTTCGGGCAGCACCGTGCCCCGTCGCAGATGATGTGCTCCGTACGCGTCCCAGGCCTCGGCGTTGACCGCCTCCGGTGCGTCCGCCAAGGCTCAGCCGCCCGCGACGGCGTCACGCGGCAGCACCGTGACCCGGTGGAAGTTGCACCCGGCGAGCCGGGGCACGTCGTCGGCGGGCGGGTTCTGGTGGGCCTTCAGCGCGATGCTCACCAGGCTCAGCAACAGGTCGATGTCCGCCTCGCAGTCGAGGTGGACCGTCACCCAGCACGATCCGGGCAGCAGGTGGATCGCGCTCGAACCGGCGAGGTCGTAGTGGAAGCGCTGGATGGCCCGGTGGGTGAGGTGGAGGTCCACGTCCCGCGAGGAGTGGAAGTGGACGATCTCGTCACGGACGGAACGGAGCGCCCTTCCGGTGCCGCAACTCGCCGGGCCCACCATCAGGTCGGGCCAGGCCTGCAGGCGCTCCAGGGCGCGCTGGGCCAGAGTCATGCCCCCATCGTCGCCTGCTTACCGGTCCGCAACCAGAGGTTGAGCGATTTGTAACCGGGACGTGAGGTGGATCGCGGCGCACCGACCAGGTTTCCGGGCGGACTTGACGAGCCGGAGGCAGCGCTTGTGGATTCACAGGGGCAGCGACCCGGCGGCGACCGTGCGCGACTGTCCCACTCAAGCCTGCCGGGCGACGGCCGCCGGGTCGTCCAGCACCGCCCGCACCACCGAGTGGGCGGCCCCCAGCAGCGGCCCCTGCGGGCCCAGCACGGACACGGACACGGGGCAGACCGGACCCGCCGTACGACGTGCCAGCTCCTCCCGCAGCGAGGGCAGTAGCCAGGGCGCAAGGCCGGACAGTTCCCCGCCCAGCACCACGCTCTGCGGGTCGAGCAGGTTGACCGCCCCGGTCAGGGCCACACCGAGCGCCGTACCCGCGTCGCGCAGGGCACGGCGCACGTTCTCGTCGCCCTCCGCGGCGCGCCCCGCGAGCAGCCCGACCCGGTCCCCGCCGGGTTCCAGACCGGCCGCACGCAGTACGGCCTCCTCACCGGCGTACTGCTCCAGGCAGCCCCGCCCGCCGCAGGCGCACTGCGGCCCGTCCGGCTGGACCGGCACGTGCCCCAACTCGCCCGCGAAACCGCGTGTTCCGCGCAGCAGCCCGCCGTCCACCACGACCGCCGCACCGATACCGATCTCCGCCGAGACGTGCAGGAAGTCGCGGGGCGTGCCGTCACCCAGCCAGAGTTCGGCGAGGGCACCGAAGTTGGCCTCGTTGTCCACGGTCAGCGGGAGGTCCTCCGGCAGCAGCTCACCGAGGTCCGTGTCGTGCCAGCCGAGGTTCGGGGCGCGCACGACGGTCCGGGCGTCGCGCGCCACCAGGCCGGGCACGGCCACGGCGAGTCCGGCCGGCCACAGCCCCTCGCCCTCCGCCTCGGCGACGACCTGCCGGATCAGCTCGGTGAGTTCGGCGAGCACGGGCTGTGGGGAGCGGCCACGGTTCGCTCCCTGCCGTATCGCCCGCGACCGGGTCGTGCCGCGCAGGTCGACGGCACAGACCGCGAGATGGTCGACGCCGACCTCCGCGCCGATGCCGGCCGGGCCGCGTCCGCTGACGGCGAGCGCGGACCCCGGGCGGCCCACCCGGCCGGGCCGCTCGGGTCCCAGTTCCTCGAGGAGTCCCGTACGGATGAGCTCGTCGACGAGGGTCGAGACCGCCGCCCGGGTCAGGCCGATCCGCGAGGCGACGGCGGCCCGGGACAGCGGCCCCTCGGCCCGGACGGCGTGCAGGACGCGGGCGAGGTTGCGGCGGCGCATGCCCTGCTGGGTGTCGGGCAGTGCGCGTCCCGGCCCGGCGTGACGGGCCTCGTGCAGCGGTGCGGTCATGCCTGACGTCAGTCCTCAGTGGGTGTCCGTGGGCCGCTCCAGCAGCGGAGCCGCGTCGGAGAGTACCCCGGCGATCCTGGCCAGCGTCTCCTGGTCCCGTTCGACGGCGTCGAGCACCGGCCCGGCCGCCGTGTCCCAGCGGCGCGCGACCGCCGCGGGGTCCTCCCCGGTCAGCAGCCCGGCCGCCTGCGCGGCGGCGCCGA
Source organism: Streptomyces sp. NPDC093598 (assembly GCF_044764825.1). Classification (NCBI taxonomy): domain Bacteria; kingdom Bacillati; phylum Actinomycetota; class Actinomycetes; order Kitasatosporales; family Streptomycetaceae; genus Streptomyces; species Streptomyces sp. NPDC093598. The sequence goes on along the minus strand of NZ_JBIWIV010000007.1, from coordinate 150,452 downwards.
GCGCGACGAGTTCCTTGGCCTCGGGCACCTGCACGGGACGTCCCGACAACCGCCGCACGGTCTGCTGCCAGGCGGTGCCCCGGGCGCCGCCGCCGATCAGCAGCAGGGGCTCCGCGGGGTCCGCGTCCTCGTCGAGGACCAGGTCGAGCGCCCCGAGCAGGGAGTGCACGGCACCGTCGTAGGCGGCCTGGAGCAGCTGGCCGGCGGTCGTGTCGTGACGCAGGCCGTGCAGCAGGCCGGAGGCGTTCGGCAGGTTGGGGGTGCGTTCGCCGTCCAGGTAGGGCAGCAGTGTCACGGCCGTGCCGGGTTCCACGGCCTCGCGGTCCAGACCCAGCAGCGCCGCGACGCGGTCGACGGCGAGCGTGCAGTTCAGGGTGCAGGCCAGCGGCAGCCAGTCGCCGCGGGCGTCGGCGAAACCCGCCACCGTGCCGCTCGGGTCGGCGGGCCGGCGCTGCGAAACGGCGTACACCGTGCCGGAGGTGCCGAGGCTCATCACCGGCACGCCCGGCCGTACCCCGAGGCCCAGCGCGGCGGCGGCGTTGTCGCCCGTGCCGGGCGCGACCAGGGTGCCCCTGGAGAACGGCAGGTCATGGCCGTCGCGCACCGTGCCCGCCACCTCGCCGGGCCGGACCACCCGGGGCAGCAGGGCCGGGTCGAGCCCTACGTGCGCCAGGATCTCCTCGTCGTACGCCTCCGTCCCGGACGCCCACCAGCCCGTCCCGGAGACGTCGCCGCGGTCGGTCGTGGCCTGTCCGGTGAGCCGCTCGGTGAGGTAGTCGTGGGGGAGCCGCACGGCCTTCGTGGCGCGCACCGCCTCCGGCTCGTGCTCGGCAAGCCAGGCCCACTTGGTGACCGTGAACGAGGCCGCGGGCACGCTTCCGGTGCGGTCGGCCCAGAACTTCGCGCCGCCCATCTCCTCCGTCAGCCGGCGGGCCTGCGGCGCCGAGCGCACGTCGTTCCACAGCAGGGCGGGCCGCACCGGCTCACCCCGGCCGTCCAGGGTGACCAGGCCGTGCTGCTGCCCGCCGACCGACACCGCGGCGGCCTCGTGCGCCGCGTCACCGCACTGGCGCAGGGCCTCGCACAGGGCGTCCCACCACTGGCGCGGGTCGGTCTCCCGTCCGGCCCCCGAGGAGACCGTGTGCGGCGCCTGGCCGCTCGCGACCACCCGTCCGGTGGACGCGTCGACGACCAGCGCCTTGGTGGACTGGGTGGACGAATCCACACCGACGACGAGCGGACCCTCGGCTGCTGACATCGGTCTTCTCCCTACTGCGCGCGGCACGTGTCTCCGTTCGGAGGCACCTTGTCTCTTCCCAGAGAGGTGCTCGCATACTAATTTGTAAATCGGCATGACGAAATAGCCTCAGCGAGCAAGGAGCCGCGGCATGAGCTACCAGCCCACCCCCGAGGACAGGTTCACGTTCGGCCTGTGGACCGTCGGCTGGCAGGGACGGGACCCCTTCGGCGACGCCACGCGGCGCGCCCTCGACCCGGTCGAGACGGTGCAGCGCCTGGCCGATCTGGGCGCCCACGGTGTGACCTTCCACGACGACGACCTGATCCCGTTCGGCTCGAGCGACACCGAGCGCGAGGCGCACATCAAGCGCTTCCGGCAGGCGCTGGACGCCACGGGCATGAAGGTCCCGATGGCCACCACCAACCTCTTCACGCACCCGGTCTTCAAGGACGGCGCTTTCACCGCCAACGACCGCGACGTGCGCCGCTACGCCCTGCGCAAGACCATCCGCAACATCGACCTCGCCGTCGAGCTGGGCGCCCAGGTGTACGTGGCCTGGGGCGGCCGCGAGGGTGCCGAGTCGGGCGCCGCCAAGGACGTCCGCGCGGCCCTGGACCGGATGAAGGAGGCCTTCGACCTGCTCGGCGAGTACGTCACCTCCCAGGGGTACGACCTGCGCTTCGCGATCGAGCCCAAGCCGAACGAGCCGCGCGGCGACATCCTGCTGCCGACCGTCGGCCACGCCCTGGCGTTCATCGAGCGCCTGGAGCGCCCGGAGCTGTACGGCGTGAACCCCGAGGTCGGTCACGAGCAGATGGCCGGGCTCAACTTCCCGCACGGCATCGCGCAGGCGCTGTGGGCGGGCAAGCTGTTCCACATCGACCTCAACGGTCAGTCCGGCATCAAGTACGACCAGGACCTGCGCTTCGGCGCCGGCGACCTGCGTGCCGCGTTCTGGCTGGTCGACCTGCTGGAGTCGGCGGGCTACACCGGTCCGCGCCACTTCGACTTCAAGCCGCCGCGGACCGAGGACCTCGACGGCGTGTGGGCGTCGGCGGCCGGCTGCATGCGCAACTACCTCATCCTCAAGGAGCGCGCCGCCGCCTTCCGCGCCGACCCGGAGGTCCAGCAGGCCCTGCACGCGGCCCGGCTGGACGAGCTGGCCCAGCCCACCGCCGCGGACGGCCTTCAGTCGCTGCTCGCCGACCCGTCGGCGTTCGAGGCGTTCGACGTGGAGGCGGCCGCCGCGCGCGGCATGGCCTTCGAGCACCTGGACCAGCTGGCGATGGATCATCTGCTGGGGGCACGCGGCTGAGTCCACGCGCGCGTGCGGGCCCGTCGGCCGGTCACTCCGGCCGGTCGACGGGTCCGTCATGCTCCGGAATCATGCGGTCCACGCCATGAGTCCGTATCAGCTTCCGCACGCCCCTCCCGGCTCGGGCGGGACGCGGCGACTGTGGTCGATATGGCCCTGCCGCCCGTACCGCCCCACCCGCCCGGACCTCCCCGGCGCCGCAGTCCGCTGCTCGTCCTGCTCGCCGTGCTCGTGGCCGTCGCAGCCGTGTCTCTCGTGGTGCTGATGGCCTCGGGGCGGGACGACCCGCCGGACGGGGAGCCGGGGGGTGAGAGTTCGAGCCGTACTCCCGCTCCCTCTTTCGGCCTCCCCACCGAGCTGCCGAGCGAGCTGCCCACCGGGCTGCCGACCGAGCTGCCGACCCGACTGCCGTCGGGCTTCCCGACTCGGCTTCCGAGCGAATTTCCGAGCGGCCTCGAATCGCTCCTGCCGTCCCTGGCTCCGGCGAGCTAGCGCGCTGACGCCTGCGCCCCGAAGCCGGAGCCCTCGCCGGCAGGCCGGCCCGGGGCGATGAACACCACCATGTCCGTCTCCTCACCCGCCACGGGCTCGGGCTCCCGCCATCCGGCACGGCGGTAGAAGGCGAGTGCGTCCGGCGCACCGTTCCAGGTCATCAACCAGGCCCGGCCGCCGGGTGCGCCGGAGCTGAGAGCGGAGAGCAGCCGCTGCCCCAGACCCGTACCGCGAGCCCGGTGGCGTACGCCCAGTTCGTCGATCTCGAAGCAGCCCACGAGGAGCTCGTTCACCCGGTCGGCACCGAGCCGCCGGGTCACCTTCCCGTAGGCGCGGTCGGTGCGGAAGGGCGCTTGGGTGATCCAGCCCGTGGCGAAGCCGTCCACCCCGCCGTCCTCCGACAGCGCCAGCACCGCCCGGAAACCCGGACGGCGCACGTCCGTCTCCAGCCGCTCACGGAACTCACCCCGCGTCTCCTCCGCGTCCCGCGGCTCCCAGGGCGGTGCCGTGAAGACCTCGGCGTACGCCTCGGTGAGCTCGTCGGCGACGGTGAGGACGTCCGGGCCGTACCGCTGCATCCTCACAGCGAGTTCCCCTCTCCGGGAGCGAGTTCCGCCGAAGCCGGGGCTGTCACCGAAGCCGGGGCTGTCACCGAAGCCGGGGCTGTCACCGAGGCCAGAGCCGTCGCCGGATCCTGCGCGGCGCCTCCCGCGGGCAGCCAGCGGCCGCGTTCCTTGCGGTAGGGCCACCACCGGCCGTCCCGGCCGAGGCGCAGCTGGAGCGGTGCCCCGACGACCGTCCACCGGTTGCCCCGCGCCCGCAGCACCGGCCGTTCGTCCGCGTCCCAGGCCGACTCCAGGGCGGCACGCGCGCGTGCGAGCGTTTCGCCCTCCACGCGCCACTCGTCGTCGAGGACGGACAGCGCGTCCGTCCCGCCGTGGCGCCAGGCGCGGACCGCCGCTGCCAGTCCCTCCCGGCCGCGTCCCGATCCGTCGGCGAGCCGGTCCGTCATCTCCCGGCCGGGGCCGCCCGCGGCCAGCCGCGCCGCGTCCTGCGTCAGCGTCAGTTCCGCGTCGACGGCGCCCCGGAGCGCCCCCGTGAGCAGACGGTGGGCCTGTACGGCGGTTCGCGCGGCCAGGAACTCCAGCGCGTCCGGGTCGATGCCGGGAGCGGGCGGCGTCTCGGTGTCCAGGGACGGCGGCACCCCCGGCTCGTCGGGCAGTCCGGGCAGGGCCGGCAGCGGAGGCAGGATGTGACCGCTCGCGTACGCCTCCGCCGCGTCCACACCCGAGGGCCCCGAGGGCTCCGGAGCGGACGTACCGCTGCGCGTCTGGAGATCGTCCAGCACCGTGGCCTCGGCGCGTCCGCGCATCAGCAGCAGCACGAACGGGTCCTGGTCCAGCAGCCGTGCCACCTGGTAGCAGAGCGCCGCCGTGTGCCCGCAGTGGTCCCAGGCCCCGCAGTCGCACTCCGGCTCCAGATCCCCCAGGCCCGGCAGCAGTTCCACGCCCGCGTCCGCCGCGTCCTCGACCAGGTGCGGCGGCATCTCCCGGTCCAGCAGCGCCGCCACGTGGCCGGACCGCTCCGCCGCCATGTCCAGGAAGCGGTCCCACTGTCCGGGCGAGAGCTCCTCCAGCAGGACGTCGGCCCGGTGCGCCGTACGGTCACGGTCCTGGACGACGGCCGTGAGCCGCCCCGGGCGCACCGACACCGCGCCGACCGCACCCGCGCGGGCGAGCCGACGGCCCGTCTTGAGCTGCGCCGAGTCCAGCGCCGTGCCCTCCAGCGCCGTCAGCCAGGCCTGGCCCCACCAGGTCCACGCGAAGCCCCGCCCGTGCGCGGGGGGCAGTGCGGCGAAGGTGCGCTCCGTGTCGCCATCGTGCCGAGTCATCGCAGGCCCCCTCGCAGTTCGACCAGATCCGTCAGTTCCGCGTCCGTCAGTTCCGTGAGCGCCGCCTCGCCGGCGCTCAGGACCGAGTCGGCCAGCTCCCGCTTGCGCATCAGCAGTTCCGCGATGCGGTCCTCGATGGTTCCCTCCGCGATGATCCGGTGCACCTGCACGGGCCGGGTCTGGCCGATGCGGTACGCGCGGTCGGTGGCCTGCGCCTCGACGGCCGGGTTCCACCAGCGGTCGTAGTGCACGACGTGCTCGGCTCGGGTGAGGTTCAGTCCGGTGCCCGCCGCCTTCAACGACAGCAGGAACACCGGCACTTCGCCGTCCTGGAAGCGCCGCACCATGGCCTCGCGCTGCGCGACGGGCGTCCCGCCGTGCAGGAACTGCGAGGGCGTGCCCCGGGCGGCCAGATGCCGCTCCAGGAGACGGGCCATCTGCACGTACTGCGTGAACACCAGCACGCCCGCCCCTTCGGTGAGAATCGTGTCGAGCAGTTCGTCCAGCAACTCCAGCTTCCCCGACCGTCCGGTGATCACCGGACGCTCCTCCTTGAGGTACTGCGCCGGGTGGTTGCAGATCTGCTTGAGGCCGGTCAGCAGCTTCACGATCAGGCCCCGGCGGGCCATGCTGCCGGCGCCGGAGATCTCCGCGAGCGCCTCGCGCACCACGGCTTCGTAGAGACCCGCCTGCTCCTGGGTGAGCGACACGGCGTGATCGGTCTCCGTCTTCGGCGGCAGCTCGGGCGCGATCCCCGGGTCCGACTTGCGGCGGCGCAGCAGGAACGGCCTCACGAGCCGGGCCAGACGGTCGGCCGCGGCCGGGTCCTGACCGCCCTCGACGGCCTCCGCGTATCGCCTGCGGAAGGTGCCGAGCCGGCCCAGCAGCCCCGGAGTCGTCCAGTCGAGGATCGCCCACAGCTCCGACAGGTTGTTCTCCACCGGGGTGCCGGTGAGCGCCACGCGCGCGCGTGCCCCGATGGAACGCAGCTCCCGCGCGGTCGAGGAGTACGGGTTCTTCACGTGCTGGGCCTCGTCCGCCACGAGCATGCCCCACGGCACCTCGGCGAGCCGGGGCGCGTCCAGGCGCATCGTGCCGTACGTGGTGAGCACGAACTCCCCGTCGGCCAGGCCGTCCAGGCCCCGCCGCGCGCCGTGGAAGCGCCGCACCGGTGTGCCGGGTGCGAACCGCTCGATCTCCCGCTGCCAGTTGCCCATCAGGGACGTCGGGCAGACCACCAGGGTGGGCCCGGCGGAACCCGGCTCGGTCTGCCGGTGCAGGTGGAGGGCGATCAGCGTGATCGTCTTGCCGAGCCCCATGTCGTCGGCGAGACAGCAGCCCAGACCCAGCGACGTCATACCGGAGAGCCAGTTCAGACCCCGCCGCTGGTAGTCCCGCAAAGTGGCCGCGAGGGCGGCCGGCTGTTCCACGGGCTGTTGCGCCTCGGGGTCCGCGAGTCTCTCCCGCAGGGCCGCCAGCCACCCGGTCGGCCGCACCTCGACCCGGTGGCCCTCCACCTCCGCCCAGCCCGTCAGGGCCGCGCCCAGGGCGTCCACCGGTGTCACCTTCCGGTCCTGCCGGGCGCGGGCCAGGCGCACCTCGTGAGGGTCGATCAGGACCCACTGGTCGCGCAGCCGCACCACGGGGCGCTTGGCCTCGGCGAGACGGTCCAGTTCCTCGCGGTCCAGCCGCCGGTCGCCCAGGGCGAACGACCAGGTGAAGGAGAGCAGCGCGTCGGCGGACAGGAACGACGGCATGGCCGCGAAGCCCCTGCCGGACTCCGGCTCGCCGTCGGGAGGGCCCACCTCCGCCCGTGTGGTGAACTCGCGGGCCAGTCCCTTCGGCCAGTGCACGTCGACCCCGGCCGCGCCCAGTGCCCGGGCGCCCGCGCCGAGAAGTTCGGCGACCTCCTCGTCGGCGAGTTCGGCCGCGTCCGGCACGGTGGCCGACAGCAGGGGGGTGAGCGGGGCCCAGGCCCGGGCCGCACGGCGCAGGGCGAGCAGCGCGTCCATCCGCGCGCGCGGGCCGAAGGCGTCGCCCCCCGCGCCGGCCCAGACGTCCGCGGCGTCCGCGACGAGCGCGGGGTCGCTCACGCTGTGCACCTGCAGCACGGCCCGGAACGTCACGTCCGCGTCGTCGGCCACCTCGTCCATCAGGCCGTCGGCCTCGATCCGCAACGACAGCCGCACGCCCGCGTCGTGGCCCGCGGCGACATCGGTGGCCCAGGCGCGCTGCTCGGGCAGCCGCACCGGCTCCGGCGCGGCGTAGGCGGGGCCGCCCGTCACCAGCTGGGCGGCGGGGGAGCGGGGCAGGGTGTCGGCGACCGCGTCGAGGAAGGCGCGCAGGAGCTGCTCCGGCTCGGGCAGCCGCAGCGGCCCGGCGCCCTCCTGGGGCACGGCGTGCGCCTCGGGCGGCATCGCGGCGGCGAGGCGGCGTACGGCCTCGATGTCCTGGGCGCGCAGCGGGCCCGTGCGCCAGGCGTCGTGGTCGCCCGGGGACAGCCCCGGCAGCAGCAGCCCGCGCGCGACGAGGTGCAGGGCGTGCAGGGCCGCGGCGCCCCAGAAGACGGTGGACCGGTGCCCCTGCCCGTCGGCACGCGCACGCGTGAGGACCGGCAGGGCCGTGCGCACGGGCACCACAACGGCGGGCACGCTCGCTTTCGCGACGCCACTGCCGTGGGGCATCACGACGGTCAGGTCGCCGACGGGCGTGGACGCCGCGGTCGGAGGGGCGGCGCCGTCGGGCCGCCAGAAGGCGACCCGGCCCGTGCGAGCGGGGTCGCCGGGCAGGAACACGGAGCGGCACAGGGCGAGTTCGCAGAGGTCGGAGGAGGATGCCGGGGGAGTCGGATGCTCGGCTATGGCGGATTCCTCAAATTTGACTAGTGGGGGTCGGAGCCGCCGAGAGTACAGCACTACCGGTGCGCATGGGTATGGCTGAGCTGTGAGCTGAGTCACCATGGAGGTCTTAAGGGGTGCGTCGGGGTGGCACCTCAGGGATGTCTCAGGGTCGCGGTCCGGAACCGCCGTGAGCGCGGGTCCGTTTTCGAGACAGAGAGCGGCAGTGGCCGCGAAGGAGGCGACAGTCATGTCGAACAACGCCAAGATCGCCGCAGGCGGTGTGGCGGTCGGGCTCATCCTGCTGATCTGGCTGCCCTGGTGGGCAGCGCTCCTGATCATCCTGGGAGTCCCGGCCGCCGCGTACCTCGCGCTGGACCCATCGCAGCGGCGCAGGCTGCGCCGCACCACCCGTAAGGAGCTCGGCCGCTGAGGCGCTGACCCGGTGCGGCCCGGCCGGCACGTCGGCGGCCCGGCCGAACCGGCTCAGTTCGGCCGCACGGCCATCTTGTCGAGCGCCTCGAGGAGACCCGGCAGCTCCGGCCCCCGGCCCACCGGCAGGACCTCGCCGGGCTCCTCGTCGAGCAGCACGAAGGCGATGTCGTCGGTCCTGGCGACCAGCGACCAGCCCGGACCGTCGGCCCGCAGGGTCCGGGCGTCGCCCGGCGCGAAGGACGACCGGACCCGGCCCAGCGGCGGCGGCGAGTCGATGTAGGTGCGGGCCTCCGCGAGGACGCGCCGGATGCCGCTGTGGCCACCCTGCGGTCCGTTCTCCCCGCCTCCGTCCGGGCCGTCGGCCGCCCCGCTCCCGTCACCCGGTGCACCCGCGGGCCCCGGCGTCGGGAACTCCGCGTCGTCGACCTGCTCCCGCCACACCGCCCACTGGAGCGCGATCTCGTCCGCGCCGAGGCGCCGCTGGGCCGGGCCCCAGACGGTGGCGTCCGGAGGAGTCAGCGGGGGCCGGTCGTCGGCCTCCGGGCCCGGATCGTGCGGCGCGGGCACCCCGGGGGCCGCGACGGCGACCGCGAGGGGCCAGCCGGGCAGGGCCGCGACGACCGTCCGCTCGTCGGGCGACAGCTCGTACTCCATGCCGCAGTCCCAGGACGCGATCGCGACGGCCACCAGGGAGACGTCGTCGATGGCCACCGTCCACCGGGCGCCCTCGCCGTCCTGCCCGAGCACCAGACCGTACCCGTCGGCGAGCGGTGCGAGACCGAGCGCCGCGCATGCTTCGGGGTAGTCGTCGCCCAGCACACTCGGGAACTTCGCCGGCGTCAGCAGCACCGCCGTGAGCACATAGAGCGCATCGTCCGCGGCGGCGACGGCTTCCTCGTCCGTCCCGGCCATCCCAGCCTCCCCATCGGTTCGTCCACCGGCGCGCACCCTAATGCGCCGGGAAGCCCCTTGTCACGGTCTCGCATGCGCACGCGGAGCTGCAGTTTTCCGGCGGACGGGGCGAATCGGCCGTCCGGGGCGCGCCCGTCATGCCGCCGGCAGTCCCAGCAACTCGCGGGCCACGGTCTCCGGCGACTCGCCGCGCTCCCGGGCGAGCGCGATCACGGCCCGGCAGGCCAGCTCGTTCACCCCGAACGACAGCGCCTCCGGCGACACCCAGCCGGCCGCCTCGTCGCCCCGCTCCTGGTCATCTTCCGCGCACGCCGTGACGTAGGTCGCCGCGGCCTCGAAAAGATTGTGCGGACGCTTGTCCCCACCGGCCTTCGGCTCCGTGCGCAAGACATCGGCGACCCTTCCCCCGGCTTTGCGGAACCTGCCCCACATACTGACCACCTTTCCCCCTGCGCGCCTGCCGTGCCTGGTCCTTCATCTCCCGGTCACCAACGTAGAGTTGGAAAACCTGTGGCAGAAGGGGGACGGCACGGTGAAGCGCTTCTCACGGCTCGAACAGATCCGGCGGATGGACCCGTACGAGGAGGCAACGGAGATCCAACGGCTCAGCGTGGCCTACGAGTTCCCCTGGGACGTCACACGCGCCCTGGAACTGGCCCTCTTCCGCACGTACGCCGTCCCGAGCATCGGCCGGCTGCTCGCGCGGACCGCTGAGCTCACGGACCGGACGCAGAAGCGCTACGACGACACCTCGCTGCTCCTGGACGCCATCGTCGAGCACGGGTTCGCCAGTGACCAGGGCAGGACCGCGATCCGCCGCATCAATCAGATGCACCGCAGCTACGACATCAGCGACGACGACATGCGCTACGTGCTGAGCACATTCGTCGTGATGCCCAAACGGTGGATCGACGCCTACGGCTGGCGCAGGATGTCGCGCCACGAGATCGTCGCCAGTGTCGTCCACTACCGCACACTGGGCCGGCACATGGGCATCAAGTACATCCCCGAGACCTACGAGGAGTTCGAGAGCTGCCTCGACTCCTACGAGGCCGCCCACTTCGCCTGGGACGAGGACGCCCGGCGCGTCTCGGACGCCACGCTCGTCCTGATGGCCTCCTGGTACCCCGGCCCCCTCGCGCCCCTGCTGCGCACCACGACCCTCGCGCTGCTCGACGACTCGCTGCTGCGCGCCTTCCGCTACACCCCGCCGGGTGCCACCACGCGCGCGTGGGTGCGTCGCGCGGTCCGGCTCCGGGGCCGCGCCGTCCGCCTGCTGCCGCCCCGGCGCGCCCCGCACTTCGCCCGCCAGAACCGGGAGATCAAGGGCTACCCGTACGGCTACCGGATCGCCGACCTGGGCACACGCCCGGTCCCGGGCGTCCGGGGCTGCCCCGTGCGGCACGCGGCGCCGGACGCCGAGGCCGGGTGACGCGGCGGCTCAGTCGTCGCGCACGGCCAGCGCCAGGAAACGGGAGTCCTCGTCGACGTACGACGTCAGGCGCCACCCGGAGCCGGCCAGCAGCGGACGGAGGTTGGGCTCGGCGCGCAGGTCGTCCGGGGTGAGCGGGCGGCCGTGGCGCGCCGCGAGAGCCGCCCTGCCGATCGGGTGGAACAGCGCCAGCACCCCGCCGGGGCGCACCACGCGCGCCAGCTCCCGCAGGTTCTCGGACGGGCTCCCCAGGTGCGAGATGAGGCCGGCCCCGAACACGGCGTCCAGCGACCGCGAGCGCAAGGGCAGCGCGGCGACGTCCGTGAGCAGCAACTGCCCGTCGCGGTCCCGTCCGGCCCGTACGGCCTCCCGCAGCATGGCCGGCGTCAGGTCGGCCCCGAACACCACCCCCGAGGCCCCCACGGCGGCTCGCAGCGGCGGCAGGGCGCGTCCGGTGCCGCACCCCGCGTCGAGCACCCGGTCACCCGCCCGCAGGCCGAGCTCGGCCACCGCGGCCGCGTAGGCCGGGCCGTCGTCGGGGAACCGGCTGTCCCAGTCGGCGGCGCGGGCGGTGAAGAACTCCTGGACACGCGTCTGCTCGTCGCTCATGCACCGCATGATTCCTCACCGGGACGGATGATGCCTCCCCGCAGGGATGACGGCTCAGCGCACACGTTCGAGCGTGACCCGATCGTTCCGGTACATCCTTGCGTCATATTCCAACACCTTTCGAAATGCGCCCCCTTCACACGCCCCAGCCGGGTCTAGCGTCCCGGGGCCATGGGACACCTGGACCACGCAGCCCTGGGGTGGCTGACCCCCGCACTGTCGTACGTGATGGCCTGCATAGGCGCCGCGCTCGGACTGCGCTGCACCGTCCGCGCACTCGCCACCACCGGGCGCTCGCGCCGCAACTGGCTCGTCACCGCCGCCTCGGCGATCGGCACCGGCATCTGGACCATGCACTTCGTGGCCATGCTCGGGTTCGGCGTCACCGGCACCGACCTCCGCTACGACGTGCCGCTCACTCTGCTGAGCCTGCTCGTCGCCATGGTCGTCGTCTGCGCCGGCGTCTTCGCCGTCGGCTACAGCAAGGACCGGGGCCGGGCGCTGCTCGTCGGCGGGCTCACCACCGGCCTCGGCGTCGCGAGCATGCACTACCTGGGCATGGCGGCCGTCCGTCTGCACGGAGACGTGACCTACGACCCGCTGCTCGTCGGACTCTCCGTGCTGATCGCCGTCGTCGCCGCCACCGCGGCCCTGTGGGCGGCCCTCAACATCAAGTCGCCCGTGGCGGTCACCATCGCCTCCCTGATCATGGGCGCGGCCGTCAGCAGCATGCACTACACCGGGATGTTCGCGGTGGGCGTGCGTGTGACGCCCTCCGGGGAGGCCCTGCCCGGGGCCACGGCGATGCAGTTCATCTTCCCCCTCGCCGTCGGCCTCGGTTCCTACCTCTTCCTCACCTCGGCCTTCGTCGCGCTGTCGCCGACGGCGGGGGAGCGTGCGGCGTCCGCCTCGGCTCAGCGGCCGGTTCGGAGCGCGGCCCCCTAGCCGCGAAGGCAACCGCGGACCGCAGTAACGCAGACGGCGGTAACGCAGACCGCAGACGGCGGTAACGCAGACCGCAGACCGCGGCTGAGCGGCCCGGGCGGCGCCCCCACGGCGGGCACTGCCCGCCCGACGGCCCTGCCGGTGCGCTCCGAGTCCCACGGCGCGCTCGGACGACGGCCCGCCCCGGCCAGGACGCCGGCCCGCATGCCCCGACCCACTCCCGAGCGAGGAGTCCATGCGAACACCCCGTAGGAGTTCCACAGCCGGCGCCGAGGCGCCCTCCCCGCCCGTGCGCGGTCGCCGTGCGCATGCCGGACCACCGGCCGACGAGGGCCCCGAGACGCCCTCGGGCGCCGCAGCGGACGAGTCACCCGCGCGCGCGGAGCGCTGGCACATACGTCCCCGCACCGTTCGCGCCAAGATCGTCTGTCTGCTGATGGTGCCGGTGGTCTCCCTCCTGGCCCTGTGGGCCTACGCCACCGTCACCACCGCCCAGGACGTCTCACGGCTGCGGCAGGTCCAGCGCGTGGACGCCACCGTCCGCGCTCCCGTCTCCGCCGCCGTCGCCGCCCTCCAGGCCGAACGCGCGGCCGCCGTGCGCCACGCCACCGACCCGTCCGCCGTCCCCACCGACGAACTCGACGAGCTCGCCCGGCGCACCGACCGGGCCGTCGCGAAACTGCGGCTCGGCCAGAACAACACCGTGGCCGACAGCGGGGAACTGCCCGCCGGAGTCGCCCACCGGCTGGAGGCGTTCGTCACCGGTGCCGAGCAACTGAGGCCGCTGCGTTCCGCGGTGCAGAACCGGCGCGCCGGCTGGGCCGAGACGTACGACCGCTACACCCGGACCGTCTCGGCCGCCTTCGGCGTCGGCGGCGCCCTCACCGGGATCCAGGACGCCGACCTCGGTTCCGACGCGCGCGTGCTGCTCGAATTCGCCCGCGCGGGCGAGGCGCTGGCCCAGGAGGACGCGGTACTGGCGAGTGCCCGCCTGGACGGCACCCTGACCGGGGAGCGGCTCCGGCTCTTCACCGGCGCCGTCGACCTGCGCCGCACGCTCACCGAGTCCGCCGTCGCCGACCTGAGCGGCACCGAACGCTCCGCGTGGAACGCCCTCGCCGACAACAGCGCCTACACCGCCCTGGGGGACGCCGAGGACGGCGTCCTCGCCCGCGGGCCGGGCACGAAGGCGGTCGACGCGGTACCCGAGAACACCTGGAACACGGCCCACGCGCGCGTGCAGAACGGCATGCGCATCATCGAGGACGACGCGGCACGCGGTGTCGCGGGGCGGGCCGACCCCTTCACCCGAGGAGTGCTCACCCCGGCCGGCGCCGCCGTCCTGCTCGGCCTCGCCGCCGTCGCCGCCTCGCTCGTCATCTCCGTGCGCATCGGACGCGGCCTCGTGGTGGAACTGGTCAGCCTGCGCAACAGCGCCCTGGAGATCGCCCGGCGCAAACTCCCTGACGCGATGCGGAAACTGCGCGCGGGCGAGGAGATCGACATCCGTGCCGAGGCCCCGCCGGAGGCGCCCGCGGAGGACGAGACCGGGCAGGTCGCCGAGGCCCTCACCACCGTGCACCGCGCCGCGCTGCGGGCCGCGGTGGAACGCGCCGAACTCGCCAGCGGCATCTCCGGCGTCTTCGTCAACCTGGCCCGCCGCAGCCAGATCCTCGTCCACCGGCAGCTTGCCCTCCTCGACAGCATGGAACGCCGCTCCGACGACCCGAACGAGCTGAGCGATCTCTTCCGCCTCGACCACCTCACCACCCGCATGCGGCGCCACGCGGAGAGCCTGATCATCCTTTCCGGAGCCGCCCCCGGCAGGGCCTGGCGCATGCCCGTCTCCCTGACGAACGTGGTCCGCGCGGCCGTCTCCGAAGTGGAGGACTACGCGCGCGTGGAGGTACGGCAGCTCCCCGAGGCAGCCGTCGTCGGCGCGGCCGTCGCCGACCTCACCCACCTGCTGGCCGAGATCATCGAGAACGCAGCCCAGTTCTCGCCGCCCCACACGCGCGTGCGCGTCACCGGCGAACCCGTCGGCAACGGCTACGCCGTCGAGGTCGAGGACCGCGGTCTCGGCATGGGCAAGGAGACCCTCGCCGAAGCCAACCGCCGCATCGCGCAGTCCGAGGCACTCGACCTGTTCGACAGCGACCGGCTCGGCCTGTTCGTGGTCAGCAGGCTCGCCGCCCGGCACGACGTCAAGGTCCACCTGAGAACCTCGCCGTACGGCGGCACCACCGCGGTCGTCCTGCTGCCCACCGCCCTGCTCCACACAGGGGCGGCGGAACGATCCCCGGAAGCGGCGGAACCCGCGCGGCAACCCGATGAACGCGAACGCGCCTACGCGCGCGTGCCCGACGGCACCCTGCTCCAGGACGCCGTCCCCGCCCGGAGCGACCGGCGCGCCCTCGTGGCTCCGGTACCGGCCGCCGTGGAGAACGAGGCCTCGCGTCACGCGGACATCTCGCGTCACGCGGACATCTCGCGTCACGCGGAGAGCCCGCGTCACCTGGAGACCCCGAGCCAGACCCCACCCCCAGGAGTCGCCACCTTGCGACTGCACCGCCCACCGCAGCAGCCCGAAGACTCCGACACCCTCCCGCGCCGGGTACGCCAGGCCAGCCTCGCTCCGCAACTGCGCGACGGGCGCCCCGAGGAGCAACCGCCGACGCCCGCCCCCCGGGACGACGAACGCACCCCCGAACACGTACGGGACCGCATGGCCGCCTATCGCGACGGCTGGGCGCGCGGCGGCGGCAGGCGACCCGGCCGCGGCACCACTCCCGCCCCCGCGACGGGCAGCGACAGCAGTGAAGGAGACCCCGCATGATCCAGGACCCGAGCACCCGGTCCGCCCGGCGCTCCGGCGAACTCGACTGGCTGCTGGACGATCTGGTGCTCCGCGTGAGCGACATCCGGCACGCCGTGGTGCTGTCCAACGACGGCCTCGCCGTGGGTGCCTCGACCGGCCTGCGCCGCGAGGACGCCGAGCACCTCGCCGCGGTCGCCTCGGGCTTCCACAGCCTCGCCAAGGGTGCGGGACGGCACTTCGGCGCCGGCGGGGTCCGCCAGACCATGGTGGAGATGGACGAGGGCTTCCTGTTCGTGGCCGCCGCGGGTGACGGCTCCTGCCTCGCCCTCCTCACCGCCGTCACCGCCGACATCGGCCTCGTCGCCTACGAGATGGCGCGCCTGGTCAAACGCGTCGGCGAGCACCTCGGCACGGCCCCCCGCGTCGCCGCGCGGCCCCCCGCCGCCGGATGAACCGGGAGAACGGTCCAAGCAGATGACCGAGGACATGACGGGCACCCCGCTCGAACAAGGCAGCCAGTGGTACGACAACGAGGCCGGCCCACTCGTCCGCCCCTACGCCATGACGGGCGGACGCACCCGGCCCGGCCCCACCGGCGTCCGGTTCGACCTGATCGCCCTGGTCACCCTGGACCCGGGCGCACCCGGCGTCGAGGACGCCCCGCTCGGGCCGGAACACCGCAACCTCCTCGACCTGTGCCGCACGGAGACCCAGTCGGTCGCCGAACTCGCCGCCGGCGCCGACCTGCCCGTCGGCGTGGTCAGGGTCCTCCTCGGCGACCTGCTGGAACTCGGCTGCGTCACCGTCAGCCGTCCCGTACCCCCGGCGCAGCTGCCCGACGAACGCATCCTGCGCGAGGTGATCGAGGGACTGAGGGCGCTGTAGCCCCCGCGCGTCGATTGCACCCACTTCACCCACACCCCCACGCACGCACGACACCCGGCACTCCTGAGAGAAGTGATCAATGGTCTCCGAGCACTCCGACGCCCAGGGCGGCGAGACCGCCCCACTGGCGTTGAAGATTCTGGTCGCCGGCGGATTCGGCGTGGGCAAGACCACCCTGGTGGGCGCCGTCAGCGAGATCCGGCCACTGCGCACCGAGGAACTGCTCAGCGAAGCGGGACAGTCGGTGGACGACACCGGCGGCGTGGACCACAAGACCACGACGACCGTCGCCATGGACTTCGGACGCATCACCATCCGGTCCGGCCTCTCCCTGTACCTGTTCGGCACGCCGGGCCAGGACCGGTTCTGGTTCCTGTGGGACGAGTTGTCGCAAGGGGCGCTCGGTGCGGTGGTCCTCGCGGACACCCGCCGCCTGGAGGACTGCTTTCCCGCGGTCGACTTCTTCGAGCACCGGCGCATCCCGTTCGTCGTGGCCGTCAACTGCTTCGCGGGCGCCCGGCGGCACGGCGCCCCGGACGTCTCGCGCGCCCTCGACCTCGACCGGGGCACACCCGTGGTGCTGTGCGACGCCCGTGACCGCGACTCGGGAAAGGAGGTGCTGATCCGGCTCGTCGAGTACGCCGGGCGGATGCACACCGCCCGGCTGCTCGACTCGGTCGGCTGACCTGCGGCACAGGGGCGCCCCCTGGTCAGTTCGCGACGTCCCGCTCCGCCAGCACCCTGTCGACGGTGACCCGGATGAGGAGTTCACCGGGGACGCCGTTGCGCGCGCCGAACTCCTCGGCGCGTTCCTCGCCCATGTACCGGGCACCGATCCGGGTGGCCCAGTGCCGTATCTCGTCGAGGTCCTCCGAGACGCGGGCCCGGCCCCGCAGCACCACGAAGGAGTAGGGCGGCCGGTCGTCGTCCACGCACAGGGCGACCCGGCCGTCCCGGACGATATTGCGCCCCTTCACGCTGTCCTTGCCGGTGTTGAACACCACCTCGTCCCCGTCCAGCAGGAACCAGATCGGAGCCACGTGCGGGCCGCCGTCTGCCCGGACCGTGGAGAGCTTCGCGGTGCGGGTGCCGTGGGAAACGAACTCGCGCCATTGCGCGTCGGACATCTTCTCTGCCATGGCTCCCATCCTCCTTGCCCCGACAGCGGTCGTGGGGAAGGCTGGCGTGGAGATCCTCCGGCCAGGAGGAGAATCGCACGGGGAGAAAACGGGGAGAACGGACCATGGCGCAGAACCAGGGACTCGACTGGCTGCTGGACGACCTGACCGAGCGCGTCCACGAAGTGCGGCACGCACTGGTCCTGTCCAACGACGGCCTGGTGACCGGCGCGAGCACCGGACTGCGCCGCGAGGACGCGGAGCACCTCGCTGCCGTGTCGTCCGGGCTGCACAGCCTGGCCAAGGGCTCCGGACGGCACTTCGGCGCGGGCAGCGTACGCCAGACGATGATCGAGTTCGACGACGCGGTACTCTTCGTCACCGCCGCCGGAACGGGCAGCTGTCTGTGCGTCCTCAGCGGCGCGGAGGCCGACATCGGCCAGATCGCCTACGAGATGACACTGTTGGTCAACCGGGTGGGCGAGCACCTCGACGTGGATGCCCGCCAGCCGGAACCAAAACCGATCACAGACCTCTGACCTGCACGTTCATCATCCCCCGCGGAGTTATCCACAGGCCCGCCGCGAGATCCGCCGCAACGGCTACGGTGTGTGCACGGCGACCGCACAGGGCGTGAGCCGCCGACTCAACGGGGGAGACCGACCATGGCACGCACCGGCACGACACCCGACCGACTCACCTGCGCCCCGAGCCGGGCCGCCCGCGAACTGGACCTGAAGCGGCGCGAGTTCGACCTCGCGGTGAACCTGGGGCTCATTCGGACCGTCCCCGACGAAGGAGGCGGAGGCCGGCGCGTGCCCCGGGGCGAGATCGACCGGCTGCGCTCCGGGGACGGCTTTCCGGACGTCCTGCGCGAGCGCGTCGCGACCGTCGGCACCACAGAAGGCGCGCAGCTCATGAAGGTGACGCCCTCCAGGTTCACGAGCCTCGCGCGCTTCGGCCTGCTGGTCCCGGTGACGTTCTGCCTGAACCGGTACCGGACGGTCGTCTGGCTGTATCCGGCCGAGGAACTACGGCAGTTCGCGGCCGAGGAGGGCAACGCCGGGCTGCTGACCGCACGCCGCACGCCCGTTGAGATCCGGGAAGGCCTGAAGTCCAAGATGGACCGGCGGCCCCGCAACTGGCGGGGGCGTCACGTCGGATTCCTGACACGGCAGGCGGGCGACGACCCGTGGGCACGCGCGGCAGCCGTCGCCTGCCTCCTGGACCCTGCCGACGTGGCGGACGTCGTCCTGGATCCCCTCGAGCGAGCCCACCTGGACCGCTGCCGCCCCCGGCTCCCGGCGCACGGCGCCCCCGGTTCACCCGCCGCCGAGCTGGCCGAGACACTGATGACCGCGAGCGAACCGGACGAAGTGGCCTGGTTCCGTGCCGACCTGGCCCACTCGGTGGAGACGGCCCGAAGGCACCTCCCCGTGGCCGAGGCCCTTCCCGCCACACCGGCGTCAGGACCGCAGCCGCCGGCGGCACCCCCGGCTCCGGCGCCGGAGTGGCCCGCGCCCCCGAGCCCCGCCCCTCCCCACGGCCTGCTGAGCCGGCTTCTCCGCAGAGGCCGACGACCGACCTCGGCGACACCGAGTCACCGTCGGCGGGGCCGCTGACCGATGAGTTTGCGGATGCGCCCGGGTCCCATCTCTGAGAAGACTGTGTCCAGGAGGCGATCATGTTCGGTACGACGAAGGCGTTCAGCGGGTTCTCGGTCAACGACATCGACGCGGCCAGGGCGTTCTACGGTGACACGCTCGGGCTCCGGGTGTCGGAGGAGAACGGGATGCTGATCCTGCACATCGCGGGTGATCGGGACACCCTGGTCTACCCCAAGCCGGACCACACACCGGCGTCGTTCACCATCCTCAACTTCCCGGTCGACGACATCGAGGCCGCGGTCGACGAGCTGGGCAGGAGAGGCGTGCGCTTTGAGCGCTACGACCACCTCAAGACGGACGACAAGGGCATCTTCCGCGGTGGCGGCCCGCTGATCGCGTGGTTCACCGACCCGGCGGGGAACGTGCTGTCCGTCCTCCAGGAAACCTGACGCGCCGGTCATGCCCGAGCTCCCCGACGTGGAGGGCTTCCGGGAGGTGCTCGAGTCCTGCGCGAAGGGACGTGTCATCCGGCGCGTCGACGTGCGGGACGCGGGCGTCCTGCACGGCGTCGACGGCCGGCGGCTGCGGGACGCGCTGGAGGGGCGGCGGTTCGGCACACCGGAGCGGCGCGGCAAGTGGCTGCTCGCCCGCACCGGCGGCCCCGTCCTCGTGCTGCACTTCGGTATGACGGGACGGCTGGTCTGCGGGCACGCCGATGATCCCGTCGAGGCGTATGACCGGGTCCTGTTCACCCTGGGCGGCGGCCGCCAGCTGCGCTTCCGGGACCAGCGCAAACTCCAGGGGCTCTGGCTGGCCCACGACGAGTCCGACGTCGACCGGCTGCTGAAGCGGCAGGGACCCGATGCGCTGGCGGTGGACCGTGCGGGGTTCGAGGAGGCGCTCTCGTCGCGCCGCGGGCATCTCAAGACGGCCCTCACCGACCAGTCCGTCCTCGCCGGCCTCGGCAATCTGCTCGCCGACGAGATCCTGTGGCGGGCCCGGCTGCGCCCCGACCGCGGGGCGCGGGATCTCACCCAGGAGGACTACCGTCGCCTGTACGGCGAGATGCGCCGCACCCTGCGCTCGTCCGTCGCCGCCGGCTGCGTGCCGCCGCGTGACTCCTGGCTCACCGGCCACCGGGACGACCGGGACCCGAGATGC
The DNA here is from genome assembly GCF_044764825.1 of Streptomyces sp. NPDC093598. Taxonomy (NCBI): domain Bacteria; kingdom Bacillati; phylum Actinomycetota; class Actinomycetes; order Kitasatosporales; family Streptomycetaceae; genus Streptomyces; species Streptomyces sp. NPDC093598. Next base: position 130,755 of record NZ_JBIWIV010000007.1, on the reverse strand, counting down.
CCGCGGTGCGGCAGCGGCTTGCGCAGGTCCCGTATGGCCGGGCGGGGCACGGTGTGGTGCCCGCGGTGCCAGCCGGACGGGTGATCCGGGCGGGGCGGGTCCTTCGGCGGGGCAGCCGTCAGCCGTGATCGCCGGCGATCACCCCGGAGGCGTCCTCGGCCGCCAGGGCACGAGCCACCGCGCTTCCGATGCCCTCGGCCCCTCCGGTGACGATCGCCACCCGCTCGCTGAGGCGCCCCGTCGTGGACCTCCTCCGCTCAGGGTGCCGCCGCGGTCTCGCGCTCCTCGCCCGGGGCCACCAGCGACTGCGTGAACGGAATCCGGGCCAGCGCGAGCACCCCCGCGGCGATCAGCGCGACGCCGAACAGCTGGGGCAGCAGCCACCACCCGGAGCGGATGGTCTCCTCGTAGAGGGTGATACCGAGGGCGAGGCTCACGAGGGCGTCGCCGAGGGTGAGCGCGGGCTGGGAGGCGACCAGCGGGCCGGCCTGCATGGCGTTCTCCAGCAGGAACAGCGCGCACACGCCGGTGGCGGCGAAGGCGTAGGTCTGCCAGGCGGTGAGGAAACCCACGAGGCCCTGCTCATCGAGGATGTGGGTGGCGGCCTTCATCAGCGCCGCGGTCACCGCATAGCTGATCGCCGTCGCGGCACCCAGGCAGGCGGCCCGGGCCCGGCCCTCCGGGCGCCGGAGGGCCGCGAGAGCCAGTGCGACGACAGCCCCGGCGCACACGGCGAGTGCGGGAATCCAGCGGTCCAGCGCCACATGGGTGCGGTTGCCCGCGGGGGAGGCCGCGGCGAGCGCGACCGCCAGACCGGCCACCACCACCGTCACGGCCAGCCAGCCCCTACCGGGCAGATGCCGGTGCATCAGCAGGGAGGCGACGATGAGGGTGAGCGGCAGCTCCAGCACGAACAGCGGCTGCACGATCGTCAGCGGCCCGGTGGCCAGCGCCAGTGCCTGGCAGACGGCGGCGCCGATCACCGCGAGGATGCCGGCCAGCCACACGGGCCGGTGCAGCAGGTCGACGATCAGCCCGGCCCGCAACCCTTGGGACGCGGGCACGGTGAGCGCCGCCTTGCGTTGCAGCACAGTCGCGACGGCGTTGCTGAAGGCCGCGCAGATCGCGAACACGACGGGGAGCACGGTGTGCAGCGTGGCCACCTCCCGGATCGGCGGGCGGGTACGCCGGCAGTGCCTGCTCCTGCCATCGTCGCCGGATCCGGTCAGGGGCGCGATCGGAACCCCGCCGAGCGGGGCCCCGATCGGCGAAGAGCCAGGTCAGCCGAGCTTCCGGAAGAGCCCCTCCTGCACCACGGACACGACCAGCCGGCCCTCCCGGTCGTAGATCCGGCCCCGGGCCAGACCACGGCCGCCCACCGCGATCGGCGACTCCTGGTCGTAGAGGAGCCAGTCGTCCGCGCGGAACGGGCGGTGGAACCACATGGCGTGGTCCAGCGACGCCATGTCGAAGCCGCGCGGGCCCCACAGCGGCTCGACGGGGATGCGGACGGCGTCCAGGAGCGTCATGTCGCTGGCGTAGGTGAGGGCGCAGGTGTGCACGAGCGGGTCGTCGCCGAGCGGTCCGACCGCGCGCATCCACACCGCGCTGCGCGGCTCGGCGTCCTCGACCTCCGTGGCGGTCCAGCGCAGGCGGTCCACGTAGCGGATGTCGAAGGGCTGGCGGCGGGCCATCCGCTCCAGCTGCTCGGGCAGCGTGCCCAGGTGCTCCCGGATCTCGTCCGTGACCGTGGGCAGGGACTCCGGGTCCGGGACCTTGCGGGCCGGCGGCAGCTGGTGCTCGAAGCTGCCCTCCTCCGGCTTGTGGAAGGAGGCGGTGAGATTGAAGATCGTGCGGCCCTGCTGCACGGCCGTGACCCGGCGGGTGGTGAACGACCGCCCGTCGCGCACGTGCTCGACCTGGTAGACGATCGGCACGCCCGGCCGGCCCGGGCGCAGGAAGTACGCGTGCAGCGAGTGCACCGGGCGGTCGCCCTCCGTGGTGCGGCCCGCGGCGACCAGCGCCTGCCCCGCCACCTGACCGCCGAAGACCCGCTGCAGGGACTCCTGCGGGCTGCGGCCGCGGAAGATGTTGACCTCGATCTGCTCCAGGTCGAGCAGGTCGACGAGCCTCTCGGCCGGGTTCGTCGTCATCAGTGGGATTCTCCTGTGCTCGCTGCTGCCCGGCCCGTCACAGCTGGCCGACATCGGTGACGCGGACGACCGCGCGGCCCTCCGCGTCCGAGGCCGTGAGGTCGACCTCCGCGCTGATGCCCCAGTCGTGGTCGCCGTTCGGGTCGTGGAAGATCTGCCGGACCCGCCACAGGGCGTGCTCCGGCTCCTCCTCGATGAGCAGCAGCTTGGGGCCGCGGGCGTCGGGGCCGGTGCCGAGATCCTCGTACTCGTCCCAGTACTTGTCCATCGCCTCGCCCCACGCGTCGGCGTCCCAGCCCGACTCCCCGTCCATCTCGCCCAGCTCGCCGACCTGGTCGAGCGCGGCCAGTTCCACGCGGCGGAACATGGCGTTGCGGACCAGGACACGGAAGGCGCGCGCGTTGGCGGTGACCGGCTTGACCTCGTCGGCCTTCTCCTGGGCCTCCTCGGCGGTCATCTCCGCCGGGTTGGCCAGCTGCTCCCACTCGTCCAGCAGGCTGGAGTCGACCTGGCGCACCATCTCGCCCAGCCAGGCGATCAGGTCCTGGAGGTCCTCGGACTTGAGGTCGTCCGGGACGGTGTGGTCGAGGGCCTTGAAGGCGCTGGCGAGATAGCGCAGCACGATGCCCTCGGTGCGGGCCAGCTCGTAGTGGGACACCAACTCGGTGAAGGTCAACGCCCGTTCGTACATGTCACGGATGACGGACTTGGGCGACAGCGGGTGGTCGCCGACCCAGGGGTGGCTCTTGCGGTACGTGTCGTACGCGTGGAAGAGCAGCTCCTCCAGGGGCTTGGGGTACGTGATGTCCTGGAGGCGCTCCATGCGCTCCTCGTACTCCACGCCGTCGGCCTTCATCGCGGCGACGGCCTCGCCGCGCGCCTTGTTCTGCTGGGCGGCGAGGATCTGCCGCGGGTCGTCGAGCGTCGACTCCACGACGGACACCATGTCGAGCGCGTACGACGGCGACTCGGGGTCGAGCAGCTCGAACGCGGCGAGCGCGAACGTGGACAGCGGCTGGTTCAGCGCGAAGTCCTGCTGGAGGTCGACCGTGAGGCGGACGATGCGGCCCTCGGCGTCCGGCCGGTCGAGCTTCTCCACGATGCCGCCGTCCAGCAGCGAACGGTAGATCGCGATGGCGCGGCGGATGTGCCGCAACTGCTGCTTGCGTGGCTCGTGGTTGTCCTCCAGCAGCCGCCGCATCGCCTGGAAGGCGTTGCCGGGGCGGGCGATCACCGACAGCAGCATCGTGTGCGTCACCCGGAACCGGGACGTCAGCGGCTCCGGCTCGGACCCGATGAGCTTGTCGAAGGTCTGCTCCGACCAGGCGACGAAGCCCTCCGGAGCCTTCTTGCGGACGACCTTGCGGCGCTTCTTCGGGTCGTCACCCGCCTTGGCGAGGGCCTTCTCGTTCTCCACGACGTGCTCGGGCGCCTGCGCGACGACGAAGCCCTCCGTGTCGTACCCGGCCCGCCCGGCCCGGCCCGCGATCTGGTGGAACTCCCGGGCCCGCAGGGTGCGGACGCGGGTGCCGTCGTACTTGGTGAGGGCCGTGAACAACACCGTGCGGATGGGGACGTTGACTCCCACGCCGAGCGTGTCGGTGCCGCAGATGACCTTCAGCAGACCGGCCTGCGCGAGCTTCTCCACCAGGCGGCGGTACTTGGGCAGCATGCCGGCGTGGTGCACGCCGATGCCGTGCCGGACGTAACGGGAGAGGTTGCGGCCGAACTTGGTGGTGAAGCGGAAGTTGCCGATCAGCTCGGCGATCTGCTCCTTCTCCTCCTTCGAGCACATGTTGATGCTCATCAGCGCCTGCGCCCGTTCCACGGCCTGCGCCTGCGTGAAGTGCACGATGTAGACGGGTGCCTGCCGGGCCGACAGCAGGTCGGTGAGCGTCTCGGTGAGCGGGGTGTAGCGGTATTCGTAGGACAGCGGGACCGGCCGGGTCGCCGAGCGGACCACCGCGGTGGGGCGGTTCGTGCGGCGGGTGAGGTCCTTTTCGAAGAAGGAGACGTCGCCGAGCGTCGCCGACATCAGCACGAACTGCGCCTGCGGCAGTTCCAGGATCGGGATCTGCCAGGCCCAGCCGCGGTCGCCCTCCGCGTAGAAGTGGAACTCGTCCATCACGACCTGGCCGACGTCCGCGTCCTTGCCGTCGCGCAGCGCGATCGACGCCAGCACCTCGGCGGTGCAGCAGATCACCGGGGCGTCGGCGTTGACGGACGCGTCGCCGGTCAGCATGCCGACGTTCTCGGTGCCGAAGATCTTGCACAGTTCGAAGAACTTCTCCGACACCAGTGCCTTGATCGGGGCGGTGTAGAAGGTGACCTCGTCCCGGGCGAGGGCCGCGAAGTGCGCGCCCGCCGCGATCATGCTCTTGCCGGAGCCGGTGGGCGTCGACACGATCACGTTCGCGCCGGAGACCACCTCGATCAGCGCCTCCTCCTGGTGGGGGTAGAGCGTGAGACCCCGCTCGCCGGCCCACGACTCGAAGGCTTCGTACAAGGCGTCGGGGTCGGGGGTCCGCGGCAGCTGATCGATGAGGGTCACGCCCCCCATCTTGCCTGGCCCGATGCCCGATGCGGGAATCGGCTGCGGGCCCGAAGATCACGAACGCTACGCTGGGGCGCCGACGGGACGTCAGCACGCCCGGTCAACTGGACAGCGGCATACGACGAATGGGGCGGGCAAGCGGCCATGATGGGACCAGCACACTCACTGTCGGGAGCCGCCGCCTGGCTCGGCGTCGGTGCGGCCGCCGCGGCGGCCGGGCACCCGATGCCCTGGCCGGTCCTCCTCGTCGGCGCCCTGATCTGCGCCGGAGCCGCACTCGCCCCGGACCTCGACCACAAAGCGGCCACCATCTCCCGGTCCTTCGGACCGGTGTCGCGCTGGCTGTGCGAGATCGTCGACAAGCTGTCGTACGCCGTGTACAAGGCCACCAAGAAGCAGGGCGACCCCCGCCGCTCCGGCGGGCACCGCACCCTCACGCACACCTGGCTGTGGGCGGTGCTGATCGGTGCGGGCACCTCGGCCGTGGCGATCACCAGCGACCGCTGGGGCGTGCTCGCGATCCTCTTCGTGCACATGGTCCTGGCCATCGAGGGCCTGCTGTGGCGGGCGACGCGCGGCTCCAGCAGCGAGGTCCTGGTGTGGCTGCTGGCCGCGACCACCGCGTGGATCCTCGCGGGCGTGCTGGACAAGCCGGGCAACGGCGCGGACTGGCTGTTCACGGCCCCGGGCCAGGAGTACCTGTGGCTGGGGCTGCCGGTCGTGCTGGGTGCGATCGTGCACGACATCGGGGACGCGCTGACCGTCTCCGGCTGCCCGATCCTGTGGCCCATCCCCGTCGGCCGCAAGCGCTGGTACCCGATCGGACCGCCGAAGGTCATGCGCTTCCGGGCCGGCAGCTGGGTCGAGCTCAAGGTGCTGATGCCGGTGTTCATGCTGCTCGGCGGGGTGGGCTGCGCGGCGGCGCTCAACGTCATCTGAGCGCGGCACCGCCCCGTGCCTCAGCCGCCGCCGTAGCGCCGCTCGAACGCGGCCACCCGGCCCTCGGAGTCCACCGTGCGCGCCTTGCCCGTGTAGAAGGGGTGGCTCTCCGAGGAGATCTCCACGTCCACGACCGGGTAGGTCTCGCCGTCGTCCCACTCGATGGTCCGGTCGCTGGTCGCGGTGGACCGGGTGAGGAACGCGTAGCCGGCGGCGCGGTCGCGGAAGACGACGGGGTGGTAGTCGGGGTGCTGGTCCTGCTGCATGAATGCTCCTCGGACGGCTCGGGCCGGCTCGGGCCGGTTCCGCGATCAGCCGGACAGGGTGTCCTCGTCGACGATGTGCACGGCGGCCTCCTCGGCCGAAGCGGCGGCGCCGTCGATGCCCACGTCCATGGCGACCAGTGCCTCCTCCTCGTCCTCGTGGGCGCCCTCGTCGGGTGCCACGAGCCGGCCGGAACGTGCGGCGCCGACCTCGTTGTCCAGGAGTTCCCCGTCGGTGCCCTGCAAGTCCCCGAGGCCGTCACCGTCCGGGGCGACGGCATCCGGCAGCTCCTCGGCGAGCCGCTGGTCCAGCGTCTCGCCCCGCAGCCGCTCGGCCGCCGTCACGCCCAGGTGCTCGACGGCCCAGGGCCGCTCGGGAGGGGACCAGCCCCGGTCCAGGGGATCGTCGACGCCGTCGTACTCCAGGGTGTCCTCGGCGTCGAGCAGCCCCGTGTCCTCCCTCTGCTCATCCTGGTCCGGCTGGTAGACGTCGTCTCCCCAGCCGTCGGAGCTGTTCACGGGTACCTCCAGGGGATGGGAACGGGCCCGCTCTCACGGAGCCCGCGCCGGGCCGCCGTCGCACGGGGCACTGGCGCCGCCCGAACCGCTGGTCCCCGGGCGTTCCCCGAGCCGGTGCCTGATTCCAGCCTTCCACCCCGGCTCGGGACCGCGCAACGCCAAGGTGCCTTCCCCCCGGCTCGGGCCCGCGCAACGCCAAGGGCCCGGTGGCCCCTCGGGGCGAGCGCCCCGCCCCGCTCATCCCGTCGCTCGGGTCACGACTCAGCCGTGCCACGACCTCCACAGCGCCGCATACGCCCCGTCCGCCGCGACCAGCTCCTCGTGGCTGCCCAGCTCGCTGATGCGGCCGTTCTCGACGACGGCGATGACGTCCGCGTCATGGGCGGTGTGCAGCCGGTGCGCGATGGCGACGACGGTGCGGCCGTCGAGGACCCGGGCCAGGGACCGTTCCAGGTGGCGGGCGGCGCGCGGGTCGAGCAGCGACGTCGCCTCGTCCAGGACCAGCGTGTGCGGGTCCGCCAGCACCAGGCGGGCCAGCGCGATCTGCTGGGCCTGCGCCGGGGTGAGCGCCAGACCGCCCGAGCCGACCTCGGTGTCCAGGCCGTCCTCGAGCGCCCGGGCCCAGCCGTCCGCGTCGACCGCGCCCAGCGCCGCCCACAGCTCGGCGTCGACGGCACCGGTCCGCGCGAGCCGGAGGTTGTCGCGCAGGGAGCCCACGAAGACGTGGTGCTCCTGGTTGACCAGGGCCACGTGGGAGCGGACACGCTCGGCGGGCATCCGGGACAGCTCGGCGCTGCCCAGCGTGATCCGGCCGTCCCGGGGCGCGTAGATCCCGGCGAGCAGCCGCCCCAGCGTGGACTTGCCCGCGCCCGAGGGGCCGACCAGGGCCAGCCGGGTGCCGGGGGAGACCTCCAGGGACACCTTGCGCAGGACGTCCACGCCCTCCAGGTAGCCGAAGTGCACGCGGTCGGCGTGCACATGACGTCCCTCGGGAGCCACCGACGGATCACCGGCGTCCGGCTCGATGTCCCGGACCCCGACGAGCCGGGCCAGCGACACCTGGGCCACCTGCAGCTCGTCGTACCAGCGCAGGATCATGCCCACCGGGTCGACCAGCATCTGGGCGATCAGCGCGCCGGTCGTCAGCTGGCCGACGTCGATCCACCCGTGCAGGGCGAACACACCGCCGATCATCAGGACCGAGGCGAGCACGGTCACGTGGGTGACGTTGATGACCGGGAAGAGCACCGACCGCAGCCAGAGCGTGTACCGCTCCCAGGCCGTCCACTCCCGGATCCGGCGCTCCGACAGGGCGACGCGGCGCTCGCCCAGGCGGTGGGCCTCGACGGTGCGCCCGGCGTCCACGGTCTCGGCCAGGGCGGCGGCCACGGCGGCGTACCCGGCGGCCTCGGAACGGTAGGCCGAGGGCGCCCGCCGGAAGTACCAGCGGCAGCCGACGATCAGCAGCGGCAGGGCGAGCAGCACGGCGAGCGCCAGCGGCGGCGCGGTGATCACCAGCCCGCCCATCAGCAGGACCACCCACACCACGCCGATCGACAGCTGCGGCACGGCCTCACGCATCGCGTTGCCCAGCCGGTCGATGTCGGTCGTGATCCGGGACAGCAGGTCGCCGGTCCCGGCCCGCTCCAGCACTCCCGGCGGCAGCCCGACCGACCGGACGAGGAAGTCCTCGCGCAGGTCGGCCAGCATCCGCTCGCCCAGCATCGCGCCGCGCAGCCGCACCTGACGGACGAACACGGCCTGGACGGCCAGCGCCGCCACGAAGAGCCCGGCCGTGAGCTCCAGCCGCAGGTCCCGCGCCCCGTCGGACACCCGCTCCACCAGCCCGCCCAGCAGCCAGGGACCGGCCATCGAGGCGATCACGGCGGCCGTGTTGACGGCGACCAGCAGCAGGAACGCCCGCCGGTGCCGGCGCAGCAGTTCGGCCACGTAGGCGCGGACGGTCTCGGGGGCGCCGACCGGCAGGGTGCTCGCCGTGGTCGGGGCCGCCGGGTCGTACGCCGGTGGCGCGACGCCGATCATGCCTTCTCCTCGATCTCTTCCAGTTCCTGCAGTACGTCCTTCAGGGCGACGGAGCCGTCCAGTGCGGCCTCGTCGTCCGTCTCGCGTGTGACGACCGCCCGGTAGCGGGGTTCGCTCTGCACCAGCTCGCGGTGGGTGCCCACCGCCACGGTCTCGCCGTCGTGCAGGAACACGACCCGGTCGGCGCGGTCCAGCAGCAGCGGGGAGGAGGTGAACACCACGGTCGTGCGCCCGGCGCGCAACTCCCGCACGCCTTGCGCGATCCGTGCCTCGGTGTGCGAGTCGACGGCCGAGGTCGGCTCGTCCAGGACGAGCGCCTCCGGGTCCGTCACCAGCGACCGGGCCAGCGCGAGCCGCTGGCGCTGACCGCCGGACAGGGACCGGCCGCGTTCGGTGATCCGCGCGTCCATGGGGTCGGCGGCGTCCAGCGAGCCCTGCACCAGCGCCGCCAGGACGTCGTCGCACTGCGCGGCCGCCAGCGCCGCCTGCGGCTGGACGTCGCCCGACGCGGGTACGTCGAGCAGGTCGCGCAGCGTGCCGGACAACAGGACGGGGTCCTTGTCCTGGACGAGGACGGCCGTACGGGCGCTGTCCAGCGGGAGTTCGTCGAGCGGCACACCGCCCAGCAGCGCCGAGGTGCCCTCCTGGGACGGGTGTCCGCCCAGCCGTTCCGCCAGCAGGCCCGCCGCGTCCGGGTCGCCGCACACCACGGCGGTGAGCCGCCCGGCCGGCGCGAGCAGGCCGGTCTCCGGGTCGTACAGGTCGCCGGAGGGGACGCCGGCGGCGCGCGACCCGGCGGTGTCCGTGGGCCGCTGAAGCGACAGCACTCCCGCGGCCCGCTTGGCGGAGGGCCGGGAGAAGGAGTACGCCATGGCGATCTCCTCGAAGTGCCGCAGCGGATAGGTGAGAACCATGACCGAGCTGTAGACGGTGACCAGTTCGCCCACGGTGATCCGGCCCTCGCGTGCCAGCCGCACGCCGTACCAGACGACGGCGATGAGCAGCAGCCCCGGCAGCAGGACCTGGATCGCCGAGATCAGGGACCACATCCGGGCGCTGCGCACGGCCGCGTGGCGGACCTCCTGGGAGGCGCTGCGGTAGCGGTCGAGGAACAGCTCCTCGCCGCCGATGCCGCGCAGCACGCGCAGGCCGGCGACGGTGTCCGAGGCGAGTTCGGTGGCGCGTCCGGCCTTCTCGCGCTGGGTGTCGGCGCGCCGGGTGGCGCGGGGCAGCAGCGGCAGCACCGCGAGCGCCAGCGCGGGCAGCCCCACGGCGACGACCACGCCGAGCGCCGGCTGGTAGACGAGCAGGCCGACGCAGACCAGCACGATGGTGACCAGGGCCGCGGTGAAGCGGGACAGGGCCTCGACGAACCAGCCGATCTTCTCGACGTCACCCGTCGAAACCGCCACCACTTCACCGGCCGCGACGCGTCGGGTCAGCGCCGAGCCCAGATGGGCCGCCTTGCGGGCGAGGAGTTGCTGGACCCGGGCGGCCGCCGTGATCCAGTTGGTGATCGCGGTGCGGTGCAGGAAGGTGTCGCCCACGGCGTTGCCGACGCAGGCCAGCGCCAGCAGGCCGCCCGCCAGGGCGAGCCGTGAGCCGGAGCGGTCGACGACGGCCTGCACGGCGACCCCGACACAGAACGGCAGCGCGGCGACGGAGGCGAAGTGCAGCAGCCCCCAGGCCAGCGACTTGAGCTGACCGCCCAGCTGATTCCGGAAGAGCCACCACAGGAATCGGGGGCCCGAACGCGCGTCCGGCACGCCCGGGTCGGGGTACGGAAGGTCTTGAATCTGCATGACGTCCCAGTGGCTCGTGTCAGGGGGGATGAGGTCCGGCCGAAGGCAGCAAACCGTGACAGGTTCGCCTCGCCGCGCGGTCCGGGGCAACAGGTTTTCCGCCCACCGACGGGAACCGGCCGACCGGGGCGGGAACAGGGCTGTCCCGGCGGGCAGGTGCTCATTGCGGAGGCGGCCGGGGCCCCGTAGAACACCGCCCATGAAGAGACGTATCGTCATGTCCATGCTTGCCGGAGCGACCCTCCTGGCGGGCACCCTCCTCGGCACCGGACCCGCCGGGGCGGCGGACGTCCCGGCCCGGGCGGCCGGCGTCCCCGCCGAGTTCGGCACCGACTGGCACGACCCGGTCACGGCCGCCCCGCCCGTCGAAAGGCCTGCCGGAAAGTCCTGTGAAGTCACCGTCGCCCAAGCGCGGTTCCGTGACTTCACCCCGTACCGCGGCACATACACCCCGCCCGACGGCTGCGGCGACCGCTGGAGCAAGGTGGTGCTGCGGCTCGACGGCAACGTCAAGGGGCGCCAGTACGACCGGCTCGGCTACATCCACGTCGGCGGGGTCGAGATCTTCCGGACGTCGACGCCGCAGCCCTCGCCGGACGGCATCGAGTGGTCCGTGGAGAAGGACGTCACGCGCTACAGCGACACCTTCCGCACGCGCCGGGACGTCGAGATGCTCATCGGGAACGTCGTCGACGACACCTACACGGGCGTCCTCGACGTCAAGGTCACGCTGACGTTCTACCGGGGCCGCCCCGACGGGAAGAGCCCCGACCGGGTCCTCACCCTCGACGGCGACTCGGCCCTCACCACGCCGCGCAACAGTGAGCGCGTCCTCGCCGAGGTGTACGCGACCGGGTCCGGCGGCGGCTGCGAGGAGTACTGGTACCTGACGGTGCCCGATCCGGCGCCGTACTCCTGCAAGGCCGGCCAAGGCCCCTACCGGGAGGTGCAGATCAGCGTGGACGGCCGGCTCGCGGGCATCGCGGCCCCGTTCCCGACGGTGTGGACCGGGGGCTGGTCCAACCCGTTCCTCTGGTACGTGATCCCGGGCCCGCGCGCCTTCGACATCAAGCCGATCACCTACGACCTCACCCCCTTCGCCGGGATCCTCAACGACGGCCGCCCGCACCGCGTCGAGGTCTCGGTCGTCGGCGTGCCCGAGGGGCAGACCGGCTGGAGCACGCCCGTGAACGTCCTCGTCTGGCAGGACGAGCAGCGCGAGCGGGTCACCGGGAAGCTCACGGTGCACAGGGAGGGCGACCTCACCGACTCATCGGCGTACACGCCCGGTTCGGAGCATGCGGTCCACACCGAGGGCGCCCACCGGCTGACGGTCGGCGGCTACCTCGACACGTCGCACGGCCGCGTCAGGACCACGGTCAGCCGCTCGCTCGCCCACGCCTCCACGCACCGCTGGACCGAGGGCGAGACGACTGACGCGCTCGAAGCCACGTGGACCGACGACGAGTCGGTGACCGTCGACGGCCGCGCCACGCGCACCCACCGCATCTACACGATGGACGGTACGACCACCCTCGGCGCGGGCGACCGGCTGCGAACGGTGCTGACCCTGGGCGACCGCGCCACGGTCGCCGGGACGCATCACGGGCGGCGCATCCCGTGGTCACGGCTCGACCACACCTACACGGGCGACGCGACGTACACGGCGAACGTGCCGCGCGACCGGCGCCACGCGGTCGGCACCACGAGCGAGCGCTACCGGCTGCACGGCTCGCGCGGCTGCTACGACCGCACGCTGACCGCCGTGCAAGGGGTGCTCACGGAGGACATCAGCCGATGCTGAGGTGAGCGAGGGGGTGTGTGCGACGTAGGCCACTTATGACGTTTTTACTTGGCTGAAACGTTGCGGTCTTGTGCGTGATCGAGACGGCCTTCAGTGTGTCGGAAGCGGAATCTTCCTTCCGCATCACAGAAGTCTCCTCCGGCTTCTGTGCGCGCCGTCCCCCTAGGAGGCTACGTGCCGCCGTCTGTACCGTCCCTGCCGCGACGCGTCGCACGCACTCTACGCACCTCGCTCTTCGCGCAGGTTTCCTGTGCGCTCGTCCTCGGAATCGTCGTCGGGAAGCTGTGGCCGGACACGGCCACGGCTCTCCAGCCGCTCGGCGACGGTTTCACCCGGCTCATCAAGACGGTGATCTCGCCGCTGGTGTTCTGCGTGGTCGTCGTCGGCATCGCCAAGGCCGGTGACCTGAAGGCCTTCGGCCGGATCGGGGTCAAGGCCCTCATCTGGTTCGAGATCGCCTCCACCGCCGCCCTGGTCATCGGTCTCGTGGCGGCCAACGTCGTCGGCCCGGGCAAGGGCATGAACGTCGACCCGTCCTCGCTGAACACCGCGGCGGTGGACGAGACGACGGGCGGCGGTCATCTGCCCACGACGACCGAGTTCGTCCTGAACGCGCTGCCGCAGAGCTTCGTCGGCGCCTTCGCCGAGAACGAGCTGCTGCAAGTCCTCATCCTGGCCTGCCTGGTGGGCGCTGCCCTGCTGCACCTCGGGCACACCAAGGTGCCGAAGATCCTGCCCGCGATCGAGCAGGCCCAGGAGATCATCTTCGCGGTCGTCGGCTTCATCATGCGGCTGGCCCCGCTCGCGGTGTTCGGCGCGATGGCCCACCTGGTCGGCAACTACGGCCTGGGCGTCATACGGACGTACGCCAAGCTCATCGTGCTCTGCTACGTGGCCGCGGCACTGTTCGTCGCGCTGCTCGCCGTCGCTCTGAAGGCCGTCACCGGGCTCAGCCTGTGGAAGTTCCTGCGCTACATCCGCGAGGAGATGCTGCTCGCGCTCGGCACCGCGTCCACCGAGTCGGTCATGCCGCGCGTGATGCAGAAGCTGCGCCGGGCCGGCGCCCGCGACGACGCCGTGGGCCTGGTCCTCCCCACCGGCTACTCCTTCAACCTCGACGGCGCCTCGCTCTACCTGTCCATCGGCACACTGTTCATCGCCCAGGCGGTGGGCGTGGACCTGAGCCTCGGTCAGCAGGTCACCGTCGTCCTGGTGCTGATGCTGACCAGCAAGGGCATGGCGGGCATTCCCGGTTCGGCGTTCCTCGCCCTGTCCGCGACCGCCTCGTCCCTGGGGGCGATCCCCGCCGGAGCCGTCGCGCTGCTGCTCGGCGTGGACCGCATCATGGACTCGATGCGCGTCGTCACGAACCTGCTCGGCAACTGCGTCGCCGTCTTCGCGGTGTCCCGCTGGGAGGGGGCGCTGGACACCGCCCGGGCGAAGAGGACACTCGACGGGGAGGACACCTTCGACCCGGACGAGGGTGAAAGGGGCACCGACGGCGAGATCGGCACCGAAGCGCCGGTCCCGGGCATCCCGGCCCAGAAGTCCAAGGAACTCGAGGAGCCTGTCCCCGAGGCCGGTTGAGAGCGACCGAACGGGCCGCGGCCACCGCTTGGGCAGGACGAGCGGCGGCCGCGGCCCGATTCCGTACCCCGGCCGGTCAGCAGGACTGCACCGGCGCCCCGTCGATCAGCGTGTTCAGCAGCCCCCCGAGCGCCTCGCGCTGATCCCCCGTCAGCGGCGCGAGGATCTCCTCCGCCGCCGACCTGCGCGCCGCCCGCAGCTCGCGCAGCGCGCCCCGGCCGTCGTCCGTGAGCTCGATGCGGATCACCCGCCGGTTCGCCGGGTCCGGGACCCGGCGCACCTTGCCGCTCGCCTCCAGGCCGTCGACCAGCGTCGTCACGGCCCGCGGCACCACCTCCAGGCGCTCGGCCAGGTCCGCCATGCGCGGTGGCGAGCCCCAGTGCGCGAGCGTGCGCAGCAGCCGGGACTGGGCCGGGGTGATGCCGAGGTCGCGCTGCTCCAGATGGCGCTTCTGGATGCGGTGCACCCGGCGGGTGAGCCGCAGCAACTGCTCGGCGAGCAGGCCGTCGGGGTCGGGCGTGGTCATGCGGGAACAATATCAGGATGCAGTTCATTGTGAGTATAGGTAACAATGGGCTGTGATCCGATCCGCCGCATCCCGCGTAGGAGCCCATGCATCCCGACCGTGAAGCCCCCTGGACCCCGCCGGCCGACTCGAAGGAGCAGCCCCGGCAGGTCCGCCGCATCCTCGGCCTCTTCCGCCCCTACCGGGGCCGTCTCGCGATCGTCGGCCTGCTGGTCGGTGCCGCCTCGCTGGTCTCGGTCGCCACGCCCTTCCTGCTGAAGGAGATCCTCGACGTCGCGATCCCCGAGGGGCGTACGGGCCTGCTCAGCCTGCTCGCCCTCGGCATGATCCTCAGCGCCGTCCTCACCAGCGTCTTCGGGGTTCTCCAGACCCTGATCTCCACGACGGTCGGCCAGCGCGTCATGCACGACCTGCGCACCGCCGTCTACGGCCGGCTCCAGCGCATGTCCCTCGCCTTCTTCACGCGCACGCGTACGGGCGAGGTGCAGTCCCGCATCGCCAACGACATCGGCGGCATGCAGGCCACCGTCACCTCCACCGCGACCTCCCTGGTCTCCAACGCCACCAGCGTCGTCGCCACGATCGTCGCGATGATCGCCCTCGACTGGCGCCTGACGGTCGTCTCGCTGCTGTTGCTGCCGGTGTTCGTGTGGATCAGCCGCCGCGTCGGCAACGAACGCCGGAAGATCACCACCCAGCGCCAGAAGCAGATGGCCGCCATGGCCGCCACCGTCACCGAGTCGCTCTCGGTGAGTGGCATCCTGCTCGGCCGCACCATGGGCCGCTCGGACTCGCTGACGAAGTCCTTCTCCGACGAGTCCGAGGACCTCGTCGACCTGGAGGTGCGGTCGAACATGGCCGGCCGGTGGCGCATGGCCGTCATCACGATCGTCATGGCCGCCCTGCCCGCCGTCATCTACTGGACCGCCGGCATGGCTCTCCAGCTGGGCGGGCCCGCGGTCTCCATCGGCACGATCGTCGCCTTCGTCTCGCTCCAGCAGGGCCTGTTCCGCCCGGCCGTGAGCCTGCTGTCGACCGGCGTGCAGATCCAGACGTCCCTCGCCCTCTTCCAGCGCATCTTCGAGTACCTCGACCTGCCGGTCGACATCACCGAGCGCCCGGACCCGGTGAGCCTCGACCGGATCAGGGGCGAGGTCCGCTTCGAGAACGTCTCCTTCGGCTACGACGGCAAGGGCGGCCCGGTCCTCGACGGCATCGACCTCACCGTCCCGGCCGGAGGCAGCCTCGCGATCGTCGGCCCCACCGGCGCCGGCAAGTCCACCCTCGGCTACCTGGTGCCCCGGCTCTACGACGTGACCGGCGGTCGCGTCACCCTGGACGGGGTCGACGTCCGCGACCTCGACTTCGACACCCTGGCCCGCGCGGTCGGCGTCGTCTCGCAGGAGACGTACCTCTTCCACGCCTCGGTCGCCGACAACCTGCGCTTCGCCAAGCCCGACGCCACCGACGAGGAACTCCACCAGGCGGCGAGGGCGGCGCAGATCCACGACCACATCGCGGCCCTGCCCGACGGCTACGACACCGTCGTGGGCGAGCGCGGCCACCGCTTCTCCGGCGGTGAGAAGCAGCGCCTGGCCATCGCCCGCACCATCCTGCGCGACCCGCCGGTCCTCATCCTCGACGAGGCCACCAGCGCGCTGGACACCCGGACCGAGGCGGCCGTCCAAGACGCCATCGACGCCCTGTCGGCCAACCGCACCACGCTCACCATCGCCCACCGGCTCTCCACCGTGCGCGGCGCCGACCAGATCGTGGTCCTCGACTCCGGCCGCGCGGTCGAACGCGGTACGCACGAGGAGCTTCTGGAGGAGGGCGGCCGGTACGCGGCGCTCGTACGCCGGGACGCCCAACTGGAACCGACAAGATGAAAATATGCCGGGTTTGTGACGGTATGCGGGTTACCGTGCCCGCATGCAGAAGAACACTCCGCCACGGAGCACGATTCGACTGACGCGCCGGGGCCGTATCGCCCTCGTCGCGACCGGAGCCGTCGTGGTCGGTACCGCGGTGGCGGTGCCGCTGCTGATCCTGGAGACCGAGGAGAAAGGCCGGCCCACGACCCTGGTCATCCCGGAGGGCTGGCGCGCGAGCCAGGTCTACGCGGCCGTCGACAAGGCCCTCGCCCTGCCCGCGGGCAGCACGAGGAAGTCCCTGGAAAAGGCCGCCCTGAAGCTGCCGAACGACGCCGAGGGCAACCCCGAGGGCTATCTCTTCCCGGCCACCTATCCGCTCCAGGAGAAGGTCACGCCGGACAAGCTCCTCGCCCTGATGGTCGACACCGCGAACGACAGGTTCAACGGCGCGCCCGTCACCGCCGGGGCGCAGCGCAACGCCATGAACGTCTATCAGGCCGTCACCATCGCCAGCATCGTCCAGGCGGAGGCGGCCACCAGGGCCGACATGGGCAAGGTGGCGCGGGTCGTCTTCAACCGCCTCGAACGCGGCATGCCGCTGCAGATGGACTCCACCATCAACTACGCCCTGGGCCGCTCCACCGTCCGTACGACGGAGAGCGACACGCGGATCGACAGCCCCTACAACTCGTACCAGCGCATGGGCCTGCCGCCCACGCCCATCGCCAACCCCGGCGAGGAGGCGATGCGCGCTGCCGTCAACCCGCCCCCGGGTGACTGGCTGTACTTCGTCACGGTCCGCCCGGGCGACACCCGCTTCACGGCGAACTACCAGGAACACCAGCGCAATGTCGCGGAGTTCAACGCGCAGAGCAAGAAGAGCGGGGCGCGGGCGGCAGGTTGACAGCTCGGTGGGCCCCGGCCCGGGTCATGCCGCGGCCGGTTCCCGCTCCAGCAGCCGCCTGATGTCCCGTACGGCCGCGCGGCCGGCCCGGTTGGCTCCGATGGTGCTGGCCGACGGGCCGTATCCGACCAGGTGAACGCGGGGGTCGGCGGCCGCGTGCGTGCCTTCCATGCGGATGCCACCGCCGGGGGAGCGCAGCCGCAGCGGGGTGAGGTGGTCGAGGGCGGCACGGAAGCCGGTGGCCCAGAGGATGACGTCGGCGTCGACGTGCCGCCCGTCCTTCCAGTCCACCCCCGTGGGCGTGATGCGGTCGAACATCGGCTGCCGGTCGAGCACACCGTCCTCGATGCCCTGCCGGATCGCGTCGTTGAGCGGCAGCCCGGTGACCGAGACGACACTGCGGGGCGGCAGTCCCCGCCGTACCCGTTCCTCGACGAGCGCGACCGCCGCGCGGCCCGCGCCCTCGTCGAAGGGCCCCTCACGGAAGACGGGCGGGCGCCGCGTCACCCAGGTGGTGGCCGCCGCGTACGACGCGATCTCCAGCAGATGCTGGGTGCCCGAGGCGCCACCGCCCACCACCACGACCCGCTGCCCGGCGAACTCCTCGGGCCCGGGGTACTGCGCGGTGTGCACCTGCCGCCCCGTGAACGTCTCCTGGCCCGGGTAGCGCGGCCAGAACGGCCGGTCCCAGGTGCCGGTCGCGTTGATCAGCGCCCGCGCCGACCACACGCCGTCCGAGGTCTCCACGAGCAGCCGCCCGCCGGGCCCCTCGCGCACGGCCCGTACGTCCACCGGGCGCCTGACGCGCAGGTCGAAGGTCCGCTCGTAGCGGTCGAAGTACTCGCTGATCACCTGGGCGGACGGCCGCGCCGGGTCCGCGTCCCTGAGCTCCATCCCCGGCAGGGCGTGCATCCCGTGCACCTTGCCGTACGTCAGCGACGGCCACCGGAACTGCCAGGCTCCACCGGGGCCGGGGGAGTGGTCCAGCACGACGAAGTCGCGATCCGGCTCGAAACCGGATCGCCGCAGGTGATAGGCGCCGGCCAGACCGGCCTGACCCGCGCCTGTGACGACTACCTCGACCTCGCGTGTGTTGTTCACACTTCTACTAACTGGGGCGGGGTCGTGGATCTTCCCGTGAGGCGCCCTTCGCGACACGAGCCCCCCGTCGGCGGTGGGGATCCCCTCGCCACCCGGCCCGGCGTGGCTCGGGGAAGCCCGGCGCGTGCGTCAGGATGGGGGCATGTCAGATGTCTTCACCACCCGAGTTCTGAACGTCAGCACCGGTGCCGCGGAGAGGGTCCTCGACATCACCGGTGACTGCGAGTCGTTCCTGCGCGAGGCGGCGGCCGGCCGCGACGGCCTCCTCAATGTCTTCGTCCCGCACGCGACGGCCGGCATCGCCGTCCTGGAGACCGGCGCCGGCAGCGACGACGACCTCCTGGCCGCTCTGCACACCCTGCTGCCCGCCGACGACCGCTGGCAGCACCGGCACGGCAGCCCCGGCCACGGCCGCGACCACGTCCTGCCCGCCCTCGTCCCGCCCCACGCGACCCTGCCGGTGCTGGGCGGCCGGCTGGAGCTCGGCACCTGGCAGTCCGTGTGCCTGGTGGACACCAACAAGGACAACCCGGAACGGAAGGTGCGCCTGAGTTTCCTGGGGTGAGCGCCCTCCGCCCACCCCCGCCCCGCCGGTCACCGGTCCCGTGTGGCCCTGGTGTGCCGTGACGCCTGACCGTTATGCCCGTATCCTCATCAATGCCAGACTCTCTTCCGAGCAGCGGATTGTCGCGGGCGCAAGTGAGGCGAAGCGTGGTTCGGTCCGGCGAGGAACCCAAGCCGGCGGGGCGTGCGACGGACGGCACGGGGCCCGCCAGTCTTCGTGAGCTGTTCCTCCAGGGCGAGCCGGTCACGGCGGGCGTGCGGACGTCCATCCTGAACTCGTGGCAGCGCTGCCGGTCCCTGGGGCTGTCGCCGGACACGCTCGACCTGCCCTACCGGGACGACTTCGACCCGGGCGGCCGTATCGTCCGGGCGGCGGCGCCGGTGCTCGACCGGCTGCAGGCCACGTTCGCCGGCAGCCAGGTCAACATCTCGGTCGCCGACGCGAACGGGACGGTGCTGCTGCGCCGCTTCGGGGACCCGTCGATGGCCAGGAGCCTGCCGGCCATCCAGGTCGTGCCGGGGTTCGTGTTCGCCGAGCAGGTCGCCGGCACCAACGGCATCGGGCTGGCCCTGGCGGAGCGGCAGCTCATCCGCGTCTACGGCGCCGAGCACTTCGCGGAGCGCTCCCAGCAGAACGCCTGCGTCGCGCTGCCCGTCCGTGACCCGCTCAGCGGACGCATCGAGGGCGTCCTGTGTCTCGGCTATCCGCGCGGCTTGGAGCGGCCCGCGCTGGGTGTCGCCATCCGCCGCGCGGCCGAGGGCATCGAGCGGCGGCTGCTGGGACAGAGCTCCGCGCACGAGCGCGCCCTGCTGCGGACGTACCTGGCCACCGGGGCCGAGACCGCCGGTCCGCATCGCGGCGTGGCGATGGACGCGCTGGCGAACGAGTTCCGTCCCCGTGACCAGGCGATCCTGAAGGAGAAGGCCGCCGAGCTGATCTCCGGCGGGCAGCGGGGCGCCGTCGAGGTGACCCTGCCCGACGGCCGGCGGGTGACACTCGTGAGCCGCCCGGTGACGAGCAGCTCCGGTGTGCGGGGCATCGCCATCGAGGCCGTGCTGCCCGGTTCCGCGGCGGGGCCCCTCGTCATACCGCACCAGCCGGACGAGCTGTCGACGCTGTCGGGCCTCACCGCCGCCGCCGTCCCGCTCTCCACCGCGCGCCCGGCGATCACCTTGCCGTCCGGGCTCTCCGCCGCGGCCCCCGGCCCGGTCATCACGGCCGACGGAGACGGCGGCACGGCCCCGTCCCCCGCGACCACGGGGCCGGGCGGGACAGCCGGGCCCGGCGCGCTCCCCACGGCCGGTGGCCACAGGGGGACCGCCGCTGCCCCGGTCCCGCCCACTGAGCCCGGCGCGGCGGTCTCGGCGGACGGTGGCGGGGGTTCCGCCGGGTCGGCCGGCGGCCGGAGCCCTGCCGGGCCCACTGCGGCCGGCAGTCCGCACAGGGCGGACGAGCCCGGTGGTGCGACCGCCAGGCCTGGCACGCCCGCTGAGCCCGGTGCGGCCGTCTCGGCGGACGGTGGCAGGGGTTCCGCCGGGTCGGCAGGCGGCCCGAGCCCTGCCGGGCCCACCGCGGCCGGTAGCCCCGGGAGGGCTGCCGAGCCCGGTGAGGCCCTGGCTGCCGACGGAGGCCAGGGTCCGGCGGGTGATCACTCCGAAGGGGCGGCGTTCCCGGCGCGGGGGCTGGTGATGCTGGGGGAGCCGCACGTCGGGGCCTACGCCCTCGCCGCGCGCCGGCGCCTGGAGCTGCTGTCCGAGGCGAGCACCCGCATCGGCACCACCCTGGACGTGCGCCGCACCGCCGAGGAACTGGCCGAGACCGCGGTCCCCGGACTGGCCGACTTCGTCACCATCGACCTGCCCGACGCCGTGCTGCGCGGCGAGGAGTCCGTCGACCCCTTCGCCGACCTGCGCCGCACGGTCGTGCACGGCATCCGTGACGGCCTGCCCTTCACGCCGCCCGGCAAGCGCGTCGACTTCGGCCCGACCACGCCCCAGCTGCGCTGCCTCAGCAGCGGCGACGCCGTGCTGGAACCGGACCTGAAAGCCGCCGCGGGCTGGCTCGCCCAGGACCCCGAGCACACCGCGCGCCTGCTGGCCCACGTCCACTCCCTCATCGCGGTCCCCCTGCTCGCCCGCGGTGTCGTCCTGGGCATCGCCAGCTTCTACCGAGCCGGCGGCTCCTTCGGGGACGACGACCGCTCCCTGGCCCAGGAGTTCGCCTCCCGCGCCGCCCTGTCCATCGACAACGCCCGGCGCTACACCCACGAACGCACCATGGTCCTGGCCCTCCAGCGCCGGCTCCTCCCGCACGGCCTGCCCGACCAGGACACCGTCGAGGTCGCCCACCGCTACCTGCCCGCCGAATCCGACGTGGGCGGCGACTGGTACGACGTCATCCCCCTCTCCGGCGCCCGCGTCGGACTCCTCGTCGGCGACGTCGTCGGCCACGGCATGCTCTCCGCGGCCACCATGGGCCGCCTCCGCACCGCCGCGCGCAGCTTCGCCGAACTCGACTTCCCGCCCGAGGAGGTCCTCACCCACCTGGACAACCTCGTGGGCCGCCTCGACCGGGAGGACCCGGACGGCAAGGGCGCCGGCGTCATCGGCGCGACCTGCCTCTACGCCGTCTACGACCCGACAACGCAGCGGTGCCTGATGGCCCGCGCCGGCCACCCGCCGCCCGCGCTCGTCCGTCCCGACGGCAGCGTGACCTACCCCGACCTCCCCGCCGGGCCCCCGCTCGGCCTCGGAGGCCTGCCCTTCGACGCCGTCGAGGTCGACCTCCCCGAGGGCAGTCAGCTGGTCCTGTACACCGACGGGCTCATCGAGGACCGGCACCGCGACGTCGACGTGGTCCTGGAGCAGCTGCGCGAGGCCCTGGCCCACCCTGAGCGCGCCCCCGAGGAGACCTGCCAGGTGGTCCTGGACACCGTCGCACCCGCGCACCCGCACGATGACATCGCCCTGCTCGTCGCCCGTGTCCACGCCCTGGACCCCGGCCGGATCGCCGCCTGGGAACTGTCCGCCGACCCGGCCCTCGTCGGGGAGGTCCGGGCGTCCGCCATGCGGAGGCTGTCCGACTGGGGGCTCGACGAGACCGCGTTCGCCGCGGAGCTGATCCTGAGCGAGCTGATCACCAACGCCATCCGGCACGGCGCCGGGCCCATCCGGGTGCGGCTGCTCTACGACCGGACCCTGATCTGCGAGGTCTCCGACGCCAGCAACACCGCCCCGCACCTGCGCCGGGCGGCGAGTACGGACGAGGGCGGCCGCGGTCTGTTCCTCGTCGCGCAGCTCTCGCAGAGCTGGGGCACGCGCTACCTGCCGGAGGGCAAGGTCATCTGGGCCGAATGCGGGCTCGACGCCGCGTGACGCGGTCACCGGCCCCGGAGTCGTCGCGAGCCGAAAAATGCCCGAAATGCTGTAATTTGATCGGGTGCGCGACGCTCCCGACATGCCGGCGAAGGCGGCTTCGCCCTTCGGGCCGGAACCCCTGGTCCGCATCCGCGGGCTCAGCAAACGGTTCGGCGGCACCGTCGCGCTGGCCGGGGTGGATCTCGACGTCCACGCCGGCAGCGTCCTCGCCCTGCTCGGGCCCAACGGGGCCGGGAAGTCCACGCTCATCAAGATCCTCGCCGGAGTCCACCACGCCGACGCGGGACAGGTCACCGTCGCCGGGGAGCCCCTCGGCAGCCCCGCCGCCACCCGGAGCATGTCCTTCATCCACCAGGACCTCGGTCTCGTGGAGTGGATGACGGTCGCCGAGAATCTCGCCCTGACCACCGGGTACACGCGCCGGTCCGGGCTGATCTCCTGGCGGCGCACCCGCGAGCGCTGCGCCGACGCCCTCCGGATCGTCGCCGCCCCCCTCGACCCCGACGCACCGGTCTCCTCACTCGCGCCGGCCGAACGCTCGCTGGTCGCCATCGCCCGGGCCCTGGCGGCACGCGCACGGCTGATCGTCCTCGACGAGCCGACCGCCCGCCTGCCCGCCGCGGACAGCGCCCGGCTCTTCCGCGTCCTGCACGACCTGCGCGACCGCGGGCACGCCATCCTCTACGTCAGCCACCGCCTGGACGAGGTCTACCAGGTCGCCGGCACCTTCGCCGTCCTGCGCGACGGCCGACTCGTCAGCCACGGCCGGCTGGCGGACCGCAGCCCGGCCCGCCTGGTCCAGGACATCGTCGGCGAGGCGGGCGAGGCCGGCGAGGCGGACGAACCGGCCCTCCACCGCCCCGCCGGGTCCCCGGCCGGCGCGCCGCCCGTCCTGGCCCTCGACGGCGTGCGCACCGCCCGGGCCGGACCCGTCAGCCTCCAGCTCGCGGCCGGGGAGGTCCTCGGTTTGGTCGGCCTCTCCGGCGCCGGGCACATGGACCTGGGCCGCGCCCTCGCCGGTGCCCGGCCCCTCCTGGACGGGCGGGCCGTGCTGCACGGGCGGCCGTACCGCCCCCGCACGGTCGCGGAGGCCGTCGCTCTCGGAGTCGGCCTCGTGCCGGGCGACCGACTGCGCGAGGGCTGCCTCGCCGAGCTGACCGTACGGGAGAACCTCCTGGCCAACCCCCGCGCGGGAGGTCTTGCGGCACCGCGCTGGATCGGCCCCCGCCGCGAACGCACCCGCGCCGCGGCCCTGATGGAACGGTTCGCGGTGCGCCCCCGGGACACCGAAACCCCCATCGCCACGCTCTCCGGCGGCAACCAGCAGAAGGTCATGATCGGCCGCTGGCTGCGCACGGACCTGCGGCTGCTGATCCTGGAGGAGCCGACGGCGAGCGTCGACGTCGGCGCCAAGGCCGCGATCCACCGCCTGCTCCGGGAGGCACTGGAGGCGGGCCTCGCGGTCCTGCTGCTGTCCACCGACTTCGAGGAGGTGGCGAGTGTGTGCCGCCGGACGCTGGTCTTCGTGCGCGGGACCGTGACGACGGAGCTGAGCGGCCCCGCCCTCACCGTCGCCGGACTCACCCGGGCGGCCTCGGCCCTGCCCCCGTCCACGGCCGGGCACTCATGACGCCGCCGCCCCGGCCGCGGCGCCGACCCGGCGGCCACCACATCGGCGCCTACGGCCTGCTTGCCCTCACCGCCCTGCTCTACCTGGTCTTCTCCCTCGTCCTGCCGGACACCTTCCCCACGCTGGACACCGTCGACTCGATCCTGTCCAACCAGTCGATCCCGGCGGTCCTCGCGCTCGCCGCCATGGTGCCCATCGTCACCGGCGCGTTCGACCTGTCCATCGGCTACGGCCTCGGCCTGGCCCATGTGATGGTGCTGTGGCTCGTCGTCGACGAGGGCTGGCCCTGGCCGCTCGCCTGCCTCACCGTGCTGGCCGGAGGGCTGGTCGTGGGCGTCCTCAACGGCGTCGTCGTCATGTTCGGCCGGATCGACTCCTTCATCGCCACCCTCGGCACCGGCAGCATGATGTACGCCGTGACCGGCTGGATCACCGACGGCGGCCGGATCGTCCCCGGCCCCCAGGGCCTGCCGCCCGCGTTCACCGACCTCTACGACTCCTCGTTCCTCGGCCTCCCGGTCCCCGCCTTCTACGTGCTCGCGCTCGCGGCCCTCCTCTGGCTGGTGCTGGAGCGGCTGCCGCTCGGCCGGTACCTGTACGTCGTCGGGTCGAACCCGCGCGCGGCCGGCCTCGTGGGCATCCCGACCCGCACGTACACCGTCTACGCGTTCGCCGCCTCGGGCCTGATCGTCGGTTTCGCCGGTGTGCTGCTCGCCGCCCAGCAGCAGATCGGCAACCCGAGCGTGGGCCTCGACTACCTGCTGCCCGCCTTCGTCGGCGCCCTCCTCGGCTCCACGGCGATCAAGCCCGGCCGGCCCAACGCCCTCGGCACGGTCGTCGCCGTCGCCGTCCTGGCCGTCGGCCTCACCGGCATCGCCCAGCTGGGCGCCGAGTTCTGGACGGTCCCGCTGTTCAACGGCGGCACCCTGCTCATCGCCGTCGGCCTGGCCGGATACGCGGCCCGCCGCCGGTTGCGCGGCGGTGCGGCCCGCGACACGCCCGCCGCGCCGCCCCCGCCGCCGTCCTCCCCGGCGCCGGGGGGCGGAACGGCACCGCCCTGACCCTCCCGGCACGCCCGCCGCGTCGATCCCCTCACTGGAGCTCCCGTGCACCGCACTCGCAAGGCCGCCCCCGCAGTCCGCACCGCGCGGCTCGCCTCCTGCGCCCTGCTGGCCACGGCCGTCGCCCTCGTCGGCTGCGAACGCGGTTCCTCCGACGGCGCGGAGGAGACCGTGACAGGCCCGAACGGCTGCCCCGCCGTCCACGCCCGCGCCCGGGACGCCGTCACCCGGGCGGAGCGGACCGACATCCCCTGGGGAGGGCCCACCAGCGGCCCCGAGGCGGTGTCCGGCAAGACGATCGTCTACGTGGCCCAGACCATGACCAACCCCGGTGTCGCGGGCGCCGCGAACGGGGTGCGGGAGGCCGCGCGGGCCATCGGCTGGAACGTCCGGGTGATCGACGGCGGGGGCACCCCGGCCGGCATCCAGGCGGCCATGAGCGAGGCGGTGGCCCTGAGGCCCTCGGGCATCGTCATCGGCGGGTTCGACCCCGACTCGACGGCACAGCAGGCCGCCCGGGCCAACGCGCAGCGCATCCCGCTCATCGGCTGGCACGCGGTCCCCGAGCCCGGCCCCAGCCGGCAGCCCGACCTGTTCACCAACGTCACCACCCGCGTCCAGGACGTGGCCCGCATCAGCGCGCAGTGGATCATCTCCGACTCCAACGGCCGCGCCGGCGTGGTGCTCATCACCGACGCCTCGATCCCCTTCGCGCGCAACAAGTCCGACCTGATCCGCGAGGAGCTGGCGAGCTGTCAGGGCGTGCGGCTGCTGTCGGTGGAGAACATCCCGATCCCCGACGCCAGCAGCCGCACGCCGAGGGAGATCTCCTCCCTGCTGTCCCGCTTCCAGGACCGCTGGACCCACTCCGTGGCCATCAACGACCTGTACTTCGCCGACGCCGCCCCCGCCTTCCGCGCCGCAGGCGAGAAGGGCTCCGGGCCGCCCTTCAACATCGGGGCCGGCGACGGCGACCCGTCCGCCTTCCAGCGCGTCAACAGCAGGCAGTACCAGGCCGCCACCGTGCCCGAGCCGCTGTCCCTCCAGGGCTGGCAGATCGTCGACGAGTTCAACCGTGCCTTCTCCGGCCGTCCCGCCAGCGGGTACGTGGCCCCCGTGCACATCGCCACGGCCGGCAACAGCGAAGGCGCCACCGCCTGGGACCCGTCGGGCTACCGGGAGGCGTACCGGAAGATCTGGGGAAAGTGACGGCCGGTCAGGTGCCGATCCCTTCACGGAACATGCACGAAACCTCGGGATCCCTTTAAAGTTCAAGCGCTACTGTCGCGTCAGTCGAGTGGCCGCCGGGGGTCGATCCGAGCGGGGCCCGTCCGCGGCGGCCCTCGCTCCCCCCCACCATGCACAGGAGACTCGGTGTGTACGACGGCGACGTAGTGGTGATCGGCGGCGGATACGCCGGCGTCCGGCTGGCCAAGCGGCTGGACGGCACGGCCCGGGTCACGCTGGTGGACCGCAAGGAGGTCTTCTTCCACCGCGTCGCCTCCCTGCGTGCCGGAGTGCACCCCGAGTGGACCCACACGCCCTTCATTCCCTACGACCGGCTGCTGCACCACGGCCGGGTGGTCACCGGCAAGGCCGTCCGCGTCGACACCGCCGAACGGCAGGTCGTCCTCGCCACCGGCGAGCGGCTGCCGTACGACGTGGTCGTGATCGCCACCGGCGCCGACTACCCCGAGCCGGCCCGCTTCACCGGCACCACCACCGAGGAAGCCGCCAAGTCGTTCGCCGAGCACCAGCGCGACATCGCCACGGCCGAACACGTCCTCGTCGTCGGCGGCGGCCCCGGCGGCGTCGAACTCAGCGCCGAGATCCGCCTCGCCCGCCCGGACGCCCGGGTCACCCTCGCCCACTCCGGGCCCGCCCTGCTCGACTCCACGGGCAGCGCCCGTCCCGGACGCAAGGCCCTGGCCTGGCTGGAGTCCCACGACATCGACGTACGGCTCGACTCCTTCATGTCGCCCGGCAACGACTTCGGCACCTACCGCGACGCCCGCGGCACGGTCATCGAGGCCGACCTGTCCTTCTGGGCGACGGGCACCACCCCCAACACGCTCTGGCTGCGCCTGGCCGGGCACGGCGACTGGCTCAACGGGGCCGGACGCGTGAAGGTCGACCGCACACTCCGGGTCGAGGGCAGGCTGGACGTGTTCGCCGTCGGCGACGTGAACGACGTCAGCGAACTCAAGATCACCCCCGCCGCCCTCGCCCAGGCGGACCTCGCGGCCCACAACATCCGCGCCTACCTCCAGAGTTCCGGCAAGCACCGCAAGGAGCCGCGCTTGTACCGCCCGATGCAGCGCACCCCGCTCATCGTGCCGTTCGGCCCCGCCGACGGACTGACCGTGCTGCCCGTGCCGGGCGGCGAGTCCGCCGTCCTCGGCAGCCGCACCACCACCCTGGCCAAGGCCAAGAGCCTCATGACGCCCTACATGCGCCGTCAACTCGGTTACACGGCGGCCTGACAAGCGGCCGGGCCGCCCTCCCCACCCCACCCCCGTCGTTACCCGTGGGTTCAGCCTGGGGTAGGGTCCCCAGCGTTTCCGGCTACCGACTGATGGTGTGCCGGTACAGGGCGTGTCGGAGGGTGGCAAGACGATGGAATCCCAGTGGGGTGACGGCGGATCCGTGGACCTGGACGACACCGGGCTGGAGACACTCAGTCCCGAACCGCTGCTGACCAGGGACTACGAGACGCGTCCCGCGCTCGTGTACGAGCGGCTGCGCCAGCGGCACGGCCCGGTCGCGCCGGTCGATCTGCTGGGGGTCCCCGCCTGGCTCGTCCTCGGCTACCGCGAGTCGCTCCAGGTGCTCCAGGACGACGACGGCTGGCCCAAGGGCCTGGAGAACTGGCGGGCCCGCTCCGAGGGGCGGGTGCCGGCCGACTGGCCGCTCGGCCCCTCCCTCGAGGTCAACCACATCCTGATCCAGGGCGGCGCCGGCTACCGGCCGTTGCGCACCGCCTGGGACGTCGCCCTGAAGCCCTTCCAGGACTCCCGCCACCCCCAGACCAAGCGCCTGAAGGCCGCCGTCACCGCCTACGCCGACGAACTGATCACACTCATCGGGCAGGGCGGCAAGACCGGCGTGGCGGACCTGTCCGCCCAGTTCTCCCGGCCGCTGCCGCTGATGGTGGCCAGCCATCTGCTGGGCTTCCCCGGCTCGCAGGGCGACGACGCGCTGATGGACATGTGGCGCGTGCTCGACGCGGGCCCGGACGCCGAGGCCGCGCTGGAGCGCCTGCTGGCGACGCTGGCGGAACTGGCCGCGCTGAAGCTGGAGAAGCCGGGCGACGACTTCCCCTCGTATCTGCTGGCCGCCCACCCGGACCTGTCGCTGGACCAGCTCGCCCGCGAGCTGTTCATGCTGCTGGGCATGACCTCCGACCACGTCGGCATCCTCGTCTCCAACACCGTCGTGGAGGTCATCTCGGGCGAGGGCAGCGTGCGCGCCAGCCTGTCCGCCGGCATGGTCAGGGAGACCATGAACCGGGTGGTCATGCGCAAGCCGCCGCTGGTCAACTTCGTCCCGCGCTTCGCGGCCCGGGACACCCCGCTCGGCAACTACACGATCCGGGCCGGCGACCCGGTGTGGGTCTCCCCGGGCGCCGCCCACGCCGACCCGCTCTTCGCCGACCACATCGCCTCGGGCACCACCATCAGCACCCGGGCCCACCTGTCCTGGGGAGCCGGCCCGCGCCAGTGCCCCGCGCGGGAACTCGCCTCGGCGGTCGCGGCGGCCGGAGTGGGGCGCCTGTTCGAGCGGTTCGACCACCTCGACCTCGCCCTGCCCGCCGACCAACTGCCATGGCGTTCCTCGCCGTTCATGCGCGGCCTGCGCTCCCTGCCCGTGCGGTACGAACTCGCCTCCGCACCGCCCCCACGGCCGTGGGCGGACGACCCCGCGCCGGGGGTGGCCGAGGAGGTCCTGCCGGACCCGGCCTCCCGGCAGCGATCCTCGCTGTGGCGCTATCTGACGGGTCTCATCCGCGGCGGACGCTGACCGGAAGGGCACGGCGGACGAACGGCGCTGTCGGCGGCGCGCCCGCCGTGGGATGCTCGGGGCAGATCCCTGCACAGGGCTGACGGCCCGCGGGGGCCGGGCAGGTACACCTCGATGACCTGCCCGGCCGTCCCGGGTGATCGCCGACCAGGTTGTCGCGGACCGTCCGCGTCCATGTCGTCGCAGGCCAACCGGCCGTCCCGCGCGCCCAGCTGCCGTCACCGCAAGGCGCCCGCCGAGGCCGACGGTGATCGAGTGGTGGGGTGTGGGAGCCAGGCGTACCGTCGAACGGTGGACACCGCAGGCAGCAGCCCGCAGCCGGCTTCACCACAGGCGACCACCACCAGGGAATCCGGTGGTGGCGGAAACGCGATGGCGCTGCTCGTCATCGCCTCCTGCCAGTTGATGGTGGTCCTCGACATCACCATCGTGAACATCGCGCTGCCGCACATCCAGAGCTCCCTGGAGTTCTCCACCACGAGCCTGTCCTGGGTGGTGAACGCCTACACCCTCACCTTCGGCGGCCTGTTGCTGCTCGGCGGCCGGGCCGGAGACATCCTCGGCCGGCGGCGCGTCTTCGTCTTCGGCGTGCTGCTCTTCGTGCTCGCCTCCCTGCTCGGCGGATTCGCCCAGAACGCAGGCCAACTCCTCGGCGCCCGAGCCCTCCAGGGCGTCGGCGGCGCCATCGCCTCCCCGACCTCCCTCGCCTTGATCAGCACTACTTTCCGCGAGGGACCGGAACGCAACCGCGCCTTCGGGGTCTTCGCCGCGGTCTCGGCCGGCGGCGGCGCGATCGGCCTGCTCGCCGGCGGCATGCTGGTGGAGTGGCTGAACTGGCGGTGGGTGCTGTTCGTCAACGTGCCCATCGGCCTGCTCATCGTGCTCGCCACACCGCGCTACATCAGGGAGTCCGAACGCCACCCCGGGCGCTTCGACATCACCGGCGCGCTCACCTCCACCGCGGGGATGGTGCTGCTCGTCTACGGCTTCATCAGGGCCGCGCAGGACGGCTGGCGGGACGCCCTCACCCTCGCCTCGTTCGCCGGAGCGGTCGTCGTCCTGGTGGCCTTCATCATGATCGAGCGGCGTTCGAAACAGCCCATCACACCGCTGCACATGTTCGCCGACCGCAACCGCGCGGGCACGTACGGCATCATGCTGTGCCTGGCCGCCGCCATCTTCGGCATGTTCTTCTTCCTCACGCTCTTCGTGCAGAACGTGCTCGGGTTCAGCCCGCTCGCGGCCGGACTGGCCTTCCTGCCGGTCAGCGCGGTCATCGCCGTCGGCGCCGGACTGGCCTCGCGGTTCCTGCCCGTCTACGGGCCCAAGCCGTTCATGGTGGTGGGCGCGATCCTGGCGGCGGTGGGCCTGGCCTGGCTGACCCTGACCGACGTGCACTCCACCTACGCGGGCAGCGTCCTCGGCCCGATGCTCGTCTTCAGCCTGGGCATGGGCATGGAGTTCGTGTCGCTGACCCTCATGGCGCTGTCCAACGTGTCCACGCCGGAGACCGGCGCGGCCTCCGGGCTCCTCAACGCCACCCAGCAGGTCGGCGGCTCCCTCGGACTGTCCATCCTGGTCACGATGTACGGCACGGCCAGTACCAACGAGGCGGACAAGCAGGTCCCGGACTTCCTCCAGCAGGCGAGCCCGGCCGAACGCATCCGGTTCGAACGCACCGGGCAACTGCCCAAACCGTGGTCCGACGAGATCCTCACCGCCGGCGTCTCGGCCGCCTTCATCATGGCGGCGATCTTCACCGCCGTCGCCGCCCTGATCGCCCTGGTCGTCATCCAGGTCCGGCCCTCGGACCTCGAACGCCTCAAGGGAGGAGCGGGCCCCGGCCCGATGTGAGGCCCGCCCCCGAACCCTTCGGGCCCGCTACGAACCGATCCGCGCCGCGATGACCGGCGCCAGCCGGTCGGCGATGACCCGGTGCCCCCGGTCGTTGGGATGCACCGAGTCCGTCAGATCGCCCGACCCCAGCCAGCCGGTCGTGTCGACGAAGGACACCCGCGCGTCACCCCCGGCGACGGCGGCCTTCACCGCGGCCTCGGTCTGCGGGACGAACCGCCCGCGGAACGTCTCCAGCGCGAAGATCCACGCCTGCGGGTACGCGGCCCGCGCCTTGCGCAGCAGACTGCTGTACGCCGACTGGAACTGCGCCGCACTCACCCCGTGCCCGACGTCGTTGGTGCCGAGGTTGATGACGACCGCGTCGGCCCGGTAGCGGGAGAAGTTCCAGTCGGGGGTCGCCGCGTTCGGGTTGAGCTTGGTGAACTGCCGCTCCAGTCCGACGCAGCCGTCCGCCGCGGCCACCAGACACGCCCCGCCCTGCGCGATCTGCGTGTGCTCGACGCCCAGCCGCTCCCCGATCAGCCAGCCGTACGCGGTACGGGCGTTCTGCGAGGTCGTCGTGCCCACGGTGATCGAGTCGCCGACGAACTCGACCAGCTTGGCCGGGGCCGGCGGTGCGAAGGTCGTCGCACCGCTGTCCAGGACCAGCCCCTGGAAGACGGCGTCGCCCTTGTACGACCCGGCCACCACCTGGTAGTTGACCTGGAGTGTGTGGTTGCCGGGGGAGAGGGCCGTCGGGGTCAGGTTCACCGTCCCCTTGACGTCGTCGTAGAACTTCACGGGACCGTTGTCGATCCGTGCCCACAGGTCGATCGTGCCCCGCTGCTTCAGCTTGACCGTCCGGCCGGTGAAGCCGGCCCGGTAGTACGCGCCCGCCCAGTACGGGGTGTAGGCGGTGCTGGAGCCGGTGGTGTCCCAGCGGCCGACGAACTTGATGTTCGGGTCGCCGGGCTGGCCGGGGGCGGCCGAGGAGTGGGGGCCGTCCGTGAGACGGCCGGTGGTGCCATCGGGGGCGGCCCGGGCCGGCGAGCCGCCGGCCCAGGAGAGCAGGCTCGCCATGAGCACGGCCGCGAGAAGGGCCGGCCGGGCACGTCTCGGGGAGGTGTGGGGGGAGGTCTGCACGGGTGGGGTTCCCTTCACGTGGGGGTGGGTTGGGAGCGCTCCCATGAGCAGTCTTTCGAGGGAAGCAGTGCAACGGTCCGACGTCAAGTAGTCCGTCATGCAACGAAGTTGCGAAAACGAAGTCGAGAAGGAGGTCCGGCTGCCGCTCTGCCGGGAGGACGCCGTACGGCCGGGTGGCGGGTGTCAGAGGTCCTTCCTCGGGTGAATCCGGCGCCGTCGGCGCGCGAAACCCCCTCGGCGGCGGAACCCTCACAGGGTGAGCGAAGGAGGAGGACTGCCACACCGGCTCGGGCCCGTGCTGCGCGACGGGCTCGGTGTCCGTCGCGCCCTGCACCGGCGCCGGCTGATGCGACAGGGCTACGACCGGACCAGGACCTGGCGGGTCCGCAAGAACGGCGGGTACGTGGCGCTGCTGGTGCTGACGTTCCTCGGGGCGCTGCTCCTGCTGTTCCTGGCCATCACGGCCCTCATCACCCTGCCGCAGGAGAAGGGCTTCGACTCACCCGTCAGATGGATCGACCGGCAGTGCAAGGCGGACAGTTTCAGCTGCACCGTCCTGCAGTCGCTCTTCATGCCGTTCCTCACCCTCGCCCTGGCGACCGTCACCTATCTGTTCTTCCGTTTCAGGCATGTGCGCCGGGCCTATGTGCGCAAGGCACTCCAGGACCCGCACGAACTCGTGGAGACCGCGGGCGGCATCTTCGGCCGGGTCGTCGGCCGCGACCAGCTCTGCTCCGTCCTCATGGAGGACCTGCGCGACCGCCGCTTCCGCCGTACGCATGTCGTCGTCGGCGGCATCGGCACCGGCAAGACGGCGCTGGTGGTGCTGCTGACCCAGCGGCTCGCCGAGCGCGGGGCGGTGCCCGTGCCGCTGCGGCTGCGCGCCGCCGACAAGGACCTGGACTTCCGCGAGCTGGCCTTCGAGCGCTTCTGCCGGGAGGTGCAGGGCACCATCCGTTCCGGCGCGGAGGCCGAGAAGGTGTGGCGGCGGCTGAGCCAGCAGGGGCGGATCGTGGTGCTCGCCGACGGCCTGGAGGAGGCGCTCACCGGCGGCGACCTGACGGAGGAGCGCGACACCATCATCCGGCTGGCCATCCGCCGTGCCAACGAGGAGGGCCTGCCGCTGATCATCACCTCCCGGCCGCACGATTCCCTGCGCGGCATGGAGGCCTCCCTCACCGAACTGGAGCCGCTGAGCGAGGAGGCCGCCCTCACCTACATCTCGTCCGGGGGCGCCGGGGAGGACCGGCAGCGGCTGGACTGGATCGTCGAGCGGGCCGGCATCGCCGAGGCCCCCACCTACCTGGAGATCGCCGCCGAACTGCACGAGCAGGGGCTGCTCGAGCGCGCCCTCAGCGTCCCCACGGAAGAGGAGGCGGTGGAGACCCGGGGCGGCGACCGGGCGTCCCTGCGGTTCCATCTGTTCGAGACCTGGCTCAGCGCCCTCATCAGCGGCCGCTTCCGGCCGCACCTGCCGCTCTCCCCGGAGGAGCGCCGCTCGACCGTCCACTACCTGTCCGCGCTCGCGTGCGTGGGACTCGCCCTGGACACCTCCGAGGTGCGGTTCGCCGACGTCGTCGACGAGCAGGACCCGGACCGCTCCCGCTTCCCCGAGATCGTCCGCGAACTGGGCCGCAGGGTCGGCGACAGCGGCATCGACCTCCGCCTCGCCGCCCACTGGGGCGCCCGGATGGAGCTGGTCGAGCTCGGCGGGGACCGCGTCCGCTTCCAGCACAGCGTGATCCAGGCCCAGTTGGGGGCCCGTTTCCTGAACGCGGTGATCCACCCCGACGTCCCGGCCGAACCCCGGGAGGGCTCGTTCTTCCCGGCGGCCCTGCGCAGGCCGGGCCGGGAGCTGCTCATCGCCATGGTGCTGCACTCCCGGCTGCCCGACGGCGCGTGCGTCCACGAGGAGCCGGGCGCGGCGGCCCCGGACGGAACGTGCTGGTGCCCGGTGAGCGCCGCCCGCGACCTTCTGATGCAGGCCGCCTGCCATGCGCAGGCCGTCCGGAACTCCGGCCACGACAACGACGACAAGCAGGAGGTGCGCCCCCTCTTCGGCCGCACCCTGCACAGCAAGGCCCTCGAGCTCTACGCGGCGGCCCTGGAGATCGACAGCGTCGACGCCGAGCCGGAACAGCATCTGATCGCCATGCGGCTGTGCACGTCCTGGCCGGACCTGCGGGCCCGCGACCCGCACACCCTGCAGACCGCAAAGGCCCTGCTCGTGGCCCGGTTCGGCGAGGCCATGCGCGGGGTCGCCCAGCGGCAGACCCTCCGGCCGGCCTACCTGGAACTGTTCGAGATCGCGCGCCTGGAGCCTTCCTACGCCGTCCGTCTCGCCATCGCGCAGGAGATCGGCGCAGGCGGCGATCTCGCCTTCGCGGCGCTCCAGCCCAGACTGCGCGGACCGCAGGTGGTCGAGGGCCGACGGGTGGAGCGGGAGCCCGACTGGACGGAGGAGATCTGGGGCAGCCAGCAGCCCGAGGTGGTCGGCGAGCGGGAAAGCAGACGCCGACGGCGGGGCGAGGGCCAGGTCGCCCGCATGAAGAGGGAACTGAACGAGCGTGAGCAGCAGCGGCGTCAGGAACGCCGGCGGGAGCGCGAGGACCGCGAGGCCGAGGAACGGCAGTGGCGGGACAACACCCTGTGCGCCTGGCTGATCCCGCTGCTCGTCGGCTCGGTCACCACCCACCGCCATCAGGACACGCCGTACGCGTTCCTGGAGAGCTGGGTGCGCCGCGTCGGCATCCCCGAGGACAGCCCGGACGCGCACGCCGCGCTCGACCTCAATGTGGAGGTGGCACTCGCCCAGGGCTTCAAGTACGCGGCGAACCGCCGGCACCGCCATCCGCACGCCCGGTCCGAAGCCCGCGAGTACCTCAGTGAGCAGGCGTGGGACATGCTCAAGCGCACCCGCTTCTGGTTCACCCGCCTCACGCTGCTGCACGCCCTGACCCTCTGGGACCTGCCCGACGGCGCCACGGTCTCCCACCCGTCGAGCGGCCACGGTTCCGACCCCGCCCAGCAGGTCCGCCAGTGGCTGGCCCGGCCGGACGGCGAACCGGAGCACCCCTTCGTGACGGCGGCCGGGAAACTGTGCGTGTGGGCGCTCGAGACCCGGCAGCCCGAGCGGTTCCTGTGGATCGACGAGTCGGGTGTCGCCGCGCACGTCGGCTCGCAGACGGCCCGGGGCGAGGCCCGCAAGCACAACCTCTGGATCCCGCCCTCCACCGGCTGGAGCGCCCTCCACCCGAGCGCGCAGCAACTCCTCGCCGACGTGCTGCTGCTTCTCAACCTTGCCGAGCGGGGTGACTGGCCCACCGACCGCATCCGCCGCCTCCAGCACACCGCCCGCCCCGACCTGCCGCCCTGCCTCACCCTGGACCGCACCCCGCTCGACCCGGGCCGCACCGCCGTCCGCACGGCCTCCTCCCAGGCGGGCTCCAACTGCCGTGACGACTGCGCCTTCGAACTGTGCCCCTACCCGCCCAAGGGCCTGGACGGCCAACGCGTCGAACTGGGCGAGGCCTTCTGCCGCGCCCAGTCCACCCTCCTGTCCCACTCCCGTTCGGGCCTGCGCCGCAAGGCGTCCTGGCAGCGCCGCACGAAGCTCACGGAGTTGCGGAGGTTCTGGGAGTCGATGGGGCATCGGGCGCAGCACAATGCGCGGCCGCGGTGAGCTGTGACGCCGCGCGACCGGCTGCCGAGCGGCCGGGCCGCGTGGCCGGTTCGCCTGCGGCTGGGGGTCCGGCCTGTCACCGCCCGGGCGGAGGACAGGCCTCCAGGGCCGCCACGAGGCCGGCCGCGTCCGTGCCGAGTTTGCGGTACACGGAGGACAACCGCTGCCGTACCCCTTGCTCGGTGATCCGGAGCTCCTTCGCGACCTCCGATGCCGGGCGGCCCTGCCCCGTCATCTCGGCGGCCTTGCGTTCCTGTGCCGTCAGCATGTCGGTCTGCGCGTAGCGCAGGGGGAGCGGACGCATGCCTGCTGCGGAGAGCTCTTCCCTGGCCCGTGCGGCCAGTGCCTCGGCACCGCAGTGCACCGCCCCCTCCAGCCCCTGATAGAGCCGGTCGGCAGCCTTCTGCACCCGGCCGTTACGCGACAGCGCGGCCCCATGGCCGACCAGGGCACGGGCCAGCTCGTAGGCGGCGGGGGAGCGTTCCAGGTGATCGACGGCCTGCTCGTACAGGTCGAGTGCCGCCGGTCCGCCGGTGACCTCGGCGAGTTTGTGCAGCGACTGCCCGATGACGGACGCGGCGCCGAAGTCACGGGCGCGCTTCACAGCGTCCTGGGCGTGGCGGAGCGCCTCGTCGGGGGCCGTGGGTACCAGTGCGGACGCGAGGCCGAACTGCCACGGGCACCAGGCAGGGTTGCGCCAGGCCCGCTTGTCCAGCCAGGCCCCGACGGCGGT
Organism: Streptomyces sp. NPDC093598; assembly: GCF_044764825.1. Taxonomy (NCBI): domain Bacteria; kingdom Bacillati; phylum Actinomycetota; class Actinomycetes; order Kitasatosporales; family Streptomycetaceae; genus Streptomyces; species Streptomyces sp. NPDC093598. The sequence goes on along the minus strand of NZ_JBIWIV010000007.1, from coordinate 94,639 downwards.
GAGCAGGGGAACGGCGTCCGTTTGCCGCCCCTCGGCCAGGAGCAGTTCCGCGTACACCATCCGGGGGTCGGGGTAGATGACGGCGTTGGGGACCACGGAGCCGTACGCGAACTCGTCGGCGAGCTGACGTGCCTCGGTGATCCGCCCACGGGCCAGCAGTGTCTGGATGAGGACGCCGAGGGCGAACCACCGGGCGGGTACCGCACCGTCCACCTTCTCGGCGATGCGCAGTCCCTCTCGGACCAGGTCCTCGGCTTCGGCGAGACAGCCGCGGCGGTAACGGATGTAGCCGGCCAGGGTCTGGCCCAGGGCCAGGTGGGAGCCCCGCCAGCCTTTGCCCACGCACTCGGCGATGCCCTTGTTGAACAGTTCCTCGGCCCGTCGGGGCTGGTCGCCGTACATGAACACCAGCGCGACCGACACGGGCACTTCGAAGCCCCGGTTCTCGTCGGTCCAGCTCATGCCGCCGTCCAGGGCTTTCTCGGCGTAGGTGAGAGAGGTCTCCCGCGGTTCGCCGCGCTTCATGGAGTCCCAGGCGCGAAGGCCCATGATGCAGCGTTCCTCCAGGCTGCGACCGGGCAACTGTTCGGCCAGCCGGGTCAGCGTGCGGGAGTGGGCGGGTGAATCCACCTCGTCGGTGCGAACCATGCTCCACACGAAGTGGTCGGCCTGCATGCGGAGTTTCACGCGCGGGTTGACGGCCTTCCGTGCCTCCTCGGCCGCCACGGTCGCGGCCTCGGCCAACTGGTCGGTGTGGGCCAGCGCCTGAGTCAGCGTGTAGACGATCGACGCGTGCAGGTCGGGGTCGATGTCCGACTCCGTCAAGGCCTCCCGGAGGTGGCGAACGGTGGCGGTCGGCTCGATCAGGAACGTGCAGCACGCGAGTTCGTACAGGATCGCGGCCCGGTCCTCGGGCAGGGGCGGCTCCTGCAGCGCTCGGGTCAGCAGACGCCGAGCGGTCTCGGTGGCCCCGGCCCGCAGACTCTCACGAGCGGCCTCGCGCAGACATGCCACCGCCTCGGGTTTGCCCTCGCAGGGCACTTCCAGCAGGTGCCGGGCGGCGGCAGTGGGGCTGCTCCCCGCCGTACGGAGTGACTCGGCGGCGAGGTTGTGCAGGAGAACCCGGAAACCGGAGCGGATGTGCCGGTAGATGGACGTGGCGATCAGCGGGTGGACGAACTCCAGCTCGCCCTTCGGGTCGTGCCCCTCGGCCAGGATGCGGGCGGCGCGCAGGTTGGCGGTCGCCTGCGCCGCATCCTCCTCGCCGAGCACCGCGATGGACGCGGCGAGCTGCGGTGAGAAGGGGGAACCCAGGACGGCCGCGGTCTGCGCGAAGCGGACGGTCTTCGTGTCGAGCCGCTGGAGCCGCTCGTGGAGCCTGGGCCCTTTGACGGTCGCGGCGAACTCCCGCATGGCGGACAGGTCCCGCTCGGTGCCCCTCAGCTGGTGATCGCCGAGCCGGATGGCGAGCTCCACCGCTTCGAACGGATTTCCGCCGGTGACCGACCAGCACTCCTTGCAGAACGTGTCCTCGGCGTCCTCCCCGAGTTCGTTCCTGATGATCTGCGTGACGCTGTCCGCGCTGAGCCGGTCCAAGGCGAACGGACGCTTGCCGTGCCGGCTTGCGAGCGTGTGGAACGCATCGCCCTCGGGCGGGAGTTCGTCGGGCCGGTAGGCGACCACGATCAGCAGGGGGAGGTCTTCGACCCGCGGGGCGAAGGAGGCGAGCCATCCGAGGGACTCGGTATCGGCCCAGTGCAGGTCGTCCAGGAGCAGGACGACGGGTGCCTTCCTGACGACGAGGCGGGTCATGACCCAATCGAGGCCCTCGCGCACGCAGAGCGGATCCGGGACCTGGGCGGCGCCCTGCGCCTCGAGGCCGAGCGCCGCCGACACGATGTCGTACCAACTGCCCAGAGCACTGCGGAGCTTGTCCGAGTCCATCGTCGCCAGCGACGGCTGGACGAGCTGGCGCACCACATGGAACGCCAGCTGCTGGTCCTTCTCGCCGCCCCGGCCCGAGAACACGGTGAACCCGTGTGCCGCGGCCCGGGCGCGGGCCTGGGTGACGAGCGCCGTCTTGCCCAGTCCGGCCGAACCGGTGAAGGCGAGGAGCCCGCTGCTCCGCGCTCGCGGAACCCCGTCGACCGCATACCGCAGTTCCGCCAGGGCGGCTTCCAGCGCGCGCAGTTCGCGTCGCCTCTCGAGCAGTGGCCGGTTCTCGGGGTTCGATTGCTGAATCTCCTGCTCCATGTGCCGCACCGCTTCCTGTCGTCGGCCTCGGAGAGACAGGCCGAGCGTATGCTCCTCCGGGTGCGGGATTGAGCTGATTTGATGGTCAGTGCAACTGGAAAGGGTGAATCGTGCCTGGGAGCGGACCCGAACTGTCCCCCTTCGGGTAACGTCGGCCGATCAATCGTTCCCCAGGGACCGTCGGTCGGGGCTCAGGCCAGAGCCTGCGCAGCCGCCGCGTCCGCATAGCGCGGCACGGTGCGGGACCAGTAGTAGCAGCCACGGATCCAGCCGATCATGCCTTCCACGTAGCCGACACCTGCGGGGCTCAACTCCGGTTCGATGTCCGCGTAGAGCTTTTCGAACTCCGCGATCGTGCCGTTGATCTGCCGGATGGCCAGTAACACCGCCGCAGGCAGTGAACACCGGTGCGCCCGTTCGTAGGCAAGAGCCAGATTGATCAACCCGCCCACGCGTTGTTCCTTCACCGCGGAGAAGAGGTCGGGTATCCAGACCGCCGCGTCGGCCGACAGCCGGCTGAGGCGCCGCATCACGGGATGGTGCAGTTCCTCGGGGAGGAGCTCGCAGGGCTGCGCCGCCTCGCACAGCGGGTAGAACGGTTCGACGCCCGCGGTCAGCGACCGTATGGAACTGCACAGGTCGGTCTGGGGCGGGAAGGGGTGTGCCTGTGCCACGGCTTCGTACAACAGACCGTGCACGTACTCCCGGCTCCTCGCCGCCCAGCGCGCGGCCTGCGCAGGGGTGCAGCGTTCCCGCACCTGCTCATGGAGATCGGCCAGTGCGACGCCGAGGGCCGTGCTGGGCGGCTGACCGTCGCGCAGGATCCCGACGCTTTCGCACAGCATCGGCAGCAGCCGGCCCGGTGCCTCCCGGCCGACCTCCTCCGCCTGGTCGTCGAAGATGAATTGATAGGCGATCTGGTTGGCCGCGATCTGCAGCAGGCCGGAGTCCATGGCCGGGCCGTTGAAAGAGGCGAGCTCCGCGGGACGGGTGCGGGCGATCATGGTCGCCACTCCGGGTTCGGCGGTCAGCCCACATTCGGCGAGCCACGTGTCGACGCCCGCCGCGGCCTCGGCCTCGTGGGCATTGCGCTGGAACGCGAAGGGCATGTGAAGGTGGGCGTCGATCAGCTCCACCAGAGTGAACGCGGCGTCCTCGTCCCGACCGCCGACGGCGATCTCCTCATGCGTGATCGACATTGCTGTCACCTGCCCTTCGTGAACCCGGCACTTCCACGGCGTGCGCACCTTCGGGACGGGACGTGCGGGGACGCGGCTCGCAGACCATCACCAGCGAGCGCTGTCCGAGGGTGATCGCCGGGCGCTGACGCTCGTCGCGGTCGGACAGATGGTGCAGACGCCAGCGGCCGGCGATGGTCGCGAGCGCCAGTGTGGCCTCCGCCATGGAGAACGCGTCCCCGAGGCATTTGCGGCTGCCCGCCGAGAACGGCATCGTCGCCCGGCGCTGCTCGGCGGTGGTCCGGCCCGGCAACCAGCGCTCGGGGAGGAAACGCTGCGGTTCGGGGAACGTGCCGGGGGAGTGGTGCAGCAGGTAGGGGCTGTACAGCACGGTGGCGCCCCGGGGCAGCCGGCGACCGGCCAGCTCCGTCTCCCTGGTGGTGAGTCGGGTGAAGAGCCAGCCGGGTGAGGTGTGCCGCAGCGTCTCGGAGATCACGCTCCGGGTGTAGACGAGCCGAGGCAGATCGCCGGGCCCTGGCCGCGGCCGTCCACCGAGCACGGTGTCGACCTCCGCGTGCAGGCGGTCCTCGGCCTCCGGATGGCGTGCCAGGAGACCGAAAGCGTCGGCGAGGCACAGTGCGGGCGCCTCGACCCCTGTGAGCAGCAGCGTGACCAGGTGGTCGTGGATCTCCTGCGCGGTGAGTGCCGGCGTGGCGTCCTCGCGTCCGGTCGACAGCAGCGTCCCCAGGACGTCGTCGCGGGCAGCGCCTTCGCTGCGCTCCGCGATGGCCGTGGCGATGATCGCGTGCATGCGCTCGATCGCCCGCTGGTAACGGCGGTTCGCGGGTGTGGGGATACGGAAGAGGACGTCGATCGGTGCGACGGTACGGACGAACAGGCCGCGGACGATGACGGTCAGACAGTCCCGCACTTCGATCGCCGTCGCCTCGTCGAGTGAGTCGGAGAGGAGGACGCGGCTGATCGCCCGGGTCGTCAGTGCCATCATCGCCGCGCTGACGGGGACTTCCCGTCCTGCCTGCCAGTCCCGGCACGCCGCCTCGGCCTCGTCGACGATCAGGTCCGTGTACCGGGCGATGCGCGAGGGGCGGAAGTCGGGCTGCAGCATCCTGCGTTTGCGCCGGTGAGTGTCCTGGCGGCACGTGACGAGCCCGTCGCCCATCAGCTTTCCGAGCCTGTCGTAAAGCGGGCCTCCCTTGTCGAAGGTGGCCGGGTCCATGAGGACCTGGTGGACCAACTCCGGGTGACACACCATCCACGCGCGCTGTGGGCCGAGCCGCAACTCGACGAGGTCACCGTGCTCGGGTAAAGAATTCACAAACGCCAGCGGCCGACGGGCCAAGGCGATACCGTGACTGATGAATGGGAATATGCCTGGAGCAGTACCGACCGTCCATGCGCGCTCGGCTTCGGGAACGAGGCCGTTCATCGAAAAACCACCTGCCTCAGTCGACCAGGTAATCCGGTGAATTTTCACCGACTTGGCACTTGCACCATGTCCTGCCCAGTCCGGGCTGCCCGTCGACTTGGAGAACCCCTTTTCCAGGGGGGCGCACGGGAGCACGGGCAAGCGCTGGGTGACTCATTGCTGGTGCATGTCGGCACCGCTGATGCTTTTCGCCCGCCACTCGTGCTTCTCGAGTCGCTCCTTTCCCTTGCCCAACGTTCCGATTCGAAAGCGGAGCTTCCGGGCCGGCGGAGCCCGGGGTGGCTCCGCCGGTTACTCGGCGGCCGGAGACTACTGGCGGTAACTCTCCGGCGGCGCCAGATACCCGCCCCCCACCCCACCCGTGTCGACCACGATCTGGTCCACCGCGATCCCCGGGTCCACCATGAACACCCTCAGTACATGCTCACCGGGTGCGGTCACCGTCAGACGGGTCGTCAGCTTCTCGACGCCCTCCTCCACGTTGCGAGCCCAGGCGTCGCCCCGGTTGCCGGTGGCGATCGCCTGGCCGGACAGGAGGGTCGGCGGCTGATCGTCGAGGGCGACCGCGACGCGCCGCTTGCCGCGTTCGTCGAGGGAGGGCAGCCGGAAGACCGTCACCGGGAAGGTGCCGGCCGTGGCGAAGCGGACCCGGTACCGCAGCTCCGGTGACCGGGTGGTGAGGTCCTCCGTGATCGGCGGTGCCGTCGTCGGGACCGCCTCGACGGCGGCCGTGCGGCGGCCCAGCCCGCGCACGACCCGCCACCGCGCTCCGCCGCGCGGCACCTCGCGGTCGAAGTGCGCGGCGTCGATCGACACAAAGCCGTGGGCCTCGACGAAGCCGCGGGCCCGTCGGCGCGCCCGTTCCCCGTCATTGACCACCAGCAGCGGCACCTGGATGCTCCGGTCGGCACCGGTGAAGGTCAGCGCCGGACGGTGCGTGCCCTCCGGCACCCGCTCCCAGTCGATCTCGGCCCACACCCGGATCTGGTCGGTGAGTTGACCGCCCGTCGAGCTCAGCCGGATCCATGGGGCGCTCGGCTCGGCCTGCCACTCCAGCGGGAGGAAGCCGGTGTTGAACACGTCCACGAAGCGGCGGTCCCGGGTGTAGGACGAGAAGGACAACGGGCGGTCCGCTCCCGTCTCGTTGCCCTCGGAGGCCAGGCCCAGGCCCGACGTCTCCTGGCGGGGGACCCTGGTCACGGCGGGGCGGCCCGGCGCCTTCGGGATCTCGGAGGGGTAGGGGTTGACGATGCCGTCCCACTTCCCGCCCGCGATGTCGGTGTTGTAGCGCCGGGTGATCGCCTGCTCCTCGGCGTGTGCCGCCTCGGCCAGGTCCGCGAAGCGGTTCGTGCCCGCCCCGCGGCCCTGCCGGACGGCGAGCGCGTTGCGGTCCGCCCAGTAGTACTTCAGGTTCATCAAGTACGCGCCGTGGACGGGGTATTCGACCAGCTCGTAGTAGGCGTTCCGGTAGGCCTCGGGCAGCTTCGAGCCCAGCCGCCGCGCACGTTCCAGCAACCGCTCGTAGGCCGACATGCGCCGGCCCGCCTCGTCGCCGTGGTGCACCGTCGAGAAGACCGCCCGGTCGATGAACTCCGGGCGCCGCTCCGCCGCCAGGCGGTAGTACTCGGTGCGGATCGCGGCGATCTGGGAGCCGTACCGCCGGCCGAACTGGCGCCCGGCCCATTCCACGAGGAAGTCCTCGACGTTCCCGGGGCCCCAGCGGTCCACGTCCCAGGCCATGTCCAGGCAGAAGGACAGCCCCGTCTCGATCGACTTGATGTCACCGACGTTGAAGATCCACATGCGGTCCACCTGATGCTCGTGGACCCGGCGCAGCTCCTGCCACACCTTGCTCAACTGCGTGGTGTCCAGCCACAGATAGCTCCGGGGGCGTCCCCAGTAGGAGAGGTGGTAGTAGATGCCGTTGCCACCGGGGCGGCGGCGCTCGGCGTCGTTCGGGAGCTGTCGCATGTTGCCGTGGTTGTCGTCCGGCCAGATCAGCGTGACGTCGTCGGGGACCTGGACGCCCGCGTTGTACAGCTCCAGCACCTCCTTGTACGGGATGAAGATCTGCGGCTCGGCCGCCGGGCCCACCTCCTCGGCCAGGATGCGGCGCTGGTCGGCGATGATGTCGTTCATCACCACGACCTTCTCCGGGACGGTGGTGGCGTGCTTCGTCTCCAGCGCCGAGTCGTGCAGGCCGCGCATGCCGATCGTCCAGCTGCTCTCGTAGGCGGCGTTCTGCCGGGCCCGGGCCCGCCAGTAGTCGGAGATGACGGCAGGGTTCACCGTGTAGTCGTAGAGCGGCAGGCTGCCGTCGGGGTTCCGGTGCTCCTCCGCCCACGGCTGCCATTCGTGGACGCCGTTGCGCAGCATGGCTTCGGGGTGGCTGGAGCCGACCACGATGCCGTAGCGGTCGGCCAGTTCGGGGTTCTCGCGGTGCTTGTTGAAGAAGTCGGAGTAGGGGTGCATCGCGGGCCAGAGGTAGTTGGCCTTGAGGCGCAGCAGCAGCTCGAAGACCCGCTCGTAGGTCCTGGGCCCGATGTTCTTGTCCGGCTCCTGGGTGCGGTGGGACCAGGTGGTGAGGTTCTGCTCGTCGTTGATGAAGATGCCCCGGTAGCGGACGGCGGGTTCCCGGCGGAGGAAGGGGCCGGCCGGGACCGTCACCGTGTCGCGGCGGGCCACGGGGACGTCGGCCCACCAGTACCATGGTGAGACGCCGATGCGTTCCGAGGTGTCGTAGACGCCGTAGACCGTGCCTCGGCGGTCGCTGCCGGCGATGACCAGGGCACGTCCCACGCCGGGCAGCGGGCGGTCCACGACCTGGGTGACGGAGGCCTCCCAGCGGCCCTTCACCCCGGAGACGTCCAGGCGTCCGTTGCCGATGAGCCGGTCGATCACCGGGCTCGCCCCGATCGTCCCCACCAGGATCAGGAGTTCGGCGCGCGGCGGCACCGTGTGCAGGAGCCTCGGGCGGACGCCGCCGACGCGCTCCACGTCCGCCTGGAGGTCGCCGGCCGCCCGGAGGACGGCGGGGTCGTCCGCCGCGTCCACGAACACGTCCACGGCGGTGCCGTCCCGGAGCAGGGGGAAGTCCGGGCGGCGGGCTGAGGGAGCGGCCTCGGCGGTGGTGACGGGAAGCAGGGGAGCGGCGCCTGCGGCTGCCATCCCCCGTAAGAAGGACTTGCGGGTGACGGACGGGAGTGACGGTCTCTGCGGCACTGGGCACTGCCTTTCCGCGCCGGCCCCGCGGCGGTTCCTCGTCCGGCCGTCGGCGGGGCTGCGCGCACAGGGGATTGGCATGGGCAGGCTAGAAAGCGCTTGCCGATGCACCCTAGGCGAGGGCATGTGAGGGCGTCCAGATGTGGGCGGTGGGTCCGGTGTTGCAGCGCTTCCGCTACGGGGGTCCCCGCCAACAGCTCGGCGGACGGCGGGACATGGGGCGGCGGGAGGTTTGCGAGCCGGGGTCGGCGCCGTCGTGCGTCCCGAGGGCGATCGGTACGTTGGCGCTTGCATTGCTTCCCCTCACGGAAGGGTCGACCCGGTGCGCCCACGACGTCTCCGCCCCTCTGCTCTCACCGTTCTCGGCGCCGTCGCGGCGGCGGCCCCTCTGGCACTCGGTCCGGCCGGCCCGGCCGCCGCCGACACCCGGCCGCCCGCTTTCGCACGCCATGCCGCCACCGCCCACGGCCTCACCCCGGTGACCGAACTGCTCGCTCAGCGGCTGCTGCTGGCCGACAAGGTCGCCGCCGCCAAGTACGGCACCGCCACGCCGATCGATGACCCGGTGCGCGAGGCGCGGATCCTGGACGACGTCCGGACCCGGGCAGCCGCCCTCGGGCTCGACCCGGACGCCGTGGCCGCCGTGTTCCGGGACCAGATCGAGGCGAACAAGCTGGTGCAGCGCGGTCTGTACGCCCGCTGGGACGCGAACCCGGGCGAGCGTCCCACCGAGCGCCCCGACCTGACCAAGGTGGTCCGTCCGGCCCTGGACCGCATCACCACCGGGCTGCTGGCCGCGCTGCGGGACACGGAACGGGCCCGGTCCGCGCCCTCGTGCGGTCCGCGCCTGGCCGTGGCCGCCGGCTGGTCCGCCTCCACGTACCGGCTCGACGCCCTGCACCTGGAGGGACTGGTGCGGGCGCTGCCGTCGGTGTGCACCGGCGCCCGGTAACCCCCGCCGTTCAGGCAGAGCCGTCGGTCTCGACGAGCCGGGCCAGGTTCGCCAGGGCCATGCGCGTGCCGGTCTCGTTGTCGGCGGCGGGCACGGCGTCGGGGATGCCCTCGTGGACCATGAGCACGTCGGTGCCGCCGCCCTCGGCGTCGGTGAGCGTGGTCGTCAGCGTCATGGCGCCGCGCAGGGCGGGGTCGGCGGCCTCGAACTCGAGCACCTCGACCACCTGCTCGTCCGGCACCAGCCGCGCGAAGTGGCCGTGGTAGGTGTCGGTGTGCGCGGCCGACTTCCCGGAGGCGTCCGGTGCTTCGTAGGTGAGCGAGACCCGGAACCTGCCGCCCTCGCGGGCGTCGAACTCGTGCACCTCGCCGCTCATCCCGGCCGGTACCCGCCAGCGCGCGATCGCCTCCGCGCTCACCAGTGCCCGGTAGACGGCGGAACGGGGAGCGTCTACATGGCCGGAGACCCGGGACGTGTACATAGGGTCCACCCTAGGGGGTGTCCGCAAAGTCCCGCCTGCCCCGCGACGCCCGGCACGCACTCTCGCCGCACCGGGCGAACACCCGAGTACAACCAGTACGCGGGTGCCCGCCCGGCGCGCCGAGAGCACGCACCGAACGCCGCGGGGCCCGCCCTCCGGGCGAACGACGCGACATTGCGGACACCCCCTAGGCCGTCAGGTCCGCCCCGTTCGGCAGCGGCGGTTCCGACTCGAGGCGGCGCAGCTCCTCGTCGGTGAGGAGGCGGGAGCGGAGCAGGAAGCGGACGCCCTCGGGGGCCTCCAGTGAGAAGCCGCTGCCGCGGCCGGGGACCACGTCCACGGTGAGATGGGTGTGCGACCAGTACCTGAACTGGTCCGAGCTCATCCAGAACGGGGTGTCCCCGGCCACGTGCCCCAGCAGGACGTCCGAGGCTCCGACCCGGAACTCGCCGCGGGGGTAGCACATCGGGGCGCTGCCGTCGCAGCAGCCGCCGGACTGGTGGAACATCACCGGCCCGTGCGTCCCGGTCAGCCGACGCAGCAGGTCCTCGGCGGCGGGGGTCAGTTCGACACGCCCTGTGCGCACGGTCATGTGGTCCTCCTGCGGTGACGGTGGGGTCGGGAACCGGTCCGTATCGCGAGTCGTCCAGTATCCGCCGCCGTACGGGTGGGGGCCACAAGCCGGGAGCGGCACCTGTCCCCTCCCGCCTAGTGAGGACTCGGATCAGGCCGCCGGTCAGCCGGTCGCCCCTGCGGTACGCGGCCACGAACCGCCGGCCGCCAAGTCTCCCTCCGCAAAGCCGACTTCATCGTTCCGAGCAGGCAAGGGCTCGACCGGCCGACCACGGGCGCTGGTTGAATGCCGGGTGTGACCGACACCGACGCGCAGGAGACCGACCGCTGGGTCCAGTACTTCGCCCGACGCGGCTACCCCCATGCGCGGCGGCTCGCCTCCGGCATGGAAGGGACCGTCTACCGGCTCCAGGAGGGGACCGTCGCGAAGGTGTGGGCCGGACGTCCTCCCGGGGACTTCGAGCTCACCCGACGGCTCTACGCCGACATCGCCGGGCATCCCCTGCCCTTCCGCACTCCGGAGATCCTCGACGCCGAAGAATGCGACGGCGTGCTCGTCAGCTACGAACGCGAGCTCGGCGGGCGCCCGTTGCGCTCCGGGCTCGACGGCGACCCGCCCGCCCGCGACCTGCCCCGCCGGGAGACCGACGCCCTGCTCACCGTCCTGCGCGGACTGGCCTCGGTGCCGGGCAGCGAGGCCATGCGGCGCCTGGTGATCCAGGGGGACGACCGGCCCCTCTGGCAAGGCCATTCCCGCTTCTCCGACGCGCTCGCCGCCCTCGTGGAGCGGGCCGTCGGCCGCAACAGGGACGCCCTCGCCGCACAGGTGCCCGGGCTGACCGATGTCGTGTCCCGCACGACCACCGCGCTGCGGGCGCTGCCCGACCAGGCCGACAGCGTCATCCACGGCGACCTGGTACCGCCCAACATCCACATGGACGCCACCGGGCAGCCGGTCGCCGTCCTCGATTTCGGGTTCTGCACCACCGCCGGCGACCCCGCCTTCGAGGCCGCGGTCACGGCCGCCGTCTGGGACATGTACGGACCCGACGCCGACCGTCACACCGCCGAGCTGAGCCGTCTCTTCGCCCGGGAACTGGGCCATGCCGAAGAGGTCGTGGCCCTCTACCGGAGGGCCTACGCCCTCATCACGTACGACCTCTTCGGCATGGGCCCGCACGACGGGCACTTCCGCTGGTGCGCCGCCCGGTCGAGGTGATGCTGCCTACAGCAGGTCGCGGGGGACCTTCTCGTTCCAGGTGCGGGAGAAGACCCGCCGGCCGGCCTCGTACGCGTCGAGGGTCGCGTCGACGAAGAAGTCCGTCTCGTCGCAGGTGAGCCGAGTGTGGGTGACCACCCGTACGTCCCAGTCGTCCCGCCGGAACCGCATGGTCCACGTGGTCTCGCCGCCGACCGAGGTGAAGTCGTCGGCGACCGCCGTGTAGCGCTCGTGGGCGCGGCGGCCGGCCTCCAGGCCGATGTCCTCGAAACGGACCGTGCCCCGGTCCTTCACGATGTCCAGCTCGGAGCGGTAGTCGATCAGATCCCGCTTGACGTCCCAGCGTTCCTCCGGGGGCGTCACCTGGGTCATGGCGAGCGGGGGAGTGCCCTCGGGCTCACCGAAGGGCGAGGACGGCACCTCGTCGGGCTCGTCCACCGGCCGCACCGGCAGGGTGAGCGTGCTGGAGTGCTCGTGGACACTGAGCAGGGCCGGCTTCGGCGCGGGCCAGGCCAGCGGCCAGTAGGACGTCGACAGGGACAGCCGGATGCGATGGCCCGGCGGGAACGCCTGCGCCACCCCGTTCAGCGGGATGGTGGCCCGGTAGCGACGCCCCGGCTCCAACGGCTCGGGCGCCTCGGTGCTGTCACGGCGGGTCAGATTCAGGATGCCGTACGAGACGCGCGTCGCGGCGCCGTCGGGGCTCACGTCGGACAGCCGCGCGGCCACCATGGCGACCGGCTCACTGACCGACAGGTCGAGCTCCACGCTCGGCGAGCCGAGGATCTCCACCGGCTCGGTCAGCGGCTCGGTGTCGAAGACGAGCGAACCGCCGTCCTCCTCCCGCTGGTCGTAGGGCAGGTCCGGCGGCGCGTTGTAGGAGGCCCACTTGCCCGCGAACTGGCCGACGGACAGCGGCGACCGCACGGTCATCGCCGCACCGCCCTCGGACGCCTCCGCGGCCGCGTCCCGCGGCGGCCCGATCGTGTGCCGCGTGAGCGGGTGGGCGACGGGCCGGATGTGCGGGGACGGCCAGTCCGGCTCGCCCACCCAGCGGCCCGGCCGCTCCTCGTAGGAGGTGGAGGGCGGCACGCTGTCCTGCATCCAGGCCTGGAGCATCGGCCCGTCCATGACGCCGTTGTCGGCACCCTTGAGCCAGTGGTCCCACCACCGCACGAGCTCCTGGAGGTAGCCGATCGCGGGGCCGGGCTCCCCGAGATGGGGGAACTTGTGCGACCAGGGGCCGATCAGCCCCTTGCGGGGTACGTCCAGGTTGCCGAGCAGCCGGGTCACGGCGTTGGAGTAGCCGTCCGCCCAGCCACTGGAGGCCAGGACCGGACATTGCACGCTCGTGTAGTCCTCGCACACCGAGGCGTGCCGCCAGTAGTCGTCGCGCCGCTGGTGGCGCAGCCACTCCAGCACCCAGGGCTCGGTGTTCTCCAGCCGCTCGTGCCACATCTCGCGCCAGCGGTCGCCGACCACGGCCGGGTCGGGCGGGCAGGTGCCGTAGGCGAACATGGTGCCCGCCTCGGCCAGATTGTCCGACAGCAGGGCGCCGCCCATGTAGTGCATGTCGTCGGAGTGCCGGTCGTCGGTGAAGGAGGCGATGGCGATGGCCTTCAGGCTCGGCGGTCGGCGGGCCGCCACCTGGAGCGCCGCGAACGCGCCCCAGGAGATGCCCATCATGCCCGTGCCGCCGTCGCACCAGGGCTGCTCCGCCAGCCAGGCCAGGACCTCCTCGGCGTCCGCCTGCTCCCGTTCCAGGTACTCGTCGCGCAGCACCCCTTCCGAGTCGCCGGTGCCGCGCAGGTCGACGCGGACGCACGCGTAGCCGTGCCCGGCGAGGTAGGGGTGGTGGATCGAGTCCCGTACGGCCGTCAGATCGCGCTTGCGGTAGGGGATGTACTCCAGCACCGCCGGCACCGGCTCCTGGTCGGAGGAGGTGGGGCGCCAGATGTGCGCGGAGAGCCGGACCCCGTCGGACATCGGGATCGTGACGTGCTCTTCTTCCTTCGTCTCGTACGGCAGGTTGCTCACGTAACGCATGGAAGTGACGTGCTCCTCACTTTCGCGCGGCTTCGGCCTCGGACGGGGCGTGCTCGAAGGAGAGGCCCAGGGCGGCCACGCAGTGGTCGAACTTCTCCCGCAGTTCCGCCTCGTCGGCCCCGCCGGTGTAGATGTGCGCCAGCTCGTAGCTGTAGCTGTCCTGCCCGGGGAGGTCCGAGAGCCTGTCGCCCTCTCCGGGGATCACCTCGATGCGCACGCCCGGGGTCTCCCGCTCGATGCGGGCGATCTCCTCGGGGCTCGGCACCCGGCGCACCACACCGTCGGTGAACCAGCGGTGGTACCACTTCGCGGCCATCGCGTACTCACCCTCGCGGTGCGGCATGTGCGGGTCCTCGCCGAGGGCGAGGCTGACCATGCAATGGTGGTTGGGCACGCCGTCGACGTACTGGAACAGCTCCGCGTGCGACTGGGAGTGCCGGGGATTGATCTCCAGCAGGTTGATCCCCTGGGTCCGCGGGTCGTAGAAGTACTCGATGCTGAAGGTGGCCGAGTCCATTCCGATCTGCCGCATCACGCGCTCGCTGACGTCGTGCAGTTGGGCGATGACCGGGGGCGGCAGCATCGACGGGTACTGATGGCGCAGGAAGCAGGAGGAGTCCGGGTACTGGATGGAGTCCAGGACCCCGTAGATCGTCACCTCGCCGCGGTGGACGTAGCCCTCGACGGCGACCTGGACGCCGGACATCGCCTCCTCGGCGAGACAGACCCGGCCGCCCACCCCGTGCATCTCCGGCGGCAGGTCGATGCGTTCGAGGATGTGCTCGAAGGGGCGGCCGATGCGGGATATGCCGTCGCGGATCTCGGCGACGGCCTTGCGGAACTCCTCTTCGTCATCCACCCCGAAGGCGAGTTCGGAGGAGTACGAGAGGGCCGGCTTGAGCCACATCGGGAAGGTCACGTTCTCCGGCGGGCGCGGCGGCTCGGCCGACAGGTCGACCTGGTCGAAGCGCGGGTGCCGGTCGGTGGCCTTCTGCTGCTCCAGCCGGCTCCAGTACTTGTGCTCGCACTTGACCACCGACTCCAGACTGGTGCTGCGGGTGCCGTAGCGTTCGCTCAGCATCGGGACGAGGGTGCTGACCGGGAAGTCCCAGTAGCCCACGATCGCGTCGATGCTGCCGTCGAACGCGTCGAGCACGCCCTGGGCCTTGTCCAGCAGTGTGGGCAGGTGCACTTCGCCGACCTGGAGTTCCTCGATCGTCAGCAGCTGGTGAAAACGCAGCCGGTCTGCTCCCGGAACCTGCTGGAGTGTGGGCAGATTGGCCTCGTCGAGCCCGATCACGAAGACGTTCTTCACCGTCTCGTCAGACACGGCTCTCCTTCCGACGACGTACGGCCCGAAGGCCGGCTTGCAAGATCGACGGAGTACCCCACGTGCCTGCCGGCATTCCGGACCGGGCAAGGACGGCGTGGCCGGTGCAGCGGGCCGCGCCGTGGACAACACCGGCAAAGGGGCGTTCAAGACGAACGTCGATGATCGACTACGCGGCGTCCAAAGCCGCGCTGATCACTCCCACCAAGTCGGTCGCCGTGCACCTGGCCGAGCGGGGCGTGCGTGCCAACGTGGTCGCGCCGGGCCCGCCCTGGACACCCCTCAACGAGGCGGACCCGCACATGCCGCCGGACGGGCTCGCCCACATCGGCAGCGAGGCCCCTCTGGAACGCGCGGCGCAACCCGAGGAGATCGCGCCGACCTACGTCGTCTCGCCTCCGACGCCGACTTCTCTGCACCGATTGTCCCGCTACCGACTCGCTGCGGCTCGTCTGCCGTGAGCCACTGCGGCGACCAGCGAAGACGCTCAGATGGCCGCGCGGATCGCCTGCTCGAAGCCGTCGACGTGACCGCGGGCGAGCCGCGCCGCCTTCTCCGGGTCACCCGCGACGATCGCCTCGATCAGCGGCCCGTGCTCCTCGACATGGCCCGCCATGTCGGACAGGCGGTCCAGGAACAGGCACCAGATGCGGGTGGCGAGGTTGTCGTGGCGGACGAGGGTGTCCTCCAGGTACGGGTTGTGCGCGGCGGCGTAGACGGCGCGGTGGACCTGGAGGTCGAGGTGCATCAGCTCGGTGGGGTCCTGCCGGGCGGAGTGCGCGCTCTCCAGTTCCTCCCGCAGGGCCGTCAGGACCGCCCGGTCCGCCGCCGTGGCGCGTCGCGCGGCCTGGGCGGCGGCCAGGGGCTCCAGCTCCTGGCGCACCTCGGAGATATGGGCCAGGTCGGTGATGTTGACCTCGGTGGCGAAGGTGCCGCGCCGGGGGTAGGTCGTGATCAGGCGCTCGTACTGGAGCCGCTTCAGCGCCTCGCGCACCGGCGTCCGCCCGACGCCGAGGGACTGCGCGAGCTGTTCCTCGTGGATCGGCGCGCCCGGGCGGATCTCGAGCATGACGAGCCGGTCGCGGATGGCGCGGTAGGCGCGCTCGGCGAGGGACAGCTCCTCGCCCCCGGGCTCCCCACCACGGGGATCCCCGCTTCTCGGCTCGGTCGCCAGCTGCTGCATGAATGCCCCCTTGACCTGTCCGGCGAGCTCCCATACCGTACCGCACAGTCTGATATATCAGTCGCGCATCAGTTGCCTCCCAGGATGGTGCACCCATGGCAACCAGCCCGTCGACCAGCACATTCGCCACCCCCCTCGCCCTCCCGCTCAACGAACTGGACCCGGACGTCGCCGCTGCCGTGACGGCCGAGCTGCACCGCCGGCAGTCGACGCCGGAGATGATCGCCTCGGAGAAGTCCGCCCCGGCCGCCGTGCCGGAGGCCCAGGGCTCGGTCCTGACCCACACGTACGCCGAGGGCCACCCGGGCCGCCGCCCCTACGGCGGCTGCGCACACGTCGACGAGGTCGAGCGGCCGGCCCTCGCCCACCGGCCGAGGATGATCGTCGCCGGCTGGTCGGCCTACCCGCGACAGCTGGACTTCGCCGAGAGCCTTGTGGGTGGTGGTCGTGACGACATCGGCGTAGGGCACCGGGTTCGGGTGCAGCCCGGCGGCGACCAGCCCGGCGAAGTGCGCCATGTCCACCATCAGGTACGCGCCCACCGTGTCGGCGATCCGCCGGAACGCGGCGGCCCGCGCGGCGGGGTGATCCTCAGCCGGGCCGGCCTCGCCAGGAAGATCGACTCGGCGGTCTTCCCGGGCCGGCAGTGCGGCCCGCTGCAGCACGTGATCGCCGCGAAGGCGGTGGCCTTCAAGGGGGCGGCGGGCGAGGAGTTCAGGAAGCGTCAGCGGCGCACGCTGCGGGGCGCGAAGATCCTCGCCGGACGGCTGCTGGCCGACGACGTCGCCGAGGCCGGGATCACCGTCCCGACCGGTGGCACCGAAGTCCACCTGGTCCTCGTCGACCTGAGGAACTCGGAGTTCGAGGGAAAGCAGGCCGAGGACCGGCTGCACCGCATCGGCGTCACCGTCAACCGCAACGCGGTGCCGTTCGACCCCCGCCCGCCGACGGTGTCGTCGGGACTGCGTATCGGCACCCCGGCCCTGGCCACCCGCGGCTTCGGCGCGACGGAGTTCCGGGAGGTCGCCGACATCGTCGCCGAGGCACTGAAGGGCGAACAGCCGGACGACGAACTGCGCGGACGCGTCGGCGAACTCGCCGCAGCCTTCCCCCTCTCCATGGACGGAGCCCCGGCATGACCGCCCGACCGCTGCCGGAGCACCCGGACTTCCTCTGGCGCAACCCCGAGCCGCGTTCCTCGTACGACGTCGTCATCGTCGGCGCGGGCGGCCACGGCCTCGCCACCGCCTACTACCTCGCGAAGAACCACGGCATCAACAAGGTGGCCGTCCTGGAGAAGGGCTGGCTGGCCGGCGGCAACATGGCCCGCAACACCACGATCATCCGCTCCAACTACCTCTGGGACGAGAGCGCCGCGATCTACGAGCACGCGCTCAAGCTGTGGGAGCGGCTCCCCGAAGAACTCGACTACGACTTCCTGTTCAGCCAGCGCGGTGTCCTCAACCTCGCCCACACCCTCCAGGACGTCCGCGAGGGCGTGCGCCGGGTGAACGCCAACCGTCTCAACGGGGTCGACGCCGAGTGGCTCGAACCGGACGAGGTCGCCAAGGTCTGCCCCATCCTCAACGTCTCGCCCCGCACCCGCCATCCGGTCCTCGGCGGCACCTTCCAGCCCCGGGCCGGCATCGCCAAGCACGACCACGTCGCCTGGGCGCTGGCCCGCCGCGCCGACGAGCTGGGCGTGGACCTGATCCAGGGCTGCGAGGTCACCGGCTTCCTCAAGGACGGCGACCGGGTCGTGGGCGTCGACACCAACCGGGGGCGCATCCACGCCGGCCGGGTCGGCCTCGCGGCGGCCGGGCACAGCAGCGTGCTCGCCGAACGGGCGGGCGTACGACTGCCGGTGCAGTCGCACCCGCTCCAGGCGCTGGTCTCGGAACTGCACGAGCCGGTGCACCCGACGGTCGTCATGTCGAACCATGTGCACGTGTACGTCTCCCAGGCCCACAAGGGCGAGCTGGTGATGGGCGCCGGCGTGGACTCCTACAACGGGTACGGCCAGCGCGGCTCGTTCCACGTCATCGAGCGGCAGATGGCCGCCGCCGTGGAGCTGTTCCCGATCTTCGCGCGGGCGCATGTGCTGCGGACCTGGGGCGGCATCGTCGACGTCACCCCGGACGCCTCGCCGATCATCGGCAGCACCCCGGTGGAGGGCCTGTACGTCAACTGCGGCTGGGGGACCGGCGGCTTCAAGGCGACTCCGGCGGCCGGCTGGACCTTCGCTCACACCATCGCCACGGGCCGGCCGCACCCGCTGAACGCCCCCTTCGCCCTCGACCGTTTCGCGACGGGCGCGTTGATCGACGAGCACGGCGCCGCGGCCGTGGCCCACTGAGGAGGACACCGTGCTGTTGATCACCTGCCCATGGTGCGGCCCGCGGGACGAGACCGAGTACCACTACGGCGGACAGGCCCACGTCCCCCACCCCGAGAACCCCGCCGAGCTCACCGACGAGCAGTGGGCCGAGTACGTCTTCTACCGCGACAACCCCAAGGGGCTTTTCGCCGAGCGATGGGCGCACAGCACCGGCTGCCGCCGCTGGTTCAACGTGCTGCGCGACACCGTCACCCACGAGGTGCTGACCACCTACCGGCTCGACGAGCCGCGCCCCGGAGGTACCCGATGAGCGACCAGCGCTTCCGGCTGCCGCGGGGCGGCCGTGTCGATCGCGGCACCCTGCTGCGCTTCACCGTCGACGGACGGGAGTCGACCGGGCACCCCGGTGACACCCTCGCCTCCGCGATGCTGGCGAACGGGCTCGTCGAGGTCGCCCCCTCGCTCTACCGCGGCCGCCCGCGCGGCATCGTCGCCGCGGGCGTCGAGGAACCCAACGCCTTGGTGCAACTGGACGGTTCCTGCTCGGAGGGCATGCTGCCCGCGACGACCGTGGAGCTTTACGACGGCCTGTCCGCCACCACCCTGTCCGGAATGGGCCGGCTCGACCCCGCCCCGGACCCCGCCGTCTACGACAAGAAGTACGTCCACACCGACGTCCTGGTCGTCGGCGCGGGTCCGGCCGGACTCGCGGCCGCCGCCGCAGCCGCCGGGTCCGGCGCCCGGGTGATCCTCGTCGACGACCAGCCGGAGCGCGGCGGCGCACTGCACTCCGGCACCGAGTGGGTCGCGGAGATCCGCGCCACGCTCGACTCCGCCCCCGAGGTCGTCGTACTGCGGCGCACCACGGCCTTCGGGTCGTACGACGACAACTACGTGCTCGCCCTCCAGCGCCGGACCGACCATCTCGGAGCCGCCGCTCCCGCGGGTGTCTCGCGCCAGCGGCTCTGGCACATCCGGGCCCGCCAGGTGGTGCTGGCGACCGGCGCGCACGAGCGGCCGCTGGTCTTCGCCGGCAACGACCGGCCCGGGGTGATGCTCTCCTCGGCCGTGCGGACCTACCTCAACCGGTACGCCGTGGCCGCCGGTTCGCGGGCCGTGGTGAGCACGAACAACGACAGCGCCTACGACACCGTCGCCGACCTGTACGCGGCCGGGATCGGCATCGCCGCCGTGGTGGACGCGCGGCCCGAACTGTCCCGACGGGCCGCCGAGGTCGCCGGGGCGACCGCGGTGCGGGTGCTGACAGGCAGCGCGGTGGTCGGCACGGCGGGCTCCGGCCGGCTCACCGGAGTCACCGTCCAGGGGCTCGACGAGAACGGGCAACTCAGCGGCGGCCGGGAGGCGTTCGACTGCGACCTGCTCGCCGTATCGGGCGGATGGAGCCCGGTGGTGCATCTGCACAGCCAGCGGCAGGGGCGGCTGCGCTGGGACGAGGAACTGGTCGCCTTCGTGCCCGACGGTGCCGTGCGGGACCAGCAGGTCGTCGGCGCGGCGCGCGGGACGTACGACCTCGACGGCTGCCGGGCCGAGGGGGCGAGGGCGGGCGCGCTGGCCGCGACGCAGGCCGGGTTCCCGGTCGCCGTACCGCCCGAGGGCGCGCGGCTCCCGGCCGGCCCGACACGCGCCCTGTGGCTGGTGCCCGCCCCCGACGGCGAACCCGCCACCTGGGACAGCCACTTCGTCGACCTCCAGCGCGATGTCACCGTCGCCGACGTCCGGCGGTCCACCGCAGCAGGCATGCGAGGCGTCGAGCACGTCAAGCGCTACACCTCCCTCGGCACCGCGAACGACCAGGGCAAGACCTCCGGCGTCAACGCCATCGGCGTCATCGCCGAGGTGCTCGGCGGTTCACTCGGGGAGATCGGCACCACCGCCTACCGGGCGCCGTACACTCCGGTCGCCTTCGCCGCCCTGGCCGGGCGCGAGCGCGGCGAGCTGTTCGACCCGGAGCGGACCACGCCCCTGCACAGGTGGCATGTGGCGCACGGCGCCGAGTTCGAGGACGTCGGGCAGTGGAAGCGCCCCCGGTACTACCCCCGGCCCGGTGAGGACATGGACGCCGCCGTGGCCCGCGAGTGCCGGGCGGCCCGTGAGGGCGTGGCGTTCATGGACGCCTCCACCCTCGGCAAGATCGAGATCCGGGGCGCGGACGCGGGCGAGTTCCTCAACCGCATCTACACCAACGCCTTCAAGAAGCTGAAGCCCGGCATGGCCCGCTACGGCGTGATGTGCAAGCCCGACGGCATGATCTTCGACGACGGTGTGACGCTCCGCCTGGACGACGACCGCTACTTCATGACCACCACGACCGGCGGTGCCGCCGGCGTCCTGGACTGGCTGGAGGAGTGGCTCCAGACCGAGTGGCCCGAACTCGACGTGCACTGCACCTCGGTGACCGAGCAGTGGTCGACCATCGCCGTCGTGGGACCGAAGTCCCGGGAGGTCGTCGCCCGGCTCGCGCCCGGCCTCGACCTGACCGCCGACGCCTTCCCCTTCATGGCCTTCCGCGAGACCACCCTCGCCTCCGGCATCCCGTCCCGCGTCTGCCGGATCTCCTTCTCCGGCGAACTGGCCTACGAGATCAACGTCTCGGGCTGGTACGGCCCGGCCGTCTGGGAGCAGGTGCACGAGGCCGGGCAGCCGTACGGCATCACCCCGTACGGCACCGAGACCATGCACGTGCTGCGGGCCGAGAAGGGCTACATCATCGTCGGGCAGGACACCGACGGCACCGTCACCCCGCAGGACGCGGGCATGTCCTGGGTGGTCTCGAAGCAGAAGGACTTCATCGGCAAGCGGTCCTTCTCCCGCGCCGACACCGCCCGCAGCGACCGCAAGCACCTGGTCGGTCTGCTGCCGAGCGACCGCACGACCAGGCTGCCCGAGGGCACCCAACTCGTCGCCCCGGGCACCACCTTGGAGACCGTGCCCGTGCCGATGCTCGGCCACGTCACCTCCAGCTATCACAGCCCGGCCCTCGGCCGCCCCTTCGCCCTGGCCCTGGTCGCCGGCGGGCGGGCCAGGATCGGCGAGACCCTCCTCGCACCGGTGGGCGAGGACCTGGTGCCCGTCGAGGTGGCCGACTGCGTCCTCTACGACCCCGAAGGGACCAAGCGAGATGGCTGAGCGGACGATCCCCCCGAACGTGACGGCCCTGCGCATAAGTCCCCTGGCCGGCCTGGCGGAGCGGATGCGCGCCGCCGCCGTCACCGGCGCCCGGGGTGTCACGCTGAGGGAGCTGCCGTTCCTCGGCATGGTGAACGTGCGCGTCGACCCCGCCTCCCAAGCGGCCGGCCGTATCGAGACGGCGCTGGGGGCGACGCTGCCGCACCGGTGCGGTGACACCACCGCGTCCGGGCCCCGCACGGTCGTCTGGCTGGGGCCCGACGAGTGGCTCGTGCTCTCCCCGTCCGACGAGACCGCCGCCTTGCGGGAGGCACTGGGGCCGGACCCGGGGTCGGTCGTGGACGTCTCCGCGAACCGCACCACGCTGGAGCTCAGCGGCCCGTCCGCCCGGCAGGTGCTGGAGAAGGGCTGCCCGCTGGACCTGCATCCCCGGGCCTTCGGTCCGGGCCGGGCGGTGTCGACCACGGTGGGCCCCGTCGCCGTACTGCTCTGGCAGACCGACGACGCGCCGACGTACCGGCTGCTGCCGCGCTCCTCGTACGCCGACTACCTGGGGCGCTGGGTCATCGACGCGATGAGCGAGTTCCGTGGACCGGAGGTGCCGTGATGGAACCGGCCGAGTACGTGCTCACCCTCGACTGCCCCGAGTCGCCCGGCATCGTCGCCGCCGTCTCGCGGTTCCTGCTCGACCACGGCAGCGACATCATCGACAACCACCAGTTCGGTGACCGCAGGGACGGCCACTTCTTCATGCGGGTGCGCTTCGCAGCGCCCGGAGAGGACGCCGAAGAGCTCCTGCGCCGCGCATTCGCCGCCGTGGCCGAGCCGTTCGCCATGCGCTGGCACCTCGAACCGGTCAGCACCCGCCGCCGCGTACTGATCATGGTGTCCCGCTACGACCACTGCCTCAACGACCTGCTCTTCCGCACCCGCAGCGGGGACCTGCCCATCGACGTGGTCGCGGTGGTCTCCAACCACCGCGACCACGAGGCGCTGGTCACCTGGCACGGCATCCCGTTCTTCCACGTGCCGGTCACCGCGGCGGCCAAGCCCGAGGCCGAGGCCCGGCTCCTCGGCATCGTCGACGCGTTCGACGTCGACCTGGTCGTACTGGCGCGCTACATGCAGGTGCTCTCCGACGACCTGTGCACCCGGCTGCCCGGCCGGATGATCAACATCCACCACTCGTTCCTGCCGAGTTTCAAGGGCGCCAAGCCCTACCACCAGGCGCACGAGCGCGGCGTCAAACTGGTCGGCGCCACCGCCCACTACGTCACCGCGGACCTCGACGAGGGCCCGATCATCGCCCAGGAGGTCATCGACGTCGACCACAGCCACACGCCCGAAGAGCTCGCCGCCATCGGCCGCGACGCGGAGTCGGCGGCCCTGGCCCGGGCGGTCCGCTGGCACTGCGAAGGCCGGGTGTTCGTCCAGGGCCGGCGCACGGTGATCCTGCGGTGAACGCCGCGTACCCGCCCGCGCTGTCCGCGATCGCGCTGGTCGCTGCCGCGTGGAAGCAGCCGTGCTGCCGGGTGGCTTCGGGGCGGCCCGGCAGCCCGATGTGGACGCGGCCGGGTGCGATCCGGGTGATCCTGACGCCGGGGTGGGCCATCAGTCCTCGTGCTCTCCTTCGACAGGGGGCCGCTCGGGTCCGTCAGCCTGCCAGGCGTTCCACGAGCAGGAACCCGCCGATGACGATCATCATGGCGCCGGAGGCACGGGTCACCGCCCGGGCCGCGGAGGGCCTGGTCCGCAGGACCGTGCGGGCCAGCACTCCGACGGTGAGGTAGACGACGGCGCAGGCGGTCATGTGCAGCGAGCCGAGCAGGCCGGTCTGGCCCGCCACCGGCCAGGCGCCCGCGGGGTCGATGAACTGCGGGAACAGGGAGAAGTAGAGCAGCAGCGCCTTGGGGTTCAGCCCGCTGATCCCGATTCCCCTGAGCATGACCCGCATACGGGAGGCGCCCTCGGTGCCCACTTCCTCCTCGGAGGCCGTCAGGGCGGCCGGCTGCCGCAGTACCCCCCAGCCGAGCCACACGAGATAGCCGGCGCCGGCCAGGGTCAGCGCGGTGAGCAGGGTCGCCGAGCTCGCCACGATCACCACCAGGCCCGCGATGGCGAGCAGGGTGTACCCCGCGTACCCGGCGACCAGCCCGGCGACCGCCGGCACGACCGACCGGTCCCGCAGGCCTGCCGTGATCGTGTAGGCCCAGTCCGCGCCGGGGGTGAATATCAGCAGCAGATCCACTGCCAGGAAGGCCGCCAGCGTGGTCGTGTCCATCGATCGTTCCCTCTCACATGCTGTGGTGCGAGAGGAAGGCTAGGCCGGATCGACCCGAAGGTGTTCCCTTCTTTACTCCTTGATCGCGGTATGTGGGGCAGAATCTTCTCCATGGATGCCCTGGACCGGAGAATTCTTACCGAGCTTCAGCTGGACGGCCGTCTCACGGTCACCGAGCTGGCCGCCCGCGTGAAACTGAGCGTCTCGCCCTGCCACCGCAGACTGCGCGACCTCGAACGCGAGGGTGCGATCCGCGGATACCGCGCGGTGGTCGATCCGGCCGCGGTGGGCCTCAACTTCGAGGCCCTCGTCTTCGTCACCCTGCGCTGGGAGGACGCCGACACCGTCTCCGCGTTCGAAGAGGCGGTGGCCGCCGTCCCGCACGTGCTCCAGGCCCAGCGCCTCTTCGGCGACCCCGACTACCTCCTGCGCGTCGCCACCACCGATCTGGCCGCCTTCCAGGAGCTCTACGACCGGCAGCTCGCCCGGCTCCCCGGCGTCCAGCGCATCAACTCCACCCTCGTCATGAAGCACATCGTCGACGACCGCCCCCTGCCCGAGTGAGCGGCCTGCGCGCGTGCGGCCGGCCTCAGCCGCCCAGCCCCGCGGCGAACGGCATCGACCGCCACTGCTCGACGGCCGGCTTCAGCGCGTCCACCAGCAGGGGCAACTGCGGCGCGAGCGCGAGGCACGCCACCGCGCGGGACATGCCCACCGCGTTGACGACCCGCAGCACGTCCCGGTCCAGCCGGCGCAGCCCCAGGCGCCCGGCGGCCGCGTCGTACGCGGCCTCGCACTCGGGGCCGAAGGCCGCCAGGTCCCACTCGACCGGACCGAGCGTGGTCAGTTCGAAGTCGGAGTACAGCTCGCTGCCCGGGCCGGAGACGATGTTGGCCGCCGGGGCGTCCCCGTGGATCGGCTGGACGTCGATGCCGGGGAACACCGCCTCGAACCCCGCGCGGGAGGCGACGACCGGCTCCAGCACCTTCCACTCCCGCCGCGCCCGGTCGACGTCGGCCGGCGCCAGCAGATCGGGGCGCCCTTCGAGCGCGGCAAGCCCCTCGGAGACGAACCGCGGTTCGGCCGCCGACAGGAACGGCAGCTCACCCGGGTAGGCGCGCAGCGCGGCATGCAGGCCGGCGACCAGGCCGGCGTGGTGCACGAAGTCGGGCTCGGCGCTCTGGTCCAGCTCCACGAACTGCCAGAACGTCATCGAGAACCCGTCACGCCGCACGGGCTCGCGCGGCACGAGCGGACTGGGCGCAATCACCGGGTGCCCCTGATCCGCGAGCCACCCCACCACGTCCAGCTCCAGCCGCTGCCGGGCAGCCTGGGAGTCGGCGTCGGCGTACGACGGCAGGACGGTCGGCACCCTGACCACCACGGGCGACGGCGCCAGGTGCACCACGACGGAGAACACGTCGTAGAGGACCCTCGCACCGGCCACGTCGAGCCCCAGATCACGCCCTGCCGCGACGGCGGCGGCGAGGGCACGGGATGTGCGGGCGGAGATCTGATCAGGTGTCATGAACCCATCCATGGAGGCGATGGTGTCACGCCGGCCTCGAGGACGCACCCGGTCGAGGACCACCGGCAGCAGGTGCGCCCCCGGTCAACAACCCGTGCGCTGCAGCGCAATCGGCCGGACCGTGCCCGCCCTAGCGTGGCCGGGTCCCTTGCATCGAGCCGCTCGGAAACGAGGAAGCAGCACATGCCGTACATCACCGTGGGCCAGGAGAACTCCACCGCCATCGACCTGTACTACGAGGACCACGGATCCGGGCAGCCGGTCGTCCTCATCCACGGCTTCCCGCTCGACGGGCACTCCTGGGAGCGGCAGAGCGCCGTGCTGCTCGCCGCCGGCTACCGCGTGATCACCTACGACCGGCGCGGTTTCGGGCAGTCCGCTCAGCCGACGACCGGCTACGACTACGACACCTTCGCGGCCGACCTGAAGACCGTGATGGAAACCCTCGACCTGCGCGACGCCGTCCTCGTCGGGTTCTCGATGGGCACCGGCGAGGTCGCCCGGTACGTGTCCAGGTACGGCTCGGCCCGGGTCGCCAAGGTCGCCTTCCTCGCCTCCCTGGAGCCCTGCCTGCTCAAGTCCGACGACAACCCGGACGGGGTCGCCCCCAAGGAGTTCTTCGACGGGGTCGTCGCAGCGGTGAAGGCCGACCGCTATGCCTACTACACGGACTTCTACAAGGACTTCTACAACCTCGACGAGAACCTCGGCATCCGGATCAGCGAGGAGGCCGTCCGCCACAGCTGGGACGTCGCCGCGGGCGGCGGCTTCTTCGCCGCGTCCGCCGCGCCCGCGACCTGGTACACCGACTTCCGCGCCGACATCCCGGCGATCGACGTGCCCGCGCTGATCCTGCACGGCACGGGGGACCGCATCCTGCCCGTGGAGGGGACCGCGCGACCGTTCCACAACGCCCTTCCGGCCGCGGACTACGTGGAGATCGAGGGCGCCCCGCACGGTCTGCTCTGGACCCACGCGGACGAGGTCAACTCGGCGCTG
Source organism: Streptomyces sp. NPDC093598 (assembly GCF_044764825.1). Lineage (NCBI taxonomy): Bacteria > Bacillati > Actinomycetota > Actinomycetes > Kitasatosporales > Streptomycetaceae > Streptomyces > Streptomyces sp. NPDC093598. Next base: position 68,462 of record NZ_JBIWIV010000007.1, on the reverse strand, counting down.
CTCGCCTTCCTGGCGAAGTGATCGGATTCTTCCTCCGATTCTTCCTGGACTGCCCCGGGGCGGGATGGTGACATCGTCAAGGCCGGCAGCGGATCCCACCCGCCGGCCCTTGATGATGCTCAGGGGGAACCAGGTGCCCGTCGTCCTTTCCACCGCGTCACTGCCGGCGGCCGACCGGGGTGAGCGCTGGCACGACGCGGTGTCCCGCACCTTCATCCCGCTCGACGTGCGCCTCCTCGAGGACGCCCCGTCGCCCGGCAGCATCGTCAGCGAGCGGCTGGGCTCCTTACGGGTTTCGCAGGTCCAGGCGGGCCCGCAGGTCGTGACGCGCAGCAGACGGCTGATCGCCCGGGACGGGAAGGAGCACCTCATCCTCACCCTTCAGCAGCGAGGCAGCGCCATCAAGGAGCAGGACGGGAGACAGGCCCGTATCGGGCCGGGCGACTTCTCCCTCTCCGACTCCTCCCGGCTGTTCCGGAAGGAGGTGCAGGACGCGTTCTCCTTCACCTCCTTCCACTTCCCTCGTGAGGATCTCCGGGTGCGCGACGAGGATCTGCGGGCGCTGACCGCCACGGCGTTCTCCGGCCGCGAGGGCAGCGCCGCCCTGGTCGGGACGTACTTCGCGCGCCTGGCACGTGAGGCGGCGCATCTCGACGCCTGCGCCGGCCGCCAGTTCGCCGCCACGGCGCTCGACCTGCTGGCGCTGCTGATCAACGAGCGGCGCGGCCGCTTCACCCCCCAGGCTCCCGAGACCGCCGCGGCCACCCTCGTGCGCGTCAAGGACCACATCCTGCGCCACCTCGCCGACCCCGGCCTGGCACCGCCCGGGATCGCCGCCGCGCACCGCATGTCGGTCCGCTACCTGCACAAGCTGTTCCAGTCGGAGGGCATGACGGTGGGGGAGTGGATCCGGACGCAGCGGCTGGAGCGGTGCCGCCGGGATCTGCTGCGCCCCCCGGCCCTGGGGCCCGGGGTCGCGGCCGTCGCCCGGCGCTGGGGGTTCACGAGCCCCAGCCACTTCAGCCGCGCCTTCCGCGCGGCCTACGGGATGACGCCCCGCGCTTGGCGGATGCACGGCCTGTCCGGCGAAGGGGAGACGGACCCGGCGGAGCGGGAACGTCCCGGCACACCGGCTCGTTGCCCGTGAGTCCGACCGCGTCCGAGTTCGCCCATGTCGCCGACCCAGGGAGCATCGTGCCCGACACCACGCCCGACACGTCCACCGTCCTGCCCGCACTCCCGGCCCTGAGCGCGCAGGCCGAGCGGCTGATCGGGCTGGGGGTGCACGAGACCGCCGGGCTGTCCGCCGACGAGATCCGCACCTTCGCCGCCGGGGCCGGGGCCGATGGTGACGGCGCCCTGCTGGCCGTGCACCCGGACCGAGCCCCCGCCTCCGCCCTCGCGCCGCTGCTCCGCCGCGACGGCAAGCCGGGCTTCGTCGTCGTCGACATGCCCGACGTCGACGAGTTCACGCCCTGCGCCGTCGAACTGCCCGACGCCCCGCTCTACGTCGTCACCGGCATCGACCGCGGCGACCACATGGCCAACTGGTCCCCGGACGAGGCCCTGCCCGCCCTCACCAAGGAGGACCGCACCCCGCTGGTGCTCACCGAGGGTATCCACTGGGTGCTCCAGCAGCCCGAGGCCCTGGAGCGCAACCTCTGCTTCATGACGATCGGCTCCCGGCTGCGCAAGCCCAACGGCACCCTGGACGCCCGCACCCCGGCCATCTGGATCAGCAACGGCACCGGCCGGGACGGCCGCGAGCGCCGCAACGCCCCCAAGGTCGGCTGGTGCTGGTGGAACAACCGGCACACCTGGCTGGGCTTCGCCTCCGCGACGGGCCGCAGGGGCTGAGGCCCGTCACTGCACGAACCGGACGGTGGGCGTCGTCCGGCCCGCGGTCAGTGCGGCAAGGCCCGCCCGGGCCTCGTCCCGCACGTCCGCGGGAACGCGGCTTCCCAGGGCGAGCACGGCGCGGTACTCGGCGGCGGCCTCGGTGCGCTCGCCGAGACGGTCCAGCGCATGGGCCAGGTGCAGGTGCACCTTGCCCGCCTGCTTGTGCCATCCGCGGGCGTCGAACTGCCCGCGGACGGAGCGCAGCGCGTCGACGGCGTCCTCCCACCGGGCCTCGTCGAGATGGACGAACGACACCGCGTAGACGGCGGTCAGGACGGTGAACTCCCCTACGTTGGGCGGGATCCGGTCCCGGTGACGGGGGTCCGCGAGGGCGTCCATGATGCCCCGGAAGGTCTCCACGGCCGCCTGCCCACGCCCCGCCCCGCGCAGTACCCGGATCATCCCGCAGGACACCTGGAGGTAGCCGTTGACGTCGTCCGTCGCGGTGAACAGCTCCATGGCGCGGTGGTAGTGGTCGGCGGCGGCCGTCAGGTCGTCGACGGCGTCCCGCAGCCAGCCGAGATACGCCTCGGCCCATGCCTGCTGGAGGACGTCGCCGGCCGCCCGGGCGAGACCCAGTGCACTCGTGGCCGACTCCACCGCCGCGTCGTGCCGGCGGGCGCAGGCCCAGTACGCCCAGGCGAGGTAGTTGCGGTGGGTCGCCTGCAGAGCGGCGTCCCCCAGCGCCGCCCCGGCCGCGGCGGCACGCTCGTAGATCTCGACCCAGTGGCCCCAGGACACCCAGTGGTCGGAGAACCAGTGCATGGCCTCCGCGACCTCGACGACCCGCGCGTGCTCGCCGTGTTCGGCGGCCTCGCGGAACGCGGCCAGCCAGGTGTCGCCCTCGGCCTTGATCCAGCGCGCCGCCTGCTCACGGTCGTCCAGGGCGACCAGCCGGCCGGGGTCCGCCGGCGGCATCCCGTAGTCCGGCTCGTGCCAGCGGCCGGCGAGGACGGCCGTGTCCAGCAGCCAGTGCCGCAGCCGGGACCGCGCGGCGAGCGACCTCTCCGCTGCGTCCTCGGCGCGGTGACGGGCCGCCGCGTACAGGCGCAGCAGGTCGTGCAGCCGGTAGCGGTCCTGCCGGGACGTCATCAGCAGCCCGGCCTCCAGCAGTTCCTCAAGGAGGTCCTCGGCCTCGGGCAGGGGGACGTCCGCGAGCACGGCGGCCGGGGCCACGCTGAAGTCCCCGGCCGGCAGGAGCGACAGCAGCCGGAACATCCGCGCGGCCTCGGGAGCGAGACGGGAGCAGGACAGCGCGAAGGCGGAGTTGACCCGCACGTCGCCCGCGCTGAGCGCGTCCAGCCTGCGGTCCTCGTCGGCCAGCCGCCCGGCGAGCCGTTCCAGGCTCCAGTTGGCGCGGGTGGCGGCCCAGTTCGCGGCCACCCGCAGCGCCAGCGGCAGATGCCCGCACAGCTCGGTCACGACGTCCGCGGCGGCCGGCTCGGCATCCACCCGCCCGTCGCCCACGACGGCACGCAGCAGGGCAGCGGACTCCCGCCGGCTCAGCGCACCGAGCTCGACGCGCCGCACTCCCTCCAGACCGGTGAGCGTACGGCGGCTCGTCACCACCACGAGCAGCCGCCCCGCGCGCGGCAGCAGGGGCCTGACCTGTGCCTCGCCGCCGGCGTTGTCCAGCACCAGGACCGCGCGCAGCCCGGCGGCGATCTCCTGGTAGCGGGTGAGACGCTCCTCGGCGGTGAGCCGGGCCAGCTCGGCGTCCCCGACGCCCCACGAGCCCAGCAGCCCCGCCACGGCCTGCTCCGCAGACAGCGGCCGCTCGTCCAGACCCCGCATGTCCACCAGGAACGCCCCGTCGGGACAGGACGACGCCGGTTCCTCGGCAAGCCGGACAGCCAGCGAGGTCTTGCCGCTTCCGGGCGGCCCGGACACCACGGCCACCGGCGGCGCGACCCCCCGGCCCTCGGCGGCTTCCCGCGCGAGAGCACGCAGTACGGCCAGTTCCGCCTGCCGGCCGACGAAGTCCCGCACGCCCCTCGGCAGCGAGTGGGGCGAGGCCCTGACGAAGGCGGCGGAGCGCGCCCCGGGTCGGGCCGCGCGGGCGGCCGCGAGGAGGTCCGCGTGCGCCGCCTCGTCCAGGCCCAGGCCCTGGGCGAGCGCGGTGACGGTGCCCCGGTGCGGACGCCGGCTCCGGCCCCGCTCCATGTCACCGATGGCACGCCCCGAGATCCCCGACGCCTCGGCCAGTTCCTCGATCGTCAGCCGGCGGCTCTGCCGTAACGCGCGCAGCATCCGGCCGAACGGCGCCGTGATCCCCACCCCAGTGCCCACCGCGCGATGATACGGCCTGGTCCACTCGTCGCTCCGACGGCTGAGCGAGTGCCGCTGGATCGCCATAGGGTGAGGTCTTGACACCTCCAGGCCCCCTACGGTCACTGCAGGTTGCAGTTGGTCAAGAACACGAGCCTGTACCTGACCGGCGCGAGCGCGGGAGCGCCGCTGACTCCGTCAGAGCGCGCTCTCGGACGGTTCGCAGGACTGGGAGCTGGTCCGGTAGCGCCGGCCGTGGCCGGTGACCTCCCGGGTTCACGCCGGCTCGCCCGTACGGCCGCGCAGCGCCTGGTACACGGACCACACCACGGCCACCAGCGGTACGGCAACGACCGCGCCGATCACCCCGGCGGCGACCGCCCCGCCGACCACCGCCAGGGCAACCACCACCGGGTGCAGCCGAACGGCCCAGCTCATCACGACGGGGTGCAGGAGGTGGCCCTCGATCTGGCCGATGACCACGATCAGGGCCACCACCACCAGGGCGATGAGCGGTCCCTTCGACGCGAGGGCGACGACGGCCGCGATCGCCAGGGCGATGGGCGAGCCGATCAAGGGGATGAACGCGGCCAGGAACTCCAGCAGGGCCAACGGCACGGCGAGCGGCACCCCGAGGGCGAACAGCGCGATGCCCACGAGGACCGCGTTGGTCGCCGCCACCAGCAGGATGCCGTGCGTGTAACCGGTGAAGGTCCGCCAGGCGGCCCCGGCCGCGATCGTGAACCGCTGCCGGGCCCGGCCGGGGAACTGGTCGCACAGCCACTGCCACTGCTTGTCGCCGGAGTGCGTGAAGAAGACCGCGCAGAACAGGGCCAGCGCGAGCACGGTCAGTACCTCGACCAGCCGGCTCGCGCCGCTGAGCGCCGTACTGATGAGGGTGGAGCGGTGGTCCGACAGGAGCTTGCCGATCCGGGACTGGAGATCGTCGAACGCGTCCGCGGGAAGCCGGAAGGGCGGTTCCTCCAGCCGGCGCTCGATCCGGTCGATTCCCGCCACGAACTCCTTCTCCAGCCCGCTCCGCTGATCCGCCACGGTCTCACCCACCAGAGCCAGCGCCCCGAGGACGAGGACGATGCCGCCGATGAGCGCGGCGGCGACCGCGAGCGGCCGGGGCATGAACCTGGCCAGCAGACCGGCCACGGGACGCAGCACCGCGGTGATGACGAGACCGAGGAAGACGGCGACGGCGATCCGGTGGAACTGCCCGAGCACGGAGAACGCGACCCGGACGACGATGCCGACCGCGATGAGCCGCCACGCGTACGCGGCCGCCGTCCGCAGCACACCCGGCACACGCGACTCGGCGTCGTCCAGGCGTGGCAGCGCCGAGGCGGGTGGCTCGGGGGGCGTCGACATCTCATGCCCGTACCACCCCCCGGCCGCCGAACCGCGGAGCCGGCCCGGAATTCCCCCGAAGGCCGTACCGGCCCGGCCGGACGGCGGGGCTCACCGGACAGCGCCGTGCGGCTCAGCGGCACACAGTGGTCTCCGGTCGAGGCGCGCCGGGTCGGCCTGTCGGACTGACCGGCCACGGGCCCGCGTCAGCCGGGGGCGGGAACGCCCACCGGCCGGCGCGGGCCGCGCCCGTCCGTGGAACCTCGGGTCGGCCTCCCCACCCCCCCCGCTTCGGTGGCCCGCGCCCGCCGTCCGGCTCCTCCGGTCGCGCTCAGCGCACGGGGAAACCGAAGGAGTAGCCCTGCTCCTTCAGCCACGGCAGGACCTCCCGCAGCGCCGCCACGGTCTGCGAGCGGTCACCTCCCGCGTCGTGGAAGAGGAGGGTCGGGCCGTTGGAGATCTCGTTCTTGACGGTGGCGACCATGGCGTTCGTGCCGGGGCGTTCGAAGTCCTTGGAGTCGATGTTCCAGCCGAGCGGGCGCATTCCGTGGGACGCGGCGAGGTGACGGCTGTAGGGGGTGAAGGCACCTCCCGGGGCCCGGTAGTACTGGGGGCGGACACCCCCGGACGCCTCGGTGATCATGCGTGCGGCGGTCAGGATCTGCTGGGACTGGTAGGCCTCGGACTTGTGGTCCATGGTGACGTCGTGCGACACCGTGTGGTCACAGAGCCGGTGCCCGGCCGCCACCACCGCCTTGACCAGATCGGGGTGCGCGCGGGCCTGCGTGCCCACCATGCAGAAGGTGGCCTTCACACCGTTGTCCCGCAGCACCCGCAGCACCTGAGGTGTCCAGACGGGGTCAGGTCCGTCGTCGATGGTGATGTTGACGCCACGGGCGCCCCCGTCCGAGGCATGCGCGATGTCCGCCGACACGGGCGCCGCCTTGCGGCCCTGCGGCTGCGACTGGGGCGGAGGCGCCGAGACGCCGGCTCGGGTGGGTCGTCCCTCGGCGGAGCCGAGTTGCGCGTTCCAGAACGAGGTCATGCCGGCCACCGCGGTCACTCCGAGCGCCGCCGCCAGCACTTTGGCGTACCATCCCCGTCCGCCACTTCGCACCATGTGTTCTGTTCCTTCGCCGTCGCCGTGGAGCCCGTGCATACGGCAAGAGGGAGGAAGGAGGCGGGCGGATCCGTCTGTTACCGATCACGGACAATCCGGCTGCCCGGCGGTGTCCGGGCGGCAGGCTCGGTGCGCCGACGGGCAGGGCGTACGCCAGTCGCCGGGCTGGGAAGAGTCCTGTGCGGTGATGGTGGGGCGGCGGTGGGGCCCCTGCGCTAGTCGGACTCGCGCTCCAGGACGCGGCGGGCCGCCTCGGCCTCCGCCGCCGCCGGCGACAGCTCGTCGAGCGTGTCGAGCTCGTCGTCCGCTTCCAGTTCCCGCTCCCAGGCCGCCGCGAGGCTTTCCTGCTCCTCGCGCGGCCTGGAGCCGACAGCTTCACGGTGCTGCGGGTCCAGAGCGGCCAGGAATCGTCCGAGCGGGTCCGTGGGCATACGGGGCTCCTTGTCGTATGGAGGGGGTGCCACCTCGGCCCAGCATGGCTGAACGCCCGCGCGCCGGCCGCTCGACACAGCCGGGGGACACCGCGTTGGCCCCTTCGCCCGCTCGTACCGGCAGACGTGCGGCAGAGCGCGCCGGGGTGCCGACGTCAGGACGTGACCCGCCGCCTTCTCCGGGCGGGTCAGCCCATCCGGATCACCATGTACGTCTCACCGTCCCTGGGCGGACGCGTCCAGGAACGGGTGGTGAACGTGTGCAGCCGCCCGCTGACGATGGCATGACGGGGCAGGAAGACCCCGAATTCCCCGGCCACCGCTTCCAGCAGCGACCGCTCCGTCCCGACGCCGTCCTCCAGGTCACCGAAGAACCTGCTCGGTTCCAGCGCCCGCGGTATCTCCCCGCTCGGCCTGACCTCTCCGTCCACGTAGGTGAAGGAGTACTGCTCGACGCCGTCTCGCGCCACCGAAACATGGAAGAAGGGCTCCTGGCGCCCGGTCCTCAGGCCGCTCCACACCACCACCGCACGGGTGCCGGCGCTGGCGGCGACGGCCGGGGAGACGAACCGCCGCCCGTCGAACGCGGCCGGATCACCGTCGAAGGCGAAGCTCCACCCGGAGCCGGCCCGGCCGACCGCCATGAGAGCCCTGTCGTCGTAGGACGAGAACTCCCTGCGATCGTGCAGCGACCTGCGGCGCGCCTCCCACAGGGTCAGGGGTTCGCTCAGCACCGGGCCGCCCCCGCCCCCGTCCCCGTCCCCGTCCCCCAGCCGTTCGGGCAGCTCCTCCGGCTCCACCCCCTCCACCAGGACGAACCGGTAGGACGTGCGGTTGTTGCCCGGGTCCGGCCCCGCGAGCCACGCCAGGCTGCCCGGGTCGAGCCCGGCCGTCGGCCTCGGTCCCTCGCCGGGCTGCCCGCCCCGGGGAGTGGCCAGCAGTTCCCGGCCCCGCTCCGGGGTCAGCAGCGGCCCGAGCACGGGGTCCGCCACCCAGCCCACAGGGGCCAGGTGGTCCGGTCCCAGCGGCTCCCAGCGGGGCAGAGCCTTGATCAGTGTCCGCCATGCCCCGTCGGTGTCCCCCCACCGCGCCAGCTCCCGCGCTCGCTCGACCGCTTCCCCGAACGGTCCTGCCGCCGTGTACCGATACGTGCCGTTCCGCACCTCGTCCAGCGTCGCGTAAGCCAGCGACACCAGGTCGTCGCCGGCGCCCCTCAGATGGAACGTCAGCGTGGAGTCGTCCCGGTACGAGTGCGCCGCGTGCTCGGCGACCAGCGGCGGCAGCATCTCGGGCGCGTACTGCGGGTCCGTCGCCAGTTCGTCGAAGTGCACCATGTAGGTCTGCCCGAGCAGGCGGCGAATCTGGTCTCCCAGCCCGGCGGCCCGGGGTCTGCCGTACTCCTTGGCCTCGTCCAGCGTCGTGACGGCCCGCTCCCAGTCGCCGCGCAGCGCCTCCAGCCGGGCCTCCTCCATCTGCGCGTCCAGCGCTCGCGTCGTGTCGTTGACGAACACCGGCTCTCCGTCGCTCCGGTGCGCCCGCAGGCTGTGGAACTCCCGGTGCATGTCCCGCATGAACGCGTGGAAGTTCGCGTGCCGCTCGGGCGACTCGGCCCGCCAGCTCGCCCACGTGTACACGGCCCACTCACCGGCCTCGTCCACGTCCTCGGGATCCATGAGGACGTAGGTGGCGTCGGACTCGACGTCGAGCTGGAGCCCGCGCCGCCAGAGGTCCGCCTCCCGCCGCTCCTCGGGTCCTGCGTCCTCGTCCAGGTACTCCTCGAACGTGTCCGCGAGCCCTGACTCGTTGTCGTGCCAGCGCGCGTCCTCGGTCCCCGCCAGCCGCCACACGAACCCGCCGGCGTGCCGCCAGCCGTCGCTGACCTTCAGAAACTCCCGGTACGACGGGGGCATCCGCCGGCCCAGGCGCTCCTCCAGGACCGCGATCCGCTCCTCGGACGCGGGCGGGAACCCCAGCCACCGTGCCTGCCGGGCGGCCTCGTCGTCCTCGCCCCGCGTTTCGCCGTCCGGCAGGGAATCCGCCCACTCCTCACTCCACTTGAGCAGCAAGGACCGCCAGTCGAATGCCGTGGTGTTCGTCATGCGCCCGATGCTGCCACCCGCTACTGACAACGCCCGGCCTTGTTCGACCTGTCGGACATTGTTCGGAACCTCTTGACGCTGCCCCGGGCGCCGACTGAAACTCTCGCAACACACTTCACCTGCGTGCAACGGCAGGCCCACGGCAAGGACTTGCCGTCGCCTCGTCGGCTCCTCGTCTTTCCGTTCCGCCTTGTCCGTCACCAGCCATGCCTCAGCAGGGAACCTCGACATGACGCACGTCGCACGACTTCGCAGCCGCGTGAGACGTCGGGCGGGTCATCTCGCCGGACTGACCGCCGCGTCGATGCTGCTCACCCTCGCCGGACCCACCGCTTCCGCACAGACGGCCGAAGCCGCGGACCTCACCGACGGCCTGGCCCTGTGGTACAAGCTCGACGCCGGCTCCGGCGACACCGTGACCGACGCCTCCGGCAACGGCCGGAACGGCACGATCAGTGGCACCGCCGACTGGTCGGCATCCGGTCAGGGGCTCGCCTTCAACGGGTCGGACACCTACGTCAAGGTGCCGGACGACGTCATGAAGGGCATGAACTCGATCACCGTCTCCATGGACGTACTGATCGACTCCGCCCAGAGCACGCCCTACTTCCTCTACGGCTTCGGCAACACCAGCGCGGGCAACGGCAACGGATACCTGTTCACCACCGGCAACTCCTTCCGTACCTCCGTCGCGACGGGCAACTGGTCGACCGAGCAGACCACCAAGCCGTCCGACTCCCACAACCTGACCCGCGGGGTGTGGAAGCACATCACCTATGCCCAGACCGGCTCCACGGGCGTGCTCTACGAGGACGGCGTCGAGGTCGGCCGCAACACCTCCGTCACCACCACGCCCGGCGCCATCGGCTCCGGAACCACCAGGGCCAACTACATCGGCAAGTCCGTCTACGACGGCGACAAACTCTTCAAGGGCCGGATCCGCGACTTCCGTGTCTACGACCGGGCACTGGCCGGCTCGGAGGTCGAGCAGCTCTCCCTCCCGGTCGCCACCCAGGGCGTCGCCGACGACAAGGACGCCCTGAGCCTCGGTGACACCACCGGCGTCACCTCCGACCTGGACCTGCCCAGGACCGGCCCGGCCGGCGGCTCCGCCATCAGCTGGGACAGCGACAACCCGTCCGTGGTGTCCGACACCGGCAAGGTGACCCGCCCCGAGGCCGGCTCCCCGGACGGCCGCGCCACGCTCACGGCGACCCTGAAGAAGGGCACCGTGACCGGCACCAAGACCTTCGACGTCACGGTCCGGCCCGCGCTCGACGACGCCGCCGCCACCCGGCAGGCCGCCGAGGCGCTCACGGTCCACAACCTCGACGACGCACGCGGCAACCTCACCCTGCCCAGGAGCGGGGCCCTCGGCACGGCCGTCTCCTGGTCCTCCGCCAAGCCGGACGTCGTCTCCGCCGGCGGCGAGGTGCACCGGCCCGCGCACGGCCACGGCGACACCACCGTCGAGCTGACCGCCACCGTCACCAAGGGCGAGGCCGAGGCGACCCGCGTCATGACCGCCAAGGTGCCCGAACGGCCCGCCGAGGCGGCCCTCAAGGGCTACATGTTCAGCTACTTCACCGGCGAGGGCACCTCCGACGGCGAACAGCTGTACGCCGCCCTCAGCAAGGGCAACGACCCGCTGCACTGGCGCGAGCTGAACGACGGCAAGCCGGTCCTCACCTCCACGCTCGGCGAGAAGGGCCTGCGCGACCCGTTCATCATCCGCTCCCCGGAGGGCGACAAGTTCTACCAGATCGCCACCGACCTCAGGATCTACGGCAACGGCGACTGGGACGCCTCCCAGCGCACCGGCAGCAAGTCCATCATGGTCTGGGAGTCCACCGACCTGGTCCACTGGACGAACCAGCGCCTGGTCAAGGTCTCACCCGACAGCGCGGGCAACACCTGGGCGCCGGAGGCGTTCTACGACGCCGAGCGCGGTGAGTACGTCGTCTTCTGGGCGTCGAAGCTGTACGACAACGCCGACCACTCCGGCGACACGTACAACCGCATGATGTACGCCACGACCCGCGACTTCTACACCTTCAGCGAGCCCAAGGTCTGGATCGACCGCGGCTACTCGGTCATCGACTCCACGATGATCCGGCACGACGGCACGTACTACCGCCTGTCCAAGGACGAGCGGAACAACACCTCCTCCACCCCCAACAGCAAGTTCATCTTCCAGGAGAAGAGCGACTCGATCCTGAACCCGTCCTGGACGGCGGTCGCCGAGGGCATCGGCAAGGGCGCGATGAACGCCGCCGAGGGGCCGCTGGTGTTCAAGTCCAACACCGAGGAGAAGTGGTACGCGTTCCTCGACGAGTTCGGCGGCCGCGGCTACATCCCGTTCGAGACGACCGATCTCGACTCCGGCACCTGGACCCCCTCCACCGGCTACGACCTGCCCGCCAAACCCCGCCACGGCACCGTCCTGCCGGTCACCCAGGCCGAGTACGACCGGCTGCTGCGCGCCTACCAGCCCGACCAGATCGTGAAGAGCGTCGAGGACGTGTCGGTGAAGACCCGGGTCGGCGACGCCCCGGTCCTGCCGGCCACGGTGATCGCCGAGTACGCCGACGGCGTCAAGCGGCCCGTCGCGGTCACCTGGGAGGACGTACCGGCGTCGAAGTACGCCCAGGCCGGCACCTTCACGGTGGCCGGCAGCCTGCCGGACGGCGGCGCGATCCCGGTCCGGGCCGAGGTCACCGTGTCCGACGAGGGGCCGGACGTCCCGGCCGACCTGCTGCTGCACTACGACTTCGACGAGACCGGCGGCAGCATCGCCCGTGACTCCAGCGGGCACGGTCACCACGGCACCTATGTGCGGACCCCCGAGTTCGGCACCGGTGTCGAGGGCGGCTCGTTCACCATGTCCGGCGACTCCGCCTCGCCGTACGTGAAGATCCCGAACGGTGTGCTGAAGAACGCCGGCAGCGTGACGGTGTCGACATACGCCAAGTGGAAGGGCGGCAGCAGCTTCCAGTGGCTGTTCGGGCTCGGGCCCGACAGCGACAAGTACCTGTTCGCCACCCCGTCCAACGGCGGCTCCAGCCTCTACTCGGCCATCACCAAGGCGAGTTGGTCGGCGGAGTCGAAGCTCACGGCCGGCTCGCAGCTCACGCCCGGCCAGTGGCGGCACGTCACGGTGACGCTGGACGGCGCCACCGGCACGATGGTCCTGTACGCCGACGGTGTCGAGGCGGCCCGCACGACGACCACCATCAAACCGTCCGAGCTGTACGACGCGGCCAAGGACTACAGCGGCTACATCGGCCGCTCCCTGTACGCGGCCGACCCGTACTTCGGCGGCGAGGTCGACGACTTCCGCGTCTACGACCGTGCCCTCACGGGCACCGAGGTCATGCGACTCAGCGGCAACACCGCGGGCATCGCCAAGGTGACGCACCCGGCGCTCAAGGTCGACGCGCTCGTCGACAACGCGGCCGGCACGATCACCCTGCCGATGAAGGCGGGCACCGATCTCACCGCCCTGGCACCGGAGTTCACCCTCGCCGAGGGCGCGACGATCAGCCCCGCCTCCGGCAGCGTGCGCGACTTCACCAAGCCGGTGACGTACGAGGTCACCGGGTCGGACGGCGAGAAGCGCACCTGGAAGGTCTCGGCGCTGATCATGAAGACCCCGGTCCTGCCGGGTCTGAACGCCGACCCGAACATCGTGCGCTTCGGCGACACCTTCTACCTCTACCCGACGACCGACGGCTTCGAGGGCTGGAGCGGCACACAGTTCAAGGCGTACTCCTCCACGGACCTGGTCCACTGGAAGGACCACGGCGTCATCCTCGACCTGGGGCCGGACGTCAGCTGGGCGGACAGCCGGGCCTGGGCACCGGCGATGACCGAGAAGGACGGGAAGTACTACTTCTACTTCTGCGCCGACGCGAACATCGGCGTAGCCGTCTCCGACTCGCCCACCGGACCGTTCAAGGACGCCCTGGGCAAACCACTGCTGAAGGCCGGTGACTTCCGCGGCCAGATGATCGACCCGGCGGTCTTCACCGACGACGACGGCAAGCAGTACCTCTACTGGGGCAACGGCCGCGCCTACGTCGTCCCGCTCGGCGACGACATGACCTCCATCGACACCTCACAGGTCGAGGACATCACTCCGAGCGGCTACAACGAGGGCACCTTCATCATCAAGCGCAAGGGCACCTACTACTTCATGTGGTCGGAGAACGACACCCGGGACGAGAACTACCGCGTCGCCTACGCGACCGGCCCCTCGCCCACCGGCCCGTGGACCAAGCAGGGCGTCATCCTGGAGAAGGACCTGTCCCTCGGCATCAAGGGCCCGGGCCACCACTCCGTCGTCCACGTCCCGAACACCGACGACTGGTACATCGCCTACCACCGCTTCGCCATCCCCGGCGGCGACGGCACCCACCGCGAAACGACCATCGACAAGCTGGAGTTCGACTCCGACGGCCTGATCGAGAAGGTCGTCCCGACCCTCGGCGGCATCGACCCGGTCACCGTCGTCCACGCCGGGCCGGACACCACCGGCACCGAGGGTGAGGCGATCACGCTCGCCGGCACCGTCTCCGGGGCCGGCGCGCCCAAGTGGACCGTCCAGGACGGCACCCCGTGCACCGTCAAGGACCCCGCGGCGGCCCGGACGACCCTCACCTGCACCGACGACGGCACCTTCCAGGTCACCCTGACCGGCGGGCGCGGTGCCGACACCGCGACCGTCGAGGTCTCCAACGCCGCACCCTCCATCACGTCCGCCAAGGGCCCCGGCTCGCCCGTCCCGGTCGGCAAGGCCGCCGTCGTCACCGCGTCCTTCGACGACCCGGGCACAGCCGACCGCCACACCTGCGAGGTCGACTGGAAGGACGGCAGCCGGCCGACGGCCGGCACGGTCACCGACTCCGGCTGCCGCGCCGCACACGTCTACGACGACGCGGGCATCCACCGCCCGGTCGTCACCGTCACCGACGACGACGAGGGCACGGACACCACCATGCTCGCGGAGCTGATCGTCTACGACCGTGCCGCCGGGCCCGCTGCCGGCGCAGGCACGATCACCTCGCCGGCCGGTGCCTACCCGGCCGGGCCGGCGCTGACCGGAAAGGCGGCGTTCACCCTGGGCGCCCAGTACCGGAAGGGAGCCACCGTCCCCACCGGCAAGGCCACGTTCGTCTTCGGCGCCGCCCGGCTCACCTTCCGCTCGACCGGCTCCGACTGGCTCGTGGTGCACGGCTCCCAGGCCGTCTACCAGGGCACCGGAACGGTGGGCGGCAAGGGCGGCTACGCCTTCAGAGTCACCGCCACCGACGGCCCGGACACCTTCCGCATCAAGATCTGGAAGAAGTCCACCGGCGACGTCCTCTACGACAACAAGACCGGCGCCAGGACGAAGGGCGTCGTCACCATCAGTGGAACGCGGGGATGAGTTCGTTTGCCACGGCGGCGTCGAGCTTTCTCGTCCAGCTCGAAGGGCTGATCGCCGGGGCGCTCGGCCCTTCGAGCTGACGGCGGGGCCGGGCTCAGGCACCGACCGCTGCCCGGATCCGCTTTACCTTCTCCTCCGTGAAAACACCGCTGTTCAGGAGGAAGGGGATGGAGAGGACGCCACCGCTCGAACCCCAGCTGCCTTCCCCGACCACCCGGAAGGTGACCCACCAGGCCGGTGAGGGCTCCGGCAGCCCGCAAGCATCGGCCAGGGCGGCCAGGATCCGCTCGATGACCTTCCACGACGACCACTATGTGTGTGGCTTCGACATGTACATGTACACCTGGTCGCAGGAGATCACCGGCCCCGGCGCCGACCTCATCCGCGCTGATATCGATGCGGCCGGAATCCCGGAGCAGAGATTGAGGGACACGGCGCACCGTGCCTCTCTCGCCGTTCTGGAGCAGCGCTTCGAACTGGCGCTGCCGCGTGATCTGATCCTTGACGCGTCACTGCCCACTGCGCTCGTCAGAGGGCGTCAGCCGCGATGAGCCGTCCCCGTGATCGCAGGCGGTCCCCAGCGACCCCGGTAAGGCACCCGTACCGTTCCGTCGTTGTCCCCCCAGCACTCCACGCCGGGCCTCCTCCAGGGCGTCGATGATGCCGCGGGTACTCGCGGCCTTGATGTCGCGGACGGCTCCGGGGAGGGCGGGCGATGCCGACAGCAGCCGCCCTGCGAGTCGGCGAGGACCTGCACGTTCACGCCGTGCTTCGTGTGGTCACCGAAGTGGGGGGGGCCGGTCGACGGCGATTCGGTCGATCGGCAGCAGGGTGCGGTCCAGGATCACGAATGCCTTGGTGGCGGCTGTCTTCATCGCCTCGGTGAGGGTCGGGGTGTGGGCGCCCAGAACCTCGACGGCGCGGACAGCTTCCGGCCGGACCCGCACCTGGCTGCAGTACTGAAACTGGCCCGTGGCAGGTCTACTTGGGGCCCGAACTACCGTGTCGGGTTGCCTGGAGCACAACGGTGTCTCCAGGCAACCGACTTCAGGCTCCTAGAAGAAGCCCAGCTTCTTCGGCGCGTACGACACCAGCAGGTTCTTCGTCTGCTGGTAGTGGTCGAGCATCATCTTGTGGGTCTCGCGCCCTATCCCGGACTTCTTGTAGCCGCCGAACGCCGCGTGCGCCGGGTACGCGTGGTAGCAGTTGGTCCAGACCCGGCCCGCCTTGATCTCGCGGCCCAGGCGGTAGGCCGTGTTGCCGTCGCGGGTCCAGACGCCCGCGCCGAGGCCGTAGAGGGTGTCGTTGGCGATCTTCAGGGCCTCGTCGACCGAGTCGTACGTCGTGACCGAGACGACCGGGCCGAAGATCTCCTCCTGGAAGATGCGCATGTCGTTGGTGCCGCGGAAGATGGTCGGCTCGATGTAGTAGCCGCCCTCCAGGCCGGGCACCGCGCGGGGGTTGCCGCCCGTGACGACCTCGGCACCCTCCTTCCTGCCGATGTCGAGGTAGGAGAGGATCTTCTCGTACTGGTCGTTGCTCGCCTGCGCGCCGATCATCGTGGCCGGGTCCAGCGGGTCCCCGCCGACGATGGCCTCGGTGCGTTGGACGCAGCGGGCCATGAAGTCGTCGTAGATCGACGAGGGGATCAGGGCGCGGGACGGGCAGGTGCAGACCTCGCCCTGGTTCAAAGCGAACATCACGAAGCCCTCGACGGCCTTGTCCAGGAAGTCGTCGTCGGCGGCCATGACGTCGGGCAGGAAGATGTTCGGGCTCTTGCCGCCCAGTTCCAGGGTGACGGGGATGATGTTCTCGCTCGCGTACTGCATGATCAGGCGGCCGGTCGTCGTCTCGCCGGTGAACGCCACCTTCGCCACCCGCGGGCTGGACGCCAGCGGCTTGCCCGCCTCGACGCCGAAGCCGTTGACGACGTTGACCACGCCCGGCGGGAGCAGGTCGGCGATCAGGTCCATGACGTAGAGCAGGCTGACCGGGGTCTGCTCGGCCGGTTTGATGACGACGCAGTTGCCCGCGGCCAGCGCGGGTGCGAGCTTCCACGTGGCCATGAGGATCGGGAAGTTCCAGGGGATGATCTGGCCGACCACACCCAGCGGCTCGTGGAAGTGGTAGGCGACCGTGTCGGCGTCGATCTCCGCGATGCTGCCCTCCTGCGCGCGGACGACGCCGGCGAAGTACCGGAAATGGTCCACGGCCAGCGGGATGTCGGCGGCCAGGGTCTCGCGGACCGGCTTTCCGTTCTCCCACGTCTCGGCGACCGCGATCTTCTCCAGGTTCTGCTCGATGCGGTCCGCGATCCTGTTCAGGATGTTCGCGCGTTCCGTCGTGGACGTGCGGCCCCACTGGTCGGCAGCCCGGTGCGCGGCGTCCAGGGCGAGGTCGACGTCGGCCGCGGTGGAGCGGGCGACCTCGCAGAAGGCCTTGCCGGTCACGGGCGTCGGGTTCTCGAAGTAGCGGCCCTCGACAGGCGCTGTCCAGTCACCGTCGATGAAGTTGTCGTAGCGGCGGGCGAAGGTGACGATGCTGCCGTCGGTTCCTGGCTGCGCGTACACCATGGCGGCTCTCCTCGGTGAAGGGCGGTGCGGGCGGGTGACGGTCCGTGCCGTCGGGACAGCCCTCACTGTGCTCCCGGGAGGTTGGTGCGAGGTTGGCGGCGCGATGACGGTCCGTCAGTCTCGCAGGGCCGTTGTCAGCCGGCCCGCCGCGATCGCGCGGCGCGTGTCGTCCGGGCCGAGCAGGCGCAGCGCGTGCTCGTGGATCTCCGCGTCGTACGGGGCCCGTTCGCCGTAGCGCAGGGCGTGCTCCGCGCGCCTGCTCGCCAGCACCGCCTCACGTACCGCCACTTCGAGGCGGATCCGCCACTCCTCGACGCCGGGAGCCTCGGAGCGTGGGAGCAGCGGGCCGCCGTAGTGGCGCAGCGCGGTGTCCGTGTCGCCCTGCTCCAGCGCGCGCAGGACCTCCGCGGCATCGCAGGACACCGGGGCGGTGAGGGCGTAGTGGCGGGGGGAGATCGCGCCGCCCAGCGCCCGGCGCAGGTGGGAGATCTCCGCCTTGAAGGTGGATGACGTGACCGGCCGGTCGCCGTACAGGGCCGCACGCAGCCGCGCCGGGGAGAAGCCCTCCGGTTCGAGTGCGAGGAGGGTGAGGATCTCCATCTGGCGGGGCCGCAGGGGGAGGGGGCGTCCCTCGTGCACGGCTTGTTCGGAGCCCAGGCTCGTGAGCCGGCCGGGCCGGGCGGGACACCTCCGTCGTCAGGCGGGCCTCGATCGTCGACACCAGCGTGCGGACGGTGGACATGGCCAGGGGGTGCGAGCGGTCCCAGGTCGTGGACAGGTCCAGTACGCCGAGCACGCGGCCGTCCCGGCCGTGCACGGGTGCGCAGTAGCAGACCCAGCCGTGCAGGGCCGACACCAGATGCTCGGCCGAGAAGACGGAGCTGGGGCGGCCGGTGCGCAGGGCGAGGGACAGCGCGTTGGTGCCCATGGCCTGCTCGTCCCAGCGGCCGCCCGGCGCGAAGTTCACCCGCTCGGCCCGGCGGCGCATGGTCGGGCCGCCGCAGGTCCACAGGATGGTGCCGGACTCGTCGGTGACGGCGGTGACGAACCCGGCGTCCTCGGCGATGCTGTGCAGCTCCCCGGCGAGAGCGGAGACCGGCCGGTACAGCGGTGAGGACGTCCAGCGCTGGTGCACCTGGCCGCCGTCGGTGACCGGGGCGCTGTCCCGGCCCGGGTCCACACTGTCCAGCGAACGCGCCCAGGACTCGGTCACCTCGTGGCGCAGCGCCGCGGTGCCGCCCGGCCGCGCGCCCGGGGACCTCAGCCGCGGCACCCAGCGTGACCACTCGTGCTCCAGCACGGCCCTGCGCTGCCGGAGGTCAGGGCGCTGTGACATGGCCTCTCCCTGCCGTCGTACCGGGTTCTCGGCGTCAGGCCAGTGTGACCGGATGCGTCTGCCCCGGTCGAGAATCCCGTCGGACGCGAAGGAGATGTTTCTGAACGGACGACCGCCTGACTGGATGTTTGTCCGGTGCCCACGTGCCGCCGTACGGGTGACGGATTCACTCGACCCGACGGACGGGGTGCGGCCCGCGTACCACCGGTGCGCGACGCCGCGTTTCCCTGGCATGGACAGCACGGAGACGGCGCGGCGCCTTCCCGGGAACGCCGCCGCGCCCCGCTCGTACGCCGAACTCACCAGCGGATACGCGGGACATCCGCCGATCTACGCGGCCCTGGTCGCCGAGTGGGAGGCCAGAGGCCACACGGTCCCGGAGCACCGCGACGGCCAGTGGGTCTCCTTCGCCGCGCCGGCCGTGAGCGAGACCTGGAGCGCCGTCACCTCGTGGACCGCCGGCCGGCACATGGGCCCTGTCGTCCCCGGCGCCCCTCACCCAACCGGGGCCTCTCACCCAACCGGGGCCTCTCACCCAACCGGGGCCTCTCACCCGGCTGCCGGCCGGCACCCGGGTCCGGCCGCGCCCTCCGGTACCCGCCCTGCTGCCGGCCGCCACTCGGGGACGGCACCCTCGTCCGGCGCCCGCCTCACCAGCCGTCCGTCAGCACCGGCTCCGCGCTGACCGGCGCCAGCACCGCGAGGGTGCCGCTGGCCTCCCGCAGGGCCGATTCGAGCGTGCCGGCCGTGTGCAGGGTGCCGGTTCCGTCCGGCGGGACGAGCCACTCCAGACGCCCGGCGGGCCGGTACGGCGGCGGCACGGCGACCCAGGAACCCCGGCCGACGTGCCGCACACCGAAGCCGACCCACTCGCTGACCGGGTCCGGCGGCAGGAAGAACCCCACTCTTCGTGCGGCGCAGTCCACGAGGGTGGGGCCGGGCACCTTCAGCGGGTCGCGCCACAGGATGTCCAGTGCGAGGAGGCCGAGCCGGTCGGGCACGCTGAGCACGTCCCAGTACCGCCCGGCCTCCACGAGCACCGTTCCCGCGCCGTAGTCCCACTCCCGCTTGCACTCCTTGGGGTCCGTGGCGGCTGCGGCGAGCCACTCGACGGCTTGCTTCCACATGACGCTCTGCATGGCCACCCCAGGCACAGTCGGCGGCGCCGCGGTCGGGCGCGCGCTGGACACCAGCCGACGACCCGCGGGGTTCCGCGTGCCGCCCGGCCGTAGCCATGCTCGTAGATATTTCTACGCGCCGGAAGGGGTGGCGTGGCCTGGCGTTTGGGTCGGCCACGTCCCGGTCGAAAGAGGGCGTTCGACGGTGCGTCCCGTAACGCTGCGATCAACTTCACGCACGTCACGCACGCTTGTCACCAGCGGGGGAGCCTCAGCTGGTACTCCGGCCGGAACCGCCGCATGTAGCCGGTGTCGTCCCGGCTGCGCATGCCCGAGTCGACGTATCGCCGGTGCAGGCGCTCCAGCCGGTCGTGGTCGAGCTCGACACCCAGCCCCGGCCCGGTGACCACCATGACCTCCCCGTCGCGCAGCTCCAGCGCGCCCGGCACGATCACGTCGTCCGCGAAGTTCCACGGGTAGTGCGTGTCGCAGGAGTGGTCGAGGTTGGGGATGACCGCGGCGACATGGGTCATCGCGGCGAGGCTGATGCCCAGATGCGAGTTGGAGTGCATCGACAGGGCGAGCCCGAACGCCTCGCACACGGCAGCCAGTTCACGCGTGCGGCGCAGCCCGCCCCAGTAGTGGTGGTCGGTGAGCAGGACCTGGATCGCGTCCTGCTCGACGGCCGGCCTCAGATGCTCCCAGGCGATCACGGCACCGGCGCGTCCGACCCGTGCGGCCTGGTCCCGGGCGACCGGCGTGGGACCGCCGGCCGCCGCGAGGACCGGCACTCGTCCGGCCGTTGTCGTGACGGCGACCCGGGTGGCCCGTTCGATCTCCTCGGTCGACAGCGCGTGGAACTCGCCGGTGCCGCAGGCGACGAACACACCTCCCGCCCCCGCGGCGACACCCGACTCGACGTGCTGGGCCAGCCGTTCCTCGTTCAGTGAACCGTCCGCCGCGAACGGCGTGACCGGGAAGAACAGCACTCCGTGGAACTTCATGTCTCCCTCAAACATGGGGGTGGGTGGTCAGCCCTTGGTGGCCCCGGCGGCGATGCCGGTGACCAGCGAGCGCTGGAGGAGCAGATGGGCGATCAGGCTGGGGACGAGGGCGATGACCGCACCGGCCAGCACCACGCCGGAGCCGACCTCGGGGTCGGTGCGCAGGACGGACAGGGCGACGGTGACCGTGTAGTCGGTGGGGTCCTTGGCGGCGATCAGGGGCAGGAGGTACTGGTCCCAGACCATGATGAAGCCGAGCACCCCGGCCACACCGAGCGCGGGCTTGCACAGCGGCAGCACGACCTGCCACAGCATCCGCAGTTCGCCCACGCCGTCGATCCGGGCGGCCTCCTCTATCTCGGTGGGGATGTCCTTCATGAACTCCGTCAGCAGCATCACCGAGAAGCCCCAGGCGCCGAGCGGCAGGATCACGCCCCAGACCGTGCCCTTCAGGTCGACGCCGACCAGGGGCACATGCCCGAGGACCAGGGAGAGCGGGATGGCGATGACCTCCTCGGGGAGCATCATCGTCAGCATGAACAGGGTCAGGATCAGCGCCTGCCCGCGGAACCTGTGCCGGGCCAGGGCGTACGCGGCGAGGGTGCAGACGGCGAGCTGGAGCAGCAGTCCGCCGCCCGCGATGACCAGGGAGTTGCCGAAGTAGTCCCAGATGCCCCGCTCGCCCGCGACCTCGAAGTTCAGCAGGGTCGGGTGCTGCGGGAGGAACGACAGGGTCGAACCGCTGGCCTTCTCGCTGCGAGGCCGGGGTGACCGGCTTGAGCAGGCCCTGGGCCTGGTAGCTCCCCATCAGGGCGGTGTCGTTGATCATGACGTCCGGCAGGTCCTTGACGGACGCGCGGCTCTGCAACTGCTGGTCGAAGTTCATGACCGGCTGGTAGTCCATCTTGATGCCGGTCTTCTTGGTGAAGGCGGCGAACACACGGTCGTAGGTCTGGGCGGACTCCGGATCGCTCCGGGTCCACACCTCCAGCGTGTGGTCCGTTCGCATTCGTGAATCCGCTTCACGGAGTTAGATGATCGGCCAAGCTGCGGGTCGTTTCCTCGCCATGTCAAGACATGGTCGAAAGATTTCACCGACGCCACACGACGCCCAGGGACACCCGGGAAACAGCGACGGCCCCCACCGGATCATCCGGTGGGGGCCGTCCGAAAAACGAGGGGTGCTGGGGTCAGGCCTGACGTTCGGCGTTCTTCTTCTTGATCCGCTCCGCCTCTTTGCGGACCTCCGCCTGGGTGGCGCGTTCCCGCTCCAGCCACTCGGGGCCCTCCTGCTTCAGCGCCTCGATCTGCTCGGTGGTGAGGGGCTCGGTGACGCCCGCCCGGGCAAGTCCCGCGATGGAGACGCCGAGCTTCGCGGCGACCACGGGCCGGGGGTGCGGGCCGTTGCGCCGCAGGTCCTGAAGCCATTGCGGCGGATTCGCCTGGAGCTCGTTCAGCTCGGCGCGCGAGACGACACCCTCCCGGAATTCGGCGGGTGTGGCCTCGAGGTACACACCCAGCTTCTTCGCCGCGGTGGCGGGCTTCATCGTCTGGGTGCTCTGGTGCGACGTCATGGCCCCCAGGGTATCGAGCGTGTGCACGACGGCTGACCACGGCCGGTAACCTGGCGAGGTGACAGGCTCGGATGCAACCCCCTCGTTCCGGCTCGCCTACGTCCCCGGGGTGATGCCCGACAAGTGGGTGCGCATCTGGAACGAGCGGCAGCCCGGTGTCCCGCTGATCCTCACGCAGGTGCCCGCCGGAGCGGCCGCCGAGCGGCTGCTGGGCGGGGACGCCGACGCGGGCCTCGTCCGCACACCCGTGGACCGCACGGTCTTCAGCGCGATCCCCCTCTACACCGAGCAGACGGTCGTCGTGGTGCCCAAGGACCATTTGGTCACGGCCGTCGACGAGGTGGCGCCGGAAGACCTGGCCGACGACATCGTGCTCCATCCCCTCGACGACGTTCTCGACTGGGAGAGCCTGCCCGGGCGGCCCGCCCTCGAACGGCCCGCCACCACGGCCGACGCCGTCGAACTGGTCGCGGCGGGCATCGGAGTCCTCGTCGTCCCGCTGTCGCTCGCCCGCCTGCACCACCGCAAGGACCTCACCCACCGGCCCCTCAGGGACGCCCCCGAGTCGAGCGTGGCCCTGGCCTGGCCCGAGGACCAAAAGACGGACCTGGTCGAGGACTTCATCGGCATCGTCCGCGGCCGCACGGTCAACAGCACCCGGGGCCGTCAGCAGCCTCCGGCGCGGGGTGAGTCCGCGGATGCGGACCGGGGCGGCGCCCGACGGAAGCCGATGCCCGGAAAGTCGGCGGCCGGAAGGTCCGCCGGGGCGAAGCGGACCGGGAAGAGCGGG
This sequence comes from Streptomyces sp. NPDC093598, assembly GCF_044764825.1. Classification (NCBI taxonomy): domain Bacteria; kingdom Bacillati; phylum Actinomycetota; class Actinomycetes; order Kitasatosporales; family Streptomycetaceae; genus Streptomyces; species Streptomyces sp. NPDC093598. The sequence continues at coordinate 45,466 of NZ_JBIWIV010000007.1, read as the reverse complement.
CGCGGCGCTCCCAAGGGCGACCGGCGCGGCAAGCCCCGCCGTCGTTCGTAGGACCGGGGCCGCGACGTGGGCGGGGGCCGCAACCGGACCGCGGCCCCCCGCGATCTCGTACCCGGCTCAGCCGGCCGACGGAGACGGCGCCGGCGCCCCATAGGACGGATTGGGGGCGACCGTCTGGAAATCCTTCAGCTCTTCGGGGATCGGCAGCACGCGGACCGGCGCACCCTGTTGCGGCGGCGGCGGTGTCGTCTGCTCCTGGGGCAGCTTGGGCGGGGCGGTGATCTGGAAGCTGACCTGCTCCTGGTTGATCAGGCCGGTCTTCTCCAGGACCGTGATGTGGTCGAGAACGGTGTCGTTGGTCGTGTCGGCGAGCTCCCGCACGAGGCTGTTACGGGTGGTCGCCCGGATCTTGGCGATCGTCGGGAAGATCCCCCCGTGCGCGACGCGCATGATGGTCACCGCCGTGGATTCGAACTCCTTGCCGGTGCTGCCTTCCGCCGTCGCCACGAACTGCTGCTGCTGCGGCGACGCCTCGTTCGGCAGGGTGATGCCCAGGTCCGTGGAGACCTTGCGGCAGCCCGCGTCGAGCCGGCCGTGACCCACGAGCAGGTGCTTGGCGACTTCCTGCATCTCCGGCGACGAGCTCCGCTGCTTGATCAGTTGCCCCAGCGGGTACTCCCACAGGCCGGCCGCGCGCACGCGGACCACGAAGTCGCGATCCGCCTCGGTCAGCGGACCCCACTGGGTGTTGGCGATGATGCGGTCCTGGCCGGAAGCCGCGTTCTGCACGCCCAGCATGCTCGGGTAGGCGAGCGCGGTGAGCGTAAGGATCAACGCACCGCCCACGAACGCGGTTCCTGCCGTGCTGCGCGAGATGCGCATCGTGCCTCCTGGGATATGAACGGCCCAACACCAAGAGGTACGGATGCCAGGGGCGAAACAATCACCCCTGCCGTAAAAAAGTTCGGGCGGGTGCGGCGCCCGCCCGGACGCCTCACCCGACCCGTCGGGCAGGCGCTCAGGGCTTGTACGAAGCCGCCCCCGCCGTCCCCACCACCTTGTCCCCATCCGTCCTGGTCAGCAGCCCGGCCGTCACCCACGCGTCCACCGTGGACCGCACCCGCGCCACCAGCGCCCGCTTGTTCCGGAACGGCGCCCCGGCCCAGATCTCGTCCAGCAGCGTGGTGCCGTCCAACTTCGCCGGGTTGGCGACGCCCGAGTCCCGGCCGCCGAACACGACCTTCGGCTCGGCGCGCCGGAAGTAGGCGTGCGTCGGATCCTCCGTCCCCTCGGAGAAGGGCGCCCACTCGGTCCCGTCCAGCGTGAAGTGCAGCGGCTTGCCCGGCACGGGCGTGAGAGACGGTGAGAGATCGCCGGACAGACCGGCGTCGCGGTACAGCCCCACCTTCAGGTGTTCCGTGGCCGCGTCGCGGGCGACGAGGTTGACCGGCCCGTGGAACAGGGTCTGCAGGGACGCGTCGTCCAGCGCCTTCTCCACCCGCGTCCGGAACGGCAGGGCGATGCGGACGGTGTCGCCGGCCCGCCAGGCCCGGGACACGTCGAAGTAGCTCCCCGGCTTCGGAGTCCCGGACACGGCACGTCCGTTGACGGTCACCCGGAACCCGGCGGTCGCCCACGACGGCACCCGCAGTCGCAGGGTGAAGGAGGCGCGTGCGCCGCCGAAGGTCAGCGTGCTGCCCTGCTCCTGGGGGAAGCGGGTGGTCTGGGTGACCGTGACGCCCTTCTCCGCCCAGGTCAGCGTGGACGGGCTGTACAGGTTGACGTACAGGGCGCTGCCGTCGGCCTTCGCGAAGTACACCGAGTCCTGGTACTTCGTGGCGCTCTCCATACCGGTGCCCTCGCAGCAGGTCGTGCCCTGCTTGGGCGTGTAGTCCCGGACGTGACCGGGCGTCAGCCCGATGAAGTACGTGACGAGCGGCTTCTCGGCATCCGGCTTGTCCTGCTTGGAGCCGAGCACCTGGTTGTACAGGGCCCGCTCGTAGTAGTCCATGTACTTCGGCTCCTGCTCGTGGAAGAACAGGGTCCGGCTCAGCTTGAGCATGTTGTACGCGCAGCAGGTCTCGGCGGTGGTCGCGCCGATCGTGCCCGCGATCACGTCCCGCGCCTTCCAGAACTCCTGGGTGCTGGTGCCGCCGATGCCGTACATGCGGTGGGGAACGACCATGTCCCAGAAGTTTCTCGCGGACGTGAGGTAGCGCTCCTCGCCGGTCTCGTCGTACAGCCGTACATAGCCGGTGAAGATCGGTATGTGCTGGTTGGCGTGCAGGCCGTCGAGGATGTCGGTGTTCGCGGCGCACGCGTCGATCAGCCGGTCGAGGTCGAACAGCCGGGCCAGCGCGAGGTGTTCGGGCTTGCCGGTGATCGTGTGCAGGTCGCAGATCGCCTCGACGATGCCGCCGAACTCGCCGCTGGAGAAGATCCCCCACATCCGCTGGAGCGTGGCCTCCGGCAGCTTGGACAGCCGTGAGTACATCCAGTCGCACATGCCGGACGCGAGATCGAGGGCCCGGTCGTCGTCGGTGGCGGTGTACGCGTCGAGCAGACCCTTGAGGATCTTGTGCGCGGTGTAGTACGGCGCCCACACCTTGGTGTAGTCGGAGCTGGTCCTCGACTCCAGGTCGATGAACTGCGTCTCCGGGTACGCCGCGAGGAACCCGGGGTGGCTGGGCCCGCCCCAGGTGCGGCGCAGGCCGGCGGTCAGGCCCCGGCCGGAGGCGTCCGCGAAGGCCCCGCCGGCCGTCTCGTCGAAGGCGTACGACACCAGGTCGCCCCGGCCTGTCGAGGCGTCGGCGGCCCGCTGACGCTGCAACTCGCCGATCTCGGCGGCGGTCAGCGCCCGGGAGAAGACGTTGAACTCCTCGAAGGCGCCCGCGAAGACGGGGTCGGCCGAGTAGTTCGAGCGGCCGAGCCAGTTGTTCTTCAGCGGGCCGAGAGCCGCCGGGGTGAGGCTCATCGCGGTGTTGCGCGCCACGGCGGTGCCGTTGACGTAGAGCGTGCCGGTGCCGCCCGCGATCGTGACCGCAAGGTGGCTCCACTGGTCCAGCGGCAGCGGGGCCGTGCCGTTCAGGCCCTGCTCGCCGCCGGCTCCGGACGTGGTGACGGCGAAGCGCGGCACCCCGGCCTGGTTGCGGGCGGCCAGGTACAGGTAGCGGTGGGTGTCGTTGCCGAAGTCGAAGATGCGGGTCCAGTCGGCGTCGTGGGTGGGCCGGACCCAGACGGAGAAGGTGATCGCCGAGGCCCCGCCGAGCACGGCGGCCGGCAGGTCCACGTACTGGTAGGAGCCCCGGACCTGGTCCGCGGCGGCCCCGAACCTCCCCTCCACGCTCAGCACCGCCGGATCCCGCCGCAGTGCGGCGCGTACCTCGGTCAGCGCCCCGACCATGGTGCCGATGCGGTCCGCGAACACCCGCTCCCCGGTCCCGCGGTACGCCTGCGCCAGCATGGTCAGGAAGTGGCCGGTGTAGTGACCCCGCAGATTGCCGTTGGCCTCGCCGTCCAGCCCCTCCCAGCCACCCGGCGCGACAGCGCCGCCCGTGGCCAGACCGGCGTTGGCACGGAACACCTGGAGCAGCCGGTTCACGTCATAGCCGCGGGCGTGATCCAGCATCAGCTTCCGCTTGTCGGCGAAGACGCCCGGTCCCAGGCTCACGTCCTCCAACCCGAAGGGCCGTACGGTCCATGCGGACGGGGAGCCGGCGGCGGCAGCGGTGGGAGCCGCCGCGGCCCGTCCCGTCGCCGCCCACGACAGCGCGGGGACGGCCGCGACGACGCTCGCTGCCTGAAGAAGGGATCGTCTGGAGAGGGGTCGTGCCATGTGTGCTCCTCCACGGGTCCGAGTGCTCGGGGGTGGTCGAGAGTGGTCGATATTTCGAACGCTGTACGGATGATCGACCAGACCCTAGGGAGGGGGCGGGGGAGCGTCAACGGGTCGGGAGGGGCGAGTTCAGGAAAGGCCGCCGGCCGAGCTCACGAGCCAGTCGTAGGCGGACCGCGCCGTGAACTCCTTCTGGCCGCCCCGCAGAAGCAGACTCGCGGTGGCGAACTCGGGTGCGTCCGCCTGCGCCGGGACGTAGGGGATCGCGATGCACCGCATGCCGGCCGCGTGCGCGGCGGCGGCACCCGGAGCGGCGTCCTCCAGCACGACGCAGTCGGACGAGGCCGCGCCGAGCCTGCGGGCCGCCTCCAGGAAGACGTCCGGAGCCGGCTTGCCGTGCGCGACCTCGTCGGCGGAGACCACCGTGTGCAGGTGCGCGTCCAGTCCGGTTCCGGTCAGCACCGCCGCGATGGCCTGCGGGGACGAGCCCGAGGCCACGGCCATGGGCACGCCCTCGGCCGCCAGCAGCTCGACGAAGGAGCGCATCTGCGGGTAGGCGCGCGTGGCGCCGCGGGCCAGCTCAAGATAGCGGCGGTTCTTGGCGGCGAGCAGTTCGTCCACCGAGGCGGACAGGCCGTAACGGTCCTTCCAGTCCGCGACGGTCTCCTGTGTGCTGATGCCGACGTACCGCTCGTGGTCCGCCCAGGTGAAGTCCTGGACGCCGTACTCGGCGAGCGTCTGCCGGCCTGCCTCGTAATAGTTCGGCTCGCTGTCCACGAGCGTTCCGTCGAGATCGAAGATGACCGATATTCCGCGGAGCATGCTCATGGCGCCATGCTCTCAAAGATCATCCGCGGGCCGACCGTCCGATCGACTCCACCAGCGGCAGCAGCCGGTGGGGGACGCGCTCGCGCAGGGCGACCTCGGTACGGGTGCGTACCACCCCGGGCATGCTGATCAGCATCTGAACGACGTCTTCCAGGTGCGCGTTGTCCCGCGCCACCACCCGGGCCAGCAGGTCCCCGCCACCGGTGATCGAGAACGCCTCGACGATCTCCGGCACCGCCGCCAGCGCGTCGCCCACCTCGTCGAGATGGCCCTGGGTGACCTCGATGTGCACGAACGCGAGCACCGGATGCCCGAGCGCGGCGGGGGAGAGGGCCGGTGCCGTGCCGGTGATCACACCGTCGCGCTCCAGCCGGTCGAGACGGGCCTGAAGGGTGCCCCGGGCGACACCGAGGGTCCGCGCGTACTCGCGCACACTCGTACGCGGCTGCTCCAGCAGCAACCGCAGGATGCGGGTGTCGAGCTCGTCCACGGGCATGGCGCGTCCTCCTCGTCCGTTGGCTCTGCCGCGGCCGCCCTCCGGCCGCTCCGGCTGTACCAATGGCCCAGTCTAGCGAGGGCCGGTTGAGCCAGTGGCCTCCGGGATGCTGATATGGGGGAGTCGATGGCGCTGCGGACCCCGCGGCGCCTTTTTCATGCGTACTCATGGCCGGTGTGTCGAAAGGGGCGGTAAGCGGTGCTGAAGAGGGTGTTCACGGCTCCGGATCCGGGGCGGACGCGGTTGCGGTTCGCCACCCGCGCCGTGCTCGGCATCGCGCTCGCGGTCGCCGTGTGCGGTCTCGCCGGGCACTCCCTCGCGGGTGCCGTCACCGGCGGTCTCGCCGCCCTGCTCGCCCTGTTCACCGTCACCGACGCCACAGTGCGCGGCCAGGCGGTCACGACCGCGCTGCTGCCCGCCGTCGGCCTGCCCGTGCTCACCGCCGCGGCCGAGCTGCACGACCACCCGGTGGCCCGGGACCTCACCTTCCTCGCCGTGGTCGGCGCGGGCGTGTACGCGCGCCGCTGGGGGCCGCGCGGCCACAGCCTCGGCGTGTTCGCCTTCATGACCTTCTTCGTGGCGCAGTTCCTGCACGCCACCACCGATCAGCTGCCCCAGCTGTACGCCGCGGTACTGCTGTCCGTCCTCACCGCCGCCGTGGTGCGCTTCGGCCTGTGGTGCTACGAGCGCCGCCTGCCCGTGCCCGCCGTGCCCGCCCCGCCGGGCGGCACCGGCCTGGCCCGCGTGACCACCCGCCAGGCGATCCAGGCCACCGCCGGAGCCGGCTTCGCCCTCGTCGTGGGCCAGCTGGTGTCGGGGCAGCGCTGGTACTGGGCCGTCGGAGCCACCTGGTGGATCTTCGTCAACACCACCTCGCGCGGCGAGACCCTGGTCCGCGGCTTCCGGCGGCTCCTCGGCACGGTCATCGGCATCGCCCTCGGCCTGTTCGTCGCCGTGCCCGTGCACGGCGACCCGACCGTCACGGCCGCGCTCGCCGCCGCCTGCGTCTTCGGGATCTTCTACACCGCCGCCGTGTCCTACACCTGGATGATGCTCTGGGTGACCCTGCTCGCCGGACTGCTCTACGGCCTTCTCGGGGTCCTCGGCCCGGGCCTGCTCGCCCTGCGCCTCGCCGAGACCGGCGTCGGGGCGCTCGGCGCCGCCCTGGCCGTGATCCTCGTCCTGCCCGTCACCACCCACAGCGTCACCGACGCCTGGATCCGGCGGGCCCTGCGCTGCGTGCACGCCTGCGCCGTCGAGACCGCCCGGCGCCTGGCGGGTGCGGCGGACGCCGACCCGGCCCCGCGCGTGGCGGAGCTGGAGCAGCTCCTCGCCCGGGTACGGCTCTCGGTCGCCCCGCTCGTGCACCCGCTGAACCCGATGCTCGGCCGCAAACGGCGGGCCCGGCACGTACTCGCCCTCCTCGACGACTGCGCCCGGGAGATCCGCGGCCTGGTCGCCGTCGCGGCCGATCCCGAGGCCTCCCACGACGCCCGTCTGGCCACGGCCTGCCGACGGGTGGAGGCCGCCGTCGAGGCCCTCACCGAGGGCAGGGACATCGCGACCCACGCGGACGGGCTGCCCCACGCCGAACCCGCCCTGGCCCACCTGCACGGCCTGGAACGAGCCCTCTCCGAACTGGCCCGCCCCCTGCGCACACTGCCGGGCTCGCCGCTGGTGGGCGCCTGACGGGACGCCGTCCGCGTGCCCTGCCGGTTGCGACGTGGGGTCGGGGCTCCTTGCGCGCGGGGCGGTTTCCGGATGGGCTGGTGTCTGCTTCGGCCGACTGGCCGGCTTGATGCGGCCGCGTCGCTCACAGTCGGCGGATGGCTGACAGGGCGCCCTCCGATGGCCTGGCGTCGGCTCGGGCCGCCCGGGCCCTGTGCGGCGGCCCGGGCCGCCGCTCCAGGCGCGGCCGTACCCCGTCGGGCTCGGGTCCGACCGGGCGACCCGCCCTTGACCGCTTGGTCTAGACCGCGCATGATCGGCTGCGAGGTCCTTCCGGGCGGCACGGGTGAGAGGGGACAGCGGTGGCGGACGGCAGGCGGCGGGCGTTCATCGGGTCGTTCACGGCGGCCGGCGGCCCCGGGATCGTGACGGCGGAGACCGACCCGGGCAGCGGCGCGCTGACCGTGCTGAGCAGTGTGAACGCCGTCCCGGACCCCTCCTGCCTGACGCTCTCGCTCGACGGGAAGACGCTGTACGCGGTCAGTGAGACGGCCGACGGCGCGGTGGCCGCGTACCGGGTGAGCGGGGACAAGCCCGAACCGGCCGGGCGGCCCGTGCCGGTCGACGGCAGCGGTCCGACCCACCTCGGTCTGTACGCCGGCCACCTCCTGACCGCCAACTACGGCTCCGGCAGCGTCACCGCGGTCCCCCTCCGCCCCGACGGCACCCTCGCGCGATCCGCCTCCGGCGTGCTCCGGCACACCGGCGCGGGGCCGCACACCCCCCGCCAGCAGGGGCCGCACGCCCACCATGTACAGCCCGACCCGAGCGGCCGCTGGGCCGTCAGCGTGGACCTCGGTACGGACTCGGTGCGGGTGTGCACCCTCACGGACGGCGCCCTCACCCTGCACCGGGAGACCGCCCTGCGCCCCGGCTCGGGGCCGCGCCACCTGGCCTTCCACCCGGACGGCTCGCACGCCTACGTCGTCAACGAACTGAGCCCCTCCGTGACCGTCTGCCGCTGGGACGCGGCGGAAGGCGCCCTGACGCCGTTGTCCGAGACCCCGGTCCTGCCCGGAGCACCGGCGCGCGACGCCTACCCGTCGGGCATCGTCGCCTCGCCCGACGGCCGCTTCCTCTGGACCGCCACCCGCGGCGAGGACGTCCTGTCCGTGCTCGCCGTCGAGGGCGAGGAGCTGCGGCTCGTCACCACGGTGCCCTGCGGCGGCCACTGGCCGCGCGCCCTCACCGTCTCCGGCGGCTTCCTGTACGTCGCGAACGAGCGCTCCGGCGACGTGACCTGGTTCGCCGCCGACCCGCACACGGGTGTCCCACGACGCGCCGGTTCGATCAGGGTGACGGCCGCATCCTGTGTGGTCCTGGACTGACGGCAATGTGAGGGCTCGCCGGACACCCGCTCTACGACAGGAAAGGCCCGCTCCGAACCCGGAGCGGGCCTTTCCCGGTGGTACGCGCGTCAGCGGACCGGCGCGCTCTGCGCCTGCGGCGGCGCGATGCCCAGTGCCGTCGTGTACTTGGCCAGAGCCAGCTTGCCGATCGCCGGGTAGGGGCCGAGAGACTCGGCGGCGGAGCAGCCCGCTTCCTTGGCTGCCTCCTCGACCAGGCCCTGCTCGATCTCCGGGCCGATCAGGTACGGCGCGAGCGCCAGCTGGTGCGAGCCCGAGGAGCGCAGCTGCTCGGCGACGGACGCGATGGAGCCCTCCTGGTCCAGGGCCGCCGCCATCACCGGCACGGCGAGGCGCGCGGCGAGCAGCATGCCGGTGATCCCGGCCGCCTGCACGGCCTCGTCACCGCCCACGGAGGCCAGGATGATGCCGTCCGCGGCGGTCGCCACGGTGAACAGCCGGGCGCGGTCGGCACGGGCCAGACCTGCCTCGGACAGCCGCACGTGCAGCGCCTCGGCGAGCAGCGGGTGCGGGCCGAGGACATCGGTCAGCTCGGCGGCGACACGGCTCTCCATGAGGGCGTGGCGGACCTGGCGCAGCAGCGCGCTGTCCGGGCCGGCGAGCAGCGGCACGACGACGGCGACGGGGCCGTCGGGCGTCTTGACGTCCATGCCGGCGGCGCGGGCCTGCTCGAAACGGGCCGTGCGCTCCTCGGCGGCGTGCACGAGCACGGCCTGCAGCGAGGGGAACTCCGCGTTGTCCCCGTCGAGGTACCCGATCCGGGCGTCGAGGCCGGGCAGCTCGGAGCGGGCGATGCTCACGACCTCCTCGGCGAGGCTGCGCGTGGCGCTACTGGGCGTCCCCGGCACGGCGAGGACGAGCGCGGGCGCACCCTCGGGAGCAACCAGCGGCTCGGGACGGCGGTGGCGTCCGGGCTGGCGGGGGCGCGGCATTCGTACGGGCAGGCCATCCGCGGGCCCAGTGGGGGAACTCATGGCGCCGCATGTTACTGGCTTCTTGGGTTCCTCTGTTCGGGGAGGGTGCAGGTGAGCGGTATCCGTCCTGTTTTGTCTGATGAGTTACGTACGGACCGGTTATGGTCGGATCAATCGCCCGACCGGGTGGTCACGGACAGCATCCTCTCGTCACCCGGCAGCGTGAGCGAACCGGTGCTCAATTCGGCCGCGAGGCGCACCGAGCCGTCCAGCGGATCGCCCTCGGCCGGCACCCGCCGCGCGTGCGGCAGCCGCTGCGCCAATTCCTCGTCCAAGGGCCCGAGCAGCGGGTCGCCCAGCTTGAACAGGCCGCCGGTGACGGCGACGTGCGGCTCACCGCCGGAGGGGCACACGGCCGCGGCGGAGTCGGCCATGTGCCGGGCGGCGGCGCGAAGGATGCCCGCGGCGACGCGATCCTCGTCCGCGCAGGCCGCCACGCGGGGTGCGAAGGAGGCGAGGACGGCCGGCCGGTCGGGACGGGGATACAGCGCGCCGGGCAGCCCGGCGGCGGGCCCGAACACCTCCTCGGCGCAGGCCAGCAGCCGGGCTGAGCCGTCCTGGCGCCCGTCATGGGCGCGCAGCGCGGCTTCGAGCCCGGCCCGCCCGATCCAGGCGCCGCCCCCGCAGTCGCCGAGCAGATGCCCCCAGCCGTCCGCACGCCGCCAGCAGGTGAGGTCGGTGCCGATCGCGATCAGCCCCGTACCGCCGGCGATCACGGCACCGGGGCGTGGCCCGAGCGCACCCACGTACCCGGTCACGGCGTCGGCGGCCAGTGCGACCCTGTCGACACCCCACTCCCGGGCCAGGGCACCCGGCAGTTCGGCGCGCAGCCCGTCGCCCAGGGAGGCGAGCCCGGCCGCCCCCACGACGGCGGCCGTCAACGGCATCGGCCCGGTCTCGTCGGTCAACGCCCGCACCAGCGGGACGAGTTGCATCATGAAGTGCTCGGGATCGATACCCCTGTCACCCGTGCGGACCGGCTCGCCGGACGCCCGCCGGGCGAGTGGTCCGCGCTCGGCGGTTCCCACCACCACCCGGAGTCCGGATCCGCCGGAGTCCACGGCGAGGAACCCGCGGTCCACGGGACGCGACACGATCCCCTCCTTCCCGGCGGCCCGGACGCGCACGTCGCACAGCGGGGCCGAAAACCTCGACGGGGAGGAAGAGTAGCGGCGGGGCCGCACCTCCGGGCCGTGATCCGCGGCCGGCGCGGAACCCCGGCATGTGCCAGTAGAGTGACGCGGCGTGGCACCACGACCGTTGCACGAACTTGTCGAAGCGGGCTGGGCGAAGGCCCTGGAACCCGCAGCCGAACGCATCGCGGCCATGGGGGATTTCCTCCGGGCCGAGATAGCGGCGGGCCGGACCTATCTCCCGGCCGGGGCGCATGTCCTGCGGGCCTTCCAGCAGCCCTTCGACGACGTACGGGTCCTGATCGTCGGCCAGGATCCCTACCCCACACCGGGCATGGCCATCGGCCTGAGCTTCGCGGTGGCGCCCGAGGTGCGTTCGCTGCCGGGCAGCCTGGAGAACATCTTCCGCGAGATGCACTCCGATCTGGGGCTGCCCAGGCCGTCCAACGGGGACCTGACGCCGTGGACCCGGCAGGGCGTCCTCCTGCTCAACAGGGCGCTCACCACGGCGCCGCGCAGCCCCGGCGCACACCGGGGCAAGGGCTGGGAAGAGGTCACCGAACAGGCGATCCGGGCGCTGGCCGCGCGCGGCAAGCCGCTGGTGTCGATCCTGTGGGGGCGTGACGCGCGCAACCTCCGGCCGCTGCTGGGGGATCTCCCGGCGATCGAGTCCGCCCACCCCTCGCCGATGTCGGCCGACCGCGGCTTCTTCGGCTCGCGCCCGTTCAGCCGGGCCAACGATCTGCTGATGCAACTGGGCGGCCAGCCGGTCGACTGGCGACTGCCGTAGACCGGGAACCGGCGCCCGGGGTCAGGGCCGCGCGGTGCCCCGTGCGCCGCTGCTCTCCCGCACGACGAGCCGGTGCCCGGCGTAGAGCACGGCGGGAGGCGCCTGCTCGGTGTCCTCTATCCGGCGCAGCAGCGCGGTGACGGCCAGCCGGGCGAGTTCGGCCTTGTCGGGTGCCACGGTGGTCAGGGAGGGCACCGAGTACTGGGAGAGCTCGATGTCGTCGAACCCGGCGACCGCCACGTCCCGTGGCACGCTCAGACCGTGGTCGGCCGCCGCCCGCAGGGCCCCGGCCGCCAGCAGATCGTTGAAGCAGAACACCGCTTCCGGTGGCTCGGGCAGCTCCAGCAACGACCGCATCGCCCGCACGCCGTCGGCGAGCCGGTAGGCCGAGACCTCGCACATCAGGGCGGGGTCGTAAGGAACACCGGCGCGGTACAGGGCCTCCTGGTAGCCGCGCACGCGCTGGTGGGCGGTGGCGGAGGCCGGGCCGTGCTGGGCGCCGATCGCCGCGACGCGGGTGTGGCCGAGGGAGAGCAGGTGAGCGGTGACCTCCCTGGCCGCGGCGACGTTGTCGATCAGCACGTGATCGACCGGAAGGCCGTAGTCCCGCTCGCCGAGAAGGACCAGGGGCATCCGGCGCGGACGGGAGGCCAGGGCTTCCTGGTCGAGGCGGAGAGGGCTGAGCAGTACACCGTCGATGAGTGAGGACCCGAGCCCGCAGGCGATCCGCAGCTCCTCCTCCGGGTCCCCGCCGGTCTCCTCGATCAGAACCGTGCTCGAGAGGTCCTTGGCCGCGGCGATCACCGCCGCGGCCAGTTCGGCGAAGTAGGGAGCCGCGAGGTCCGGCACCGCCAGCGCCAGGATGCCACTGCGCCCCGTCCTGAGGTGGCGGGCGGAGGCGTGCGGCCGGTAGCCGAGCTCGGCGATGGACCGGAGGACCCGCTCGCGCGTGGCGTCCGACACATGTGCTTCGCCCCGTACGACGTTGGAAACCGTCTTGATGGACACGCCCGCATGCTCGGCGACGTCCTTGAGGCGAACCCCCATGACCGACTGTCCTTATCCGAAGGGGGCACTCCGCGGCTCGCCCCGGCTGTTGCGCTCCTTGAGCCTGCGAAGGAGGAGCAGCATCCTACAACGTTGTCGCTGCGACCCCGGTCAGCCTTGAGCCTCCTCCACCTCCTGCCGGTGCCGGTCGAGGGCCTCGGTGGGCATGGCGGCCGAGGGGCGCCCGACCATGCGGCGGATCTCCGCGACCGGCACCTTCGCCTCCCGCCCGGCGGTGAGCAGGCCGTTGGTCTCCTGTTCCGTGTCGGTGAGTTGGGTGTAGCAGAACCCCGCCAGTTCCGGGGAGTCCGTCACCGCACGGAAGAGTTCACCGAGCCGGCTGCGCAGTTCGTCCGGTGACGTCACCGTCGAGTAGCCGAACCACTCCTCGCCCTCGGGGCGGTAGCTGAGCCCACCGAACTCGGTGAGCAGTACCGGGCGCCCGCCGCGCGGATCCCGGGCGTCGGGGTGGAGCACGACCCGGCGGCCGCCCGGACGAGCGTCGGTGAGCATCGCCTCGACGGCGGCTGCCGAGCCGTAACGGTCCCGCAGCTCCTTCCCGGAACCGGCGTAGTCGTGGATGGTCCACATGTCGCTGTCGGGCATCTCCCAGCCGTCGTTGGAAATGACGGGCCGCGACGGATCGAGGGCACGGGTCAGGTGCACGACGCCCTCGACGAAGGCCCGCTGGGCGGGCGAGTCGGCGATGTCCTGCACCCCCCAGCTCTCGTTGAACGGCACCCAGGTCACCACCGAGGGGTGGCTGCGGTCCCGGCGTACCACGTCCATCCACTCGGTCGTCAGCCGGCGCACCGCCTCCGCGTCGAACGCGAACGCGCCGGCCATCTCGCCCCAGACCAGCAGACCGAGCCGGTCGCACCAGTAGAGGAAGCGGGGGTCCTCCACCTTCTGGTGGACCCGGGCGCCGTTGAAACCGAGTTCCTTGATCAGCTCGACCTCGCGGCGCAGCGCCCCGGCGCTCGGAGCCGCCAGGTGCGACTCCGGCCAGTAGCCCTGCTCCAGAACCATGCGCAGGTAGTACGGACGGCCGTTGAGCAGGAACCGTCCGTCGGCGGTCCCCGTGGTGCGGATGCCCAGGTAGCTGGTGACCTCGTCCACAGGGTGCTCCACGCCGTCCGCCGTGCGGATCAGCAAGGCGACGTCGGCGTCGACCAGGGTGGGGGACCCGGGCGACCACAGCAGCCGGTCGAGGTCCTGACCGTTGCGCAGGGCCGGGACGGCGATGTCCATCACCACGCGGTCGTCCGTGACGAGGGCGGACTGCTCGGCGAGCAACTCGGTCCCCAGACGCAGCCCGACCCGCACCACCAGCCGGTCGCCGGACCTTCGGACCGGGCCGCGCAGGACCGCGTCCAGCCGGACCGACGCGCCGGCGATGTCGGCGGTCCAGCACAGCTCCGCGACATGTGTCCGGGAGACGAGCTCCAGCCAGACGGGCTGCCAGATGCCCGTCGTTCGGTGATACCAGATGACGTGTGGGCTGTCCTGCCAGTCCTGTTTGCCGCGCGGCTGGGCGGCGTCCCACGGCAGGTCCTCGGCGCGCACGACGACGGTGTGCTCGTCCTGGCCGGGCGTCAGCGCGGCGGTCACGTCGAAGACGAACGGGGTCATGCCGCCCTCGTGGTCGCCCACGTGGGTGCCGTCCACCCACACCGACGCCCGGTAGTCGACGGCACCGAAGTGCAGCAGAGCACGGCGACCGGAGACCTCACCGGCCGGCAGCCGCAGCGTCCGGCGGTACCAGACGACGGGGTGGTGCGCGGTGTCGCGGATGCCCGAGGCGGGGGACTCCGGGGGGAACGGGACGGTGATGGTGCGGTCGAACGGCGCGGGATCGCGGTGCCAGCCGGCGTCCCGCCCCTCGTCGGCGTCGTCGTGGGCGAAGCCCCACGGGCCGCAGAGATCGGTCCACCCGGCCCGGCGCAGCTGGGGCCGGGGGTGGAGGCCGTCGTCCGCCACGGCATGTGTGTTCACTGTCCTCGCTCCTGACACTGTCCTCGCTCCTGAGATGTGTGTGTCGTGCCCGCCGCCAGGGCACGGAACCGGTCGACCAGGCCGGTGGCCCGGCGCCGCAGGACCGAGCCCGCGTCACGCTCCAGGTCGTACAGCCCCATCTGCACCAGCCAGCGGTCCACCGGTTCCGCCGACTCGCGGTAGAGCCAATCGACGAGGGCGAAGAACGGGAACCAGGTGTAGCCGACCAGCGGCATGCCCTCGGCACGCAGCCGCACGACGGTGTCGACGCTCTCCTCCAGCCACGCGAGCCGTTCGTCCACCGGTCCGCCCCGGCTGGTCTCGGTCAGGAAGAGCGGCTGCTCGTAGCGTTCGGCGTAGCGGTGCAACAGGTCCGTGAGACCCGCGGTTCCCGCCTCGGCGGACCGCACGGCTCCGGTGCCGGCGTCGCGCTCGGCGGTGGTGAAGGCGGGGTAGTAGTTGACGCCGATGACGTCCGGAGTGACGGCGTTGGCGGTGAACCAGTCCAGTTCCGCGTCGGTGACCCCGTTGGCGGCGAGGTGGTGCCGCATCGGGTGCGCTTCGTCCACCCGGCCGAGGACGAGGTCCAGGCCGAGGAAGCGGCGTTCCTCCAGATGTTCGCGTTCTCCGGGCGGCCACGTGCCGGTCCAGCGGAACCCGGCGTCGACATGGACGAAGGTGGCCGACGGCTGCACCTCGGTGATGCGCCGCTGGGTGAGGACCATGCCGCGGGCCAGCTGCGTCAGGATCTTGACGAATCCGTCGTCACCCCGCAGATACGGTGGCCACGTGCCCCGTTCGCCGCAGTAGACGGCGTTGACGACCGGTTCGTTCAGCGGCGTCCAGATGTCCAGCGAACCGGCGTAGCGCTCGGCGACCGCGCCCGCGTAGGCCGCGACGGCCTCCGGGTAGCGGTGGTTCAGGAACTGGTTGTCCAGCCACAGCGGGGTGCCGTAGTGCATCAGGTCCACCACGCAGCGCAGGCCGAGCCGGTCCAGGTGCTCCACGACGCGGTCGGTCCACGTGAAGTCGAAGCGGCCGGGGGCCGGTTCGAGCAGGTACCAGGGGATGCCCCAGCGGATCATGTCGGCGCCGGCGTCCTTCGCCAGGATCAGATCGTCCCGCCACTGGTGGTAGTGCTGCGTCAGTTCGTACTCGTCGAGCCTGCGACGGCCCACGTCCTCCTGCGGGACGAAGGTGTTCTCGATACCGACGGCGAAATGCAGCCGGTCGCTGTGGAACCAGGGGGTCAAGGCGGTGTCCTCGGGGGTCATTTGATGCCGGTGGTCGCGATGCCCTGCACGAAACTGCGCTGGATGAGCAGGAACATGAGGATCACCGGGAGGAGGGAGAGCACGGCCCCGGCCATCAGCATGCCGTACTGGGTGACGTGCTGGCCCATGAACAGGGACAGGCCGGCGGGGATGGTGGCATGGCTGTTGTCCGACGTCATGATCAGCGGCCACAGCAGGTCGTTCCAGTTGTACTGGAAGTGGAACAGGCCGAGGGTCAGCAGTGCCGGTCGGGCCAGCGGCAGGATCACCTGCCAGTAGATGCGCCATTCCGAGGCGCCGTCGATACGGGCGGCCTCCTCCATGTCCCGGGGCAGCGAGAGGAAGAACTGCCGCATGAAGAAGATGCCGAACGCGTTGGTCGCCCGGGGCACGATCATGCCGGTGAAGGTGTTCACCAGGTGCAGGTTGTTCAGCAGGTCGTACAGCGGCACCAAGGTGATCTGGAACGGCAGCATCAGCATCACGAGGATGACGACGAAGACGGCGTTGCGGCCCTTGAACTCCAGGCGGGCCAGCGCGTACGCGGCCATGGAGTCGAAGCACAACGAGATCACGGTGACCGATCCGGCGAAGACGATCGTGTTGCGGTACAGCTCCGCGAACGGGATCGCGTGCCAGATCTCCCGGTAGTTGGCCAGGGTCAGCGCGCGCGGGAAGAGCGTCGGCGGGTTGGTGACGATGTCCTGCTCGGGGCGGAAGGAGGCGAAGAGCATCCAGATGACGGGCAGCAGGACGGCGAAGGCGATCGCGACCGCGGCGACGACGGTGGCCACGCGCCAGGTCCTGGCCAGGGTGAGGGTGCGCCGGTCGTGCAGGTGGCCGGGCCGAACGCCGTTGATGTCGACAGTCGTTGCCATCAGAACGTCACCACTCGCTTGCGGAAGTACGTGAACTGGATCATCGACAGCGCGAAGACCAGCAGGAGCAGCACCCAGGAGACGGCCGCCGCGTAGCCGAACTGGTTGTTCTCGAACCCGATGCGGTAGGTGAACATCACCAGTGTCTCGGTCTGGAAGAACGGACCGCCGTGGGTCATCACGTAGATCTGGTCGAAGGCCTGGAGCGTGCCGATCGCCGCCATGATCGTGATGAGCATCGTCTGGTTGGCCAGCAGCGGCCAGGTGACGTTGCGCAGGCGCTGCCAGGCGTTCGCTCCGTCGGCGCGCGCCGCGTCGTACAACTCGCCGGGTATGGACTGCAATCCGGCCAGGTACATGATCATGTAGAAGCCGACGTTCTTCCAGACGCCGACCGCGATGACGGCGGCCATGGCGGTCGACGGATCCTGGAGGTACCCCTGCTGGGTGGTGATGCCGAGGTGCGACAGCCAGTCGCTCAGCAGCCCGATGTTCGGGTCGAGCAGGAACGACCAGGCGATGGAGACGACTCCCAGGGACACCACGAACGGCAGGAAGACCGCCGAGCGCAGGAAGCCCCGCAGCACCATGGCCCGGTTGAGGAACAGGGCGAGCGCCAGGGCGAGCAGGACACTGATCGGTGTGCTGACCGCCGCGTAGACCAGGGTGTTCCGCAAGGCGTTCCAGACCTGCGGGTCGTGCAGCATGTGGCGGTAGTTGTCGAGCCCCACCCACTGTGCGGCCTGCACCAGGTTGTAGCTCGTGAAGGACAGGTAGCCGGCCTGGAACATCGGCCACACCACGAAGACGGTGAGGATCATCAGGCTCGGGGTGAGGAACAGCCAGGCCGCACGGGCCTGACGGCCGCGGTAGGACAGCCGGGTCCGTGGCCGTCCGCCGTGTCGCGACCAGCGGTCGGCGCGTGCGGCCGGCGGTCGCGACGTGATCTGCAGGGACATCGTTCACCTCATGGACGCCGAGGCGGGCGGAGCCGGGAGGGGATCCTGTCCGGCTCCACCAGCGGTCTACTTGGTCGCAAGTTCCTTCTGCACAGCGGCGTTGGCCTGCTTCAGCACCGCTTCGGCGCTGCCCTTGCCGTTGAGGATGCGCTGCAGGGCGGGGTAGAAGATCTGGTCCTGGATCACGGGCCCATTGATCAGACCCGCCAGGAACGGCCGGGAGTTCTGGAGCACCTTCGGGGAGCCGAAGGCGATCGGGTACGGGTAGCCCTTGAGGTCGGCCGCGGTCACGTCCGTGCGGTTGACCGGGAAGCCCGTGCCCTTGGCCAGCGTGATCTGGGAGGGCTTGCTGTTCCACCAGGAGAAGAAGGTGTAGGCCGCCTTCTTGACCGCCGGGTCGGTGGAGGTCAGGGCGAACGAGGTGACGCCGGCGGAGGTGACCTGGGCCTTCGGTCCGGCGAAGGGCATGGTCACCCCGTAGTCGACGTGCGACTGGGTGAACGTGGTGGTGTCCCAGGGGCCCACGATCTCCATCGCGGCCTTCTGCGTCTGGAAGAGCTTGTCCGCGTCCGCGCCGCCCAGGCCGATGGGGGAGATCTTCTGGTCACGGACCAGGCTCACCCAGTGCTTGACGGCCGCCACCGTCGCCGGGTCGTCCAGCATCGCGCGCTTGCCGTCCTGGCTCACCACCCCGCCGCCGCCCTGCCACATCAGCACGGGGTACATCGGGATGGTCTCGTGGTCGGCCAGCGCGAGCGCGTAGGTGTCGGGCTTGCCGTCGCCGTTGCGGTCCTTGGTCAGCGCGGTCGCGTCCTGTTCGAACTGCGACCAGGTGGCCGGCGGCTTGTCCGGGTCCAGGCCCGCCTTCTTGAACAGGGCCTTGTTCCAGTACAGCAGCAGCGGCGCCGTCTCCGTCGGCACGCCGTAGTTCTTGCCGCCGAACGTCGACGCCTGCGTGGCTGCCGGCACGAGCTTGGAGGCGACGGCCTTGTCCCCGGCGTAGAAGTCGTCGACCGGCTGCAACACGCCGTTGTGGGCGTACTTCGGAATCTGGCCCGGGTCCATGGCGACGATGTCCGGGCCGCTGCCGGAGCTCACGCTGGTCAGCAGCTTCTGGTAGAAGACGTCCCACGGCATCGGGTCCGACTGGACCTTGATGCCCTTGTGGGAGGCGTTGAACTCGGAGACCAGCTTCTCGACCGTCGGACGGTCGCCGCCGGTCAGGCCGTTCCAGAACTTCAGGGTCACCGTGCCGCCGGCCTTGGCCGAACCGCCGTCGCTGTGGGCGGCTCCCTGCCCGGCGCAGCCGCTCAGCGCGAGGCCCAGCACGGCGGCGGCGCAGGCCACCTGCGTGGTCCTGCGCGTACGCAGGGCCCAGTTGGTCGAATCCACGACTTCTCCTCTGTCGGGCGCGGACGTCCCGTGCCGCCCCATGCCATCGAGGTGGATGTGCACGACGCCGCCGGATCGGCAGTGCGTCGGAGGCATTGATATGGCGCTTCGGTAAACGTTGTAAATCCTCGATTGGCAAAGTTCGGGCAGGGAGAGGCCCGACGGCACCCGGAGTGCTCGACCTCGTCACGTGGACATGAGGCGACTGACCTGCCGTGATGTGATCAGCGGGGGCCACCGGCCGGAGGGGGCGTGCGAGTGGCCGAACATGAAGGAGGCCCCGACTCGGGGCCTCCTTCAACGTAGGTAAAGCGGTGGGCGGTCGTCTCTCAGCCGACGACCGCGGCCCGCACGCACAGCACGTCCGGCAGATGTGAGGCGAGCTGCCTCCAGCTGTCGCCGTCGTCCGCCGACGCGAACACCTCGCCGTTGCGGTTGCCGAAGTAGACGCCCGCCGGATCGGCGTCGTCGGTGCACATCGCGTCCCGCAGCACCGTGCCGTAGTGGTCCTCCTGGGGCAGGCCCGCGGAGAGCGGCTCCCAGCTCTTGCCCGCGTCCGCCGTCCGGTAGACCCGGCACCGGTGGTCGGCCGGGACCCGGTCGGCGTCGGCGTTGATCGGGAACACGTACGCCGTGTCGCCTCTGTGCGGATGCGCCGTCGCCGCGAAGCCGAAGGTGGACGGCAGGCCCTCGCCGATGTCCGTCCAGTGGGCGCCCGCGTCGTCGCTGCGGTACACCCCCCAGTGGTTCTGCAGATACAGCCGGTCCGGGGTCGCCCCGTCCCGCGTGACCTTGTGCACGCACTGGCCGAACTCCGGGTTCGGGTCGGGCAGGAACACCGCGGAGACACCCGAGTTGGAGGGCGCCCAGCTCGCCCCGCCGTCCAGCGTGCGGAACACGCCGGCGGTCGAGACGGCGACCGTCACGGCCTGCGGGTCGCGCGCGTCGGTGAGCACGGTGTGCAGGCCCTCACCGCCGCCGCCCGGCACCCACTTCGACCTCGTCGGGTGCTCCCACAGGGGCCGGATCAGCTCGAACGTCTCCCCGCGGTCCTCCGAGCGGTACAGCGCGGCCGGTTCGGTGCCCGCGTACACCACGTCCGGCTCGGCGGCGGCCGGGTGCAGCTGCCACACCCGCTCCAGGGAAGCCCCGGTGTCCTTGGGGAACTTGACGGCAGGCCGGGCCGGTTCGGTCCAGGTCCGGCCGAGATCGTCGGAGTGGAACACGGACGGGCCCCAGTGCGCGCTGTCACCGCCGGCCAGGAGCCGCGGGGTCGCGGCCCGGGTGTCGATGGCGACCGAGTACACGGCCTGCGCGTTGAAGTAGGGGCTCTCGTCGAACTCCCAGGCGCCACCACCTCGCCGGCGCCCGATGAACAGGCCTTTGCGCGTGCCCACGGCGAGCAGTACCTCGGTCATGCCGATCACCTCCGCGGCGTCGTCGTCGACGCCTTCGTCCCAGACACCGGCCAGTTTGCACCCGACCACTGACAGTCACCCCCGGAACCTGCTCCGCCGCAGGTCAGAGGGGTGTCGGGCGCGCGGTCACGCCGTCTTGCGGGCCGTTCCCGGACGCCGCTCGCGCAGGCCGGGACCCGTTCGGACCGTCACGCCGGAGGCGTGCCGTGAGCAGCCGGGCGCCGCCGTCCGTATGGGGAGAGCGGCGGGATGGTCGTGGGCTCGTGAGGAGGAGGCCTTCGATGGCGTTACGTGGTCCGAGGGTGTGGCTGTGGCGCTGGCGGCGCAATCCGCTCAAGCGCCGCGCCGACAGGGTGGAGGCCTGGGTCGTCCTGGGCGTGTGGACGCTCACCGTGC
Organism: Streptomyces sp. NPDC093598; assembly: GCF_044764825.1. Classification (NCBI taxonomy): domain Bacteria; kingdom Bacillati; phylum Actinomycetota; class Actinomycetes; order Kitasatosporales; family Streptomycetaceae; genus Streptomyces; species Streptomyces sp. NPDC093598. The sequence goes on along the minus strand of NZ_JBIWIV010000007.1, from coordinate 24,956 downwards.
TCGCCGGGGTGCTGGCCGGGACGACGGTGAGCGGGTCCGTCGAGGACGCGCTGGCCAGGGAGCGCGTCGAATGGCGTCCCGTCGTGGCACGGCTCGCCGAGCGGGCCCCAGGAACCGCCTCCGAGAACACCCCCGTGTCCCGCGCCGAGCAGGTGTGGGCGACGGCACGGTGGACCGCCGCGGACGGTTCCGCGCACTCCGGACAGTTGCGGGTCCCGCCGGGCAGCGCCGCCGGGACCCGGGTCACGGTGTGGACGGACCCCGAGGGTCGCCAGGTCACCCGGCCCGTCACCGCGCCCCAGGCCCGCGTCCGGGCCTTCCTGATCGGCGCCGTGGCGGGCCTCTGCGCCGCGGCCGTACCCCTGGTCGCCGGCCGCGCCCTCCGCAGCCGCCTGGAGCGTCGCCGCATCGACCGGTGGGACACCGAATGGTCCCGCTTCGGCCCGATGTGGCGGCGTACGGCCGGGTGACGCCCTACCGGTGGTGCCCCTCCCCGGTCAGCGCCTCCCGGCACACCCGCAGCAGCTCCAAATCCTCGTGTATGCCGTAGCCGCCGCGGTCCGTCCGATGCCGTCGGGGAGCGGCCAGCTCCGCTCGGAGCAGGTCGTGCAGAGGTGTTCCCGCCGGACCCAGGGCCGCGACGCATCCGGCGATCGTCCGGCGCGTGTGCGGGTGCTCCACCCACGCGCCGCGGAGGACGGAAAGGCACTGTTCCGGTTCCCCGGCTGTCCGCCACACCGCGCCCGCGGCCGTGGCCCGCTCCCACGCGTCACCGGAGCCGGCCATCCCGCGCAGCCCCGGCAGGGCGGGACGGGCCGCCGGCCCCAGCCGCCCCAGTACGGCAGCCGCGCGGCGCCGCCGACCGCTCCCGGGGACCGTCAACTCCCTGACCAGCACGGGCAGCACGGCATCCGCATCGCCCGTGACCGACCACAGCGCGTCCGCCGCCGCGACCGCGCAGTCGGTCTCCAGCAACCCGCGCAGATCCGGTATCGCCTCGTGCGCGGCGCTGCCTGACGCCCCGAGGGCGCGAACCGCCGCTTCCGCGACGGCGTCGCGCCGCCGCAAGCCGTCCGGCATGCCGCGCAGCAGACGCGACACCGCCGGTACGGATTCGGCATCGCCCAGTGCGGCGAGGGCCGACAGCAGGGGAACGGCCCGCTCGTGCGTATCGGACGCGTCGAGCGGCACGCGGGCGAGCCGTCGCCGCAGCGCGGGAGCGAGCGGCACGGCCGCGCGGCCCAGGTGGGGTATCACCAGCCCCAGGTCGTTCGGGACGACCGGGCCCGCCAGCACCTCGGCCAGCACCGGCACGGCTCGCGCGTCCCCGGCCCTTGCCAGTGCCTTGAGCGGACCGCCCAAGGACGGCGCACCCCGCTCCCCATGCCGTACCCGAACCTCGGGACGGTACGTCACCAGCGCGTGGAGATGGTCCGCGGCGGGCGCGGCCAGCTCGAAGAGCTCCGCCAGGACGGTGACCGCCGCGTCGTGCAACCCCCCCTCCGCCGCGCCCAGTTGATTTCCGATCAGGGTGACCGGCTCCGTGTGGCCGCTACGCCACTCGCGCAGCAGCCCGGCCGCCATCCACACGCCGTTGCACCGGTCGAGGGGGTCCGGGCTGGTCAACTGCCCGCACAGCAGGGCGACCCGGTCGGCCACCCGGTCGCCGAGCGCGCAGTGCAGGGTCCGCAGCAGCCGGGAGCCCTCCTCGTCCGAGGGGCGCAGACGCCGCAGCCGGCCGGCGAGCGTGTCCGGGCCCGGACCGTCGTACGGGTGGACCGTCCCGGTCCGCTGCCCGGATCTGTCCCTGAGCAGGCGGACGACGGTCGGCACGAGGCCGGCGGGGAGCAACTCCGGGGCACATCCCGCGAGCTGGCCGAGTGCGGCGAGCCGGAGACCGGGTCCGTAAGGGGGCTCGCTCAGCTCGGTCAGCAGGCGCACCGCCTCGGCGGCGTGGACGGCGTCGGTCAGGCGGTACCGCTGCACGAACAGGCCGAGGCTCTCCGCCAGCGCGAGCAGGACCGGGTCGTCCCGCTCCGCGGTGAGCCGCTCCCGCAACAGGGCGAGCACCCGCGACGGTCGGTCGAGGAACCGCACGAGTGCCCCGGGCACCGCCCGGCGCACTCCGGCGTCAGCGTCCCCCGCCAGCCGGACGAAGACATCGGCACGCGCGCGCAGGACCGCACGGGCTCTCGCCGCGAGATCGTGGGCCGGACCACCGATGTCGCCGATACTGACGAGGAGTTCCACCACTCCCGCCCGGTCCGGCACCTCCTCGCTGACGGCGAGCGCGAGGAGAAACGGAACACAGGCGAGCGTCGAGTCGTACACGTCGCCCTGGTGGTGCACGGCGCCGTACATCCCGTCGAGCGCGGTCTGTCGCTCGGCCGGGTCGGCGGAGGCCAGTCCCCGCAGTAATCCGGGCACGTCCTCCGCGCTGCCGTACGCATGGCGCAGCGAGGCCCAGTCGACCTCGTCGATCCCCCTGAACACGTTGTCCTCCCCAGGCGAAGTGCCAACTGACGGGGAGTCTGCACCACGGCACTGACAACGAAGCGGAGTCGGGAGATGACTGTGCGCGAACTGTGCGCACGATGGCTTGAGTTCGAGTCGGCCGTCCAGGACGGGTCACGCCACCCGGTGCGGGCCGGCCCGCTCAGGCCGGTCAGCCCGACCCGGCTCCTCGGCCCCCGTCGGGCAGCGCCCGCTCCACGATGGTGTCCAGGCCCGCCGTCTGCGGCAGCGTCCCGAACGCGTGCCCCCAGTCACCCCCGAGCCGCGTCGCGCAGAACGCGTCGGCGATCGCCGGCGGGGCGTGTCGGACGAGGAGGGAGGCCTGGAGTGCCAGCGCCATCTGCTCCACGAGACGGCGTGCCGTCGTCTGCGACGCCTCGGACAGCCCCGCCTTGAGCCGCGTCACGGCCGCGTCCAGCCGGGCGTCCGCGCCCCGGGCGAGGGCGAGCTCGCCGAACAGGGCCTCGGCGGTGTCCGCTTCGCGGCTCAGCGCCCGCAGCACGTCGAGGGCGTTGACGTTTCCCGAGCCCTCCCAGATCGACAGCAGGGGAGCCTCGCGGTAGTGCCGGGGCATGCCCGAGTCCTCGACGTAGCCGTTGCCGCCGAGGCACTCCAGGGCCTCCGCGGTGAAGGCCGGACCCCGTTTGGTCACCCAGTACTTGCCGACGGCGGTCGCGATCCGGCGGAACGCGGCCTCGCCCCCGTCCACATCGTCTCCGCGGATCGCCCGGTCGGCCGCCCCGGCCAGCCGCAGGGTGAGCGTCGTGGCGGCCTCGGACTCCAGCGCCAGATCGGCGAGAACGTTGCGCATCAGCGGCTGGTCCACGAGCCGTGCGCCGAACGCCCTGCGGTGGCGCGCATGATGCCCCGCCTCGACGAGGGACTTGCGCATCAGCGCCGCCGACATCATCACGCAGTCCAGCCGCGTGCAGTTGACCATCTCGATGATGGTCTTGACGCCCTGCCCCTCGGGGCCGACCAGCCAGGCCACGGTCCCGTCGAACTCGGGCTCGGAGGAGGCGTTGGACCGGTTGCCCAGCTTGTCCTTCAGCCGCTGGATCCGGAAGGTGTTGCGGGTGCCGTCGGGCAGCACGCGCGGTACCAGGAAGCACGACAGTCCGCCCGGGGCTTGCGCCAGCACGAGGAACACGTCGCACATCGGCGCCGAGGTGAACCACTTGTGCCCGCGCAGCGTGTACACCCCGCATTCGGCCGTCGGTGTGGCCGTCGTGGTGTTCGTCCGGACGTCGGAGCCGCCCTGCTTCTCGGTCATCCCCATGCCCGCCAGCAGCCCGCGCTTCTGCATGGGCTCCCGCAGGACGGGGTCGTACTCCCGGCTCGTCAGCAGCGGTTCGTAGAGCTTCGCCAGCTCCGGCTGCCTGCGCAGCGCGGGGACGGCCGCGTAGGTCATCGACGTGGGGCAGCCGTGCCCGGCCTCCGTGTGCCCCCAGACCAGTCCGCCAGCGGTCCTGACGACATGGGCGCCGGGCCGGTCGTCCGCCCAGGGCGACGCGGCCAGTCCTTCGGCGACCGCCGTGCGCATCAGGTGGTGCCAGCCGGGATGGAACTCGACCTCGTCGACACGGTTGCCGTACCGGTCGTGCGTGCGCAGCTCCGGCTCATGGCGGTTGGCGAGATCGGCCCACTCCTGCGCCTGGACGCTGCCGGCCTGCCGGCCGAGCCGCCGCAGGTCCTCCTCGGCCCATCCGGCGCCCTCCCGCCGCAGGCCCTCCAGCAGGGCCGTGTCGTCGGAGGCGTCGTAGGGGGAGAGGGGCGGGGCCTGGTTGGTGACGTCGTGCGTGGCGGGTCCGCCCTGCGCCCGCTGTCCGTCGCGTGTCGAGACCATATGCCGAGTGTTGCACTTTGGCTGCGATCGCAGCAATACTGCAACATCGATAGCCGCCGCGTACAGTACGTGACCATGCCGAGGAACGTTCCGGCGCGGTCCGGCGCGCTCGATCTGCGCCCGCTGTCCGCGCGGTCGGTCGTGCTGAGCCTGCTGCTCGGGGCGCATCCCCCCGAGCTGCCGGTCAGGGAGCTGGTGCCGCTCGTCGAGGGCTTCGACGTCGGCGGCTCCACGCTGCGGGCGGCGCTGAGCCGGATGGTGGCCGCCGGTGACCTGCGGCGCACGGCCGGCGGCTACCGCCTCAGCGACCGGCTGCTGGAACGCCAGCGCCGCCAGGACGACGCCGTGCACCCCCGCACGCGCGCGTGGGACGGCGACTGGGAGATGGTCGTGATCACCGCGACGGGACGTGGGCCCGCCGAACGTGCCGACCTGCGCGCCCGGCTGACCGGCCTCCGGCTGGCCGAACTCCGCGAGGGTGTCTGGCTCCGTCCCGCCAACCTCACCCGCACTCTTCCCGGCGATCTGGACCAGGTGGTCCAGCGCTGCACGGCCCGCCCCGACCGGCCCCCAGGCGAATGGGCCGAAACCCTGTGGCCGCTGGACGCCTGGTCCGCCACGGCCCGGGCCCTGCTCGCCCACGTCGCCGGCTCCTCCCGGCCCGCCGACCGCCTGACCGCCTTCGCCGCCGTCGTACGGCACCTGCTGGCCGACCCTGTGCTGCCGCCCGGACTCCTGCCCGGCGACTGGCCCGGCACCGAACTGCGCGTCGCCTACACCGGCTACCAGCGGGAGCTGATCGGGGAGGTACGCGCGCGCGTGCGCGGCGCATGACGCGGACGGCCGTGCGCAGCGCCCGCCGGGACGCTCCGCACGGCCGCCTTCACCGTGGGGGGACTGTCGGCCCGGACTACCTGTAGACGATGTCCGAGGCGGAGTAGAGACAGTTCTTGCTGTCGGGTCCCGAGCCGACGGCGGTGTTGTTGTTGTACTTCTGGCAGGGGACGACCTTGCGGCCGGAGTCGTTGCGGATCGTGATGTTCCGCAGCGTCGCCACGTCGTTGCGGTTGACGTTGATGCCGACGAGCCGCGCGGTGGTGCCGGTGCCGGTCACGTCGACGGTGTTGAGGTTGACCTTGCGTGTGTACTGCGTGGAGCAGTCACCGCAGGAGCGGTAGAGCGTCTTGAACTCCTGCACCGCGAAGTTGGAGATGGTCAGCGTGCCACCGCCGTTGTGCTGGAAGACCTTGTCCGCCGCCTTCTTCGCGCCGCCGCCGATCACCTGGTAGGTGGCGCCGTTGCCGCCGCGGAAGGTGGCGGCGTCCTCGCCGACGTCCTCCCACCAGACGTTCTGCAGCGTGCAGCTGCCCTCGCAGTGGATGCCGTCGGCCGCGGGGGCGCCGAGGATGACGTTCTTCAGCACCGCGCCGTTTGCGAGCTTGAAGATCGGGTCCTGGCCCTCCTCCTGGCCGTCACCGGCCAGGGCCCCGGTGCCGTAGTACCGCTTCATCCCGTAGTCCTTGGTGCCGGACACGGAGATGGTGGAGGAGGTCCCCTGGCTGCCGTTGGGGGTCGGCCAGGTCGCGGCGCTCGCCGTGGGCGCGTTGGTAGTCATGATCATGCCAAATGACAGGCCGAGTGTGGCCAGTGCGCCGGTCAGCGCGCGCCGGCGGGCGCGCGGACGTGTCGCAGAAGTCATGTCCCGATTCCTTCTGTCGTGGGGGCGGATGAGGGTCAGGGCCTTCCGGTGTCGTGCGTCCTGTGGGGGTGCCTGCGTGGAGCGAGGTCACATACATGAACTATGTTCGCCATGCTGCCCGCTAGGCGGTCTGCGTACGGCTCTTCAGTGCCAGCGGGTCACACTGTTGAACGGAACGTAGAGGGCAAGCGCTTTCTAGTCAACGCCTCGCGCAGAACGTATTCGGCCGGTCCTGGTCACGGCGACGGTGCGTGGGAGCGCTTCCATGCCAGCCATGTCCATGCCACCATGCCGAAGGAGAACTCCGCGCGCTGAGCCGGACGAGCTCCCCTTCGCCGAAGCGCCCGTACGTACGTCCTGCGAGCCGCACCCCGCAACGGAAGGGACCCGGACGTGTCTGCCACCCCCCACCCCACGGCGAGAAGATTCCTGCGGTCGATTCTCCTCGCTCTCCTCGCCGCTCTGCTGCCGTTACTCGCGGCTACCGCGCTCGCCGCACCCGCAGCCGCCGCCGGCGAGCCCGCCCGCGATTCCGCCCGCGAGGGGGCGGTACCCGCCGCGGCCCTCACGGAGGTCACGAACTTCGGTACCAATCCCAGCAGCCTGCGCATGTACCTGTACGTACCGGAGAACGTGACCCCGAAGCCGGCGGTCGTGGTGGCCGTGCACTGGTGCACCGGCTCGGGCCCGGACATGTACAACGGCACCGAGTACGACACGCTGGCCGACCGGTACGGGTTCATCGTGCTCTACCCGTCCGTCACCCGCAGCAGCAAGTGCTTCGACGTCTCCTCGCCCCAGGCCCTGCGCCGCGGCGGCGGCAGCGACCCCGTCGGCATCAAGTCCATGATCGACTGGGTCGCCCGCACCTACGACGCGGACACCGGCCGGGTCTTCGCCACGGGCATCTCCTCCGGCGCGATGATGACGAACGTTCTGCTCGGGGACTACCCGGACGTGTTCGCGGCGGGCGCCGCCTTCTCGGGCGTCCCGTTCGGCTGCTTCGCCACCGCCGACGGCTCCGAGTGGAACAGCGCCTGCTCGGGCGGCACGGTCACCCACACCCCGAAGGAGTGGGGCGACCTGGTCCGGGGCGCGTATCCCGGTTACACAGGGCCCCGCCCCCGGATGCAGATCTGGCACGGCACCCAGGACGACGTCCTGCGCTACCCCAACTTCGGGGAGCAGATCAAGCAGTGGACCGACGTGCAGGGCGTGAGCCGGACGCCCACCGTCACCGACACCCCTCAGTCCGGCTGGACCCGCACCCGCTACGGAGGCACGGGTGACCGGGCCCCCGTGGAGGCCGTCAGCCTTCAGGGCGTCGGCCACAACCTGTACGCCCAGGGCATGGCGTCCCGCGTGCTCACCTTCTTCGGCCTGGACGGCTCCGGCCCGGCCCCCCAGCCCCAGCCCGGCGCCTGCAAGGTGACGGCCTCGGTGAACGCCTGGAACACCGGCCTGACCGCCACCGTGACCCTCACCAACACCGGCACGACCACCGTCAACGGCTGGAAGCTCGGCTTCACGCTGCCCGCGGGGCAGACGGTCACGGGCGGCTGGGGCGCCACCTACACGCCGTCGTCCGGGGCGGTCACCGCCACCAACGTCTCGTACAACGGCACCATCGCGCCGGGCGCGAGCGTGAGCATCGGCTACCAGGCCGGTCACGGCGGCGACAGCGCCGCTCCGGCCGCGTTCACGCTCAACGGGACGGCGTGCGCGTCCGGTTGACGTATGCCGGCGAGTGCCGGATCGGACGGCCGGATCAGACCGACCGGTGGTACTGGTCCGGCACCCGCACCTCGCCGCCGAGTTCGCGGGCGGCGAGCCGCGCCCACGAGGGGTTGCGCAGCAGCTCGCGGCCCAGCAGGACCGCGTCCGCCTCGCCGTTGGCCAGGATCTTCTCGGCCTGCTCGACGTCGGTGATGAGCCCGACCGCGGCGACCGGCAGGGCCGTCTCGTTCTTCACCCGGGCGGCGAAGGGCACCTGGTAGCCGGGGCCGGTGGGGATACGGACGCCGGAGGCGTTGCCGCCGCTGGACACGTCCAGCAGGTCGATGCCGTGGGCCCGCAGGTCGGTGGCGAACCGGACCGTGTCGTCCGCGGTCCAGCCGCCGTCCTCGAGCCATTCGGTCGCCGAGATGCGGAAGAACAGCGGCTTGTCGTCCGGCCAGACTTCCCGTACGGCGTCGACGACTTCGAGGGCGAAACGGGTGCGGTTCTCGTACGAGCCGCCGTAGGCGTCGGTGCGGTGGTTGGAGTGCGGGGAGAGGAACTCGTTGATCAGGTAGCCGTGGGCGCCGTGGATCTCGGCGACCTCGAAGCCGGCGGCGAGCGCGCGGCGGGCCGCGGCGGCGAACTGCTCCACGACCTCGTTGATCTGGTCGGCCGTCAGCTCGGCCGGGGCCGGGTGCCTGTCGTCGAACGCGAGCGGACTCGGGGCGACCGAGTCCCAGCCGTGGGCGTCCGGGCCGACCGGGGCGCCGCCCTTCCAGGGGCGGTCCGTCGATGCCTTGCGGCCGGCGTGGGCCAGCTGGATCGCCGGCACCGTGCCCTGCGCGGTGAGGAAGCGGGTGATGCGGCGGAACGCCTCGGCCTGTGTGTCGTTCCAGATGCCGAGGTCGTAGGGGGAGATGCGGCCCTGCGGGGACACCGCGGTGGCCTCGACGATGATCAGACCCGTGCCGCCGGTGGCGCGGGCGGCGTAGTGCGCGAAGTGCCAGTCGGTGGGGACCCCGGTCTCCGGGCCCTCCGGCGCCGCCGAGTACTGGCACATCGGGGGCATCCACACGCGGTTCGGGATCGTCAGCTCGCGCAGGTGGTAGGGCTCGAAGAGCGCGGTCACGGCGGACTCCATTCGTCACGGGGCCGATGTCGACTCATACGATAGGTGTCGTAGTACGGTGGATGTCAAACTACGAGGGTTCTCGTACTATGGGAGTTCCCGAGGAAGTGGAGCCGCCGTGACGTCCCCCGCCGTCAGCAGTCGAGACCTGCCGCATCCCGCGCGTGACGAGATCCGGCTGGAGGGGGTGCTGCACGCGCTCTCGGATCCGATGCGGTTGCGGATCGTGCGGGAGCTCGCCGGTGCGAGTGGCGAGTTGTCCTGCTCGGACTTCGAGCTGCCCGTCACCAAGTCGACCACCACGCACCATTTCAGGGTGCTGCGGGAGAGTGGGGTGATTCGGCAGGTGTACCGGGGGACGGCCAAGATGAACGGACTGCGGCGGGATGAGCTCGATCAGTTGTTCCCGGGGCTCATGGGTGCTCTTCTCGATGCGGCTGCCCGGCAGGCCGTCCGCCCGGGTGTGTGATGCGGCCCCGTGCCCCTAAAGGGTCCTGCCCGCCGCGGCGTTCAGCAGGGACTGCCAGTCCGGGAGCTTGACCACTCCGCGGCCCAGTGACGCTCCCAGTTCCGCCTCCGCTCGCTCGATCGACTGCCAGCCCCGCCATTCGATCGGATCGGTTCCCTCGGCGCGCAGGGCGGGGAGCGGGTCGTCGGGGACCGCCCGCAGGGCGAGTGCCGGGGCGTCCTCCAGCAGTGACGTCGCCGTCTCCTTCGCGCAGGGGCGGTTCGTGCCGATGACGCCCGTGGGGCCGCGCTTGATCCAGCCCGCCACGTACTCGCCGGGGGTGACGACGCCGTCCCGCAGGATGCGGCCGGACAGGTTCGGGACGGTGCCGGTGGCCGGGTCGAACGGAAGGCCCTCCAGGGGGACTCCGCGGTAGCCCACCGAGCGCAGGACGAGCTGCCCCTCGATGTCCTCGTGGCGGCCCGTGCCCGTCACGCCGCCGTGGCCGTCCGGGGCGGTCCGCTCGAAACGCGCCGCGCCCACGTGGCCCCGCTCGGCGAGCAGTTCGGCCGGGCGGAGGAAGAACCGGAGGTGGATGCGGCGCGGGGCGCCCTTCGGGGGCGCCTCGGCCCAGCCGCGCAGCACCTCCACGTTGCGGCGCTGCGCAGCGGGCAGCGCGGACGGGTCCGTGTACCCCGGGTCCAGGGCCAACTCCGCCGGGTCCACGACGACGTCGGTCTCCGGCAGGGTGCCCAGCTCGCGCAGCTCCTTGGTGGTGAACCGGGCCTGGGACGGGCCGCGCCGGCCCACCATGTGGATCTCGGTCACCCGGCTCGCCCCCAGGGTGGCCAGGGCCGCCTGCGGCATGTCGGTCGGGGTGAGCTCGGCCGGTCCCCGGGCCAGCATCCGCGTGACGTCGACGGCGACGTTCCCCACGCCGATGACCACGGCCGACCGGGCGTCCCGCAGGAAACCGGCGTCCACGGCGTCCGGATGGGCGCTGTACCAGGACACGAACTGCGTCGCCGACCAGCTCCCCGGCAGGTCCTCGCCGGGGATGCCCAGATGCCGGTCGGTGGCGGCGCCCACGCAGTACACCACCGCGTGGTAGAGCTCCCTCAGCCGCGCGACGGTCACCCCGGCGGGGCCGATCTGCACGCCGCCGAGGAACCTGACCCGGTCGTGCTCGAGGATCGCGCGCAGATTGTTCTGCAGTGACTTGATCTTCTCGTGGTCGGGTGCCACGCCGTAGCGGACGAGGCCGTACGGGCACGGCAGCCGGTCCAGGACGTCGACGCACACCTCGGAGTCCAGCTGGACGAGGCTCTGGGCGGTGTAGCACCCGCTCGGCCCGGAGCCTACGACGGCGACTCGCAGCACGGCGGAACTCCTTACCCGGGGGATCCGACGGATCTCAGGAGGGCGCTGACGCCTCCAGCATCGCACCGGCAGGGCTCCGCTGACAGGGTGCAGTGCGCCACCCCCGGCGCGTGTCCGATCTATAGGGGATGTGATCATGCGGTTACGTTCAGTGTGTGCTGGAAGCATCCTTTCTGAATCTTTCTGATCGCTCTCCGGCGGACGGTGCGGTGTCCGTGCGCCCCGCGTGGGAAGTGCGGGAGAACGAGGACGCCACCCGGTGGTTCGAGTTCCGGCTGGCTTTCGCGGACGGCGCCCGTGTCGACGCGCTGGCCGTCGTGGGCGGCGGATGCGTCGGCGTCGAGGAGGTACGGGCCCAGCCCGCGCTGTCCCTCGACGACCTGGCCGTGCTCGCCGACTGGATCGAGGAGTCGGTGGCAGAGGCCTGCGGTACCGGGCTCGGGCCCGACGGCTGCGCGGGCGAGGGGCGCCGTGCCCGGCCTGCCTGGCCGCGCGGCGCGGAGGGGCGGCTGCTGGTGGCGCGGGAGTACCGCGCGGCCCAGCGGGACGGCGCCGACCCGGTTCTCGCCGTGATGGGCGCGACCGGGCACAGCCGCCGTACGTCGCTCAGGCTGATCGGCCAGGCCCGGGACGCGGGCCTGCTGTCGCCGCGCCGCGCCCGGCGCTGAACGCGATCAAGTGATCGCCGGCGGCCAGCTCATACCGCCCAGGCCCGGTCCAGGCGGGTTCAGAGCATGTTCCGCATCCTGGTGATCTCGCTCGTCTGCTGCGCGATCACCTCGTCGGCCATCTCCTCGACGCGGATGTTGTTGCCCTGCCCCTTCACATCCGTCGCCATGGTGATCGCACCCTGGTGATGGGTGGCCATCAGCGTCAGGAAGAGGCGGTCGAACGCCTTGCCCTCGGCCGCGCGGAGCTTCTTCAGCTGGGCCTCGGTGGCCATGCCGGGCATCGTGGCGTGCTCGTGCCGCTCGGCCTTCAGCGGCTTCTTGTACGACTTCAGCCAGCCCTTCATCGCCTCGATCTCGGGCTTCTGGCCGGCCGCGATGCGCTCGGCGATCCGCCGCACGCCCTTCGACTCGGCGCGCTCCGGGACGAGTTCCGTCATCACGAGGGCCTGGGCGTGATGCTCGATCATCATGCGGACGTAGGAGACGTCGGCCGAGTTGGGGGAGTCGTTCTCCGAGCGCCGGTCTGCGGCCTCCTCGGCGGACAGGGTGCGGTTCGCCTCGCCGGGCTCACCCGGGGCGATCACAGCGGGCCCGTCCGCGTCGGCGGGCTTCCGGTCCGGGCCGGAGTCACAGCCCCCGGCCGCGAGCACGACCAGGGCGACCAGCCCCGTCGTGACGGCGGACGCCCGAGACGCACGGCGGAAGAGCACAACGACCTCCTGGGACGAACGGGTTGGAACGCACCTCGAGTTGCGGACGACGTACTGGCACGCTTCCGCGGGTCAGTGATCAAAAAACTTCATTGCGATTCTGTTGCCCTCTATTGGTATGTGCATGGCGAAGACGATACTGCGTGGTGCGTGAACCGTTCCGCAGTGAACGGAACCAGGGAGGAAAACAGTGATCCTGTTGAACGACCGCAGAACGCGCCGCAGACGTCTGGGAGTTGCCGCTGCCGCCGCTGGGCTGCTGGCCGCGCTCCTCACAGCGGCACCGGCAGGGGCCACCCCCGACCCGGGGGATGCGCCGCCCGCGCCGAAGAAGGTCTCCAAGAGCGCTCAGGCCGAGGTCCGTGAGGCCATCGAGAGCGGCGAGATACCCGGCCAGGACGAGATCGTCCACTCGGACAACATCCAGCACCTGGCCCACGTCCCCAAGGACGTGCTGCAGGGCACGAACTCGGACCTCGCCTTCCAGGGCAGGTACGCGTTCGCGGGCAACTACGACGGCTTCCGCATCTTCGACATCAGCAACCCCAAGGCGCCGAAGACCGTCGCCCAGGTGCTGTGCCCCGGCTCGCAGAACGACATCTCCGTCTCCGGCAACCTGCTGTTCCTGTCCACCGACTCCTCGCGCAGCGACAGCAGTTGCTCCAGCACCACCCAGCCGGCGACCGAGAAGTCCTCGTGGGAGGGCATGAAGGTCTTCGACATCAGCGACAAGCGCAACCCGAGGTACGTCGCCGCCGTCGAGACCGCCTGCGGGTCGCACACCCACACGCTGGTGCCCGAGCGCCGCAACGTGTACGTGTACGTGTCCTCGTACTCGCCGAACGCCGCCTACCCCGACTGCCAGCCGCCGCACGACGGCATCTCCGTCATCAAGGTGCCGCGCAGCGCCCCCGAGAAGGCGAAGGTCGTGGGCTTCCCCGTGCTGTTCCCCGGTGAGGGGCCGGACGGCGGCGGCAACCCGGGCGGACCCACCAACCCGGGCGTGTCCAAGACCACCGGCTGCCACGACATCACCGTGCTGCCGTCGAAGGACCTGGCCGCGGGCGCCTGCATGGGCGACGGCATCCTGTTCTCCATCAAGGACCCGGAGCGCCCGAAGGTCATCGACCGTGTGCAGGACAACGTGAACTTCGCGTTCTGGCACTCGGCGACCTTCAACCAGAAGGCGAACAAGGTCGTCTACACCGACGAGTTGGGCGGCGGCGGCGCGGCCACCTGCAACGCGGAGATCGGCCCGGACCGTGGCGCCGACGGCATCTACGACATCGTCGGCAAGGGCGACAAGCGCAAGCTCGTCTTCCGCAGCTACTTCAAGATCCCCCGCCACCAGGCGGACACCGAGAACTGCGTCGCCCACAACGGCTCGCTGATCCCGGTCAAGGGCAAGGACATCATGGTCCAGGCCTGGTACCAGGGCGGCGTCTCCGTCTGGGACTTCACCGACTCGGCCGAACCGAAGGAGATCGCCTACTTCGACCGCGGCCCGCTGACCACCGACACCATCAAGTCGGGCGGCTCGTGGTCGGCGTACTACTACAACGGCTACATCTACTCGAACGAGTACGCCCGGGGCTTCGACGTCCTGAAGATCGACGACCGGCGTACGGACCCGGCCCGCTGGGTCCACCAGCGTGAGCTCAACGTGCAGACCCAGCCGGACTACTTCGACTGACCCCGCGGACCGCACTCCGGTGCGGCCCCGGTCGCGAAGAACCGCGACAGATCCTTGTCGCCCCTCCCGCCGGAGGCTCCGGTCTCCGGCGGGAGTCCCAGCTCCCAGTCGAGCCGGTAGCGCTTGAACAGCTCCGCCCGCAGCACCGGCACCGGCATCGGCGCCCCCGGCACCACGGCCGCGTACACGGAGCCCATCAGCAGGGCGCGCATCATCGGGTAGTCGCTGTCGACGTCCGGCGACCCGTGCCGGGCCATGGTGTCCCTCAGGAGCTCCGCCAGGCGCCGCTGCTCCGGGCATTGCATGAACCCCTCGGCCTGAAGGATCCCCGCCATGTGCTGGCGCATCAGCACGGGCCGGTCCCGGGCCAGTCCCAGGATCGCGTCGATGGCCCGGGCCATCCGCTCCCGGCCGTCCTCGGTGCGCGGCTCACGCTCCAGCGCCTCCTCCAGCGTGCGGTGCATCAGCCGGTGCACGGCGGACTGCACCAGCTGGCGCTTGCCGGGGAAGTAGTACGACACCAGACCGCGGGCCGAGCCCGCTCTGTCCGCGATGTCGCCGAGCGTGGTGGCGTCGTAACCGCGTTCGCCCACGAGTTCGACCGCCGCCTGAAGGAGTCGCTCCCGGGAACGCCGCCGCAACTCTTCATTGACCGAGGCGCTACGCGGGGACATGCTGTAACTCCTGTGTTGACTGGCTGCCAGCCAACTATACTCAGAGCGTCGGCCACGACCCTGAGGGTCTGGGTCGGCGATGCCGTCTGCCTCGGGCGATGCGGGGGATCGTCCGAGGTGGGCGAGCAGTCGGCCCTGGTGGTGGCCTCGGGCTACCTTCTGTGCGGGTCAGCGTCTCCGCGGACGGCGTGCCCGGCTCAGCTCACCAGATCCAGGACCGGCCGCAGCCCGTCCGGCCGGTCGGCCGTCGGCAGGTGGTCCACGAAGTGCACCCTGCATCCCAGGGCAGTGGCGCCGCCGTCCGCCCGCCGGTCGTCGCCGACCATGAGGGTCGTGCGCGGATCGGCGCCGAGCGCCTCGCAGGCGGTGGCGAACAGCCGCGGGTCGGGCTTCTGGACGCCGTGCTCGTACGACAGGACGTACGCGTCGATGTAGGGATCCAGGCCGTGCGCGCGGAAGACCGGCCGCAGGTCCCAGCCGATGTTGCTGACCACCCCGACGGGGACGCCCCGCTCCCGCAGCGCGCGCAGCACCTCGACGGCGTCCGGGTAGGGGGCCCACGCGGCCGGGGTCATGTAGCGGTCGTACAGCGCGTCGTGCAGCGCCGGGTCGGGCAGCGGGACCTGCCGGGAGAGGCCGGTGTAGGCGGCCCGGTGCAGGGCGGCGCTCTGGTCCCGGATCAGCCAGGTGCCGGCCAGCCCTTCCGGTACCCGTGCGGGGTCGCCGCCGCCGGGCAGCGCCCCGACCGCCTCCAGCGCCAGCGCCGCGGCGGCCAACTCGGCGTCCGCGAGCCGGACATCGGTCCCGGCCAGGGCGCCACGCAGCCAGGAGTCGGTGGACTCGACACGGAAGAGGGTTCCGGAGAAGTCGAAGAGCACGGCCGTCATGCGGCGATCCTACGAGGCCGGGCCGGGTCGCGCGGGAAGACCAGTGAGGCAGCCCCGGGTTCAGGGCTGCCAGCGCCGGTGCACCCACACCGCCAAGGCCACCACCATCGTGCCGAGCAGCCAGCCGCCCAGCACGTCCGACGGCCAGTGGACGCCGAGCCAGATGCGGGTCAGCCCGACCCCGACCACGGAGACGACGGCCACGGCCAGGGCCGAACGCCACACGGCCCGGCCGACGCCGTACCGGTGCAGGAGCCACAGCAGCAGTCCGCACACCACCGTGGCGGTCATGGCGTGGCCCGACGGGAACGCCGCGTAGTGGGCCGAGTCGACGGGGTCGGGCCAGACCGGGCGCGGACGGTCCACCGCGGCCTTGATGCCCTGTTGCAGCAGCGTGCCCAGCGCGACGGCCAGCGCCAGCCACACCGCCGTCCAGCGCGCCGCCAACCGCACCACCAGCCACACGACGACGGCCGCGCAGAGCAGACGCATCGTCCACGGATCCCACACCCAGTCCGTGAGGATGCGGCACGCCTGGGTGAGGGCCGGTTCGTCCACCGCCCAGCGGTGGGTGGTGTCGGCGATGTTCCCGTCCGCGCTGATCAACGGGCTCCATCTGGCCGCGACGAGGGTCAGCAGCAGAGCCGAGCACAGGGCCAGGACACCGGCGAGACCGGCGGTGGTGCGGTGCTCCGGACGGGGCGGGGAGTCGACGGACGAGGTGTGCATACAGCGATCCTCGCCGAACCGGGGGGTCCGGATCCAGTAAGGGACGATCTTCCGTCATCGCGGCGACATGCTTCGGCCATGCGCTGTCCGCCGGAGGGTGCCCGGGCGCCCCGGCTACCCCAGCGCCCGCAGCCCCGGTACGAACGCCACCAGGATCGGCACCACGGGCACCAGCGCGGCCGCCGCCGTCAGCCGCAGGCGCCGGGCCGCGGTCAACCGGTCCGGGGGAGTGAGCAACCGGTGCACCCGGGCCGGGACATGGGCCTGCGGTGTCGGGCAGGGGCCGAACACGCCGCGGTGCTCGTTCAGTTCGACCAGAGCAAGGGCCGTGGTCAGACGGCCGAAACGGCGTGACGCCGTGTCATCGGCGGCGAGTTCGACCAAGCGGTGCATCTCGTCGCAGAACGCGGCGAACACCGGCACCTGCGGGAAACCGCCGGCCAGCGCCGAGGAGCAGTTCAGCAGCCAGTCGTGCCGCGCCCGGGCGTGGCCCTGCTCATGGGCGAGGACGGCGTCCAGCTGCCGCCCCTTCAGCCGGCGCAACGCGGCCGTCGTGACGACCAGTTGCGGGGGAGTGCCGGGCTGCCACCAGGCCTCGGGCCGCTCGCTCTCCAGGACGACGAGCCGGCCGGAGACGGCCACCTCACCCGGCAGCAGCGGAGCCCGGACCAGCAGATCGGCACGCCGACGACGGCGCCGGGCGCGGGCCCGGCCGACCTCGCGGACCAGCATCGCCGCGCTCCACAGTCCGCCGCCGGCCAGCGCTACCGCGGTGGTCGCCGCCCAGGGGCCCGCCGTGCCGAGCGCGTACGCCTCGACGACCGCCCGGGGGGCCGTCGCGAAAAGGTGCCCGCCGACCGCGTGCCAGGCCGCCGCCGCGCTGAGCGTCATCGCCAGGGCACAGCACACGAGGACGGCCGCCACCACGCACTGCCACACCCACAGCGCCACCACCGGCTCACGGTCCGGCCACTCCGCCCGCGCGAGCAGCCGGGGGGCGACGACGGCGGTCAGGGCGCCGAGCAGCAGCAGCACGGCGGTGAGCATCATGGGGGCAGCCTATGAGCGCGGCCCTGCTCAGGGGTACGACTTGTGGCGTCGAAGTGACGCAGGCAACGGATCCGTTGGAGGGGTGGGGCCGGTCCCGCTCACAACGTCAGCAGCATCGCCACCATCGCGATCCCCATGGACAGCCGGCAGGCCCGCGCCAGTTCCGGCCGGTCACCCCACCCGGCGGGACCGCCGCCCCCGGCCACGGCGGCGACCGGCACCAGGCGGACGCCGGTCAGCAGCACGTACCCGGCGAAGTAGAGCAGCAGCGCCCCGGTCAGGAGCGGGACTCCCGACCCGTCCCGACCGTGCGCGTGTCCGGGGGAGCCTGCCATGACGACGGACATGTAGACCATCGCAGCGGCCCCCACCAGATGGTGAAGATGGTGCGCGCCCGCCCGCGCCGCCCACAGCGCGTGGACGCCCGCCGCCCCGAACACCACCGCGTAGACGGGCCAGGCCCACGACGGCGGAGTGAACACCGCCGTCGGCACGGCCATCGCCGCCATCCCGAAACCCATCAGCGCCTCACCGCCCGCGGCGCTGCGCTGCTCCTCGGCGCCGCTGCGCATCCGCGCCAGGCAGTAGACGCCGGTCATGGCGCAGAGCGCCACCAGCAGCCAGCCGGACGAAGCCGGTCCGTGCACGCGCACCTCCCCGTTCGACGGTCGGTCAATTCGATGCCCGGGCCATGCGGCGCGCACGCGAGCGCAGGGATGTACATGGGGAG
This sequence comes from Streptomyces sp. NPDC093598, assembly GCF_044764825.1. Lineage (NCBI taxonomy): Bacteria > Bacillati > Actinomycetota > Actinomycetes > Kitasatosporales > Streptomycetaceae > Streptomyces > Streptomyces sp. NPDC093598. Next base: position 7,077 of record NZ_JBIWIV010000007.1, on the reverse strand, counting down.
CATTCGACGGAGCACGCCAGGCGAGGGTCAGTATTTTACAAGTAAAACACCTGTTAATCTGACAGTCATGAGCAGTGCGCCCCTCGCCCCCCTCCCCGCTTCCCCACCCGCCCGGCGTCTCCCGCTGACGGGGGTGCTGCGCCTCGGCAGGCCCTCGGACATCTGGTTCAAGCCCGCGCTGAGCGTCGTCGCGTCGATCGCTCCACCCGCCCTCACCCTGCTGGCGCTCGGCCGGCTCGACCTCGTGATGTACGCGATGGCGGGGTCCCTGTGCGCGCTGTACACCCACAACCGTCCGTACGCCGCCCGGGCCGGTGCCCTGCTGTGGGTGGTGCTCGGCATGCTCGGCGGGCTCGCCGTGGCCCTGGTCGCGGCCTCGCTCACCCACAGCGCCGTCGTCCTGGTCACCGTCGGCGCGCTGCTGGCCGCCGCGCACAAGGGCCTGTGCGACGCCACCGGGGTCGGCCCGCCGGGCAACGTCGTCCTCACCTTCGTCAGCTCCGCCTCCCTGTTCGCGCCCCAGACCCTCACCCGGGTGCCCGGCCATCTGGCCCTGGCCGCCGTGACGGGTGCCTGGGCCTGGCTGGTCTGCATGGCGCCCGCGCTCGTCCGGCCGCACGGACCGGAGCGCCGCGCCACCGCCGCGGCTCTGAAGGCCGCCGCCGCGTACGCCGACACCGGCGGCACCGGGGAGGGGCACGCCCGGGCCCGCGCCGCGGGTTATGCCGCCGTGCGGGCCGCCTGGCAGTCGCTGCTGTCCACCAGCGCCCCTTCTGGGACCCGGCGGGCCCTCGAACGGCTCGTCGTCCGCGCCGAGGTCGCCCTCGCGGCGCCGGCGGAGGCGGACGCGGGCCGACTGCGCGCGTGGGCGGGCTCGCTGCGTGGCACGGGGCCCGTCCCGGAGGCCGGGCTGCCGGACGCGGCCGCCGACGAACTGCTCGGTGCGGACGCGGCCCGGCCCCTCTGGACGCGGCTGGGCCCGCTGACCCCGCTCGCGGTGCGTACCGCGGTCGGCTGCGCGCTCGCCGGCTACGCCTCCCTCGCCCTCGGGATCGGCCGGCCCTACTGGGCGCTGGTCACCGCCGCCTCGCTCTACCAGGCGAACATCTCCCTGACCTGGAGCCGGGCCGTCCAGCGTGTCGTGGGCAACGCCGTCGGGGTGCTCGTCTTCCTGGCCGTCGTGCCGCTCGCGCACCTGGGCCCGGTGGCGCTCGTGCTGTGCTGCCTCGCGTTCAGCTTCGGTGCGGAGGTGCTGATCAGCCGGAACTACTGGCTCGGCAGCGTCTGCGTGACGCCCATGGCCCTGCTCATCACGGAGTTCGCCGGACACCAGGCGCCCGGCCCGCTGATGGCGGAGCGGGTCGTGGACACCGTCGTCGGCGCACTGGTCGGGTTCGCCGCGGCCGTGGCCGTCACCGACCGGCGTGCGGGCGACCGCGTCGAGCGGGCGCTGACCACCGCCGACCGGGCCCGCGAGCACGCCGCCCGCCTCCTCGCCGAGCAGGCCCCCGACACCGCGGCCCTGGAATCCGCCCGTCGTGGTCTCGCCGTCGCCCTGGCCGACCTGCGCGCCACCGCCGACGCCGCGGCCGGTGAATGGTGGCAGCGGGCCCTGCCCCAGGAGCGGGTCGTGCTCGCCGAACAGTCCGGACACCGTACGCTCGCCGCGACGGCCCGACGCCAGGGACTGCTCCCGGACCGGGACCCGGCCACCGAAACGGAGGACGCACGGCCATGACGCCGACCGAAGGACCATCGCCCACGGGGAGCGACGCGGGACAGCAGACCCCGCAGGCGGGGGGCGAGGCAGATCCGGTGGCGGAGGGACGGGCGGCCGATGAGGGGGCAAGGTCCGGAGGGGGCCTCACCGACGGTGCGCACGTTGCCGCGGGCGATCCAGCCGACGTGCGGGCGGCCGAGGTCGCCCGGGCGGGCGGAGGGGCCTCGGCCGAGGGGTCGCACGTGTCAGGGAGTCTTGCCGGTGGTGCTCAGGCGGCCGGTGGCGACCCGGCCGACGTCCGGGCGGGTGAAGGGGGTGCGGTTGAGGGGGCCCGCGCGTCCGGAGGCGGTTCCGCCGAGGGCACTCAGGCAGCCGGCGGTGACCTTGCCGAGCGACGGGCGGCCGAAGAGGGAGCGGCGGCCGACGGGGACCCGACTCGCGCCCCGGCGGCCGGAGCGGACCCGGGCGGCGGCCGCCCCGCCGGAGCCGATCCGGCCGGGAGTGCGGGAGTCGATCCGGCCGGTGGCCCCGGAGCCGACCCGGTCGGCGGGCGTCGGGGGGACACCGTCGCTGCTGTCGTTCGGCAGTGGCGGGTCGTGCATCCCGGGCTCGACACCGGGCCGATGGAGGTCATCGGGCGGATCAACCGCTGTGCCGCTCTGCTCCAGCAGGCCGAGGACGCTCCGTTGCGCCGGGCGGGGCTCAGCAGGCCCGAGTTCGATCTGCTGGGCGCGCTGCGTCGTACCGGGCACGAGCTGACGCCCGGGGAGCTGGCCCGGGAGACCTTCTCCTCGGGGGCCGCCGTCACCAAACGCCTCAAGCAGCTGACCGAGCGCGGTCTGGTCGAACGGCGCGGGGACACCCGTGACCGCCGGGTCGTCCACCTCCGCCTCACCGACGCCGGACGCGACCTCGTCGACGGCATCCTGCCCGTCCAGCTCGCCTACGAGACCGCCGTGCTGTCCGGCCTGGACGGCCCCGAGCAGGGCGAACTCGCGTTCCTGCTGGGGGAGTTGCTCAGCCAGCTCGAAGGGCGGCTCGGCGTGCTGCGGGCCTGACCGGTCGCCGCTCAGAGCACCTCGTGCACCGTGCGGCGATGCGTGGAGCGGCGGTCGTCCACGGCCGCCCAGCGGTCGCCGTAGATGTTCCGGGTGATGGCAGGCTCACGGACGAAGTCGTGCGGGAAGCCGAGCGGCACGGCGCTCACCTCGTCGAGCCGGGCGAGGGCGTCCGCGTCGAGACGGACGTCGACGCTGCCCAGATTGTCGGCGAGCTGGCTCTCCCTGGTCGCCGCGATGATCGGCACCACGTTGCCCGGCCTGGCCAGCAGCCAGGCGAGCGCGACCTGGGCCGGACTCCAGCCGCCCTGCTCGGCGACCTCCAGCACGGCGCTGATCACCGCCTCCTCCCGCGGGTCCGCCTCCCCGCCCGTGGTGTCCAGCCGCCCCGTCTCGCCCCTGCGGTACTTGCCGGTGAGCTTCCCGGCCGCCAGCGGCGCCCACGCCAGCACGGCCAGGTCGAACGCCCGGGCCTGCGGCAGCAGTTCGCGCTCCGGGGTCCGTTCCAGCAGGCTGTAGCGCAGCTGCGAACCGGCGAACGCGGTCCAACCCCGCAACTCCGCCAGGGTGTTGGCCTGGGCGATCTCCCAGGCGGGCCAGTCCGAGACACCGACGTACAGCACCTTGCCCGTGCGGACGAGGTCGTCCAGGGCCCGCATGACCTCCTCGACCGGTGTGAAGTTGTCCCGGGCGTGCACCCAGAGCACGTCCAGCCGGTCGGTGCGCATCCGCCGCAGGCTCGCCTCCACCGACTGGACCAGGTTCTTGCGGTGGTTTCCCGCGGCGTTGACGTCACCGTCACGAATCCCGCAGGTGTACTTGCTGGCCAGCACGAACGTGTCGCGCCGGCCCTCGAGCAGCTCTCCGAGGATCCGTTCCGAGCTGCCGTCGGTGTAGTTGTTGGCGGTGTCGACGAAGTTGCCGCCCGCCTCCGCGTAGGCGTCGACGATCCGGGCGCTGGCCTCCTTTCCGGCGCCCCAGCCCCAGTCGTCGCCGATGGTCATCGCGCCGAGGCTCAGCTCGCTCACGCGCAGACCGGTCTTGCCGAACAGTGTGTAACGCACGGTCTCGTCCCCTCCGGGCAGGTCGTACGCACGACGCTAGGAGCTGGAGCGCACTTCAACGCAAGTCGCAGCCGGCCGCCGCACCCCGGCGTCTCACCACTCGTGGTCCGCCCCGTACACGCCGAACATCGCCCCCTGCGGGTCCCGCAGCACCGCGATGCGAGGCCCGTCGGGCACGGAGGTGGGCACCATCAGGACCGTGCCGTGCCGCTGCACGACGGCGGTCGTGTCGTCCACGTCCGCAACGGCGAAATACGGCAGCCAGTGCGCCGGTACCTCGGGCGGGAACTTGTCGTCCATCGTCACCATGCCGCCGAAATCCGCGCCGTCGATGCCCCACTGGGTGTAGCGGTCCGACGGGGCGACCGTCCAGCCGAACACCCGGGTGTAGAAGGCCACGGCCCCCTTCGGATCCCGCGTCATCAGCTCCACCCAGCCCAGCGAACCGGGCGCGTTGAACAGCCCGGCGCCCGGGAAGGTCCCCGCCTGCCACAGCTGGAACACGGCACCGCCCGGATCGGCGGCCACCGCGAAACGGCCCACGTCGAACACGTCCATCGGGCCGAACAGCAGCGTCCCGCCCGCCTCGGTCACCGCACGGGCGCTGTCGTCCGCGTCGGTCACCGCGAACGACACGTTCCAGGCGACCGGCTGCGACGGCTGGTACAGCGGGGCGAGCGCGGCCACGGCCGCGTCCCCGAGGTGCGCGACGGTGTAGCCGCCGGCCTCCTGACGCGCGTCCGTCTCGGGCCGCCAGCCGAACAGCCGCGTGTAGAACCGCCGGGCCGCTTCCAGATCGCTGGTCCCCAGCTCGGTCCAGCAGGGGCCGCCGGTCACCGGTGCGTCGAGCTTCATGGCGTTCCTTCCACGAGCGGCGGGGGCAGGCCCCAAGGGAAGGGCGCCCTGAAGCACGCTAAGCCGCTTCCCGGGCTCCCTGCCATCCGGGGAAACCCACTGGTGTGCCCCCGTGGCCCCGACGTACCCTCACCCCGTACCGCACCGCGTGGCGGCCTCCAGCTCCCTCACCCTGCCCGGAGGTACCCCATGCCCGCGCCCGAGGTGCGCCCGTTCCGCCGGTCCGACCGCGACCAGCTGACCGACCTGGTCAACATGCACGTGGCGGCCGTCGTCCCCGGCGTCTCCGTCTCCGTGAACACCGTCCTCGGCGACCTCGAGCGGCAGCCCGGCGAGTTCATCACCGACCCGTGGGTGGCCGAGCGGACGACGCTCGTCGCCGAGCAGCGCGAGTACGTCGTCGCCGCGGCCCATCTGCTGCGCTACCGTGCCGACGCCGAGGTCGGCGACCACTACCGGGACGCCGCCGAGATCAACTGGTTCGTCCACCGCCCGGCGGCGTCCCTCTGGCCGGACGCCGACCTGGCCGCGGACCTGCTGATGGGTGCGTGCCTGGCCCGGTTCGCCCGCTGGAACGCCCGCGTCCGGTACGCCGACGGCTCACTGCCCGCCCCGCTCGTCCACGGCCTGCCCCGCAACTGGCCGCACATCCGGGCCCTCTACGACCGCGCGGGGTTCCGGCACACCGGGGACACCGAGGTCATCCTGATCGCCCCGGTGGCCGGCCTGCCGGCCCACGGGCCCCGGCCGGGCGTCACCGTCGAGCGCACGCTGGGGGAGTGCGGCACCCGCTTCACGGCGCGCGCCGACGGGAAGGCCCTGGGCTTCGTCGAGATTGACACGGCCCTGGCCCGCCCGGAACGCCACGCCCGCGCCGCGGGCCTCGCCGACATCGGCAACCTGCACATCGAACCCGCCCGGTACGGCACCGGCCTGGAGCACTGGCTGCTCGCCCAGGCCGCCGACTGGCTCCGGCTGTGCGGCGTGGACCTCCGGTACGGCACCGGCCTGGAGCACTGGCTGCTCGCCCAGGCCGCCGACTGGCTCCGGCTGTGCGGCGTGGACCGGCTCGTCGCCTACGAATCAGCCGACGACACCGCGATGCTCGCCCTCCTGACCGGGGCGGGCTTTCGCGAACTCACCCGCACCGACCGGGGCTGGGAGCACCGCCCCGGCCGGCCTCAGATGCCCGGCCGATAGCGGATCGGATGGTCCGCCGGTACCTCCACCAGCACGATCGGCGTCCCGTCCGGATCCGCGATCCACATCTCGACCAGCCCCCAGGGCTCCCTCACCGGCGGCCGCACGATCTCCACGCCTTTGGCCCGCAGTTCCTCCTGCGCCGCCGCCACGTCGTCGACCTGCAGCCACAGCCGTACGGCGGGCGCCGGGGCCGTCTCGGACCGGCCCGAGACCTCGAGGAAGCCGCCGCCCATGAAGAAGACCGTGCCGCGCTCCGGTCCCGTGCCGAACTCGCGGTAGACGGCGAGGCCCAGCTGCTCACCGTAGAAGGCACGGGACCGCTCGGGGTCGGTGGGGCGGAGCAGGATCCGGCTGCTGAGTACATGCACCATGCAGCGGAGCCTAGTGGCGGCGTTACGCTCGTCCCTGCCCGAGCCGCGCCAGGAAGACGGAGAGCCACGCCCATGGAGACCGCCGCCACCGCACTGACCTTCCGCGATGCCACCGAAGCCGACGTGGACGAACTGGTCGCGCTGATCGAGTCGGCGTACCGGGGCGACGACAGCCGGGCCGGGTGGACCACCGAGGCGGACATCCTAGAGGGGCAGCGGACCGACCCGGAGGGTGTGCTGGAGGTCATCAAGTCGCCCGACAGCCGGCTCGTGACCGTGGAGCAGGACGGCCGCATCGTCGCCTGCTGCCAGCTGGAGCACCAGGGCGAGAACGCCTACTTCGGGATGTTCGCCGTCAGCCCCCGGCTCCAGGGCGCGGGACTCGGCAAGATCATCATTGCCGAGGCGGAGCGGCAGGCCCGCGAGACCTGGGGCGTCAAGGAGATGCAGATGACCGTGATCTCCGTGCGCGAGGACCTCATCGCCTGGTACGAGCGGCGCGGCTACCGCCGTACGGGGCGGATGACCCCGTTCCCGTACGGCGACGAGCGCTTCGGCGTTCCGCAGCGCGACGACCTGAGGTTCGAGCTGCTGGTGAAGGAGCTGGCGTGACCGCTAGGGGGTGTCCGCAAAGTCCCGCCTGCCCCGCGATGCCCGGCACGCACTCTCGCCGCACCGGGCGAACACCCGAGTACAACCAGTACGCGGGTCCCCGCCCGGCACGCCGAGAGCACGCACCGAACGCCGCGGGGCCCGCCCTCCGGGCGAACGACGCGACTTTGCGGACACCCCCTAAAGGGTGTTGC